>NZ_QDKQ01000055.1 GCF_003116815.1 Caulobacter endophyticus
GCCAGCGTGATCGTGATCGCGGCCGTCAGCGTCGTCTTGCCATGGTCAACGTGACCGATGGTGCCGATGTTGCAGTGCGGCTTATTACGTTCGAACTTTTCCTTGGCCATCGTCTCTACCTTCGCGCCGGCGGATTGTTTTTACGGGTATCGTCTTGGGGGAGCTGGAGCGGGTAGCGGGAATCGAACCCGCATCCTCAGCTTGGAAGGCTGCTGCACTACCATTGTGCTATACCCGCCCTCTTATAGCCAGGACTGGGCCTGGCTAATAACTGGCAGCGGGGTCGCGATCGGCTCCCGTCTCTTGGTTCGGGGGCTCAAGCCCTTCTTCCGGGGTTCATCGCGCGTGGTGGGGGAAGAAGGACTCGAACCTTCGAAGCTTTCGCAGCGGATTTACAGTCCGCCCCCTTTGCCGCTCGGGACATTCCCCCACGGCGCGATGTGAACTACCGGAAGAGGCGGCCATATCTTCGATCTTGGCGGCCGTGTCAAACAGGCCGTTGTGGATCGAGGAACAAAAGCTCTTTGAGCAGGAACGGACTGTGCTTAAGCACCGCCGGACCGGCTCGCGGAACCTCGTGGCCCCCAAATCGGAGCGCGTCTTATAGTGTCCTCTCATTCTGAACGCAACGACCGTAGAAGGCCAAAAGCGCCAGAACGTGAAATTCGCTCCAAGCCTCAGAAAAACAAGACCTTTTCCAAGCCTGCAGGCGACGAAAAGGAGTGGATCTGGGGGAATCACGCCGTGGAATCGGCCCTTTCGAACCCTGCCAGACCCCCCGCGAAGCGCCTTTTGGTCACCCCGGACCGGGCCAAGCGACTCGCGCCGAATCTGCAGCGCCACCCCGCCCTGCAGATTCTCGAGCCTGGCGACATCGCCCGGCTTCTGCCCCAGGGCGCGGTGCACCAGGGAATCGCCATGAAGGTGGCCGAGCCCGAGCCGCTGTCGCTGGCGGAGCTGGGAACCCCCGCCAAGGGCGTGATCGTCATGCTCGACCAGATCACCGACCCGCAGAACGTGGGCGCCATCTTCCGCTCGGCCGCCGCCTTCGGGGTCAGGGGCGCCGTGCTGCAGGACCGCCATGCCCCCGCCCTTTCCGGCGTGCTGGCCAAGACCGCCGTCGGCGCGGTCGACAAGGTGCCCTACGCGCGCGTGGTCAATCTATCGCGGGCCCTGGAGGAACTGGCGGAGCTGGGCTGGCGGGCCGTGGCCCTGGCCGGCGAGGCCGAACAGAGCCTGGAAGAGGTGCTGGACGGCGGCCCCACCGTGCTGGTGCTGGGTTCGGAAGGCGAAGGCGTGCGCCGGCTGGTCGCCGAGCACTGCGACGCGATGGGTAAAATCCCCATGCCCGGCGGCTTCGAGAGCCTGAATGTGTCCGCCGCGGCGGCGATCGCGCTCTATGAAACGGCGCGAGTTCGCGTCACGGGGGAAATCGGTTCGTGAATCCCGATTAACCGTTTTGATTTCGTCGCAACGACGTGTTTTCCTCGCGGACCAGTATCTCCGCGAGCCTTGCTCGCGGAGGATTTGAAGCATGGGATCGGGGGACCCGATGTTGCAGACGAAGTTCCGGACGGCGGCCCTGGCCTCGTCCGCCGTTTTCGTACTGGCCCTGGCGGGCTGCAGCGCCAAGGAACCGGCTGACACCCAGCCGACCTTGAGCCAGCCGGCCGAGGCCGCGCCGCCGCCGGCCGACCGCGCCGACCTGGCTGGCGCGGCGCCCGCCGCCGAGGCTCCGCCGGCCGACGGCCTGCTGGGCGGGCCGATCGCCCAGCCCAAGCCCGTCGCCGTCTCGTCGTCCGATGATTCGCGGCTGAAGACCTGGCGCCGGGCCGACGGCACGCTGGTCACCGCCATGCGGCCGATCGCCAATCCGCGAGCCAATCCGCGCGAGGCAAGGCCTGCGGCCCGTCCGCACGCCAGGCCGCACCATGCTCGTCCGACGCAGGTCGCCGCCGCGCGTCCCGCGCCCGTGGTCGTCAAGCCGGCCGCCAAGCCCGCGCCCAGGCCCGCCGTCGTCGCGGCCAGGCCGGCGCCGGTGAAGGCCGCGCCTGTCGCGCCTGCGCCCAAGACGGTCGCCCAGGCCCCGGCCCTTAAGCCGGTCGCCCCGCCCGCCAAGCCCGCCGTCGTGGCCAAGGCCCCGACTCCGGCGATCGCGGCTCCCGCCGCCTCGGCCGCGCCCGCCGCCGCCAAGCTGTCGCCCAAGGTCGAGAAGCTGCAGGCCGCCGTCGCCCCCGCCGCCACCAGCGGGGCGGTGCTGGCCACGGCCGAGAGCCTGAAGACCGGCAAGGAAGGCCAGGTGACCCTGTCGCTGCCGGCCACGCTGGGCGACATGATCAAGCAGCAGGCCGCAAAGCTCGGCATCGGCAAGCCGGCCAAGAAGGTCAGCGCCTATGCCGACCTGGAGGGCCAGGGCTACGAGATCACCCCCAACGGCCGCCAGACCGCTACCGTCAAGCCGGGCGAGCCGACCACCTTCGCCTGGCAGGTCAAGCCGACCGAAGACGCCACGGGCCAGCTGACCACCTCGTTCGGCGCTTCGCTGGACGGCGCAAAGCCCGCCCAGCCGTTCTCGCTGGGCGCGATCAGCAAGCAGGTCGCCGCGGTTCCGGAAAAGGCCAAGCAAGCCGCCGCCGGCTTCAAGCTGCCGGCCTTCCTTGATGCGCAGTACGAGGTGCCGGGCGTGGGCAAGGTTCCGGGCAAGTCGCTGCTGGGCGCGGGCCTGGTGCTGCTGGCCCTGATCATCCTGGTGGCCATCTCGCGCAACGCCGCCAAGGCCAAGGAACGGGCCGAGCGCCGCCGCAAGTTCCGCACCCTGCACGACTACGGCCGCAACGAGCCGGAGTTCGACACGCCCAAGGCCCAGGACGTGGCCTATGTGAACCCGATGGTGGCCGCCGCCGGCGGCGCGATCGCGGGCGCCGCCGCCACGGCGATGTTCAACCATCACCAGGAGGCCAAGGCCGAGGAAGCCGCCGCTCAGGCGGCCGAGCACGAGCCCTTCCCCGCTCCCGCCTACGACAGTCCCCAGGTGCAGCACGTCAGCGAGACGGCGCATGTGGAGCCGGCGCCGGAAACGCCGGCCCAAACCCATCGCGAGCCCGAGCCGGTCCACTAGAATCGGGCCTCTTCGACACCGTCAGCGGCGCGTCCTCCAGCAGGGCGCGCCGCTTTCGTTTCCGGTCCTCTCTCCGGCCCTTGCCAGGGCGCGCCGCCTGCCTCATTGAGACCGCATGCTCGAAACGCTCTTCACGCCCGACGGCCCCGCCGCCGCCTTCCTCCAGGTCCTGATGATCGACCTCGTCCTGGCCGGCGACAACGCCGTGGCCGTGGGCCTGGCGGCGGGCGGCCTGCCGGTGAAGGACCGCAAGAAGGTCATCCTCTACGGGCTGGGCGCGGCCGTGGTGCTGCGCATCGGTTTCGCGCTGATCACCACCTGGCTGCTGGGCGTGGTGGGCCTGCTGCTGGCCGGTGGCCTGCTGCTGCTGTGGGTGTGCTGGAAGATGTGGCGCGAGCTGCGCGACCAGGCCCATGGCGACGAGGCCGACGCCGCCGCCGTGCTCGACAGCGACCCGACCACCGAGCCGCGCGCCAAGCCGGCCAAGAGCTTCAAGAGCGCCTTCCTGCAGGTGCTGATCGCCGACGTCTCGATGTCGCTGGACAACGTGCTGGCCGTGGCCGGCGCGGCCCGCGAGCACCCGGGCATCCTGGTCTTCGGCCTGCTGCTGTCGATCGCCCTGATGGGCCTGGCCGCCAACGCCATCGCCAAGCTGCTGCACAAGCACCGCTGGATCGGCTTCGTGGGCCTGGCCATCGTGCTCTACGTCGCCCTGCACATGATCTGGGAAGGCCACCGCAGCGTGGTCATCGACCTGCACAAGACCGAGCAATACAACGCCGCCGCGCCGAACGTCATCGACATCAAGCCGGGCGAAGTGGCCGAGCACGAGAAGCACCGCTAGGCCCATGGCGAAGATCTGGACCCCGAAGCTTTATCTTCGCCTGGCCGCGCTCAGCGGCTTCGTCTCGGTGGCGGTCGGGGCTTTCGCCGCTCACGGCTTGCACGAAGCGCGGCCCGCCGAGCTGCTGAAGACCGGCGCGCTGTACGAGATGACCCACGCCCTGGCGGTGTTCGCCGCCTTCGCCGTGGCCCGCGCCACGGGTCGCTCGGCGGGTCTCGCCGCCGGGCTCTTCCTGCTGGGGACGCTGGTGTTCTCGGGCACGCTCTACGCCATGGCCTTCGGCGGCCCGCGCATTCTGGGCGCGATCACCCCGATCGGCGGCGTCACCTTCCTGGCCGGCTGGCTGGCCCTGGCCTGGAGCGCCGGCAAGGTCGCCGATCAGGCCTAGCCACGCTTGCAAAGGCGCGATGGGCGCATTCTAAGTTGCATGAATTGACGTGAACTCCACCCACGGAGGACAGGCTTCATGCGACCGGTTCGGATCCTTCAGTGCGGCGCGGCGGCCTTGCTGGCCTCCGCGACGCTGGCCACCCAGGCCTGCTCCCAGGCCGGACCCGACCTGAAACCCTATGACCAGGGACGGTTCATCCCCTTCACGCCGTGGCCTGCCGGACAGCAGCCGTTCGAGGGACCGCCGACCGTCGCCTTGCGTCTGGACGGGCCGCTGGGCGCCTACACTCCGCCGCCGGTGGTGATGGACACCGGCTCGACCGGGGTGGTGATCTCGGCGGCCGCCCTGCCCGGCTGGTCGGCCGACAAGGCCAAGGCCTATCCGCGCGGCTGGGAGTTCCTGAGCAGCAGCAAGCGGCTGTGGGTGGGCCACTGGATCCCCACGACAGTCACGTTCCTCGACGGCGACAGCGCCGAGCTGGCGCGAGCCCAGGTTCCGGTCCTGGTGGTCGACACCGAACTGAACTGCCCCGGCTATGACGTGAAGACCTCGCCGGGAACCTGCGCGGCGCCCAAGGCCACGATCAGCATGCCCAAGGGCATCGCGTATATGGGCGTCGGCTTCGGCCGCGAGGGCAACGGCCAGACCCAGGGCACGCCGGAAAAGAACCCGCTGCTGAATCTGGCGGCCATCGACGGCCGGCCGATCGCGCCGGCGACCTATCGCCGGGGCTATGTGGTGACGCGCGACGGCGTGCATGTGGGGCTGACCCCGGCCAACAGCGGCGGCTTCCGGTTCGTGAAGCTGGGGGCGCAGGGGCCGCACGGGCCGCTGGACTGGCCGCAGGTGCCGATGCAGGTGGCCGCCGGCGGCCTGCCCGCCCAGGCCGGCGCGCTGCTGATCGATACCGGCATACCGACCATGTATCTGGGCGTCGCCGATCCGGCCGCGCTGAAGACCCGGACGCAGACCAACAACAACGACAAGGCCCAGTCCAAGGTGCTGGAGGCGGGCCAGACGGTGACCATTACCGTGCCGACCCAGCCGGCCACGACCCTGGCCTTCACGACCGGCCAGGGCGATGCGATCGCCCCCACCCAGGTTCTGGTCAATTCACCGATGCCGACGGCGTTCGTGAACACCGGCCGCCACGCCCTGCGCGGGTTCGACGTGCTGTTCGACGCCGACGGCGGGTGGTTCGGCCTGCGGCCGACGGGGCCTTAGCCCCCTCGCCGTCATCCCGGCCGGAGGTTCGCGAAGCGGACCGGAGAGCCGGGCCCCTGGGGCCGCCGACGATGCGCCGGCCGTCGCCGGGCGGTGAACCCAGGCGCGGAGCCCCGTCCTCCTGGGTCCCGGATAAACGCTGCGCGTTTTCCGGGATGACGACAGGATTTGGCGGTTCGTTCTCTAGGCCGAAGCCGCGCTCTTCCGCGGGACCGCCAGCAGGAAGATCGCCAGGCCCGAGCCGACGAGGCAGGCGAACATCACCGCCGCGATCGGGCGCGGCGTGCCGTCGTGCAGCAGGCCGGCGGCCCAGGCGGCCACGGCGCCGGCCCCGAACGAGACGCCGCCCATCAGGGCCGAGATCGAGCCCGCCCGGCGCGGGTCGACGCTGAGGGCGCCGGCCATGGTGTTGCCCGACATCAGGCCGTAGGTCGACAGGGCCAGGAACAGCAGCGGCAAAACGGTCCATTCGCCGCCCAGCCCGGTCCAGGCGAAGAAGGTCAGGACCAGCGCCAGGGCGGTCGAGATCAGGCTGGCGCGGGTCAGCACCTCGTCGGGCTTGAAGCGTCGCAGCAGCAGGCGGTTGACCTGGCTGGCGCCGATGATGCCCACGGCGTTCGCCGCGAAGACGATGTTGAACACCAGCGGCGAGTGGCCGTAGGTCCCCATCACGAGGTCCGGCGAGGTCGAGATGTAGGTGAACAGCACCGAGCCGTTCAGTGCGCCGGCGATGCCGTAGCCCACCAGGCGCTTCTTGCGCAGCAGCAGGCCGAAGGCGCGCAGCGGGTTCTCGGCCCGGGCCTGGGCGGCGGTCTCCTCGGAGCGCGACTCCTTGAGGCCCAGCAGCACCCACAGGCCGATGGCCAGGCCGAACAGCGCCATCACCCCGAACACAGCCCGCCAGCCGGCCAGGGCGAAGATCAGCCCGCCCAGCTGCGGCGCGAGCACGGGCGCCAGGCCCATGATCAGGGTCATCAGCGACAGCACCCGCGCGGTCTCGGCGTGGTCGAAGCGGTCGCGCACCACCGCCCGGGCCACCACCGCCCCGGCGCAGCCGCCCAGGGCCTGGACGAAGCGGGCGCCCAGCAGCACCTCGATGTTCGGCGCCAGGGCGCAGGTCAGCGAGGCGATCGTGTAGATGACGACGCCCAGCAGGATCGGCGCGCGGCGGCCCAGGCGGTCGGACGCCGGTCCGTAGAGGAACTGGCCGATGGCCATGCCGGCGAAGAAGGTCGCCAGGGTCAGCTGCACCTCTTCGGGGCCTGCCTTCAGCGTCTGGCCGATGGCCGGGAAGCTGGACAGATACATGTCGATCGACATCGGGGCGAAGGCCGTCAGCGCCCCCAAAAGCAGGACGAGCCGCCAGGGCGTGGCGGAGGGAGAAGCTGTAGCGACGGAAGTCATGGGCGCCTTCTACTCCCCTACGCCCCGACGGGAACCCTTTATCGCTTGCCCGGTCGATCACGGCCCCGCAATCTGACCACTGATAACATACCGAGGGAGACGCCGATGGCCGCCGCGCAGACCTGGCCGCAGCCGCAGTTCGCCGACATCAACGGCTTGCGGATGGCCTATTACGAGGCTGGACCGCGCCAGGGCGTTCCCATCGTCTTCTCCCATGGCTTTCCCGAACTGGCCTGGTCGTGGCGACATCAGGTCGCAGCCCTTGCCCAGGCCGGCCATTGGGTAATCGCCCCCGACCAGCGCGGCTACGGCCTGACGGACAAGCCCGCCGCCGTCACCGACTACGACATGGAGCACCTGACAGGCGACCTGGTCGGCCTGCTCGACCACCTGGGCGTCGAAAAGGCGATCTTCTGCGGCCACGACTGGGGCGGCATCGTCGTCTGGGCCATGCCGCTGCTGCATCCAGGCCGCGTGGCCGGGATCATCGGGCTGAACACGCCGTTCGTGCCGCGCCTGCCGATCGATCCCATCGAGATGTTCAAGGCCGCCTACGGGCCGGACATGTACATCGTGCACTTCCAGACGCCCGGGGAGGCCGACGCCCTGTTCGCCCAGGACGTCGACAAGACCATGCGCTTCTTCATGCGCCTGCCCGGCGACAGCGTCGTCGGCTTCTCTTCGCGCCCGGCCGAGCGGCGCTCGCTGGCCCTGCAGCTGGCGCTGGCACACTACGATCCGGCGAACGACGACAAGCAGTTCCTCAGCGACGAGGAACGGGCCGTCTATGTGGAGGCGTTCGAAAAAGGCGGCTTCACCGGGCCGATCAACTGGTACCGCAACTTCACCCGCAACTGGGAACGGTCCGAGCCCCTGCCCCGCCGCATCGACGGCGTTCCCTGCCTGATGATCATGGCCGAGCACGACGTGGTGCTGCCGCCGTCGCTGGCCGACCGCATGGGCGACCAGATCGGCGACCTGGAGAAGGTGCTGATCGAGGGCAGCGGCCACTGGACCCAGCAGGAAAAGCCGGAGGCGGTGAACGCGGCGATCCTCGACTGGCTGGCGCGGCGGTTCCCCGCCTGACGCGAGGCTAGGCGTTCAGGGACCTGAAGGAATAGCGCGAGACGACCGCCAGGGCGTCGAGGAGTTCTTCGCGCTGCGGCGGGCGCCCGAGGTGATTGAGAACGACCTTCCAGGCCTCAGCGAAGGCGCCGTCCAGACCCGCCGCCTGCAGGTTCTTGAACAGCTCGCGACAGACCACCGGCAGTTTCAACACCGGATCTTCGTCGGCGGATGCGTCCAGAGCGTCGAGCAAGGCTTGCCAGTTGTCGTCTGACGCGGCGTGACCGACCGTACTCAGTTGCACCATCAAGGTTGCCGGCAGACCGATCTCGTAGGCCAGGGCCAGCAGGACGGCCCAGTAGGACGGCCCTTCGCCGCCAGTCTTCTTCAAGAAGTCTTCGAGCCGATCGGCGTGGCTGATGCGGATCAGCCGGTAGACATTGACCATCCGCTTTACCGCTCGGGGCGACTTGGCCGCCAGGACGCCCAGGTCCAGCAGCAGCTGGGTCTCGTCCTGCCCAAGGCTGACCCGCTCCAGGCGCACGGCGTCGAAATCCTTGGGGCGATCGGGCGAGGCGATCGTGAAACCCTTGCGCAGGTCGATCCTCCCAACCGGCGGGGCGTCGACGGGCGCCGGCGGAGGCGCGGCGGCAGGGGTCTCGGCCTGCTGGGCGCGATCGGGCTCCAGCAGGGAGGCGGCGAACCGCTTGTAGGCGCCGTAACGTGACGCGGCCGAAGGATCGCGCTCGGCCAGCGGGCGCACATGCAGGGCCAGTTGGAAGATCTTTTCCAGATAGTCTTCCGGCGTGGCCCGGCTGGAGGCCACCGCCTGGCCGTTGACGAACTGCTGGTGCTGGTCGCTCAGCGACTGGGCCAGCCACTTGGGATCGACAGCCACGACCACAACGAAGCAGTCGAAGGCCAGCAGCAGGTGGATGGCTTCGAGTATGGCCACCACCTGCTTGGCGCTGCAGCGGTCGAGGTCGTCGATATAGATGACGATGCGATCGACCGCGTCGGGGTCGCTCGACGCCCTCATCTCGCGGATCACGGCGGCCAGCTGCTCGAAGCAGCGCCTGACGCTGTTGATCATCCCGATCTGCTTGCGCACCAGCGCCAAGTCCTCGGACTCGCTCAGCAGGTACTTGAGCATCAGGCCGGGCGCGGCCGGCGCATTGGCCTCGTGACGGAAGGTGTCGACGAAGGCCCGGCTGGCGTCGGCTTTCGACCGCGCCTGGGCCAGTTCGCCCTGGACCAGGGCGAGCGCCGCCGTGGCCTCGCCCTCGGCCTTCGCCGCCTCCTGGCTCAGCTTGGCGCGCTGGGCCAAATACTGCGACAGGAGCCTGAAGCTAGCGGCCAGATAGGGCGCGGCCAGGAAGATCGAGCCCGCGATGCTGACCAGCCATGCGACAAGGACAGGACCAAACGAAGCCTGGGTGAAGATCACGACCGCCGACAGAACGACGAAGACGACGACGGTTGCGTAGAAGCCCCCCTGCATGAAGACGCCGGCCGAACGCCAGGTCAGCTTCAGTCGCTCCCGCCAGACGACGCCCAGCGCCTTCAGCGTTCCGGCCTCTCCCTTGACCCCGTCGCCGTCGGGAGCGTCGAGAAGCGCCTGCTGCAGCCGCTGCAGCGGCTCCTTCTCGGGCTCGTCCTTCTCCTTATCGTCCTTGGCCTTGGTCCCGGCTGCGGCGAGAAGATCGCCGAGCACCCCGACGAGCGCCTTCTGCCCGGCCTTCGCCTTCTGCTTCCTGGCCTCGTCGAGGCTCGCCTGCAGCCGCTCCACCGCCTTTTCGTGCTCGGCCGCCTTGGCCGAGCTGGTGTTGAGCGTAGCCGCCTCGTGCGAGAGCCGGGCGGCGATGCTGCCCACCAAGTCGGCGCGCGGCTTGCCGCGCCAGCCGTCTATGCCGCCGGCGGCGAGCTGGTCGAAGACCTCCGCCGTCAGGGCGGCCCACAGGTTCTCGCTGTCGGCGAAGGACCAAGCGCTGAACTCGATCTGGATGGCGTTGCGCACCCGGCCGAGCTCGCCCGCCCCGGAGGGCTGGGCGCGCTCGGCTTCGAGCTGCTGGCGGATCTCGGACTGCAGGCGGCGCACCAGGGTGGACTTGCCTGAGCCCCAGGGCCCGAAGACGCCCAGCGCCAAGGGCGGCCGGGCCGCCTTCAGCAGGATCACGTCGGCCAGGGCCCGGGCGTCGCGCGCGGCGTCGAGCGGATCGCCGCCCGAAAGGTCCACCGTGTCGGAGGAGTAGTCGGGCCTGACCTCAGTCGCCTTCAACCGGACCTTCGGCGGGGCCTTGGCGATCTGCTCGATGAACGGCTCCCAGGACTTGATATCGTCACCGAGATAGTCCGCCAGGATCTCCGACATGGCCGCGGCCATGCGGCCGCGAAGCTCGCCGTACTGCTCCAGAAACCCCTGCGCCCTCAGCGCGGCATGGCCGGCCTGGGTCAGGAAATAGGCGGCCGTGATGTGGCGGACGCCGATCTCGCTCTCCGTGGCGTTCGTCGCCCGGCGTAGCCTGGACGCCTCGGCCAGAACCTCGACCGCGTCCCACTGGAGGATCCCGTCGACGGGCTCTCCGCCATGGGCCTGGGCCCGCTCGACTATGCCGTTGAGCGCGGGCGCGTCCATGTCGGCCGGCACCACGTCCTGCCGCAGGACGGCGTTCTGGAAGTGGGTCGACCAGCGGCTGAACCGCGACCGTCGCCCGAGGACTTGGATCGCCACCAGAAGGGCCTGGGCGTCGATGACGCCGCCCGCGCTGGACGAGGCGTCGGCGCTCGAACGGCCGGCCTGAATGTCCAGCGCGATGAGGAGCGCGGCGACGACGCTGCTGGCGACATAAGGCGTTCCGTCCTGCGACCGCCAGGCCAGCAACGAGCCCAGCTGGATCGACTTGCCCTGCGCCGGCTCGATGGGGTCGAAGGGCTCCTCGACCGGCGGCGTTTGCGGGGACGGCGGCTCTGGCTCGGACGCCTTGGACAGCGGCGGCGCCGTGAATAGTTCGTCCGGCGCCTGCGCCATCACCGCCCCTCCATCCCAAGGCGGCATCATCGGTCCATAGCGCGTCGCCATCAACCCATGGATGCGACTGGGCCTAGTTCCCCGAAGGCGAGCGGTCGTCGATGGTGCGAAATGCCCGGGGCCGGAGGGACCTGCGTGGAAGAAAGCGGCGCCTTGAGCGTCGCTGCCCCCTTACACTTTTGCCTGTCACCCTCTAGCGTCCGCGCCATGATCCGTCCCTCGCTCATGGCCCTTTCGGCCTGTCTCGCCCTGGCCTCTCCCGTGATGGCCGAAAAACTCACCCCCGAGCGCCTGTTCTCCGATCCGGACATCAACGGTCCGACCGCCAAGGGCGTGGCCCTGTCGCCGGACGGCAAGCGGGTGACCTACCTGAAGGCCAAGCCCGAGGCGGCCAACGTGCAGGACCTGTGGGCGGTCGACGTGAAGGGCGGCGAGCCCTATCGGCTGATCGACGCCAACGCCCTGTCGTCGGGCGACAAGGCGCTGTCGGAAGCCGAGCTCGCCCGTCGCGAGCGCGCCCGGGTGCTGGCCCGCGGCGTCGTCGAATACAGCTGGGACAGCGAGGGCCGCTTCGTGCTCGTGCCGCTGGACGGCGACCTCTATGTGGACAGCGTCGCCGACGGCAAGGTGACCCGCCTGACGCAGACCCCGGGCGACGAGGTCGACGCCAAGGTCTCGCCCAAGGGCAGGTTCGTCTCCTATGTCCGCGACCAGAACCTCTATGTGCGTCCGCTGTCCGGCGGCGAGGAGACGGCCGTGACCGCCGAGGGCAAGGGCGCCCTGTCGTTCGGCGTGGCCGAGTTCATCGCCCAGGAGGAGATGGACCGCGACACCGGCTACTGGTGGTCGCCGGACGAGAGCCGCATCGCCTACACCCGCGTCGACGAGAGCGGCGTCGACATCGTGCCGCGCGCCGACATCGGCCCGTCGGGCGCCACCGTGATCGACCAGCGCTATCCCCGCGCCGGCCGCCCGAACGCCATCGTCGACCTGTTCGTCAAGGACCTGGCCTCGGGCAAGGTGGTGCAGATCGACCTGGGCGCCGACAAGGACGTCTACCTGGCGCGCGTCGCCTGGTCGAAGGACGGCAAGACGCTCTACGTCCAGCGCCAGAGCCGCGACCAGAAGACCCTCGACCTGATCGCCTTCAGCCCGGCCAGCGGCCAGGGTAGAACGATCCTGACCGAGACCGACCCGCACTGGGTGGAACTGCACGACGATTTCCGCCCGCTGAAGGACGGCAGCTTCCTGTGGTCGTCGGAGAAGTCGGGCAACAAGCACCTCTACCACTATGCCGCCGACGGCAAGCTCCTCGCCCAGGTGACCAAGGGCGACTGGCCGGTCGACAAGGTCGAGGCTGTGGACGAGGTCGACGAAAAGCGCGGCCTGGTGTTCTTCAGCGCCTCGATCGACACGCCGATCGAGCGCCGGCTCTATTCGGTGTCCTACACCAAGCCCGGCGCGCCCAAGGCCATGACCCCGGCGGGCGGCTGGTGGACCACCAAGGTCGCCGCGACCGGCGCCTTCGTCGGCTCCTATTCGGACCCGAAGACCCCGCCGCAGACGGCGCTCTATGATCCGGCCGGCAAGCGCGTGCGCTGGATCGAGGAGAACAGGCTCGACGCCGCCCACCCCTACGCGCCCTACGCCGGCGACCACCTGGTTCCGGAGTTCGGCGTGCTGAAGGCCGCCGACGGCCAGGCCCTGCACTACTCGCTGCTGAAGCCGGCGAACTTCGACGCGGCCAAGAAGTATCCGGTGATCGTCTCGGTCTATGGCGGCCCGCACGCCCAGCGCGTGACGAAGAGCTGGAACGTCAGCGACGAGGCCTTCGCCAACGCCGGCTACGTGGTGTTCAAGCTCGACAACCGCGGCTCGTCCAACCGCTCGACGGCGTTCAAGACGGCGCTGGACCGCCGCATGGGCACGGTCGAGGTCGAGGACCAGTTCGTCGGCGCGGCCTTCCTGAAGACCCTGCCCTATGTCGATCCCGATCGCCTGGGCGTGATGGGCTGGTCGTACGGCGGGTTCATGACGCTGATGATGCTGACCGCCGAGGGCACGCCCTTCAAGGCCGGCGTCTCGGGCGCGCCGCCTACGGAGTGGGGTCTCTACGACACCCACTACACCGAGCAGTTCATGGGCAAGCCCGACGAGAACAAGGCCGGCTACGCGGCCTCGGACTTCCTCAACCGGATGGACAAGCTCAAGCCCGGCAGCCTGATGCTGATCCACGGCATGGCCGACGACAACGTGATCTTCGAGAACAGCACCCGTGTCCTGGCGGCGCTGCAGAAGAAGGGGATCGCCTTCGAGACCATGCTGTATCCGGGCGAGCGCCACAGCGTCATCCGCAGCCGCTCCAAGGGGCTGCACGTCCTGAAGACGCACCTGGACTTCTTCGATCGCAAGCTGAAGGGCGAGTGATACTGCGCACTCCGCCGATCCTCGCGATCGGCGGAGACTTTCCCCTGGACTCCCAATTCACATTGATGAAAGTTGTAATCATAGAGGTTGCAACTTTCACGAATGCACCCATTGGGAGGTTTCGAATGCACAGGATCCTTTGCGCCCTGACGATAGGCGCCTTGGCGCTGGGCGGGGCTTCGGCCGCGAGCGCGGCCACCTTCTCGCCCATTGGCTCTCCGTCGCCGCTGAGCGGCACGATCACCTTCACGACCGACGGCTCGCCCCCCTACACCTGCACCCTGACCCTGAACGCCTCGATCACCGGCCCGACCATGACCTTCCCGTCCGGCGCGCTGAGCCCGCCGGGCTTCCCGTGCAGCGCGATCGTCCCGACCTTCACCCCGGCCTGGTCGGTGAACGTCACCGCCTCCTCCGGCGGCGTGGCCACCGGGCTCGACATCGCCAACTTCACGCTCGTGACAGTCTTCAGCAAATGTAGTGACACCGTCCAGGCCCAGTGGAACGACGCCACCAACACCCTGACGATCCCTCCCCAGTCGTTCGGCATCGGCTACTCCGGCCTGCCATGCACGATCCAGGGCGTGCTTGCGACGCCGACCAACGTGTCGATCACGGTCCCCTAGACCCTCGGCCGGATCGCTTCGATCGGCGGTGGGGGCGGCGTGACCTGCGAGGGGTGCGGCGGCGGGGGTGGACGGTGGCCGTGCGGGGTGCTGCAGGCCGTCAGGACAGCGGCCGCGAGGCCCAGGAGCGCCAGGCGGCTCAGCATCCGCGCGCGCCGGGGAATATGCCCAGGCTGCCGCGGAAGCAGCGATGCTCGCCGCGCGGATCCCAGTATTCGGTCGTGCCGTCCGAGCGCTTGATGGCCCAACGCTCGCCGGTCTGGCCGTCGCGGCCGACCACGGCGATGTCCCCCGGCCCGCGCGAGGTGACCGCATAGCCGTCGCCGGTCAGGGCGTCGGACGCGCAGGCTTCCGTCACGCCGGGCCTGGACAGGTCGCCGCGCAGCCCCGCTGACGAGCCAGTGCGCTGGTTGAAGGCCGAAACCTCGGTTCCGCCCTGGCCGCTGACGAACACCTGCGTTCCCGTGGCGCGGTCATAGGTCATGACGTCGGGCGCCTGGCCGGTCAGCGGTGCGCCGCAGGGGACGCGGCCGGGCGGACCGGGACGCTTGCCCGGACCGGCGGGCTGGGCCTGAGCGGCGCCGGCGAGCAGGGCCACGGCGAGGACGCCGGAAGCGAACAGGCGGATCATCGCGGACCTCCTTGCGAACCAACTGGCGCACCGACCGGACCGCCGGCTGCGGCCGATGCCTCGTACGGATCGGCGGGACCACCGGCCAGGGCGCTCGACGGCGGGCCGGTCAGCACCGCCACCGCGCCGGCCGGCCAGTAGCTGTCATAGTCGGCGCGAGCCCGGTCGCGGGGCGTGCGCAGCAGTTCCGGCGCCTCGAACCACGGACGGCAGGTCAGGGCGCCGTCGAAATAGCCGGTGACCAGGGCCTCGCAGCCGCCCGGACGAGCAAAGACGCGATTGTCGCGAGCGCGGATCTGGGCGCCGCTGTCGGCGAACAGGCCCGCCCGCATCACCCCGGCGATGGCGTTGTCGGACGCATAGACCACGCCCGATGCGGCGTAGATGCCGACGTCGGCGGCCTCCAGCCGGCCGTCCAGCACGCGCAGGTCGGCGCCCTCCAGAACCACCGCCCAGTCGCTGTCGCGCACCACGGGACGCTGCAGGGTGGTCTCGCCGCCGCTGATGTAGATCCCGCGCGAGAAGCCGTCGGTCGACAGGCCGTCGATCTGGACCAACTGGTCGCGATTGACGCCGGTCAGCACGAAGCCGGCCGAATTACGGGTGCGCGAGGAGCCGCTCCAGTCGCCCAGGCGAACCACGCGGATGTCGCGCAGGCGGCTGTCGCGGCTGGTCTCGACGGCCATGCCGATGGCGGTGGCGGCCACGTCGACGTCCTGGGCCTGCAGGCTGCCCGACAGCTTGACCACCGGGGCGCGGGTGCGGCCCACGAAGGCGGCCTGGATCATCTCGACCCGGCTGTCGGCGACGTCCATGGCCGAGCCTTCGCCGTCGTAGCGGACCACCACGCCCTTGAGGGCCAGCTCGGTGGCGCGGCCGACGATGCACGAGGCCGTTCCGCCGCGCGAGGCCTCAAGGCCCAGGTTCTCCAGCACCACGAAGGCCACGCCCGGAGCGATGCGGATGCAGGGCTGGTCGGCCGGGGCCAGCAGGATGGGCCGGGTGCGCGAAGGGCTGTAGTCGCGGGCGGTGATCACCACCGAGCGGGTGACGCTGAGCGATTCCACGCAGGCGCCGCCGTTGCGCGAGACCAGGGTCAGGGTGTCGCCGTCATAGAGCCGGGCCAGCACGTCGTTCACCTCGCCCGGATAGGCGACGTCGCAATCGACCACCGTGCGGTAGGGCGCGTAGCCGCCGCCGGGATAATAGGGCCGGCGCGGCGGCTTGCGCTTGACCGGCCGGCGCGCGCCGCAGCCCTTCGACAGATTGGGCTCCAGCAGCAGTCCAAAGCAGGGGCGGATTTGCTGGTCGATGCGGGCGTCGGGCGAGGCCAGGGCGACCTGCGGGGCCGTCCCCGCCAGGCCCAGGGCGACAAGGCCCGCCGCGAAGAGGGCAAGGCGCTTCATCGATAGTCCCTTTCAGCATTGACGGGCACGGCGTCCACCGGACCCGCGCTGGCCGGGGCCACATAGGCGCGCGCCGCATAGGGCTGGGGCCGCTCGCCGGGGCCGCGCGGCGGGCGCGAGACCTGGGCCAGCAGTTGCTGCAGCCGCCAGGCCGAAGGCTTGAAGCCGGCCAGCGCCGCGTCCAGCTGGTAGACCACGGCCTTGGCGCGATCCTGGTCGGCAACGCCCTGCAGGCCCAGCGAGAAGAAGGTCGACATGGCGTACTTGGCCTCGGGCGAGCCCTGGCGCTCGGCCTCCTCGTACCAGTGGTAGGCGCGGGCGTAGTCGCGCGGCACGCCCACGCCCTCGGAATACATCACCGCCAGCACCAGCTGGGCCTTGGACGAGCCGTTGACGGCCGCATACTGCACCGCCCTCACCTTCTCGATCGGCGTCAGCCGGCCCGTGATCGGGCGGCCGATCGAGGCCTGGAAGGTCTGGGCGTCATTCAGGCTAAGGAGCCGCTCGTCGAGCAGCGGCGCGGGAATGATCCGCAGGTACGACAGCGCCTCGCCCACATGCACGAACGGCAGCTCGTGCAGGCGGGCCAGCGCCGCCTCCTTGGCCTCGCCGGCCGGATCGCTCTCGTCGGAATGGGGCACGCCGGAGTCCGGCGACTCCGGCGGATAGAACTCGTAGGGCGGGATCCAGCGCTTGGCCTTGGTCTCGACGAACGTGCCGTACGAGGCCCGCTGCGGCGAGGAGCGCTCGAAGTCCTTGAGCATCACATAGGCCGAGACGTCGCCGGTCTGCACCGCCAGGTAGTTGTAGAGATAGGCGTCGATATCGTTGCGGCGGAAGAGATCCAGCGCGGCCGGCGCGCCGACGTGGCGGCGGTCGCCATAGGCCTCGACGGCCTGCAGGTTGTCGGACGGCTCGCCATAGGGCCCGAAATAGCCGTCGTGCATCCGCGCCAGGGTGCGGTAGCCGTCGGCCCCCTGCGTCGACAGGATGTAGATCACCCGGTTCCTGACCCGCTCGCGCTCCTGCGTCGACATCCGCGACAGCTGGCGGTCGAGCGCGCCATAGGCGGCGTGGCGCTCGTAGGCGCGGCAGTCGTCGAAGCGCGACAGCGCCTTGCCCGGCTTGCCGCGCGGTTCATAGGCGGCGATCGGCGCGTAGCCGGACGGGTTGGAGAGCGCCATGGCGTACCAGGCCGCCGCCTCGACCGGATCGTCGAGGTTCTTGTCGCTGGCCCTCTGACCCTCGTAGCGGCGGGCCAGCTCCAGCTGGGCGAAGAAGTCGCCGCGAAAGCCGCCCTGGCGCAGGTTGCGGATCTCGATCTGCTGCTGGTTGAACTGGCCCGAGCTTCCTTGCGCCACCTGCGGACGCGGACAGGCCGTGGCCCGCTTGGCGAAGAGCTGCGGCGCGGAGAAGTCGCAGCCGAACAGCGGCAGCACGGCGACAGCCGCCACCGCGCCCAAGGGAACGCGGCGGATCAACTGGCGCCTGTTTTCGAGGAGTTGGACGCCCGCGCGCCTCAGCCGGCGGAGGAGCGCAACAGCATCGCCGGCCTCGTGCATCGCTCCCCCTCCAGCACGCCGTTAACCATGATCGGAGAGTC
Organism: Caulobacter endophyticus; assembly: GCF_003116815.1. Lineage (GTDB taxonomy): Bacteria > Pseudomonadota > Alphaproteobacteria > Caulobacterales > Caulobacteraceae > Caulobacter > Caulobacter endophyticus. The sequence continues at coordinate 17,768 of NZ_QDKQ01000055.1, forward strand.
GTTCATGAGCCGCCCGGAGCAAGACTGTCAAGCTCGGCGACCGACGTTCATCAACTCTTGTTTGACGTGCCTGAAATGGAAGGGGTTTTCGCGGGATAACCCAGCGAAGTCCGTGTATTTTCACGGTTTCTAGCTTAGCCGCGCTCGCGCCTGACGCGCTCCACGGCGCGCAGGATCTCGTCCCGATTCTTCGCCGACTTGGCCCAGGCCGGCAGCCGCGAAACTATGGTCTGGTTGCGCGGGCCGGCAGGATCGGCGGGCCGCTGCTCCACCCTGATGCGGCCCGACAGATAGGTCTCGAGGTAGCCGAGGTGGTCCTCGTTCCAGGCGACCAGATCGCCGTGACGTGTCACCGCGCGGAAGCGGGGCGCCAGGCCCATGAACGGGTCGATCGGCGCGCCGCTTGGGGTCTGCGGCTTGTCGCGCGTCGCCCCGCAGTCGCGGCAGACCATCCGGCGCGCGGCGGACGCCCGCACGTCGGACGGGTCGCGCGGCAGGATGGCCGCATACCCGCCGCACGCGGGGCAATCGACGACCAGGCGGCCCAGGAAGTCGTCGGGCAGCCGGGCGGGAACCACCGAACGTCCGTCGCTGCCCGCCATTCCCGCCCCTGCCTTGGCCTATCTTCCGGTCGGCATATCCTTGAACGCCACGTCCTTGTCCACGCGCACGTCGCCCGGCAGGCCAAGGACCCGTTCGGCGATGATGTTCTTGAGGATCTCGTCGGTGCCGCCGGCGATGCGCAGGCCCGGCGCCCACATCAGGCTTTGCTGGAAGGCGGCGCCTGCGACGGCTTCGGGGCCGGTGAGGATACCGTACTCGCCCTGCATCTCGACGGCGGTGTTGGCCAGGTCCTGCAGCTGGTTGGCCGAGATGATCTTGCCGATCGAGCTTTCCGGACCCGGGGTCTGGCCGCGCGACAGGGCGGTCATGGTGCGGAAGCGGGTGAACTTCAGCCCCTGCGAGGCCACGAACCAGTCGGCCAGCTTCTCGCGGAAGGCGTCGTTGGAGAGGGCCGGGCCGTCCTCGCCCGGCAGGGCGCGGGCCAGTTCCATCACCTCGCGGTAGTTGGGACCGGCCGCGCCGCCGACGGCCAGGCGCTCGTTCATCAGGGTGACGAGGGCGACCTGCCAGCCCTGCCCCACCTCGCCCAGGCGCTGGCTGTCCTTGACGCGCAGGTCGCTGAAATAGACCTCGTTGAACTCGCGCCCGCCCGACATCTGGTGGATCGGCCGGCACTCGACGGCCGGATCGCGCATGTCGATCCAGAACATGGTCAGGCCCTTGTGCTTGGGCACATCCGGATCGGTGCGCGTCAGCAGGATCCCGAAATCGCTGTAGTGGGCGCCGGTGGTCCAGACCTTCTGGCCGTTGATCACCCAGTCGTCGCCGTCCTTGACCGCGCGGGTGCGCAGGGCCGCGACGTCGGAGCCGCCGGCCGGTTCGGAGAACAGCTGGCACCAGATCTCCTCGCCCTTCACGGCCGGCGAGACGAAGCGCTTCTTGGTATCGGTGTCGGCGAAGGCCATGACCGTGGGCACGCACATGCCCAGGCCGATGGTGAAGTAGCCGTAGGCGACGCCGGCCTTGCCCTCTTCCTGGCCGAAGATGACGGACTCGATCGGCGTGCCCCCGCCTCCGCCCACGGCCGCCGGCCAGGTGATGCAGGCGTAGCCGGCGGCGGCCTTGCGGGCCTGCCAGGCCTTGGCCGCCGCCATGTGCTCGGGGGTGTTGGCTTTCGGCTCGCCGTGCTCGGCGCGGTGGGCGGCGGCGGCCTCGACAAGCCAGGCGCGGGCCTTCTCGCGATAGGCGGCTTCGGCGGGGGAGTCGTTGAAGTCCATGGTCGCTATCTCCCTTAAGCCGCGTTCTTCTTCTCGAGCTCGCTGACCAGCCGCTCCTTCCAGAGCCTCGGCGAGCCGGCGACCAGGGAGAGCTGCCGCGAGCGGCGGTAGTAGAGGTGGCAGTCCACCTCCCAGGTGAAGCCCATGCCGCCGTGCACCTGGACGCTTTCCTTGGCCGCGAACCAGAAGGCCTCGGAAGCGGCGATGCGGGCGGCGGCGGCGGCCGTGGGCAGCTCGGGCGCCCCATTTTCCTGGAGGGTGGAGGCGTTGAGCGCCCAGGCGCCGTAATAGGCGTTGGAGCGGGCGACCTCGTTCTTGACGTACATGTCGGCCAGCTTGTGCTTGATGGCCTGGTAGCCGCCGATCACCCGGCCGAAGGCGTAGCGGCCCAGGGCGTATTCCTTGGCCATTTCCAGGCAGCGGTCGGCGCCGCCAAGCTGTTCGAAGGCCAGGAGCACGGCGGCGCGGTCGAGGATGGCCTGGACGAGGTCGACCCCCTCGCCCGCCGCGCCCAGACGCTCGGCCGCCGCGCCGTCGAAGGAAAGGCGAGCGACGCCGCGGGTGGGATCCAGGCTCTCCAGCGTCTCGCGCTTCACGCCGGGACCGGTCAGGTCGACGAGGAACAGGCCGGGCCTGCCGCCCTCATTGGCCAGCACGATGGCGACGTGGGCGATGTCGCCGTCGGTGACGGGGATCTTCACGCCGGAAAGCTTGCCGCCCTCCACTCGCGCCGACAGGGCCGAGGGGGTCAGCACGCCCGGACCTTCGCTGAGCGCCAGGGCGCCGATCAGTTCGCCGGCGGCGACGCGCGGCAGGATGGCGGCCTTCTGGGCCTCTGTCCCGTGGGCCATCACCGCCTCGGCCAGGATATAGACGGTGGAGGCGAAGGGGATCGGCGCGACCGCCCGCCCCAGTTCCTCGGCGATGGCGCATAGCTCGACGCGGCCAAGGCCGAGGCCCCCGTGCGCCTCGGGGATCGCCGCGCCCAGCCAGCCCTGCTCGGCCACGGCGGCCCACAGGGGCGCGTCATAGCTCCTGGCCGGATCGTCGAGCACGCCGCGCACCACCGCGGGCGGACAGCGGCCGCCGAGGAACTTGCGGGCCTCGTCCTTGAGGAACTTCTGGTCGTCGGAATAGTCGAAATCCACGGCCGTTTTCTCCCTTGGCCGTTCTGACGACGGCCGTTGGAAACGACGATGAACCACGTTTACGTGCGTGGAAAGATTGACCCGGCGTCAAGAATTTCAGGTTCTTATGACCGCCCAGTATTTGGAGCCGATCGAAATCCCATGGCCAAGACCGTCTTCCAGCGGAACCAGAAGGTGTGGGTCGAGAGCGTCGGCGCCTGGGCCACGATCGAGAAGATCGTGCCCATCTGGGCCAAGGGCTTCGACGAGCCGGTGCGGGTGACCTATGACGTGGGCCTGGGCCGCGAGTTCCTGGCTCACGAGCTGAAGCCGGAAGACCGGATGGACCCGCAGGAGGGCGGCGTGCTGTCCAACTGGCGGGTGCTGCGGGCCCGCAACAAGTGGCAGCAGGAAAGCGACTGCCTGCACCACCCCTTCCCCGGCACCTATCCGGTGGTGGTCACCGATCCCAACGACTGGGGCGGCTGGCGCACGCCGGGGGCCGAGTACGACCGCGACCCGCGCAAGATCGAGTTCCAGGCCAGGCTGATCGCCGCCGCTCCGCGCCTGCACGCCCTGTCGCGCGAGATCATGACGCTGGTCGGCGACCATCCGGAGGACGCGCCCCCCGCCCTGCTGGCCCTGGCCCAGAAGGCCGCGGCCATCGAGCGGGAGCTGAACGAGACCCCGGCGGCGAGCGGAAGCGTCGACGGGTAGGCTCCTTCTCCCCTCCCCCATCAAGGGGGAGGGAGCGCGTCATCAGAACCGCCGGCCCACGCCGACCGAAACCACCATCGGATCCAGGTTCACCTTGGACTTCAGCGCGCCGCCGTTGATCTTGGCGTCGGTCTCGAACCACACCTTCTTGACGTCGACATTGACGACGTAGGGCCCCTTCACGGCGATGTCGGCGCCCGCCTGCAGGGCGTAGCCGAAGCCGTCGTCGAGATCGACGGTGAAGCCGTTCTTGTCCTTGCCGCTGTAGAAGATCATGTAGTTCAGCCCCGCGCCCACATAGGGGTTGAAGCGGGCCTTGGGCGCGAAGTGGTACTGGGCCGAGACCACCGGCGGCAGCACCCAGGTCTTGTGGACGACGACGTCGGTCCCAGGGCCCTCGGCCTTGACGGTGTGCTGGGTCGTGCCGGCGATCACCTCGACGGCCAGCCTGTCGGTGATGAAGTAGGTGACGCCCAGGGTCGGCATGACGTCGTCCTTGACGTCGGCCTTCAGGCCCGAGGCCGCGCCGGCCGCAGTGACGATCGGGTCGCCCGCGTCGGGCGAGACGCTGGTGGCGCGCAGGTTGACCTGCCAGGTCCCCCTGGCCGCGGGCGTGAAGGCCTCCTGGGCATGCGCGCCCGTGGCGGCGGCGGCCAGCGTCAGGCCGGCGATGAGGGCGAGGCGGCGGGCGGTCATGTCTTAATCCCCTTGGAGTGCGACGCATCGAGGCGTCGCCAGGGGTGATGCGCCCGCTCGCGCACCCTCACATTGATCCGCCTCAAGCCCTCGCCCCGGCCCCGGCGGGCGACTACATTGCGGTAATGCGCACCGAAACGCCCCAGCCGATCCGGCTCTCCGACTATCGCCCGTTCCCGTTCGAGATCGAGACGACGCACCTGTCGTTCCAACTGGAGCCGTCCGCGACGCGGGTCACAGCCACGCTCAAGGTGCGGCGCACTGGCGCGGATGGCGAGGCCCTGGCGCTGAACGGCGAGCGGCTGCACCTGAAGTCGGTCGCCATCGACGGTCGGGCGCTGAGCGCCGACCAGTACGTGCTGGACGACGAGCGGCTGGTCATCGCCGAAGTTCCCGACGCCTTCGAGCTGACGACCGAGGTCGAGATCGATCCGTCGGCCAACAAGGCCCTGATGGGCCTCTACATGTCGGGCGGCCGGTTCTGCACCCAGTGCGAGGCCGAGGGCTTCCGCACCATCACCTTCTTCCCCGACCGGCCCGACGTGCTCTCCCGCTACACCGTGCGGATCGAGGCCGACCGGGCGTTCGAGCACCTGCTGAGCAACGGCAACCTGATGGAGGCCGGCCAGCTCGAGGGCGGTCGCCACTTCGCCGTCTGGAACGATCCCTTCCCCAAGCCCGCCTATCTGTTCGCCCTGGTGGCCGGGCGGCTGGACGTGCTGGAGGACAGCTTCGTCACCATGAGCGGCCGCACCGTGGCGCTGAAGGTGTTCGTCGATCCGGGCCAGGCCTCGCGCGCGGCCTATGCGCTGGACGCGCTCAAGCGCTCCATGAAGTGGGACGAGGAGGCCTTCGGCCGCGAATACGACCTCGACCTCTTCATGATCGTCGCCGTTCGCGACTTCAACTTCGGGGCCATGGAGAACAAGGGGCTGAACATCTTCAACTCCTCGCTCCTGCTGGCCGAGCCGGAGACGGCGACCGACTTCGACTACGAGCGCATCGAAAGCGTGGTCGCCCACGAATATTTCCACAACTGGACCGGCAACCGCATCACCTGCCGCGACTGGTTCCAGCTGTGCCTGAAGGAGGGCCTGACGGTCTTCCGCGACCAGAGCTTTTCCGCCGACATGCGCGGAGCGGCCGTGCAGCGTATCAAGGACGTCAAGGCCCTGCGCGCCCGGCAATTCGCCGAGGACGCCGGTCCCCTGGCCCACGCCGTGCGGCCGTCGAGCTATCTGAAGATCGACAACTTCTACACCGCGACCATCTACGAGAAGGGCGCCGAGATCATCCGCATGCTGAAGACCATCCTGGGCGCTGACGCGTTCCGGGCCGGCCTTGATCTCTATTTCGACCGCCACGACGGCGAAGCGACCACGGTCGAGGCCTTCATCGCCTGCTTTGCGGAGGCCTCGGGCCGCGACCTGACCAGCTTCTTCGCCTGGTACGAACAGGCCGGCACGCCGGCGGTTTCGCTGACCCACGCCTATGACGCGGCCGCCAGGACGCTGTCGATAACCCTGACCCAGAAGACCGCCCCGACCAGCGGCCAGCCGGTGAAGAAGGCCCTGCCGATCCCGGTCACCATCGGCCTGCTCGCGCAGGACGGCCGGGCGATCCGCGACAGCGAGGTGGTGCTGCTGGAGGGCGAGAGCCTGACGGTGCGCTGGGAGGGCGTGGCGGAAACGCCGGTGATCTCGGCCCTGCGCGGCTTCTCGGCCCCGGTTACCCTGACGACCGACGCCCGGCCGGCCGACGCCTATGTGCAGTTCGCCGCCGATCCGGACCTCTTCAACCGCTGGGAAGCCGGCCAGACCCTGGCGCGCGGGCTGATCCTGGCCCGCGCCGCCGGCGCGCCCGACGAGGTGGGCGAGGAACGCTACGCCGAGGCCCTGGGCCGCGCGCTGGACGACGAAGCCGCCGATCCGGCCTTCAAGGCGCTGCTCCTGGCCCTGCCCAGCGAAGGCGACCTGGCCCTGGCCGTCGATCCGGCGGACCCGGCCGCCATCCACGCCGCGCGCGGCCTGTTGCGCGCCCGCATCGCTGTGCACCTTGGCGAGCAACTGGCCCGCATCCACGGCGCCATGCAGGGCGACGGCGAGTTCTCGCCGGACGCGGCCTCGGCTGGCCGCCGGGCGCTGCGCAACGCCTGCGTCGACCTGCTGAGCGCCGATCCGCATGCCGAGAACGTGCAGCGCATCGTCGGCCACTTCGAGGCCGCCGCGGCCCTGACCGACGCCATGGGCGGCCTGTCGGCCCTGCTGGCCGTAGGCGGCGAGCCCTGCGAGACGGCTCTTTCGGCCTTCCACGCCAAGTGGCGGCACGAGCCGCTGGTGCTGGACAAGTGGTTCTCGGTGCAGGCCCGCGATCCGTCGGAAGACGCGCTCAAGCGCATCCTGGCCCTGACCGAACACGAGGACTTCGACGCCGGCAACCCCAACCGCTTCCGAGCCCTGGTGCAGGGCTTCGCCAGCGCCAACTCGGCGCGGTTCCATGATCCGAGCGGCGCCGGCTACCGCTTCCTGGCCGACCAGATCCTGGCCGTCGACGGCTTCAACCCGATGACCGCCGCCCGCCTGGTCGAGCCGCTGGGAAGCTGGCGCCGCTACGTTCCGGCGCTGGGCGAGCTGATGCGCCGCGAACTGGAGCGCATCAAGGCCGCGCCGGGGCTGTCGAAGAACGTGCTGGAGCTTGCGTCTCGGGCGCTGGAGTAGAGAACCTCCGCCCTCTGGGGAGGCGGCCCCACCGGGGGAGGTTCCCTCAGGCGGCGAGCCTGGGGTGATTCCTCCGCGCAACGGTTGCGACCAAAGCGCTCATCCCCCGCTTATTCGCCTCTCCCCCGGGTGACGGCGACCGAACGGGTACGGTAGATTCACCATAGTCGGCGAACTGACTCGCCTACTGAATCGGGCCCGTCCATGTCGGACCGGCCCTGGGGTGCTGCGGAGCAATCGGCGTTGCGAATGGGTGGGGCGAAACCCGGGAGGCCGGCGAAGGCCGGACTTTCGGCTGCGGGCGTGGCCCGCATGCGCGCCGCCCGGTCGTCGCAGGCCTATGTCCGCATCGTCATCCTGGCCGCCCTTCTGCTGCTGGCCGTCTACACCGCGCTGGGCGCCCACAAGCTGCAGAAGGAGGCGTCGGCGCCGCCCGGCGGCGCGGCGCTGGCCGCCCAGGCCCAGATCCTTTCGGGCAAGGTCGAGACCAACCTGGCGGCGCAGCGCGCGGGCCTGTCGGCCGCCGCCGACCTGCTGGAACGCGACCCGACCTCGGCCATGGACGCGGCCGAGACCGCCCTGCGCGCCGCCGGCGGCGAGGCCATGGCCATCGCCGTCTCCACCAACACCGAAGTGCTGGCCGTCGCCGGCCGCGACGCCTCGGCCGACTGGCGCCTGGCCGCCAAGGCCGCCGCCGCCTCGGGCCGCAGCGTCTGGGTCGGGGGCGTGGGCCGCAGCGGCCGCCTCTACGTGGCCATGGCCGCCCAGACCAGCGCCGGCCGCGGCTACGTCATCGCAGCCGGCGATCCCACCCGCCTGCTGGGCGAGCCGGGCAAGGAGCGCTCGGTGGCCCTGTTCCTGGCCGACGGCGGGCTGCTGGTCGGCGCCGGCCGCGCCGTGCAGGGCGCCGCGAGCCTGAGCCAGGCCTATACCCTTTCCGTCGAGGATCTGCAGGGAGGCGCGGCCGCCCTCACCGGTCGCGGCGTCGACGGCTCGAGCCTGGACGTCGCCTTCGAGCCCCTGGCCCAGGGCGCGCTGATCGCCGCCGTCAGCACGCCCAGCCACACCGTCGCCAATGTCGACCGCCGGCTGATGGAAGGGGCGCTGTCGCTCCTGATCCCGCTGGCCGCCGGCATCGCGCTGGCCCTGATCCTGATGCTGCAGAGCCGCCGCGCCGAGGCCGCCCAGCGCGAGTTCATCGACAGCGAGCAGCGCTTCCGCCTGGCCGTCGAGGCCGCTCGCTGCGGCATCTGGGAATGGGACCTGCGCTCGGACGAGGTCTACATGTCCGACGTCACCGGCGCGATGTTCGGCTGGGGCGGCGGCGGCGTCGCGCCCGGCCAGGACCTGGTCGAGCGGATCTCGGCCGACCACCGCGACCGGGTGCGCCAGGCGCTGGCCAACGCCGCCCAGTTCGGCGCCTTCGACGTGTCGTTCCGCATTCCCGCCCGCGAGCACGGCGGCCGCTCGATCTGGGTCGACGCGCGCGGCCAGGGCTTCGGCAAGCCCGGCGAGGACGGCTATTCGCGGATCATCGGCGTGGCGCTGGACGTCACCGAGGAGCGCCTGGCCCAGGCCCGCGCCCAGGCCGCCGAGAACCGCCTGCGCGACGCCATCGAGAGCGTGTCGGAGGCCTTCGTGCTCTGGGACCGCCAGGGCCGGCTGCTGATGTGCAACCGCAACTACCGCAACGTCTTCTCGCTGGAGCCCAAGCTGCTGAAGCCCGGCGCGGCCCGCGCCGAGGTCAACCGCTTCGCGGCCCTGGCCATCCGCCAGGACATCCCCGACCCGACCGGCGCCAAGGGCGTGCGCGAGGCCGAGTTGAACGACGGCCGCTGGATCCAGATCAGCGAGCGGCGCACGGCCGAGGGCGGCCTCGTCATGACCGCCGCCGACATCACCGCCATCAAGACCCAGGAAGAGGCTCGCCGCCGCAACGAGGAGCAGTTGCAGAACGCCGTCGCCGGCCTGGAGCGCAGCCAGGAGCAGCTGGCCGAGCTGGCCCGCAAGTACGAGATGGAGAAGGTCAAGGCCGAGGGCGCCAACAAGGCCAAGAGCGAGTTCCTGGCCAATATGAGCCACGAGCTGCGCACGCCGCTGAACGCCATCAACGGCTTCTCCGAGATCATGATGAACGAGATGTTCGGCCCGCTGGGCGACCAGCGCTACAAGGGCTACAGCCTCGACATCCACAATTCCGGCCAGCACCTGCTGGCGCTGATCAACGACATCCTCGACATGTCGAAGATCGAGGCCGGCAAGATGGCCCTGAAGTTCGAGCCCCTGCACCTGGAAGACGTCACCGAGGACGCCGTGCGTCTGGTGCGCAACCGCGCCGAGGCCGCGGGCCTGAAGCTGGAGGTCGACTTCCCGCCCCTGCCCGAGATCGAGGCCGACTATCGCGCGGTCAAGCAGGTGCTGCTGAACCTCTTGAGCAACGCCATCAAGTTCACCCCCCGCCAGGGCCGCGTCACCGTGCGCGCCGAGATCCGCCGCGACCCGCTGGGCGAGCGCGTGAAGGTGTCGGTGACCGACACCGGCATCGGCATCGCCGCCGAGGACCTGGCGCGCCTGGCCCGTCCGTTCGAGCAGGTGGAAAGCCAGCACTCCAAGACCACGCAAGGCACGGGCCTGGGCCTGGCGCTGACCAAGTCGCTGGTCGAGATGCACGACGGCGCGCTGGAGATGGTCTCGACGCCCGGCGACGGCACCACGGTCAGCTTCACCCTGCCGATCAGCCAGAGCAGCCCGATGCAGATGCGCGACTACGCGGTGGCGTAAGACCAAGGCTTGAGCCAAGCTCGCGGCGAAACCCGCCTTGGGAGCAGGTCATGTCCGTCGTCTCCGGAACGCCCGTCGCCTTCGTCCATGTCAGCGACCGCCAGCGCGCGCTCGACTTCTATGTCGGGACGCTGGCTCTCGAAGTGCGGGGCTCCGATCCGTTCGGCGACTTTCTCGCTCTCGAAGGCGCGCTGATCCGCCTGACCGCCCTGCCCGGGCACAAGGCCGACGCCCATCCCGTGTTCGGCTGGCACGTCTACGACATCGAGGCCGGCGTGAAGGCGCTGACCAAGCGCGGCGTGGTCTTCACGATCTACGAGGGCTTCGGCCAGGACGCCCTGGGGATCTGGACCGCGCCAGGCGGCGCGGCCAGGGTCGCGTGGTTCGCCGATCCCGACGGCAATGTGCTCAGCCTGTCGCAGGGGTGAGACGGTGCGTCCTTCGAGGCCCGCTGAGCGGGCGCCTCAGGATGAGGGTGCGGGGCGTCAGTGCGCGCCCAGCCTGGTCACCAGCGCTTCTCCCGCCTCGTCCAGCCCCACGACCTCCACCGCCGCCCCCTGGCGGCGATAGCGCAGCACCACCTTGTCGAGCGCGCCGACGGCGGTGACGTCCCACAGGCGCACGGCGGTCATGTCGATCTCGACGCTCGCGGGATGGCCGTGGAATTCGAAGCCGGCGGCGAACAGCTCGGCCGAAACGAAGAACAGCTGGCCCTCGACCACATAGCGACGGGCGGCCGCGCTGCTGTCGTCACGCTCCCTCACGACGATCATCTTGCCCACCTTGCGGGCGAAGAACAGCACGCTGAGCAGCACGCCCAGCACGACGCCCTTGGCCAGGTCGTGGGTGATCAGCACCGTCACGGTGGTGGCCAGCATGACGATGGTCGACTGCAGGGGCGTGGAGCGCAGCTTGCGTACCGAGTTCCAGTCGAAGGTCGTGAAGGCGACCATGATCATCACCGCCACCAGGGCGGCCATCGGGATCTTCGCCACCCAGTCGCGCAACACCAGGATCAGGATCAGCAGGAAGAGGCCCGCCCAGAAAGTCGACAGGCGCGAGCGGCCGCCGGACTTCACGTTGATGATCGACTGGCCGATCAGGGCGCAGCCGGCCATGCCGCCCAGCAGCGGCGAGACGATATTGGCGATGCCCTGGCCGCGGGTCTCGCGGTCCTTGTCGGACGGGCTGTCGGTCAGGTCGTCGAGCAGGTTGGCGGTCAGCAGGCTTTCCAGCAGGCCCACGACGGCCAGGGTCAGCGAGACCGGGGCGATGATCTTCAGGGTCTCCAGGCTCAGGGGCACGGCCGGCAGGTGGAAGTGCGGAAGGGTGGTAGGCAGCTGGCCCATGTCGCCGACGGTGCGCACGGGCAGGTTCAGGGCGATGGCCACGGCGCTGAGCGCCAGGATCGCCACCAGCGACGAAGGAACCGCCCTGGTCAGACGCGGGAACAGATAGATGATCGCAAGGCCCGCTCCCACCAGGGCGAAGGTCTGCCAGTTGCCGCCGATCAGCTGGGGCATCTGGGCCATGAAGATCAGGATGGCCAGCGAGTTGACGAAGCCGCTCATCACCGAGCGCGAAACGAACTTCACGTAGCGGCCCAGCCGCAGCAGGCCGATGACGATCTGGATCACGCCGGTCAGCAGGCTGGCGGCGAACAGGTACTCGATGCCGTGGTCGCGCACGAGGCCGCCCATCAGCAGCGACATGGCCCCGGTGGCCGCCGAGATCATCGCCGGCCGGCCGCCGACGAAGGCGATGGTCATGGCGATCACGAACGAGGCGTAGAGCGTCACGGCCGGGTCGACCCCGGCGATGAACGCAAAGGCCAGGGCCTCGGGGATCAGGGCCAGGGCGACGACCGTGCCGGCCAGCAGGTCGCGGCCAGGATTGGCGAGCCATTGCTGGCGCGTCTTGGCGAGGAAGCTCATGGGGATCTGTCTTGCGTGGTGGGCGGCGCGCGATCGCGCCGCGAAGGTTTCCCGAGGGATCGGCGCCCGGGGTAGCCATCCGGCCAGGCCGGATCCGTTGTGCAGCGTGCTGATGCCGCATCCGGTCGCGCGGAGCAAGCATCCCGTCCGCGAACTATTTTTCCGTCGATGGTGGCCCAACTTGCGGTTTCGTGCTCCGCCTGCGTCAAGCTTAGGGGGCCGGCGAAAAAGCACGCCCCGCTTTGGTGGATGGGGAGTGCGATGACGCGACACGTAGCGATGGCCGGGGCCGCCCTGGCGCTGGTGATGAGTTTCGGCGGAATGTCGGCCTTTGCCGGCGAGATCACCCCGCCCGCCAAGGCCTTCGCCCAGGATCCGGGCAGCGACTACTTCCTGGCCGACTACACCGCCTACGAGGCCTATCTGAAGACCCTGGCCGGCCAGTCGGACCGCATGAAGCTGGTCGATATCGGCAAGTCCGAGGAAGGCCGCACCCAGTGGATGGCCATCGTCTCCTCGCCGGCCAACCTGGCCAAGCTCGACGAATACAAGGCCGTCGCCCGCAAGCTGGCCAAGGGTGAAGTCGGCAAGGAGGAGGCCGAGAAGCTGGCCGCCATGGGCAAGGCCGTGGTCTGGATCGACGCGGGCATGCACGCCACCGAGACGGTGACCTCGCAGGGCCAGATCCAGGTGCTTTACCGGATGCTGACCAAGACCGATCCCGAGACGCTGCGCATCCTCGACGACGTCATCGTGCTGTTCGGCCACGACAATCCCGATGGCATGGAGCTGGTCTCGGACTGGTACATGCGCAACGCCGATCCGCAGAAGCGCGAGTACAACTCGATCCCGCGCCTGTACCAGAAGTACGTCGGACACGATAACAACCGCGACAGCTTCATGTCGCAGATGTCGGAAACCACCAACGTCAACAAGGTGCTGTTCCGCGACTGGTATCCGCAGATCATCTACAACCAGCACCAGCCGGCCCCGAACGGCATGGTGGTGTTCGTCCCGCCGTTCCGCGATCCGTTCAACTACAACTACGACCCGCTGGTCATGACCTCGCTGCAGGAAGTCGGCATGGCCATGCACAGCCGCCTGGTGGCCGAGGACAAGCCGGGCTCGGGCGCCCGCAGCGCCGCGCCCTACTCGACCTGGCACAACGGCATGGAACGCTCCATCGCCTACTTCCACAACGCCGTGGGCCTGCTGACCGAGATCACCGGCTCGCCGACGCCGATGCCGCTGAACCTGGTGCCGGACGTTCAGCTGCCCAACGGCGACCGCACCATGCCGGCCCCGCCGCAGACCTGGCATCTGGCCCAGACGGTCGAGTACCAGTGGAGCCTGGACCGCGCGGTCATGGACTATGCCTCGCGCAACCGCGAGCGCATGCTGTTCAACATCTGGAAGATGGCCAGCAATTCGATCGCCAAGGGCAGCAAGGACAGCTGGACGATCACCCCGACCGAGATCGACGACCTGAAGGCCGCCGGCGCCAAGGTGAAGTTCGAGGGCCGCGTCACCGGCTCGCCGACCTCGGCCTCGGTGGACCCCTCGCTCTACAAGACCATCCTGCAGGCTCCGGAGAAGCGTGATCCGCGCGGCTACATCCTGACCGCCGATCAGGCCGACAAGCCGACCGTGGTGGCGTTCCTGAACGCCCTGATCAAGGCCGGCGTCGACGTCGACGAGGCGACCAAGCCCTTCACCGTGGCCGGCAAGACCTATCCGGCCGGCTCCTACGTGCTGAAGACCGCCCAGGCCTATCGCCCGCACATCCTCGACATGTTCGAGCCGCAGGACCACCCGCACGACGCCGAGTATCCGGGCGGTCCGCCCAAGGCCCCCTACGACGTCACCGGCTATACCCTGGCCTACCAGACGGGCGTGAAGTTCGACCGTGTCCTCGACGGCTTCGACGGGCCGTTCCAGCGCGTGCCCGACCTGATCGCGGTCAAGCCGGGCGCCGTGAAGGGCACGGGCAAGGCCGGCTGGCTGATCGACCACGCGCCCAACAACGCCTTCACCCTGACCAACCGGCTGCTGAAGGCCGGCGCCCAGGTCTCGTGGCTGAAGGACGGAGCCAAGGTCGGCAAGCAGAGCTTCGCCGCCGGCGCCATCTGGGTCCCCTACTCGCCCGCCGCCGCCAGCGTGATCGACGCCGGCGTCAAGGACCTGGGCATCGACGCCTGGGCGGTCGGTTCCAAGCCGGGCGGCTCGGCCCTGCCTCTGAAGCCGATCCGCGTGGGCCTCGTGGACGTCTATGGCGGCTCGATGCCCTCGGGCTGGAACCGCTGGATGTTCGAAAAGTTCGAGGCGCCCTTCCAGGTGGTCTACCCGCAGCGTCTGGACGCCGGCAACCTGGCCAAGGACTTCGACGTTCTGGTGTTCGCCGACGGCGTCGTGCCGGCCACGCCCGGCGGTCCGTTCCGCGCCGGCCGCGGCTATCCGCAGCCCAAGGCCGAGGACATTCCGGCCGAGTACCACGGCTGGCTCGGCACGGTGACCGACGAGACCACCATCCCGCAGCTCAAGGCCTTCGCCGAGAACGGCGGCACGGTGATCGCCATCGGCGCCTCCACCCGCCTGGCCACCGCCTTCGGCGCGCCGGTCGAGGTGGCAACGGCCAAGACCGAGAACGGCAAGCTGGTGGGCCTGTCGACCAAGGAGCTCTACATCCCCGGCTCGGTGCTGCGGGCCAAGGTCGACGTCACCCAGCCGTTGGCCTACGGCATCCCGGCGGACGTGGACATCTTCTACGACCGCTCGCCGACCTTCACCCTGAAGTCGGACGCCAAGGGCGTGTCGAAGGTCTCGTGGTTCGACAGCGACAAGCCGCTGCGCAGCGGCTGGGCCGTCGGCCAGGAGCGCCTGAAGGACACCACGGCGATCCTCGACGTCGACGTGGGCAAGGGCAAGCTGTTCGTCATGGGCCCGGAAATCACCCAGCGGGCGCAGTCGTACGGGACGTTCAAGTTCCTGTTCAACGGCATGCTGTACGGGCCGGCGGCGAGCGCGGCGAGCGCGGCGAAATAGGCTTCAAACACCGTAGAAATGGAAAAGCCCCGGCGCAGGACCGGGGCTTTTTCTTTGCCCTTCTCCCTGGAGGGAGAAGGTGGCGGCCGAAGGCCGTCGGATGAGGGGTTAGGGACCGGAGACGGCGTGCCGGCACGACGGCCCGCACCGTAACCCCTCCCCCTCCCACGCCTGCGGCGCGGGCCCCTCCCTCTCCCCTCCGGGAGAGGGTTATCTGATAACCCGAGCCCCAGCGCCCTTCACAAGCGCCTCGACCTCCTTGAGCCGCACCATCGAGGTGTCGCCCGGGGTGGTCATGGCCAGGGCCGCGTGGGCCGCGCCGTAGTCGACGGCGGCTTGCGGTCCCAGGTTCTCCATCAGGGCGTAGGCCAGGCCCGAGGCGAAGCCGTCGCCGCCGCCGATGCGGTCGTAGATGGCCAGGCCATCGCGCATCGGGGCCTCGTAGAAGGCCCCGTCTGCCCACAGGATGGCGCCGAAGTCGTTGACGCTGGCCGAGCGCACGGCCCGCAGGGTGGTGGCCAGGACCTTCAGGTTCGGGAAGGCCTTCACCGCCTGCGGGGCCAGGGTCTTGAAGTTGGCCGGGTCGGTGGGCGGGAGCCCCTTCACCAGGCCGTCGATCTCCATCCCCAGGCACACCACGAAGTCATGATCGTTGCCGATCATCACGTCGGTCATGGCGGCGATCTTGCGGTTCAGGGCCTGAGCGGCGTCGAGGCCGCCGCGGTCCTTCCACAGCGAGGCGCGGTAGTTCTGGTCGAAGCTGACGATGACGCCGTGCTTCCTGGCGACCTCAAGGGCCTCCAGCACCACCTCGGCGGTGTTGCTGGCCAGGGCCGTGAACACGCCGCCGGTGTGGAACCAGCGCACGCCCTCCTCGCCGAACAGCCGCTCCCAGTCGATCTCGCCGGGGCGCAATTGCGAGGCGGCCGAGTTGGCGCGGTCGGAGACGCCCAGGGCCGGCCGCACGCCGAAGCCGCGCTCGGTGAAGTTCAGGCCGACCCGAGTGTTGCGGCCCAGGCCGTCGAACTCGCGCCAGACCACGTGGCTCATGTCCACGCCACCCTGGCCGATCAGGTCCTGGACCAGCCAGCCGAGATCGCTGTCGGGCAGGGCCGTGGCGACGGTGGCGCGCTTGCCCCAGCACTTGCTCATGCCGCGGGCGAAGTTGTACTCGCCGCCGCCTTCCCAGACCTGGAACTGGCGGGCGTTGCGCACCCGCCCGTCGCCGGGATCGAGCCTCAGCATCACCTCGCCGAGGGCCGCGCAGTCCCAGCGGGTCTCGGACGCCGGGCGAAGCTTAAGGATCGGATCGCTCATCAGGCCTTGCCACGCACCTTGGCGATCAGGTCGACCGTCTCACGCACCTTCTTGGAGATGCCGGCGTAGTCCTTGGCGTCGAGGGCTTCCTGGGTGATCAGCTTGGAGCCCATGCCGGCGGCGACGATGCCGGCGCCGAACCACTTCCTGATCGAGGCCTCGTCCGGATCGACGCCGCCCGTCGGCATGATCTTGGTCCAGGGCATCGGGCCCATCACGGCCTTGATGAAGTCCGGGCCGCCGACCGACGAGCCGGGGAACACCTTGACGATCTCGCAGCCCAGCTCCTGGGCGTAGGAGATCTCGGTCGCCGAGCCGCAGCCGGGGCTGTAGGGGATCATGCGGCGGTTGCACAGCTTGGCCACGTCGGCGTTGACGATCGGGCTGACCATGAACTTGGCGCCGTTGGCGATGTAGAGGCCGGCGGTCGGCGCATCGACGATCGAGCCGACGCCCATAATCACGCGCGGATCGGCCGAGGCGAAGTGCTTGGTGACTTCGTAGAAGACGTTGGCGGCGAAGTCGCCGCGGTTGGTGAATTCGATGCAGGGCGCGCCGCCGTCGGCGCAGGCCTGGATGACGTTCTTACAGATCTCGACGTCCGGGTGGTAGAACACCGGCACCACGCCTTGGGTCTCAAGGGCCTGCAGCACCGCCATACGGTTCTTCAGCATTCTCGTACTCCTCCCGGAAAGGGCCGTTCTTGCGCGAGGCGCCGCCGTGGCGCGCCGCGCGTGGAAGATCTGTTCGGGCGATCCCTTAGCCCGCGCGCGCGACTTGCGCCACAGGGCGTGGCTGCCGCCGCGTCACTTTCCGCGAGCCCCCTGCCCCCGGCGAAATAAAGGGCGCCGATCCAAGGCCCGGCGCACACCCCAAGGTAAAATAAAGGACGCCGAGCTAAAGCTCGACGCGCACTCCAAGGTAAAATGAAGGGCGTCGAGCTAAAGCTCGACGCCCTGGGAAAGTTTGCGCAGGAGCGAACTCAAAGAGCCGCAGGACGCCGGGCCGGGGGAGCCGACCCAAAACGTCGTGACACCGGTAGCAAGAAGAGCTCGGCTCGTTTTGTCACCGGTGTCATAGACAGATAAGCGCAGTTTCGGCATTTGAGCAAGCCTGTAGAAAACGTCGCTCGTGGACCGTTGGCGTTTTTTCGGGCGCGCCGAATAAGCATCGGCGCGCCCTGCTCCGATCAGCCGGTGTTGCGCAGGCCCGCCGCGATGCCGGCCACGGTCAGCTGGATGGCCAGGCGCACGTCCTCGGCCTGCTCGCCGCCGCGACGGCGGGCCAGAAGCTCCAGCTGCAGGTGGTTCAAAGGGTCGACCGAGTGGCCGGCCAGGGCCACCGACTCGGCCAGCTCCGGCTGGTTGTCGAGCAGGCTGGCGCCGCCGCGGATGGCCAGGGCGATCTCGGTGGCCTTGTCGTGCTCGCGCTTGATGGTCTCGAAGATCCGCTGGGCGTTGTCCTGGTCGGGCGACAGGGCCACGTAGCGGGCGGCGATGCCCATGTGGCTCTGGGCCAGGGCCAGCTCCATGTTCGACAGCAGCGAGGCGAAGAAGTCGAAGCCGCCGGCCAGATCCTGAAGTTGGCCCGTCGACAGGCCCGCGCGCTCGACGCCCGCGGCGAAGCCGTACCAGCCCGGCAGCATGAAGCGGGCCTGAGACCAGGAAAACACCCACGGGATGGCGCGCAGATCCTCGATCTTGCGGCTGGCGGTGCGGCTGGCCGGACGGCTGCCGATGTTCAGGCCGACGATCTCGCCGATCGGGGTGGCCGACCAGAAGAAGTCCTCGAACGCCGGGTCGTCGTAGACGAGCGCGCGGTAGCCCTCGAACGAGGCCTGGGCCAGGGCGGTCATCGCCGCCTCGACCTTGGGATCGGGGCGCAGGGCGTCGCGCTGGCTGGACTGGACCACGGCGGCGGCCAGGCCGTCGAGGTTGCGGCGGGCGGTCGGCTGGTCGCCGAAGCGGCGGGCGATCATCTCGCCCTGCTCGGTCATGCGGATGCGGCCCTGGACGGTGCCGGCCGGCTGGGCCAGCACGGCCTCGGCGGCCGGCCCCCCGCCCCGCCCGACGCTGCCGCCGCGGCCGTGGAACAGCTGGATGCCCACGCCCATGCGGTCGGCCTCGAACGCCAGGGCCGAGGCGCCGCGCGCCACGCCCCGACGGCTGGCGACATAGCCGCCGTCCTTGTTGCTGTCTGAGTAGCCGAGCATGATCTCCTGCACCGGCCGGTCGCCCAGGATGGTGCGGCTGATCGGCAGCTCCAGCCACTGGCGCAGCACGCGCGGGCCGTTCTCCAGGTCCTCGATGGTCTCGAACAGCGGGGCGATCTTCAGCGACGAGCGCGGCGCAGCGCCCCCCCAGACCAGGCCGACCTGCTTGAGCAGCACCAGCGGCTCGAGGATGTCCGACAGGGTGGCCGACTTGGAGATGATGTAGGCGCCGATGCAGGCGTGGCCATAGTCGCGCACGGCCTGGGCCGCGGCCTCCATGGTGGCCAGTTCCTTGGCCGTCTCCTCGCCATAGGCGGTGAACGGCGAGACCAGGGGCCGCTGATGCGACAGCTCCTCGATCAGCAGCTTGGAGCGAGCGTCCTCGTCGAGGTCGAGATAGCGCACGCCCGAGCCCGAGCGCTGGTAAAGCTCGTGGATGGTGCGCTCGTGGACGTCGGCGTTCTGGCGCAGGTCCAGGCTCAGCAGGTGGAAGCCGCAGGCCTTGGCCACGGCGACCAGGGTGCGCAGGGCCGAACCGACCAGGCGCTCGCCGCCGTTGGCTTCCAGCGACTCGATGATGATCTGCAGGTCGGCGACGAAGGCGTCGGGGTGAGCATAGGGCTCGACGTCGGTGCGGCTGGTGGCGTAGGCCACCCACTGGCCGGTCAGCTTCTGCGACACGGCCGTGAGGCGGTCGAAGATCAGTTCCAGGGCCAGGCGGTAGGGCTCGTCCAGGCGGTGCACCGACGGGTCCTTGGCCTGGGACGCCAGGGCCAGCAGTTCGTCCGACACCGGGGTGTAGGCGGTCGAGACGGCCAGGTTCGACCACAGCTTGCGCACCTCGCCGGCGTACCAGTCGAGGATCACCCGCGACTGCGAAGAGAGGGCCAGCTTCAGGGTCTCGCCGTTGACGCCGGGATGGCCGTCGCGGTCGCCGCCCAGCCACGAGCCCATCTTCAGCAGCGGCGCGATGTGGCCGTGGCTGCCGATCTTGCCCGACCATTCCTCGTAGAGATCGACCATGGCCGGAAGGATCGAGGTGCGGACGATCGACAGGGCGTTACGGATCTCGTCCTTCACGGTGATCCGCTCGGGACGATAGAGGCGGGTGCGCCACATCAGGGCGATCTCGCGGAACAGGCGCTCGCGGATGTCGGCTTCCAGGTCGGCCGGCAGATGATGGCGGCGCAGGGTCATCAGGCGCGAGATCTCGGTCTCGCGATCGACCATGCTGCGGCGGCGCACTTCGGTAGGGTGGGCGGTCAGCACCGGCACCACGTTCATGGCGGCGAAGATCTTGGCGAGCTCGGCGTCGGTCTTGCCCTCGGCCTTCAGGGCCGCGACGGCGTCGACCAGGGTGCGGGCGCGCTCGTCGCCGGGACGGGCGTCGGCCTCGGCGTGGCGGCGGCGGCCGGCGACGTCCTCGCCGATGTTGGCCAGCAGCGAGTGGCTGGCGAAAGCCCGCGCCAGGAACACGGCCTGATCGTTCGACAGGTCGGCGAACAGGTGGTCCAGACCCGGCGCTTCGCCTTCCTCGGTCTCGTGCGCGGCGGCCTTGCGGGCCTTGCTGACCAGGCCGGCGGCGTCCTCGCCTTCCAGGTAGGCGATGGCCTCGATGAGGAGGTCGCCCAGCAGGTTGGCGTTCTGCCGCACGTCGCGGCTGGTGGGACGGCTGGCGCCGAGGGAGAGGGCCGAGTCGCGCATGCGCATGCTCCATCACCACCGCCAGGGAGAGCGGTGGACGTAGGGACTGTAAGAACTGATCTAACGGTTCTCGCGTTCAGCCCGGCCCGGTCGAACGCTTGAGCGTGACAGCCAAAAGCGTGAGCGGTTTGGCGCCCGTCACGCTCCGACTATCAAGCTTGCGGGCTCTAGCGCCCTTCTTCGCCTTGGGGAAGCCGGGCCATTCAATGGTTGCGCTACCATCGTTCAGCGGCGCGCATTTTGTGCGTGGGCGGGCGCCATCGAGCTCTTGAAACGAAAAATCCCCGCGAAGTCGCCTTCGCGGGGATCGAACGCTCGGATAGCCCGAAGGCCTGGAGCCTTAGCGCGCCAGCCAGCCGCCGTCGACCGGCAGGGTCACGCCCTGGACGTAGTCGGCCGCCGGCGAAGCCAGGAACACCGCCGCGCCGCCCAGGTCTTCCGGACGCCCCCAGCGGCCAGCCGGGATGCGGGCCAGGATCGAGGCGTTGCGGTCGGCGTCGGCGCGCAGGGCCTCGGTGTTGTTGGTGTCGAAATAGCCCGGCGCGATGGCGTTGACGTTGATGCCCTTGGTCGCCCACTCGTTGGCCAGGATCTTGGTCAGGCCGGCCAGGCCGGACTTGGCGGCCGTGTACGAGGGCACGCGGATGCCGCCCTGGAACGACAGCAGGGAGGCGATGTTGATCACCTTGGCGCCGGTCCCTTGCGCCAGGGCTTGCTTGGCGAAGGCCTGGGTCAGGAAGAAGACGACCTTGAGGTTGGTGTCGATCACCGCGTCCCAGTCGGCCTCGGAGAATTCGATCGAGTCGGCGCGGCGGATGATGCCGGCGTTGTTCACGAGAATGTCGACCTTGCCGAAGGCGGCGACGGTTTCGTCGACCACGCGCTGCACGGGCTCGGTGGTCGAGAAGTCGGCCTTGATCGACACGAACTTGCGGCCCAGCGCCTCGACGGCGGCCTTGGTCTCGGTCGGTTCGCTGCGACCCGCGGCGGCGATGTCGGCGCCGGCCTGAGCGAGCGCGATGGCGATCCCCTGCCCGATGCCGGTGTTGGCGCCGGTGACGAGCGCGACCTTGCCTTCGAGGCTGAACGGATTGGCCATGGTGTTTAGTTTCCTGAATCCCAAAGTGTCGTCATCCCGGACGGCCGAAGGCCGATCCGGGACCCAGGGGCCGGCGCACTGCGGCTGCTCTGGGTCCCGGCTCTACGCTTCGCTCCGGCCGGGATGACGGCCGGAGCGAGGTCGGAGGCATGTTACGCCTACTTCAGCTGGCAGATGTCCAGCACGTTCATGTCGGTGTAGTCGAGGTTCTCGCCGCCCATCGCCCAGATGAAGGTGTAGTTGGCGGTGCCCGAACCCATGTGGATCGACCACGGCGGGCTCATGACGGCTTCCTCGTTGGCCATCACGATGTGACGCATCTCGTCCGGCTCGCCCATGTAGTGGAACACCCGGTCGTTCTCGCCCAGGCCGAAGTAGAAGTAGGCTTCCGAACGACGGTCGTGCAGGTGGGGCGGCATGGTGTTCCAGACGCTGCCCGGCTTCAGGACGGTCATGCCCAGCAGCAGCTGAGCCGACTTGCAGGTGGTCGGGACGATGTACTGGTAGATGGTGCGCTCGTTGCTGGTTTCGAGAGCGCCGCGCTCGAGCGGGATGGCGTCGGCGAAGGCCAGCTTCTTGGTTTCGAACGAGGCGTGGGCCGGCAGGCTGACCAGGTAGAAGCGGGCGGCTTCGCCGTTCGTACCTTCGAAGGTCACGTCTTTGGCGCCCATGGTGACGTAGAGGCCGTCACGCGGAACGATGTCGTAGACGACGCCGTCGACGGTGATCTTGCCGGTGGTCTCGCCGACGTTGATCACGCCCAGCTCGCGGCGCTCCAGGAAGGGGTGGCCGGCGGCCGAGGCGGGCTCGGTCTGGTCGGGCAGCTTCACGGCGGTCGAGGCGACGACGCCGCCGATCACGAAGCGTTCGGCGTGGTTGTAGTTCAGGACGATCTCGCCTTCGACGAAGAGGTCCTGCATCAGGTAGCGATCGCGCAGGTCGTCGTTGCTGACGGCGAACATCATGTCCGGATGGGTGGCGTGGTAGGTCTTGGCGAACATCGAGAAATACTCCGGAAGTGGTGTTCTTATTCGGCAGCGAGCGCCGGGGCCGGGAGAGGCCGCGGCTGATCGAGCTTGTAGGCCTTCTTAGGCAGATTGTACGTCAGGTCTACGATGAGCTCCTGAGCTTCCACCAAATCCATGCGGTGTTCGCT
This sequence comes from Caulobacter endophyticus, assembly GCF_003116815.1. GTDB lineage: Bacteria > Pseudomonadota > Alphaproteobacteria > Caulobacterales > Caulobacteraceae > Caulobacter > Caulobacter endophyticus. The sequence goes on from NZ_QDKQ01000055.1 coordinate 40,111, forward strand.
CACCATGCGGCCTAGGAAGGCGCTGTCGACCCGGCGGGCGACATCGTGGCGGGCGGGAATCGACAGGAAGGCGCGGGTGTCGTCGTTGAAGCCGACGGTGTTGTAGAAGCCGGCGGTCTCGGTGACCTGCTCGCGGAAGCGCATCATGCCTTCCGGGCTGTCGTGGAACCACCAGGAGGGGCCGAGCTTCAGCGTGGGATAGTGGCCGGCCAGCGGGGCCAGTTCGCGACTGTAGGTCGTCTCGTCCAGGGTGAACAGGATGATCGACAGGCGCTTGTCGTTGCCCAGGCGCGTCAGCAGCGGCTTCAGGGCCTGGACGTACTCGGTGCCGACCGGAATGTCGGCGCCCTTGTCGCGGCCGTGCGATTCCAGCAGGCCGACATTGTGGTTGCGGTGCGAGCCGGGGTGAATCTGCATCACCAGGCCGTCCTCGAGGCTCATCTTGGCCATCTCGGTCAGCATCTGGGCGCGGAACAGCTCGGCCTTTTCCGGCGTGACGTCGCCCTTCACCAGGCTCTGGAACAGGCTTTCCGTCTCCGCGTCGCTCAGGTCGGCGGTGGCGGCGGTCGGGTGGCCGTGGTCGGACGAGGTGGCGCCGGCCTCGATGAAGGCGGCGCGGCGGAGGCGGTGGGCTTCGAGGTAGCCTTTCCAGCTGTAGACATCCTGGCCAGAAACCTCGGCGAAGCGTTCGAAGGCGCGGGGGCCGCGCTCGTCCTCGAAGTCGATGACTGCGTCGGGGCGGTAGGCGGTGATCACGTGGCCGCCCCAGCCGCTCTCGCGGATCGCCTTGTGGTGCTTCAGCGGATCATGCGGGCCCTCGGTGGTGGCCAGGGTCTCGATGTTGAAGCGGTCGAACAGCGCGCGCGGGCGGAAGGCGTCAGTGGCCAGGGCCTCGTTGATGCCGTCGAAATAGGCGTCGGCGTTGTCCTCGCCGAGGAACTCGGTGAAGCCGAACACCTTGCTGAACACGTGATTCAGCCAGATCCACGACGGCGTGCCGCGGAACAGGTGGAAGTTCTTGGCGAACAGCTTCCAGGCCGCGCGCGGGTCGGTGGCCGGCACGCCGGACTTGCGCGGAACCTTCAGATCGTCCAGCGCCACGCCCTGGCTGTAGAGCATGCGGAAGACATAGTGGTCGGGCGCCAGCAAGAGGTCGGTGGCGTCGCGAAACGGCTCGTTGGTGGCGAACCATGCCGGGTCGGTGTGGCCGTGCGGGCTGATGATCGGCAGGGCCGCGACGGTGGCGTAGAGCTCACGGGCGATGCCGCGGACGGTCGGATCGGCCGGGAACAGGCGGTCGTCGTGCAAAATCAGGGGCCGGGCCATGGCGTGTCTCCTCGTCCCTTCGCCGGCGGCTGCTAGATGGCCGCTTCGTGGCGCTTGGTAACCGGTGTCAAAGTTCGGTGCAAGGTGCAGGGCGCGGCGCGCACCCTACACTTTCTTCGGGGTGGCGGAAGACTCGCGCGCCACCAGATAGGGGATGATCGTGGACGGATCTCCCGGTTCGTAGCCTTCGCGGGCGATCAGCTTCTCGGCGGCCATGCGGCCCACCTCCCGCGTCGGAATGTGGATCGTGGTCAGCGGCGGCCAGACGGCCTGGGCGATCTGGAAGTCGTCAAAGCCCACCACGGTCAGATCTTCGGGCACGGTGAGGCCGGCGCGGCGGGCGGCCTGCAGCACGCCGGCGGCCATTTCGTCATTGCCGGCGAAGATGGCGGTCGGGCGCGGGGTCTTGGCCAGCAGCGCCTCGCCGCAGGCCAGGCCCGATTCGAAGGTGTAGGCGCCCTGCACCACATAGTCGGGGTCGAGCTTGACGCCGGCCTTGGCCAGGGCGTCCTCGAAGCCCCCTCGCCGCTCGTGCGACGAGCGGAAGCTGGGCAGACCGGTGATGAAGCCGATGCGCTCATGTCCCAGCGACACCAGGTGCTCGCCCATGGCCTGGGCGCCCAGCCGGTCGTGGCCGACGATCATGTGCTCTTCCTCGTCCAGCGGGACCGAGGCGATGCGGATGTATTCGCAGCCGATGTCGCGCAGCAGGTCGGCGACGCGCTCGTCCTCCGACACCGACGGCGGCAGGACCACGCCGAACAGCTTCTGCCGCTCGATGAACATCCGCACGTCCTGCAGGAAGGTGGGGCTCCCGCGGTCGCACGGGTGGACCACCAGCTCGAAGCCCGAGCCGCGCATGCCGTCCAGCAGACCCAGCTGCATGTTCACGACGTATTGCGGGTTGGGGTTGTCGTAGATCATGCCGATCAGGAACGAGCGGCGGAACGCCAGGCCGCGGGCCTGGGGATCGGGGGCGTAGCCCCATTCGGCGATCACCGCCTCGATCCGCTGGCGCGTCTCTTCGCGCACGAAGGGCGACTGGTTGATCACCCGCGACACGGTCTTCTTGGAGACCCCCGCCAGGCGGGCGATGTCGTTGATGGTGGCGCGGCGTCGACCGCTTTCCAGAGCGGCGTTCACATCCGAGTCGTCGGCGGACTTGTTGGGCGTCTTGGACGAGGTCACGGCGTTTCCATGCGGCGGATGTTCTTTTCTTTTGTCATACTCCAGCGTCGAAAGCGTAGCCAATCTGCGGCTAAAAGCGCGCTGGCGAAGCCCTTGACACCGGTTTCCACTCCCTTAGGACCGGATGGCAACACAAAAAGTCGCAAAGACAAAGACCCCAGATGAGCGAAACGGCCACCTTTCCCGGCGAATCGATCCACGGCGTCGATCCGCGCGACCACGTCGCCACCGCCCTGCGCCCCCTCGTCGCCGGTGAAACCGTCGACCTGCACGGCCAGCACATCCTGGTGCGCGGCGACATTCCCAAGGGCCACAAGATCGCCGTCCGAGCCGCCGCCAAGGGCGAGGACGTCCTGAAGTACGGCTGGCCGATCGGCCGGGCCAGCGCCGACATCGCCGTCGGCGACCACGTGCACGTCCACAATGTCGAGACGCGCCTGGAGGGCGTCGAGGGCTATGCCTACGCGCCCGCCGCGATCGACAACACCGAGGTCGTGGGCGAGCGCAGCTTCCTGGGCTATCGCCGCAAGAACGGCCGCGTGGGCACCCGCAACGAGATCTGGGTGCTGTGCACCGTCGGCTGCGTGGCCAACACCGCCCGCCGCATCGCCGAGAAGGCCAACGCCCGCTTCGCCGGCCGCGTCGACGGCGTCTTCGCCTTCCCCCACCCGTTCGGCTGCTCGCAGCTGGGCGACGATCTTTCCCACACCCGCCAGCTGATCGCGGGCCTGGCCGCCCACCCCAACGCCGGCGGCGTGCTGATCCTGGGCCTGGGCTGCGAGAACAACCAGCTCAAGGCGCTGCTGGAAAGCGCGCCGGACCTTGATGCCGAGCGCCTGCGCTCGTTCACCACCCAGTTCGTCGAGGACGAGTACGAGCAAGGCCTGGAGGCCATCGAGGCCCTGGTCGCCATCGCCGAGAAGGACCGGCGCGAGCCCGCGCCGATCTCCGAACTGGTGGTGGGCCTGAAGTGCGGCGGCTCGGACGGCTTTTCGGGCGTCACGGCCAACCCGCTGGTCGGCCGCATCGCCGACAAGGTGGCCGCCGCCGGCGGCACGCCGGTGCTGACCGAGATCCCCGAGGTGTTCGGGGCCGAGAACGTGCTGCTGCAGAGGGCTGCAAGCCGGGAGGTTTTCGACGAGGCCGCCCGGGTTATCGACGACTTCAAGCGCTACTTCATCGACAACCACCAGCCCATCTACGAGAACCCCTCGCCCGGCAACATCGCCGGCGGCATCACCACGCTGGAAGAGAAATCGCTGGGCGCGGTGCAGAAGGGCGGCCGCGCGCCGCTGGTCGAGGTTCTGCGCTATGGCGAGCGGGTGGGCCCGCATGGCCTGACCTTGCTCGAGGCGCCGGGCAACGACGCGGTGTCGTCGACGGCGCTGACCGCCGCCGGCGCCACGGTGATCCTGTTCACCACCGGTCGCGGCACGCCGCTGGGCTTCCCTGCCCCGACGCTGAAGATCGCGTCGAACAGCGCGCTCGCCGCCCGCAAGCCCTCGTGGATCGACTTCGACGCCGGGGTGGTGCTGGACGGCCAGACCATGGACCAGGCGGCCGACTCGCTGCTCGACCTGGTGGTGGCCACGGCCTCGGGCCAGGAGACCAAGGCCGAGCGCAACGGCGAGCGCGAGATCGCCATCTGGAAGTCTGGCGTGACCCTCTAGCTAGGGCACGCGCGGCGCTGGCAGGGCGCGTCCGTTCTGGTGCAGCACCAGGCTGATCGCCTTGCCGTCGGCGCCGAGCACGAACTCGGCGCGGGCGCGGACCACGGCCCAGTTCACCTCCGTCGGGCTCTGCGGAAAGACCTCGAAGGCCGGCTGGCCGGTCAGCTGGGCGAACAGCTTTCCGTCCTGCCGCGTCACCGTCAGGATCATCGCCGGAGCCAGGGCGTAGCGGCCGACCAGGGCGTCCAGCGCCTGAGGCGACAGGGTGACGGCCTTGGGCGTCGGCGCGGCAGGCGGCTCGACGCCGTCGGCCAGGCGCGGCGCGAGCGTGTTCTGGCCGTTCTGGTGGAGGGTCACGGCGCTGGCCCGGCCGTCCGCCCCGACGGTGAAGGTCAGCTGTGCGTCCACGACCCTGGTGAAGAAGGCCGTCGGCCCCTCGGCGAATATCTCGATGCGGGGCTGGCCGGTCAGCTGGCCGAACATCCGCGGGCCCTCGCGGGTGATGGTCAACACGGCGCCGGGCCCCAGCGCGTAGCGGCCGGTCAACCCGTCCAGCACGGTCGGCGGCAAGGTCGTGGCCTCGCGGGCCTTGACCTTGGGCGCGGTCTTCAGCGGCGCGCCGGTCAGCAGGTGCAGGCCCAGGTCCTCGACGCCCATGACGCTGGCGGTGTTGCTCAGCACCACCACGCCCAGCCCGCTCGTCCGATCGAAGCCGACGAAAATCTGGAAGCCCATGGTGCCGCCGCCATGGCTGACGATCTCGCCCGCGGGCGTCGTGGCGACATGCCAGCCCAGCGCCACCTGCACGTTCCCGCCCACCGGACGCCGAGGAACCAACTGCTCGGCCATCGCCGCCTTCAGCGGCGTGTCGACATAGCCGAGCTCGGCCGCCAGCAGCTTCAACAGGTCGTCAGCCGAGGACCGCAGGCCGCCGGCTCCGGCGAGGGTCGTCAAATCCCAGTGCGGCGTGACCGACAGGTCGGCGGTGTGCCCCGGCGAGAAGCGGGCGGCTAGCGGCGGCGAGAGCTTGATCGCGGTGCTCGACATACCCAGGGGGCCGAGCACCCGCCCACGCAGCACCGTCTCGTAGTCGCCGCCGGCGCGCTGGGCCAGGGCCCAGCCCAGCAGCCCGACGCCCAGGTTGGAATATTCGTAGGCCGCGCCAACGTCGCGGGTCAGGCTGTAGCGCCGCAGGAAGGCGTCGAGCAGGTCGGGACCATAGTCGGCGTAAGGATTGAGCGGATCGGCCATCGGCATGTTGTCCGCCAGCCGGGGCAGGCCCGAGGTGTGGGTGGCCAGGTCGATCAGGGTTATGGCCTTGCCGTTGCGTTCGGGAACGACCGAGCCGGCCGGCAGGAGCTTGACCACGGGCTCGTCGAGCCTGACCTCGCCGCGCTTGACCATGTCGGCGAGCAGCAGGCCAGTGAGGGCCTTGGTCACCGAGCCGATCTCGAACAGGGTCTGGCCGTTGACGGGACGAGGGTCGGCCGCGCCGTAGAGGCCTCGGGCGATCACGCGGGGGCCCTTGGCGTCGATGATGCCGACCACCATGCCGGCGGCCTGCTTGTCGACATCGACCCGCTGGGCCAGCACCTGACTGATGGCCGCGTCGGACAGGCGCGTCTCGGCGGCGGAAGGGGTCGCGGTCTGGGCTGCGGCGGGCATGGCCACGAGCAGCGCGACGGCGGCGACCGCCATGCTCTTGAACAGACCGTCGATCAGGACGGTCACGGCGACTTTCCGCATGTGTCCCTTCCCCCCAGGCTCCAAAAGGCGAGCGGAGCCCTCCTCTCACTATGGTTGTGGAGGTCGCGCGAGGAAAGGTGATTTGGTCAGGCCGGTCACCGGACGGCGAAGGGCGGCGCGCTGGGCGCCGCCCCGGCTTCAGTGCGCGGCGTCCTTGGCCTTCTCGCCGGCCTCTTCGGCCTTATCGCCGGCCTTCTCGGCGGCTTCGCCAGCGGCAGCGGCGGCATCGCCGGCCGCCTTGGCCGTGGAGGTGTCGCCGGCCGCGGCCGCGTCGGCGCTGGCGTCGGCGGCGGTGTTGGCGGCGCTGGACGCCTGGGCCGCGGCCTCGGCCGCCTTCTGGCTTTCGACCGAGGCCTCGGCGGCCTTCTCGGTCTTGTTCTCGCAGGCGGTGATGGTCAGGGCGACGGCGGCCAGGCCGACCAACAGGGTATGACGCATGTGGATTCTCCCAGACGAGCTTCGCCGGTCTATCGCCGGCTAGAGCTCAACCACGGGCGGCGCGGTTCGTTCCGCCGCCCGTGGCGGGCGCGGCGTCACTGGGCTTCGGCGATCTCGTACATCAGGTCGACATAGCTCATCGTGCCGCCGACCAGGCCCTGGACCTTGGGGTTGCTGCTCTCGATCACGTAGTACTCATTGGGCGCATGGGCGCCGCTGCCGTGGCCCAGGCCGAACTGCCCGGCCGCCAGGCTGACCGGCGGGGAAGTAAACACCGTGCCGGGCCACGAGCCGGCCGAGCGCGGATACAGCGTCGCCGGCACGCCCGCCCGCTCATAGACCTTCAGCTGGGCGCGGATCAGGCGGCTGTTCTCGTCGGTCTCCGTGGGACCGTAACCGCCGCTGACATTGACCTCGATGTCGGGAAAGCCCCGCTTGTCGAGATGGGCCCGCAGCTTGGCCACCGCGTCGTCCTTGGTCATGTTGGGCACGAGGCGCAGGTCGATCTTGGCCACGGCCCGGCCGGGCAGCACGGTCTTGCCGCCGGGGCCGGTATAGCCCGAGACCAGCCCCTCGATATTGACCGTCGGCTGCGAGGCCAGGCGTTCCAGCGCCTTCTCCCACGGCAGGTCGTCGATCCAGCGGTCGACGCCCAGGATGCGCTTGGCCTCGGCCTCGTTGATGCGCTGGGCGGCCAGGCCGATCAGCTCCTTCTCGCGGGCGGTCAGCGGGCGGACCTTCTCGAACCAGCCCTCGATGGCCGGGGTGTTGCCGTCCGGCGTGACCAGGGTGGTCAGGGCCTGAACCAGCCGCCAGGCCGGGCTGTCGACCCGCGCCTTCTCGCTGGAATGGATGTCGGTCCTGGGACCCCTGCCCCACTTGGCGCCGCTGGACACCAGCTCCAGCTCGACGATGCCCTTGGCGCCCAGGTTGACGCTGACACCGCCGTTGCCGGGGCTCTGCCAGCCGGCCGGGATGATCACCCCCTCGCACCTCTTCAAGGCCGCCAGCACGTTGGGCTTGGTGACGACCTGGCGGAAGTGCGGGCTTCCGATCTCCTCCTCGCCCTCGCAGACCAGCACGAGATTGACCGGCGGCTTCTTGCCGGCGGCGCGGATGGCGTGCAGCCCGGCCAGGAACGAGGCCTGCGGCCCCTTCTGGTTCACCGCCCCGCGCCCGACGATCACCTTGCCGAAGCCTGGCTTGTCGACGATGCGCGCCTCCAGCGGCGGCGAGCTCCATTCGGCCGGGTCGTACTGCTTGACGTCATACATGAAGTAGATCGCCAGCCAGCGCCTGGCGCCGACGTCCAGCACGCCGAAGACACCGGGCGCGCCGTCGGTGGCCACCTTCTCGACGCCTGTGAAGCCGGCGTCGCGGGCAAGGGCCATCATGTAGTCGGCGCCCTTGTCCATGTCGCGGTTCTCGGCGGCGATGGACGGCAGGGCGATCCAGTCCTGGATGCGCTTGACCGAAGCCTCGTAGCCGGCCTCGGCGGCCTTGCGGATGACCGCCAGGTCGGCGTCGCGGACCGAGGGCCTGGCCGCCGCGGCAGCCAGGCCCGGGGCCAGAAGGGTGGCGGCGGCCGCGCCGGTCATAAGCGCGCGGCGGCTAGGAACGTCGGACATCGTCTTCCCCACTGAACTCTGCGTAGCGAGGATAGGAGGCCACGACTCGCCGGCGAGCAAGCGCGCCCTACGGTCTGGGGATCGCCTGGTTGAAGTTGAACACCCGGTCGGGGTCGGCCTTGGCCTTGATCGCCTTCAGCCGGTCGAGGTTTTCGCCGTAATAGGCTTTGGCGAAGTAGTCGGGCTTGGCTGGATCGTGCGACAGCGAGGGGTCGACGAAGTTCTGGTAGGCGCCGCCGCCGGCGCGCGGCTGCATGGCGGCGTAGAACTCGTCCTGCCAGACGCGGTTGGCGTCGAGCAGGATCTTGTTGTGGCTGTCGCCCTCGCTCCAGTAGAGGCCCACCACCATCAGCCAGTGGCTGTCGCGGTGGACGAAGGCGGTGTCGCGGGCCTTAGGTATGTTGATCGCCCCGCCGGTCTGGAAGAAGCGCAGGTCGCAGTAGCCGTTGACGCCGGGCCACTGGCGCAGATGCCTGAAACCCACGGCGAGGTCCTCCAGCCCGAACTTCGGATTGTTCACGAAGGCCGAGCGCTCCTGGTAGAAGGTGGCGAAGCCGTCCTCGTGCAGGAAGTCCTGGGCGGCCCAGTAGGGCAGCTCGTTCATGCCCGCCCCGCCGGTGGGCTGGGCCGCGTCGAGCACCGGCTTGAGGATCTTCAGCAGCTCTTCGCGCGGGCCGTCGTACTGGCCCAGCACGCTGATCGGCACGTCGTATCCGGCCTTGTACTGCAGCGGCGTAATCGCCCCGAACGACACCCGCGAGCCCAGCTTGCCCGAAGCGCCGTTCAGCGCCTCTATCAGCATCGCGCCCAGGGCCTCGACCGAGACGCGGGGGCGGATCTCGGGCGTGCGGCTCCAGGAAAGGTCGAAGACGGTGACGACCTTGTCCTTCACGTCGAAGGTCTGCATGGCGAATTCGGTGCTGACGCCGAAATTGCCGCCGCCGCCGCCCTGGCAGGCCCAGAAGAGGTCGGCGTCGCGCTGCTCGGGAGCCTTGGCCAGGAGCCGGCGCTGCGAGCCGTCGGCCAGCACGATCCTGCTCTCGACCAGCTGGTCGCAGGCCATGCCGTGGCCGCGCATGTTGAAGCCGATGCCGCCGCCCAGCAGGAAGCCGGCCGCCCCGACCGACGGGCAGCGGCCGTGGGTCACCGCCCGGCCCTCTGACCGCAGCAGGCGATAGAGGTCGCGGTTGCGGGCGCCCGCCCCGAACCGGGCGACGCCCGTGGCCTTGTCGTAGCGGGCATGGTTGATCAGGCTGGTCTCGATCAGCAGGCCGTCGGTGACCGAATAGCCGGCATAGGAATGGCCGCCGCCGCGGATGATCGGCCGGACGTTGTTCTCGCGCGCCCAGCGGACGGCGAAGCCGACCTCGTCGGCCGAGGCGCAGCGGGCCACGCCCTGCGGCAGGGTGTGCGCGTAGCGCAGGTTGTTGGGCAGGGCGATCACCTGATAGTCGGCGTCGCCCTGGCGCAGCAGGCGTCCCGACAGCGCCTTGGACAGCTGGGCCCAGCGGGCCTCCGGCGGGCCGCCGGGAGACGGCGTCGGCGGCAGGGCCGCAAGACGGGGCGACAGCGCCATGGCCGCCTGGGGCGCCAGGGCGGCGCTGGCCGCCAGGAAGCCGCCCGCGGCCAGGAAGTCACGCCGGCTGGCGAAATAGCGCTTGGTCTGCATCGTCTCCCCCTACTTTTGTCGGTCTTGTGTGCTTGTCGCGATCGCCCGTCAGAGGCAGTCGGCCGCCGCCTTGCGAAGGTCGGGCGCGCCGGCCGGACGCTTGGGATCCAGCATCAGCTTCTCATCGCCGCTCAGCCCGGCGCGCGCCGCGTCGAAACCGTCGTGGCGGCCGCGCGCATAGTCCTCCAGCGCGGTCATCGCCTTGGGCGACAGCTGGGCCTGCAGGACGTTGGAGGCGCAGGAACAACCCACGCGGTCGAGCTTCAGCCCGAAGTCGGCCAAGTCTCCGTCTATGCAGGCCCTGGTCACCGCCTCGCGCTGGGCGGCCGGCGTATCGGCCTCAACCCGGCTGCAGCCGCCAATCGCCAGAACGGCCAGGATCGTCAGAATCGTACGCATGCTCTTCCCTCAAGCCGCCAGGGTGGCGATGCACGCATCGGTTTTATGTGAAAATTATAACGCGCCGCGGGTTTCTCCGGCCATCGGGCGCCGCTGCGGAAAGTCTTTGCAAAACCGCCATTGCCACCGGTGTCTTCCTGGCTCATCTAGGCGCTCGGGCGGGCCTCAAGACCCGCCGGACCATTATCGAGGCGCCCCGTGACCACTGACACCGCCGCCAGCCAGGCCCTGCGCCTCTCCGCCGCCAGCGCCCCGGCCGCCCTGCCCGGCGTGACCCTGCCGGCCTATGATCGCGACAAGGTCGAGATCGGCGTCGTCCACTTCGGTCCCGGGGCCTTCCACCGCGCCCACCAGGCCTTCTATTTCGACCAGTTGCTGGCCAACGACCCGCGCTGGGGCGTCTGCGCCGTCTCGCTGAAGAGCCCCGGCGTGCGCGATGCGCTATCGCCGCAGGACGGCCTCTACACCCTGGCCCAGCTGGACCATGAGACCAGTTTCCGTGTCATCGGCTCGATCCTGGAGGTGCTGGTCGCGCCCGAGGATCCCGAGGCTGTGTTCGCCCGCCTGGCCGCGCCCCAGACCCGCATCGTCACCCTGACCGTCACCGAGAAGGGCTACACCCTGACCGGCGAGGGCAAGCTCGACACCACCCACCCCGACATCGTCCACGACCTGGCCGAGCCCCGCCGTCCGGTCAGCGCCGTCGGCTACATCGTCGAGGGCCTGCGCCGCCGCTTCGCCGCCGGCCTTTCCCCCTACGCCGTGATCGCCTGCGACAACCTCGCCGACAACGGCTGGCGGCTGAAGGCGGCCACGGTGGCGTTCGCCCAGGCGGTCGATCCGGCCCTGGCGTCGTGGATCGAGCAGAACGCCGCCTTCCCGCGCACCATGGTCGACAGCATCACACCGGCCACCGACGACGCCCTGCGCGCCCGCGTGCAGGCGGCTACGGGCCTCGCCGACGCCTGGCCGATCCAGCGCGAGGCCTTCACCCAGTGGGTGGTCGAGGACGTGCTGGGCGACGGCGCGCCGGATCTGGCCAGCGTGGGCGTGACCCTGACCGACGACGTGCGCGGCTTCGAGCGGGCCAAGCTGCGCCTGCTGAACGGCGTGCACTCGACCCTGGCCTATGCCGGCCTGCTGAAGGGCCACGAGACCGTGTTCGAGGCGGTGGGCGATCCGTCGCTGGAGGCGCTGGCCCGCGACCTGATGGCCAAGGACATCATCCCCACCCTGACCGCGCCGCGCGGCCTGGACCTGGCCGCCTACGCCGAAGCCATTCTCGAGCGTTTCCGCAATCCCGAGATTCGCCACCTCCTCAGCCAGATCGCCTGGGACGGCTCGCAAAAGCTGCCGTTCCGCATCCTCGGCACGGTGAAGGACGCCCTGGACGCCGGCCGCGACGTCGATCGCCTGGCCGTGCCGATCGCCGCCTGGTTCCATTTCCTCAAGGCGCGCGCCGCCGAGGGCGCAGCCGTCACCGATCCGCTGGCCGACCGGCTGCTGGCCGTGGTCCAGGCCCTGCCGGGCGAGGTGAAGGGCGATGTCGCAGGGTTCCTGGCGGTCGAGGCGGTGTTTCCGGCCGACCTCGCCGGCGATACGAGGTTCGTGGCGGCGGTCGAAAAGGCCTACGGCGAGCTGGGCTGAGCCCTGGCGAGCGCTCAGCAGCCCCTGCCGCCCACAAGAGGCCGGCGATCACATTGCTCGAAAGCCCCCCGAGCAGGCGCTGCAGCAGGAGCGGTGTTGGGCGTCGGACATGATGGGCGGCCCGCCTGAACGAACCGTTCGATAAGCCGGGCCGCCCCTTTTTAGTCTACGGCTTCCAGTCCGGCAGGTTGGCCAACTGGTCCTTGGTCAGCTTGGTGCGCACCAGATAGTCGTTGGGGTCGCCGGGCTCCGGAGCGACCGAAACGTCGGCCAGCGCCACCACGACCTTCTTGTCGGGACCGACGCGGTCGATCTCGATGACCACGGCGGTCGGCTTGCCGGCGGCGTCCAGCAGCACGTGCTCGACCTCGCCGGCCTTGCGATTGGCCGAGTCGATCACGTCGGCGTCCTCGATCTGACCGACCGTGAAGCTGCCCTTGGCGCTTAGGGTCTCGTCGCGGGCGATGGTGGATTGGGCGAAGGCCGCGCCGCCGACGAGGGCGAGCGCGACGGCGGTCAGGGCGATCCGCGTCATGGGCGTTACTCCGTGTTGATGCGGAAAGCCAACGCTCCGTACACGGCGCCGTTCCTCGCTCAGGCGCGCACGCCCCTGCCCAGCACCACCGGGGCGACCGTGCCCAGCAGGATCTTCAGGTCGAACAGGAAAGAGGCGCGGGCCAGGTACTCGGCGTCCAGCGCCACCTTGTCGGGAATGGCCAGCTCGTCGCGGCCGTTGATCTGCGCCCAGCCGGTGACGCCAGGGCGCAAGGCGTGGACGCCGGCGGCGGTGCGGGCGGCGACGAGATCGTCCTGGTTGAACAGCGCCGGGCGCGGGCCGACAAGGCTCATGTGGCCGACCAGCACGCTCCAAAGCTGGGGCAGTTCGTCCAGGCTGGTCTTGCGCAGGAACGGGCCGACCGGCGTCAGCCAGCGATGCGGATCGTCCAGCAGGTGGGTGGCGACCTCGGGCGTGTCGATCCGCATGGTGCGAAACTTCGGCATTGGGAAGAGGCGGTTTCCCCGCCCCACCCGCTGCGACCAGTAGACCGCCGGCCCCGGCGAAGTGGCGCGCACCAGCACCGCCACCACGGCCAGCGGCAGGGCCAGCACGAAAAGGCCCGCCGCGGCGGCGGCGAAGTCGAAGGCGCGCTTCAGCACGGGATCAGGCCAGGTCGCTGGCCGCCGCATCGAGCAGCAGGTAGGCGCGGCCGGCTTCCGAGGCCAGCAGCGCGGCGACCAGGAAGCCCTCGCGATCCTGCTGGGCGGCCTCGTTGATCATGCCAGCGTAGCGGCGCACGAACCGCTCGGCGTTGCCCTTCAGCGTGTTGTCGGAGAACAGGCGGCGGACCAGGCGGCGGATCGCGGCCGGGGCCAGCTTCTTGACCACCTCGCGGGCGCCGGTCTCGTCATGGGTCTGGATGGCGGCGGCGATCTCGTCGATGCGGCCGCGCGGCAGCAGGGCCGACGGATCGATGCCCATTGCCAGGATCTCGCCGGCCAGCTTCTCGCCCAGGGCCGCGTCGCCCGGCGAGCTGGCCTGCATGTCGCCCAGCAGGTTCTTCCAGCTCCAGCCGCCGTCGTCCTGTGCGGGCTCGGGCGGCGCCGGCGCCGCGCCACGACCGCCGGCGGCGTCGAACATGGTGCGGAACTCGTCGTCGGTGGCCGTCGGGGTCAGCTTCAGACGCTGGCGCGGCGGCGGCTCCAGCGGCGCGAACTCGTCGGACGGATAGGCGGGCGGATAGGCCGGCGGCGGGGTCTGGGCGCGCGGCGGCTGCGCCGCGGGCTGCACCGGGGGCGGCGGGGCCTGACGCTGCTGCGGCGGAGGAGCCGGCTGCGGCGCGGGTTGCGGGGCCGGTTGAGGCGCCATTTGGGGCGCCGGTTGAGGCGGACGCACCAAGGCCGAAGCCCCGCGGCTCTGCGGAGGAGCCGCGAAGCTGGGGGTCTGGGCGGCGGCCGCGTTCATCTGGGTGACCGCCTCGCTCAGCATCTCGTAGTTGCGGCGAACGCGGTCCTGGAAGGCCTGGTCGATGGCCGCCGTCTCCTCGGCGGTCTTGCGGGCGGCGGCCCGCAGGTCGTCGATGCCTTTCTCGATCTGGGCGCGGACCTCGGCGGCGCGGGCCAGGGCCTCGCCCGGCAGGGCGGCGCTGCTCTGGCCGGCCTCGACCAGCAGGCGCTCCATCTCGGCGATGGCGGAGCGGGCGGTCTCGACGCTCTCGGCGAGCTTCTGGGCGGTGCGGGCCCCGGCCTGCTCGACCACCTGGGCCGAGTTCTCGATCAGGTCGCGGGCTTCCTGCATGCGCGACTCGAACACGGCGTCGGCCTTCTGGCCGGCCGAGAAGGCGATCTCGTTCAGCTGGTCGACGCGGCCGCGGGCGGTCTCGACTCGCAGCTCGACGCCCTCGCCTGCCCTCTGGGCGGCCTCGGTGATGGCGTTCATGGCGCGGGTCAGCTCGGCTTCCAGGTCGCCACGACGATCTGTGGCGGCCGCCTCCAGGCGGGCCAGGGCGGCTTGCGTCTCGGCCGCCAGGGCCTCGCGCTCGGCGCGGGCGGCCTCGGCCATCTCGCGCAGCTGGTCGCCGGACGAGACGATCAGGCCGCGCAGCACCTCGGCGCCCATGGCGGCGATATCGCCCAGCTCCGAAGCGCCGACGCGGGTATAGGCCACGAACTCGGTGAGCTGGGCGGTGCGGGTCTCGGTCTCGGAGGAGAAGTCCTCCTGGTCGGCGCGCAGGGCCTGGGCGGCGGCCACCAGGGCGGCGCGCTGCGAGGCCAGGCTGCGTTCGACGCTGCCGATCTGGTCGCCGACTCCCTGGCCGGCGGTCTCAAGCCGGGCGATCTGGCGCGACAGGTCCTCGGCCCCGACGCGAGCGGCGTCCGAAGCCTCGGCGGCGGCGGCGGCCAGATCGGCGGCGCGGGCGGCCAAGGCGGCCTCAGCTTCGCGCAGCTGGGTTTCGGCGAGGTCGGAAGCTTCGGCGACCATGCGCGCCTGGCTGCCGATGGCGTCGACCACGGCGGTGGACTGGGTGTCGAGGGTGGCCGACAGCGCCTGCATGGCGCTGCGCTCGTGGCCCAGGCCCTCGGCCAGCTGCCTGGCCATGCGGCTCGACGAGTCGGCGGCCTCGACCAGGCGGGCGGTCTCTTCAGCGAGCGCCTGGCGCAGGGTGACGATGCGCTCGCGGGCGGCGTCGGCGGCGCTGGTGGCCGCGTCGATCTGGCCGCTCAGCGCGTCGACCACGCCGGTGGCGCCGGCGGCGGCCAGGGCAGCGGGCGTCAGCAGCTGGTCGGTCAGCTGACGGGCCCGGCGCAGCTCGGCCGAAACGCCCAGGACCTGGCGCAGCATGTAGGCGGCCAGCAGGATGAAGGCGGCGGGACCGGCAGCCAGGGCCGCGAACACCGCCATGGTCACCGGCATCGGCAGGGTCGGGCCATAGCCCAGGGCGAACATCACCGGCGCCACGGCCCACAGGGCGGCGACGCAGACCGACAGGCTCCAATAGACGCCGCCCGGCATCGGCTTGCGCTCGGCGATCTCGGCCAGGGCATGCACAGGACGATCGGCCACGGGCGGACGCGCGGCCGGCTCGGACTTTGCGGGCGGCTCGGGATCGGGACGCGGGGCCGGCGGCTGGGCCGCGGCGGGCGCGGTCAGGAAGGTGGGCAGCGGCGACAGGTCGTCGGCGGCCGGCGGATGTTCGGCCGTCCGCGTGCGGCGGCGCGGCTCGGGCGGCGGCGCGAACGCGTGCATCGGCTCGGGGGCCGGCGGCGGAGCCTCGGCCACGGGCTCGGGCTCCGGCGCAACCGGTTCCGGTTCGGGCGGGGGCGAGCTCCTGAAGAACGACCGGCGCGCGGTCGAGCGATCCTCGCGCAGCACCGGCTCGAACGGATCGGGGACCGGCTCAGGCGCGGCTTCCTGCACAGGCTCCGGCGTAGGTTCGGGCTCGATCGTCGAGGTCAGCGGTTCGGGCGCGGGTTCGGGCTGCGGCTCGGGCGGCTGGTAGGACGGCGGACGCGCGCCGCGCGGCGGCGCGGCCAGGAAACCAGTCTCCGGCAGGTCGGCGATGTCGAGATCATTGTCGGGTTCGCTGATCGGCGCGTCGGGATCGGGCTCGGCGACGTCGAAGGCCGACAGGTCCGACTCAGGCAGGCCAGAAGCCGGCGCCGCATCGTCGCGGGGCGTCTCCACCGGCAGGGTGGAAAAGTCGAGCGGTCGGCGCTTCTTAGGCTTCATACGCAGCCACTGTCCCAAGGCGAACGACGAGGGGGCCTTTTACAGCGACACAGCGCGCAAGCCCCTTCTCCGCGCAGGCGAATAAACCTAGCCGCGAAAGGCGCCCGCGCATAGCCGGTTGACGCGGTTTTCCCCAAAGGGGGCCGAGTGTTGCGCGATTCTCTTGTGCCTCGCCCCGACGTTCCCGGGGCGGACGGATCAAGCGCGGGCGAGGCGCGCGGCCTGTTCGGGGCAGATGATCCCGGGCGCGGTTTCGAGGCGCGCGGCCTCGCGCGGCGAACGCGCGACGGTGCGTTCGACCTTCGGCTTGATGATCGTTTCCTCGATCACCACGCCGAACTGGCACAGGGCCGTGGCCGAGAGCCACAGCACGATCGCCGCGAGGAGTTCTGACAAGAAGGACATCGGCTTACCCGTCGATCCGATAGCGCCGTTATGCCGTAATCCATGGCAAGGCTCGAATGAACTTTTGGTCATGTTGCCGCAACGGCGCCCACACAAGCTGACAGCGCCCCTAGATTTCTGCGCCTTGCCCCGAAAGGCCCGGGGACCTAGGTCGCAGGCTCCCCCGGTTCTTCATCTCCCGCCGCCGGGCGAGAGGCGAAGTCTTTCTGTTTGCGGACGACCGTCTTGGCCCTTACCCAGCTTGCACCCCAGGCGCCCGCCGTCGCTTACGAGCCGACCATGCCCGTGATCACGCCCGCCCGCCTCACCCACCTGCAGCGCCTGGAAGCCGAGAGCATCCACATCATGCGCGAGGTGGCCGCCGAGTGCGAAAGCCCGGTCATGCTGTACTCGATCGGCAAGGACAGCGCGGTGATGCTGCACCTGGCCGCCAAGGCGTTCTATCCGAGCAAGCCGCCCTTCCCGCTGCTGCACGTCGACACGACCTGGAAGTTCAAGGCGATGTACGAGCTGCGCGACAAGATCGCGCAGGAGCTGGGTTTCGACCTGCTGGTCCACAAGAACCCCGAGGCCGAGGCGCGCGGCATCAACCCGTTCGACCACGGCAGCGCGCTGCACACCGACCTCTGGAAGACCGAGGGCCTCAAGCAGGCCCTGGCCAAGTACGGCTTCGACGCGGCCTTCGGCGGCGCTCGCCGCGACGAGGAGAAGAGCCGCGCCAAGGAGCGCGTGTTCAGCTTCCGCTCGGCCGAGCAGCGCTGGGACCCGAAGAACCAGCGCCCCGAGCTGTGGAAGCTCTACAACACCCGCAAGCATCCGGGCGAAAGCCTGCGCGTCTTCCCGATCTCCAACTGGACCGAGCTGGACGTCTGGCAATACATCCACCTGGAG
Source organism: Caulobacter endophyticus (assembly GCF_003116815.1). Taxonomy (GTDB): domain Bacteria; phylum Pseudomonadota; class Alphaproteobacteria; order Caulobacterales; family Caulobacteraceae; genus Caulobacter; species Caulobacter endophyticus. The sequence continues at coordinate 57,346 of NZ_QDKQ01000055.1, forward strand.
AACATCCCGATCGTGCCGCTCTACTTCTCGGCCCCCCGTCCGGTGGTCGAGCGCGACGGCGCGCTGATCATGGTCGACGACGAGCGCTTCCGCCTGCGCGAGGGTGAAGAGCCGCAGATCAGGAGCGTGCGCTTCCGCACCCTGGGCTGCTATCCGCTGACCGGCGCCGTCGAGAGCACCGCCTCGACCTTGCCGCAGATCATCCAGGAGATGCTCCTGACCACCACCAGCGAGCGCCAGGGGCGGGTCATCGACCACGACCAGTCCGCCTCGATGGAGAAGAAGAAGCAGGAGGGCTACTTCTGATGGCTCACCAGTCCGCCCTCATCGCCGAAGACATCGAAGCCTATCTCGAGGCTCACCAGAACAAGTCGCTGCTGCGCTTCATCACCTGCGGCAGCGTCGACGACGGCAAGTCCACCCTGATCGGCCGGCTGCTCTACGACAGCAAGATGATCTTCGAGGACCAGATGGCCGCCCTCGAGGCCGACTCCAAGCGGGTGGGCACGCAAGGCGGGGCGATCGACTTCGCCCTGCTGGTCGACGGCCTGGCCGCCGAGCGCGAGCAGGGCATCACCATCGACGTCGCCTACCGGTTCTTCTCGACCGACAAGCGCAAGTTCATCGTCGCCGACACCCCCGGCCACGAGCAGTACACCCGCAACATGGTTACCGGCGCCTCGACCGCCGACGCGGCCGTGATCCTGATCGACGCCCGCAAGGGCGTGCTGACCCAGACCCGCCGCCACTCCTACCTCGTCAGCCTGCTCGGCATCCGCAACGTGGTGCTGGCGGTCAACAAGATGGACCTGGTCGACTGGGACCAGGCGGTGTTCGACGCCATCGTCGCCGACTACCGCGCCTTCGCCGACAGGATCGGCCTCTCCGTCTTCACCCCGATCCCGATCTCGGGCCTGGGCGGCGACAACATGGCCGTGCGCAGCCAGCACACGCCCTGGTTCGACGGCCCGATCCTTATGGACTGGCTGGAGAGCGTCGAGGTCGAGGACAGCCTTCAGGCCCAGCCGTTCCGAATGCCGGTGCAGTGGGTCAACCGCCCGAACCTCGACTTCCGCGGCTTCTCGGGGCAGCTGGCCTCGGGCGTGGTCAAGCCGGGCGACCGGGTTAAGGTGCTGCCCTCGGGCCGCGAAAGCCGTGTGTCGCGCATCGTCACCCTGCCGGGCGACCTGGACCAGGCCGTCGCCGGCCAGTCGGTGACCATCACGCTCACGGATGAAGTCGACGTCAGCCGCGGCGACGTGCTGGTCGCCGCAGACAGCCCCTGCGCCGTCGCCGGCCAGTTCGAGGCCACCCTGGTCTGGATGGACGACGAGCCCCTGCCGCCCGGCCGCTCCTACCTGCTGAAGATCGGCGCGCGCCTGGTCGGCGCCAGCGTCACCGAGATCAAGCACCGGGTGAACGTCAACACGCTGGAGCACACGGCCGCCAAGCGGCTGGAGCTCAACGAGATCGCCCACGTCAACCTCTCGCTCGACCAGGCCATCCCGTTCGAGGCCTATGCCGACAACCGCGACCTGGGCGGCTTCATCCTGATCGACCGGATCAGCAACCGCACCGTCGGCGCGGGCCTGCTGAACTTCGCCTTGCGCCGGGCCGACAACATCCACTGGCAGCATACAGACGTCTCCAAGACCTCGCGCGCGGCCCTGAAGAGCCAGCGCGGCCGGGTGGTCTGGCTGACGGGCCTGTCGGGCGCGGGCAAGTCGACCATCGCCAACCTGGTGGAAAAGCGCCTGCACGCGCTGGGCCGCCACACCTACCTGCTGGACGGCGACAATGTGCGCCACGGCCTCAACAAGGACCTGGGCTTCACTGAAGAGGACCGCGTCGAGAACATCCGACGCGTGGCCGAGGTCGCCAAGCTGATGGTCGACGCCGGCCTGATCGTGCTGACGGCGTTCATCTCGCCCTACCGGGCCGAGCGCCGCCTGGCGCGCGAGATCCTGAACGAGGGCGAGTTCGTCGAGGTGTTCGTCGACACCCCCCTGGCCGTGGCCGAGAGCCGCGACGTCAAGGGCCTCTACAAGAAGGCGCGCTCGGGCCAGCTGAAGAACTTCACCGGCATCGACAGCCCGTATGAAGCGCCCGAAGCGGCCGAACTGGTCATCGACACCACCAAGGTCGATCCGGTGGTCGCCGCCGAGCGGATCGTCGAATGGCTGGAAGGCCAGGAGATCTCGTACGAGATCTGATCAGGTCTCCCCCTTCCCCCTTGATGGGGGAAGGGTCGGGGATGGGGTGACCTGCTGAATTGGCGGCGGCTCAGCGTCGAACGCCGCATCGCCCCACCCCTGCCCCTCGCCCAACAAGGGGGAGGGATGAGCGTCACGCCCCCGCCCTCACCCGCGAACTACGTCCCAGCACCAGAGCGCCTGCCAGCCCGGCCGCGCCCAGCCCCGCCATCGCCCAGTACCCCCGCACGCCCAGGGCGTCGAACAGCGGGCCCGAGGCCAGGGTCGCCAGGCCCAGGGTGAAGCCCTGCGACACCGCAGAGTTCAGGGCCTGGGCGGCCGAGGCGCTGCGGGGCGGCGTCAGGCGCTCGATCAGTTGCAGCGAGGCCAGGAAGCTGGCGGCGAAGGTGAAGGCGTGCAGCATCTGCAGCGGGAACAGCGCCCATAGAGGCGGGGCGAAGGCGTAGGCGGTCCAGCGGATCACAGCCGCCCCAGCGCCCATAACCAGCAGGCGTCCGGGGCCGACGCGGCGGCGCCACGACTCCAGGAACCACATGAAGCCCACCTCGGCGGCGACGCCGACGCCCCAGAGCACGCCGATCATCGGCTCGGGGATTTCCTGCTTGCGCCAGAGGATGGTCGAGAAGCTGTAATAGAAACCGTGCGCGCCCTGGATCAGGCCGGCCGTGACCACCGCCAGCACGAACACGCGGTCGGTGAGCAGGCTGCCCAGGCCCTTCCAGCGATCCCGTCTGGCCGGCGCCTCGCCCTCGTCATGCACGCGCTCTGGCGGAACCAGGGCGAAGGCGGCGAAGGCGGTCAGCAGGGCCGCCACGGTGATCCAGACGACGATGACCTCGGCGCCGACCAGGGTCAGCACCACGCCCATGGCCAGGTTGGCGGCGATGAAGGCGCTGGATCCGCTGCCGCGCGGCAGGCCATAGTTGAAGCCTTCCAGCCGCGCCCGGCGCAGGGTCACCACGTCGATCAGCGGCGAGATGGTCGAGAACAGCGTCGCGCCCAGGAGCCAGCAGACCAGCAGGCTCCAGAAGCCCGGCGCGACCAGCATGGCGAGGTAGGCGGCCGCGGCGGCGACCGCCAGCAGGATCATCGGCGAGCGGCGCAGCCGGAAACCGTCGGCCCATACCGCCAGTATCGAGCCGGTGAAGGGCTTCAGCAGCAACGGCGCTGCCAGCACGGCCCCGATCTCGGCCCCCGACAGGCCCTTGGCCCGCAGAAAGGTGGCCACGTAAGGCAGGCTCACCCCGATGACCAGATAGATGGCCACATAGAACAGGCTGAGACGGGCGACGAGCGGCATGGCCGCTCCGTAGAGCGCTGTGCGATGAAGTGGAAGGACTTTCAGACCCTCCCCCTGAAGGGGGAGGTGTCGGCGAAGCCGACGGAGGGGGAACTGGCTTCCCACGCCTACGGCTTCACCAAGTTCAGCAGGGACTTCCCCCTCCGGCCCTTCGGGCCACCTCCCCCTCGGGGGGGGATCTTTTACTCCGCGCCCCCAAACCGCGCGGCCCATTCGGCGATCATGTCGTCGTCGATCTTCTTGAACAGCACTTCGGGCGCGCGGACGGTCTGGCCGGCCGGGACGGTCGAGAGTTCGGCGGCGACGTCAGACGACGGCCAGGCCGGCGGCCAGGCCTGACCGAAGGCCTCGCCGATCTTCTCGGCGGCGAACGGGATGAACGGGGCCGAGATGCGGGCGTAGAGCGCGGCCAGGTTCAGGGCCGTGCGCACGATCACCGCGGCGCGGTCGCGGTCGGTCTTGATCGCCGTCCAGGGAGCGGCTTCCTGCAGGTACTCGTTGCCGACCACCCACAGGGCCCGCAGCGCCTGGGCGCTCTTGCGGATCTCGATGGCGTCCATCTGTTCGGCGAGGTCGGCCAAGCGCTCGGCGACGTCGGCGTAGAGCTTTTCCTCCAGCGGACCGATCTCGCCACCTTCCGGCACGACGCCGTCGAACTTGCTTTCGGTGAACTTCAGGATGCGGTTGACGAAGTTGCCCAGCACGTCGGCCAGGTCGCGGTTCACGGCGCTGGCGAACTGCTCCCAGGTGAAGGCCGTGTCGCTGCCTTCCGGCGAGTTCGAGGTCAGGTACCAGCGCCACAGGTCGGGCGGCAGGATGTCGAGCGCCGCATCCATGAACACGCCGCGTTTGCTGCTAGTCGAGAACTTGCCGCCGTACCAGTTCAGCCAGTTGAAGGCCTTGAGCATGTCGACGCTCTTCCACGGCTCTTCCGAGCCGAGGATGGTGGCGGGGAAGCTGACGGTGTGGAACGCGACGTTGTCCTTGCCCATGAACTGCACGTAGCGGACGTCGCCTGCGCCGGCGTCGGTGCGCCACCACGAGCGCCAGTCGCGATCGGCGCCGCCTTCCGCCCACTCCTGGGTGGCGGCGATGTATTCGATCGGGGCGTCGAACCAGACGTAGAAGACCTTCTCTTCCATGCCCGGACGCGGCAGGCCGTCCTTGGTCACCGGCACGCCCCAAGCCAGGTCGCGGGTGATGCCGCGATCGATAAGGCCTTCATCGAGGTGCTTGTAGGCGATCGACTTGGCCAGGGTCGGCCAGTCGGGGTGGCTGTCGACCCAGGCGCGGATGCGGTCGGCCATCTTGGTCTGGAGCAGATAGAGGTGCTTGGTGTCGCGCACCTCCAGGTTCCGCGAGCCCGAGATCACCGAGTACGGGTCCTTCAGGTCGGTCGGATCCAAGAGGTTGCCGCAGTTGTCGCACTGGTCGCCGCGGGCCTTTTCAAACCCGCAGTGCGGGCAGGTGCCCTCGATATAGCGGTCGGGCAGGAAGCGGCGGTCGTCGATCGAGTAGACCATCTGGTCGACCCGCTCCTCGATCAGCCCCTGGGCTTCCAGGACCTCGGCGAAGTGCTGGGTCAGGCGATGGTTCTGCGGCGAGGACGAGCGGCCGAAATGGTCCCATGACAGGCCGAAGGCGCGGCCCACGTCATGCTGCAGCACGTGCTGCTCTTCGCAGTAGGTCGCAACGTCCTGGCCGGCGGCCGAGGCGGCCAGCTCGGCCGGGGTGCCGTGCTCGTCGGTGGCGCAGATGTAGAGGGTTTCGTGGCCCCTCGCCCGCTGGAAGCGCGCATAGACGTCGGCCGGCAGCATCGAGCCCGCCAGGTTCCCCAGGTGCTTGATGCCGTTGATGTACGGCAGGGCCGAGGTGATCAGAATGCGGGCCATGGGACGGGGCGTCTTTCCGGGGGCGAACAGCGAAGGGGAGATGTCCGCATATAGAAGCCCCCGCGCCGAAGGGAAAGCGTCGCGCGCGTCCCTCGCGATCCGGCGGCAGCCCCTGGCTCCAAAGGGGATGAAGAGCCAGGGGCGCCCCCCGGCGTCAGTTCGTGTCCGCGGCCACCGGATCGGCGGTCGAAACGACGCCGTCCTTGTTGGTGTCGTGGGTCACGAACATCCGCCAGCCCGAATAGGCGAACTCGGCCGGGGTGATGCCGCCGCTCTTGTCGCTGTCGAGCACGCCGAAGCGCACATCGGCCTGGCGCATCTGGCGCACGCGCTCCTCTTCCTTCTTCTCGGCGGTCTCGGTCGAGGCGGCCAGGCGCTTTTCGAGCCGGCCCTTGAACTCGCCGACGTACTCTTCCTTGGACAGCACGCCGTTCTTGTCGGCGTCGATGGCCTTGAAGAGCTGGTCGCGGGTGATGACGAACTCTTCCTTGGTGACGATCCCGTCGCCGTTGACGTCCTGCTCCTTGATGAAGGTGTCGCGGGCGTGCGAGGCGGCCAGGGCCGGGGCGGAGACGGCGGCCAGGACGGCGGCCAGGATCAGGGTGTTGCGGATCATGTCGGCTCTCAGCGCAGGGATTCGAAGGTCAGGGAATAGGTGTGGCTCTGGCCCGGCTGGCCGGCGGCGGCGGGGGCGACGCGGTAGCGAGCCTGCGCCTGGTAGACGCCCGAACGCTCGGGCTTCAGCTCGAAGCGGCCCTGGGCGTCGCTCTTGACGGTGACCGGGGCGGCCTTGGCGTCGGCGTAGCGGTCGCCGCCGGCGCTCAGGGTGATCTCCTGGCCGGCCACGGGCTTGCCGTCGTACAGCACCACGAACTTGGCCGGCTGGCCGGTGGTGATGTCGCTGGGGTGAGTGACCGCCTGGAACTCCAGGCCCTTGCCCACAGGGGCCAGGGCCCCGTTGCTGGGCGCGCCGCGGGTCACATAGACGTCGGCGGTGGTGATGCTCTGCATGTCGACCAGTTCGGCGCCGGCCGGGGCCTTGCCCGGTTCCAGAAACTCCCACTCGCCGTTGACCAGCGTGGCCTTGCCGACGCGGCCGGCGCGCTGGCCGGTGGTGATGCGGTAGGTGCCGGCCGTCTCGACCGGGGCCTCGACCAGGGCCATCTCGCGCAGGTAGGTCGGGGTCAGCGGTTTGCGGACGCCGTCGGGGCCGACCACCGCGTAGGTGTCGGACTTCATCACCACTTCAGGCGTGAAGAAGCTCTCGGTGAACGAGCCCTGGACGGTCACGATCTTGCGGTCGGAGACGTCGAAGGTGCTGGGCAGCATGTAGGGCGAGTGGGCGTGCGCCAGGCCGGACAGGCCAAGGCCCGCCAGCAGCGCCGCCGAAGCGAGCATGGTCTTCATCGGAATCCCCCTCAAGGACGATCGGTGCGTGGTCCAGGCTCCTATTGCGGATGAATCTAAGAATCAATTGCAAATAACTTGACCAAGCCGCCAGACGGTCGTAGCTCCCCATCCAACGAATGCGAACAATTCGCATCTGAGGCCGAAAACCGGGGGTTACTTCTTTTGTCGCGCAACAAACTCGTCTGCTTCGCCGCCGCATCGGCCGGCGCCCTGCTCTCAGCCACGGCCGCCTTCGCTGCCGACGCGCCCGCCGCCGACGGCGCGGCCGAGCTGGACAAGGTCACCGTCACCGCCACCCGCAGCGAAAAGTCGGTGCTGGCCGTGCCGGCCACCGTCAGCGTGGTCACCGAGCGTGAGATCGAGGACGGCCTGATCGCCGACATCAAGGACCTCGTGCGTTTCGAACCCGGCGTGTCGGTGCGCAGCGCCCCCGCCCGCTTCACCGCCGCCGGCGCCTCGACGGGTCGCGACGGCAATGCCGGCTTCAATATTCGCGGCCTGGAAGGCAACCGCGTGCTGGTGCTGGTCGATGGCGTGCGCGTGCCCGACGGCTACGCCTTCGGCGCCCAGTCGGCGGGCCGCGGCGACTATGTCGACCTGGACGTGCTGAAGTCGGTCGAGATCGTGCGCGGCCCCGCCTCGGCCCTCTACGGCAGCGACGGCCTGGCCGGTTCGGTCAACTTCTTCACCAAGGATCCGTCCGACGTGCTGAAGGGCAAGAGCTTCGCCGGCCGCGCCCGCGTCGGCTACAACTCGGCCGACGAGAGCTGGAGCGAAAGCGCCCTGGTCGCCGGCGCCTCGGGCCGCTGGGAAGGCCTGCTGGCCTACACTCGCCGCGACGGCCACGAGACCGAGACCCAAGGCACGAACGCCTCGGCCAACATCAGCCGCACCGTCGCCAACCCCGAGGACAACAGCTCCAACGCCGTCCTGGCCAAGCTGGCCTTCAACCTCGACGACCGCAACAAGTTCACCCTGACGTTCGACCACCTGGACCGCGACGTCGACTGGAACGTGCTGTCGGGCCGCGCCATCGTCGTGACGGGGGGCGCCCCGGCCTCGACCGCAGTCGTCGGCCTGACCGCCTTCGACAAGCTGCGCCGCGACCGCGTCAGCCTGGCCCACGTCTTCACCGGCGGCGAAGGCCTGATCCAGAGCGCCCGCTCCACCCTCTACTACCAGAGCAGCACCACCCGGCAGTTCTCGGCCGAGGACCGCTACACGGCCGCCGACCGCACCCGCGACGCCAAGTTCGACAACGAGGTGTTCGGCGGCGCGATCGAGCTGACCAGCAAGGCCAGCTTCGCCGGGCTCGACCACACGATCGTCTGGGGCGGCGACGCCTCGCTGACCCGCCAGGAAGGCCTGCGCGACGGCACCGTGCCGCCGGCCGGCGAGACCTTCCCCAGCCGCGCCTTCCCCAACACCGACTACACTCTGGTGGGCGGCTATGTTCAGGACGAGTTCGCGGTCGGCCAGGTCACCTTCTATCCGGCCCTGCGCTACGACTATTACAAGCTGGAGCCCAAGAACGACCCGCTGTTCACGGCCAACGTGCCCCAGGGCCAGAGCGACTCGCGCTTCTCGCCCAAGCTGTCGGCCGTGTGGCAGGCTACCGACCTCGTCAGCTTCTTCGCCAACGCCGCCGCCGGTTTCAAGGCTCCTGCCCCGTCGCAGGTCAACACCGGCTTCGCCAACGTCGTCTCGAACTACAAGTCGATCTCCAACCCCGACCTGAAGCCCGAGACCAGCCGCTCGTTCGAGGCCGGCATCCGCCTGGTGCAGCCGACGTGGTCGATCAGCGTCACGGGCTTCACCGGCAAGTACAAGAACTTCATCGAGCAGGTTCAGATCGGCGGCAACTTCACGGCCGCCAACCCGGCGATCTACCAGTTCGTCAACCTGGCCGAGGCCGAGATCAGCGGCGCCGAGGCGCGCGGCGAAGTCTCGCTGGGCGGCGGCTTCGCCCTGATGGGCGCGGCCTCCTACGCTCGCGGCCACTCGACCACCAACGGCGTCAACACCCCGCTGCAGACCATCGACCCGGCGAAGTTCACCGCGGGCCTGGCCTGGCGCGACCCCGAGGGCCGCTTCGGCGGCCAGCTGAGCGCGGTCCACGCCAACAAGAAATCGCTGGGCCGCGTGGGCGTGACCTGCACGGGCGGCTGCTTCGCGCCGCCGTCGTTCACGACCCTCGACGCCACGGCCTACCTCAACCTCACCGACGCGGTCACCCTGCGCGGCGGCGTCTTCAACATCACCGACGAGAAGTACTGGTGGTGGTCGGACGTGCGCGGCCAGTCGGCCGTCGCCATCCCGCCGTCGGCGATGAACCCTGCCGGCACGCCCCTGGTCGTCGACGGCTACACCGCTCCGGGACGCAACTACAGCGTCTCGCTGGCGGTCAAGTTCTAGGACCCCCAAGGTCCTAGCCGAGACACGCGGTCGTAATGTTGCGGCGACCGCGTGGCCCCGTCCTCCTCCGCGCCATGTCGGCCCGGCGCCTGGAGGACGGGGCGTTTTACTGTCTGGAGCAGGCTTCAGCGCCCGCCTTCGCGGCGTCGCAAAAAGAACCGGAAAACGTCGTCGCATCGCCCGGGACAAGCGCGCCGACCCCTGCTAGCAACGGCGCATCCGCAAACGGGAGTTCGCATGCTGCGCCGCCTCTACGACTGGGTCATGGGCCTGGCCGCCTCGCGTCACGCTCCCACGAGCCTGTTCGCCGTCTCCTTCGCGGAGAGCTCGTTCTTCCCCGTTCCGCCCGACGTCATGCTGGCGCCGATGGTGCTGGCCCGGCCCGACCGCGCCTGGCGCTACGCGGCCATCTGCACCCTGGCCTCGGTGCTGGGCGGCATCCTCGGCTACGCCATCGGCTACTTCCTGACCCCGGTGGGCCAATGGATGATGGCCGCCACCGGCCACGCCGGAGGCCTGGCCGAATTCAAGTGCTGGTACGACAAGTACGGCGTCTGGGTGATCCTGGCCAAGGGCCTGACCCCCATCCCCTACAAGCTGGTGACCATCGCCTCGGGCCTGGCGGCCTTCAGCTTCCCGATGTTCATCTTCGCCTCGGTCGTCACCCGCGGCGCGCGCTTCTTCCTCGTCGCCTTCGTGGTCAAGAAGTTCGGCCCGGCGCTGCTGCCGGTGATCGAACGGCGCCTGGCCCTGGTGGCCGGCGGTTTGATCCTGCTCCTTGTCATCGGCCTCGCCGCGAGCCATTTCCTGGGAGGAAGCAGCGGAGGCGCGTGCGCCGTATGACCACCGACACCCCGGCCGTGACCACCGGTCCCCTCGTTCCCAAGCGTCCGCCCCTGGCGTGGGTCGCCAAGCACTGGCCGGTCCTGGCCTTCGCCGCCAGCGCGATCATGCTGGGCGCGGCCCATGCCTTCGAAAGCTTCGGGGGCCTGGCGCCCTGCCACCTTTGCCTGAAGCAGCGCGAGGTCTACTGGGTGGCCGGAACCGTCGGCCTGGTCGCGACCATCCTGCAGCGCACCCCGCTCTGGGCCAGGCTGCGCGCGCCGGCCCTGTGGCTGCTGGGCGCGATCTTCCTCTACGGCGCGGGCCTGGCGGCCTTCCACGCGGGCGTCGAATGGAAGTGGTGGCCCGGCCCCAGCACCTGCACCGGCGGCGGCCTGGCCACCTCCGACGACCTGGTGGCCATGCTGAAGGGCGCCAAGATCCAGCCTCCGATGTGCGACAAGGCCGCCTGGGTGTTCCTGGGCCTGTCGATGGCCGGCTGGAACGCCCTGGTCTCGCTGGGCCTGGCCGTCGTCTCGGCCTTCGCCGCCCTGGGTCGCAAGGAGGCCGTGCGATGAGCGCCGCCGAACAGAAAGCCGTCCCGCCCCGTCCCGGCCGCGGCGCCCAGGCCGCCCGCCTGGCCGAGATCCTGCGCGTCGACCAGGCCGGCGAACTGGCCGCCGTCCACATCTACCGCGGCCAGCAGGCCGTGATGAAGCACGCCCGCGGCCGCGAGCGCATCGCCGAGCAGTTGAAGGAGATGGAGGGCCACGAGCAGGTCCACCTGTCCCGCTTCGACGAGCTGCTGTCCGAGCGCAAGGTGCGCCCGACCCTGATGTCGCCGCTGTGGCGACTGGCGGCCTTCACCCTGGGCGCCGGCACGGCCCTGATCGGCGACAAGGCCGCCCATGCCTGCACCGAGGCCGTCGAGTCGGTGATCGAAAAGCACTATGCCGGCCAGATCGACGAGCTGAGGGACCGCGACCCGGCCCTGGCCGCCGAGCTGTCCAAGTTCCGCGACGACGAGCTGATGCATCGCGACCTGGCCATCGAGGAAGGCGCCCACGAGGCTGCGGCCTACCCGCTGCTCAGCGCCGTCATCCAGACCGGCTGCAAGGTGGCCATCAAGATCAGCGAGAAGATCTAGAACCCCCCCTCTGTCTTTGAGGGAGGGTTTCAATAAGCCCCGGCCTCCCCTACCGATGACGGTTCATCCTCGGGGGGAGCCGCATGTCCGTTTCACCAGTCCAGCGTCTGGCCCTCGCCGCCGTCCTTCCGCTGCTCATCGCCGCCGCGCCGGCCAAGTCGCCCAAGCCCGCGCGCGCCGCGCCAACCGCCCAGACCCTGGCCACCGGCGGGGCGCTGAAGCCCGATCAGGCCGGCGTGCATATCGAGCACGTCGACCTGTCGATCGAGGTGTTCCCCCGGCGCAAGGCCATCGCCGGTGAGGCCGTGCTGGCCCTGCGCGCCGACCGCGAGTTGCCGGTGATCGTGCTGGACCTCGACCGCGAGCTGGCCGTGTCGGCGGTGTCTCTGGACGGCCGCGAACTATCCTCCTCGGCCTGGCGCAATCCCGACGGCCGCCTGTCGATCACTCCGTCCGCGCCGATCCCCGCCGGTCACACCACCGCCGTGCGCATCCGCTATGCCGGCGTGCCGGTCGAGGCCAAGCGCGCCCCGTGGGACGGCGGTTTCGTCTGGACCAGGACCCCCGACGGCCGCCCCTGGATCGCCACGGCCGTGCAGGGCGAGGGCTGCGACCTGTTCTGGCCGTGCATCGACCATCCGACCGGCGAGCCCGATCTCGTCGACCTGCGGATCACCGTCCCGGCAGGCCTGTCGGCGCCGTCGGGAGGGATCCTGATCGACGTCGCCGAGGCGGGCGACGGCCGGCGCACCTTCCATTGGCGCATGAAGACGCCCAACACCTACGCCGTAGCGCTGAACATCGGCCCGTACGTCCACCTGACGGCGGCCTATCGCAGTCGTTTCGGCGACAGCTTCCCCATCGAGTTCTGGGCCATCGAGGGCAACGAGGCCAAGGGCCGCAACCTGCTGGGCCAGTTCGCCCCGATGCTCGATTTCTACGAGGCGATGATCGGTCCCTACCCGTTCCGCTCCGAGAAGATGGGCGCGGTCGAGACCCCGCACCTGGGCATGGAGCACCAGACGCTGAACGCCTACGGCGCCGGCTACGCCCAGGAAATCTACGGCTTCGACTGGCTGTTGAACCACGAACTGGCGCACGAGTGGTTCGGCAACCAGATGACCAATGTCGACTGGGACGACATGTGGCTGCACGAGGCCTTCGGCACCTACATGCAGCCGCTCTATTCGCAGTGGCTGCATGGCGACATGGAGTACATGGTTCGCCTGAACGAGATGCGCGTGAAGAGCTTCAACCGCTTCCCGATCGTGTCGGGCAAGCCCATGGAGGAAGAGGCCGTCTACGACGCCAAGATCGGGCCGGGGACCGACATCTACTACAAGGGCGCCAACATGCTGCACAGCTTGCGCGCCCTGATCGGCGATGAAGCGTTCTTCAAGGCCACGCGCGTGCTGGTCTATGGCCGGCCCGATCCCAGGCCCGGCAATTTCGCGCCGCGCTATGCGGTCACGGCCGACTTCATCAAGGCGGTGAACGAGGCGACCGGCGCCGACTACGGCTGGTTCTTCGACGCCTATCTGCGCCACGCCGAGCTGCCTGACCTGGTCGAGACCCGCGAGGGCGAGGATCTGGTGCTGGCCTGGAAGAGTCCGACGGGCCGCTTCCCCATGCCGGTCGAGGTGAAGGTCGGCGGCAAGGTCATCACCCTGCCGATGGCCGACGGGACGGGCCGCGTGAAGGTGGGCGACGTCGCTCCGGTGATCGTCGATCCCGCCTCGAAGATCCTGCGCCGGCAACCTTACCTGGAAGCCTACCACGCCTGGAAGACGGCCAGGGACGCCGCCGCCAAGGCTCCCCCGGCCAAACCGCGGAAATAGTCATCTTCCGTTGACTGTGTTCCTTCACGGTTTGCGAGGCATGCGGCCTTAGGACTCAGGGCTCCACCGCGAGCCGAGCCCATGCTGACGCCCAACCATGTCGTTATCGCCGCCAAGGCCGTGCTTTTCGCCGGAGCGGCGACGGCCGTGACCTTGATGCTCGGCCCGTTCCAGGGGCTTGAGGAGGCCTTCGGGCTCAGCGACAAGGCCGCTCACGCCCTGGCTTTCGGCGGGCTGACCGCCGTGGCTTTCCTGGCCTTCCCGAGGATGCGCCGCAACGACCTGGCGATCGCCGCGATCCTGCTGGGCGCCAGCGCCGAGATCGCCCAGCTCTTCGCCCATCGCAGCGCCAGCTTCACCGACTTGGCCGCCGACGTCGCCGGCATCGCCGTCGTCTACCTGGCCAGCCATATCGAGGCCGTCCGCCGCGACGCCCGCGAGCGCGGGGCCATGCGCTTCTCCGACATCTCGGCCCAACGCCAGCGTCGTCGTCGCCGCAAGAGCAGCGTCGTCATGCCGGCCGCCTCGGTTTCGCCAGAAAGCGAAGCCGCCCGCGGCAGCTTCGCCTCACGCGCCGCCTCGCGCTTCCCGCGCGAAGCCTGACACCGTCCCCGGATCAGGTGATCCGCTTGACGCTGACCGGGTCGCTGCCCGGGAAGCTTTCTTCCAGGCCCTCGTCCAGCAGGGCTTCCTGGCGGCTTTCCGAGCACTCGACCTTATCGGCCAACTGGTCGTGCTTCTCGTTCTCCGCCAGCGGCTTGTCGGCCACCTTCGAGTGGGGGGCCTCGATGTGACGGTCCTCCGGCCGCAGCTTGCCTTCGGACGCGCAGTCGGCGGTGGTCGCCGAGGTGCCGTGCGTGAAGTGGCGGCCGTCTTCCTTGTGATGCCTGTGACCGATCATGACCGGTTTCTCCCGTGCTTCACCCCATGAGGGCGTCGGAAGTTAAACCCGCAGGCGGCGGCCAGGGTTGCTCCGCCTCCAGACAAGCGGCGCGAAGCAGGCTATGCAAAACGCCATGCGGAAACCGCTCACCTTGCTCGCCTGTCTCCTGCTGGGCGCCTGCGCCGCGACGTCCGCGCGGGAGCCCGCGCCGACGCGCGCCCCTGCGCCCAGGCTAGCGGTCGAGACGCGCAGCTACGCAACGACGCCCCTGGCGCCGACGCCATCCGACCTGCCGCCGGCCGAGGCCTTCGCCGCCGCCAGCTTCACCGCGCCGAACGGCGTGCGCCTGCCCTATCGCCTGCTGTCGCCGACGACCAAGGAGAAGCTGCCGCTGGTGGTCGTGCTGCACGGTTCGGGCGCGGTGGGCCACGACAACAAGGCCCAGATGGGTCCCTTCGTGCGCAGTTGGGCTCGCCCCGGCACCGCCAAGACCTTCCCCGCCTTCGTGCTGGCGCCCCAGGCCCCGCTCCGCACCGCCAACTACGCCAAGGGCGCCGACCGCCTGCTGGCCTCACGCCCAGGGACCAGCCTGCGGGCCATACTGGCGCTGATCGACGACCTGTCGACCCGCCTGCCGATCGACACCGACCGCATCTATCTGGTCGGCTTCTCGATGGGCGGTTCGGCGGCGATGAACGCCGCGGCGCTGGAGCCGGGCAAGTTCGCGGCCGTGGCCGCCTTCTCCGGCGTGCCGCCCGAACGCACCCAGGCGGCCAAGGTCGCCCCGACCCCGGTGATGATCGTCCACGGCGACAAGGACCGCGAGAACCCCTACGCCCCCAACCTGGCCTGGGCCGGCGCCCTGGCCGACGCCGGCGGCGACGTGCGGTTCGTCTCGTACTCCGGCATGGCCCACGTGGTGCCGCCCGACATGATGCATGACGACGCTTGGCGGACCTGGCTGTTCTCGCAGAAGCGCAAGAAGGGTTAGAGCGCGTTAGGCGAAAGTGCAGGCGGTTTCGCCGTCCAACGCGCTCCAGCTCTGGAGGCCCCTTACGCCGTCCAGGTCTCGGCGAAGACCCGCTTGAAGTTGCCGCCCATCACCTTGTCGACCACCCGCGCCGAATAGCCCCGCCTGCGCAGTTCGCCGGCGATGACGGTGAAGCGATCGGGACGGTTCAGCCCGGTCACGAACGGCGGCGGCCCCTCGCCTGGCGCGGCCACGCCAGCGGCCTTGCGCTCTTCCAGGCTCCTGTTCCACTGGGCCATGCTTTCGGGCGAGGTGTCGAACGGCCACAGCAGGGCGTCGCTGCCGATGCCCACATGATCCTCGCCGCACACCTTCAAGGCATGCTCCAGGTGGGCGAAGTAGACGTCCAGCGAGGGCTGGGCCGGCGGAGTTGTCAGGTAGGACAGCTCGTAGATCCCCATCACACCGCCGCGCTCGGCCATGGCCCGCATCAACCGATCAGACTTGTTGCGCGGATGGGCATGCACCGCGCTGGCCCCTGCGTGCGTGATCAGGACCGGCTTGCTCGACGCGGCCACCGCGCCCAGGCTGGATGGCTCGTCGCTGTGACTGACGTCGATCGTCACGCCCAGAGCGTTCATCCGCTCGACGGCGCGGCGGCCAAGCTCCGTCAGCCCCGTGGACGGCGACGACATCGTGCCCGACGCGAACGGCGTGGTGCGGTTGTAGCTCAGCCCCATCACCAGCACGCCAGCGGCGCGGAACTGGTCGATGGCGGCAAGATCGCCCTCCAGCATCTCCGACGCCTCGAACGAATAGATGATCCCGAGCCGCCCCGTCGCCCTGGCGCGGTCGAAGTCGGCGACGGATGCGACCTTGAGGTAGACGCCGGGATTGAGCGCAACGGCCTTGTCGATATTGGCGATGGACTGGGCAGTCTCGGCCCGGGTCTCCGAGCCCGGCCCGCCGATGGTCTGCTTGGCCGCCGTGAGGCCCGAGTTCCTGATCATATCGCGCATCTCGCGATCCAGAGGCTTCTGCGGATCGATCGGCAGCATCAGGTTGCCGTTGATCTTGAAGGCCGGAGCCTTGCCGGCAGCCGTCGCCGCTCCGGACGCGCAGGCCGCCAGCGCAGAGGCCGCCGTTCCCAGGAAGATACGACGCGTGGTGTCCATGGGGTCCTCGATACGAGATATATGTAGGCCCCTACATATCCATGTCGGCCTTTGCCTCGTCCAATGAAATTCCCGCCATGATCCGTTCGAACATCGAACGACGATCCAAGGCGTCGTCGAGCCGGTCGAGCAGGCGGACGATCTCGCCGGCCTCGGCGTCCAGCTCGCGCGCGGCGGCGTTGAAGGCCTCCCACAGCGGGGTCAGCTGCGCGACCATCGCCCGCCCCTGCTCGGTCAGCTCCACCAACCTGCGCCGCCCGTCCTGCGCCGATGCCCGCGAGACGATCAGGCCGGCCTTCTCCATCGAGCGACTGGCCTCGCTGACCGAGACATGGGTGATGCGCAGGATCGTGGCGATCTCGCCGACCCCCATCGGCCGGTCGTGCTCCACCAGCTGGCGCAGGACGCCATACCAGCGCTGCTCGAACCGAATTCCCCTGGCCGCATAGACCCGGGCGCCGTCGCGGTCGAGCCGCTCGGAGGCGCGCCGCAGGCGGGCCGCCAGGGCTTCGCCGCCGAAGCCGCGGCTGTAGTCTTCGGAATCGGCCATCTTACGAATCCGCTGGCGGAGGAACTGCCTCTTCTGGGCCATCCGGATCCAGCAGCCTAGAGGCCGGCGCGCGTCAGGGCCTCTCGCACCACGTCAGGCGCATGATCGATGACCCGCAGATAGGCCAGCATCGCAGCGTCTGGACGGCTCTGGCCCAGCTCCAGATCGCTCAGGGTGGGCAGCGGGATGGCGAAGGCGCTGGCGAACTCGGCCTGGGAGAGGCCGCTGCGCCAGCGCACCGCCTGCACGAGGGCGCGGGACGAGCGGACCTCGCTGGGCGCGACCTGGTCGTCGATGGCGATATCGGTGGTGGTCAGGCGCGCTGCGGCCATAAGGATCGCTCCCTTTGCTGCTCTTCTCCCCGACCGCTCCTCTATACGCGTTCGATTGCACAAATTCGACGGCGCGACGTCGCCAATACGACGGTTCGGCGGCGGCTTGGCCTGGAGGATCAGCCCTGCGGCTTGGCCAGCAGGGCGCGCGCCTTGAGCTCGACCGCCTCGACGCCCTTCAGAGGGTCGCCGGCGTCGTCGAGGATATTGGAGAAGCGCTTGAGGTCCTGGGTCGAGATCCGCTTGATGCGGCGGTCACGCGCCCATTCCATGCCGATCAGCTGACCCAGCTTGCAGGCCTTGGGCAGCAGGGCCGGCTTCTCGGACGGTCCGCCCTTGACCAGCAGCTTGGTGACGATGTCGTTCCAGTTGGGCGAGCCGGGAAAGCACAGGTTCAGGTCCTGGCAGTTGCCGGTCCAGAACCGCTTGTACCAGCGGGCGTGGTCGTCGTTCTCGAAACGCAGGCCGCGCGTGGGCTGGACCACGTTAAGGCAGTCGCCGCGCACGAACTCCTGCGCGGACGCGGAGCCGGCCATCAGGCCGGCGCACAACAGGGCCGTCGCCCCCAAACGAAACGCCAAGTCTTCCTCCTGGAATCCTCCCCCCACGGAGGATGCTCACGGCTCGTTTAATCGCGTGCTTCGGACAGAAATGCGGCCGTCGCTTCAATGACTTCCACGAGCGTGAGTCGCTCGATGGTCACCCCTTCGGGCAGACTTGAAAAGAGCCTCGTGGGGGCTGCCGCATCGAGCATCACGAAAACGCCCCTATCGTCAGCGCGGCGGATCAGACGGCCGAAGGCCTGGCTGATACGGGCGCGGGCGATGGAGTCGTCATAGCCCTTGCCGCCGAACTTGGTCCGGCGAGCCTTGTGCAGAATGTCCGGGCGCGGCCAGGGCACCCGATCGAAGACCAGCAGGCGCAGGCTGCGACCCGGCACGTCGACACCGTCGCGAATGGCGTCGGTGCCCAGGAGGCACGCGTCCTCTTCCGCGCGGAAGATATCCACCAGGGCGCCGGCCTCCAGCGGATCGACGTGCTGGGCGTAGAGCGGCAGGCCCTTGTCGGCCAGGGGCGCCGCGATGCGTTCGTGCACGGCTTTGAGCCGGCGGATGGCGGTGAACAGGCCCAGCGCCCCACCGTTGGCCGCCAGGAAGAGTTCGCGCATGGCCGCCGAGACCTGGCGCGCGTCCTCTTTATTGACGTCGGTGACGACGAAGGCGCGGGCGTTCTTCTCGTAGTCGAAGGGCGAAACCAGGCGCAGCACCTTGGGCGGCTGCGGCAGGCGGGCCGCGCCCGTGCGCATCTCGGCCAGGGCGAAGGGATCTTCCAGGGCCGGGTCCACCAGGGTGGCGCTGGTCACCAGAACGCCGTGGGCGGGGGAAAGCACCGCCGCGCGCAGCGGCTCGGTCGGATCCACCCAGTGGCGGCGACAAGCGGCGTCGACGACACGGCCATAAAGGAAGGTGGCCTCGAACCAGTCAACGAAATCGGGATCGTCCTCGGCGTCCTCGTCGATGGCCTTCAGGATCGAGCGCCAGGCCGGCAGGGTCATGCGCGCCCGGCGGTCCAGGCCTCGCAGCGCGCCCTCGATACGGGCGCGTTCGGACGGCCCCAGGTGTTCGGCGTCCTCGTCGAGCACGTCTTCCAGCTGGCGGGCCAGGGCCAGCAGCGGGGCCTCGACCCCGGCCAGGGCCCGGGCGGCCTCGCCGGCCCGCTCGCGCACGAGGTCGACGGCCGGGCGGGCTGCGCATTGCAGGCCCTGCTCGGCCCCGCCACGCTCGCTGGACCGCGCGCGCAGCTGCTCGATGACGGCCACGAGGTAGTTCTCAATCGGCCCGATCGGATTGACCTGGCCGTCCGGCGGCGCGATGCGGCCCGACCAGCCTTCTCCCGGCAGGGCCGTGGCGGCCTGGATCACCGCGCTCAGCGCCTGACGCGCGCTTTCCTTGTCGCCGAGGATATCGAGCAGCCTCGCTTCGAGCCCCCTGCCCCGGCGGCCGCGCCCCTCGGGACCGCGGATCCAGCGGCGCAGCTCGGCGGCCTCGGCGCCGGAGAGCGCGGCGGAAAAGGCGCTGTCGGCGGCGTCGAACAGGTGGTGGCCCTCGTCGAACACCACGCGCTTGACCGCCGTGGTCTCGTTGTCGCCCTTCAGGCCCCGCGCCGTGCGCGCGCCGTCGAAGGCCGCCTGGGTCATGACCAGGGCGTGGTTGGCGATGACGATGTCGGCGCGCTTGGAGGCCCTCACGGCCTTTTCGATGAAACAGACGCGATAGTGCTGGCAGCCGGCGTGGATGCACTCGCCCCGGCGGTCGACCAGGTTGGCGGCGCTGGCCTGGGCCGACGGCGGCACGGCGAACAGGGTCGGCAGCCAGGCCGGATAGTCGCCGCCGGTCATGTCGCCGTCGCGGCTGACCCGCGCCCAGCGCGCGGCCAAGGCCAGGCCCACAAGATCGCCATTGCCCAGCTGGGCGCTGTTGACCTGCTCCTGCAGGTTCAAGAGGCACAGGTAGTTCTCGCGCCCCTTGCGCACCACCGCCTTGCGGGCCCGCACCTGCGGGTCAGGATAAATGGCGGCGCTCTCGCGCTCGATCTGGCGCTGCAGGGCCCGGGTGTAGGTGCTGATCCACACCGACGGCCCGTTGGCCTCGGCCCAGACGCTGGCGGGCGCGAGGTAGCCAAGGGTCTTGCCGACGCCGGTGCCCGCCTCGGCCAGCATCATCCGGGGCTCCCCCTCGCGCTCACGCGGCTGGAAGGCGAACGAGGCCTCGCGGGCGTAGGCATCCTGGGCTTCGCGCACTTCGTCGAGACCCGCGCGGGACAGCAGCGACTTCAGGCGCTCGGAGGCGGCTTCCGGCTCGATGGGCCGCGACAGCGGCTCGCCGACCGGCGCCTGGTCTTCCCACTCAACCAGGCGGCTCCAGACGTCGAGGCCCGAGCTTCTGAACTGATTGCCGACCGGAACCGAGCGCAGGGCGCCGACCACCGCCGGTCCCCACGACCAGCCGGCCCGGGCCAGGGTCTCGGCCACGGCCAGGGCTTCTTCACGCGACGGACGGGGCGTCAGGGCCAGTTCGCGCAGCAGGAAGTCGGCGGCCTCACGCAGGGTCTGGGCCTGGGCGGCCGCGCCCTTGGGTTCCGGCAAGCCCAGCGCCATGGCCAAGCCCACCGACGACGGCGCGCAGAAGGTCGCCGGCCGGGTGAAGGCGTAGAGCTCCAGCACGTCGAAAATGCCGGGATAGCGCAGCGGCGCGTGCAGGTTCAGGCGCTTGGCGGTCATGGCCGCGTGGGCCACCAGCACCGGCCCATGCTCGAACAGGTCGCGCGCGTCCGGCGGCCGGATCACCCGGCCCTCGCCCGAACCATCGGCCAGCCCCGCGCGCGGTCCGGGCAGAACCACCAGGGCCGGGGCAAGATCAAGACTCGGGGGAAGCGCGCTCACGAGCAGTGATTAACACTTTGGCGCGGGGAAACGAATGGGGAACTCGGCGCACGCCGCCCAACCTCCGTGAAATCCCTGCGAAAGCGGGGACCCAGGTGTTTTATCGTCGAGCGCCGCGCGTTTCAGAAAAAGCCTGGACCCCCGCTTTCGCGGGGATTGGTCGGATGTAGAAACCTATTTCCGCTCACCCGCGCTGGCCGCGCGGACCGGCTTGAACTCCGAACCGGCGTTCCAGTCCGGCCACACCCGCGAATTGGCGATCGCCTTCCCGGCCTCGTAGACCAGGGCCACGTCCTGGGCCGCGCCGCGCAGGTCCCAGTCGGCGCTCCAGGCGTCGCACGGCTGGTGGTAGCAGCGGGCGGTGTAGTCGGCGACCCAGGCGTCGCCGGCCGCACGGCCGCCGTTCAGCAGGTCCGCCCCGCCTCCCAAGCCCATCACCAGCAGCACCGGCACGCCGCGCTTGGCCAGCGAGAAGTGATCGGCGCGGTAGAACAGCGCCCGCTCGGGCTTGGCGTCCGGCGTCACGGTGCGGCCTTGCGCGGCGGCGGCCTTGGCCAGCCCCTGCTCCAACTCGTTCTGCCCGGCGCCGACCAGCACGATGTCCTTGGCGGGACCGGCCGTCTGCAGCACGTCGAGGGTGTAGTTGGCGGCCATCTTGCCGAGCGCGGCGTCGCCGGCCTTCACCGCGTAGTATTCCGAGCCCAGCAGGCCCCGCTCCTCGCCGGTCCAGGCGGCGAAGACGATCGAGCGCTGCGGCGCCGGACCCTGCTTGAAGGCCCGCGCCACTTCGATCACACCGGCCACGCCGATGGCGTCGTCGGCCGCGCCCGGACGGATGGTCTTGCCCTGCGCGTCCGGCGCGCCCACGCCATAGGCGTCCCAGTGGGCGGCGTACATGATGCTCTCGTCGGCGTGGGTCGTACCCGGCAGTCTGGCGACCACGTTGTGGCTGACCATCGGCTCGTGGGCCACCTTGTAGGCCGCCGAGAAGGCCGCGCCCTTCAGCGCCACCGGCTTGAACGACGGATCCCGCGCAGACTTCTTCAGCGCCTCGAAGTCCAGGCCCGAGCGCTTGAAGAGGTCGACGGCCACGTCGCGCTGGATCCAGCCCTGCAGCTGCAGCTTCTCCTTGGCCGGTTCGGGACGGACGATGTCGTAGCCCTCGCCGTTCGAGGCCTTCACCGTGCTCCAGCCATAGCCGGCGCCGAGGGTCTCGTGGACGATCAGGGCGCCGACTGCTCCGCGCCGCACGGCCTCCTCGTACTTGTAGGTCCAGCGGGCGTAGTAGGTGGCCGCCTTGCCGCCGAACTTGCCGTAGGCGGGCTTCCCCTCGATCGCTTCCAGGTCCGGGTCGCTGATCAGGAAGACGGCGACCTTGCCTTTCAGGTCCACGCCCTTGAAGTCGTCCCAGCCGCGCTCGGGCGCGGAAACGCCATAGCCGACGAAGATCAGCGGCGCATCCTTGATCGCCACCTTGTCGACCGGCAGGAGGGTCATGACCTGGGCCTGCTCGCCCTGGGCCAGGGTCATGGCGCCGCCGGCCGTGGCGAAGCTCATGGCCACCGGGCCGTCGATGCGGGTGTGCACCAGCGGCACCTTCTGGGTGTAGGAGCCCGCATCGCCCGCCGGCTCCAGGCCCAGCGCCTTGAACTGGCCGGCGATGTAGTCGGTGGTCTTCTGCTCGGCGGGGCCGCCGGGCGCGCGGCCCAGGAACTCGTCCGAGGCCAGCACGCGGGTGATCTCCGACAACCTGGCCGGATCGACCGGGCCGCTATCCTGCGCGTGGGCCAGGGCCGGCAAGGCCAGGGCGGCGGTCAGCAGAAGGGCGGCGCGGCGGGACATGGCGAACTCCGAAAACTTTCGGGGGCGACCCTAGGAAGCTTGGCGGCCGAGAGCAAACTTCGCACGCTGTTCGATCTGAACTGTCGATTCCCCGCCAGAAACAGAACAGGAACATGCTATAGCCACCGCGATGGTTCCGGCCGACCTGCTTCCTCTGCGCTTTTCCGAGTGGTTCGCCGCCCGCGGCTGGTCTCCGCGCGTCCACCAGCTGGCGATGATCGAGAAGGCCAAGGCCGGCCGCGACGCCCTGCTGATCGCCCCCACCGGCGGCGGCAAGACCCTGGCTGGCTTCCTGCCCAGCCTTATCGAACTCTACGAACGCCCGCCCCGCAACGCCCCGGCCGGCGTTCACACCCTCTATATCTCGCCGCTCAAGGCCCTCGCCGTCGACGTCGAGCGCAACCTGATGACGCCCATCCGCGAGATGGGCCTGCCCATCGTCGCCGAGAGCCGCACCGGCGACACCGGCGAGAGCCGCAAGGCCCGCCAGCGCATCCGGCCGCCCGACATCCTGCTGACCACGCCCGAACAGCTGGCCCTGTTCTGCGCCTGGGAAGGCGCGCGCGAGTATTTCGCCGACCTGTCGTGCGTGATCGTCGACGAGGCCCACGCCATGTGGCCCTCCAAGCGGGGCGACCTCCTGGCCCTGGGCATCGCGCGACTGCAGACCTTCGCACCGCGGATGCGCCGGGTGGGCCTGTCGGCGACGGTGGACGACCCGGATCTGGTGCGGCGGTGGCTGGGACGCGGCGCAGCCCAAAAAGAACCTCCCCCTCTGGGGGAGGCGGCGGCGCGCGCCGGTGGGGGGACGGTTTCAGCTTTCGAGACGCCCGAAACACTCCCCCCTCCGTCGGCTTCGCCGACACCTCCCCCACAGGGGGAGGTTCCTTCCGTTTTGGGCTCGTCCGTCGACCTCGTCCACGGCTCCGGCGGCGCCCAGCCGGTGGTGGAGGTCCTGGTCTCCGGCGGCCGCGTGCCCTGGGCAGGGCACACGGCCCAGCACGCCATGGCCGAGGTTTACGCCATCATCGCCGCCAGCCGCACGGCGCTGGTGTTCGTGAACACGCGCTTCCAGGCCGAGTTCGCCTTCCAGGAACTGTGGAAGCTCAACGACGAGGGCCTGCCGATCGCCCTGCACCACGGCAGCCTGTCGGCCGAGCAGCGGCGCAAGGTCGAGGCGGCCATGGCCCGGGGCGAGCTACGGGCCGTCGTCTGCACCTCGACCCTGGACATGGGCATCGACTGGGGCGACGTCGACCTCGTCATCCAGCTGGCCGCGCCCAAGGGAGCCTCCAGGATGGTCCAGCGGATCGGCCGCGCCAACCACCGGCTGGACGAACCCAGCCGCGCTCTCTTCGTGCCCGCCAGCCGCTTCGAGATGCTGGAGTGCCGCGCCGCCGCCGACGCCATCCTGGAAAACCACCTCGACGGCGAGCCGGCCCGCGTCGGCGCCCTCGACGTCCTGGCCCAGCACGTCATGGGCTGCGCCTGCTCCGAGCCGTTCAAGCTGCTCGACCTCTATGACGAGGTCCGCACCGCCGGCCCCTATGCGGACCTGTCGTGGGAAGACTTCGAGACGGTCGTCGATTTCGTCTCCACCGGCGGCTACGCCCTGAAGACCTATGACCGCTTCCGCCGGATCGTGGAGGACAAGGATGGCTTCTGGAAGGCCCGCAACGCCCAGGCCATCCAGCGCCACCGCATGAACGTCGGCGCCATCGTCTCGCCGGCGGTAGTCAACGTGCGCATCGGCGGCGGTCGTCGCCCCATGGGCGGCCGCAAGATCGGCGAGGCGGAGGAAGGCTATTTCGAGCAGCTGGCGCCGGGCGACACCTTCGTCTTCGCCGGCCAGGTCTGGCGGTTCAACAGCCTGGTGGGGGCCGACGCCTTCGTGACCCCCGCGCCCGACAAGGACCCGAAGATGCCCAGCTGGGGCGGGTCGAAGTTCCCGCTGTCGACCTATCTGGCCGGCCGCGTGCGCAAGATGATGCACGATGAGGCCGAATGGACCGCCCTGCCCCCCGACGTGCAGGAATGGATGGCCTACCAGAAGCTCCGCTCGCTGATCCCCGACGAGGACGAGATGCTTCTGGAGACCTTCCCGCGCGGGAAGCGCTTCCACATGGTCCTATATCCGTTCGAGGGACGGCTGGCGCACACCACCCTGGCCATGCTGCTGACCCGCCGGCTCGACCGGCTGGGCGTCGGGCCCCTGGGCTTCGTCTGCAACGACTATGCGCTCAACATCTGGTCGCTGAAGCCGATGGACGAGCTGGATCTTTCCGATCTGTTCGCGGAGGACATGCTGGGCGACGACCTTGAGGACTGGCTCAACGAGAGCTTTCTGATGAAGCGGGCCTTCAAGGCCTGCGCCCTGGTCGGCGGGCTGATCGAGCGGCGCTATCCCGGCGAGGAGAAGTCGGGGCGGCAGGTGACCTTCTCGACCGACCTGATCTACGACGTGCTGCGCAAGCATCAGCCCGACCACCTGCTGCTGCGGTGCGCCCGCGCCGATGCGGCGACCGGTCAGCTGGACGTGGCGCGCCTTGGGGATCTACTGGCCCGCATCAAGGGCCGCATCCGCCATGCGGCGCTGGACAAGGTTTCGCCCTTCGCCGTGCCGATCATGCTGGAGATCGGCCGCGAGCGCGCGCCCGGCGACGCGGCCAGCGACATGATCCTGGCCGAGGCGGAGGAAGACCTGATCGCGGAGGCCCTGTCTTGACCAAGTTCCAGTCCAGCGACTGCGGCGGCCTGGCGGTGCTGGTGGCCCAGCGCCTAGTGCTGCTGCGTGGCTCCGGCGCCCTGTGGCTGGAGGCCGAGCGCGCCCTGGTGGTCGCCGACCTGCACTTCGAGAAGGGCTCGTCCTACGCCGCGCGCTTTGGCCAGATGCTGCCGCCCTACGACACTCGCGAGACCCTGAACCGACTGGAGGCGGAGGTCGCGGCCCTGACGCCGGCGACGCTGATCTTCCTGGGCGACAGCTTCCATGACGGCGCGGCCGAGGATCGCCTGGCCGCCGACGACGCAGCGCGCCTGCGGGCCCTGTCTGTCGGCCGCGACCTGATCTGGGCCGTGGGCAACCACGACGCCGACGGCCCTCGCGCCCTGCCCGGCCAGATCATCGACGAGCTGGCCGTCGGCGGCCTGATCCTGCGCCACGAGCCCGAACCCGGCGCCCAGCCCGGCGAGGTGGCCGGCCACCTGCATCCCGCCGCCCGCGTCTCAAGCGGACGCGGAAGCGTGCGCAAGCGCTGCTTCGTCACCGACGGCCAGCGGCTGATCCTGCCTGCGTTCGGAGCCTATACGGGGGGCCTCAACATCCTCGACCAGGCCTTCTCGAACCTGTTCGCCGCTCCGCCCCTGGCCGGCGCCCTGGGCGGCAAGCGGGTGCATGCGGTGGGGCCGCGCTCGCTGCGGCCGGACTGAAGGCAAGCTTCACGCTAGGATCGCTGGCGCTACCAGCGGCGTTTGCCCGGAAACGTCCACCCGGGAGACCCCGCCCCATGCGCCCGCTGATCCCGAGCCTCACCGCCCTGCTGGTCCTGTCGGGCTGCGCCACCCATCCCGCGCCGCGAGACACCGTCGCCAGGCTCGACGCCAGCCATCCGCGCTACGACAGCGCCAAGTGCCGCAAGGCCCGCGCCGAGGCCGAGCAGTACAACGAGCACCGGATCGTCCGCGCCGTGGTCGGCGTCGGCGGCAACGTGGTCATGCCCTTCGCCGGCGCGGCGGCGGGCGGCGCGCTGACCCATCGGCTGGAAAAGAAGAAGGCCAAGCTGAACCACGCCGTGGCCAGGGCCTGCCTGGACGATCCGCTGGCGCGAAAGGCCGTGGCGACGCGCTAGAGCGCCAGCGCCTGTTCCAGCGCGAAAGCCAATGACAAAGCCGCACCCGTGGTCAGCAAGGTGCGCAGGCGAGGCCGCCAGGCGGGGCCTTCATGGCTGGTGACGTCCCACAGCCACTGCAGCAGGAACACGAACAGGAAACCGGAAAGCTGCCAGGCCGGGCCGAAGCGCTCGGCGCCCAGCATCAGCGCCACCCCGGCCAGCGGCGGCAGCAGCGACAGGCCCAGCGTGGCCCACCGCGGACGGACGTGGTCAATCTCGAGCCCGCAGCGCACGCCGCCGAGATAGGACAGCATGGCCGTCGAATAGGCCAGCAGCGCCACTAGGGCCGGGCCGCGCTGGCCCGGAGGCCCATAGCAGAACAGACCGGACGCGACGATGAAGGGCGCCAGGGTGAAGAGGCCGAACACCCATACGGCGCGGGGAACCGGCACGCGTTCGCTCACGTGTTCCGTCATCAGCTCGTCACTCCTCCGGCAGGCCCGAAGGCCTTCCCCCGCCCCGTTCACGACCGCCGGCGTCCCGGGCGATCGCGTGAATCCTAGTCCAGACCGCGCCCTGGATTGTTTCATCCGGCCCGGTTTGCGTCGAAACGGTGACTATTACCGAGGTCGGCGGTCAGGTCCACGCCGGAAGTGGACGGCAAAACGCCCCCGGAGCGTGCTCCGAGGGCGCTGCGGTGCTTCAGAAGGCTGGCTGCGCTATCGGGCGAAGGCCGACAGCCGGCTCAGCGTCTCGCCGTCCAGGGCGCCGGAAGCCGGCAGGTTCTGGTCGCGCTGATAGGCCTGGACGGCCATCCGCAGGGCGGGCGACGACACGCCGTCCTTCGGCCCCTGATAGTAGCCGAGGCTGGACAGGGCGCGCTGGGCGGTGGCGGTACCAGCCGACGGCGCGGCGGCGGTCGCCACCTGGGTCGTGCGCGGCGCGGCGGCCAGGCGCGAGCGGAAGGCTTCAGCCGACCGCTCGGCGATGCGCTGGCTTTCCGGCGTCAGCTGACCGCGCAGCGCCGTGGCGCGGGCGCGGGCGTCGGCGTCGCCGGCGCGGGCCGCGATCAGGTACCAGCGATAGGCCTCCGCGGGGTTCTGGGCGACGCCCCGGCCGTTCTCGTACAGCTGGGCCAGGTTGAACTGGCTGTCGACGAGGCCGGTCTCGGCCGCCTTGCGGAACCAGTTGGCAGCCGTGGTCAGGTTCTTGTCGCCGCCGTCGCCGCGATAGGCGAACAGGGCGATATTGTGCATGGCGCTGGGATCGCCTCCCTGGGCCGCGCGCTCGTACCAGCGACGGGCTTCGCCCAGGTCCTTCCTGACGCCGCCCTCGCCCATCTCGGCCATCTTGGCGAGCAGGAACTGGGCCTTGGGCTGGCCGAGATTGGCGGCCTTGCGCAGCGGAACGAGGCCGCCGCGATCCTTGGCCTCCAGGCGGCTGACCGCTTCGGCGAACAGGGCCGAACCCTCGTCGACGGCGGCCGGAGCCGGCGTCTCGGCGTCGACCGGCGTGGCGCTGGTCTGAACGGCCGGCGTGACGACGGCCATGGACACGCGCGGCTGGGCCGGGGTGGTGTCGGCTTCGCCGGTCTTGATCTCGACGTCGGTCGCGCGACCGGCGATAGCCCGGGCCACGCGGTCGTTCAGCTGGCCTTCGCCGTCGCGCGGCAGCAGGGTCAGGCCGGCGGCGCCGACGCCCAGGGCCGCGGCGCCGGCCGAAACCAGCAGGGCGGTGACCAGGGTCGAGGACGCGCCGCGCTTGTCCTTCTTCTGCAGAGCCTTGCCGAAGCCGGAGAACAGCGACTTGGCGGCGGCCTTGTCGGCCTTGGTCTTCGCCTTGGCCTTGGTCTCGGCGCCGGCGGCCGCAGCGCGGGCGGCGGCGCGGGCCTGCTCGATGACCTCGCGGGTCGACAGCGCGCGCGGCGGCGCGATCGGCAGTTCAGGCTCGGGAT
Organism: Caulobacter endophyticus; assembly: GCF_003116815.1. Taxonomy (GTDB): domain Bacteria; phylum Pseudomonadota; class Alphaproteobacteria; order Caulobacterales; family Caulobacteraceae; genus Caulobacter; species Caulobacter endophyticus. The sequence continues at coordinate 85,361 of NZ_QDKQ01000055.1, forward strand.
CGAAGGCGTCGGCCTCGAACGACGGCGCCTCGACCGGCGGGGTCGCGGCGAAACCGTCGGCGGCCTCGAAGTCCTCGTCGGCGAAGCCCGGGGATTCCGGTTCCTCGACCGGGAAACCGGCGTCGAAGCCGCCCGAGGCCGACCAGCCGGTGTCGACGGTCGGCGCCTGAGCCTGGGCCTGGACCTGAGCCGGCGCCGGCGCGGCGGGGGCGGCGAAGCTGGGCTGCGGGAAGGCCGGCTGGTCGAACACGTCTTCCGAAACGGCCTCGCCGCCGAACGAGAAGCGGTCGGCGTCGAAGGGCGACGGCGCGGCCTGGCGAGCCGGAGCGACCGCGGGGGCCGGCGTCTCGGCCAGGCGACGCTGGGCGTCGGCCAAGCGGGTGTCGATCTTCTCGCGGGCCTCGTCGAGCAGGCGCGCGGTGCGCTCCTCCGACTGGCGGATGCGGTCGAGCAGTTCCTGAGAGCTGCGCTCGGCGCGCTGGTTCAGGCGGTCGGTAACCCTAACCACCTGATCGCCGACGTCGTCGATCGCCAGGGCGTTGCGGCGCTCCGAGGCGCTGATGCGCTCGGCCAGCTTCTCGGTGATGCGAGCGATCTCGACGCCAAGCTTCTCGAGAGCCTGGGCCTGGACGCTGTCGGCGCGATTGAGCTTGTGCTCGACGCTGGAGGCGATGCGGGCCACCTCGCCGCCGACCTGCTCGATGGCGTTGGCCTGGCGGGCTTCGGAGGTCTGGATGCGGCGGTTGAAGGCGTCGGCCAGGCCCACGACCTCGCGGCCCATGCGCTCGATCGCCTGGGCCGAGCGGGCCTCTGCGGCCTGGATGTGGGCGGTCATCTCGCCCAGCTTGCGCTCCATGCGGTCGAAACGGCCGTCGGCCGTTTCGCGCAGCTTGGCGGCCATCTCGGCGCGAGCGGCCTCCATCTTGGCCGACAGGCTGCCGGCCAGCTCCTCAAGACGCTTCTGGGCGCTGCCGCCGTCGCCCTCGACGGCCGACAGGCGGGTGTCCAGAGCCTGGAACGAACCGCCCAGCTGCTGCAGCGCCTCGGCGGTGCGGGCCTCGGCGGCCTCCAGGCGTTCCTGCAGACGGGCGACGACCTCGTCGACCACGCCGGCGGCCGGCGCGGCATCGCGGGCGGCGACCTTGGCTTCCAGGGCCGCCAGGGTCTCGCGGGTGCGGCCCTCGCCTTCATAGAGATGGTTGGCCACGCGGCCGACGGCGCTTTCCAGCGCGCGCAGGGCCTCGGCAGAGCGCGGGCCGGCGGCCTCGTTCTCGATGCGGCGCAGGCGTTCGGCGTTGCGGCTCTGCTCGGTCTTGATCTCGTCGGCCAGGCCTTCGAAGCGTGCGGCGACGGCGATCTGTTCGCGCTCGGAGTGCGACAGGCGCTGCAGCGCACCGCGCACCGACTGGTCGATGCCCGTGATGGCCTGGGCCGAACGGGCCTCGGCGGCCTCGATGCGCTGGGTCAGGCGGTCGAGCGCCGACGCCATGCGGCCCACCTCGTCGGCGGGATGCTCGGGCGCCTCGATGCGCGGCGGCGCCTCGGCGCGGTCGGCTTCAAGGTAAACGGATCGGCCGTTCGAACGGCCAGTATCGTTAACGGGATCGGCGGGAGGCGCATCGAAACCGGCGGAATCGCCCTCGATGATCATCCGGTTCAACCACTCGCCGAGGGTCATGCCCGAGCGACGGGCGAGGTCCTTGGCGACCTCCCGTGCCTTCGGGTCAATTCCCTTTACGCTCCATGGCGCTGCAGCAGTCATGCGAATCGCTCTCCCCGCACCTGGGGACCCACGCTAGTCACCGATTCCTAGCGTGTAAACGCGACGGAAAACGCTAGATTTAGCGTTCCTGTGGACAGGTTAACAGACACAGTTACCAAGGTATGTACAGATGATTTGGTTCCCATGTGTTAATGCATATTAACCTATTGCCAGGCCGATTGTCGCAGGCCATCTGCGCTCCATGGAAATGACGACCACCCTGATAGCCGGCGCGACGACGATCGCCCTCACCGTCCTGTTCGGCTGGCTGGGCGCGCGTCCTTCCAACCCTGCAAAGGGTCCGCGCATGGCGCCGTGGCGTCCGCTGATGATGGCGACGGCTGTGGCGACCCTGCTTCTGGCCGCTCACGCGCTCAATCTGCTGGGATTTAAGACGGGCGACCCGCGCTATTAGGCCGCGGCCGCTTGGTCAGGCCCGACATGCCGCCGGACGACAGCAGACCGATGTCGGCGAGCAGGAAAGGGATGGCCCAGCGGCGAGGCGCGGCAATGTAGCGCGGCTGCCAGACGGGATCGTACTTGTCCTTGTAACGCCGCACGCCCTGGAAATTGTAGATTCCCTCGCCGCGCTCGTAGAGCAGGCGACCCACGCGCGACATGATCGGGGCCAGCGGCCGGTCGTCCAGGCCCGCCAGCGGAGCCATGCCGAACTCGAACGCCGTATAGCCCTGCGCCTTGCCCCACTGCAGGAGCTCGACGAACAGGTAGTCCATGATGTTCTTGGGCGCCTCGTCGGAGTAGCGCATCAGGTCCATCGAGAACGATGCCTTGTGGGCCGTGGTCCAAAGCGTGGCGAAGGCGACGATACGGCCTTCCGAGCGCACCAGGGCGACCGGGAACTCGGCCACGTAGCGCGGATCGAACCCGCCCATGGAAAAGCTCTTCTCGCCGCCGGCGTGGTGGCCCAGCCAGGCGTCGGAGATCACCCGCAGCTCGGCCATCACGGTCATGGCGGCGCCGGCCGGCAGAACCTCGAACGCCGCCCCGCCCTCGCCGGCCTTGCGCCAGTTCCGGCGCAGGACCTCGCGGCGGCGGCCGGCCAGGGAGAAGCTCTCCAGCGGCACGATGGCGCTCTCGCCGGTCTTCTGGATGGCGAGGCCAAGATCGACGGTGTCGGGCAGGTCTTCCGGGCCCAGGGCATAGAAGCCGGCCCGGGCCGCGTGGGCGTCGGCCAGCTCGCGGAAGCGCCAGAACAGCTCCATGCGCTCGTCGTGGCGGCCGATCGGCGGGCCAAGCGCGATCCAGGAGCGGCGGCGCACGCCGAACATCAGGAAGCTTTCGCCCGAGGCCGAGAACAGGAAGCGCTTGTCGCCGAGCAGGGCAAGGTTCGAAGCCGGCTCGGCGGCTTCGGCCTTGGCCAGGATGGCGCGCACGCGGTCGAAGTCGGGGTCGGTGTCGTCGACCACGGGGGGCGTGGCCGGGGTGGCGATCAGGCGCCAGACGCCGATGCCCATCAGCACCACCGCCGCGGCGATCGACGAGCGGATGGCGCGGGCGGCCTCGCGGTCGCCCATGATCCGCATCCACGAACGGTCGGCGTATTCGACGTGGTTGAACATCCACCAGCCCAGGAACGCCGCCCCGCCGATGGCGGCGGCCGCCGACAGCAGCCAGCCGGGCGTGATCTCCATGCGCGACAAGGCCGCCTTGCGCGGGAAGGCCTCGTGGAACGGCAGGATGGCCACGAGGAAGGCGGTCAGGGTCGCCGTCTCCTCCCAGTTCAGACCCTTGAAGATCGCCAGGATCGCCCCGGCCGCCAGCATCACCAGGCTCGCCCACCAGGCGGCGTCCAGGCGCGCGCGCAGGCCGAACGCCAGAAGCACCAGAACGAGGCCGATGATCGACGAGACGAAGTGGCTGATCTCGATCAGGGCCGAGGGAGCGAAGGCCAGCAGAATGGCGAAACGCGTCGGCTCCGACGGCGTCGCGCCCGACGCCAGCAGCAGCACGCCGGCCGAGGCGGCCAGGATGGCCGCGAGAGTCGGGGCGACCGCCAGGGCGGCGGGTCTCAGTTCTGGCGCGGACATCAAGACCCCTGAACGGCGAATCCCGGACCGGGAAACGTCATCGGTGCTTCTATAACGCGCCTGGGCGCGTCTCGTCGCGCATGGCGATGCGAACGATCGTTTGAATCGACTTGCCCCCAGCGTTCCGTGGCGTAGTCTGCTGCCGAAGCGGGCCTCCAAGCGCCCGGCACGATCCAGGGAGAGCCCGCCATGGCCGACTTCGGCGCCACCGAACTCGACACTTTCCGCGCCGAGACGCGCGCCTGGCTGGAAGCCAACTGCCCGCCGTCCATGCGCACGCCGATGACGGACGAGAAGGAAGCCCCCTGGGGCGGCCGCAAGGCCGAATGGAAGAACCCCGAGGCCAAGCTCTGGCTCGACCGTATGGCCGAAAAGGGCTGGACCGCGCCGATGTGGCCGACCCAGTACGGCGGCGGCGGCCTCTCGAAGGCGCAGAACAAGGTGCTGGAACAGGAACTGCGCCGCATCAAGGCGCGCCCGGCCCTGATGAGCTTCGGCGTCTGGATGCTGGGGCCCGTGCTGCTGGAATACGCCACCGAGGAACAGAAGCAGCGCTTCCTACCGTCGATCGTGCGCGGCGAAACCCGTTGGTGCCAGGGCTACAGCGAACCGGGCGCGGGCTCCGACCTCGCCTCGCTGCAGACCAAGTGTGAGGACAAGGGCGCCCACTGGCTGATCAACGGCCAGAAGGTGTGGACCAGCTATGCCGACCAGGCCGACTGGATCTTCTGCCTGGTGCGCACCGATACGAGCAAGAAGCACGAAGGCATCTCGTTCGTGCTGTTCGACATGACCTCGCCCGGCGTCGAGGCCCGGCCGATCAAGCTGATCAGCGGCTCCTCGCCCTTCTGCGAGACCTTCTTCGACAATGTGAAGGTCCCCAAGGAGCAGCTGGTCGGCAAGGTCAATGGCGGCTGGGAGATCGCCAAGCGGCTGCTGCAGTACGAGCGCCAGAACATCTCGGCTTCCGGTTTCGGCGGCGGCGCGGGCCTGGACGTGGTCGAGGCCGCCAAGACCCATGTCGGCGTCGACGACAAGGGCCGCATCGCCGACGGCGACCTGCGCGCCCGCATCGCCACCCACAAGATGGACGCCCACGCCTTCCTGCTGACCGTGCGCAGAGCCGAGGCGGAGTCCAAGACCGGCTCTGGCCCCAGCGCCGCCGTCTCGATCATCAAGTACGCCGCCGCCAAGATGAACCAGGAACGCACCGAGCTGCTGGTCGAGGCCCTGGGCCTCCAAGGTCTTGGCTGGGAAGGAGACGGCTTCACCCCCGACGAGATCGCCGCCCTGCGCTCGATGCTGCGCGCCAAGGGCAATTCGATCGAAGGCGGCACCAGCGAGGTCAATCTCAACGTCGTCGCCAAGCGCGTGCTTGGCCTGCTCGATCACCAGTGACAGCCTTCCGCCGAGCCGCGGAGACCATGTCATGATCGAGTTCTGGTACGAGTTCGCCTCCACCTACTCCTACCCCGCCGCCATGCGGGTGGAGCACCTGGCCGCCCAGGCCGGGGTGGCGGTGCTGTGGCGGCCGTTCATCGTCGGCCCGCTGTTCAACGAGCAGCAGGGCCTGACCGACAGCCCGTTCAACGCCTTCCCGGTGAAGGGCGAATACATGTGGCGCGACCTGCAGCGGGTCTGCGACCGCGAGGGCCTGCCGCTGCATCATCCCAGCCAATTCCCCCGCAACAGCCTGCTGGCGGCTCGCGTCGCGATCTGCGGGCTGGAAGACGGCTGGACGCCGGCCTTCAGCCGCGCCGTCTACCAGGCCAATTTCGTCGACGACCTCGATATCGGCAGCCCCGAGGTCCTTGCCCCCCTGATCGCCGGCGTCGGGGCCGGACCCGAGCACGTGCTGGCCGCCGCCCAGTCGGCGCCGGTCAAGGACCAGTTGAAAGACCATGTGCGCCAGGCCCGCGAGCGCGGCCTGTTCGGCGCCCCTTCCTTCGTCACCGCCGACGGCGAGCTCTTCTGGGGCAACGACCGTCTCGAACAGGCCCTCGACTGGGCCGCCCGCCATCAAGACCTGGAGAGCGCCTGACATGGCCGTCCTGACCGAAGAACAGACGATGCTGCGCGACGCCGCCAAGGCCTGGTCGCAGGAGAGCGCGCCGGTTTCCGCCCTGCGACGGCTGCGCAACGAGGGCTCGAAACAGAGCTTCGATCCGGCCGCCTGGAGCGAGATGGGCCAGATGGGCTGGGCCGGCGTCGTGGTCCCGGAGGCCTATGAAGGCTCGGGCTTCGGCTATCTGGGCCTGGGGCTGATCCTGGAAGAGACCGGCAAGACCCTGGCCGCCTCCCCCCTCCTCTCCACCGCCCTGATCGCCGCCTCGGCGCTGGAACTGGGCGGCTCCGACGCCCAGAAGGCCGCTTGGCTGCCGAGGATCGCCACGGGCGAGGCGGTCGCCACCCTGGCCATCGACGAAGGCGCCCATCACAACCCGACGCGCATCGCCCTGACGGCGACCACGAGCGGCGACGGCTACGCGTTGAACGGCGTCAAGACCTTCGTCCTCGACGGCGAGGCCGCCGACCTGCTGATCGTCGCCGCCCGCACAGGCGGGACGAGCGGCGACACCGACGGCGTCACCCTGTTCCTCGTGCCGGGCGACGCAGCCGGAGTCGTGCGCACGCATCTGTCGCTGGCCGATAGCCGGGGCGCGGCCCAAGTCGCCTTCGACGGCGTCGAGGTCGACGTCGAGGCGGTGCTGGGCGAGGTCGGCAAGGGATGGGCGATCCTGGAGCCGGTGCTCGATCGCGCCTATGCGGGCCTGGCCGCCGAGATGCTGGGCACGGCCAGCGCCGCTTTCGAGATTACGCTAGACTATCTGAAGACCCGCACCCAGTTTGGCCAGGTGATCGGCACTTTCCAGGCCCTGCAGCACCGCGCGGCCAAATGGTTCACGGATCTGGAGACCACCCGCTCCTGCGTCGAGGCCGCTCTGGAGGCCCTGGATGGGGGCGCGGACGCCCGGGCCCTGTCGTCCCTCGCCAAGGCCAAGGCCAGCGAGGTGCTGCATCTGGCCTCCAACGAGATGGTCCAGATGCACGGCGGCATCGGCATGACCGACGAGCACGACTCCGGCCTCTACATGAAGCGCGCCCGCGTGGCCGAGGCCCTGTTCGGCGGGGCCTCGTTCCATCGCGACCGCTATGCGCGGCTTATGGGGTTTTAGGAAGCGGAGCGTAGCTTCGCTCTAGGAACCGCTCTTCCCGCGACAGGTTCTCCTGCCTCATCCGTAAAGGCAGGAGATAACCTCATGAGCACCGATCCTCACGACAAGGCCGACGTCGAAAAGCGCCTCTGGAAAGAGATCGAGGACGCCCGCTTCGGCATGCTGGGCCTGGTCCAGTCCCACCAGCACTACCAGCCGATGACCGCCTTCGCAGAACCTGAGACCGGCCGGATCTGGTTCTTCACGCGCGACGACACCGACCTGGCTCAGGCCGTGGCGGCCGACGGGGGCGATGCGATGTTCGTGGTCCAGGCCAAGGACGGCGACTTCCAGGCCTGCATCGGCGGCCGCCTGAGCCGCGACCACGACACAGCCCGCATCCAGCGCTGGTGGTCGCCGATCGTCGCGGCCTGGTACCCGGACGGCAAGGACGATCCGCACCTGACCCTGCTGCGCCTCGACGCCCGAGACGCCGAACTGTGGATCTCCAAGGGCGGCGCTGTCCGTTTCGCCTGGGAGATCGCCAAGGCCAACCTCACCGACAGCAGGCCCGACCTCGGCGATCGCGCCCATCTGGGCCTTGGCGGATAAGTCGGCCTACTGACGGTACAGACCTGCCTGGCCGCGCCGCCCCCCGCCGGCGCGGTCACCGGTTGCAGAGGTCCGTCAACACGACCGCGCGCCGTTGATTTCTTTCTAGTTTTGCAAAGCCTCAACACTCTTTGTCGGGAACCCGACATACCTCGGAAATCGCGAGATTTTCCCAGAACGAGAGCCACAATATAGGCTCGACTCGATTTACCCCCGACCGCACCTGCATTGCGTCGGCTACCTGACAGCGCCGCACCCCAGTCCTGCCTATAGCTTGCAACCCTTGCCGCAAGCCGGCGTTCGATTCGCCATGACAGGGCCTCTACATCCCTTGAAGAACCGTCTGCTCGCTTCCCTGCCCCCCGAGGACTTCGGCTATATCGCCGCCCAGCTGTCCCACCAGGACCTGGAAAAGGGGAAGCTGCTGTACGATCCCGGCGACCAGATCGACACGATCTACTTCCCGCACGACTGCGTCATCTCGCTGATGACCCTGATGGAGAACGGCGCGGCTATCGAGTCGGCCACCATCGGCCGCGAGGGCGGGCTTGGCCTGATGGCCGCGATCTCGCCGCGCCAGTCGCTGTCGCGCGCCATCGTTCAGGCGCCGGGCGGCGCCTCGCGCATCAGCGCCTCGGCCCTGCGCGAAGGAGCCGAGCGCAGCGCGGTGCTGCGCGACTTGATCGAGCGCCACAACGAGGCCCTGTTCGGCCACGCCATCCAGTCGGTGGCCTGCAACGCGCTGCACGCGGTGGAGGCCCGTTTCTGCCGCTGGCTGCTGGGCTTCCGCGACCGCATAGACGTCGACACCATCAACCTGACCCAGGAGTTCCTGGCCGACATGCTGGGCGTCCAGCGCACCACGGTCACGGCCGTGGCCGGCGCCCTGCAGGCCAAGGGCCTGATCCGCTATCGCCGCGGCATCGTCGACATCCTCGACCGCCCCGGCCTCGAAGCCATCGCCTGCGAATGCTACGGCGCGGTGAGGAAGGGTTACGAGCGGCTGCTGCCGGAGCCGTTCGGCTCCTAAAGATCCCCCCCTCTGGGAGGTGGCCCAGAGGGCCGGAGGGGGACATTCTCAACCGCCGAGGCGCTGGCCGTCCTCCCCCCGCCGATCGCAAAGCGATCGCCTCCCCCAGAGGGGGAGGTTCCTACTACCGCTTGCGCACCGGGAACGGCGCGTGCGCCAGACGCAGCAGATTGGCCGCGCCGGGAGCGCCGAAGGGCGTACCGGCGACGATCAGGATGCGCTCGCCGGGCTTGGCCAGGTCCAGCTCCAGGGCCCGGGCGGCGGCGTCGGTGGTGACGACCTCCAGGCTGTCGGGCTGGGCGCTGACACGCGGCTCGACGCCCCAGACCAGGGCCATGCGGCGCACGGCCTCGATCTTCGGCGACAGGGCCAGCACCGGCTGCAGCGGTCGTTCCCGGGCGAGGCGGCGAGCCGTGGCGCCCGTGGTGGTGAAGGCCACCAGACACTTGGTCGAGCCCGACTTGGCCGCACCGGCGGCGGCGACCACCAGCACGTCGGCGTCCTCGTCGACATGCGGCTGCTCGGCCTGCATCAATTCGGGCCAGCGGGGGTCGCGTTCGACGCGCTCGATGATGCGGTTCATCATCGCCACCGACTCTTCGGGATAGTCGCCGGCGGCGCTTTCGGCCGACAGCATCACCGCGTCCGCGCCCTCGTACACGGCGTTGGCCACGTCGGAGGCCTCAGCGCGGGTCGGGGTCGGCGAGCTGGTCATCGACTCCAGCATCTGGGTGGCGACGATCACCGGAATCCCGCGCTCACGGGCGGCGCGGAGGATTTCCTTCTGCGCCACCGGCACTTCTTCCGGGGCCATTTCGACGCCGAGGTCGCCACGGGCCACCATGACGCCGTCGCAGAGGTCGAGGATCGGACCCAGGGTCTGCAGCGCCTGCGGCTTTTCGATCTTGGCCAGCACGGCGGCGCGGCCTTCGACGATGCGACGCAGCTCGGCCATGTCTTCGGGCGCTTGCACGAACGACAGGGCGATCCAGTCGACGCCCAGGCGCAGGGCGAAGGCCAGGTCCTCGCGGTCCTTCGGGGTCAGCGGCGACATCGGAATGATGACGTCCGGCACGGCCACGCCCTTGCGTTCCGACAGCTTGCCGCCGTTGACGACCGTGGTGTTGGCGTAGCCGGGGCCGGCTTTGGTCACGGTCATCCGCAGCTTGCCGTCGTCGAGCAGCAGGGTCGCGCCCGGCTTCATCGCCGTCAGGATTTCGGGATGGGGGAGATGAACCCGCGTTTCGTCGCCCGGGGTCGGATCGGAATCGAACCGGAAGGCCTGGCCGGGCTTCAGCTGCACCGGACCGTCGGCGAACTTGCCGACGCGCAGCTTGGGCCCTTGCAGGTCGGCCAGGATGCCCAGCGGACGCCCGACCACCGCCTCCGCCGCACGGATGGCGGCGTAGACGGCGGCATGGGTTTCGTGGGCGCCGTGGCTGAAGTTCAGACGGAAGACGTCGGCGCCGGCCCTGGCCAGCTTGACGATCATTTCCGGCGAACCCGAGGCCGGGCCGATGGTGGCGACGATGCGGGAACGACGCGCGCGGATCATGCGGCCGCTCCTTTGTCAGTTTGGGGGATTACTTGGGACAGAAAGCGTCGCCCTCGTTGGACGCCAACTGGATTTCGGTGACCGAAATCGTCAGCGGCCCCGAGGTGCTCAGGCCGAACGGAGACGAAACGTGCGCCATCTGGGCGCCCGCTGCTTGGAAACAGGAAAGTTTGATCTTGGCAGAACGCCATTCGCCGATTTTCAAGCCTGACAACGTTGACGTTACGTCTAGCCTCCCACCGCAGGATTCGCCACAACCGACAGTCAGATAAACCGGCGCAACCGGCGCCTTGTCGACTCGCCATCGCACGAGCACCGCCATGTCGCCCGTCGTCTGGCGCGACAGGTCGACTGGCGGCCCCTGCACGGCCAGAAGGCCTTCGCCCTCCCCGCTCCAGGTCGCCTGACGGCCGTTTTCCTGGGCGCCGGCGTCGATCGTCTTGACCGCGCCCGCCCCCGAGAAGCTCAGCATCCACGGCGCCGGCACGCGGCCGGCCACGAAATAGCGGTCGACGCTGGAGGCGGTTCCAAGCTCGCCGGCGCTCTCCGACAGCGCCCCGACCTTGGCCGGCTTGGCGTAGCTCAGGCCGTACCCATAGGCGAACTGCGGATCGTAGCCTTGCTGGCCACGATTCAACGGACCCTGGTCGGCGCGCTTGGGCCAGCTGAACGACAGCTTGCCGGTGAAGTCGCGCCTGGACTTGCCGTCCTTGCCCGCCACCAGCACGTCGGCGACGCCGCCGCCTTCCGAGCCCGGCAGCCAGGCGGCGACGAAGGCGTCCGAGGCGTTGATCTCGGGGTTCACCCACAGCGGACGGCCCGACAGGAATACCGCCACCACCGGGATCCCTTGCGCCTTCAGCTTCCTGAGCAGCTCCAGGTCGGTCTTGCCGTTCGGCTGGTAGGCCAGGTTGGCCACGTCGCCCTGGAACTCGGCATAGGGATCCTCGCCGAACACCACGATGGCCACGTCGGGCTTGGCGCCGGCGAACTTGCCGTCCCTGGCCAGGGTCGCCTTGCCGCCGGCCGCCTCCACCGCCTCCTTCAGCCCGCGCCAGATCGACTGGCCGTTGGGGAAGTCGCTGTTCTTGTTGCCCGTGCCCTGCCAGGTCAGGGTCCAGCCGCCGGCCGCCTTGCCGATATCGTCGGCGTCGCCGGCCACCAGCACGTTGGCGCCGGCCTTGATAGGCAGCACGCCGTCGTTCTTCAGCAGCACCAGCGACTTGGAGACAGCCTCGCGAGCGATGGCGCGATGATCGGCCGAGCCCAGGCGATCGAACCTGCCCTGCACCTGCGGCGCGACGCGGTCGAACAGGCCGGTCTTGACCTTCACGCGCAGGATGCGGCGCACGGCGTCGTCCAGCCGCGCCATCGGGATCTCGCCCGACTTCACCTGGCGGACGGTGTTCTCGTAGAGGCCCTTCCAGCTGTCTGGGGCCATATACATGTCGAGCCCAGCGTTCATCGCCTGCGGGCACGAGACGTTGGAGCAGCCCTGAAGCTGGCCGTGGGCGTTCCAGTCGCTGACCACGAAGCCCTCGAAGCCCATCCGCCCCTTCAGGACGTCGGTGATCAGGGTCTTGTTGCCGGTGATCTTCTGGCCGTTCCAGCTGGAGAACGAGGCCATCACCGTCAGGATGCCGGCGTCGATGCTGGGCGGATAACCCTGGGCATGGACCGCCACCAGCTCCTGCTCGGAGATCACCGCATTGCCCTGGTCGCGACCGTCCTGGGTGCCGCCGTCGGCCAGGAAGTGCTTGGCGCTGCCGGCGATGCGGCCCGGCGCGATCGGCTTGCCTGCTTCCAGCCTGCCTTGCAGGCCCAGGGTCATCGGACCCGAATAGCTGGCGACGATCTCGGGATCCTCGCCGTAGCCCTCATAGCTGCGACCCCAGCGGTCGTCGCGGGGCACGGCCACCGTCGGGCCGAAGGTCCAGTCGCCGCCCACCACCGCCACCTCTTCGCCAGTGGCCTGGCCGATGCGCTCGATCAGGGCCGGGTCGCGCATGGCGCCCAGGCCGACATTGTGCGGGAAGATCGTCGCGCCGACGATGTTGTTATGGCCGTGCACGGCGTCGATGCCGAACATCAGTGGGATCGGCGTGCGGCCCGGACGCTTGGCCAGGGCCTCCTTGCGGTAGGCGTCAACCAGGTCGGTCCAGGCCTTGGGCGTGGCGCGGTCGTTGCCGTCCGGCGCCGAATTGCCGCCGGCCAGGATCGAGCCCAGTGGATAGGTCGCCAGGTCCGCCGGAGTCATCGAGGCGATATCGCCCTGGATCGTCTGGCCGACCTTCTCCTCGACGCTCATCTTGCTCATCAGCTGGGTGATGAAGGCCTCGGTCCTGGCGTCGGTGAGGCTGGAAGGACTCTTGGCCGCCGGCCACTGTTCGGGATGGGCCGTGGTCTGCGGGGTCGTCGCGATCAGGCTCGGCTTGGCCGCCAGCGCCGGCAGGGCCAGGCCCACGGTCAGGGCCAGCGACGAGGCGCGAAGGAGCGGACGGCGAAGCTTCATGACGGAGCCCTTGAAAGCGAGAAAATCGGAAAAGATCGGCGCGGCGAGCCCGCCGCGCCGCAGTGGGAGCAACCCCTTGCAGGAGGGGCCTCCAGCCACCGCCTTCGGCCGGAGGGGGGACCGAACAGCCGAAGGCGGCATCCCGTCGACGAAACAGCGTCGACGCTGGAGCGGGATGAATGGCGAAAATCGGAGACAAGGCTCGGCGGCGTGGTCGCGCGCCGATCGGCCAAAGCGGTTTCCTTCCCTGGTTTCGTTGCGTGGCCGCCCAGCCCGCCGCCCTTCGAGGCGCGTGGCGATAGCGGTCACATCGATCAGACACCATATATTGACAGCGCTGTCTATCCTCTTTTTGTATCGTTGCGTTGCGAGGCGCGGCGCGGCGCGGCCCCGCCGTCAGGCCGCCGGTCGCCTCCGCCCCGCTATCTGGTCCAGCGCCGTGTCGTGCAGGGGCGCAGCCTGAACGATCTCGGCCACGCGCCGTCGCCAGCCGGCCAGCCCCTCGCGCACCTGCGACAGGTTTGAGAGATCGACCAGCGGATCGTAGGCGGCGGGCCGCACGCCCATGCCCTCCAGCACGTAGAACCACGACAGCTCGGTGAAGAGTTCGGTCGGCCGGTGCGGGATGCGTCCCGTGCCGCGATAGAGCGCCAGCCGTTCGGCCAGGTCCGGCGGCAGCGTCGCGGCGGCCCGCTCGCGCCAGAACGGCTCCTCGCGCCGGGTGGGCTGGTAGTGCAGCACGATGAAGTCGCGCGCAGCCTCGTACTCCGCGATCAGAGCCGCATTGTAGTCGGCGATGTTGGCGCCATCGAAATCCTTGTCCGGAAAATGGTCGAGCAGCTTCAGCAGGCCGCTGGTCACGAAGTGGATGCTGGTCGACTCCAGGGGCTCGATGAAGCCCGAGGCCAAGCCCAGCGCCACGACGTTGCGGCTCCAGAACGCCTTGCGCCGTCCGCCCGTGAACTTCAGAACGCGCGGCTCGGTCAGCAGCTTGCCCGCCTCCCGCTCCAGGTCGGCCAAGGCCTCGTCGTCGCTGACATGGGCGCTGGAATAGACATAGCCGTTGCCAGTGCGATGGCGCAGCGGGATCCGCCAGCGCCAGCCGGCCGGCCGCGCGGCGGCCTGAGTGAAGGGCGGCGGGTTCGCGTCGCGCACGGTGAGGCCGGCCACCGCCCGGTCGCACGGCAGGAAGGCGCTCCAGTCCTCGTAGCCGGTCTTCAGGGCCCCCTCGATCAACACGCCGCGGAAGCCCGAGCAGTCGATGAAAAGGTCGGCCGCCAGCCGCTCGCCGCCGTCCAGGACCAGGGCCTCGACGAAGCCGTCGGCCTTCAGCGTCGCGCCCTCGACCCGCCGCTCCAGCCGGCGCACGCCGCGCTCTTCCGAGTAGGTCCGCAGGAACCTCGCCACCAAGCCCGCGTCGAAATGCAGGGCATGGCGCATTCCGCCCAAAGGCCCCTGCCCTCGCCCGTCCGCGAAGGCCATGCGGCTGGCGTCGCCCAAGGCCGCGGCCAGGCTGTAGGCCTCGACGCGCGGATCATCGCCCGCCGACCGCAACCTGTGCCAGATGTGATGGAACGGACGCCGGTCGACCGACGGTCCGAAGGCGCCGAACGGATGCCAGTAGCGTTCGCCCACGGCCCGCCAGTCGTCGAAGCGGATGCCCAGTTTGAAGCTGCCCTCGGTGGCGGCCATGAACTGGCCCTGGTCGATCTCGAGCAGCCGCAGGAAGTCGACGATCGGCGGAATGGTCGCCTCGCCCACCCCGACGGTGGGGATCTCGGCGCTCTCGACCAGGGTGATGGTCGTTTGCGTCCCACGCAGCACCTGGGCCAGCGCGGCGGCGGCCATCCAGCCGGCGGTCCCGCCGCCGAGGATAGCGATCGAGCCGATGGCGCGATCCATGGCGTTTCCTCCCCGTTCGCGCCCTCTTGCGGAGCGCGTGTCAGGAAAAGAGCCGGCGGCGGGCTCGCAGTTCGTCCGCCGCCGGCGTGAGAGGCCTTACATGCCCAGCTTGAACCGCGCGCCCAGCACGATACGGCGATCGGCCGTGGCGTAGCGGAACGGCAGGTTCTCCCACTGCAGATAGCGGCCGGTGGGCTCCTCGGTCAGGTTGATGCCCTCAAGCACGATCTTGATCGCTGGGGTCACCTGGTAACCGACCTGGGCGTCGAGCTGACCATAGGCCCGCTCCCACGTGCCCAGGCTGTGGCGGTCGGTTCCCGAGCCGAACGAGAAGTCGCCCTGATAGCTCTTGTCGCGCCAGGCATAGGAGACGCGGGCCTCGAAGCCGTGGCCCTCGTAGAAGCCCTGCAGGTTGAAGGCGTGCTTGGCCACGCCCGGGATCGGCAGGTTGTCGTCGTAGTCGTTCGACTTGGAGGTCTCGGAGTCCGAGAAGGTGTAGTTGGCGTTGAAGCCGAACCCGTTCTCGAAGGCGTATTGCGCCGCCAGTTCGACGCCCTTGATGCTGCCGCCATCGCCGTTCACCGGCGCGGTGTAGACACCCAGGGTCGCCCCCTCGACCGAGCCGTCGGCCACGGTGCGCGGCACGGTGTCGGTCTGGATGAACGAGTCGACGCTCTTGTAGAAGAACGCGCCCGAGATGATGCCGCTACGCCCCAGATACCGCTCGTAGGCGATGTCGAATTGCGAGGCGCGGTACGGGTCGAGGTCCGGATTGCCGCCGCTGCCGTTGGTGTAGAGGAAGCGGTTGAGGTTGGGACCCGGGGTCGAGCTGCGGGTGAAGTTGAAGGCCGAGCCCTGACCGAGCTGGAACAGGTCCTGACGGGAGACGACCCGGGCCGCCGACACGCGCACCTTGTCGCTGTCGTTGACGTCGAACACCGCGCTCGCGCTGGGCAGGACGTCGGTATACTCGCGGGTGGTCTTGATGGCGTCCGGATTGCCGATGACGCCGTTCCAGCTGTCGGTGCCCCAGTACCAGGGCGTGGTCGGCGTGCCGCTGGAGTCGATGGTCAGCTCGGTGCGGACCACGCGGACGCCGGCGTTGACGTGATAGCGATCATCCGAGCCGCCCAGGTCGACCATGCCGTAGCCGGTCGTCGTGCGCTCCTTGATGCGGAACGACTGGATCGGGTCGGCGAACTTCTGGAACGGCGTCGAGGAATAGAGGTTCGACAGCCAGGCGACCGGATTTTCCATCTGACTGCGGTTCTGGAACAGCGCCGTGATGCCGCCGACCGTCAGCGTCTCAAACCGCTCGGGGTTCGACGCCGCCGTCTGATAAGGCGTGATCAGGGCCGGCGAAGCGCCGAAGCGACCGTCGTCGGTGGCGGTCTGGCCGCAGTTCGGACGGCCCGGCGTGCCGGCCGGCAGGCCGCACGACTTGAAGCCGATGGCTCCGTCCTGGAAGTAGCCGTACGGGGTCCAGTCCTGGCCGTAGGTCCGGCCGTTCAGCTCGCCCTTGCCGGAATAGTCGGCCAGCAGTTGCCAGAACTCCGAGTCGATCTTGCGCTCGGCGTAGCGGAGGCCGGCGCTGATCACCAGGTCGCCGCTCTCGCCGAACTCGGGCCGCCACTTCAGATCGCCGCGGATCGAGGTGTTGTCGATCTGGGTGTCTTCACCGAACACCCAGTGCGACTTGGCGAACACGCTCGAAGGCGTGGTGAATTGAGCCGCGTTGGCCGGGGTGAAGCGCGGGTTGTCGCCGTTGGCGTAGCTGTAGGTGAAGGTCGCCGGCGCGGTGGCGTTGGGCGTCAGGCCCGCGGCCGTGCCGTTGCGCACGGTGTACTGGGTGTAGCGCACGTCGTTGTTGGCGCTGGCGCTCTCGTAGTCGGCGGTGGAATAGGCCGCGCGCACGCTGCCGCTCACCCGCCCGCCGTTGTCCCAGTTCAGGGCGACCTGGAAGTTGTCGGTCTTGGCCTGCGAGTCCTGCAGATACGAGGTGCCCTCGGCCGAGTTGGCGGTGACCGTGCCGCTCTGCAGCACGCCGTTGCCGTCGACGCTGGCGCCGGCCGCATAGGTGGCGTTCTCGTTGGCGAAGGGGAACTTGATCGAGGCTTCGCTGGTCTTGATCTTCAGGTCCGAGTGGAACCAGTCGCCGGTCAGCTGCAGCGACTCGGTCAGGGCGAAGTCGAGGTTCAGCGAGGCGCCCAGACGCTTGCGTTCCTGATCGCGATAGGTGGCGTAGCGGTATTCCGGCGACCACACGTCGAGGGTTCCGCCGCCGACCACCGGACGGTCGTTGAACGCCCAGCCGCCCCGGTTTTCGCCGCCCAGCACGTCGGTGTGGATCTCGGTCTTGTCGTACGAGACCGTGCCCAGCACGGCGAAGCGATCGCTGAACTTGTAGCCCAGCACCAGCGAGCCCGTCGGGTTCCAGTCGGTGTCGCCGGCCTTGTTGCCGCGCAGGTCGCCGGCGATCGTGATGTCGTCACGCAAGCTGCGGGCGTTGCGGGTCTTCAGGTTGATGATGCCGCCCAGGCCGCCTTCCAGCAGCGAGGCGTCGGGCGACTTGTAGACGTCGACGCCGCCGATCAGTTCAGACGGGATGCCTTCCAGCGAATTGGTCTGGTTGATCTTGCCCTCGCCCAGACGGAACAGCTCCATGCCCGAGACGAAGATGTCGTTGTTCAGAACAGTGACGTTCTGGTCCAGGCCCCGGATGCGCACCCGAGTGCCCTGGCCGTTCTCGCGGTCGATCTGCACGCCGGGCAGGCGCTGCAGCGACTCGGCGATGTTCTGGTCGGGGAACTTGCCCATGTCCTCGGCGGTGACCGACTCGATGATCAGGTTCGAGTTCTTCTTGGCCGACAGCGCGCTCTGTAGCGAGGCGCGGAAGCCGGTGACGATCACCTCCTCAACCGAGGATGGTTCCTGGGCAGAGGCCGGCGCCGCCGCCTCGGTCGCGGCGGTCTGGGCCAGGGCCTGGCCCGCACCCAGCAGAACGAACGAGGACGCCGCCGCCATCAGCGCGACCTTCGTCGCATAAGTCTTCGAAATCATGAGCATTCCCCTAGGTTACGGCCGCAGAGAGCCGATCTCCGCCGACAGGGTCGACGTGAGTAAGTTCGCCAGTTTTTCGGGATGCCTTGCGCATCCTCCCTTGTTCTCCGGCCCTTCTCGGGGGTCGGCGGATGCAACCTAGGAGCAATGCGACAGCGCTGTCAATGGACAACGCTGTCAATCGCGTAACAAAATTCTCTTTGGGTATTTGTACGATTTATCGACTGATAACCGCGAAGCCTTGCGGCAAAAGGCTTCGCGGCGCCGATCATGCCGCCGGCGGGAGGCCGGCCGCGAGGACCGTGATCAGCCGATCTGTTCGATGATGTGTTCGCGCAGTTCGGCGCGGGTGAGTCCCGGCCAGGCCCATTCGGTACGGGCCGGCGCCGTCACGGCGCGCGATTGCGGTTGGGTGCGGGGCTTCCCTTGAAGGGCGGCCGCGCGGAGAGTGTTGGTCTTCATGTAGTTCCAGATAACGGGCCGAGCGAAATGCCGGGCCCAAACGATAGTCACGGGAGAAAAACCCAAGGGGCGGCGTCGAAACGCACACGAGAATGGGCGGTGAAGCACATGCGACGCGCGGCTCGAGGGCCACTGGCGATCAGCGCTTGCATGGAGATGGTGTATCGGCGGCGACATTCAACCCCGCCGACGAAAAAGGCTGGCAGAATCTTCTGCCGAAGACCGGATGGACGTTCGCCCGTTCCCTACCCCGCCGCCGGTCCGGTGCTCTCGCGGAGCACCAGCTCGAAGTCAAGCAGGCGCGAGGGCGGCGCGGCGCCGTCCTCGCCCTTCAGGTCGCCGCTCAGCAGCAGGTCGGCGGCGGCCGCGGCCATGGCCTGGATCGGCTGGCGCACGGTGGTCAGCTGCGGCCAGACGACCTTGGCGCCGGGCGTATCGTCGAAGCCGGCCACCGACAGGGTCTCGGGCACGTTCAGCCGCAGGCGGTTGGCCACGGCCATGACGCCAAGCGCCATGTCGTCGTTGGAGGCGAAGATGGCGGTGGGGCGATCCGCGCCCGCCAGCAGGGTCTCGGCCGCCTCGAAACCCGAGCGGAACGAAAACCAGCCCTGGGCCACGCGATCCTCGCGCACGGCCAGCCCGTGGTCGGCCATGGCCTTGGCGTAGCCGTCGTAGCGCAGATGGGCCGCGCCGTGATCGGGGTGGCCCTTGATGAAGGCGATGTCCTTGTGACCCAGCTTGATCAGGTGGGCGGTCATCTCGTAGGCGGCGGCCATGTCGTCCATGCGCACATAGGCCGAACGGTCCAGATCCTTGTCCGGCGAGAGGCGTACGTACGGCACGCCCTCGGCGTCCAGCACGTCGAGCACGCGCACGTCGTCGCAGACCGGCGGGGTCAGGATCACCCCATCCATGCGCAGGGTGGCCAGCATCGGCGCCACCTGCTCCTCGACGTCGCCCTCGGAATCAAGCGGCTCGACGATCAGGTGATAGCCTTCCGTCCTGCACCGTCCGATGGCCCCCAGCTGCACGTCGGTGACGTAGGCGGGGCTCGGGTTGTCGAAGAACACCCCGATCAGATAGGCCTTCGACCCCGCCAGGCTTCGGGCCGAGATGTTGGGCCGGTAGTTCAGCGCCGCCACGGCCTCCTGCACCCGATCGCGGGTGTCGGCCTTGACGTTGGGCTCGCGGTTCAGCACCCGCGACACGGTCTTGATCGAAACGCCCGACATGCGGGCGACGTCGTGGATCGTAACCTTGGCGTTCAAGAAATGGCCTCGCGCGGCGTTGATTCAGCCTTCAAGCGAGACAACAAGCCATGACAACCTTGTCAAGGCGACCCCTTTTTGAACGAAAGGGCTGAGAACGAGGGTTCTAGCGGCGATTTCCGCCGCGGAAACCTCGTCCTTCGACAGGCTCAGGATCAGGTTTCTATACGTCCTGAACGCCGGCATGGTCCTCATCCTGAGCTTGTCGAAGGACGAGGACCATGCACTGGCTCCGGGAAAACCAACCCTACGAAATCGAAGCCTGGCCGTCCGGCGTCATCGCCACGGCCGCGCCGATCAGCGCGGTGTGCGGGTGCAGGATCACGTGGGTCGGAATGTCCTTCACGTAGTCCGACAAACGGCCCTTGGCCTCGAAGCGCTCGCGGAAGGCGCTGGCTTCCAGCAGGTCGATGATCCGGGGGGCGATGCCGCCGGCGATGAACACCCCGCCCCGCGCGCCCAGCGCCAGGGCCAGATCCCCCGCCGTCGAGCCGAGGATGGCGCAGAACCGCTCCACCGTAGCCTTGCAGCATTCACGGCCGGCCACGGCGCCTTCGGTGATCGCCTTGGCGGCCAGTTCCTCAACCGGACGCCCCTCGATCTGGGCCAGCAGGACGTGCAGGTCCTCCATGCCCGGCCCCGCCAGGATGCGCTCGACCGACACGCGGCCGTACTTGGCCTGCAGGCCGCGCAGGATCTCGATCTCGATCTCGTCGACCGGGGCGAACGAGATGTGGCCGCCCTCGGTGGTCAGCGGCGTGTCGCAGCCGTGGCGGCGCACCATGCCGGCCGCGCCGAAGCCGGTGCCGGGGCCGATGATCGCCAGATCCCCCTCGCCCGAGGTCGGCAGCGGGCCGATCTGGCGCAGATCCTTGGGCGACAGGCGCGGCGCGGCCAGGGCCTGGGCAGTGAAGTCGTTGATCAGGCGGGCGTTACGGAAACCGCCCGCGCGGCGCAGGCTGTCTTCCGACAGGCGCCAGTCGATGTTGGTGAAGTGAACGGCGCCATGCTCGATCGGGCCCGCCACCGCGACCACGGCCTGGTCGGGGTGCTTGACCCCCACCTTGGCCAGATAGTCCTCGATGGCGTCCTCGGCCGTGTCGTAGTCCTCGCCCTTGTAGGCGGTGGGCTCGATAAGGCGAGGGTCCGGCCCGTCGAAATCGACCAGGGCGAAACGGGCGTTGGTGCCGCCGATATCGCCGACCAGACCCAGCCCGTGTGCGTTGGCGCCGTTCATGGGTTTCCCGTTCCCTTTAAGCAAACAGCACGGACGCGCCGGCGTCGGCGGCGCCGACCCCGTGTCGCATCCAGCCGAACAGTTCGCGCCCGAAGCCCGGCTTGGACGCCGGGACTGGTGCAGGCGTGCGGGCGAGGAGTTCCGCCTCGTCCACATGGATGAAGAGTTCGCCGGTGTCGGCGTTCATGGTGATCACGTCACCATCCTGGACGTAGGCCAGCGGGCCGCCCTTGGCGGCTTCCGGCGTCACGTGGATGGCGGCCGGCGTCTTGCCCGAGGCCCCCGACATGCGACCGTCGGTGACCAGGGCCACCTTGTGGCCGCGGTCCAGCAACACCGAGATCGACGGCGACAGGTTGTGCAGTTCGGGCATGCCGTTGGCCGACGGCCCCTGGAAGCGCACCACCACCACCACGTCGCGGTCGAGTTCGCCGCGCTTGAAGGCGGCGATGAAGTCTTCCTGCTCCTGGAACACGGCGGCGGGCGCGGTGATCACGTGGTGCTCGGGCTTCACGGCCGAGATCTTGATCACCCCGCGACCCAGGTTGCCGGCCAGCAGCTTGAGGCCGCCTTCCTTGCTGAAGGGGTTCTCGACCGGGCGCAGGATGGCCTCGTCCAGCGAGGTCTCGGGGCCTTCGCGCCACTTCAGCTCGTCGCCGTGCAGGTAAGGCTCCTGGTGATAGTTCGAGAGACCTGGCCCCGCGATGGTCAGCACGTCCTCGTGGGCCATGCCGGCCTTCAGCAGTTCGCGGACCACGAAGGCCATGCCGCCGGCGGCCTGGAAGTGGTTCACGTCGGCCGAGCCGTTCGGATAGACCTTGGCCAGCAGCGGCACGGCCTTGGAGATGTCGTCCAGGTCTTCCAGGGTCAGGATGATACCGGCCGCACGGGCCATGGCCACGATGTGCAAGGCGAGGTTCGTCGAGCCGCCGGTGGCCATCAGGCCGACCACGCCGTTGACCACGGCCTTCTCGTCGATGACGCGGCCGACCGGGATCCACTCATTGCCCTTGTGTGTGACGGCGGCCACGCGGCGGGCGGCTTCCTTGACGAGCGCACTGCGCAGCGGGGTATTGGGATGCACGAAGGCCGAGCCGGGCAGGTGCAGGCCCATCAGTTCCATCAGCATCTGGTTGGTGTTGGCCGTGCCGTAGAAGGTGCAGGTGCCTGGACCGTGATAGCTGGCGCTTTCAGCGGCCAGCAGTTCGTCGCGCCCGACCTTGCCCTCGGCGTAGAGCGCACGGATGCGGGCCTTTTCCGAATTCGGCAGGCCCGAGGTCATCGGGCCGGCCGGCACGAACACCGCCGGCAGGTGGCTGAAGGCCAGGGCCCCGATCACCAGGCCCGGCACGATCTTGTCGCAGACGCCCAGGTACATGGCCGCGTCGAACGCGTCGTGGGTCAGGGCGACGGCCGTGGCCATGGCGATGACGTCGCGCGAGAAGAGGGACAGCTCCATGCCCGGACGCCCTTGCGTGACGCCGTCGCACATGGCCGGCACGCCGCCGGCGAACTGGGCCGTGGCGCCGGCCTCGCGGGCCGCTTCCTTGATCAGCGCCGGATACTCTTCCAGCGGCTGGTGGGCCGACAGCATGTCGTTATAGGCCGAGACGATGCCCAGGTTGGGCGCGTTCGGATCCAGCGCCCGCACCTTGTCGGCGGCCGGCGAGGCGGCGAAGGCGTGGGCCCAGTTGGCGCAGGACAGCTTGGCGCGGCCCGGCTGGGCCAGGGAAGCGGCCTCCATCTGGGCGAGATAGGCCTCGCGGGTCGGACGACTGCGCTCGATGATCCGCTGGGTGATCGCGGCGATGACGGGATTGAGGGCCATCAGAAACTACTCCGCCCAGAGGATGCGGACCGGGGCGCGGTCCTGCTTCAGGATCCTGGCGATCGGCAGGTTCGGATCGACCTGCCCTTCCAGGAGCTCGCGCTTGGCCTGGCCGGTGACCAGCAGCACGATCAGCGATGACTGAATCAACGCCTGGAAGGTCAAGCTGATCCGCGGCAGGTCAGGGGCCGGCTCGCCCTTCGGCGCGGCCACGACCAGGCGATCGGTGTCAGGATCCAGGCCCACGGCCAGGGCGGGGTTGCCGGGAAACAGCGAGGCGAAGTGGCCATCGGCGCCGACGCCCAGCAGCACCACGCCGAACGGCAGGGCCTGGGCCACGCCTTCCTGCGCCTTGTCGGCCGAGGTCTGCTGGTCGACACCCTCAAAATAAAGCGGCGCGAAGCTCGCCTTGGCGGCCTCGCCCACCAGCAGGTGACGGCGCACCAGGCCCTCGTTGCTGCCCGCATGATCGGGCGGCACGAAGCGGTCGTCGCTGAGGGTGACGGTGACCTTGTCCCAGGGAACGGTCAGGGTCGCCAGGCGGTCGTAGACCGGGGCTGGCGTCGTGCCTCCGGTGGCGGCGAAGCCAGCCTTGCCATGGCTGGCCACGGTGGTGGTCAGGGCGCCTGCGATGGTCGAGGCGGCCGCGTCGTACAGCGCCTCGCGGGTCGGGAAAACTTCAAGCTTGGGCATGTTGCGGGTACCCTTTTTACGACTTCCAGCCGCGGCCTTGCGGCGCGATCAGCGAGGCGGCGCTGGGCGGCCCCCAGGTGCCGGCGGCGTAGGTCGCCGGCTCAATGCCAGCTTCGGCCCAGGCCTTGGCCACGCCGTCGACGAACCGCCAGGCGGCCTCGACCTCGTCGCGGCGGACGAACAGGGTGCGGTCGCCGCGGAACGCGTCCAGCAGCAGCTTCTCGTAGGCGATCCGGCGCCGGGCGCCCGGCGCAGCCATGTTCAGCGACAGCGGCAGCGACTGCAGGCGCATGCCCTCTTCCGACAGGCCCGGACGCTTGGTCATCACCGACAGCGAGATGTCTTCTTCCGGCTGCAGGTCGATGACCAGCCGGTTGGCCTGCATCTCGCCCTGGGTCACCTGGCCGAAGATGTTGTGCGGCACGGGCTTGAACTGCACGACGATCTGGGTGCGGCGGTCGGGCAGGTTCTTGCCGGTGCGCAGGAAGAACGGAACGCCCGCCCAACGCCAGTTGTCGATCGCCACCTTCATGGCAACGAAGGTCTCGGTCTTCGACGGCTGGCCGACCTCCTCGGCATAGCCGGCGCGGGCCGTGCCCTCGACCACGCCCGCCACATACTGGCCGCGGACGGTGTCGTGCGCCACGTTGTCCTTGGTGAAGGGGCGCAGGGACCGCAGCACCTTGACCTTCTCGTCGCGGACGGCGTCCGGATCGAAGCCCGACGGGGCCTCCATGGCGACAAGGCAGAGCAGCTGCAGCAGGTGGTTCTGCAGCATGTCGCGCAGGGCGCCGTACTCGTCGTAATAGGGCCAGCGATCACCGACCTTCTCGGTCTCGGCGATGGTGATCTGGACGTGGTCGATCGACTTGTTGTCCCACAGCGGCTCAAACAGCACGTTGGCGAACCGGAGGGCCGTCAGGTTCTGGACCGTCTCCTTGCCCAGATAGTGGTCGATGCGGAAGATCTGGCTCTCGTCGACCACGGCGCCGACGGCCGCGTTGGTGGCCTTGGAGCTTTCGAGATCTCGGCCGATCGGCTTTTCCAGCACGAGACGCGTCGACGGACCGGTCAGGCCGGCGGCCTGCAGGGCCTGGCAGGCGGACGGATAGAGGCTGGGCGAGACGGCGAAGAACACCGTCAGCTGGTCGTGGCCGCCGATCTTGTCGGCCAGGGCTTTGGCCCCCTCCTCCTTGGTGATGTCGATCGAGAGATAGTCGAGGCGGGCGGCCAGGCGCTCCCAGGCGGCCTCTTCGACATTGGCGCGCTTGCCCAGGTGCTCGCGCACCAGCTTGCGATAGCCCGCGCCATCCAGCTCGCCGCGAGCGACGCCGAAGATGCGCAGGTCGCGCGGCAGCAACCGGTCGACTTCCAGGAAATACAGCGACGGCAGAAGCATTCGCAGGGCCAGGTCGCCAGCGCCTCCGAGGAGCACCAGGACGTCGCGGCCCGCCTCACCGTTATCGGCTTTTTTCTTGGTCAATTTCGTCCACCCTATGACAACGTTGTCATGACATGCCCGTTCGTGCTTGGCAAGCACACGGTCGACCCAGGCCCGTCGCGACCGCCGGCGCGGCCCCTACCTAGGCCCTTTGTCGACCGGTCGCCATAAGACCAATCGCTTTTCCAGAACGCGTGACAAAGCTTGTCCGCACCGTCTTTTTCGGGGCATCACCTGCACATGAGCACGACCCTGCGCCGCGCTGTCCTGGAGGACGCCGAGACCCTTTCGGCCCTCGGGGCCCGCACCTTCAGCGAGACCTTCGCGCACCTCTATCCACCCCAGGATCTGGAAACCTTCCTGGCCTATGCCTATGGCCTGGAGCGCACTCGCGCCGACCTTGCCCATCCCGACAAGGCGACCTGGATCCTCGAACTCGACAGCCAGGCCATCGGCTACGCCCTGGCCGGCCCGTGTGATCTGCCTCACCCCGACGTGGCGTCGGACCATGGAGAGTTGAAGCGAATCTATGTGCTCAAGGACCATCAGGGCGGCGGTCGCGGCTCGCTGCTGCTGAACACCGCGCTGGACTGGCTGGAGAAGGACGGCCCGCGCCCCCTGTGGATCGGCGTCTGGTCCGAAAACCACGGCGCCCAGCGCCTCTATGGCCGCATGGGCTTCGAAAAGGTGGGCGAATACTTCTTTCCGGTCGGCGAGATCAGGGACCTGGAGTTCATCCTGCGACGAGGGTGAGGGCTGCTAGCCCCGGCCCAGCAATATCCACTTTCCTCGCCTTTGTGGCGTCTGAGCGGCCGCCGCCACGTCCCCTCGCCAAGAGGGCAAGGGAGGCCGTCGAATGCGCTGACGGCGGACTTATCCCTCAATGCCCCGGACGCGGCTCGAACGAGCGCTTCTCATCCTTCATCTCGACGCATTCCTTGGCGGGCTTCTGGCCGTGCTGGGCCTTGGGCTCCGCCTTGGAGAACGCGTAGTCGGTGGTCGGCTTCTGGTGCTGGAACAGCTTGGTCATCATGGCGGCGCTCCCGTCCTTCGAACATCACTCTAACGCGCCTTTGCGGCGCTTCTCGTTGATCCGGCTCAAGCCGCCTCGCACAGCACGTCAAGCTGCTGCACGTCGACGGCGACACTGAGTTCGGACAGGCCCGGATCGCCGATCACCGTGCCCGAGACCGGCAGCGCCTCCGCGGGCGTGCGGGTCGCGGCCACGCGGATCAGGTCCTCGGACTCGGCCAGGCCGTTGGTCGGATCGAATTCGGTCCAGCCCAGGTCCGGCAGGAAAACCTCGCACCAGGCATGCGTGGCTCCCGCCCCGCGAATGCCGCCCTGCGACGGGCTGTAGATATAGCCGCTGGCGAACATCGCCGCGTAGCCCAGCCGCCGCAGCGCCTCGACCATCAGCCAGGCGAAGTCGCGGCAAGTGCCCGCCCCGCGGGCAACGGTCAGGGCCGGGCTCTGGGTGCCCTCGGCCGCCCGCACCTGGTACTCGAACTGGTCATGGATGGTGGCGTTCAGGCGCAGCAGGAAGTCCAGCGCCGGCTCGTCCGGCCGCTCCATCTGTTCGCGCAGCCAGCGCAGCATCACCCTGTCGGCGTCTTCGGTGGCCGGGCGGATGAACGGGTCGAGCACCGCCCGGTCCTCGCGGGCGTAGACGATGGGCGAGACGGTATGCGGGTCATCGATCGCCTGATCGGTCAGGGGCGCGGGAAAGCGGTCGATGACCAGTCTGCTGGTGATGGTCAGGAAATCGGCCTCGCCCTCCGGCTGGAAGGTGCAGACGCAATTGCCGCTGGCGTCGTAGCTCCAGCGCGTCTGGCCGGGCAGCGACGTGGCCAGCGAGGCCTCGACGATGCGGATGGCGTGGCTGTCGCGCGGCCGGATCAGCAGCCTGTGCGGCCCGAACGACACCGGGCGTTCGTAGCTGTAACGGGTCTCGTGGGTGATGCCGAGCCGGGCCATGGGGCCACTCTAACCCCCAGCCTCCGCGATCGTTCCTCACATGCCGGTGATTCGTGCAGATGATCGGAAGCTGAGCTTCACCGCCCTGGCCCCTCTCTCTTTGAAAGAGGGCTTTGCTTTACGCCGCGAACCCGGCTTCGGCGAAGGCCAGCATCCGCTCCAGCAGGGACACGACGTCGGCCTCGCTGGTCTGGCCTTCGGACAGTACGTTCAGGCGGTCGAACTCGGCGAAACGGTTGTTGTGCAGCATGCCCAGGGTGAAGTGCAGCCGCCAGTAGACCTCTTCCGGCGACAGGTCGGGACGGGCCTTCAGCAGGGCGTCGGAAAAGCGGCGCAGGTGCGAGACGTCGGTCTTCAGCACCTGGCGGATCTCGTCGGTGCCTTCGCTGCGGGCGCGGATCAGGAACTGCAGCGAGATGCGGCGTTCGTGGTCGGGGGCCAGCCAGCGCAGCGGCGGGGTCAGCAGGGCCGCCAGGATCTCGCGCACCGGCGGAACGCCCTCGTTGCGGTCGTTGGCCTCGTGCAGCATCCGGGCCCGCTCGCGGTTGAGCTCGGCCGTGCGGCGCTTGAAGATCTCGAACAGCAGGGCGTCCTTGGAGCCAAAATGATAGTTCACCGACGCCAGGTTCACGCCCGCCGCGGCGGTGATGTCGCGCACCGACACGTTCTGAAAGCCATGCAGGGCGAACAGCCGCTCGGCGGCCGTGAACACCAGGTTCTTGGTGACGGCTTCGGTTTCCTGCGCCTCGGCGTCCTGGCCGGCGGCGATCTCGGTGGTCGAACTCAAGACTTCAATCCCCTTTACCCCTAGGGAACCCTTACAAGCGTTCGAATTTGGCGCAAGCGTCAAGATGCGCCGAGGTCTGAGGAATTTCGTTCAAGACGCGCGGCGGCCACGCTCCCAAGCCTGCGTCATCGACGACATTTGACCGACGACGCGGCGCATCCCACAGTGACGTCGTCAGCACCAAGAGGCGCGATGCCCCGGCACGGCGAGACGATCGGCCAGACCCCGGATTGGCTGCCGCACGAGCGGCCGATGATGCCCGGCTCGCCCTCGACGCCGGACTTCCCCCTGCCCTTCCGCGTCGTCCACGGCCTGATCAGCCTGCTGATCGGCGTGACAGGCTCGCTGGGCACGGCGCTGATCTCGGTCAACCTGCCGGCCATCCAGGGCTCGCTGGGCCTCACGCCCACGCAGGGGGCCTGGCTGACCACGATCTACGTCATGACCAACATCTCGATGAACCTGCTGCTGGTGAAGTACCGCCAGCAGTTCGGGATCCGCCGGTTCACCCTGGTCTTCCTCAGCCTCTACACGGTGGCCGCCTTCGCCCACCTGTTCCTCGACAACTATCCGATGGCCCTAGCCCTGCGGGCGATCAGCGGCGTGGGCGCCGCCGCGCTCAGCGCCCTGGCGATGTTCTATATGTTGCAGGCCTTCCCGGCCTCCTTCCGGATGGGGGCGCTGGTGCTGGGCGTGGGAGTCTCACAGCTCGGCGCGCCGCTGGCCCGGGTGATCTCCACCGGCCTGCTGGACGCGGCCTACTGGCACGGGCTCTACGCGCTGGAGGCGTGCCTGGCCGCCGCGTGCCTGGCCGCCGTGCTGCTGTTTCGCCTGCCGCACGGCGTGCGCATCCATGTGTTCGAAAAGACCGACCTCCTGACCTTCGCCCTGCTGGGCGGGGGCCTTGGCCTGATCGTCGCCGTCCTGGGCCTGGGCCGCATCGTCTGGTGGTTCGAGGCGCCTTGGCTCGGTGGCGCCTTGGCCGCCGCTGTCGTGATGATCGCCGTCGCCTCGCTGGTCGAGCACGGCCGCATCCATCCGCTGATCGACACCCGCTGGGTGGCCACCGGCGCCTTCCTGCGCTTCTGCCTGAACATAGCCCTGGTGCGGCTGATCCTGTCCGAGCAGAGCGTCGGGGCCGCCGGCCTGATGAACGCCCTGGGGCTGGCCGCCGAGCAGCAGCGCTGGCTCTATGGCGTCGTCCTTCTGGCCACCATCGCCGGCGTGGTGGTCAGCGCCACGACCCTGAACCAGAAGACCCTGGCCCCGCAGTTTCTCGGCTCGATCCTGCTGATCGCGCTCGGCGCCTTCCTCGACGCCCGCGCCACGGTGCTGACCGCGCCGGTGAACCTCTATCTGAGCCAGGCCCTGCTGGCCTTCGCCGCCGCCATGTTCCTGGGGCCGGCCTTCATGTTCGGCATCGGCCAGCTGCTGACCCGGGGCCTGGGCTCGATCATCACCTTCTCGGTGATGTTCGGCGTGGCCCAGAACCTCGGCGGCCTGTTCGGCGCTTCGCTGCTGGGCACGCTGCAGACGGTACGGGCCCAGCACCACGCGGTCTATCTGGCCGAGCATCTGACAGGATCAGACCCATCCGTCGCCGCAACCTTGCAGGCCTATGGCGGGGCCTACGCCGCCACCCAGGGCGACCCGGCCTTCCGCGCCGCCGACGGCGTCGCCCTGCTGACCCAGCAACTGGTCCAGCAGGCCAATATCCTGGCCTTCAACGACGTCTTCCGGGTGATCGGGATCATCGCCGTCGCCCAGTTCTTCTACGCCGCCCTGCTGTTCGTGCTGCTGGCCGTGCGCGCCAAGCGCCAGGGCGCCGCCCCTCCGGCTCCTCCCCAGACATCATCCAAGCCCGCCTCGGAACCCGCATGACCGACGCCGCCGCCCCGCCGCCCGCCAGCCCGCCGCCCAAGCCTTCCCCACAGCCCGAGGACCGCGCCGCCGCAGCCGCACCGCCTCCGGCCCGGCCCAAGCCGCCCGGCGTCTACGCCATCGTGCTGACCGCCCTCGTCACCCTGGCCGTCGTGCTGCTGATCCTGTTCCTGTGGAAGCTGCCGCCCTTCGCCGGCTCGGTGCAGCGCACCGACAACGCCTATGTGCGCGGCCAGGTGACGGTGATCGCACCCCAGCTCAGCGGCTATGTGACGAAGGTTCTGGTGCAGGATTTCCAGACGGTGCGCGCCGGCCAGCCCCTGGTCGAGATCGATCGCCGCATCTATGGCCAGCGCCTGGACCAGGCCCGCGCCACCCTGGCCGCTCGCGAGGCGGATCTGGCCAACTCGACCCAGGCCCAGGCCTCGCGGGAAGCGGCGCTGGCCGCCCGTCACGCCGATATCGGCTCGGCCCAGGCGCAGCTCGAACGCGCCCGCGCCGACATGGCCCGCGTGGCCGACCTCGCCACCGACGGCTCGGTTTCCTTGCGCGAACGCGACCAGGCCCGCGCCGCCCTGCGCGCGGCCGAGGCCCAGGTGGTCGCCGCCCAGGCCGGCCGCGACATCGCCCGCCAGGACGTCCGCTCGGTGGGCGTCTCGCGCCAGGGGCTGGAGGCCGCCGTGGCCGCCGCCCGCGCCGCCCTGCGTCTGGCCGAGATCGACATGGACAACACCCTGGTGCTGGCCCCCGCCGACGGGCAGCTGGGCCAGATCGGCGTGCGCCAGGGCCAGTTCGTCACGGCCGGGACCCAGCTTGTCTCGCTGGTGCCGCCGCAGCGCTGGATCATCGCCAACTTCAAGGAGCGCCAGGCCGGCCGTATGCGTCCTGGCCAGTCCGCCAGCGTCACGGTCGACGCCCTGGGCGACCGGCGCTTCCACGGCCGCATAGAGCAGATCTCGCCGGCCACGGGTTCGGAGTTCAGCATCCTGCCGGCCCAGAACGCCACCGGCAACTTCACCAAGATCGCCCAGCGCCTGCCCGTGCGCATCGTGCTCGACGCCGGCCAGCCGGACCTGGCCCGCCTGCGCCCTGGCATGTCGGTGGAGGCGCAGGTCGACCTGGCGGCCCGCGGCAGGGACGAGGGCCGCCGCTGATGCGCCCGTCCTTCCC
Organism: Caulobacter endophyticus; assembly: GCF_003116815.1. Taxonomy (GTDB): domain Bacteria; phylum Pseudomonadota; class Alphaproteobacteria; order Caulobacterales; family Caulobacteraceae; genus Caulobacter; species Caulobacter endophyticus. The sequence continues at coordinate 115,741 of NZ_QDKQ01000055.1, forward strand.
CGTCCTGGCGACGACGCTGTTGCTGGCCGGCTGCGCGACGCCCGGCCCCAGGACCACTCCGCCGCCCGAGGCTGCCCTAACCCCGCCGACGGCCTGGCGCGCCGCCTCGTCGGCCGAAACGGAAACCGCCGCCGCCGGCTGGTGGAAAGCGTTCGGCGATCCGCGGCTGTCCGACCTCGTGGCCGCCGCCCTGGCCCGCAACGCTGACCTCGGCATCGCAGAGGCCCGGGTGCGCGAAGCCGACGCCCTGGCCGCCCAGGCCCGCGCCGCGCTCCTGCCTTCGCTGAACGCGACGGGCGGGGCGCAGAAGCAGCGCGAACTATCGGCCTTCGGCACGCCCGCCGAGCCGCTGGCCGCCCAGGGCCAGCTTCAGGCCGCCTACGAGATCGACCTGTGGGGCCGCCTGCGCGCCGGCGACGCGGCCGCCCGCGCCAGCCTGCAGGCCAGCCGCTACGGCCGTGACGCCGCGCGCCTGTCGGTAGCCGCCGCCACCGCCCGGGCCTATGTCTCGCTGACCTCGCTGGACGCCCAGCTGGCCACGGCCCGCGCCACGCTGGTCTCGCGCCAGGAAGCCGCCGCCCGCGCTCGTCGCCGCGCCCAGCAGGGCGTGACCTCCAACCTCGAACTGCGACAGGCCGAGGGCGAGCTGGAGGCCGCCGCCCAGCGCGTGCCGGCTCTGGAACTGGCCGTGCGCCGTCAGGAGGCGGGGCTGGCCCTGCTGAGCGGCGAGGACGGCGCCGGACCGATCGCCCGAGGCGGCCTGGACGCCCTGATCGTGCCGCAGCCGGCCGCGCCCCTGCCCTCGGTCCTGCTGGCCCGGCGGCCCGATATCGCCCAGGCCGAGGCCAGCCTCGCCGGCGCGGACGCCAGTTTGGCCGCCGCTCGCGCCGCCTTCCTGCCGCAGGTGCGCCTGTCGGCCGCCGCCGGCGGGCTGAAGGTGCTGCATATCGATCCGCTGACCACCTGGAGCGTGGGCGCCAGCGTGCTGGCCCCGATCTTCGACGGCGGCCGCCTGCGCGGCGCCTCGGACGCCGCCGCCGCCCGCCGCGACCAGGCCGCCTTCGCCTATCGCAAGGCGGCCCTGACGGCCTTCAACGAGGTCGAGAGCGCGCTGGAGGGCCAGGACCGGCTGACCGAGCAGGAAGACCACGCCCGCCTGCAGCGCGCCGCCGCCAGCAACGCCCTGCAGCATGCCCACAAGCGCTACCAGGCCGGATATGTCGCCTATCTGGAGGAACTGGACGCCCAGCGCGGCCTCCTGGCCACGGAGCTTGCCCTGTCGCAGGTGCGCGAGGCTCGCCTTCTCAACGCCGTGGCGCTGTATCAGGCCCTGGGCGGCGGCTGGACAGAGCCGTAGAAGACCAGCGCGCCATTTCAGGCGGGGCGGGCAAACCGGCCGCACGACCGGGCATGACGATGTGTCCAAGAAACGCGCCGGCTTGCGACAACGCCACCGGCTCGCGAGAGCCCCTTAGTCCTGGCCCAGGAACAGCACCGATTCGGGGCCGATGCGGTCCCCGCCCGGCTCCACGCCCAGCACGTCGGCGGCGATCACGCGCACGATGGCGCCCAGCACGTCCAGCTTCTCGCCGCCCTCGGCGGCGGCATAGGCGGGCAGCAGGTCGGCGAATCCCAGCAGGCCGGCCACGTCCAGCGCGGCGGCCGCCAACTGCTCTTCGGTCGGAACGATTCCCATAGCGCCGTCAGCCATTGCTTCCTCCCCGATCTCGCTCCGCGTCACGACGCGGGCCCGCTCAAGCGGCGGTGTCGTGAGCCATACCGTACGCTCGTTACACGCGACTTGGCTATGGTCCGTGCAGGTGCGCGACGATCCGTCCCAGAGCGCCGGCCGCCGCGCCCAGGGAAGGTCCCACGGGCCCTTTCGCCAGACCATGTGGCGGTTCGCCGCCGCGACCGTTCGGCGCGCCTGGCCGGGGTTTTCGACGCCTTGAAACGAAAAAGGCCCGACGTCGCCGCCGGGCCTCTTCATCGTCTCGTGGTACCACCTCTCGGGCTCGAACCGAGGACCTCTAGATCCACAATCTAGCGCTCTAACCAACTGAGCTAAGGCGGCTCCGCGAGAGGCGTGTTCTTAGTCGGACCCGACCTCCGGATCAAGCGGCGAAAAGGCTCCTCGGACAGAAAATCGCATGTCTCGAACGGGCCTTCATCCCGCCCCGCGTTCGCCTCGCCAGGCGCGCAAAGAAAAACGCCCCGGAACCGGAGTTCCGAGGCGTTTTCTTGGGATCGTCCCAGGCCTGTCGCTATTGCGGGACCTGGAAGGTGATCGGCACCGTGATCTCGCCGCCGTCCACCGGAGCCCCGTCGAGGGTCTTCGGCTTCATGCGGAAGAGGCGCGACAGCTTCAGGGCCGCGTCGCCGAAACCGTAGTCGGCCGGAGTTTCCGACACGACCGAGCAGTTCTCGAGCGAACCCTTGGCGTTCACCGTGCAACGGATCGTCGCACGACCACCGACTTCCATCCGCTGCGCACGGTCCGGATAGTACCGGGCCATGTCGTCCGCGTTCGGCTTACGCGCCCAGTCGGGACGCGTCACGACCGAAGCGCGGGCCGGCGGAGCCGTCACCGGCGCCGGCGGAGCCGACGAGATGATCGGCGGCGCCGTCTGCTCGACCCGCTCCTTGACAGGCGGGATCGGAAGCGGCGGCGGCGGCGTCACGTCCGGCGGCGGCGCGATCGGCGGCCTCGGCTGCACCACCGCGGGAGGCGGGGGCGGAGCGTTGGTCGGCGGCGGCGGCGGCGGCGGCGGAGGCGGCGGCGGAGGCGGCGGAGGCGGAGGCAGCTCCACATCCACGGCTTCGTCGCTGTACTCCTTCAGCACTGCTTCGAACTTCTGCTTCGCCAGGTAGGCGAACAGAGCCGCGTGCAGACCGATCACGATGATGGTCGCGACACCAAAGGTGCCGATGCCCTTCTTCCGGCGCGGGCCTTCCGAAGTCAGCGGATCGTAGTGGCGATGCTCGGGCGCTTGTTGTTCAGCCATGCATCACCCCTCAGCTGTTCTCATCACGGCCCACGAGAGCCACGCTGTAGAACCCGTTGTCCTGGAGGGTGTTCATCACCTCCATGAACGAGCCATAGCGCGTCTTTTCGTCAGCACGGATGAAGATGCGCTCCTTCGAAGGGTCGCGTCTGCCGATGTTCTTCGTCAGGTCCTCACCCATCGTGTCAATCGAAGTGCGATCGTCGCCGATGTACAGCTGACCGTTTGACTTGATGGAGATGTAGACCGGTTTCGGCGGGTTAGGCGATGCTTTCGCTACCGCCGGCGGCAGGTTCACTTCGATCGACACGGAGGCCAGCGGGGCCGCCACCATGAAGATGATCAGGAGGACCAGCATGACGTCCACGAAGGGCGTGACGTTGATCTCGCTGTTCTGTTCGACGTTGAACCTGTCGCCGCCGCCGCCCGAAAGTTTGGCGGCCATCGGTCTTACGCCCCCTTGTCGAGCTGACGCGAGATAGCGTTCATCAGTTCAGCAACGAAGCCTTCCGAGCGGGTGCCGAAGGCCGAGATGCGGGTTTGGAAGTAGTTGTAGAAGATAACGGCCGGGATAGCGGCGAACAGACCGATACCGGTGGCGAGCAGGGCTTCAGCGATACCCGGGGCCACGACGGCGAGGTTGGTCGTGTTGGTGTTCGCGATGCTGATGAACGAGGTCATGATGCCGTAAACGGTACCGAACAGACCGATGAACGGACCACCCGAACCGACCGAGGCGAGGAACACCATGCCGCCCGACAGACGCTTGGCGAGCGAGGCTTGCACGGCGTTGATGGCGTAGGTGGCGCGGGCCAGGGTCGAGTCGCGGTGCTCGCCGCCGACTTGCAGGCCGGCTTGACGCGACAGTTCGACTTCTTGGGCGGCCGCGGCGGCCATGTCGGCCAGCGGGTTGCCTTCGAATTCTTCCGACGAGCCGATGCGGGCGATGTCCGAGATCGAACGGGCGCCGCGGAAGGCTTCCAGGAACTGGTCGGTCTGCTTGTTCAGGCTGGCGAACTCGAGGAGCTTGGTGATCAGCAGCACCCACGAGAAGATCGAGGCCAGGATCAGGCCGATCATCACGACCTTAACGACGATGCCGGCGGCCAGGAACATGCCGACCGGGGTCAGCGAGTGCGACTTCATCTTTTCGGTGGCGGCTTCACCGGCGTCCTCGGCCGGAGCGGCGTCAGCGGCCGGGGCCGGGGTTTCAGCAGCCGGGGTGGCGGCCGGAGCGGCGGCTTCGGTGGCGGCCGGCGCGGGAGCGGCGGCGTCCTGAGCGAAGGCCGGGGCGCTCGCCATCAGCGCCATGGCGCCGACGAGAGCGATGAGGGGGGTCTTCCGTTTAATGTCGAGCATCTGTCGCCAGTTCCTGATTGGTCTAGCACGTTTGGACCGAGGGTCGTCGCGCGAGAGCGTCTCCACCCTAACTTGAAAAGCCCGCTTTCCCATCCGATCTCTCGGAAGGTGGGCGAACCCGCTTCGCTGCGCTCGACCCGTTACGCCCGCCGCGGAAGGCTCATGCCCGCCGTGAAGGATCGTTTCGAAGCGCGAGTGACCGGAGCTCCTCTCGAAGCCCAGGCCTTACCGCAATGTTAGAATTGCGGCATGGGTCCTTTGGCAACCCCTTTTCGCACCGTCAAGGGGGCCGCTTGGGCATAAATTTACGACAGTCACCCCCGATGAACGCCCTTTGCTGCATTGCACAAATGGCAAATCAGGATTTCGGAGCGGTTTTTCCCTATCAAAGGGAATATTGGCGCCGCACCGCAGCATAGCGACAAAACAGCGATCTTCCGGCAAGTGCGCGCGGGGTGGTCAGATGTCCTCCAAACGAGGCGCCTCAGAATCTCTGCGACCGCACGCAAATGTCCTGGCGGGACAAGGATCCGTCGCCCTGCCGACTTAGTCCAAAGCTTGGGCGGAAAGCGCTGAGCCCGCCCTGCCCGATCGCAGGAAGGCGAGAAGGACCGGCCGCTCGCTGAGCGTCGACTTGTAACTGCTTGGGAGGAAGGTGGTGCCTGGGGCCGGAATCGAACCAGCGACACGCGGATTTTCAATCCGCTGCTCTACCAACTGAGCTACCCAGGCCCTTGGGCCTTCGAAGCGGTGAAGGCCGCTTCTGGCCTCGCCCGGCGGCGAGGAGGGGGTCTATAGGAGAGCCCGCAGGGCTTGTCCAGCGCCCTTTTCGACTAATTGTCGAAGTCTGTGGATGGAGGGTTTTCCTCGTCGTCCTGGCCGCCCGGCACCACATAGCGATCCGACAGCCAGCGCTGCAGGTCGACGTCCGCGCAGCGCTTGGAGCAGAATGGACGCGTCTCGGCTTGGGCGGGCTTGCCGCAGATGGGACAGGGGCTGCTCATGCCGCGGACACCTCGATGCGGTCGTTGCTCCAGCCGGGCTCGGCCGAGACGGTGAAACGGCGGCCCAGGCGCTCGGCCAGGCCCGCGTCGAGCTCGGCGAAGGCCTCCAGCACGGCGGGCGCGCAGCGAGCGGCTAGGCGACCGCCGGGATCGGCCCGCCCCTCCCGCTCCAGGACCCGCCCCAGGCGGCGCGCGGCGTAGGGCGCGGTCCAGGCGCCCTTGGCGTCCACCAGGCGCTCCACGACCGGCCGCGCGCGGCGCGGCAGGGCCATCTCCAGCGCCCCGAACTTGCTGATCGCCCCGATGGCCACGCCAGGATTGTCGGGCGCGAAGGCGTTGCGGGCCGCTACGGTCAGGGCCTGGCCGTCGTGGCCGCGCCCCACCAGGTCGAACACCACGAGGCCCCCGAGACCCTTCAGGCGCAGCACCCTGGCCGCAACGCCGAGCGCGGCCATGTTGGCCTGGCGAGCGGCGCGCTTGGCGTCGCCCTCCCGGCCGCCCAGGTCGACGTCGACCGAGGTCAGGGCCCGCGTGGTCTCGATCGCGACGTCGCCGCCGCCCGGCAGGGCGAAGACGGTCTCCAGGATGTCGGCCTCGGCGGCCTCCACCGCTTCCAGGGCGCGCTCGCCCGTGGTCGGCGAGCCGGCCTTCACATGATGGCGCAATTGCTCTTCGACGCCCGGAGCGGCGGCCAGCACGCGCGGCTCGCCCTCTCCCTCGGCGATGAAGCGGGCCACGGCCGACTTGTCGGCGCGCGAGGCGGTGCGGATCTCGATCTCGACCAGGCCGCCCTGCACCAGCTTGGGCATGTCCGGCTTGAGCGGCAGCAGCACGTCGGCGCCGCCCGGCAGGGCCACGAAAGCGGACCCGAAGGCGCGCTCTATGGATTTGATCCGAGCCACGCCGCGCACGCCCTCGGCGTCCAGCGGATCATCGCCCGGCCACTGCACGATCAGGCGCTCGGGCCGGCCGTCCAGGGTGACGACGCCGACGGTCTCGCCGACGCCCTTGTAGAGGTATGCGCGACGCTCGCTCATGCGGCGGCCTCGCGCCGGATCCAGCCCTTGCCCTCAAGCATGCACAGGGTCTCGTACAGCGGCAGTCCGACCACGCTGGGATAGGAGCCCTGCAGGTCGACGATGAAGCCCCCCGCGATGCCCTGCACGCCGTAGCCGCCGGCCTTGCCGCGCCACTGCCCGCTCGCGACGTAGGATTCGAATTCGGGATCGGACAGGCGCTTGAAGACCACCCGCGTCTCGATCACCCGCGAGCTCAGGCCGCCGTCGGGTCCGATCAGGGCCACGCCCGTCAGCACCTTGTGGGCGCGACCGGTCAGCAGCTTCAGGCAGTAGCGAACGTCGGCCTCGGTTTCGGCCTTGGGGAGGATGCGACGGCCGACGGCCACCACGGTGTCGGCGGCGAGCACGAAGTCGCCCGGCGAGCGCGCGGCCACGGCGCGCGCCTTTTCCTGCGCCAGGCGCAGGGCATGGCGGCGCGGGGTCTCGTCGCGCAGGGGCGACTCGTCAATATCGGCGGGATCGACCCGGTCGGGGGTTACGCCGACCTGGGCCAACAGGTCCAAGCGCCGGGGGCTCGCACTGGCCAGGACCAGCGAAGGCTGGGCGACCGTCATGTGCGCGCCCGGCTTACTTGAAGCGGTAGGTGATACGGCCCTTGGTCAGGTCGTAGGGCGTCATTTCCACGAGCACCTTGTCGCCGGCCAGCACGCGGATGCGGTTCTTGCGCATCTTGCCGGCGGTGTGGGCGATGATCTCGTGATCGTTCTCGAGCTTCACGCGGAACGTGGCGTTGGGCAGCAGTTCGCTGACCGTGCCGGGAAACTCGAGCAGTTCTTCCTTAGCCATCAGGCCTCTCAACAGGGGTTCAATAGCAACGCGGCCCGCGCGACCCGAAAACGAGTCGTGACGCGAGCCGCGGCTGCGAGGCGGGGCTTATAGCGCATTCACCCCCCAAACGTCGATGGTGTCCCGAAACGCGCGCGAATCGCAGCCGAAAGCGTGTCGCGAACCTCGCGATAGGCGGCCAGCATGGCCTCGCGCGACCCGTCGTTGACCAGCGTGGGATCATGGGTCGGCCAGTATTCGATCTCGACCGACCGATCGCGCGACAGCTCCACCGCCCGGTGCTGGGCCTCGGGCGTCAGCGAGACGACGACGTCGAAGCTGTCGTCCTCCAGCTCGTCGAAGGTCTTGGGCTGATGGGCGGCTACGTCGACGCCCATCTCGTCCATCACCGCAACCACGAAGGGATCGATCCCGTCCCCGGCCGGATCCGGCTTCAGCCCGCAGGAGTCGACATAGGCCCGGGTGCCGTAGAAGCGCTTGAACAGCGCCTCGGCCATCGGCGAGCGCACGCGGTTGTAGTTGCAGGTGAACAGCACCGCATCGGGCAGATCGACCACGATCAGCCCCGCCAGTGCAGCGCGCAGATCAGGGTGAAAAGACGACGGGCCGTATCGAGATCGGTCTTCACCTTGCCGTCCAGCCGCTCGCGCAACAGGGCCGAACCCTCGTTGTGCAGGCCGCGACGGCCCATGTCCAAGGCCTCGATCTGCTGCGGCGTCGAGTTGCGGATGGCCTGGTAGTAGCTGTCGCAGATCATGAAGTAGTCGCGGATCACCCCGCGGAACGGCGACAGCGACAGCAGGTGCCGCTTCTCGTAGCCCCCGCCGGTGATGTCCAGCGCCAGGCGGTTCTCGATCAGCGACAGCTTCAGGTCATAGGGTCCGCCGGTCGCCTCGGCCGGTTCGAAGTAGTTCTCGTCCAGCAGGTCGAAGATCGCGACCTGGCGCTCCTGCTCCTGGTCGCGCGAGGCTGCGGCCAGCGAATCCTCGTCGATGGCGATCGTCTTCAGGAAGTGCTTGGGCGCGTCTGACATCGTACGGCGAGATTTGCCTGTCAGCCCTTGGAAGGCAACCGAATGGATGCGGAGAGCGCGTGGGCCGGCAGGCCCTCGGCCTGCGCCAGCGCCGCGGTGTGCGGCCCCAGTATGCCGAACGAGGCCGCGTCGCACTTCACGATCGAGGTGCGCTTGATAAAGTCATAGATCGACAGGCCCGACTGGAAGCGCGCCGCGCGGCTGGTCGGCAGCACGTGGTTGGAGCCGGCCACGTAGTCGCCGATGGCTTCCGGGGTCAGGCGGCCCAGGAAGATCGCGCCGGCGTGGCGCACCCGGTCCGACAGGGCTTCGGGGCTCTCCATGGCGAACTCGACGTGCTCGGGGGCGATGGCGTCGACCAAGGCCGGGCTCTCGTCCAGCGGCGCGATGATCACCGCGCCGTGGTCACGCCACGAGGCGGCGGCGTCCTGCCCGGTCGACAGGGTCTTCAGGCGCTCGGCCACGGCGGCCTCGACGGCGGCGGCGAAACCTTCGTCGTCGGTGATCAGGATCGACTGGGCCGCCGGATCGTGCTCGGCCTGGCTCAGAAGATCGGCGGCGATCCAGTCGGGATCGTTGTCGCGGTCGGCGACCACGACGATCTCGGACGGACCGGCCAGGGCATCGATGCCCACCACGCCGTACAGGCGGCGCTTGGCGGCGGTGACATAGGCGTTGCCGGGGCCGACGATCTTGTCGACCGGCTGGATCGGCCCGGCGCCGTAGGCCAGGGCGGCGACGGCCTGGGCCCCGCCCACGCGCCAGATCTCGGTCACGCCGGCTTCCTTTGCGGCGGCCAGCACGGCGGGCTGCAGCTTGCCTGGCGGCGTGACCATGGCGATGCGGTCGACGCCCGCCACCTGGGCCGGCACGGCGTTCATCAGCACGGTCGAGGGATAGGCGGCGCGACCGCCGGGCACGTAGACGCCCACGGCCTCCAGCGGCGTCCATCGCCAGCCCAGTTCGACGCCCGCCTCGTCGGTCCAGGCCTGGTCGGCAGGACGCTGGCGGCTGTGATAGGCGCGGATGCGCGCGGCGGCGAAGGCGATGGCCTCGCGAACTTCGGCCGAGCACTCGGCGGCGCCCGCCTCGATCTCTTCGGCGGTGACGCGCACGGTTTGGGGCGTCAGTTCCACCTTGTCGAAGCGGCGGGTGTAGTCGAGCACGGCGTCCAGGCCGCCATGTCGCACGGCCTCCAGCACATCCGCGGTCGCGGCGTCGACGTCGGCGGGCGAACCGCGGCGCTCGTCGAGGAAGGCCTTGAAGGCCTGGGCGAAGTCGGGGCTGGAAAAGTCGAACCGGCGCATGGCGCCTAGATGCGCGTTTTTACGACGGGGGCAAGGGGTAATCCCCGTCCTAGCACCGAGGAACCTCCCCCTGTGGGGAGGAGGCCTTAAGTCGGCGGGGGGAAGTTTTCAGCTCGCGTGGCGTTTGACGAAAGATCGCGCCACTCCCCCCACCGATCGGTGCGCAATCGTCTCCTCCACAGGGGGAGGTTCCGAAAATCAAGCCCAGTTCGGCTTGCGCTTGGCCAGGAACGCCCGGACGCCTTCCTGCCCCTCTTCGGAGACGCGGCGGCGGGCGATGCGGCGGGCGCTGTCGTCGATCAGGCCGCGGTCGATCTTCTCGAAGGCGAAGTCATTGACCAGGGCCTTGGCGTCGCCGATCGCGCCGGGCGCGCAGAGAACCACTTCCTCGATCAGCGCGTCCTGGGCGGCGACGAGGCCTTCGACGTCGTCGAACACCTCGTCGACCAGGCCGTAGCTCCAGGCCGCGTCGGCGTCGAACACCCGGCCGGTGGCGAACAGCAGCTTGGAGGTGCGCGGCCCCAGGGCGGCGATGACGTAGGGGCTGATGGTGGCCGGAGTCAGGCCCAGCTTCACTTCCGAGAAGGCGAACTTCGCATCCGCCGTGGCCAGCGCATGATCGCAGGCGGCGACAAGGCCGGCGCCGCCGCCGAAGGCAGCGCCCTCGACCAGGGCCACGGTCAGGGCCGGGACGTCGTGCAGGGCCTTGAGCATGCGCGCCAGTTCAAGGGCGTCGGCGCGGTTGTCGTCCTCGTCCCACTCGGCCGCGGCGGCCATCCATTCCAGATCCGCGCCCGCGCAGAAGGTTCCGCCCACGCCGCGCAGGAAGACGACCCGCACGCCTTCGGCGCCGTGCAGGGTCTCGAACGCCTGGGCCAGGGCGGCGATGGTCTCGCCGTCGAAGGCGTTCTTCTTTTCCGGCCGGTTGATCCACACCGTCACCGCGCCTTCCGGCGTGGAGTCGATGTGCACCAGCGGGCTCATGGCGTCGGTGTCCGGCACCTCGACGATCGGGTCGGCGATGGGATTGGTCATGAGCACGCTCCTTCTGGTCGGAAGTCTAATCGTACGCCTAAAGCCGAGGTTCCGCTTGAACCGTCACATCCTGAAGACGCCGAAGGTCGTCTCCGGAATCGGCGCGTTCAGGCTGGCCGATATGGCCAGGCCCAGCACGTCGCGGGTTTGAGCCGGATCAATGATGCCGTCGTCCCACAGCCGCGAGGTGGCGTGGTACGGATTGCCCTCGTCTTCATAACGCTGGCGGATCGGGGCCTTGAAGGCCTCGGCCTCCTCGTCGGTCCAGGTCGCCGCATCGCGGTGGACGGTGGCCAGCACGCTGGCGGCCTGCTCGCCGCCCATCACCGAGATACGGCTATTGGGCCAGGTGAAAAGGAAGCGCGGGGAATAGGCCCGGCCGCACATGCCGTAGTTGCCGGCGCCGAAGCTGCCGCCGATCAGCACGGTGAACTTGGGCACCTCGGCCGAAGCGACCGCCGTCACCAGCTTGGCGCCGTCCTTGGCGATGCCGCCGGCCTCGTACTTGCCGCCGACCATGAAGCCCGAGATGTTCTGCAGGAAAACGAGCGGGATCTTGCGCTTGCAGGCCAGCTCGATGAAGTGCGCGCCCTTCAGCGCGCTCTCGGAGAACAGCACGCCGTTGTTGGCCAGGATCGCCACCGGCTGGCCCCAGATGCGGGCGAAGCCGCAGACCAGGGTCGTGCCGTACAGCGCCTTGAACTCGTCGAACCTGGAGCCGTCGACGATGCGGGCAATCACCTCGCGCACGTCGTAGGGCGCGCGCACGTCGGTCGGCACGAGGCCGTAGATCTCTTCGGGATCGTAGAGCGGCGGCTCGGCGTCGGCGATCACCGCCTCGTGCCGCTTCTCGGCGTTGAGATTGGCGACGATCGAGCGGACGATCTCCAGCGCGTGCTCGTCGTCGTCGGCCACGTGGTCGACCACGCCCGAACGGCGGCCGTGGGTGTCGGCCCCGCCCAGTTCCTCGGCCGAGATGACCTCGCCGGTGGCGGCCTTCACCAGCGGCGGGCCGGCCAGGAAGATGGTGCCCTGCTCTCGCACGATGACGGTCTCGTCGCTCATCGCCGGCACATAGGCGCCGCCGGCCGTGCACGAGCCCATGACGCAGGCGATCTGGGCGACGCCCCTGGCGCTCATCCGCGCCTGGTTGAAGAAGATGCGGCCGAAGTGGTCGCGGTCGGGGAAGACCTCGGCCTGGTGGGGCAGGTTCGCGCCGCCGCTGTCGACCAGATAGACGCAGGGCAGGCGGTTCTGCTCGGCGATCTCCTGGGCGCGCAGGTGCTTCTTCACCGTCATCGGGAAATAGGCGCCGCCCTTCACGGTGGCGTCGTTGGCCACGATCATCACTTCACGGCCGGAGACCCGGCCGATGCCGGCGATGATGCCCGCGCCGGGCGCCTCGCCGTTGTAGAGATCGAAGGCGGCCAGCTGGCCGATCTCCAGGAAGGGCGAGCCCGGATCGAGCAGGCGCTCCACCCGCTCGCGCGGCAGCAGCTTGCCCCGGGCCGCGTGCTTCCGGCGGGCGCTCTCGGAGCCCCCGAGGGCCGCAGTCGCGACCCTTTCGCGCAGTTCCTCCACCAGGGCCGTGTTGTGGGCAGCGTTTTTCGCGAACGAAGCGCTGTTCTTGTCAATAAGCGTGTTCAGCTTCGGCATAAGCGAGGCATAGCCTTTTCCGTTTCCATCCGAAAGCGGCGATATTTCACCCTCATTGGCAAAGCTCGCCGGTTCCGTTTAGCGTCCGTCCCGTGGTCACCCTACCCGACTTCATGGCCGACTCGGCCCTGGCCCGGCTGTTCGCGCGCGAAGGGCGCGAGGGCGACGCCGCCTGGTTCTCCCTGCCCGGCGGCTCTCTACTCTATGCGCCCGGCGAGGCCTCCGACCACCTCTACTTCCTGCGCACCGGCCGCCTTGGGGCCTTCCGGCGAGAGGAAGGCCAGGAGCCGCAGTTCCTGGGCGTGATCCGTCCGGGCGAGCCGGCCGGCGAGATGGCGATGATCGCCGGCGCCCCGCACTCGGCCCACATGGTCGCCCTGCGCGACTCGGAGGTCCTGGCCCTGCCCCGCACGGCCTTCTTCGAGGCGGTCGAGCGCGACCCCGACGTAATGATCGAGCTGTCGCGCCTGATGATCCGCCGCGCCCGCCAGGCCGGCGCCCACGCCTCGATCGGCGATCCTTCGGTCTACGGCTTCATCGCCGCCAGCGACGGGCCGCCCATCCGCCCGATCGTCGAGCGCATCGCCCGCTGCATCGCCTCGCTGGGCTACGCCGTCACGGTCGAGGGCGGCGAGAGCCTGCTGGCCCCTACCGAATGGTTCAGCCGCGTCGAGCGCACCCACGACTTCGTGCTCTACGTCGCCGAGGCCAACGAGACGGCCTGGAAGCACGTGGTCGGCCGCCAGGTCGACCGCCTGTTCCGCGTCGGCCGCGGCGACCGCGCCCCGCCGGGCGAACTGCCGACCTACGCCTCGCGGCCGCTGCAGGCCCAGCGGTTGATCGACCTGATCCTGATCCAGCCGCCCGGCGCCAAGCGGCCGCAGGGCTCGCAGGCCTGGCTGGAGGCCACCGACGCCGCCCGCCTGTTCCATCTGCGGGAGAACGGCCTTGCCGACGTCGAGCGCCTGGCCCGGGTGCTGACCGGCCAATCGGTGGGCCTGGTGCTGTCCGGCGGCGGCGCGCGGGCCTACGCCCACGTCGGCGCCGTCCAGGCCCTGCGCGAGCGCGGCGTGCCCATCGACTTCGTCGGCGGCGCCTCGATGGGGGCCATTGTCGCGGCGGGCCTGGCCATGGGCTGGGACGACGGCGAGATGGAGACCCGCATCCGCCAGGCCTTCGTGGATTCCAGCCCTCTGGACGACATCGCCTTTCCGCTGATCGCCATGACCCGCGGCGAGAAGGTCAAGGCCCGCCTGCACGAGCACTTCGGCGATATAGACATCGCCGACCTGTGGCTGCCGTTCTTCTGCGTCTCGTCGAACCTGACCTCCGGGTCGTACCACCTTCACCGCACCGGACCGCTGCACCAGGCCCTGCGCGCCTCGATCTCGCTGCCAGGCGTGCTGCCGCCGGTGGCCGACGGCGAGGCTGTGCTGGTCGACGGGGCGGTGATGAAGAACTTCCCCGCCGACGTCATGCGCGCCTTCCAGCTGGGCCCCATCATCGGCGTCGACGTCACCCGCGGCCGCAGCATCACCGCCGACGACATCGTGACCCCACCATCGTTCTGGCGCTGGCTGGTGTCGGGCGAATGGCGCAAGGGCCCGCCGATCGTCGCCCTGCTGATGCGCGCAGCCACCGTCTCCACCGGCCGAGACCTCGCCGCCAGCCGCGAGGCCAGCGATGTCCTGATCACGCCGAAGCTGGAAGGCGTCGATATCCGCGACTGGAAGGCCTTTGAACCGGCCGTGGCGGCGGGTTTCGAGGCCGCGGCCCTGGCCCTGGACAGCCTGGAAGTTCCGGTGACCGAGCTTCGGCAAAGGAAAAGCCTGGCGCAGATGGGGTAGTCCCATGTTCCCTTTCTCTTGGAGAGAGGGTCAGCACCCCTACCGCCGCGCCATCACGAACAGCCGCGTGAAGGGCAGCAGCGTGATCCCGTCGGCGCGCCTGGGGTAGCCCTCAGCCAATCGCGCCCGCCAAGCCGCCAGGAACGCGGCCGTCTCCTCGCCGGGCTCCAGCCGTTCCAGGTACGGGCGCAGGCTCGTGCCCGAGGTCCAGTCGATGATCGGGTCCTCGCCTTCCAGGGCATGGACATAGGTCGTCGCCCAGACGTCGAGATCGCTGGCCAGCGGCGAGAGCCAGTCGTGATAGGCGCGCGGATCGTGGCCCTTGCGCACGCCGTCCAGCGCCGCCAGCCTGCCGGCCCACGGGCCGCAGGCGGCGAGCTCGCGCAGGCTGCGCCGCCAGCCGGCGTCCTCGACCTGGGGGATCTGGCAGGCCAGCACCCCGCCAGGCGCCAGGCTGGTCAACAGGCGCGGGAATAGCGTCTGGTGCCCGTCCAGCCACTGCAGGGCGGCGTTGGTGAAGATCAGATCGGGCGGGGTCTCCGGCGTCCACGATCCGATATCGCCCAGCACCCAGTCGACGTCCGCGCCCTGCCCCTTGGCGCGGGCCAGCATCTCCGGGCTGGAATCCAGGCCATGGACCACGGCGCCCGGATGGCGCGCGGCCAGAAGGGCGGCGTGTTCGCCGGGGCCGCAGCCGAGATCCCAGATCTCCTTGGGATCGAGGTCGCGCGGGATCTTCAGCATCAGGTCCAGGGCCGGCCGGTCGCGATAGGCGCGGTAGCGGGAATAGACGTCTGGATCCCAGGCGGGCATGGCGGCGACTCTCTGCGACAATTCGCGCACGACCATGGGGACCTACGTCCGTTTTGTCGCATATGAAACCATCGGCCGGCTTCCTATCTTGAATAGGCAAGAGCGACGCAAGGCAGCGCCGCCCCGCCATTCAAAAGGAACCATCGCCGTGACCCGCACCGCCGCCACCGCCGCCCCCCATGCCCAGCGCCCGCGCGCCGTGGCCCTGGCAGCGCGCGTGAACGGCCCCCGCGTAGCGGCCCTGGCCCTGAACCTTGGTCTCTGGACCCTGATCCTCCTGGCCTGGCGCGCCCTCTAGCCAGTCGCCAGGAGCGCGGCCCCGGATCGCGCACAGTCCCCCTTTGCGCGATCCGGGGCTGCCCCCCCCCACGCAAGCCCCCTTTCGTCGGCGCCTCTTGCCAAGGCGTCGCCCGCACCCAACCTTAGTG
Organism: Caulobacter endophyticus; assembly: GCF_003116815.1. GTDB lineage: Bacteria > Pseudomonadota > Alphaproteobacteria > Caulobacterales > Caulobacteraceae > Caulobacter > Caulobacter endophyticus. The sequence continues at coordinate 131,093 of NZ_QDKQ01000055.1, forward strand.
GTGCGTCAGGTTGTGACGCGCAGCCGAAAGGAGGTGATCCAGTGTCTCATTTGTCGATCGCGAACGCGCTGGAACGCTCCGTGAAGACCATGGGTCAAATCTGACCTCCAGCGCCTTTAGCGGACAAATGCCGTCCTTCGGCCGCGCGCCAGAGCGCAGGCCGTGAACGGATCGGAAGCCCCGGACCAGTTCCGGGGCTTCTTTCGTCTTGAACAGCGTTCCGTGAATAGAAAATCTTAGCGCCCAAGCGCCACGCCCGCGCTTCGAACAGCGCGGCCGACAGACTCGCCAGGCGCAATGACGCCCAGGCGAGCCCCCAGGAAAATGGAATACGCCCCGCCCTCTATCAGGACGGGACGGTCAGTGCTTGCCAGCGCGCTCGCAACCCCTTGCGAGACCCGCCTTCCGGAAGCGTCGACCACGGCACGCACACACAACGCCGAGAAACGCGACCACAATCTGTAGTGACTAAAAGACCTCTATGGACACCGGTATCCTCGTCGCGCCTGAGCCGTCTTCCGATGGCTCCGGGCGCGCCGCCGAAGCGACCGGTGGGATGACTGTCCCTCCCTGCTGACTACCCCAGACGGCTGGCGGTTTCGGCGGGGTGGTCGGAGCTTGGGAAGGGCCGCTTGGCCATCTCCTGTCGCTTCCTCTCGATCCCGATCTTGTCGCCGGCCGGGCGCGCGGACGCGCCGAATGTCCCCACATTGGGCAGGATGAGCGCCAAAATCAAGCACTAATCCCGATTGTTGCGAATGCATTCCACGATGTGGGAACAAAGTGCTTTAATTGTCACATGAATGGGACTACGGGCCTCACGGACGTAATTTTGTCTCCCGGCCGTTGACTCCACGCTTCGGTTTGGAAATGGATGGATATGTTCCGCACGCAGAGACCAAAGGTCCGCGGCGGACGACAGACCGCCTTGGACAGTGCCGCGTGCCCGCATCACGCGCACGATCGCAGAAGATCGAGATACGGACCGGCGCAGCGTTTCGCCGCCGACCGTAGAGGCGTCAGCTCCTTACCCCAGGCCCGCCGTCAGGACTTGCCCGCCAGAGCGCACAGCGCCGCCGGGTCCGTCCCGCCCTCGATCCTCGCGCATCGCATGGCCTGAGGCCCGGGACTTCCGATTCGACTGCCGGTCTTCGTCGGACGCGCCCGCCGCCCAGGTTTTCTCATCTCACGACTTTGGACCGGCCGCCTCGAGAGACGCCGCTGGTCCGGGCGGTTCGCCGCCCACGCTTGGAGGAATACTATGAAGGTCAACACCAAGGTCCGACGCGATAACGGACTGCTGCGCACCACGGGCATGGCTGCCATCCTGCTGATGATCGGCGGCGGCTCGGCCCTCGCCCAAACGGCTCCTGCTCCGGCCCCGGCGCCCGCCCAGGACACCGGCGCTTCGACGGAAACCGCCGTCGAGGAAGTCGTCGTCGTCGGCACCCGCGCCAGCCTGCAGTCGGCCATGGGCCGCAAGAAGCGCGCGAACACCGTCTCCGACTCGATCGTCGCCGAAGACATCGGCCAGTTCCCCGACAAGAACGTCGGCGAAGCCCTGGGCCGCATCACCGGCGTGCAGTTGGCGCGCGACTTCGGCGAAGGCAACGCGGTGTCGATCCGCGGCGTCGAGCCCGACCTGAACCGCGTCGAGATCAACGGCGTGGGCGCGCTGTCGACCGCCGGCAACCTCAGCGTCTACGGCGGCGGCGGCCGCTCCAACGACTTCCGCGAACTGCCCTCCGAACTGGTCAAGTCGATCGACGTCTTCAAGGGCTTCACCTCCGACATGACCGAAGGCGGCGTCGGCGGCACCGTTTCGGTGACCACCAACAAGCCGCTGGACTTCAAGAAGCCGACCTTCTCGATGACCGCCTCGGGCCAGAAGCTCGACACCCAGGGCGGCTGGAAGCCGCGCGGCAACCTGTTCGGCGCCACCCAGCTGTTCGACGGCCGCCTGGGCCTGATGGGCAACCTGACCTACGATCGCGTGATCACCCGCGGCGACTACTACGACGGCAACTCGTGGGCCCGCCTCGCCGACTTCGACAACACGGCCGAGAAGACCGTCGAGTACTACAACCCGGCCTACAACCAGAAGGTCAACGACTACCTGCGCGGCTTCAACACCGAAGCCAGCTGCGCCAGCGTCGTCACCCCGGACTCCTCGGTGCTGTCGACTTCCCAGGCCCGCACCGCCTGCGAAAGCCAGTGGTACGACTATAGCCCGCGCGTGCCGCGCTACCGCGTCTGGGACCGCGACTCAAAGCGCTCGTCGGCCGAACTGACGGCCCAGTACCGCTTCACCGACGACCTGACGGCGTACGTCACCTATCAGCGCAACAAGCGCGAAGACGTGATGAACGACATCAACTACGGCACCGGCCTGACCTCGCTGGACGCCCTCAACTACGGCCCCGGCTGCGCCCGCGTGACGCCGGCCACGGCCCAGAACGTTCCGGGCGTGAAGGTCGACGCCAACCACAACGTCACCGAATTCGTCATCGGCGACTGCCTTGGCACCGCCAACCGCGGCGGCAACAACGCCTTCAGCATCTCGTCGCGCGACTTCACCTACGAGACGGACTCCGAGTACGTCACCTACGGCTTCAACTACCAGAACGAGCGCTGGAAGATCGACTTCGTCGGTTCGAACGCCTCGACCGAGACCATCAGCGAAACCAACAACGCCTCGGTGTCGTTCAACACCCCTGGCCTGAAGGTCACCCTGGCCGACGGCACCTCGGCGCCGATCTTCACCTTCGCGCCGGGCTTCAGCCCGTCTGACGCCGCGGCGGTCAACCAGTACCAGATCCAGTACCGTCCCTCGCAGTCGGCCAACTCGGAAGACCAGTACAAGATCGACTTCGAGTACCGGACCGAACTGCCGATCATCAAGTCGATCAAGTTCGGCGGCCGCTACTCCAAGGCGGCGATCTCGGGCTACGGCTACGGCGGTCGCGTCATCGACGGCGGCGCCGATCCGACCAGCGCGCTGGACGACATCGTCATCTACGCCAACTCGGTCAACTCGACCGCCACGGTGGTCAACGGCCAGGCCGCCGACCAGACCAACCCCGTGCTCGGCAACGCCTACCAGACCAACTACTGGAACGCGACCGAGACCTGGTCGCGCGCCTTCTCGAACCAGGTCTTCGCCGCGGCGATGACCGACCTGCCGTCGAACTTCTACTATGCCGGCAACGGCCTGCCCTCGACCTGGAAGTATCCGACCTTCGCCGGCATCTCCCAGTACCTGGACACCAGCCACTTCAACCTGAACAACCTGTATCAGGGCGTCGGCAACGACGGTAAGACCTACGACCAGATCCCCTACAGCATCGACGAAAAGACCAACGCCCAGTACCTGCGACTGGACTACGGCTTCGACCTCAGCGGCCGTGAGGTGCTGGGCAACTTCGGCCTGCGCCGCGTCTACACCGAGACGTCGTCGACCGGCCAGGTGACCCGCAACGAGACCCGCCTGGTCAACGGCGTGGCCTCGACCAACACGGTGTCCAACAGCCAGGTCACGTTCAAGCGCGACTACACGATCTGGCTGCCCAGCTTCAACATCCAGACCTGGCTGATCGACAACCGCCTGAGCGCGCGCGCCGGTTACGCCCAGCTGATGGCCCGCCCGCTGGGCAACTTCATCATCCCGAACGTTACCTGCACCATCAACTACACCAACGACGGCACGGCCGAAGACGGTCCCGACAGCTGCTCGGCCGGCAACCCGGCCCTGAAGCCCTACCGCGCCGACCAGTACGACGTGTCGTTCGAGTGGTACCCGAACACCGACACCCAGCTGTCGGCCGGTTTCTTCTACAAGGACATCAAGTCGTTCTACCTGTCGCAGCGGACCAACCTGGGCCAGCAGGACATCTTCGGCGACGGCACGCTGTACTACTACAACACCTACATCAACGGCGACGGCGCCAAGATCTCGGGCGTCGAACTGACGGCCAAGACCGCCTTCACCTGGCTGCCGGGCCTGCTGTCGGGCTTCGGCGTCGACCTGAACTATACCTACCAGACCGCCAAGGACGTCGGCGTCTACAGCTCGCTGGACGGTTCGGACCTGCCGTATCCGGGCCTGTCGGAGCACAGCTACAACGCCACGCTCTGGTACGATAAGGGCCCGATCAACGCCCGTCTGGCCTACAACTACCGTTCGGAATACCTGGTCACCGCCGCGGACCAGTCGGGCAACCCGATCTTCCGCGACCCGACCGGCTACCTGGACGGCAAGATCACCTGGCGCACGCCGGTGAAGGGCCTGTCGTTCTTCGCCGAGGGCAAGAACCTCACGAAGGAAGACGAAACCAGCTGGGCCGGCGACATTCGCCTGATCAACACCGGCTACGCCGGCCGCCGCTTCTTCATGGGCGCCACCTTCAAGTACTAGGGCGTCGCGAGAGCGAAACGAGAAAGCCGTCCCGGGCGACCGGGGCGGCTTTTTTTTGTGTTCCAGTCCCTCTTAGGAGAGAGGTTTTTTTGACGACCCCTTCTTGCTGAAGTTCAGCTCCACCGCTGCCAGGAACAGCGCCTTGAGCGCGCCCTCGTCGATCGTCGCGCCCTCATGGATGTCGATCGCCCGGCGGGTGTTTCCCTCCAGGCTGGAATTGAACAGCCCCGAGGGATCGGGCAGCGACGCCCCCTTGGCGAAGGTCAGCTTGACGTAGGCCTTGTAGGTCTCGCCGGTGCAGACGATGCCGGCGTGCGACCATACCGGCGTGCCGCGCCACTTCCACTCCTCCAGCACGTCCGGGTCGGCCGCGTGGATCACGGCCCGCACCCTGGCCAGGGTCTCGCCGCGCCAGTCGCCCAGCGAGGCGATGCGCTCGTCGATCAGCTTGCTGGCCTGCGCCCCGCTCCGGGGCTCGCCATCAGCGCCCGCTTTCATCGCTTTTCCTCCCTCACGCCTTCTCGCCGGGCAGGGCCGCGGCCTGGCGCACCCAGTCGGCGAACCGGGCCTCGTCCCAGCCCCCTTCGCGCAAGCTGTCTTCGTAGATGTCGAGATAGCGCACGTTGGCCTGTTTCGACGGCCCCGGCGGCGGCGGCTGCAGGGCCGCGCCCTTGAAGAACGCGACCTTCACGTACTTCGTCATGCAGTGGAGACTGAGGAACCAGCCCTCCCCTTCCGCCGCGCCGTAGAACGGCGAGTTCCACTTCACCGCCTTGCGCACCCCCGGAACCTCGCGGACGACCACGGCGTCGATACGCTCGCCCACCTGGCGCTTCCAGCCGGGCATGGCGGCGATATAGGCCTGGACGGGTCCGTCGCCGTAGCCCTTGGGGATCTGCGGGTTGCCGCCCGAGAGCAGCCTAGGTTCGTCCTTGCTCCCGGCCATGGTTCAGCCCTTCCGCATCCGCCGCACATAGGGCAGCGCGAAGAGATAAAGCCCCGAGACCAGCAGCAGGATCAACGGGATCAGGGCCAGAAGCCCCACCCAGGCCGCCGGCTGGCCTTTCGTGCTCATCACGACGATGTAGGTGAGCACGCCCAGGGTGAAGGCGATGGAGAGCCAGCGATGGCTCTGGCGGATGAAGCCGCTCATGGTGTTCTCCCTTTTTGACTGTCCAGCCAGAATCCTTGCCCTCAGCCTTCCTTCGCCAGCAGGCCGTCCAGCCGGTCGAAGAAGCTCTTCCAGCCGGCGTGGGCGCCGCCATAGGCCTGCTTCTGGTCGGGGCGGAAGCCGGCCTGCTCCATGCGCAGGTGCGTACCGCCGTCGGTCTTGGTCAGGGTGAAGGTCACCACGCTTTCCAGCGCGTAGGCCGGGTCTTCGTGGGCGAAGTCCCAGCGGTAGGCCAGGGTGCGGCCGGGCTCGATGGCGAGGACCTGGCAGTCCAGCGTCCCGCCCCACTCGCCCTTCAGCTGGAAGCGGTGGCCGAGCTTGGGGGCGAAGTCGTTCTTCATCAGCCATTCCTCGATCAGGTGCGGCTGGGTCAGGGCTCGCCACAGCTTCTCAGGCGAATGCGGGAATTCCCGTTCGACGACGGCGGTCCGGGTATCGGTCATTGGTCCATCCTGCTCAGCAGGTCCTCGAGAGCGTCGAACCGCCCTTCCCAGAACTGCGCCATGTCCTTGGTCCAGTCCGCCAGCGGGCCCAGGGCCGCCGTACGCGGGCTGTAGTGGGTCTGGCGGCCCTCATGCCGGTCGGCGACCAGCCCCGCCGCCTTCAGCGCCGCCAGGTGCTTGGACACCGCCGGCTGCGAGACCCCCGCCGTCGCCGTCAGCGCCCCCACGGTCTGCTCGCCTTCCCGGCACAGCCGCTCGAACAACGATCGACGGGTGGGGTCGGCCAGGGCGCGGAACAGGAGATCGGTCTGGGTTTCCATGGGGGATATTGATAACTGGTGAGTTATGAGTTTCCATAACCTTGGAGTTATAGATGAGTCAACATCCAGATGCTCCCCCTGAAGGGGGGAGCTGTCGGCGAAGCCGACTGAGGGGGAAGGGATTGCTGCCTTTGGGGGTGAACTGACCTCATCAGGAACTTCCCCCTCCGGCCCGTTCCTCAAGATGCTCCCCCTGAAGGGGGAGCTGTCGCGGAGCGACTGAGGGGGAAGTGCTTGCTGCCTTTGGGGGTGAACTGACCTCATCAGGAACTTCCCCTCCGGCCCTTCGGGCCACCTCCCCCTTCAGGGGGAGGATCTTTGGGCATGGCTTTTCGTTCTCCCGCGCGATGGCGCGTTAGTTCGGGGAGGCGCGGAGCGGCCGGGCGGAGCCCGGAGACCGTGTGTTTGTTTAGCGTTTCGGCTTCGTCGACCGCTCCGCCGCATCATTTGTCTCGGAGGGGCCAGAGGCGCGGGTGATGTTTCAACCCAAGGGCCAGCCTTTC
>NZ_QDKQ01000056.1 GCF_003116815.1 Caulobacter endophyticus
ACCCTCTCCCGCCTTCCCGATACGCGCCTTGCGGCCCCGCTCGATGCGGTCCTCGCCACGCTTGGGCCGGTACCAAGAGCCCTCCCCATGGCGGGGACGGCTTTGATTATGGCCCAGGGCTGAGCGCGTCTGATAAGTTTGGGTGAGAAAGTTGCAAGGGATTGAGTTCGTTGGATTCTTTCACGAACTTACCGTGGATGGAGCCGCGTCTATCCCCGTGCGGCCCACAACTCCGTCCAATCCCCGCGAAAGCGGGGATTTTACGGGTGGGGGAAAACGGCCGACGTCTCAATTTCCCCTCCGGCCCTCCGGGCCGCCTCCCCCTTCAGGGGGAGGATCCTAAAGCCGCGCCACGGGGGCGAGGGAGATCCCAGGCCTAGATGTCACCGCCCATGTTCGGGGCCGCGCCCGGGGCGCGGGCGACGTGGATGCCGCATTCGGTCTTGTCCTGGCCCTGCCAACGGCCGGCGCGGACGTCGGCGTTGGGATCGTCGACCGGCTTGGTGCACGGCCAGCAGCCCAGCGACGGGAAACCCTGGGCGACCAGCGGGTGGGCCGGCAGCTGATGCTCGGCCGCGTAGGCGTCGAGCTCGGCCTTGCTCCAGTTGGCCAGCGGGTTGAACTTGATCTGGCCGTCGGCTTCCTCGACCACGGCCAGGCGCAGGCGATCCCCGCCATGGAAGCGCTTGCGGCCCGTGCACCAGGCGGTGAAGCCCTCCAGCGCCCGATCCAGCGGCAGCACCTTGCGGATATGGCAGCAGGCGTCGGTGTCAGTGCGCCAGAGATCCGACTTCGGGTCCTGCACGGCCAGGTCGGCGAAGGCCGGACGCAGGTCGCGCACGTCGGTGAGGCCCAACTGCGCGGCCAGGCTCTTGCGATAGTCCAGGGTCTGGCCAAACAGCATGCCGGTGTCGAGGAACAGCACCGGAATGTCCTTCGAGACCTGCGAGGCCAGATGCAGCAGCACGGCCGATTCCGCGCCAAACGAGCTGACCAGGGCCAGCTTGTCGCCAAAGGTCTCGTAGGCCTTGCGCAGGATGGTCAGCGGATGGGCGTCGCGCAGTTCGGCGTCCAGCCGCGCCGCCAGGGTCGGCGCGGCGTCGGTCTGGTCGTAGGCCATCAGAGAGCGCCTTCCTTCTGCTGCGCCCGCTCGTCCGCCGCGATCGGGCGGGCGTCGGCGGCGCGCTGATAGACATGGCGGAAGCGGGCCGCGGCCTTGGTCCAGGCTTCCGGCGTGGCGCCGTCGTTCGGCTCGAAAGCGTCGAAGCCGCAACGGACCATGAAGCCGGCCTGCTCCTGCAGGACGTCGCCCACGGCGCGGACCTCGCCCTCGTACCTGAAGCGCTCGCGCAGCAGGCGGGCCGAGGTGTAGGCGCGGCCGTCGCGGTACTTCGGGAAGGCCAGGGCCACCACCGACAGGCGCGGCAGGTCGTAGACCAGGGCCTCGACCTCCTCGGCCGGCTCGACGCGGACACCGACGCGACGGCTGTTGGACGACAGCAGCGTGTCGCCCTCGGCCTGGAAGCGGGTCAGCGACAGGATGACATCGCCGGCTTCCGGAATGGCGTCCTCGTCTGCGACGTGAACGAAGGCGTCGTCGGCCCACTGGGCCTCGGCGCCCGACAGCTTAATCAGCTTGGGCATAGACCGCTTCCTTGAAGGGTTCGAGACCGACGCGGCGATAGGTGTCGAGGAAGCGTTCCTCGCCCTGACGCGCGGCCAGATAGGTGTCGACCAGGGTGTCGATGGCGGGGGCGACCTTGTCGGCCGGCAGGGCCGGGCCGAGGATCTTGCCGATCGAGGCGTCTTCCGCGCCCGAACCGCCGAGCGAGAGCTGGTAGAATTCCTCGCCCTTCTTGTCGACGCCCAGGATGCCGATGTGGGCCACGTGGTGGTGGCCGCAGGCGTTGATGCAGCCGCTGATCTTGATCTTCAGCTCGCCGATCGTCTCGGCCCGGTCCGGGTCGGCGAAGGTCCTGGCGATGTCCTGGGCGATCGGGATGGCGCGCGCGTTGGCCAGAGCGCAGTAGTCGAGGCCCGGGCAGGCGATGATGTCGCTGATCAGGTCGATATTGGCCGTGGCCAGGCCGGCGGCTTCCAGCGCGGCGTGCACGGCCGGCAGGTCGTCGAGCTTGACGTGCGGCAGGACGAGGTTCTGGGCGTGGGTCACGCGCAGGTCGTCCAGGCTGTAGCGTTCGGCCAGATCCGCCACGACGTCGAGCTGGTCGGCGGTGGCGTCGCCCGGCGTCTGGCCGACGGCCTTCAACGAGACCTCGACGATGGCGTAACCCGGCTTCTTGTGCGGCTTGACGTTGTTGCGCGCGAAGCGGGCCAGGGCCGGGCTGGCGGCGCGGGCGACCTCGAAGGCTTCCGAGCGGGCCGGCAGGGTCTCGAACGGGGTCTGGGCGAAGGCGCCACGGATGCGGGCCAGCTCCTGGTCGCCCAGGTCGGCGCGGCCTTGATCGATCTTGGCCCACTCTTCCTCGACCTGGCGGCCGAATTCCTCGGCGCCCAGGGCGGCCACCAGGATCTTGATGCGGGCCTTGTAGATGTTGTCGCGGCGACCGTGGCGGTTGTAGACGCGCAGGACGGCTTCCAGGTAGCTCAGCAGGCTGCCGGCCGGCAGGTGATGCTTGATGGTCGGGCCGACATAGGGCGTGCGCCCCTGCCCGCCGCCGACGATGACCTCGAAGCCCAGCGAACCATCGCGGGCCCGGCGCAGGATCAGGCCGATGTCGTGCACCTTGACCGCCGCGCGGTCGGTCAGGGCGCCGGTGATGGCGATCTTGAACTTGCGCGGCAGGTAGCTGAATTCGGGGTGCAGGGTCGACCACTGGCGGATGACTTCGGACCACACGCGCGGATCGTCGATCTCCTCGGCCGTGGCGCCGGCATAGGGGTCGGCCGTGGTGTTGCGGATGCAGTTGCCGCTGGTCTGGATGGCGTGCAGGTCGACCTCGGCCAGGGCGTCCAGGATATCCGGCGCGTCCTTCAGCTTGATCCAGTTGAACTGGACGTTCTGACGCGTGGTCATGTGCCCGTAGCCCTTGTCGTAGGTGCGGGCGACCCAGGCCAGGCGGCGGGCCTGGCGGGAATTCAGCGAGCCGTAGGGGATGGCGACCCGCAGCATGTAGGCGTGGAGCTGCAGGTAGAGGCCGTTCATCAGGCGCAGCGGCTTGAACTGGTCCTCGGTCAGCTCGCCGGCAAGGCGGCGCGTGACCTGGTGGCGGAACTCGTTGGAGCGGTCCGTCAGGAATTCGCGGTCGATGACGTCGTACTGGTACATAGGGTCGGCCTACTTGCGGCGGATCAGGTCGACGCGGCCCGTGGAGCGGGCGGCGCCGGAAGCGTGACGGATGGCCTCGACGACGGCGCCGCCCTGGGCCTGCTTGCCGTGGAGAAGTTCATTGGTGGGTCCGAGCGCGCGGATGCGCTCGCGATAGCTGACGGGGGCCAGACCAAGACCTTCTACGGTGACGAGGTCGATCGGATAGGGATCGACGATCACGGTCGGAGCGGCCTTGCCGGAGGCTACGGCGGCCTCGACGGCTTCGCCCTGGTCGTCGTCGAACAGCTGGGCGTCGCCGAAGCCGTCCACCCACGCGCCCTCCTTCCAGAAGACGACCTCCCCGTCGATCAGGCGATTGGCGGTCACGGCTTTCATTGGCCCGAACTCACGTTTTGAACTTCGACGACGGCGAGCGTTGCGGTCTCGCCGGGAACTTTGATTTCGGCCATGGCCATGGCCTCGCCGACCATCAGCAGGGCCGGACCTTTAAGCCCCTCGGCGGCGGTCGCCAGACCGGCCAGGGTGGTCAGGATGCGGCGCTCGTCGGTGCGGCTGGCGTTCTCGACGATCAGGGCGGGCGTCGAGCCGGCGCGGCCGGCGGCGGTCAGGCGCTGGGCGATAAAGCCGGCGGTCGAGACGCCCATATAGACGACGACGGTCTGGTTCGGACGCGCCAGGGCGGTCCAGTCCAGGTCGGGTTCACCGTGAGCCGCGTGGCCGGTGACGAAGGTGACGGCCTGGGCGCTGCCGCGATGGGTCAGGGGCGCGCCGGCGCCGGCGCTGGCGGCGAGAGCCGCGGTGACGCCGGGAACCACGGTGCAGTCGATCCCCGCCTCGCGGCAGGCCGACAGCTCTTCGCCTCCACGGCCGAACAGGAACGGATCGCCGCCCTTCAGCCGCACGACCTCGAGACCTTCACGAGCGAGAGCGACCAGCAGCTGGTTGATGTCGTCCTGCGGCAGGGTGTGGCGCGACTTGCGCTTGGCCACGTCGATCCGGCGGGCCTGGGGCGCCAGGTCGAGAATCTCGGCCGAGACCAGGCCGTCATGCACCAGCACGTCGGAGGCCTGCAGGGCCTTCAGCGCCTTGATGGTCAGCAGGTCGGGATCGCCGGGACCGGCGCCGACCAGGGTCACGCGCCCCATGGCGCGCACGGCCTCGCCGCCGCTGAGCGCGACGAGACGATTGGCGGCGGTACGGTCCGGCGAAGACGCCATCCCAGGTCCTCTAACAGAGCGCGACGGACGCGCGAAAGCGGCGTGGGCCTAAATGGCCCCGCCGTGAAATCCAAACGAAATGCGGGACGAACCCTAGGGTCCGCCCCGCCTCGCGCTCGCCGATGAAAAGGGCCAATCCATCAGCGAACGCTTGCAAACTGGTCGCGGGCAGGCCAATTCGCAAACAAGGACTTCTGCCGGGGCGTTCAGTAAAACTCATGGAACGACAGACCGAACGGCGCCGCCTTCCGCCTCTCAACGCCCTTAGGGCTTTCGAGGCCGCGGCCCGTCACCTGAACTTCAGCCGCGCCGCCGACGAGTTGTCGGTGACGCCGGGCGCCGTCAGTCAGCAGATCCAGAATCTCGAAGACTATGTCGGCGCGGCCCTGTTCAAGCGCACGCCCAAGGGCCTGCTGCTGACCGACGCGGCCCAGACCGCCCTGCCCGCCCTGCGCGAGGCCTTCGACCGCCTGGCCGAGGCCGCGTCCCTGCTGACCGCCGCCGTAGACGGCCGCCGCCTGACCTTGACCGCCGCGCCCTCGTTCGCCGCCAAGTGGCTGGTGCCGCGCCTGGGCAAGTTCGAACAGGCCCAGCCGCAGGTCGACGTCTGGCTGTCGGCCGGCATGGAGGTCGTCGACTTCGCCGCCGGCGAGGTGGACCTGGCTATCCGCTACGGCTCGGGCCGCTATCCCGGGCTGGAAGTCACCCGCCTGCTGAACGAGACCGTGGTGCCGGTGGCCAGCCCGGAGCTCCTGGCCGATAACCCGCTGGAATCGCCCGAGGAGCTGGCCCGCCACATCCTGCTGCACGACGGCTCGCCGGACGCCGACGACTCGTGCCCCGACTGGGCCATGTGGCTGGCGGCGCGCGGCATCAAGGGCGTCGACGGCGCCCGCGGCCCGCGCTTCAACCAGTCGAGCCTGGTGATCGAGGCCGCCGCCAACGGCCGCGGCATCGCGCTCGCCAAGCGCACCCTGGCCCAGGCCGACCTGGACGCCGGGCGGCTGGTGATCCCGTTCGACATCGCCACCTCGGTGGACTTCGCCTACTACGTCGTCCACCCCAAGGCCAAGGGCCGCCTGCCGCAGGTGAAGGCCTTCGTCGGCTGGCTGAAAGACGAGGCCGCCGCCCATGAAGCGGCTCTTCTGACGATCGACAACGGGGCCGGCATCTAGGCTGGAACGGCGCAGCCAAACCGGCTTAAAGGGGCGCATGATCAAGACGACTCTCACCGTCGACGAGCGCCTAGCTCCCGCCGACTGCCAGACCATGCTCGACGTCCGCCAGGGCGTGGACGCTCTGGACCGGGCCCTGGTGGCTCTGCTGACCGAGCGCCAGGGCTACATGGACGCCGCCGCCCGCATCAAGGCCGACCGCTCCAAGGTGTTCGACCGCGCCCGCATCGAGGACGTGGTCGACAAGGTCAAGGCCGCCGCCCGAGAGGCCGGCCTGTCCGAAGCCATCGCCGAGCCGGTGTGGCGCACCCTGATCGACCGCTGCATCGCCTACGAATACGGCAGCTGGGACCGGACCAAGGGCTAGGCGTGACCAAGGAAGAGATCGACAAGCTCCTGGACGAGATGGCCGCCGAAGCCGCGGCCAAGGGCGACGACGACCTGCGCCCGGGGCTGCTCTACCTGAACGCCAGGCTCTACGGCACGCAGATCCGCACCGAGACCGTCTCGGCCGTTCGCGGCCAGCGCTATCGCGGCGTCCGGGTGTTCGTCGGTCGCGAGTACGACACCCGCGTCCTTACCCGCAAGGAGACGGCGGGGCTGGAGGTCGGGGCGTTCGAGGATCTGACGGAATCGATTCCGAATCCGACGTAGAGCCCTGCCCGCCTTCGCGGCGGCCGCTTCTTGTCGCGCCGGCGCCCTCGCGGAAGAGGCCGGCGGTGCGCCAGGTGATCGACATCAGTCCAGCCCCGTCTTGCCTTGGGCCCAGTAGGCCTTGGCGAGGATGCGCCTGGGCGCGACCGCCCGCCGCTTCAGCTCATGCCGAAGCTTCTGGATGGCGGCCGCCCGCCCCGTCAGCATGAAGGACGCGCCGGCTCCGGCCAGCGACGAGAACGCCTCGCCGATCGTGTCGAGGTGAGTCTCGTCGGCCGCCTTCCTGAACAGGGCCGCCCTCGACAGTCCCAATCGCTCCACGACGGCTTCGGCTTCCTTCAGGTCGCTCACCTCGAAGATGCAGGCCAGGCTTCGCGCGGGGTCATGCGCAGCCAGCGCGGCGGCCAGTCCGATCGAGGTCTCGTCGCCGAACACCACGAGCGGTCCCGCCAGATGCGCCGCGTTTAGCGAGGCTCGCGGGCCGAAGACGTCGCACTGCGCGCCCGGCGCCAGCGATCGCAGCCAGTCGCTGCCAGGCCCCTCGCCATGCGCATAGCCAAGGATGCGCGTCCGGCCCTGGCCGGCGTCCCAATCCATCGGCGTATAGGTGCGAGCCAGGAAGGCCGAGCCCATGGCGACCTGGATCTTCTGGCCGGGGGTCCAGGGCGCGCCCTTCAGCGCCGCCCCCTCCAGCGTGACGAGCCGGAAGCGGGCGCCCAGCGGCACACACGAAGCGATCCAGGCTGGCCGCATCATCAGGCGGATCAGGGTGCGGCCAAGGCGTCCGGGCGGCGCCTCGGTGCGTGTGCTTATCGTCATGGCCAGGACCGCTCCTTCTCGAAACGCCGAGCCGAGGCGATCTCGACTTGGCTGCAACGATCGGATAGCCAGAAGTGGAAATGGCGTCATTCCGAAGGATCGCCAGAATATTATCGAATTTCGCCATACGCGTCCGGAGCGATCCTTGCCCATCATCAGCGACCTGACGGCCAAGGAAGATTGGATCGAGCCCGACGAGATTCCCCGGCCGATCGTGGTGTTCGGCGCGATGATGGACGAGGTGGGCGACATCGAGCTGGACCTGCACCAGCACAGAAAGGGCCAGATCATCCTGGTTCAACGCGGCGCGCTGAGCTGCGAGGTCGAGGGCGGACTGTGGGTCGTGCCGCCCCGCAGCGCCATCTGGATTCCCGGCGGCGCGCTGCACGCGATCAAGGCCAGCGGCGCGCTGGAGGGCTACAACGCCTTCATCGATCCGCAGATGGGCGCGGACCTGCCCAGGACCTGCTGCGCGGTGTCGGTGACGCCGCTGCTGCGTGAGTTGCTGGCCCGGGCGGCGCACCTGCCCTACCTCTATGATGAAGCCGGCCCCAATTCTCGCCTGGTGTCGGTGCTGCTGGACGAGATCGCCGCCGCGCAGGTGGAAGACCTGCACCTGCCCATGCCCAGCGACCCACGCCTTCGCAGGATCGTCGACGAGATGATGGCCGCGCCTGCCGCGCGGGGCAGCCTCACGGCCTGGGCCAAGCACGCGGGCATGAGCGAGCGCACCCTGATGCGGCTCATCGACCGCGAGACCGGGATGAGCTTCGGGCGCTGGCGGCAGCAGCTGTGCGTGGTGCTGGCCGTCAAATGGCTGGCGGCAGGCGCATCGATCCAGAGCGTCGCCGCCGACCTGGGCTATGAGAGCACGCCCAGCTTCGTGACCATGTTTCGCAAGGCGCTGGGCGCGTCGCCGGGCCGCTACATGGCCGAACGCCACCCGGGACGCGCCTGAGACTATCCCTTCAGCGAGCGCAGCGCCTGCTCGTGGACGTAGGCGGCGATGTCGAGCAGCGCCCGGTCGAGGGCGGTCTTGACCTCGTCCAGGCTGGCCTGCCCGTCTTCGGCGCGCTGGCAGACCTCGCCCAGCGCATTGGCCCCGACGCCGCGCGCCGCGCCCTTCACCGTATGGACGGCGTCACGCCAGCCGGGATGGCTGGGATCCAGCATCGGCGTCCACAGCGCGGCCTGCTCGCGAAACAGGGCCAGCACCTCTTCGATCACCGTTGCGTCGCCCATCGCGAACCCTTCCAGGTAGGCGAAATCCACGGCTCCGCTGATATCTCGCCTGGCCATCGAAAAAGTCCTTGCGCTCTCAAATTCATTGCGTATGTTCCGCGCCTCGCCGCCGGGACGCTTCAGCGCTTCGGAATCGCGAATGGGTGTATAGCTCAGTTGGTAGAGCAGCTGACTCTTAATCAGCGGGTCCAAGGTTCGAATCCTTGTACACCCACCATTCTCCTCAATACTTGAACCGCTAAGAACTTCCCCCTCCGGGGAGGCGCTTTGGCGTATCTGCGTTTCGTCCGGGTGCGACGAATATATCCACACCTTCTTGTCTAAATCGGATTGCGCTCTCTGCGTCTTGGGGTATGTATCGCGCCTCGCCGTCGGGGACGCGAAAGCGACTTCGAAACGCGAACGGGTGTATAGCTCAGTTGGTAGAGCAGCTGACTCTTAATCAGCGGGTCCAAGGTTCGAATCCTTGTACACCCACCATTCTCTCTTCGATTTGTTGATCTGAAGCCGGATGGCCGCGAAAGCGGCCGGCGCCGCTGCTTCGTGCAAGCACACCAGACCTCAATCAACGATTGTCCGACTGTCGGGCGCCGCCATGGGCGGCCGCTTGCGGTGGCGTTTCACGCCTAGCGTCGCTGATCCTTTGCAACGGATCCGCGCCATGACCGCCGCCAAACCGCCCTCGCCTCACCGCCTGCCCCTGCTCGTCCACGCCGGCTATGGCGCGGGCCAGATCGCCGGCCAGGTGTTCCGCGACGCTCCGTCGCTGCTGCTGCTGTTCTTCATGACCAATGCGCTGGGTGTGGAGCCGGCGCTGGCCGGGGCGGCGATCTTCTTTCCCAAGCTGTTCTGGGGCCTGATCTCCGACCTGACCGTCGGCCTGGTCTCGGACCGCTGGAAGGCGAAGATTCCGCGCCGCCTGTGGCTGCTGGCCGGGGCCTTGCTGGCGCCGCTGGCGCTGATTCTGCTGTTCCACGTGCCGGAGGGCTCGCCCACCGCCAGCGCCGCCTACGTGGCCGGCGCTTTCAGCCTCTACATGATCGTGTTCGGGGCCTTTTCGGTGCCGTACCTGGCGATCGGCACGGAACTGTCGGACGATCCGAAGGAACGCACCGTGGTCATGGCCTGGCGGATGGGCTTCTCGGCCATCGGCCTCCTGGTCGGCAACGCCCTGGCGCCCGTGCTTGTGCAGACCTGGGGCGGCGGACGTCCGGCCTATTCGCAGATGTCGCTGGTGCTGGCTGGCGTCTGCGCGGCCAGCCTGCTGATCGCCTTCCTTGCCTCGCCCCGTCCGGTGGTCCAGGCCATCGCCCAGCCGGCGCTGCGCCTGAAGGCGATCCTCAGCGCCCTGACCGACAAGGCCTTCCGCCCCCTGCTGGGCGCCTACCTGCTGCAGTTGGTCGGCTCGGGCCTCGGCTACGCGGCGATGATCTACTTCCTCAGCTACAACATGGGCCGCAAGGACGCCCTGACCCAGATCGGCCTGATCGTGCTGGTTATGAGCGCCGTGGTCATCGCCGCCCAGCCGCTGTGGATCAAGCTGTCGGCCGCCTTCGGCCGCAAGCGGATCTACATCGCCGCCGCGCTGGGCCACGCCGTCGTCCAGGCGCTGTGGGGCGTGATGGCCGGCGCGCCGCTCGGCGCGATCTACGCCGTCGTCGTGCTGTTCGCCCTGTTCAACTCGGGCTGGAGCCTGATGGGCTACAGCCTGCTGTCGGACGTCATCGCCCAGGACGAGGCCGAGCATGGTGAGAGCCGGGCCGGCGTGTTCTCGGCGCTGTGGACCGGGGCCGACAAGATCGGCTTTGCTTTGGGCGGCACCCTGCTGACGGGTCTGGTCCTGTCGGCCTTCGGCTTCTCCAGCGCCCTGGCGGTGACCGGGGCTGCCCAGCCGGGCTCGGCCCTGGTCGGCGTGGCCGTGGCCTTCGCCTACGCCCCCGCGGCGTTCAACCTGGCCGCGGCGGCTCTATACGCGAAGTTCGGGAGGGCGTGAGGCCCCTCCCAAGGCAAAGGGGCCGACGCGATGCGCCGGCCCCTCGGTCCCGGACAGCCGCTGCGCGGCTTCCGGGATGACGAACGAAGCGGTTACTCGCCCACCTTCACCAGCGTCTTGCCAGTGTTGGCGCCCTTCATCAGGCGCTCGAACTGCGCCGGGGCCGACTCGACGCCCTCGCCCAGATCCTCGACCTGCACCAGGCGGCCCTCCTTGAGCCACGGCTCGGCGGTCTTCACCCACTCGCTCCAGCGCGGATAGAAGTCGTAGACCACCAGGCCCATGACGCTGGCGCGCTTGCCGACGATGGGGCCCAGGCCGAACTGCGGCGGCGGGCCGTCGGCATGGTGGTGGGCCGACAGGCCGCAGATCACCACGCGGCCGTAGGTCTTCAGCAGGCCGAACACCGAATTGAAGATCGGCTGGCCGACGTTCTCGAAGTGAACGGTGGGACCGCCGTCGGTCAGGGCCTTCAACTCGTCGACCCAGCCTTCCTTGCGATAGTCGACGGCGGCGTCGAAGCCGTAGCGCTCGACCACCTGCGCGACCTTGTCGGCCCCGCCGGCGATGCCGACGGCCTTGGCGCCGAGGATCCTGGCGATCTGGCCGGCCGTGCCGCCGACGCTGCCGGCGGCCGCGTCGACCGTGAAGACGTCGCCGGCGCCCACCTTGGCCAGCTGGGTTACGCCTGCCCAGGCGGTCAGGCCCGGCATGCCCAGCACGCCCAGGTGATTGGACACGCCCAGCGTCGGGTCGACCTTGCGGGCGAACCTGGCGTCCATCAGGCCGACCTGAGCCCAGCCGGCTTCGCCGATCACGTGGTCGCCCGGCGCGAAGTCCGGATGGCCCGAGGCGATGACCTCGGCCACGGCCGAGCCCGGCAGGGTCTCGCCGGGGGCCGGGCGCGGCTCGCCCATGTGCCGGCCGCGCAGGCGGGGGCCGAGATAGGGATCGAGCGACAGGTACAGCACCCGCACCAGCAGCTGGCCGGCGGGCGCCGTGGTCGGCGCGACGCGCTCGACCACTTCGAAATCGGCGGCGACGGGCACGTCCTCGAGCACGCGCTTGAGGACGACTTCCAGGGTCTTGGTCATGATCGATACGCTCCGGCGCCCCGGATTTGGGACTCTCGCCGGACCCTAGCGGCCGGGACGCGGTTACCGCGGCCGTCTCGTCGGATCCATCCGCCTGCCGGAGGAATGACCTCGCCGACCTCCTAGTGCGGCTCCTCGCCGCCGGAGACGTTCATGCTCTCGGCGGTGATGTACCTGGCCTCGTCCGAGCACAGGAAGGCCACCGCGTCGGCGGTGTCCTCAGGCTTGCCGGGGCGGCCCAGCGGGATGCGGGCGGCCATGGCGGCCAAGTAGGCCTCGACCGAGGCCGCGCCGGTGACCTTGGCGAAATACTCGTTCTGCCAGGCGCCGAGACCCGTGGTCACGTGGTTGGGGCAGACGTTGTTGACGGTGATCTGGTGCGCGCCCAGCTCGATGGCGGCCGAACGCGTCAGGCCGACGAGCCCGTGCTTGGAGGCGGTGTAGGCCTGGGCGTGCGGAAAGCCGGACTTCGCCGCCTGGCTGGCGATATTGACGATGCGGCCGCCCCTGCCTTGCGGGATCATCACCTCGGCGGCGGCCTTCAGGCCGAAGAAGCAGCCGGTCAGGTTGACGTCGATGACCGCCGACCAGTCCTCGGGCCGGACCTCCATCAGCGGCTTCATGATGTAGCCGATGCCGGCGTTGTTGACCCAGATGTCGAGCGAACCGTGGGTATCCACGGCATGGTCGGCCAGCGCCCGGACCTCGTCCCAGCGACGAACGTCGCAGGGTCGGATGCTGGCCGACCCGCCGTACTGGCGCAGATCGGCGGCGATCGCCTCCATCTCCTCGGTCCCGCCGATCATGCCGGCAGGCGTAGAAGGATCGACGGAGCGACCGATGTCGGAGACGACCACCGCCGCTCCCTCCTGCGCCAGGCGTCGTGCGATGGCCTCCCCCAGGCCTCCGCGCCGACCGGACCCGGTGACGACCGCCGTCTTGCCTCCGAAGCGTCCCGCCATGCTCAACCCACCTTCTCGGTGACGATGAAGGTGGTGTCGGCCAGGGCCTGGAACTCGGCGGCGATCGCCTGCATCGTTTCGCTCGACACGTCGGCCCCGAAGGCGTCCATGTCCGCGACGTCGATGATCTCCACGTACTGATAGGGCGGCGCAGCGTCGGTCCCGAGCAGGGCCGCCGAGCGGAAGACCTCGAACTTGTCGATGGACTTCAGGCCGTTGACGGTCGGCAGGTCGCGTTCCTTGGCCCAGGCCTCGTAATCGGCGACCGAGACGCCGGGCTTCAGGTTGAACAGGGCGACAATCCGCGTGACGGCCATCGGGCGCTCCCTCCGTTGCGGCTCTCATGCCGCCGTGAAGATTTGGAGGCCGCACGCTGGAGCGCCGCACCGGAAGGCGCGAGCGCCGCGAGCGAAGTGACCGCCTACTGGAGAAAGCCCCGTGCCCGCACCTGAAGACTTCCGCTGGCCTGACGGCTCGCGCCTGGCCCTGTCGATCGTCGTCAATGTCGAGGAAGGCGCCGAGCACAACATCCGCGACGGCGACAAGGGTCCTGAGCCGGTCGACGAGCTGGGCGCGGTTCCCAAGAAGCCGATGCGCATGCACGGCAGCGAGAGCAACTATCTGTACGGCATCAAGGCCGGGGCGCCACGCATCCTGCGCATCCTGGACCGGTACGGCGTCGAGGCGACCTGGACGGCCGCGGCCCTGGCCCTGGAACGCGCTCCAGATCTCGCCGCCGCCATCCGCGCCCGAGGCGACGAGGTCGCCGCCCACGGCTATCGCTGGACTCACCAGTTCTGGATGGACGAGGCCAGGGAGCGCGAGTTCATCACCAAGGCCGCCGACTCGATCGAACGTACGATCGGCGCCCGCCCGTCGGGCTGGCTGTCGCGCTACCTGCACACCGACAACACCCGCCGCCTGATCGCCGAGGCCGGCTTCAGCTACCACATGGACGACTATTCCGACGACTTCCCGTTCTGGGATCGGGTCGAGACCTCGGACGGGCAGGCGAAGCTCATGGTCATCCTGCCCTACGCCATGGACTCCAACGACATGAAGTTCTGGCTGGCCCCGTCGCTGACGGCCAAGGACTGGCTGGACTACGCCGTGGCCACCTTCGACGAGCTGCACGCCGAGAGCCAGGAGGTGGGCGCGCGAATGATGAGCCTTGGCCTGCATCTGCGGATCATCGGCCGCCCTGGCCGCATCGGCGCCTTCCGCAAGTTCCTCGACCACGTGACCGCCCAGGACGGCGTTTGGATCGCCTGTCGGAGAAAAATCGCCCAGGCGTTCGCTGAGGCCGTGCCGATAGGCGATTGACGCCTATGACCTTTCGCTCGCTGCTCTTCGTGCCCGGGACGCGCCCGGATCGCTTCGGCAAGGCGCTGGACGCCGGCGCGGACGCCGTCTGCATCGACCTTGAAGACGCCGTGCCGCCGGCCGGCAAGGGCGAGGCTCGCGCTTCCGCCCTCGCCTTCCTGGCCGCGCCGCGCACCGCCGTGGTCGGCCTGCGGATCAACGGCGTGCGTACGCTGGAGGGCCTGAAGGACCTCGTGGCGCTGGCCGAGAGCGACGTGCGCCCAGACTTCCTGATGATCCCCAAGGTGGCCGCGCCGGAAGACCTGCTGACCGCCGGAGAGGTGCTGCCGGGCCTGCCGTTATGGCCGGTAGTCGAGTCGGCCGAAGGCGTGCGCCGGGCCTTCGAGATCTGCGCCGCGCCCGGCGTGGCCGGCGCCCTGTTCGGCGGCGCGGACCTGTCTGCCGATCTCGGCTCGACCATGGACTGGGACGCCCTGCTCCTGGGCCGCGGCACGCTGATCGCCGCCTGCGGCCGGGCCGGCGTCGCCTCGCTGGACGTGCCGCACCTCAATCTTGCCGATCCGGACGACCTAGCCGCCTCGACGCTGCGGGCCAAGGCCCTGGGCTTCACCGGCCGGTCGTGCATCCACCCGGCCCAGGTGGCCGCGGTGAACGCCGCCTACACCCCCTCGCCCGCCGAGATCGAGCGCGCCCGGCGCGTGGTCGAGGCCTTCGACGCCGCTGGCGGGGCCGCCGCCCTGCTGGACGGCAAGCTGATCGAACTGCCGGTCATCCGCGCCGCTCGGCGCGTGCTCGACCGCGCTTAGACCTAGGAGACTCCCCCATGTCGCAGAACTGGAAAGAGGTCGGTCCTCAGCGCTACCGCGAGACCTTCGGCCGCTATTTCGAGGACTTCATCGTCGACGACGTCTACGAGCACCGCCCCGGAAAGACGGTGACCGAGTACGACAATCACCTGTTCACGCTGCTGACGCTGAACACCCACCCGATGCACTTCGACGCCGAGTTCGCCAAGGCCTCGGAGTTCAAGAAGAACCTGGTGGTCAGCCCCTACACCCTCGCTTTGCTGATCGGCATGAGCGTGACCGACGTCTCGCAGAAGGCCATCGCCAACCTCGGCATGGACGAGGTGAAGTTCAGCGCCCCGGTGTTCGCCGGCGACACGATCTATGGCGAGAGCGAGGTGCTGGCCAAGCGCGAGAGCAAGTCGCGCCCCGGCCAGGGCATCGTCACGATCCTGACCACGGGCATCAACCAGGACGGCACGGTCGTCTGCACCTTCAAGCGCAACATGCTGATCCCGGCGCGCGGCCACGCCGTCGAGGACAAGGTCGGGAACTATTAAGATGGGCGAGATCTCGGAAGCCGACGAACGCGCCATCCTCGACGCCATCGACAAGTGGCTCGAGAAAAAGGTCGCCCCCGTGGCGATGCAGCTCGAGCACGACGACGAGTATCCCCATGCCCTCGTCGAGGACATGAAGGAACTGGGCCTGTTCGGGGCCCTGATCGACCCCGAGTACGGCGGCCTTGGGCTTTCGGCCCTGACCTATTCGCGGATCGTCACCAAGATCAGCGCTGAGTGGATGAGCCTGACGGGCGTCTTCAACTCGCACCTGATGATGGCCATGGTCGTGCAGAAGTTCGGCACGCAGAAGCAGAAGGACTTCTGGCTGCCCCGCTTCGCCACCGGCGAGATGCGCGGGTGCCTTGGCCTCACCGAGCCGGACGCCGGCACCGACCTGCAGGGCATCCGCACTGTGGCGCGGCGCGACGGCGGCGACTACGTCGTCAACGGCGCCAAGACCTGGATCACCAACGCCATCGAGGGCCACGTCTCGGCCCTGCTGGTGAAGACCGATCCCGAGGCCCAGCCGCGCCACAAGGGGATGAGCATGCTCATCACCCCGAAGATCGATCCCGAGACCCGCGCGCCCATCGCCGGAGTCAGGAACGGCCGCAAGCTGGAGAAGCTGGGCTACAAGGGCATCGATAGCGGCGAGTTCATCTTCGAGGACTATCGCTGCGACGCCGAGCTTTGCCTGGTGGGCGGCGAGGAAGGCCAGGGCTTCCTGATGGCCACCGGCGGCCTGGAGATCGGCCGCATCAACGTCGCCGCCCGCTCGGTCGGCATCGCCAAGCGTGCGCTGGCCGAAAGCGTCAAATATGCCCAGGTCCGCAAGACCATGGGCAAGCCGATCGCCCAGCACCAGGCCATCCAGCTGAAGCTCGGCGAGATGGGGGCCAGGACCCGCGCCTCGGAGCTGCTCGTGGAAGACGCCGCCAAGGCCTATGACCGCGGCGAGCGCGTCGACATGGAAGCCGGCATGGCCAAGTACTATGCGTCGGAGACGGCGCTGTACGTCGCCACCGAGGCCATGCGCATCCACGGCGCCTACGGCTACTCCAAGGAATATCCGATCGAGCGGCTGTTCCGCGACGCCCCGCTGATGTGCATCGGCGAAGGCACCAACGAGATGCAGCGGATCATCATCGCCCGCCAGCTCGTGGCCCGGAACCCGGTCTGATGAGCCCGCGCCGCCCGCTCGCCGGGATCAAGGTGCTGGCCGTCGAGCAGTACGGCGCCGGCCCTTACGCCACCCAGCTGATGGCTGAACTGGGCGCCGAGGTCGTCAAGATCGAGGCCCCGGCCATGGGCGGCGACGTCAGCCGCGCCACTGGCCCGTTCTTTCTGGGCGCGGCCGACAGCCAGTTCTTCCAGACCTTCTCGCGGTCGAAGAAGTCCATCGCGCTGGACATCAAGTCGCCCGAGGGCCGCGCGGCCTTCGAGCGTCTGGTGGCCCAGGCCGACATGGTCGTCGACAACCTGCGCGGCGACCAGCCGGGCAAGATGCGGCTGACCTATGACGACCTAAAGGAGGCAAACCCGAAGATCGTCTGCGGCCATCTTTCCGCTTACGGGCGCAGCAACAGCCGGGCCGGCTGGCCGGGCTACGACTATCTGATGCAGGCCGAGGCCGGGCTGATGAGCCTGACCGGCGAGCCCGATGCGCCGCCGGCGCGGCTGGGCGTGTCGATGGTCGACTTCATGACCGGGACGATGCTGGCCTTCGGCGTGGTCAGCGCCCTGCTGTCGGCCCGGACGACGGGCCAGGGCTGCGACGTCGACGTCTCGCTGTTCGACGTGGCGCTGCACCAGCTGTCCTATCCCGCCGTCTGGGCGATGAACGAGGGCTACAAGGTCCAGCGGCTGCCGCGCGGCGCACACCCGTCGATCGCGCCTTCGCAGGCGGTGAAGACGGCCGACGGCTGGGGTCTGGTCATGTGCCAGACGCCGAAGTTCTGGGAGGCGCTGTGCAACCTGGCCGGCGCGGCCGAACTGAAGGCCGATCCGCGCTTTGCCGACATCCCCAGCCGCCACGCCAACCGCCCGGCCCTGAGCGAGGCGATGGACGTGCTGTTCGGCGCGCGCACGACAGCCGAATGGACCGCGCTGCTGGGCGGCAAGGTCCCGTTCGCGCCGATCCTGGAGATGATGGACGCGCTGGACAATCCGTTCGTGGCCGAGGTGGGCATGCGCGACGTGGTCGACCATCCTGACCGAGCGGAAGGCTTGGCCATGCTGGCCTGCCCCGTGAAGATCGACGGCGAACGGATGCCGGGAGCACGAGCCCCCAAGCTCGGCGAGCATACCGACGAGATTCTGGGAGTAGCCTCGTGAAGCTGGAAGGCGTCCGCGTCCTCGACCTGTCGTTCTTCCTGCCGGGGCCGATGCTGACCCTGATGATGGCCGATCACGGCGCGGACGTGCTGAAGATCGAGCCGCCGGGCGAAGGCGATCCGGCCCGCGAGATCGGCTATCGCAAGAACGGCGCCAGCGTCTGGTTCCGCAACACCAGCCGCGGCAAGCGCAGCCTGCAGGTCGATCTGAAGTCCGCCGAGGGCCGCGCCCTGCTGCTCGACCTGGCCGCGGAGGCCGACGTAGTGGTCGAGGCCTTCCGTCCCGGCGTCATCCAGCGCCTGGGGTTCGACTACGAGGCGGTGAAGGCGCGCAATCCAGGCATCGTCTATGTGGCGATCTCGGCCTTCGGCCAGACCGGCCCGTATCGCGACCGCCCCGCCCATGACATCGCGGTGCAGGCCCTGGCCGGCATGGTGTCCTTGAGCGAAGGCTTCGACGGCAAGCCGACCCCGCCGAACATGCCGGTCGCCGACGCCCTGGCCTCGCTCACCGCGCTCTCTGGCGTGCTGATGGCCCTGCTGCGGCGGGAGAAGACCGGGCTGGGCGATTATGTGGACGTTGCCATGTACGACAGCGTGCTGGCCTGGACCCCAAACGTCACCGGCAAGATCTTCGCCACCGGGCAGGCCCACGTGCCGAAGGACGAGCGCTCCTGGGGCGGCAACGCCATGTACGGCCTCTATGAATGCGCCGACGGCCAGTGGATCTGCCTGGGCGGCTCGGAAGTGAAGTTCGCCCGCAACCTGCTGGCGGGCCTGGATCGCCTGGACCTGTTGCCCTATGCCGAGCTTCAGCCGGGGCCGGGACAGGAGCCCCTGCGAGCCTTTCTGCGCGAGGCGTTCACCACAAGGACCCGGGCCGAATGGGAAGCCTGGTTCGAGGGCCGCGACGTCTGCTTCGCGCCGGTGCGCACCCTGAAGGAAGCGTTCGAGGATCCGGCCATGGCCGCGCGGGGGATGCTGGCCCGCGACGCGGACGGCAACGAGATCGTGGGCACGCCGATCCTGTTTGCTGAAGAGCCGGCCGTGATCGATCCGGTTCCCCCGGAACTGGGCGCCGGCCCGGCCGGATGGCGAGCGCGCTAGAGTCTCCTTCGCCAAAGCTCGTCATCCCGATCCGCGCCAGATCGCGATCGGGATGACGAGTTGGCAGTTGAGGAAGACGTCAGGAGCCCGTCCGTTCGCGCTCCATCTGAGCCAGAAGCATAGGCCCGGCTTCCATCATCAGGAACGCGCTGGTCAGCAACAACAGAACACGCATGAGCATGGCGGCTCTCCTGCCTAGCGAACCCTCCCCCCGGAAGGTCCGCAAACGGAAGGCTGGACCCGTCCGCCCCGCACGCGACGGGGATTTCGCATTTGGCCGACAGGCGGACAGCCGCGCCGTTGTCCGCTGTGCGCGCAAATCGCCAGGCCGCGCGAAGAGGCATCGGCGCCGCTGCTAGCGTCCTCCCATGACCGCCGCTGCAAACGCCCTTGTCGATCACGCCCTGTCGGTGCGCTGGGACGCCCTGCCCGCCGCCGTGAAGGCCGACGCCCGCCGGCTGCTGCATGACGCGGTGGCGGTGGGCGCGGCCGGGGCCGGCGCGGCCTACGCCGACGTCGTCCTCGCCGCCGCGCGCGGCTGGGGCGGCAGCCGAGATGCGGAAACCGGCCTGGTGCTCGGCCGCCCGGGCGTGCGCCTGCCGCCGGCCCAGGCCGCCTTCGTCAATGCCTTCCAGTTGCACGGCCAGGAGTACGACTCTGTCCACGAAAAGGCCGTGCTGCACCCGCTGCCGACCATCGTGCCGGCCCTGGTCGCCGAGCTCGGCCGTTCAGGTCCCTACAGCGGTGAGGAGGTGCTGGCGGCCATGGTCGCCGGGGTCGACGTCGCCATCGCGCTGGGGATCGCTGCAACGACGCCCCTGCGCTTCTTCCGGCCCGCGACGGCGGGGGTGTTCGGCGCGACAGCAGCCCTGGCGCGGCTGAAGCGCCTGCCGAGCGAGACGGCGATGGACGCCATGGGCTACGCCCTGGCCTTCAGCAGCGGCACCATGCAGGCCCACACCGAGGGCAAGCCCGCCTTGCCCGTCCAGGTCGCCGCCTCTGCTCGCTCGGCCCTGCAGGCGATCGATCTGGCGGAAGCGGGCCTGCCCGGGCCTCGCGACTGGCTGGAGGGACCGTTCGGCTACCTGCCGCTGTTCGAGGCAGGGTTCGACCTTGGGCCGGTCCTGGCCGACCTGAAGCACCGCCGCCGCATCGCCGAGGTCGCCTGCAAGCCCTTCCCGACCGGGCGCGCCTGTCACGGCGGGCTGGTGGCCGTGCGCAAGCTGGCGACCGAGCACGGCGTGACGCCGGCCGACCTCGACAGCCTGACCTATTCCGCCTCGCCCCTGATCCACCACCTGGTGGGCCGCGTCGCCAAGCCACGGATGGACACCGCCTACGCCCGCCTGTGCCTGCCTTATCTGGCCGCCGTCATGCTGACCCGCGGCCGTGTTGGCCTGGACGACTACACGCCGCAGCGCCTGAACGAGCCGGACGTCCTGGCCCTGGCCGCCCGCATCGTGGTCGAGAGCGACGGTAATCCCGATCCTGCCGCCTTCGTGCCGGCCCGCGCCACCGCCCGCCTGAAGGACGGCCGCAAGATCGTGCTCGACGTCACTGTCCAGCTCGGTTCGCCCGACTTTCCGATGAGCCGCGACGAGCATCTGGAAAAGACCCGATCGTGCCTGGCCTTCGTCGGCATGGAGGCCGTCCACGGCCCGCTGACCGACCTCTTCGACCGCTTCGACACCCTGACCGACGCCCGCGAGGCCTTCGTCCTCGCCAGCGGCGGCTGAGCTCCCCAAGGTTATCCATGTCCCACCAGACCTACTGGCAGTCGCTCGACTATCCCGCCATCGTCGCCGACCATCCGATCGGCGATGACTTCACGCGCTTCGCCACCCAGACCAGCCGCGACGCTCTGCGAGCCCACCAGAACCGGCTGTTCCTGCGCTGCGTCGACCGCGCCTGGAAGACGCCCTTCTATCAGCGCCTTTGGGGCGCGGCGGGGATCGAGGCCGGCGACATCCGCTCGCTCGACGACCTGCCCAGCCTGCCCAGCTTCGACAAGTCCGACATCATGGCCTCGCTGGAGCAGGCCCCGCCGTTCGGCGATTTCGCAGGCTTCGAGGGCTATCCAGAGGGCCGGCGACCGCCGGTGATGCTGCACACCACCTCGGGCACCACCGGATCACCACAAGTGCTGCTGTTCGGCCCCAAGAGCCGCGAGGTGCAGAACCTGCTGCTGGCCCGCAACTACCAGTTCCAGGGCCTGCGTCCTGACGACGTGGTCCACTCGGTCTACGGCCACGGCATGATCAACGGCGGCCACTATGTGCGCGAGGCCGTGACCCGCTGGACCAGCGCGGTCTTCCTGTCGGCCGGCACCGGGGTCGAGACCCGCTCGGCGCAGCAGGTCGAAGTGATGAAGCGCTTCGGCGCGACCGTACTGGTGGGCTTTGGCGACTACCTCAAGAAGCTGGCCGACACCGCCGTCGAGATGGGTATCGAGCCGGGCCGCGACATTCCGGTGCGGCTGATCTCGGCGCACCTGGGCCGCGAGGACCGGGCGGCGATGGAAGCCGCCTGGGGCGGCGCCAAGTGCTTCGACTGGTACGGCGTTGGCGACACCGGGCTGATCGCCGGCGAAGGCCCCGATCGCGACGGCCTCTACGTGCACGAGGACGCCCACTACCTGGAGGTCTGCGACATCGACACGGGGGCGGCCGTCGCCCCAGGCGAGCTGGGCGACATGGTGGTCACCTGCCTCTTCAAGGATGACCTCTATCCGCTGATCCGCTTCAACACCCACGACGTGACGCGGGCGATCCCCAAGCCGTCGTCGATCGGCGTGGCGTTCCAGCGGATCGAGGGCTTCCTGGGTCGGTCGGACAACATGGTCAAGATCCGGGGGATCAACATCTTCCCGCAGGGCGTGGGAGCGATGCTGGAGCACGCACCGGCCTTCGCGGGCGAGTTCATCTGCCGCGCGCGCCGCGACGCCACGGGCCGCGACAGCTTCGCGGTGACCGCCGAGACCACGGCCGACGCGGCCGAATGGCGCGACATTGCAGCCTTTTACGGCGAGATCCTCAAGCGCAAGATCGGCATCGAGGTCGAGGTCGAGCTGGCCCCCAAGGGCGGCACGGCCGGCCTGACCCAGATCGACGTGCGTCAGAAGCCGATCCGCCTGATCGACGAGCGCTACTGAGGTGGGCGGCTTCTCCGACCCCATCGTCACGGCCGGCGTGGCGGGCTTGCCGGCGCTCTACGCCGCAGGGATCAGCCCGATCGAGGTGGCCGAAGCCTACCTGGCGCGGATAGAGCGGCTGAACCCGGCGATCAACGCCGTGGTCGAGCTCGACGGGGCCAGCGCCCGAGCCCAGGCCCGGGCCAGCGCCCGGCGCTGGGCGGCCGGCGAGCCGCTGTCGCCGATCGACGGCGCGCCGATCGCCGTGAAGGCCAACATCGCCGTCGAGGGCCTGGCCCATACGGCCGGCATCAAGGCCTACGCCCGCCACCTCGCGCAGACCGACGCGGCCTGCGTGGCCAGGCTGCGAGCGGCCGGCGCGGTGATCCTCGGCACGCTCAACATGCACGAGGCCGCGCTGGGCGCGACCAACGATAACGCCTTTCTCGGACGCTGCGAGAACCCGCACCGCGCCGGCTTCACCCCCGGCGGCTCGTCGGGCGGCTCGGCGGCGGCCGTGGCGGCGGGCCTTTGCGCCGCGGCTCTGGGCACCGACACCATGGGCAGCGTGCGCCTGCCCTCGTCCTACTGCGGCGTGGTCGGCTACAAGCCGGCGCTGGGGGCGATCCCGACGGAGGGCGTCACGGCCCTGTCATGGACGCTGGACCATGTGGGCGTCCACGCCCGCTCGGTCGAGGACGCGGGGCTGGTCGCGCGAGCCTGCGGAGTCGAAGCGCCCGCCCCAGCCCAGGATCGGCCACTAGCGGTGCTGGATTTCGACGGCCTGGCGACATTGGAGCCGGCCGTGGCCGAGGGCTTCGCCCGGACGCTGGAGGACCTGTCCCGCGCCGGCTGGCGGCTGGAGAAGCTGCGGATCGACGATCTGGACCTCGGGGCCCTACGGCGCGCAGGCCTGCTGATCAGCGAGGTCGAGGGCGGGATCGAGCACCGTCGCGCCCTTGCGCTGGACCCGGAGGGGTTCACGCCGCAGCTGCGCTCGCTGCTAGCCTGGGGCGCGCGGCAGCCGCCGGCCAAGCTGGCCGAGGCTTATCGCCTAATTTGTGAAAGCAGGCGGAGAATCCTAGCATTGGCAAGGCTATACGCTGCGATCCTAAGCCCAACGACACCACAACAGGCCTTTGCTTTTGACCGCGCCGTTCCGGCCAGTCAGGCCGACCTGACGGCGCTGGGCAACGTGCTCGGCGCGCCGGCCCTCGCTCTTCCGAGCGGCGAGGCCAGCGGCCTGCCGCTGTCGCTGCAGGTGATCGGTATGACCGACGGTACTACCCAGGCGCTAGCCGCGCGACTGTCCGAGGCCCTGCCTTCAGCCGCCGTTCCGGAGGCCTTCCGATGAGCGCCCATGCCGACAGCGGGCTGACGCTGACCATCGACGGCGAGGTTGCGACCCTGGCCTTCGACCGGCCGGCCAAGCGTAACGCCATCACCCTGTCGATGTGGCGCGCCCTGCCCGACGCCTGCACGGCGTTCGCGGCGTCCGAGGCCAAGGTGCTGGTCGTCACCGGGCGCGGCGGGCATTTCGCCGCCGGGGCCGATATCAGCGAGTTCGAAGCGGTCTACGCGACGCCCGAGAGCGCCGCCGACTACAACGCCGCCATCGGGGCCGGGATCGGCGCGATCGCGGGGCTGGAGAAACCCGTGCTGGCGGCCATCGAAGGCGCCTGCGTCGGCGGCGGCCTGGCGGTGGCCCTGGCCTGCGACCTGCGGATCGCCGCGCCGGATGCTCGCCTGGCCATCACCCCGGCCAAGCTCGGCCTCACCTACAGCCTGGAAGACACCAAGCGCCTCGTCGACGCCGTCGGCGCTTCGGCGGCTCGGGATATTCTGTTCACGGGGCGGCTGCTTGGGGCCGAGGAGGCTCTGCGGCTGCGGCTGGTGGATGCGGTGGAGGCCGACGCTCCGGCGGCGGTGGCCACCAAGGCGGCCGAGATCGCGGCGCCTTCGCAGCGCTCGGTGCGGGCGATCAAGGCGACGATACGGGCGATCCTGGGCGGAGCGGTAGAGGACGACGAGGCGACCCGCGCGGCCTTCGTGGCGTCGGTGGCAGCGCCGGACTTCCTGGAGGGGCGCTCGGCGTTCCTGGAGAAGCGCAAGCCGGTGTTTCCGGAACGGTGAGCGCGCTCTTGCCCCCTCTCTCATCGAGAGAGGGAGGGGCCCGCGCCAAAGGCGTGGGAGGGTGAGAGGTTACATTCTCACCGGATGGAGCGCGGGCGTTCAGCGCGTGGCGGGTTCGTGAAAGGCCTCAGCGTCTCGGGATTTCTCCGGAAGCGCTGAAACCTCTCACCCTCCCACCGCTTCGCGGCGGGCCCCTCCCTCTCTCAAAGAGAGAGGGATCTTAGGGGCGCTCTACCGCTCCAGCTCGACCAGTTCGTACCAGGTCTGCATGTAGCCGCCGACGCCGCCCTTCACGAACAGGGAGTGCTCGTCGGCCGTGACCCACATGTCGTAGGTCGGGTGTTCGCCGTCCTTGCTGACCATGCCGCCGTCCTCGCCCAGGAAGCGGAAGCGGCGACAGGCGAAGGTCCCGGCCGGGGTCGTCGTCTCTTCCTCGCCGACATATTCCAGCGTGATGCTGCTCTCGACGATCTGCGGCGGGGTGGCGCCCCGGTGGTCGACGGACGGCAGGAAGATGCGCAGCTTGCGCTTGTGCGGTCCCTTGGCGACGTCCATCACCTTGCAGATGTAGGCGTCGCCGATGATCGGATGGGTGCCGAAGCCGTCGAAATAGCCATTGGTCGGCATCTTCTGCGACAGGCGGCCGATCGACGGGCCGTAGCTTTCGCACTCGATGAAGTCTTCCGAGAATCGGAACCAGCCCGAGCCCATGAACCGGTCGCCGACTGTCAGGCGCAGGTGCAGGTCCATCGGCCTACCGTGCTCGTCCAGAGAATAGATGGCGTCGCGCAGGACGGTGGGATCGGGCTCGTCGATCTCGCACTGGGCGCGGATCGTCACCTTGCCGTCGGTGTGACGGGTCATGGCGAAGTGCTCGCGCCCCCTCTCCTGGCCTTCGCGGCCGGGCTTGCGCGAGGTGTAGAGGATCTTGCCGCGGATGGTCTGATGCTTCATCGCTCGCCCTCCCCTAGAACGCCGCCAAGCCGGTGATGGCCCGGCCCAGGATCAGGGCGTGGACGTCGGCTGCGCCCTCGTAGGTGTTGACCGTCTCGAGGTTTGCGGCGTGGCGCATGACGTGACTGGCGCCGGAGATGCCGGCCCCGCCGTGGATGTCGCGGGCCTCGCGGGCGATGATCAGGGCCTTGCCGCAGTTATTGCGCTTCAAGAGGCTGATGGCTTCCGGAACCCAGTCGCCAGCGTCGAGCCTCCGCCCGAGAGCAAGCGCGCCTTCGAAGCCCAGGGCGATCTCGGTCTGCATGTCGGCCAGCTTCTTCTGGATCAATTGGCGGGCGGCCAGCGGACGTCCGAACACGACCCGGTCGGCGACATAGGCCGTGCTGGTCTCCAGGCAGAAGCGGGCCGCGCCCATCGCGCCCCAGGCGATGCCGTAGCGGGCCTTGTTGAGGCACGAGAACGGCCCCCGCAGGCCCTTCACGCCCGGCAGGATGGCGTCGTCGGCCACAAGCACGTCCTGCAGGACGATCTCGCCGGTGATCGAGGCGCGCAAGCTGAGCTTGTCGTCGATCTTGGGGGTGGTGAAGCCCTCGGTTCCGCGCTCGATCAGGAAGCCGCGGATTTCGCCGTCGAGCTTGGCCCAGACCAGGGCGACGTCCGAGATCGGACTGTTGGTGATCCACATCTTGGCGCCGTTGAGCACGTAGCCGCCATCGACCTTGCGGGCGACGGTGCGCATCGAGCCGGGGTCCGAACCGCCATCGGCTTCGGTGAGGCCAAAGCACCCGATCAGCTCGCCCCGCGCCATGCCCGGCAGCCACTTGCGCTTCTGCTCTTCGGAGCCGAAGGCGTAGATCGGGTACATCACCAGCGAGGACTGCACGCTCATGGCCGAGCGATAGCCGCTGTCGACGGCCTCGATCTCGGCGGCGATCAGGCCATAGGCCACGTGGCTGACGGCCGCGCCGCCGTATTCCTCAGGCAGAGTCGAGCCGAGCAGGCCCAGCTCGCCCATTTCCTTCATGATCTCGCGATCGAAGCGGCCTTCGGCGTAGGCGCCCACCACGCGCGGCAGAAGTTGTTCCTGGGCGTAGGCGCGCGCAGCGTCGCGGATCAGGCGTTCGTCCTCGGTGAGGCGGGCGTCGAGCGCGAGCGGGTCTTTCCAGTCAAAACCGGCGACTTGAGGAGCGGCGTCGAGGGGCATGGAAGTCCTCCGGCGGCCGGAAATGACCGCACAGCAATTGATCTGAACTTCCGCCTTTCTAGCCGGGGGCCCCGCGCCTACCCCGGTCGGCGCTGGATTTGACCGGGAGGCGATTAGGTTGGTTGGCCAAGCAGGCGGAAGGACTCTCGTCGAGAAGGTGATCGCCAAGGCTGCGGGCCTGCCGAGCGTGCGCGCCGGCGACCTCGTGACGGCCAAGGTGGATCTGGCCTTCGCGCACGACAGCAGCGGCCCGCGCCGCTGGCGTCCGCTGCTGGAAGAGCTGGGCGTGGGCCTGTGGGACCCGTCCAGGGTCGCCATCGTCTCCGACCACTACGTCCCGGCCGTCGACGCGGAATCGGCGGCGATCCTGAAGGCCACCCGCGATTTCGCCCGCGATTACCGCGTTTCCAATTTCTTCGACATGGTCGGCATCTGCCATCTGGTGCTGCCCGAGCACGGCCTCATCCGCCCGGGCGCCTTCATCGCCGGCGGCGACAGCCACACGCCGACGGCCGGCGCCTTCGGGGCCTATGCGGCCGGCTACGGCGCCACCGACATGGCCGCCATCGCCGCGACAGGGCAGACCTGGCTGGCCGTGCCCGAGACCATCCGCGTCGAGTGGACCGGCAGCTTCGCGACAGGGGTCGCCGCCAAGGACGTCATGCTGTTCCTGTGCCGTGAACTGGGCATGGACAACGCCTTCAGGGCCGTGGAATTCGCCGGGCCTCTCGTGGAGGCCATGCCGATGGCCGAGCGCATGGTGCTGGCCAACATGGCCGCCGAGCTGGGCGCCGAGACCGGGGTCGTGGCGCCCGACGCCGTGACCTTCGCCTATCTGGCCGCGCGCGGCGCGCCGGTGGTCGACGAGGCCGCCGCTTTGGCGCTGCACTCCGATGCCGACGCGACCTACGCCGCCTTATACCGCTTCGACGCTTCGAGCCTGGCGCCGCAGATCGCCGCCCCGCACTCGCCGGCCAATACGCGTGACGCGACCGAGTTTGCCGAGGTCCGCATCGACCAGGCCTATATCGGCGCGTGCGTAGGGGCCAAGATCGAGGACCTGCGGATGGCCGCCGACGTGCTGAAGGGCCGCCGCGTGGCGCCGGGCGTCAGGCTGCTGGTGGCCCCCGGCTCGGCCCGCACGGCGGAACTCGCCGCCCGCGAGGGCGTGCTGGAGACCCTGCTGGCGGCCGGCGCCGTGCTGATGCCGTCGGGCTGCGGGGCCTGCGCTGGTATGGGCGCGGGGATCCTGGCCGAAGGCGAGACCTGCATCTCGTCGACCAACCGCAACTTCCAGGGCCGCATGGGCCATGCGGGGGCCAACGTCTATCTCGGCTCGCCCTACGCCGTGGCCGCCGCCGCCACGGCTGGCCGCATTGTCGACCCTCGCCCCTATCTGACGGGAGCCGCCTGATGTCCCGCGCCTTCGTCTTCGGCGACGCCATCGACACCGACCTGCTGGCCCCGGGCAACCTGATGAAGCTGCCGCCGGCCGAACTGGCGCAGAATTGCCTCAAGGCGATCGCGCCGGACTTCGCCGCCACGGTGCGGCCCGGCGACGTGGTGTTCGCCGGCGCCAATTTCGGCCTCGGCTCGTCGCGCGAGCAGGCGGCCGTTTCCCTACGACTTCTTGGCGTCTCGGCGGTGCTGGCGACTTCTTTCGCCCGCATCTTCTACCGCAACGCCATCAACCTCGGCTTGCCGGCCTTCGTGTTTCCCCAGGTCGGCGAGGTGAGCGACGGCGACCGGATCTCTCTGGATCCGGTCGCCGGACGTCTCGAAAACATCACCACGGGCAAGACCTACGCCCTGACGCCGATCCCGCCGCACCTGATGGCGATGATCGAGGACGGCGGCCTGATTCCACACCTGAAACGCCGCCTGAAGGGAGCCGCCGCATGAGCCTGCGCGACCGCCTCGCCCAAGACACGCCGCTGCTGGCCCCTGGCGCCTATGACGCCCTCTCGGCCCTGCTGATCGAGCAGGCCGGCTTCGAGGCGATCTACCTGTCCGGCGCCTCGATCGCCTACACCCAGCTGGGCCGGCCCGACATCGGCCTGGTGTCTTTCGATCACGTGGCCGACGTGGTGGGCCGCGTGGCCGAGCGCGTGAAGCTGCCGCTGATCGTCGACGGCGACACGGGCTTTGGCAACGCCGTCAACGTGCAGCGGACGGTGCGGATCTTCGAGCGCATGGGCGCCAGCGCCATTCAGCTGGAAGACCAGACCTTCCCCAAGAAGTGCGGACACCTGGCCGACAAGAGCCTGGTCTCGGCCCAGGAGATGTCCGGCAAGATCCGCGCGGCGCTCGACGCCCGGGCCAGCGACCAGACCCTTATCATCGCCCGCACCGACGCCATCGGCGTCGAGGGCTTCGAGGCCGCGCTGGACCGCGCGCACGCCTATGTCGAGGCCGGCGCTGACGTACTGTTCGTCGAGGCGCCGCGCACGATCGGCGAGATGAGCGCCATCGCCCATGCCTTCGCAGGGAGGGTTGCGCTGCTGGCCAACATGGTCGAGGGCGGCAAGACGCCGTTGCTGGACGCCAGCGAGCTGGGCCGCATCGGCTTCAAGCTGGTGATCTCGCCCGGCGCTTTGGTGCGGGCCCTGGTGCCGACGGCCGAGGCGTTCCTGGCCAGCCTGAAGGCCAATGGCGCGACCCGTCCGTTCGCAGAGCGGATGATCGACATGGGCGGGGTGAACGACCGCATCGGCCTTGCTGATATGGCCGCTGCCGGCGCGGCCTACGCCGCCGGCTGAGTGGAGCGTCAGATGCAGGCCGATCCCAACCTCTACGATCACTGGCCCTATCGCGACCGACCCAGGATCGTCTGGCCCGGCGGCAAGAAGCTGGCCTTCTGGATCGCGCCGAACATCGAATACTATGAGTTCGATCCGCCCAAGAACCCGCAACGTCCCGGCTGGCCCAAGCCCTCTCCGGACGTCGTCGGCTATTCGCAGCGCGACTGGGGCAACAGGGTCGGCCACTGGCGGCTGATGGAGTTGCTCGACAAGTACGGCATGCGCGGCTCGATCTCGCTGTCGGTGGGGCTGCTCGATCACCATCCGGAGATCATCGAGGCCTGCGTGGCGCGGGACTGGGAGTTCTTCAGCCATGGCGTCTACAACACCCGCTACTCCTACGGCATGGACGAGGCCCAGGAACGGGCCGTGATCGAGGACTCGATCCGCTCGGTCGAGGCCGCCACCGGCCAGCGCATCCGCGGCTATCTGGCCCCAGCCCTGACCCACACCGAGAA
Organism: Caulobacter endophyticus; assembly: GCF_003116815.1. Lineage (GTDB taxonomy): Bacteria > Pseudomonadota > Alphaproteobacteria > Caulobacterales > Caulobacteraceae > Caulobacter > Caulobacter endophyticus. The sequence goes on from NZ_QDKQ01000056.1 coordinate 29,237, forward strand.
GACCTTCGACCTCTTGGCCGAAAACGACTTCTGGTACACCTGCGACCTCTTCCAGGACGACCAGCCCCAGCCGGTGAAGACCAGGACCGGCAAGCTGGTCTCGATGCCCTATTCGCTCGAGGTCAACGACGTCATCACCTACGGCGCGCTGTCGATGAGCCCCTGGCGCTACGCCGACGTGCTCAAACGCCACTTCGACCAGCTACTGGAAGAGGGCGAAAAGTCGGGCACGGTGATGTGCATCCCGCTGCACGCCTATCTGGTCAGCCAGCCGCACCGCATCCGGCCGTTCGAGGAGGCCTTGCGCCATATCGCCGGCCACGACGAGGTGTGGATCACCACGGCCCGCGAGATCGCGCAGCACTATCGCGACAACTACTTCGACCAGACCGTGGCCGACATCGCCGCGCGCGGCCTGGCCACGCCGGGAACGGGGTTTGCCCATTCCGCTGCCTGACGAACACCTGATCTATCCGCACCGGTCCTACGGCATGGACCAGGACCGCTACGACTGGCGGCCTTCGACGCAGCGCCCCCCGATCGCCTCTCCCGGCGGCGCGGCGGTGGCGGCGATGATCGTCGTGCCGATCGAGCATCATCCGCTGAACCCGCCGGGCAAGCCTTTCAAGCATCCCGGGGCCATGGTCACCCCCTATCCGGACCTGCGCCACTACACGACGCGCGACTACGGCAACCGGGTGGGCGTCTACCGCATCCTCGACGCCCTGAACGCGACGGGGATGAAGGCGACCTTCCCGATCAACGCCGACCAGTTGGAGCGACTGAAGCCGCTGGTCGAGGCGATCCTGGCCGACGGTCACGAGATCGCCGCCTATGGCCTGTCGACTACCCACATCCACTGGGGCGGCCTGGATCGCGAGACGGAGTCCGCCTGGGTCGCCGAGGTTCGCGCACGTTTCGACGCGGCGGGCCTTAAGCCACGCGCTTGGCTGAGCCCGGCGCGGCAGCAGTCGTTCGCGACGCTCGACCTGATCCGCGCGGCAGGCTTCGAAATCTGCCTCGACTGGGAGCAGGACGAGGTTCCGGTAGCGATGAGAACCGAGGCCGGCGAAGTCATCGGCCTGCCGCTCTCCAACGAACTCGACGACCGCGCCCTGATGATCGACCGCCGGCAGACCGAGGACGAGTGGGCCAGTCAGGTGCTTGAGGCCGCCAGCTATCTGGCCGACGGGGCCGAGCGGTTCGGTGGGCGAGTGCTCGGGTTCAGCCTGACGCCGTACGTGACGGGCCAGCCGTTCCGGATTTGGGCCTTGAGGCGGTTGCTGGCGGGGCTGGGGGAGATGGGTGTCAAGGCGATGACGGCGAGCGAGATCGCAGGCTGAAATCCTCGCCCTTCGGAGGGAGGATCAGAGGATCAATCCCATGGCGATGTCGTCCTCGAACGCCCCGTCCGGGAACCGCCCGCGCTTCTCCAGCCGGCCCTCGATCCTGAACCCCAGCCGCTCGTAAAGCCGGATCGCGCCCGCATTGCCCGCGCCGGCATTCAACTCCACCCGCACGATCGGCGGGTCCATGGCGCGGGCGGCCGCAAACAGCGCCTCGAACAGGGCCGAGCCGACGCCCCTGCCCCGCCAGTCCGGATGCACGGCCACTGTCAGATCCGACAGCACATGCTCAAACAGCTTCACCGGGATGCGCACGGCGTGGATTTCGCCGCAGACGACACCGGCCGTGTCGACCGCGACCAGCCCTACGCCATCGGCCAGCGCCTCGTTCAGCACCCGATCGATGTAGGCGTCGGTGATCTCCTCTGGTCGGCGCGCGATACCGCCGGGGATGACGGCCGTGGCGCGATGGACCGCGGCTATCGGGCCTGCGTCGTACGGGCGGGTCTGGCGGATCGAGAAGCTCATCCGTCCCTCTGGAACGGATAGAACCCACCGCCGAGGTCGAGGATGGCGGTCAGTTCGTCGAGCGCTTCGCGGCTTTCGACCAGCAGGGCCGGATCGGTCAGATCGGTCGGGGCTAGGCGGTCGCGATAGCGGCGTGTTCCCCAGTCGGCCAGACGCTCGTGCAGCGCCGCGTCGAAGCGCTGGGCCTGATTGGCGGCGGTCAGTTCGTCGTCGGTCAGCACCACCCGCAAGCGCAGGCAGGCCGGGCCGCCGCCATTGCGCATGCTCTGGCGGACGTCGGCGTACTCCACCCGACCGATCGGGCCGTTGGAGACGACCAGCCGTTCGGCGACCGCACGGGCGCGAGGATTGTCGCGGGTCTCGCCGGGAGCCAGCAGCACCAGGCGATCCTCGCCCGGCAGCACGAGAAGCTGGGAGTTGAAGAGGTAGCTCTTCACCAGGTCTTCGATCGGCAGGTCGGCCTCGGAGACCTCGACGAACACCGGCTCGAACAGGCCTTCGGCGGCGCGGCGGACTCCGTCCTCCATGCCGGCCCGATCCTCGAAGGCGGCTTCGTGGAAGAACAGGGTCTCGCGCGTGCCCACGCAGACCACGTCGTTGTGGAAGGCCCCGCCCGCGATCGCCCGGCGGCCCTGGCGGGGGAAGACGGCGCGGGCGGCGGCGTGGCGGCGCTGGATCGCCTCAAACGCCTCGCGGGTCTGGCGGGCCGGATAGGCGCTGCTCCAGTGTTCCCACGCCTCGCGCCCCCAGACGAACAGGTTCACGCCCGGCGCGCCGTGTTCGGCGCAGAGCCGCACGTGGTTGGCCGCGCCCTCGTCTGCGAAGTGCGGCTGGGCCGGCAGAGGGTCATGGACGGCGAAGCGGGTTTCGTCCGGGAACAGCCGACGCAAGGACCGAACGGTTTGGGGGCCTTCCAGGCTGCGGTGCAGGTTGGTCAGCAGGTTGGCGGGCGTTAGATGCACCCGGCCATCGGCCGCATCTGCGCTGGGCGTGACGGTGGCGGCGTTGGCGGCCCACATCGGCGAGGCCGAGCAGGCGGCGGCGGCCAGGGCCGGGGCGGTCTTCCAGGCGCCTTCGATGACCTCACTATCCGAACCTGCAAAGCCGATAGACTTCAGGAAGCCGACGGCCGGGCGCTCATGCGGCGGCAGCACGAACTGCGGCACGCCCCAGTCGGCCAGGCGCCGCATCTTAGACAGCCCCTCCAGGACCGCCGCTCGCGGGTCCGAAACCTGGCCGGCGTTGACCTGGCTGGCGATGTTGCCGGGCGACAGGCCGACATAGGAATGGGTCGGCCCGACTAGGCCGTCGCAATTGGCCTCGACCGCGAAACTCACGGGCGCAGGCCCTTGATGTCGCCCGTGGTGTCGAGCACCGCCCCGGCCTCGAAGCTGGCTACCGGATAGGCGCAGTAGTCGGCGGCGTAGTAGGCGCTGGGCCTGTGGTTGCCGGAAGCCCCGAGGCCGCCGAACGGCATGGTGCCGGCCGCGCCCGTGGTCGGGCGATTGAGGTTGACCACGCCGGCCCGGATGCGAGCAAGGAAGCGATCCCACAGGGCCGGATTCTCGGTCAGAAGACCCGCCGACAGGCCGTAGCGAGTGGCGTTTGCGGCGGCGAGCGCCTGGTCGAACGAAGCCACGCGACGCACCTGCAGGATCGGGGCGAAGATTTCCTCATCCAACGCGTCGACGCCGGTGACGTCGATCAAGCCCGGCGAGACGAAGGCGCCCGACAGGCCCTCGACGCGGCCCGGCTCCAGCAGGCGCTGGCCCTCGATACGGCCGGCGGCGGCCAGGGCGTGGCCGGCCGCGTGCTCGGAGATCAGCGGGCCCATGAAGGGCTCGACGCCGTTCCAGGGACCGATCGACAGGCGCGGGACGAGGGCGAGCACCGCGTCGATGATCGCCTGGCCCTCGGCGCCGTCGGGTACGATCAGCCGGCGAGCGCAGGAGCAGCGCTGGCCGGTGGTGATGAACGCCGATTGCGCCACCAGGGCGGCGACGGCGGCCGGATCGCCGGCCTGCCAGGCGACCAGCGGATTGTTGCCGCCCAGCTCCAGCGCCAGGATCACGTCGGGCCGGTCGGCGAAGTGGCGGCGGAAGAAGGTCCCCGCCTGGGCCGAGCCGGTGAACAGCAGGCCATCGATCTCCTGGTCGATCAGGGCCTGGCCGACCTCGCGCCCGCCCTGCACCAGGTTGACCACGCCGGAGGGGACGCCAGCGGCCTCCAGCGCCTCGACCAGCAGTTGACCGGCCAGCGGCGTCTCTTCCGAGGGCTTGAAGACCACGGTGTCGCCCGCCAGCAGGGCCGGCACGATGTGGCCGTTGGGCAGGTGGCCGGGGAAGTTGAACGGTCCCAGCACCGCCATCACGCCATGCGGTCGGTGGCGCAGCACCGCGCGGCCGAAGGGCATGACGTTTTCGGCCACGCCGGTGCGCTCGTCATAGGCCTTGATCGAGGCGTCGACCTTGCCGGCCATCGAGCCGATCTCGGCCTTGGTCTCCCACAGCGCCTTGCCGGTTTCGCGGCTCAGGGCCTCAGCATAGGCCGTCGAGCGCTCGATCAGCACCTCCTTGTAGCGCCGCAGTATGGCGATCCGCTCTTCGCGCGGCAGGTCGGCCCAGGGATGGAAAGCGCGCCTGGCGGCGGCGACGGCCGTCGCGACGTCAGCAGGCGAGGCCGTCGCCTCGCGCCAGACGACCTCGCCGGTCGCCGGATCGGTGGAGACGGCTTCCGGCCCCTGCCCGCTTTTCCAGACGCCGTCGATAAACACGCCGCTCATGCCTTCACCCGCACGCTGTCGCCTTCAGCCACGCCCAGGGCGTCGGCCACGGCGCGATCCAGGATCGCCGCCTCGCCGTCGATCAGCACGGCCGCCCGAACGGCCCGAAACCGCGAAACCTCGGCGGTCGAGATCAGCGCCTCTTCGCCGAACGCGTCCTCGCCGATCTTCACGCGAAGCCGGCGAGCGTCGCGCACGGTGCGGATGTCGTCGCGGGGCGCGGCCACGGTTGGACCGGCGTCGAACAGGTCCACCAGCCCCTGATAGCGGAAGCCCTCCCGCTCCAGCATGGCCCGGGCGGCCTCGCCGTCGCGGTGCACCTTGCCGATCACGTCGCGTGCGGCCGGGGCCAGCAGTTCGGTGTAGATCGGATGGCGCGGCGCCAGGTCGAGGATGAACTGGCCGTTGGTCGAGGCGCTCATGAGATCGGCCTGATCGAACTCCAGCCGGAAGAACTTGCTGGCCGCGTGCTCCCAGAACGGGCACGAGCCGTCCTCGTCGAACCAGCCGCGTAGTTCGGCCAGCACCATCTCGGCGAAACGCTGCGGCTCGATGCCGATCAGCATATAGCGCGACTGGGCCAGCAGACGGCCCGCCCCGCCCTTGCGTTTCTCTGGGCGCAGGAACAGCGAGCCCACCTCGGACCAGCCCGCGCACTCGTTCACCAGGACGAGCGCCTTGTGGTCGAAGCGCATCTCCAGAACCGGCGAGGACTGGGCCAGGGTCACGACCCGGAACGAGAAGAACGGGCGCTTGAGGCCTACGCTGGCCTTGACCCCGGCAACACCGTCGACAACGCCGGTCTCAAGATCTTCCAGCATCAGGGTATACCAGGCCTCGGGCGGGGCGACGCCCGCCTGGAAGCTGGCTTCCGACAGAGCAAGGCGTTCGCGCAGGGTAGGCTCGTCCTCGGGCAGGCTGGTGAAGCCTCTCCCCGACAGCACCGCCAGCTCCATCAGGGACTCGAAATCCGCCGATCCGGCGGGACGCACGACGAGCATTCAGTTGGTCTCCGGCATGGCGGCCATGGCCGCGCGGATCGCGTGGGCGTCGATGTCGCCGCTCGCCAGTTTCATAAGGGTGAGGGCCGACAGCTGGGCGCGCTCGACGAAGCTGGCCGGCCAGGCGTGCTCGGCCTCGCTGTGGATGTCGCCGCCCCGCACGCCGAGGCTGTCGATGTTGGGCAGGCCGGAGGCGAAGAGGTTGTTGCCTTCGCAGACGCCGCCCGACGGCTTCCAGGCGATGTCCTGGCCAAGCAGCGCACCGATCTCCTTGACCGCGCCGAACAGCTTTTCCTGGGCGGCGTTGAACGGCTTGGCGCCGCGGGTGATGCGGCCGTGCAGGTGGGCGTGCAGACCATCCGCCGAGGTCGAGGCGACGATGGCGGCGATCTCGGCCTCCAGCCAGGCCGCGTCGGCGGCCGAGGGAAAGCGGACGTTGAAGCGCAGCACAGCGATGTCGGGCACCATGTTCAGCGGCGATCCGCCGTCGATCTTGGCGATATTGAGCGTGACGCCTTCGCGGCGGCCATTGAGGTCATGCAGAGCCTGGGCCAGCCGCGCGGCCGCCATCACCGCATTGCGGCCTGAGGCGAAGTCGCGGCCGGCATGGGCGGCGCGGCCATGAACGACGACGTGGAAGTTACCTGAGCCCTTGCGCACGCTGGCCAGGGCGCCGTCGGCCAGGGCCGGTTCGTAGGTCAGGCCCACATGACCCAGGCGAGCGAAGTCCGCCAGCACCGGCGCCGAGGCGATCGAGCCGATCTCCTCGTCGGGCGAGATGAGCACGCGATAGCCGACATTGCCGGCCTTGGGATGGCGCTCGAAGGCCTCCAGCGCGCCCAACATCACCGAGAGGCCGCCCTTCATGTCGGCGATGCCAGGGCCGTGCAGCGCCCCGTCCGGCCGGGTGCTGACAGTCTGGAAGCCAGAGGTCTCGGGATAGACGGTGTCGTAGTGGCCGGTCAGCACGACCTGCACCGGCGCCTCGGGCCGCACGACGACGGCGATGGCCGGCGGGTGCAACTGCTCGACCTGGCGGCCGTCGGCGGCGATCTCCGGAGACGCGGTCAGCGGGACTTCGGCCGGCGCGGCCGGCAGCACTGAGAACGCCTCGACAAGAACCTGCCTCTGGCGCTCCAGCCCCGCGATATGGCGGCTGCCCGAGTTGATGGCGCACCAGGCGACGGCCCGGTCGATCATCCGGGGCCCATCGGCGGCCAAACTCCCCAGGACAGCCCGATCTTCGTCGTCGATCCGCATGGATTCGCTGTCTCCCTTGGCCAAAGCCTAGTCCAGGGAGCGCGGGCAAAACGTTGTTTCCTTTGGCGGGGAAACCGGGCGGCCGCGCAACAGCCTTGCCCTGGCGCTCTCTACCTGTAGTCCTTTCGCCATTTCACGGAAAGCTTGGCGTCGCCGTCGCCGCCGAGGCGCGAGACCAGCGACAGGGCCCGGCGTATGCGCCATTCGACCTGCGCCGCCGGCCCCTCACGACCGCCGCCGATGATTTCGACGTAGACATCGTCGGTGACGTACTTGCCGCCAGCCACGGTCATGCCCGTGCTGCTCTCGGCGAAGGCCAGGCGGTCGAGCCGCGCGAAGCTTCTCAGATTGCCGATCACGTCGAAGCCGCCGCCGCCGGCAAGCGACGCGAGAGCCGAAGCCAGCTGCGCCGCCTCGATCGGCGACAGCTGGGCCGCCGACGACCCGAACAGCACCTGCGACAGCACCTCGTCCTGCGGCAGTTCAGGCTTGGAGGTCAGGGTGATCTCCGGCTTTGCGGCCGTGCCCTTGACCTGGATGATCGCCGTCAGGGCGTCGTCCTCCCGGGTCGCGGTCAAATCGAGGCGGATGCGGTCCAACTGGGTGGCCAGACGCACCACCCCGTCGTCGTCGAACTCGAAGCGCTTGCCGGCGAAGTCGTACTCGCCGCGCACCACGCGGGCGACGCCGTCCAGCACGGGGCTTGCGGTGGTGCCGCCGACATGGGCGTCCAGCGACAGTTCGACGTCCAGGCCCCTGCCCTTCACGAAGATCCGGCGCGGCGCCTTCAGGGTGACGTCCAGCGCCATGCCCGAGTTCGGTTTGCGAGCCTGCACCTCGACGCCCTGCACCAGGTCCTGCGGGCGATTGCGCTCGATCACGTCCATAGAGACAACGCCGGCGGGGGTCTTGGACTGGGCCGAGACGTCGGCACGGTCGATGGTCAGGGCGCCCGACAGCTTCACCTTGCCGTCGGCGGCGCGGTTGATCGTGGTCTGGCCGGTGGCCTGGGCCTTGGCCAATTCGTTGTCGATGACCTGGAAGTTCTTCATGTCCAGGCGGAAGCTGCCCACGCCGTCGCGCGCCAGGCTGATGCGGCCTGCGCCCGAGGCCGTGCCGCCGCGGCCGTCGCCGGCTTGGGCCTGGCTGACGTCGATGGCGTTGTCGGCGAGGTTGGCGGTGATCGCCACGTTCTGCAGGCGCAGGCCCGTCTGGCCATCCTCGAACCGTCCGCCCGAAAGCGAGGCGCGGCCGACCAGGCGCGGATCGGCCAGGGTGCCGGCCAGCGCGCCCTCGGCGTCGATCTTGCCCGACAGCCCCCGTTCGGGACCGATCAGAAGGTCCCACAACGGCTTGATCTCGCCCTGGGCCAGGAAGCGCCCCTGAACGGCGCGCGTCCGGTCGATGGCCAGGCGGAACGGCTTGGCGGACGCTTCGGTCGGCAGGGTCAGGTCCGCTTCGGCCTTCAGGCCCTGCGGGTTGCTGCCGCTGGCGCGGATGGTCATCACCCTGTCGCGCAGATCGCCGTGGATGGTGGCGTCCAGCGACTGCTCGGCCTTGGCGCCGCGCTCGCGGGCGCCGGAGAGGTTGGCGTCGAGCTCGCCGTCCAACGCTGCGCCCTGCCCGCGCATGGAGACGCGGGCGTCGATGCGGCCGGTAAGATCGGGATTGAGCGCCGTCAGGCTGACGCCCACGAGGTCCGCGCGAAGATTGGCCAGATCGCCGCCGACGTCGAGGTCGAGGTCGGCGCGTCCGTCGCCAAGGTTCAACCGCACCTTGCCCGTCGTGCGCGGGCCGCCAAGACGGATCTGGGCGGTCTCTCGGGTCGAGATTTCGGTGCGGGCCATGCGGCCCCTGGCGTCCAGGGTCAGCAGGTAGTCCTCGGGTTGCTCGGTCAGCAGGCCGGTCCCGCCCAGGCGCCAGCGGCCGGACGGGCCGTCGCCCCTGGCATCCAGCGTCAGCGGTAGACGGGCCATCGGTCCCGAGGCCTTGATGGCGGCGTTGCGGATCTTCCAGGCGCCGCCGGTGACGTCCTGCGCGGCCAGGTCGAGGGTCGCGGTCGGCCCGCCGGCGGCGTCGACGATCTTCACCGAGCCACGCACCGAGCCCTGGGCGAGGAAGGCGCCGGGGCCCACGTTGACGATCAGGTCAGCGGTGGCCGGACGGCCGTTGCGCAGCGAGGCCGCGCCGCCGGCCTTGAGCCCGCCGGCGTCGACGTCGAGGCCGGAAAGCTCCAGGCCGCCCGGCGCGAAGCTGAAGGCCGTCTTGGCGCGGGCTGGGCCGTACTGGCTCGTCGCCTCCAGGGCGGCCGTACCGTCAGCGCCGTCGGCGCGCCTGGCGAAGGTCAGGGCCAGCCTGGCGTCCTTGAGAGGCAGACGCGGAAGGTCGATGCTGTCGAAGGCCGCCTGCAGGTCGGCGCGCGGCGCGGTCAGCGTGCCGGTGATCGCGCCCGTTCCCGAAGCCTTGCCCGAAACCTCGACGGGGCCTGCGCCGAACGGCCCCTCAGCCGACCAGTCGAGCTTGAAGGCCAGGGCGCCGCCGGGGTTCATGACGCCCGAGGTGCGCGCGCGAGCGGCCGCGCCGTCCAGCTTACCGTCAGCGACCGAAAGCTTGCCGTTGTCCCAGGCCGCGCGGGCCGAAACGTGCGGCGCCGCGCCCAGCAGGCGGTCGAGTTCGGACAGGCCGCTGGCGAAGCCCGCGCCCCGCGCTTCGGCGTTGAAGTTCCAGGGCTTGTCGCGGGCCTGGCTGGCCGACCACTTTATCGAGGCCGAGCCCTTCATGCCCGAACGGATCGGCGCCAGGGAGGCGACCTTGGCTGTGCCGTCGAACGACAGGCCGCCCAGCAGGCCGCGTTCGCCCCTGCCCTCGACCACCACATTGGGCGCGACGATCTTGGCGCGCTTGATCAGGAAGCGACCGTCCTTGAGGCGCGCGCCCTCGAAATCGGCCTTGGGCGCCCGGCCCAACGGGGCCAGCAGGCCCTCGCCGCCCCCGCCTTCGCCGGCAGCCGAGGCGCGGATGGTCAGCTCGCCCTTGTTCCAGCCGACAAAGACCGGCCCCTTGGCCCGGGCAATGCGATAGCCGAACAGTTCGAGATTCGAGACGTCGCCCGGCCCCTCGACGGAGAAGCCGCCGTCGCCGAGTTTGAAGACGCCCTGCGCCTTGGCCGCACCCATCTTGGGCATGGGGGTGATCTTGGAGAGGTCCTTCACCGCCGCCGAGAAGGTCACGCCTTCCGGCGCGGTGCGGCGCTTGGCCAGATCGGCCGGACCGCGCGCGTCGAGCGACAGGTTGGGCGCGCGCAGCTCCAACGACAGGTCGGTCAGGGCGCCGGCCTTGCGGCCGATGACGTCGAGGTCGACTGACGCGCCGAACATGCGCTCGTAGAGGTCCGTGTGGGTGGAGGCCGAGAGGTCGACGTGACCGCTTGCCGAACCGCCCTGCGCGGTCCACGCGCCGCCAGCGCGCAGGGGTACCTCGTCGCCAGTCTGGGCCTTGATGGTGAAGGCGCCGGCCTCTGTGGTCCCGTTTGCCTTGGCGTCGAGCATGAACGGGCGATCGGCCGGGAGGCCGAGGCTTCCGGCGAGGGCGCCGCCCTTGGCTTCGCGTCCGACGGCGGTCAGCAGCAGGGACTTGTCGCGCCCCAGGTCGAAGACCAGGTCGAGATGGTCGCCCGGGTGCAGCCGGCTGGCCGCCGACAGGCGCCCGGCCTGACCGCCGGCCCGCGCCATCTCGTAGGCGCCCGACAGGTCGAAGTCGCCGGCGACGTTGCTGAACGCCGGGCGGGTGACCAGCCGAAGCTTGAAGGCGTCGAGGTCGGCCGAGATCGGCGCCGCGCCGGACTTGCCCTTGGGCCCCAGGGTCGGGCGGCGCATCAGGATCACCTGGCGGGCCTCGATGTTTTCGGCATGGAAGCGCCGCCACCACAGCTCGCGCGGCTTCCAGACGACGCGCAGGTCGGCCCCTTCGAGCCAGACGCCCTTCTCGTCGGAAATGGTCAGGCGGCGGACGCCGAAGTCGCGCCAGATGTCGCCCGACAGGCCCTCGATCTTCAGCGTGCCGATGCGGCCCAGCTTCAGGCCGCTGGTGCGCGCTTCGAGGAAGGCGCGCCCCTGGGGCGTTATCACGCCATAACGCACGACGCCCAGCACCAGAGCGACGATAGCGACCAGGGTCACAGAGATGATGATCAGCAAGCCGGGGCCGCCGACGCGGCGCGCGACCTTGGCCGCGGCTTCGGCGACTTGTTCGACGGGTTCGGGCGGCGGCGCGGCGTCGGTCAAAAGCTCTGCCCGATGCTGAGATAGATCTGGAATGCCGAGTCGCCTTTGCGCTTTTCGAGCGGAAAGGCGATGTCGGCGCGGATCGGCCCGAAGCCGAGGTCGTAGCGGACGCCGAAGCCCGCGCCGACGCTGAAGTCCTGGGCGTTCGGCGTCGGCTGGGTTCCCACCGCGCCGGCGTCGATGAAGACCACGCCTCCCCACTGCTGGGTGAACTTGCGCCGCAGTTCCAGCGAGGCCTCGACCAGCGACAGGCCGCCTTGCGGGGTGTTGTCGGCCAGGCGCGGGCCGATGGCCTGGTAGGAGTAGCCCCGCACCGAACCGCCGCCGCCCGAGTAGAAGCGCCGCGAGGCCGGCACTTCGGGCATGGTGCCGCCGAGCATCGCGCCAACCTTCAGGCGTCCGGCCAGCACGGTGTCGGCTTCCTTGCCGAACGGGATGTAGGCCGAGCCCTGGGCCTGGGTGCGAATGTAGACCAAGCTGGTCTCGCCGGTGATGGCGGTGGGCTCGGCCCGGGCCTCCACCCGCCAGCCACGGCGCGGATCGAGGATATTGTCCGAATAGTCCCAGGCATAGGCGCCGAGCGCGGTAAAGGTGGCCAGGTTCAGGCGCTGGCCCACCGGCAGGCCGTTGGCGGTGGTCAGTTCCTTGGTCTGCGACAGGTCCACCGACAGGCCGTAGGTGCGGTAGCGGGTCGTCTGCAGGCGGCGCGTCAGGTCGGCGCTCAGCGTGGCGCCGGTTTCGTCGTAGGCGTCGGTGGTGTCGGCGAAGACCCGGCTGGTCAGCTTCAGGGTCTGCTGCGGACGCCCCCAATGCGGCAGCGCCACCGAGCCCTCCAGGCTCTTTTCCAGCTTGGCGATGCGGGTGGTGATCGTCGTGGTGTCGGCGCGGCGCAGGCGATTGTAGCGGATCCACTTGGCGTCGACGCCGGGACCTTCGCTGGTGGAATAGCCCGCGCCAAGCTCCAGCGTGCGCGAGGCCCGGTCGGCCAGGGTGACCTGGATCGGCCGCAGGCCGCTCGGCAACGCCTTGTCCTTGGGCGCCAGAGCCACCGAGACGGTGTCGTAGACGCCGGTGTCGCGCAGGCGGCGCTCAAGCTCGGCGATGTCTTCCGGATCGTAGACGTCGCCTTCCTTCCATGGCGCCAGGCGGTGCAGCCACTCGATCCGGGTGCGGCCCTTGGTCGACAGCTCCACGCCGTCGACCTTTACAAGGTCGCCGGCGGCGATGACGAAGGTCGGGCGGACGGTGTGGTCGGCGTGGTCGACGATCACCTGGCGCGGATCGGCCATGGCGTCGGCGTAGCCCAGCTTCTGCACCTGGGCGACAGCGCGGCCCTCGGCGCCCAGAATCTCGGCGGCCCGTCCGGCGGCCCCCTCGGTAAGGCCGAGGACCGAGAAGGCGCGTTCGCGCACGCCCTCGTCCGGCGGCTCACCCGACCAGTCGATTCGCGGATCGGCTATGACGAAAAGCTGGCCCGGCGTGACCTTGACCGTGCCGCGCGGCGGGTCGGTTTCGGTGACGTCGGGATCGACGACATAGGCGTAGTAACCCTCCGCGCGCAGCACGGCGACGGCGTCGTCCGCGGCGTCACGGGCGCGGCGGCGGGCTTCGGAACGGCTGGCAGGCGGACCGTCTGACTGGGAGAGGACGCGCTGGATCGCTTCGCGCAGGGCGCGATCCTCGACGCCGGTGATGGTCGCCGATGGTTCGTCCGCTTGCGCCTGGGCCGCTACCGCCGCGATAGCGGCGGCCAAGCCCAGGACTGTCGTCTTACGCACCAAGCCTAGTCCCCGCACGGAGCGCCCCCGAACCTCGTGTAGTCGGGCGCTTCACGGCTGTCACCCGGCGAAATGCTGCGGGAGCGAACGTTCTCGACTTCTCAGCCCTGGCAATCGGCGCCCAAATGCTGGGCAGTCATGCGCAAAGGCGGAGCGAAGGTCGAAATCCGCCGCGAACCTTTTCGAGGCGTTCTAGGTTTCCATCGACCAGCGCCGCTTCGGCGTGGGTCCAAGAGACGGATAATCAGCGTGGACACCGGCGTGGCGGCGAAAATACAGAGCCTGGACGAGGCCCCAACCCTGCCGATGACGGGCGCGGCCTATCTGCCAGGCGTGGCTTACGACGAGATGTTCGCCGCGGGCGGCGACGTGCGGGCCCACTACGCACCTTTGCAGTCGCGGATGGCGACCCTGGGCGCCTCGGCCCTGGCCGACCGGCAGAGGACGCTGGAGCGCTCGTTCCTGCTGCAGGGCATCACCTTCACCGTCTACGGGGCGGGCAGCGCCACCGAACGGATCATCCCCACCGATCTCTTTCCGAGAATCATCCCCGCGGCCGAATGGGCGCGGATCGAGTCGGGCCTGACCCAGCGCCTGCAGGCGCTGAACATGTTCCTCGCCGACATCTACGGCGAACAGAAGATCCTGATGGACGGCGTGGTGCCGCGCGAGCTGGTGCTGGGCGCGCCCTCGTACCGGCGCGAGATGCAGAACCTGTACGTGCCGCACAAGTCGTACGCCAATGTCTGCGGCAGCGACCTGATCCGCGGCCAGGACGGCGAGTTCGCCGTGCTGGAGGACAATCTGCGCGTCCCCTCGGGCGTCTCCTACATGCTGGCCAACCGCGACGCGGCCAAGCGCACCTTCCCGGGCACCTATCGCGAGGCCGGCGTGCGGCCCGTGGAGCGCTATCCCGACCTGCTGCTGGCCACGCTGAAGAGCATGAGCGCCGACTGGCGGTCCGACCCGCAGGTCGTGGTGCTGACCCCCGGCGTCTACAACAGCGCCTATTACGAACATGCCTATCTCGCCCGCCTGATGGGTGTGCCGCTGGTCGAGGGCCGCGACCTCGTGGTCCACGACAACATGGTCTACATGCGCACCACCACGGGCCTGCGCCGGGTGGACGTGATCTATCGCCGGGTCGACGACGACTTCATCGATCCCCTCACCTTCCGCCGGGATTCGTCACTGGGCGCCGCGGGCCTGTTCAACGCCTATCGCGCCGGCAACGTGGTGATCTGCAACGCCCCGGGCACGGGCGTGGCCGACGACAAGGCCGTCTACGCCTTCGTGCCGGACATCATCCGCTACTATCTGGGCGAGGATCCGATCCTGCCCAATATCGAGACCTATCTCTGCCGCGAGAAGAGCCAGCTCAGCCACGTGCTCGACAATCTCGACAAGCTGGTGGTCAAGGCCGTGGGCGCCTCAGGCGGCTACGGCATGCTGGTCGGCCCGCACGCCAGCGCCCAGGAGCGCGCCGAGTTCGCCGAGGCCCTGAAGGCCGATCCGGCCAACTACATCGCCCAGCCGACGATCCAGCTGTCGACCGCGCCCTGCCTCGTGGACGGCCGCATCGAGCCGCGTCACGTCGACCTGCGCCCGTTCATCCTGTCGGGCGAGAAGACGATCGTCACGCCAGGCGCCCTCACCCGCGTGGCGCTGAAGCGCGGCTCGCTGGTGGTCAATTCCAGCCAGGGCGGCGGCTCGAAGGACACCTGGGTGCTGGCCGAGGAGAACGGCCACAACAACGGCAACGGCCATAAGGGGAGCGGCCAATGATGCTGGCGCGGGTTGCCGACAGCCTCTACTGGCTGGGCCGCTATATCGAGCGCGCCGAACACCTTTCGCGCCTGTCGAGCGTGATGCTGAACGCCACGCTGGACCAGACCGACTCAGGCATGCAGGCGGTGTGGATCGCCCTCTCGGCCGTCGGCGACGACGGCGCGGGCAAGGTCTCGCCGTTCGAGGCCGCGCGGGCGCTGGTGCTCGACCGCTCCGACCCCAACTCGGTGGTCTCGTCCCTGACCATGGCCCGCGAGAACGCCCGCCAGGTGCGCGACCAGATCACCACCGAGACCTGGGAGCGGCTCAACGTCCTCTATCTGCGCGTTACCGATCCGGGCGCCGAGGCCGAGTTCGCCGACAATTCGGTATCGTACCTGCACGACGTCATCGCCGACGTGCACCTGTTCAAGGGCGCGGCCGACGCCACCATGAGCCATGGCGAAAGCTGGCGTTTCATGATGCTGGGCATGTACCTGGAGCGGGCGCAGCTGGTCTCCAGCCTCTTGGAAGTGTGCTTCGCCCAGGCGCCCAGCCGCGAGATCCACGACCATCTGGCGCTGGTCAGCCTGCTGCGCATGGCCTGCGCCCTGGAACCGTATCTGCGGGTCTACACCGCCGAGATCGAGCCCCGGCACATCCTGGAGTTCCTGGTCTTCGACGAGGACTTCCCGCGCTCGATCCGCTTCACCACCTCGCGCATCGAGGAGCACCTGACGGCCCTGGCCCGCCACGTCGAGGCGGCCGGCCGCGCCGCGCCCGAACGCCTGGCCGGCAAGCTGAAGGCGCGCCTGCAGTACGCCGACGTGGACGAGCTCGAGACCATCGGGGCCGGCGCCCTGCTGACCACCGTCGTCAACGAGTGCGCCCGCATCCACGACGCGATCTACGAGACCTTCGTCGCCTATCCCCTCGAACTCCGTCTGCCGGCCTGACCATGCTGCTCGAAATCCGCCACGTCACCCAGTACCACTACGAGCGGCCGGTCCGCGAAAGCCTGATGGAGCTGTGGATGCAGCCCCAGAAAGGCGCGCGCCAGCGGCTGGTCAGCTTCGAGCTGGACGTCGATCCCGCCGCCCAGCTGTTCTCCTACCCCGACAGCTTCGGCAACGCCGTCTATCACTTCGACGTGCCCCACCCGCACGACCGCCTGACCATCATCGCCCGCTCGGCGGTCGAGACCGAGCATACGGCCGAACTGCCCGACAAGCTGGACATTGGCGAATGGGACCGCCTGCGCAGCGAGTTCGTGCGCGGCGAATGCTTCGACTTCCTGCGCCCGCACGGCTTCGTGCAGACGACCGAGCGCCTGCAGGCCTTCATCGCCCAGCATGACCTGGAGGCCCTGCGTCGCCAGGATCCGCTGACGGCCCTGAAGCGGTTGAACGAGACGCTCTACCAGTCCTTCGGCTACCAGCCCGGCGTCACCGACGCCGACAGTCCGATCGACCTGGCCCTGGAAGCCGGCAGCGGCGTCTGCCAGGACTTCGCCCACATCATGCTGGCCATCTGCCGCAGCTGGGGCCTGCCGGCGCGCTACGTGTCGGGCTACCTGTTCACTGACCGCGACGCCGGCGACCGCTCGGACCCGGACGCCACCCACGCCTGGATCGAGGTGTTCCTGCCGAGCCTGCGCTGGGTTGGGTTCGATCCGACCAACAACTGCCTGACGGGCGAGCGTCACGTGGCCGTGGCCCTGGGCCGCGACTATGCCGACGTCACGCCTTCGCGCGGGGTCTACAAGGGCGACGCCGAGAGCCACCTGGCGGTGGGCGTGACCGTTCGGCGCGCCCGGGCGGCCCTGGCCGAGCCGGAATTCCTGCGCCTGGCCAAGCCGGCCTCGTTCGGCGCGCGCCGACGCGGCGACGCGGCCGCGGTCCATCAGGACCAGCAGCGTCAGCAGCAGCAGCAACAACAGCAGTAGAGGGCCAGGGACCCACGGGTCCCCGGCTCGTCACGCCCCGTAGACGTGGCTCTTGGCGATCTCCAGCTTCACCGAGCCGGTGAAGCGATCGGCGTCGGCGCGCGAGGCGGCGACCTCGATCCGGGTTCCGTCGGCCAGCACCGCGTCGACCCGCGCCAGGGCGCCCTGGGCGTTGACGCGCTCGACGCGGGCCTCGACGCCCTGATCGGCCAGCACGAAATCATGCGGCCGCACGAAGCCCACGCCCGCCCCATCAGCCAGGTTCGGGGCCGGCAGGACCAGCGGACCGGAGACGAACCTGTCGCCCTCGATCCTGCCCTCGAAGCGGTTGGATTCGCCGACGAAGCCGCAGACGAAGGCCGAGGCTGGGTTGTCGTGCACCTCGCGCGGACTGCCGATCTGCTCGATCTGGCCCTTGTTGAGGATCGCCACGCGGTCGGCCAGTTCCAGGGCCTCTTCCTGGTCGTGGGTGACGAAGATGGTGGTCACGCCCGTGGCGTCGTGCACGCGGCGCAGTTCCTTGCGCAGCGACTTGCGGACTGTGGCGTCCAGGGCGCCGAACGGCTCGTCGAGCAGCAGCACGCTGGGCTGCACCGCTAGGGCGCGCGACAGGGCCACGCGCTGGCGCTGGCCGCCCGACAGCTGCGAAGGATAGCGCCCCCCCAGGCCGTCCAGCTCGACCAGCTTCAGCAGTTCGTCTACGCGCCTGGCGATCTCGGCCTTCGGCGGCTTGTCCTTGCCCTTCCGGACGTCGAGGCCGAACGCGATGTTCTTGGCCACGGTCATGTGCTTGAAGAGCGCATACTGCTGGAAGACGAAGCCGACCCGGCGCGCGGCGGCCGAGGCGTAGGTGACGTCCTTGTCGTGGAACAGCACCTGGCCGGCGTCGGGGAATTCCAGGCCCGCGATGGCGCGCAGCAGCGTGGTCTTGCCCGAGCCAGAAGGCCCCAGCAGCGCCAGCAGCTCGCCATCGGCGATCTCGAGGTCGACGTTGTTCAGCGCCGGATAGCGGCCGAACTGCTTCTGGACGGAACGGATGGAGATGGTCATGGCGTCTTCGCGTTCCGTTTAGTGTCCGCCCCGGCGCACGGCCGGTTGGGCGACTTCGAGGGCGGTCTTCAGCACGAGGGTGACGATGGCGAGCAGGCACAGCAGGGCCGCCACCGCGAACGCCCCCACGAAATCGTACTCGTTGTAGAGAATCTCGACGTGCAGCGGCATGGTGTTGGTCAGGCCGCGGATGTGGCCGCTGACCACCGACACGGCGCCGAACTCGCCCATGGCGCGGGCGTTGCACAGCAGCACGCCGTACAGCAGGCCCCAGCGCACGTTGGGCGTGGTCACCCGCCAGAAGGTGTAGAGGCCCGAGGCGCCCATCGAGATGGCCGCCTCCTCTTCGCTCGTGCCCTGCTCCTGCATCAGCGGGATCAGTTCACGGGCGACGAACGGGAAGGTCACGAACACCGTGGCCAGCACGATGCCGGGCACCGCGAAGATGACTTTCAGGTCGTTGTCGAGCAGCCATTCGCCCAGCCACCCCTGCATGCCGAACACCAGCACGTAGATCAGGCCGGCCACCACGGGCGAGACCGAGAACGGCAGGTCGATCAGGGTGATCAGGAACGACTTGCCCGGGAAATCGTGCTTGGCCACGGCCCATGAGGCGCACAGGCCGAAGATGGCGTTGAACGGCACGGCGATAGCCGCCGTCAGCAGGGTCAGCTTCACGGCCGCCAGGGCGTCCTCGTGCAGCACGGCGTCGATGGCCGCATGCACGCCCTTGCGCAGGGCCTCGGCGAAGACGGCCACCAGCGGCAGGATCAGCACCAGCGCCAGGAAGACCATGACGACGCCGATGACCAGGGCCTTGACCCAGGTCGGATCCTCGGTGGGGTGACGGGCGCGCGCCATCAGACGAACCTCCGCGAAAAGGCCTGGATGGCGTTGATGACGAACAGCATCACGAACGAAACCACCAGCATGACCACCGCGATCGAAGCGGCCTGGGCGTACTGGAACTGCTCCAGCTGGATGATGATCAGCAGCGGGGCGATCTCGGACTTGTAGGGCATGTTGCCGGCGATGAAGATCACCGAGCCGTACTCGCCCACCCCTCTGGCGAAGGCCATGGCGAAGCCCGTCAGCCAGGCCGGACCCAGGGCCGGCAGGATAACCCGCCAGATGGTCTGCAGCCGGCCTGCGCCGAGGCTGGCCGACGCCTCCTCGACGTCGGCCGACAGGTCGCGCATCACCGGCTCGATCGTGCGGACCACGAACGGCAGGCCGATGAAGATCAGCGCGATGGTCACGCCGACGGGGTTATAAGCGGCCTTGATGCCAAGAGGCGTCAGGAACTGGCCGATCCAGCCGTTGGGCGCGTAGAGGGTGGCCAGGGCGATGCCGGCCACGGCCGTGGGCAGGGCGAACGGCAGGTCGACCAGGGCGTTGATGACGGTCTTGCCCGGGAAATCGTAGCGCACCAGCGCCCAGGTGGTCAGCACGCCGAACACGCCGTTGGCGATGGCCGCCACCAGCGCCGCGCCGAAGGTCAGGCGATAGGCGGCCAGGGCGCGCTCGGAAAAGGCGGCGGCCACGAATTCAGACGGCGACAGCTCGGCCGCCTTCAGCGCAACCGCCGACAGCGGAATCAGCACGACCAGCGACAGGATCGACAGCGTCACGCCCAGGGTCAGGCCGAACCCGGGAATCGCGGATCGACGACGGAACAGAGGACGGCGCGCCGCGGCGGGGCGTTGCGCGGCGAGGGAGTCGGCGGTCATGTCCTGATCGTCGTCCTGTTTCCGGCTGCGGCTCGCGGCCTTTATTGAACAAACGCGCGTGCGGCGCCACGATGCCGAAGCGGCACCGAGTTGGAGCGCTTAAATCTCCACTGCGCCGATGGGGTCAATTGAGTTTTCTCAGGTCGCCCCCGCAGAAAAACTGTCCCTTCCGCAATCTGGCCCGCCTGGATCAAACCGCGAAGCGAAATTGCGGCCCAAACTCAACCCGCAAGATCGAAGTTCCAATATATGAAACAACACCGCAATTTATGGGAAACATCTTGCGACTTTCGGGCGGCGTGCGAAGATCGGCCCAACAACGCGCATAATCCCTCGGGGGGAAGCAAAATGCCTCATCGCCTTCGCAAGGCCGCCATGCTGGCTTCGGCCGCCGTTTCGCTGCTGGCGCTGCCCGCCCTCGCCGCCCCGCGTCAGGTCGAATACCTCGACCGGGGCCTGGTCGCCGCCCCCGCCATCGACGGGGGCGTGCTGGTCTCGTGGCGCATCAGCGGCGATGATCCGCTGGCCCTGGCCTTCAACGTCTATCGCGACGGCAAGAAGCTGAACGCCAAGCCGCTCGCCTTCGCCACCAACTTCGTCGACAAGACCGGCGTCGCAGGCTCGCGCTACACGCTCAAGACCGTCATCAAGGGCAAGGAAGGCCCGAGCGTGGCCGAGACCGCCGCCCTCAAGGACGGCTTCCTGACCATCCCGCTGGACAAGCCGAAGGGCGGCGTGACTCCGGACGGCGTGGCCTACGAGTATACCGCCAACGACGCCTCGGTCGGCGACCTCGACGGCGACGGCCGCTACGAGATCGTCCTGAAGTGGGATCCGACCAACTCCAAGGACAACGCCTTCTCGGGCTATACGGGCCCCGTGCTGCTGGACGCCTATACCCTGGACGGCAAGCGCCTGTGGCGCATCGATCTGGGCCGCAACATCCGCGCCGGCGCCCACTACACCCAGTTCCAGGTCTTCGACTTCGACGGCGACGGCCGCGCCGAGATCGCGGTGCGCACCTCCGACGGCACGGTCGACGGCACGGGAAAGGTGCTGGGCGACGCCAACGCCGACTGGCGCGGCGGTCCGATCGAGACCCCGACCAAGGACAAGACCGGCGCCGAGATCAAGCCGGACGGCGCGATGGTGGCCAAGCTGACGGGCCGCATCCTCAAGGGTCCCGAATTCCTGACCGTGTTCGACGGCCGCACCGGGGCGGCGCTCGATTCCGTTCCGTTCGCCGCCCCGCGCGACCCCACCACCGACGCCCCCGCCACCGAGCAGATGACCAAGCTCTGGGGCGACGGCTACGCCAACCGCTCCGACCGCTTCCTGGCGGGCACGGCCTATCTCGACGGCGTGCACCCCAGCATCATCATGGGCCGCGGCTACTACGCCCGCACCACGGTCAGCGCCTGGGACTTCAGGAACGGCAAGATCACCCAACGTTGGCTGTTTGACAGCGCCGCCCCCGGCGTGCCGGAAGGCTTCGGCGGCCAGGGCAACCACCAGCTGGCGATCGGCGACGCCAACGGCGACGGCCGCGACGAGATCGTCTACGGCTCGATGGCGCTGGACGCCGACGGCAAGCCGCTGTGGACCGCCAAGCTCTATCACGGCGACGCCCTGCACCTGGGCGACCTTGATCCCGAACGTCCGGGCATGGAGCGCTTCGGCGTCAACGAAAGCCCCAAGGCCAACGGCGGCATCGGCTCGGCCATGCTCGACGCCAAGACCGGCGAAGTGCTCTGGACCACGCCGACCGAAAGCGACACCGGCCGCGGCGTGGCCTTCGACATCGATCCGCGCTTCCCCGGCGCCGAGGCCTGGGCCAGCAACTCCAGCACGCTCTACACGGTGAAGGGCAAGCCGATCGAAGGCGTCAAGCACCCGCCGCAGATGAACTTCGGCGTCTGGTGGGACGGCGACGAACTGCGCGAACTTCTCGACCGCAACAAGATCTTCAAGTGGGACTGGCTGAAGGGCGAGAGCAAGGTGCTGCTGAACGCCGAGGGCATGACTTCCAACAACGGCACCAAGGCCACGCCGACCCTTTCGGCCGACATCCTGGGCGACTGGCGCGAAGAGGTGATCCTGCGCTCGGAAGACAACACCTTCCTGCGCATCTACGTCACGCCCTACCCGACCGACCGCCGCCTGGTCACGCTGATGCACGACCCGGTCTATCGCGCCGGCATCGCCTGGCAGAACACCGCCTACAACCAGCCGCCGCACACCAGCTTCTACCTGGGCCACGGCATGAAGAACCCCGAACGTCCCAACATCGTGACCATCAAGGTGAAGCCGTGAAGAGCGTCCTGATCGGCCTGGCGACCGCCTTCGCCATCGCCCTGCCCGCCCTCGCCCAGGCGCCGGCCCCCAAGGCTCCTGCAACCGAGCCGCCGCGCGAATGGATCGACAAGGACACCGGCCACCGTGTCGTGCGCCTGTCGGACGAGCCGGGATCGAGCAGCCTCTACTTCAACTACAACGGCTATACGCCCCAGGGCGACAAGCTGGTCATCGCCACGCCCAAGGGCCTCAGCACGGTGGACCTGGCCACCCGCAAGCTGTCGCCGCTGGTCGAGGAGAACGGCAAGTTCCTGTTCGTCGGCCGCAAGACCCGCTCGGCCTACTTCATCGTCGAGGAAGGCAAGACCAAGGTGGTCAAGGCCGTCGACATCGACAGCAGGAAGGTGCGCGTGGTCGCCAGGTTCGATCGCGGCGACATCCAGACGATCAACGCCGACGAAACGCTGCTGGGCGGCGTCGTGGTGACCAAGCCAGAGGTCGAGACCCGTCCCGACGGCATGCTCAAGCGCGACAACCGCTTCGATCAGGCCGCCTACGAGGCGCTCGGTCCTGACGGCAAGCCGCTATCCTTCGCCGAAGCCAAGGAAGTGCGGCTGAACGAGCGGCTCGAGTCGAAGATCCCGATGGAGATGTTCGTCATCGACACCCGCACGGGCGAAAAGCGCGTGATCCATGCCGCGACCGACTGGCTGAACCATCTGCAGTTCTCGCCGACCGAGCCGAACCTGCTGATGTTCTGCCACGAAGGACCCTGGCACAAGGTCGACCGGCTGTGGCTGCTGCGCACCGACCAGCCGAACGCCAAGCCGGTGAAGATCCACGCGCGCACCATGAACATGGAGATCGCTGGGCACGAATGGTTCAGCGCCGACGGCAAGACCGTCTGGTACGACCTGCAGACCCCGCGCGGCGAAGACTTCTGGGTGGCTGGCTATGAGGTCGCGACCGGCAAGCGCGCCTGGTACCACGTCGAGCGCAACGCCTGGTCGGTGCACTTCAACTCCAGCCCCGACGGCAAGCTGTTCGCCGGCGACGGCGGCGACAGCGAGATGGTCGCCCACGCCCCGGACGGCAAGTGGCTTTACCTGATGCACCCGCGCGGCGTCCCGGACGTCGCCGGCATCCATGCCCCCGACTCCGAACACCTGATCCGCCCTGGCGTCATCGACGCGGAGAAGCTGGTCAACATGAGCGCCCACGACTACCGCCTGGAGCCGAACGTCAACTTCACGCCTGACGGCAAGTGGCTGGTGTTCCGCTCCAACATGCACGGCGCCAACCACGTCTATGCCGTGGAACTGGCGAAGGCGAAGTAGCCCTCGCTCCCGACCTGGACGGATCTCTTCACCGTAATATCCCCCGCTTTCGCGGGGATATTACGGATGGGGCAGTGTTGAGTTCGCCTCGCCCTTCCCCTCCTCCCGCGCCCGCCACCTGGCCTTCAGCGTATGGGAAGTTTCGCGCGAGCCGTCGGGGCTCCAGCCGGGCGGACCGAAGAGATAGCCAAGCACCTCGCGCGGCGAGCGGCTTCCCGCCAGATCCTTCCCGATGCCGATCCACTCGTGGAAGACGTTGGTGAAGAGATTGAAATTCGGCAGGTTGCGCACGATGCCGTAACGGCACGGCTCGGCGTCGTCCTCAGGGATGAAGGTGCCGAACACGCGGTCCCAGATGATCAGGATCCCCGCGTAGTTGGCGTCGAGGTAGCGGGCATTGCGGGCGTGGTGCACCCGGTGATGCGAGGGCGTGTTGAACACCGCCTCGAACCAGGCCGGCATCCGCCGCACGGCCTCGGTGTGGATCCAGAACTGGTAGACGAGGCTGATCCCCTTCTGGATCGCCACCATGGCCGGTGGAAAGCCAAGCAGCGACAGCGGCAGCCACAGCAGCCACGTGCCCGCCACCCCGCCCGTCCAGGTCTGTCGCAGGGCGGTGGTCAGGTTGTAATGGGTGGAGCTGTGATGGTTGACGTGGCTGGCCCACCAGAACCGCCGTTCATGGCTAAGCCGGTGGAACCAGTAGTAGGTCAGGTCCTCGGCGAAGAAGAGCACCACCCAGGCCCAGACGGCGGTCATCGGGATCGTGAACAGCCGGTGCTCCCAGACCCACAGGCTGGCGGCGAACACCGCCCCGCCGGTCACCAGGCCCGCGATCGTGCTGCCCAGGCCCATCATCAGCGAGGTGGCCGCGTCGCGCGGCTCGTAGTTGGCGCGCGCCTTGCCGAAGCGGGCCAGCAGGATTTCCAGCACAATGGCGATCACGAAGAACGGGATCGCCATCTGGACGGGATCGAAAGCCGGCTTCATGCGGCAGCCTCCGCCGGCGGCCAAGCGCGGTCGCCCAGGGAAAGGCGCGGCGCTCCATCGACGGCCGCCAGGCGCACCCGTCCGTCCACCACCCCTGCCGCCGCAACGTCACGCCAGGGCGCAGAACGGGCCACGTAGCCATCGCCCTTGCGCCAGAGCACCAGCGCCTGGTCCGCCGACCGGGCGACGACGCTGGCGCTGTCGCCGCCGATCCAGACGGCATCGATTCGATGATCCGGAAACTCGTCCGCCAGCAGCCGCCGCGCGGCCTCCTGATCGAGCGGCGCCGTCGGCCGCGCCAGCCTCGCCCAGGCCGCCAGCCCCACCAGCAGGGCGACGGCGAGCGCCGAGCCCAGCAACTGTATCAGCAGCGCCTTGTCCATCGCCGCCTCCTCCCCGTCTTTTGGAGTGAAGGTCTGGCCGCCATGCGATCACGTCAAGCGTCAGAACGGGGGTTTACGCAACCGGATTCACCCCTCAAGTTGCGAGCCACACGCATTACGCGGGGCAAGGGAAACAACTATGTCTCTAATGTTCGAACCGCTGCGCAAGTACGCGCAATTCTCGGGACGCGCTCGTCGCTCGGAATACTGGCTCTTCGCGCTCTTCACCTTCGGCGTCGGCGTCGCCATCTCGATCCTGCGCCTGATCATCAGCGGTCCGCAGAGCCTGGAGAGCGGAAACTTCGACGCTCTGGGCCTGGTTAGCCTGGCCTTCTCGCTGGCCACTTTCATTCCCAGCCTGGCGGTCGGTTTCCGTCGCCTGCACGACACCGATCGCTCGGCCTGGTGGATCCTCATCGCCTTGATTCCGCTGATCGGCGTGATCGTGCTGCTGGTCTTCTACATCCTGCCGGGCACGACCGGTCCGAACAAGTACGGCCCCGATCCGAAGCAGACCATCAAGGACGCCGCCGAAACCTTTGCCTGAGGCATCGATCGGACACAGCAAGGCGCGCCGCTCTCGACGAGAGCGGCGCGCTTTTTCTTTGGGCCTTAGGCGTTAGAACTTTCGGGCGTAGCCCACCGACACGACGTTGGCGTCATCGGCGTCGTTGTCGCGGAACTGCTGGCGCGTGTAGTCGACGCGCACGCCGTTCTTGTCGTCGAACTTGTATTGGGCGCCGACGCCGTAGTTGACGCTGTCGGCGTCGAACTTGCTCTCAACGCCGGCCAGCTTCTGCTTGAACTGAGTGTTGCCGTAGCCGACGCGGCCGATCAGGTCGATGTTGGGGGTCACCGGCAGGAAGCCCACGCCATAGACGGCGGCCGAGTGGGTCTGCTCGATGCTGGAGCGGACGCCGGCGCGGTCGATGTTGTCGTCCTTCACGCCGCCGGACAGTTCGCCCTCGACGCCGAAGTGCGGGGTCAGCTTGGCGCCCAGGCGGCCCTGGACAGCGCCCGTATCGGCGCCTTCGGCGCGCGAGCTGTTGTAACCGAGGTTGCCATAGATTTCCGGCGAGCTCGATTGAGCGTGGGCCAGAACCGGAACAGCAGCGACCGACATGGCGGCGATAGCCGCAGACATGAGAACCTTCATTATTTTTACTCCTGATACTGGGATTTCTTGTGCTCCCTCAGCCTCCTCTGGGTATTGGGGCAACGAGGCCCGGATTTGACCGTACCCTGACCTGTTTGGGGCCATTGCGTGACGTTTCCGACATTTGAACGAGTGATTGTGGCCGCCAGCCTAAAGTTCCGCTGCGGGAGGTCGAATAGCCGCGGGCGATGCGGCGAAGACACGCCCTCCGGGGAGGTGACGGCGGCGCGGGGCGTGCTATTGATCGCGTCCAAACAGTGATCAGATCGGCGCGCCCATGTCGTGCGCCGGCCCATCGGGACCGCCGCCTTGCATCAAGCCGTCATCGCCGCCACGGGGCTCTTCACCCCGCCGTTCAGCATCTCGAACGTAGAACTGGTCGACGCCTTCAACGCCTATGTCGAACGCTTCAACACCGCCAACGCCGAGGCCATCGCGGCCGGAGAAGCCACGGCGCTGGCCCCGTCCTCGCCCGAGTTCAT
The DNA here is from genome assembly GCF_003116815.1 of Caulobacter endophyticus. Lineage (GTDB taxonomy): Bacteria > Pseudomonadota > Alphaproteobacteria > Caulobacterales > Caulobacteraceae > Caulobacter > Caulobacter endophyticus. The sequence goes on from NZ_QDKQ01000056.1 coordinate 55,350, forward strand.
CGAGAAGGCGTCGGGCATCAAGGCCCGCTACGTGATGAACAAGGACGGCATCATCGACCCCGAGGTCATGAGGCCCAATCTGCCCGAGCGCCCCAACGACCAGATCTCGATCCTGGCCGAGATGGCCGTGAAAGCCGCGCAGCAGGCCATAGCCGCTTGGGGCAAGCCTGTTTCGGAGATCGGTGCGGTGATCTGCGCGGCCTCGAACATGCAGCGCGCCTATCCGGCCATGGCCATCGAGGTGCAGCAGGCCCTGGGTATCGAGGGCTTCGCCTTCGACATGAACGTGGCCTGCTCGTCGGCCACCTTCGGCATCAAGACCGCCGCCGACTTCATCGCCACCGGCAGCGCCAAGGCCGTGCTGATGGTCAATCCCGAGATCTGCTCGGGCCACCTGAACTTCAAGGACCGCGACAGCCACTTCATCTTCGGCGACGTGGCCACGGCCGTGATTCTGGAGGAGGCCTCGCAGGCTGCGGGCGGCTGGGAAATCCTGGGCACGCGCCTGAAGACCCAGTTCTCCAACAACATCCGCAACAACTTCGGCTTCCTCAACAACGCCGCCCCCGAAGGGATCGGCGCGCGGGACAAGCTCTTCGTGCAGGAAGGCCGCAAGGTGTTCCGCGAGGTGGTGCCGATGGTCAGCGAAATGATCGTCGAGCACGCCGGCGACATCGGTCTCGACGCCACCGCTCTCAAGCGACTGTGGCTGCACCAGGCCAACATCAACATGAACGACCTGATCGCCCGCAAGGTGCTGGGCCGCGATCCGCAGGCCGGCGAGAACGTCATCATTCTCGACGAGTACGCCAACACCTCCTCGGCCGGCTCGATCATCGCCTTCCACACCGCCAATGACGATTTCGCCCCCGGCGACACCGGCCTGATCTGCAGCTTCGGCGCAGGCTACTCGGCCGGCACCGTGTTCGTCAGGAAGCGCTGAGCGGCGCGGCGCGCGGGAACCTGAGTTCGCGCGCGAACGACGCCAGGATCAGCGGCCACCCATGGTCGGAGGCCATTCCCTGGCGGATGGCTTCCGCGCCGTCGCCATGCCGGTCGAGATTGCGGTGCTCGACCGTCACTCGGGTCCCCTCGCCCGCCGGCTCGAACCGGAACTCGACCTCGCTCTGGCGCTCCAGCGGCTCGACGCCGCGATCGGAGGCGACGTTGAAGCCGACCACCAGCCGATGGCCAGGGTCGTAGGCGCGAACGTCGCCCCACGGGCTTTCGGCGCCGTCGCTGTCGACCTCGAACCAGGTCCCACCAGCCACCGGCTCCACATGCACGGTGACGAAGCGCGCGCCGCCGCGGCTGTAGGCCATCGGCCACCAGCGCCCCATGTCGCCGACGAAGCGGGCGAAGGCTTCGGCAGGCAGGGCCTCGACGGTGATCTCGCTGATGATCGGCTGGGCCATACGCATCCTCCTGGCGGAGGGAACGCGCACGGCGCCGAAGGGATCACCCGGGCGTCGCCGCCTGGGCGATCGGCTCCAGCGTGACGGCGACCGGAGCGCCGGCGTCCTGCGCCAGGGTCCAGCCGCTAGCGGCGCGACCGATGGCGTAGCAGCGGCGCGAACCGCGCTCCTCGGTCAGGCACAGTTTTCCATCCGCGATGGCGTAGCGCCCCTTGGACCAGCCGAAATCGTGCCGTTCGAACCAGCTTCCGTCGGCCCTAAGCGCGATCCCGTCCATGCCCACGGGCATTCTCGGAAAGACGACAAGATGGTCGCTGAACGACGCCCGGGCGTCGAGGTCGAGTGCGACCGTCGGCTTAGGATGCGCCGCCTTCCATTCCATGGCCCGCTGGATACGACGGCCGACGGCCGGGTGGTCGTAGAAGATGATCTCTTCCAGCCGCCCCGGCGTGGCGGCGCGGTACTCGATGGTCTTGACCAGGGCCTTGGACAGGCCGTCCGGCTCGTTGAAGTGCGAGAGGCTGTAGTGGTCGGCGTCGCTTTCGGCGATGCGGATCAGGCTGCTGGTCACCGGCGTCGCCAGCAGGAAGAGCACGGTCATCACGGCGCTCAGCACCGGCAGGCCGGCCGGATCGGCCACGCCCCTGATTTCCTCGCCGCCCAGCAGGCGCGCGGCCGGCGCGAACAGCCGGTCGACCAGGAAGAAGGCCAGGACGGCCAGCAGGCTCATGACGCCGGCGATCCATAGTGAGTGGTGACGGGCGTAGTGGCCCATCTCGTGCCCGACCACGCCACGCACCTCGGCGATGTCCGCGCCCTTCTTGAACATGGTGTCGCTCATCGCCACGCGGGCTGAGCCGAACAGGCCCGAGACGTTGGCGGTATAGGCGTTGGACTGTTTGGAGCCGTCGTAGATGAAGATCTTGTCGGACGGCACGCCGACCTGCCTGGCCATGGCCACCACCTCGTCGCGGACCGGACCGGCCGGCGCGGGCGTATACTTGTTGAAGATCGGCTCGATGTAGAGCGGCGCCAGCAACATGGCGGCGGCGATGAAGACTGCGGTCAGCCCGCCGCCCCACAGCCACCAGGTGCGCGGCGCCTTGCGGATCAGGGCGTAGAGGGCGGTGAAGAACAGGCCGCCGATCACGGCGGTGATGGCCAGGGAGATCGCGCCCTCGCCCAGCCAGCCTGGAAAGGCCTGACTGGTCAGGCCGTACTGCTTCTGCCGCCACCACTGGCTGTAGGCGGCCCAGGGCAGAGACAACAGGCTGTCGACGACCAGATAGACCACGCCAACCAGAAAACTGGCCAGAATCGGCCGACTGCGCCGCCCCTCGATCTTGCGTCGGAGCGCGGTCAGCGCCCCGCTGCGCACGATCAGGAAGGCGACAAGGAGCGCCACCAGCGTCCCCCACAGCAGCAGCCAGTGACCGCCGTGGGTATAGGCGCTTGCCCGGGCGTGCGCCTCGGGCGGCAGCTGGGCCAGGTAGGCCGCAGTCGCCGCAGCCGGATCGAAGTTCTGCGCCATACGTCTCCCCCGAGAAGCAAACCTGCAGCAGCAAGCCAGAGCCGGACGCCCGCGTCAGGTTAAATCGCCGTCAGGTCGCGCTGGCCTTGCGTCGCAGACGCCTTGGCCCCTGGCGGCGACGGCGCAGCGGTATAGAACTGGGCCGATGACCTTCGCTTCGAGGCCCGCCATGCGATTCCCAGCCCGCCGTGACATCCTGCTGGGCCTGGGGGCCGGAGGCGCGTTGACCCTGGCCGGCTGCGGCGGCAAGGACGCTGGCGCGGGCCAGAGCGGCGCGGCCCGGGTCGAGGCGACCAAGACCCTGCGCATCGGCCTGGAGGGCACCTATCCGCCGTTCAACTTCCAGGGCGCCGACGGCCAGCTGACCGGCTTCGACGTCGACTTCGCCAAGGCCCTGGCCGAGCAGATGAAGGTGAAGCCCGAGTTCGTGGCCGCGCCGTTCGCCGGTCTGCTGGGAGCGCTGGAATCGGGCCGCACCGACGTCGTCATCAACCAGATCACCATCACGCCCGAGCGCGCGGCCAAGTACGACTTCTCCAGGCCCTATACGGTGTCGGGCATCTTGATCATCGTGCCCAAGGGCAAGACGGGCGTCGCCGGCCCGGCCGACCTGGCCGGCAGGAAGGTCGGCGTGGGCCTGGGCACCCATTACGAGCAGTGGCTGCGCCAGAACCAGCCCAAGGCCGAGATCCGCACCTATGACGACGATCCGACCAAATACCAGGACCTGCGGGCTGGCCGCATCGACGCCGTGCTGAACGACCGCCTGGTCGCCGCCGACTTCCTGAAGACCGCCCCCGACCTGGTCGCCGCGGGGCCGGCCTTCGCCCCGCAGAGCCAGGGCGTGGTCATGAAGCGCGACCCGGCCCTGAAGGTGCTGGTGGACGAAGCCATCGAGGCCCTGCGGGCCGACGGACGCCTGGCCGCCATCTCGCAGAAGTGGTTCGCCCTGGACGTGACACGCTAGGCCATGAACGCGGCCGAGCTCATCGCCCAGTCGGCGCCGCTGCTGCTGAAGGGCGCGGTCTATACCGTGCTGCTCAGCGTGATCGGCATGAGCCTGGGCCTGCTGCTGGGCTTTGGCCTGGCGCTGATGCGGCTGTCGCGCTCGCCGCTGCTGGCTTGGCCGGCGGCCGTCTACGTCTCGGCCTTCCGGGGCACGCCCCTGCTGGTGCAGCTGTTCCTGATCTATTACGGCCTCCCGCAGCTTGGACTGGAGCTGCCGCCGCTGCTGGCGGCCGGGATCGGCTTTTCGCTGAACGTCGCCGCATACGCCGGCGAGATTCTGCGCAGCGCGATCGCCGCCGTCGACAAGGGCCAGTGGGAGGCCGCCGCGGTGCTGGGCCTGACCCGCGGCCAGGCCATGCGCCGGATCATCCTGCCCCAGGCCGCCCGGACCGCCGTCGCGCCCCTCTCGAACAGCTTCATCAGCCTGGTGAAGGACACCTCGCTGGCCGCGACCATCCAGGTGCCGGAGCTGTTCCGCCAGGCCCAGCTGATCACCGCCCGGACGTACGAGATCTTCGCCATGTACCTCAGCGCCGCGGCCATCTACTGGATCCTCTCCAGCCTGCTGGCGCTGGGCCAGGGATGGCTGGAACGCCGCGCGGAGGCCCGTCGATGAGCGCCATCGAGGCCAGGGGCCTGTCCAAGCGCTTTGGCGACACCGCCGTGCTGAACGGCGTAGACCTGACGCTCGCCCCCGGCGAGGTGGTGGCCGTGATCGGCCCCAGCGGCTCGGGCAAGAGCACCCTGCTGAGGTGCCTGGCCGGCCTGGAGGCGCTGGACGGCGGAAGCCTGTCGATCGCCGGCGTGCAGGCCGGCGGCAAGACGCCTCTGGCCCGCGCCCTGAAGGGCCGCGTCGGCTTCGTGTTCCAGAACTTCAACCTGTTCCCGCACAAGACCGCGCTGGAGAACGTGGCCGAAGCCCCGATCGTCGTGCGCGGCGATCCGCCCGCCAAGGCCCGCCGGAGGGCGCTGGAGCTGCTGACCAAGGTGGGGCTGGCCCATCGCGCCGACGCCTATCCCGGCGCCCTCTCAGGCGGCCAGCAGCAGCGCTGCGCCATAGCCCGGGCCCTGGCCATGGACCCGGAGGTCATCCTGTTCGACGAGCCGACCTCGGCGCTGGATCCCGAACTGGTCGGCGAGGTGCTGGCGGTCATTGGCGACCTGGCCGCCGAGAAGCGGACCATGGTCATCGTCACCCACCAGATGGACTTCGCCCGCGAGGTCGCCGACCGGACGATCTTCATGGACGAGGGCGTGATCCTTGAGCAGGGGCCGTCCGCGACGCTGTTCTCCGAACCACGAGAAGATCGAACGCGAAGGTTTCTCAGTAAATTGCGAAGCTTGCAGCCATAATTTAGCCTCTGGCGCCCGCCACCCCTCCCGGGCTACGCCGCGTGTGTCTAGAGGCGAGGATTCGTGAAAACCTACATCGACCTGAAAGGCGTCTCCGGCGCCGTCTATCGCTACAAGCTGGCCGAGGATCGCGACCCGCGCACCACGATCGCCGGCAACTATCTCTACGTGAACGCCGAAGGCGTCGTGGTGTTCGCCGGCGAGGCCAACAATCTGCACGACTCCACCCGCGGCTTCGCTGAAGCGGCCGAGAAACACGGGGCCGAGCACCTGTATACGCGCCTGAACGTGTCGGGGGCTTCGCGCGCCGACGAACTTGCCGACCTGCTGGCGGAACTGTCGCCGGCCGGCAACGCCGCGCAAGCGGAAGACTGATCCCGTCAGGCCTCGGCGAAGAACTCGCCGAGCCTCACGACCACGTCGGGCGCGGGCGTCATGATCGCCTGCAGGTGATCGCCCGGCGTCGACAGGAACGGCAGCCCATGGGCCGCCGCGAAGGCCTGGGACGGCGCGTGATAGGGATCCGCCGTCCCGTCCCACAGCAGCACCGGCGCGCCCGCGCCCAGCACCGCCTCGGCTGCGCCGTCCAGCGTGTTCAGCGCCTCGAACGCAGCCTGGACGCCCGGCAGGATCTCCGGCGTCACCCAGCTCACCAGGGCCGGCGCGACCTGCTGGCTGAACCCCCAAAAGATATCGAAGCGGATCGGACCCGACGGCCCCTTGGGCACGCCGTTCGCCAGATCCCAGCCGCCGATGGTCAGCGAGGCCAGGCGCCGCGGATAGTACCTGGCCACGCCCACGGCCATCCAGCCGCCCATCGAATAGCCTACGAGGTGCGCCTTCTCCGCGCTCAGGGCGTCCAGCACCGCCACGATGTCGCCGGCCCGCTGGTCCTGGGCGTAGAGCGCCGGATCGGTCGGCTTGTCGCTGAGGCCATGGCCCAGGGAATCGACGCAGGCCACGGTGAAGCGATCGGCCAGGGCGGCGACGAACCCGTTCGCCCGCCAGCTTTCGGCGTCCATGAACAGCCCGTGCTGCAGCACCACCAGCGGTCCCCGCCCCTCCACCGTGTAATGGATCTTCTGGCCGCGATGGGTGGCGAAGGGCATGGGCGAGTCTCCGGACAAGGGGACCGCCAGTCAGGCTGGTCCACAATTTCGCGCAAGGCGAACGGGACGAGAACACCCCGGCTTGTCTATCCTGACGGCGATGCGTCCCGAGTCGCTCTTTCCCCTGTTCGCCGCGATCTCGACCCTCAAGGGGGTCGGGCCGCGCGTCGCCCCGCTGGTCGAGAGACTGGCCGGCCCGATCGTGCGCGACGTGCTGTTCACCGCGCCGCAGAGCCTGATCAGGCGCACCGCGACCACGGCCGCCCTGGCCCAGGACGGCCAGGTCCAGACCTTCGTCGTCACCATCGACGCCCACCTGCCGCCGCAGCGCTCGGGCCAGCCCTGGCGGATCCGGGGCTGGGACGACACCGGCTTCGTCACCCTGGTGTGGTTCAAGGGCCACGGCCCGCACCTGGAGCGTCAGCATCCGGTCGGCGCGCGCCGGGCCGTCAGCGGCAAGGTCGAGCGGTTCGGGTCGGAGATTCAGGTCGCCCACCCCGATTACATGCTCGAAGCCGAGCGGATCGACGAGATTCCGGCGATCGAGCCGGTCTATCCGGCGACGGCGGGCCTGCCCTCGCGCACCTTCCGCAAGTTCGCGCTGGAGGCCCTGTCGCGCGCCCAGCCGCTGCCCGAGTGGCAGGACGCCGCGTGGATGGCGCGCGAGAGCCTGCCGCCCTGGCGCGAGGCCTTCGAGCGGCTGCATGGCCCCGAGGGCGAGATCGACCTGTCGCCGATGTCGGCGGCCCGCCGGCGCCTGGCCTATGACGAACTCCTGGCCCACCAACTGGCCCTGGCGCAGCGCAAGGCCGGCAAGCGCGCCCAGCCGGGGCCGCGCATCGTCTCGGGGCCGCTGGCCGAGGCGGCCGAGAAGGCCCTGCCCTTCCGCCTGACCGGCGCCCAGGTGCGGGCGCTGTCTGAGGTGCGCGGGGACCTGGCCCATGGCGAGCGGATGAGCCGCCTGCTGCAGGGCGACGTCGGCTCGGGCAAGACCGTCGTGGCCATGCTGGCCATGGCCGACGCGGCCGGCGCCGGCTTCCAGTCGGCCCTGATGGCCCCGACCGAGATCCTGGCCCGCCAGCATTACGAAACCCTGGCCCCGCCGCTGGAGGCGCAGGGATTGGCGGTCGTGCTGCTGACCGGCCGCGACAAGGGCGGCGCCCGCGCCGCCAAGCTGCAGAAGCTGGCCGACGGCTCGGCGGCCGTGGCGGTGGGCACCCACGCCCTGTTCCAGGACGACGTGGCCTTCAAGAGCCTGGCCCTGACCATCATCGACGAGCAGCACCGCTTCGGCGTCAACGAGCGCCGGCGGCTGCAGGAAAAGGGTGAAGGGGTGCACCTGCTGGCCATGTCGGCCACGCCGATCCCGCGCACGCTGGAGCTGACCGTGTTCGGCGACCTGGACGTCTCGCGGATCGACGAGAAGCCGCCGGGGCGAACGCCGGTGGCCACGCGCGCCGCGCCGACGCCGCGCGTGCCCGAGATCGTCGATCGTTTGCGCAGCGCCATCGAGGGCGGCGCCCAGGCCTTCTGGATCTGCCCGCTGGTCTCGGAGTCCGAGAAGGTCGACCTGCGCGCCGCCGAGGACCGCGCCGCCGACCTGAGGAAGGTTCTGGGGTCGCGCGTGGGTTTGGTGCACGGGCAGATGCCGGCGGCCGAGAAGGACGCGGTCATGCAGGCCTTCGTCGACGGCGAGGTCGGGGTGCTGGTGGCCACCACCGTGGTCGAGGTGGGCGTCAACGTACCCAACGCCAGCATCATGGTCATCGAGCACGCCGACCGCTTCGGCCTGGCGCAGCTTCATCAGCTTCGCGGGAGAGTGGGTCGGGGAATGCGCGAAAGCTCCTGCGTGCTGCTGTACGACCCGCCTCTCTCGGAAGTCGCCCAGCAGCGGCTCGACATCCTGCGGCGCTCCGACGACGGCTTCGAGATCGCCGAGAAGGACCTGGAGCTGCGCGGCGGCGGCGACCCGCTGGGCCTCAAGCAGAGCGGCTTTCCCGCCTATCGCCTGGCCGATCCCGTCGCCCACCGCGACCTGATCGCCGTCGCCGCCGACGACGCCCGCCTGATCCTGGCGCGCGACCCGGCGCTGGCCTCGCCGCGCGGCGAGGCGGTGCGGACCCTGCAGGCCTTGTTCGACTGGAAGCCGGCGTCGGGCCTGAACGACGCGGGGTGAGGCGCCAGCCCTCCGGCCCGTCTATCGAAATGCTCCCCCTGAAGGGGGAGCTGTCGCGGAGCGACTGAGGGGGAGGTGACTGCTGCTTGGGCGGGAGCACTGATCTCATCAGTCACTTCCCCCTCCGGCCCTCCGGGCCACCTCCCCCTTCGGGGGGAGGATCTTGGACACGCGACTTCGGCCTCTCGCGCGATTGCGCAGAGCTTATGGAGAGGGCGCGGGGCGTCCGGGCCTCGCCCGGATGTGTGAGTTCTAAGTACCGTTTCGACGAAGCTTGAACGCCCCGCGCGATCGTTACGCCTCAGGCCGGGACGCGCGGGCCTCTTCCGCCCTGTGCCCCTTCCCCATGCAGTGCGCCCCGTTTCTTGGCGGCCAGGCGTGCATGGCGGCGCGGACCCTTGGACGGGCGGGAGCCTAGTCAGGCAAGCTCCCGATGGATGGGTTTACGTCCCCCATCCTCATTTAAGCCTTCAGGCCCGGCTCACGCCGCTCCTTCAGCCCCGCTCGATCGCATCCACGTCGCACGCTTCGGGCCGGATCCTTGCGCCCTCTCCCTGCGACGGGACCCAATGATTATGCGGCGGGATTCAGCGCGTCTGATCCAGGCGCTTGAGAAAGTTGTAAACGGTTGATCGCGTTCAGGTCTTTGCGCCGAACGCCGGGGATCCACGCTGCTCTATCCCCGTCCGACCCACCTTCCGTAAAATCCCCGCTTTCGCGGAGATTTTACGGGTGGGGTATGGTCTTGCTCCGGGAGGGCTGCCAGCCCTGCCCAAGCTGGGGACGGTAATCCTTAGCGCCGGCGCTGCCCCCTCCGGCCCTTCGGGCCGCCTCCCCCTTCAGGGGGAGGATCCACGCCCCCTACCCCGTGACGAACACCTTCTTCAGCTCGGTCTTCAGGATCTTGCCGTTGGCGTTCCTGGGCAGGGTCTCGGGCCAGAAGATCACCTTCACGGGCACCTTGAAGGCGGCGAGGCGGTCGGCGACGAAGGCGCGCAGCTCGTCTTCGGTGGCGATGGCGCCGGGCTTGAGGGTGACGACCGCGGCGGGCTCCTCGCCCAGGGTCTTGTGCTCGACGCCGACAAGGGCGGCGTCCATCACGGCCGGGTGGTCGTAGAGGACGTTCTCGACCTCGATGCAGTAGATGTTCTCGCCGCCGCGGATCAGCATGTCCTTGGCCCGGTCGATGATGTAGCAGAAGCCCTCTTCATCCAGCCGCGCCAGGTCGCCCGTGCGCACCCAGCCGTCGATGAAGGTCTGGGCCGTGGCCTCGGGCTTGTTCCAGTAGCCCTTCACCACCTGCGGCCCCTTGCACCAAAGCTCGCCCACCGAGCCGATCGGCAGCTCCTCGTAGGGAGCTTCCAGGGTCATGATCTTCAGGTCGGTGACCGGCACGGCCGGACCGCAGCTTTCGGGGCGGTTCTCGTAATCCTCGGCCGAGTTGGAGGTGGCCGTCGCCGAGGTCTCGGTCATGCCCCAGCCGTTGCCCGGCGAGGACTTGGGCCAGATCTCCTTGATCTTGCGCACCAGCTCCGGGGCCGAGGGCGCGCCGCCATAGGCCACGGCCTCGAGCGACGACAGGTCGTACTTGTCGCGACTGGGGTGCTCGATGATCTGCCAGGCGATGGTGGGCACGCCGCCCATCTGCGTCAGCTTCTCGTCCTGGATCAGCTGCATGGCCTTTTCGGGATCCCACTTGCGGATCATGGCCATCTTGGCCCCGCCGAACAGCGAGGGGTTCATCACCGCGAAACAGCCGGTGGCGTGGAAGAACGGCACCGAGATCAGCGCCCCCTTCTGCGGCAGGCTGGGATCGGGCTGGGGCGGGGCCTCGCCGCGGCGCAGGAAGCTGCGCGCGGAAGCGGCCGCGGCGGCGAAGATGTTGCTGTTGACGGCCCGATGGGTGGCCAGGGCGCCCTTGGGCTTACCCGTGGTGCCCGAGGTGTAGAAGATCGTCGCGTCGTCCTCGGGACCCAGTTCGACGTTGGAGAGCGGGCGCTCCTCCAGCTTGATCCAGTCGTTTGGACAGCCGATCACGCTTTCCAGACGCGTGACGTACGGATGGGCGATGTCTTCCTTGCTGCGCGAGACGTAGACGCGCTTGAGCTGCGGGCAGTTGTCGAAGTGCTCGGCCAGGCGCTCGAAGCGCTCGACGTCCATGATCGCCACCGAGGCGCCGGAGTCGGTGAGGCCGTATTCGAGCTCCGGCCCGGTCCACCAGGCATTCAGCGGCGTGAGGATCGCGCCGATCGACAGGCCCGCATAGAAGGCCACGGGCCATTCGGGCAGGTTGCGCATGATCAGGGCGACCCGGTCGCCCTTCTGGACGCCCTTGGCCTCCAGCTCGGCGGCGAAGGCCGTCACCGCCCGGTAGAAGGCCTCGAAGCTGACCCGCTCGTCCTCGTGGACGAGGTAGATCTTGTCGCCGTGGGTGCGGCCGACCTGCAGGGTGTGGCGCAGCGTGGGCGGGAGGTTCTTCCAGGTCCGGGTCGGCACGCCGCGGATCACCACCTCCTCCATCTCGCCGGCCGATCCGGGGGCGGTGATCAGGGCGTAGGCCTGCTTCACCGACATGGCTGGCCATGGAACAGGGGTAGGCGCCTGAGCGGCCTGGGTCATTCGTTACTCTCCCGGTGTCGATCGCGCTCGTTCGAGCGGCGCGTTTCCGTCGAGTAAGCACGCCCGGGCGGCCGATGTAAACGGTCGTTTGGACGATAGGGGAACAATGTTTAGTTGGCTGCCCGATCCCTCTCCCCTTGCGGAAGAAGGTGGCGGCGAAGCCGACATATGAGGGGTCGCGCGGCGAGGTCTGAGAGATCCCTCGCCCACCCTCGCTCCGCGGGGCCACCCTCTCCCACAAGGGAGAGGGATCGCGATCAGCCCATCGCCGCCAGACGGCCCAGGGCCGCTTCCAGCTTGGCCTTGGCCGCTTCGGCTTCGGCGAGGCGCTCGCGGTTTTCCTCGACGACCTCGGGCTTGGCGCGGGCCAGGAAGTCGGGGTTGCCGAGCTTCTTGCCGGTCTTTTCGATCTCCGACACGTGGCCGGCGATCTCCTTGGTCAGGCGGGCCTTCTCGGCGGCGACGTCGATGAACTCGGCGACGCCCAGGGCGCCGGTCGCTTCACCCATCACCACCGGGGCCGTGCCGGCGGGCGCGGCCTCGGCGATGGAGACCTCGCCCAGGCGGGCCAGGCTGACCAAGAGGTCGCGCTGGCGCTCCAGGCGGCCAAGGGTGCCCTCGCCCGCCCCCACCACGGCCAGGGCCGGCTTGGCCGACGGCGGCACGTTCATTTCGGCGCGCAGCGAGCGGATCTCGCCGACGGTGTCGACCAGCCAGCCGATCTCGGCGGCGGCCTCGGCGTCGATCCAGCTGTCGGGCATTTGCGGCCAGCGGGTGGAGATCAGCATGCTCTCGCGAGCCGGACCGCCCTCCTCGGCCGTCTTGTCCCACAGCTCCTCGGTGATGAACGGCATCACCGGGTGCAGCAGGATCAGGATCTGGTCGAGCACCCAGGCGGTCATGGCGCGGGTCTCGGCCTTTGCGGCTTCGTCCTCGCCGTTGAGCACGGGCTTGGCCAGCTCCAGGTACCAGTCGCAGAAGACGTTCCAGATGAAGCGGTAGAGCGCGCTGGCGCCCTCGTCGAAGGCCGGGGCCTCGAAGGCCTTGGTGACCTCGGCCAGGGTCTTGACCACCTCGCCGCGGATCCACTTGTTGAGCGGCTGGGCGACCTGCGCCGGGTCAAAGCCCTCGACGCGGACGCAGCCGTTCATCTGGGCGAAGCGCGTGGCGTTCCATAGCTTGGTGCCGAAGTTGCGATAGCCTTCGATGCGCTGCTTCGACAGCTTGATGTCGCGCGCCTGGCCCGACATGGCCGTCAGGGTGAAGCGCACGGCGTCGCAGCCCAGCTCGTCGATCAGGGCCAGCGGGTCGATGACGTTGCCCTTGGACTTGCTCATCTTGGCGCCCTTCTCGTCACGGACGAGGGCGTTGATGAACACCTGCTTGAAGGGCACTTCGTCCATGAAGTGGATGCCCATCATCATCATCCGGGCGACCCAGAAGAAGATGATGTCGAAGCCGGTGACCAGGGTGCTGGTCGGATAGAAGCGGGCGACGTCGGGCGTCTTTTCCGGCCAGCCCAGGGTCGAGAACGGCCACAGGGCCGAGCTGAACCAGGTGTCGAGGACGTCCTCGTCCTGGGTCAGCTGGACGTCGGCGCCGAACTGCGCGCGGGCGGCGGCGTAGGCGGCTTCCTTGGTCTCCTCGACGAAGATCGAGCCTTCCGGCCCAAACCACGCCGGGATGCGGTGGCCCCACCAGAGCTGGCGCGAGACGCACCAGGGCTCGATGTTGCGCAGCCACTCGAAGTAGGTCTTCTCCCAGTGCCTGGGCTCGAAGACGGTGTCGCCGTTCTCGACCGCCTTCAGGGCCGGCTGGGCCAGGGTGTAGGCGTCGACGTACCACTGGTCGGTCAGGTAGGGCTCGATGACCACGCCCGAACGGTCGCCGTGCGGGACCATGTGGCGGGTCTTCTCGATCTCCTTCAGCCAGCCCTCTTCCTCGGCGCGGGCGACGATGGCCTTGCGCGCGGCGAAGCGGTCCATGCCGACATACTCGGGCGGGACGTCGCCGTTGAGCTTGGCTTCCGGCGTCAGGATGTTGATCGACGGCAGGCCGGCGCGCTTGCCGACCTGGAAGTCGTTGAAGTCGTGCGCCGGGGTGATCTTCACCGCACCCGAGCCCTTGGTCGGGTCGGCGTAGTCGTCGGCGACGATGGGGATGCGGCGGCCGACGATCGGCAGGACGACGTCCTTGCCGACCAGGTCCTTGTAGCGCTCGTCGGTCGGATGGACGGCCACGCCGGTGTCGCCCAGCATCGTTTCGGGACGGGTGGTGGCCACGACGATGTAGCCGCGTGTCTCATATTGGGTCGGCTTGCCCTCGTCGTCGAACGCGACGGGGTGCTGGTAGGTGACGCCGTCGGCGAGCGGATAGGCGAAGTGCCAGTAGGCGCCGTCGACCTCCTTCTGCTCGACCTCAAGGTCGGAGATGGCGGTCTGGAACTGCGGGTCCCAGTTGACCAATCTCTTGTCACGATACAGCAGGCCCTGCTTGTGCAGCTGGACGAAGACCTTGCGGACGGCGGCCGACAGGCCCTCGTCCAGGGTGAAGCGCTCGCGCGACCAGTCGCAGCTGGCGCCCAGGCGGCGCAGCTGGTTGGTGATTGCGCCGCCGCTTTCGGCCTTCCATTCCCAGACCTTGTCGACGAAGGCCTCGCGGCCCATGTCGCGGCGGCCGATGTTGCCGGCGGCGGCCAGCTGGCGCTCGACCACCATCTGGGTGGCGATGCCGGCGTGGTCGGTGCCCGGCAGCCACAGGGCGGCCTTGCCGCGCATACGGTGGAAGCGGGTCAGCACGTCCTGCAGCGTGTTGTTCAGGGCGTGGCCGATGTGGAGGCTGCCCGTGACGTTCGGCGGCGGGATCACGATGACGAACGGCTCGGCGTTCGGATCCTCGGACGGCTTGAAGGCCCCGGAGGCCTCCCAGGCTTCGTACAGGCGCGGTTCGACGGCTTTGGGATCGAAGGTCTTTTCAAGCATGGCGGAGGGGATATGCCATCTGCGGCCGCCTGGCGAAACCGGGCGACGGGATTATCGGGGATTTTGAACGGGAAAAGGCGGCCGCGAGCGCGACCGCCTTCTCAAAGTCCGGGCGTCGCACTCCGCTCAGCGGCGGAGCGACGCCGATATCATACGCCGCGGCCGCGCGAGATCCGGTGGACCTCTTCCTCGACCTTGTTCTCGACGATGCGCGGCAGGTTCTGGTCCAGCCACTCCTTGAGCAGCGGACGCAGCAGCTCGCGCACGACGTCTTCCAGCGTGCGGCCGTTGGCCGGCATCAGCAGGGCCGAGCTGAGGCTGCCGAAGGCGCTGGCGGCCAGGCCCGCGGCGTGGTCGCCGACCAGGGTCTCGGCCACTTCGTCGCGGTTGAACACCGGCGGCGGGGTGTAGGCCGGCTCCGGCGCGGGCGGAGGCGGCGCCGGCTCGTAGGCGGGTTCCGGCTCGGGTTCCGGGGCGTAGAGGTCGAGGTCGCCGAGCGTCTCGACCGGGGCCGGCGGCTCGATCGGATCGGTCAGCTCGAGGACGTCGTCCTCGATCACCGGCTCGGGCTCGGGAACCGGCTCGGGCGCGGGCGGCGGCGCCGCTTCGGCGGCCGGAGCGTCGTCTTCGGAGATGATCCGCCTGATCGAGGCGAGGATCTCCTCCATCGTCGGTTCTTGGGAGCTCTGGTCGGACATGATGGGCTGGGCCGTATTAAAGGGCTACGAATCCTTGCGCGCCTCGCAAGACGCGTGCCGCCGATGGTGCAGACTTGCACGGCTTAAGCAAGCCAAGGATTCGCGCCGCGTTGATTCGTCCTGAGAATGGACGGAATTACTTGCCGTCGGAAGACGTAGCGATCGCAGGCGAAGCGACCTTGTCGAGGCTGCGCACCAGGGGCTCCCACGGCACCGAACCCGAATTCACCACGCGATCGTACGAGGTCTTGGGGTCGTAGCGCTCGACGCCCGGCGCCAGCCTGGCCACGTCCAGCGCGCCCATGGCCTGCAGGACGCCGGCGCTGGCGACGTATTCGTCACGGCGGGCGGTGACCAGGGCCAGTTCGGCGGCGCGGAGCTCCTGCTGGGCGTTGAGCACGTCGAGCGTGGTGCGCAGGCCGACCTGCTGCTCCTGGCGCACGCCCTCGAAGGCGATCCTGGTCGCCCTCACCTGCTCTTCGTTGGAGACGAGGTTGGCGCGGGCCGCCAGCAGCGTGCTCCACGCGGCCGAGACCTGCTGGACCACGGTGCGCTTGGCGCCTTCGACCGCGATGCGGGCGGCGTTCTCGCGTTCCTTGGCGGCGCGGACGTTCGAGGCGTTCAGGCCGCCGGTGAACAGCGGCACGCGGGCGGTGACAGCGCCGCTGATGGCGCGGTCGTATTCGCCGAACTGCTTGTACTCGCCGTTCACCTCGTTGGCCGAATAGCCGAGGCTGGCGCCGGCCGAGACGGTCGGCAGATAGGCCGACTTGGCCTGGGCGACGCGGGCGGCGGCGGCGCGCTCGCCGTAGCGGGCGGCCTGGACCGCCGGGTTGTTGGCCTCGGCGGCGTCGAAGGCCTGCTCGACCGAAGCCGGCAGCAGCTCGGCCAGCGACGGCTCGGGCGCGAGATCGGCCGGGTTCTGGCCGACGACCTGGGCATAGTTGGCGCGGGCGACGGCCAGGGTGGCCTGGGCCGACGACAGGCTGGCCCTGGCGGCGGCCAGGCGGGCCTGGGACTGGGCGACGTCGGTGCGGGTGATCTCGCCGACCTCGAAGCGGGCGTTCGACTCGTCGAGCTGACGGGTCAGGACGCTGACGTTCTCCTGGGCGATGCGCAGGCTTTCCTGGCCGCGGCGGACATCGACATAGGCGGTGATGACATTGGCCAGCACGGTCTGCTCGACGCTGCGCAGGTCTTCGCGACCGGCCAGGACGTCGGCCTCGGCGGCCGAGAGCCGGGCGCTGGCCTGGCCGCCCGTGTAGAGCGGCTGGCTCAGTTGCAGGGTGGCGCTGCTGGACGCGGACTTGGTGACGTCCGCGCCGGTGACCACCTGGCCGCCGACCAGGGTGGTGCGGGGGTGGGCCAGATCGGTGCGCGATCCCGAGATCGAACCGTCCAGGCCCAGCGTCGGGCGGAAGCCGGTCTTGGCCTGCACCACGCCTTCGTCGGAAGCGCGCTGGACGGCGCGCTGCTGCTGGATGGTGGGATTGGTCTGGTAGGCCAGGGCGACCGCATCGGTCAGGGTCTCGGCGCTAGCCGCCGAGGCCAGGAAACCCATGCAGCAAGCAGCGGCCAGCAGACTGGCCCGACGGCTCTTCGACATCCCTCATTCCCCAACACACGCGAAGTCCGCGCTTTACACCCAAGCGCTGTAAGGCCCACCGTGGACCATCGCTAGTTAAGCTTTTTTCACGCGAATTTCGCGCGCTTGTCACCGAGGACGCCAGACTAGGCCCAGCCAAGCTTGGATGAAATACCCAAGCCTGGGCAGCAGTCCCTGGATTCAAGGACTTGAGTTGAGACGTCCGGGCGGGTTCAGCACCCGGACGCCCCTTATTGCAAGACTAGAACGCGAAGCCGGACTCGACCGTGAAACCGGCCAGCAGCGACGGGGTCGAATCGAAGGCGGCGCGACGGGCCAGGCCGTCCTCGGCGCGGGCGTAGATCGCCGCGCGGCCGACCGGGCCGTCACGCTCGACGACGCCGAGGCGGCCGTTCAGGGCCAGGGCGCCCGTCCACGAGGCGGGAGCCTTCGGCACCGCGCCTTCGCAGATGATGACGTCGTACTCGCCGCCCGGGACGGCCGTCAGGTCGTCGCCGTCCAGGCGGGTGACCTCCAGGCCCATCGTCTGCAGCACCACGGCGGCATACGGCGCGGCGATGGCCAGGGCCTTCTCGCCGGCGCGCGGCTTGAGGTTCTGCAGCAGCTTGCCGATATCGCGCGGGCGCATCAGCGTGCGGCCCGGGGCGTACTCGACCTCGGCGTCGGCGTAGGCCAGATAGGCCTTGCCGGCGGGCACGAGGCTTTCGCGCGGAACCACCCGCAGGGCGTCCTGCAACGGCAGGTCGGTCACGTCGGCGGTGCGGATCTGGCTTTCCACCATGTTCAGGCGGGCAGCCGCGAAATCGGAGCTCATGGACTTCCTCGGACAGCAGTTCGAGAGGCTTATAGGTCCGGGCCTCGTCGGAAGGCAATCAGGCCCGTGCAACCAATCGCGCCGAGGATTTGGCGAACTCAGGCCGTCTCGCCGAGCAGGCGGCGCAACTGGTTCACCGCCGGCTTCATCAGCGGGCACACGGTCGCGGCGGTGGCGAGCGGCGGCCCGAGCACGGCGGCGCGCGAGGCGTCGTTCTCGCAGAGTTGCACGGCGATGCGCGCGATCAGCGCCAGATCGGGGTCCAGCAAGGCCGTGCGCTGGTCCATCAGGCGGGTCAGGTAGCGTGGATCGGCGTCGTCGGGATAGGCGTCGATGGCCTCCTCTACGCTCTTGAGAAGCACCTCGATCCGCTCGGCCACGCCGACGGCCGCCGCCGCATCCCGCAATTTGGCTTCGATGTCACTCATGCCCCAACGCGCCCCCCGCGTTCACCATCCCCTGAATCGGCGGCCCGTATGACGCAAATCGCAGCGCTGCGCCTCCCCGAAAAGCGCTCTGTCCCCAAAATGGGGACATGGTGAATTTTCTCACAGAAGCGACTCACCCCCAGCCTGCACCCAGCGGCTTTCTCTGGGAGCAGGCATGACCACGGATGTTCGGCGCGCGGTGATCCGCCTATCGGCGGGCTATTTCCTGCGATCGCTGGACGTGGCCAAGGGCCTGCACCAGGACGATCCGGTGCGCGCCATCGTCTTCACGACGATCTGGGTGGCCAATGTCGCCCACATCCGCCCCAACGCCGGCTTCGACGCCAAGGACGAACTGGCCAAGGACGCCCAGCGGCGACCGGTCACCGTGGTGCAGGTCGCCGACTCGCTGGCCATGCCGGCCGAGACGGTGCGCCGCCATGTGGGCGCGCTGATCGCCGACGGCCTTTGCGTGCGGCACGGCCGCAAGGGCGTGACCATTCCCGCCGAGGTCTTCACCCGCCCCGGGATGCTGGAGGCCCTGGATCGCCAGCATCAGTATACCGAGACCTACTATCGCGAACTTCAGAAGCTGATGGCGATGTGAGACGCCGCTCGCCAAGGCGAGGAAGCGACAGCTTCAGATCTTGGAGATCTCACCAGCGACGAAACCTTCGACGAACGAAGGAGAGTGGCTCCGCGGGTAGGATTCGAACCTACGACCAGCCGGTTAACAGCCGGCTGCTCTACCACTGAGCTACCGCGGAACAGGTCGCTCTCAGTTGAGGAGGCGGTTGATAGCCGCCGAACTGACTCGGCGCAAGACGCACGAACGCCGCATCCGGACAAAAGCTGATGTTCTTGTGGAGGAATTCTCGGCAGCAGGAGCTTCGAAGCGATCGAAGGAAGAGTGGCTCCGCGGGTAGGATTCGAACCTACGACCAGCCGGTTAACAGCCGGCTGCTCTACCACTGAGCTACCGCGGAACAGGTCGCTCTCTGTCGAGGCGCGGTTGATAGCCGCCTCACTGACTCGGCGCAAGCGCCTTCTGACAAAAAAACAGCCCGGCCAGAAAGCCGGGCTGTGAAAAGTTGAGTGATGGTGGGGCGCCTTCAAAAGAAGACGTCCACAGGCTCGCCAATCATGGTTAACCAGATCCTAATTTCAGACTGACCGGCCAAAAGGTCGCAGGTCGCCGCCCCGCCGGGCCGCAGGATCGCGGCAATGTGTAACGGCGATACGCCGCTCCCTTTCCGCGACGCGACTCGCTCGCTAAAGCGTTCATGATGAACGCCCCCGACGACCAGTGGTCCGTCACGCTGCAACGCGGCGTGGCCAGTCTCGACTTCAAGCTGACGCGCGACCCGGCCATGGGGACCCCGATCATGACCGGCGCCCTGGGCGACGTGCGCGGCGCACGCGCCCTGGTCCAGGCCGCCGCCCTGGCCGCCGTCGAAGCCGACCGCTGGGTGGCCTCCGGCGCCGGCGACGTTCCGATTCCGCGCGACCTGGTGCTGACCCGCCGCGACCTGGCCAACGCCAAGGCGGCCGAACCTCCCGGCAGCGCCACCTCGCCGTTCACGGCCGGCTACGCCGCCGTATATCGCCTGGAGCTGGCGCGGCTGCTGTGGTCGGCGATCTGCGACGCCCCGGCCCGCCGGCTGGAAGAGCTGGCCCGCCGCATCCCGTCCTGACGCCTCAGAACCGCCGCCAGACGGCGACGACGCCGCCGCGCTCTCGCAGGGCGTTG
The DNA here is from genome assembly GCF_003116815.1 of Caulobacter endophyticus. Taxonomy (GTDB): domain Bacteria; phylum Pseudomonadota; class Alphaproteobacteria; order Caulobacterales; family Caulobacteraceae; genus Caulobacter; species Caulobacter endophyticus. The sequence goes on from NZ_QDKQ01000056.1 coordinate 74,838, forward strand.
CGGCCCGAGGCCGTACCGACGGCGCCGGCCTGCACCGACCAGCCGGCCGGCAGGTCATAGACCGCGGTGAGCTGCACATTGCGATAGCGATAGGCCTCGAAAGGCCCCTGCCCGGCCCCCACCGACGCCACGTCGAACACCTGGGCCATCAGCATCACCCGCCGGGCCGGACGGCCGCCGACCGTGACCTCCAGCCGGCGCTCGTCCGGGGCCTCGCCATCGCGGCGGCGAACGCCCGCCTGCAGGTCCAGGAACATCGCCTTGCCGGCCAAAGTGGCGCTTTTTCCCAGCAGGAACCGGCTGTCGTACTCGGCGTCCGAAGAGCCGCGTTGGGCCGATCCGGGATCGCCGTCGCCGCCGGGCAGCCGCACCGCGCTCTCGCTCGACAGAACCCAGGTCTCGCCCGACGCGATCCTGTAGCGGGCGGCGAGTTCGAAGTGGCCCGGCTCGGTTTCCCGGGCGTTGCGCGTGTGCAGCCGGCGCACCGAGCCCTGCGCCCGGACGGTCAGGCGATCCGACAGGCCGTACTCGGCGAAACCCTGCAGCTCGGTCTTGCGGTAGTCGACGATGTCGACCGCCTCGCCGTCCAGATCGAAGCCGTGGGTGCTGTCCTGGCGATGGAGGCTGACGATGACCTCCCTGCCGCCCCGGGGCTGGGTCCAGGCGGCCGCCTGCGCCGAACCCGCGACGAGCATGGCCGCAGCCGTCCATCCAAGCAGCATCGATCGCCGCGCCATGCCATCCCCCACACGACCGCAAGACGGAGATAGAAGCACGAACTAACGCATAGGATGTATATGATTTTATGCGATTGACTCGCAACAACGACCGACCTAGACCTTGTTGCGATCAATTCTCAAATCCGATGTCGGGTTTCCTCCCCTCACCCACATCGACTGCGTCCGGCGGGGCTCCCCTCCGCCGGACGCCTTTTCTTCCCGCCTGGAGCCTTTCATGAGCTGCGCCTGCGGACTGGACCTCGATTTCGAAGACACCGGCCCCGATGGCCTGGCGCGGGGCGAACGCCTACTGCTGTGGGGCGTGCGCACATGGGCGGCGCTGCGACTGCAGGGCCAGCCGGCCGACGGGACTATCCGCAGCGCCTTCGCCCGGGCCGCCTCGCCCCGCACGGCCTCGCTGTTCCTGCAGACCATGATGCTGATCGAGGGCGAGCTGGTGCGGCCGCTGCAGATCCAGTGCCCGCACTGCGTCGGCTATGCGCTGGACGAGCAGCGTCTCGTCACGGCCTGCGGCCTGGCCGCCGCCGCGCCGGGCCTGGCCTCGCGGCTGCTGTCGTCGCTGGTGGCGCGTCCGGACGTGACGGCGGTGCTGGCCCGCGCCCTGAACCACGCCCTGGCCCTGGACGGCGCGCCCCTGCCCGTGCGCATGGGCGAACCGGTCGACCACGCGCCGCCGGTCCAGATGGCGACGCTGCACTAGCGGCGTCTACAGAGCGACCTCGAAGCGCATGCCGTCATAGGCCGGCTCCACGCCCGGCGGCAGCTGGCCGGCCAGGGCGTTGTAGTCGAGGTCGATGTGCAGGTTGGTCAGGATCGCGCGCCTGGGCCTGGCCCGCTCGATCCAGGACAGCGCCCGCTCGACATTGGCGTGGGTGGGATGCGGGGTCCAGCGCAGGGCGTCGACGATCAGCACGTCGAGATCCTCCAGCACCGGCCAGCTCTCTTCGGGGATCTGCAGCACGTCGGGCGCATAGGCCGCGCCGCCGAATCGGAAGCCGGCGGCGCGGATCTCGCCATGATCGACGTCGAAGCTGACGACCGGAATCTCGCCGCTGGGCCCCTCGACGCTCCAGGCCTGGCCGTGCGGCGGCAGGTGACGGGCGTCGCAGATGGCCGGATAGCCGCCCTTGGTCTCGAAGACGTAGCCGAACCGCGCCAGCAGGCCGTCATAGGTGGCCGGATCCATATAGGTCGGGATCCTGAAGCGATGGTTCAGGAAGAAGGGCCGCACGTCGTCGATGCCGTGGGCCTGGTCGGCGTGGTCGTGCGTGAACAGCACCGCGTCGATGCGTCCCGCCCCGGCCCTCGCCGTCTGCAGCCGCAGGTCGGGCGAAGTATCGACCAGCACGGTGGTGTCGCCGCGCGGATCGCCGCCCGATAGCCGCCGCACCAGCATCGAGCAGCGGGAACGGTGATTCTTCGGCTCGGCCGGATCGCAGTCGCCCCAATTGCCGTCGGCGCGCGGCACCCCGCCCGAGGAGCCGCTGCCGAGGATGGTGAACTCGAGCCGGCCGCCGGTCATGGGCGCGGTATCGCGTCGAAGAGGGCGAAGAAGGCGTCTTCCGAGCGCTTCTCGGCGTCGGCGCGGGTCCAGCCGCGAATCTCGGCCAGCTTGTCGACGATGTGAGGCAGGTGGGCCGGCTCGCAGCGACGGCCCCGCATCGGCACGGGCGCCAGGTACGGGCAATCGGTCTCGACGATGATGCGCCCCTCCGGCATGTCGCGGATCACCGCGCGCACGTCCTCGGCCTGCTTGAAGGTGGCGATGCCCGAGACCGAGAACCAGGCGCCGAGCGCCGCGGCCCGGCGGGCCAGCTCCGCGCCGCTGGTGTAGCAGTGCATCAGGATCTTGAAGGCGCCCTTGGCGTGCTCTTCCTCCAGGATCTGGCCCATGACGTCGTCGGCCTCGCGGGTGTGGACCACCAGCGGCAGCCCCGTCTCGCGGGCGGCGGCGACGTGCTCCTTGAACACGGCGGCCTGAACGTCGCGCGGCGACAGGTCGTAGTGGAAGTCGAGGCCCGTCTCGCCGATGCCGACGACCTTGGGCCTGCCGGCCAGATCGACGAGGTGAGCGGTCGTCAGATCGAGGTGATCCTTGGCCTCGTGCGGGTGGGCGCCGACCGTGCACCAGATGTCGGCCTCGGCCATGGCGATGGCGTGGACGGCTGGGAAGTTGGGGATTTTGTCGCAGATGGTCAGCATCATTTCGATGCCGGCCTCGCGGGCGCGGGCGATGACGGCGTCGCGGTCCTCGGCGAACTGGGGCGCGTGCAGGTTTACGTGGCTGTCGATGAGCATGCGGTCAATTGGCGGCCTTGGCGGCGGCGCGCAAGTCCGCAATCGCCGTCCAGAACACGTCGGCGCGGTCGAGGTTCACCGCCTCGGCCTCGATCGGCCAGCGCACGACGCGTTCCCAGGCGGCGACCCAGCGGTCCAGGCCCGCCGGGGTGCGCTCGCCGGCCATGCCGACAGCCATGGCGTGGATCTGGTCGGCCAGGCGCTCGAACAGGAGCTCAAAGCGGGCCTGGCCCTCGGCGCCCTTGAAGGTGTCGGCCAGGGCCAGCAGCGCGGCCTCGTCGATCTCGGGCAGCTTGCGCAGGATCTCGCCGGCGGTGTCGTCGGCCTCCAGGGCCTTGGCGGCGGCCAGCTGCAGGGCCTTGCCGGGCGCGCCATGAGCCATGCGGCCCAGGCGCTCGGCCTGGCGGCGATCCAGGCCCAGGCGGTGCTCGACCATGTCGGCGGCGCGCTCGACGCCGGGCGCGGGCACGGCCAGGCGCCGGCAGCGTGAACGGATGGTGGGCAGCAGCTTGCCGGGCGAATGGCTGATCAGAAGAATCACGCCACGCGCCGGCGGCTCCTCCAGCGTCTTGAGCACGGCGTTGGCGGCGTTGACATTGAGGTCGTCGGCGGCGTCGATGATCGCCACCCGATAGGGCGAGGTCGCCGGCGAATTGGCGAAGAAGCCGGGCAGCAGGCGAGCCTCGTCGACAGGGATCGACTTGCGGGCCTTGCCGTCGTCGGTGGCGCGCTCCAGCACCATCAGGTCGGGATGCGAGCGGGCGGCGACCTGGCGACTGACGAAGTCGGACGGGGCCGAGCCCAGCACGCCGAACGACTTGTCCTCGCGCGCGCCCAGCAGGCGGCGGGCCATGCGGTAGGCCAGAGTGGCCTTGCCGACGCCCTCTGGGCCGGTCAGCAGCCAGGCATGGTGCAGACGACCGCGCCCCAGGGCGTCGAGGAAGGACAGCTCGGCCTTCTCCTGGCCGTCCAGCGAGAAGACGTCGCGGGGATGCGGAGGCGCGTCGCTCATGCCAGATCCAGCCGCTCGCTGACGGCGGTCCAGACGGCCTGAGAGACCTCGTCGATCGAGGCGGCGGCGTCGACCACGACGCAGCGCTCGGGCTCGCGGCGGGCGATCTCCAGGAAGCCGGCGCGCAGGCGCTCGTGGAAGTCCAGGCCCTTGGATTCGAAGCGGGCGGCGCCGCCCCGCGCCGAAGCGCGCTCAAGGCCCACAGCGGCGGGCAGGTCGAAGACCAGGGTCAGGGCCGGGATCGTACCGCCCAGCACGTGCTCTTCGAGGCTGGCGATCAGCGAGGCGGGCGCATCGCCGCCGGCGCCCTGATAGGCGCGGGTCGAATCGGCGAAGCGGTCGCAGACGACCACCGCCCCGCGCGCCAGGGCCGGACGGATGACCCGCTCTACGTGGTCGCGGCGGGCGGCGTACATCAGAAGTGTCTCGGTCACCGGCGACCAGCGGTCGGCCTCGCCGTGCACCAGAAGCTCGCGGATCGCCTCGCCGCCAGGGCTGCCGCCGGGTTCGCGGGTCAGCACGACCTCGCGGCCAAGGGCCTCCAGGCGCTGCGCCAGAAGGCGCACCTGGGTGGATTTGCCGGCGCCCTCGCCGCCTTCGAAGCTGATGAACGTTCCGCTGGCCATCGGCCTCAAATCGGCCGGAACGCCCGCCTTGTCCAGACCCGCTTAGGGCCTCAGCACCGTGGCGTCGCCAAAGCCCAGCGAAGCGACGCGATCGCGCACGCCCCAGGCCAGGCCCTCGTCGTCGCCGGCATTGACCAGCACGCGATAGAGCGTGCCGCTGGCGCGCTCCATGGGCTCGACCGTCACGCGGCCGGCGCCCGACAGCCGCTCGGCGGCCCGCTCGGCGTTGTCGCGATTGGCGAAACTGCCGGCCTGGACACGGTAGGCGCCTGACGGCGGGGCGGCGACATTGACGATCTCTGGCTCGCGCGGCGGCGGGGCCGCCGGCGGACGGTACGGCGCGACGGGCGGCGGCGTGACCGGCGCCGAAGCGTAGCGCCGGGGCTGGTCGGCGGCGGACTTGGGCGCGGGGCCGATATAGCGCACGCGGACCTGGGCTAGGCCCTTGCCCCGATAGCCCAGCTCGTCGGCGGCGGCCTTGGACAGGTCGATCAGGCGATCGCCGACGAACGGTCCGCGGTCATTGACCCGCAGGCGCATCTTGCGGCCGTTCTCGAGATTGGTGACCTCGACGATGGACGGCAGCGGCAACGTCTTGTGGGCGGCCGACGGCAGGTCCATGTCGAAGACCTCGCCATTGGCGGTGCGGCGGTTGTGGAACTGCTCGCCGTACCAAGAGCCGGTCCCGACCACGTCGTAGTTCGGATCGGCCTTCGGATAATACCAGATGCCCTTGATCTGATAGGGCTTCTCGGTGCCGCGCAGGCCCTGGCCGTAACCGGGCGGCGGCGGACCGTGATATTCGCGATCGGGCGTGGACTTGGGAACGCTCTTGGCGATCGGCAGACGCGGGCTCGGCGTGGCGCAGGCGGCGAGGCCCGCGGCGCCCAGCGCCAGCAGGCCCAGAACCTTCAACGCCCGGATTTCAGATCTGTGCTCGCGCCGCATACGTCGCCAAAACTCCGGATGGTTCGTCCCCCATCATGGTTTCAGCTTCGTTCAGATGTTTTTAGGCTTGGTTAAGGATGCCTGCGACAGATCGTTCTGGAGCCGAAGCACAAGCGCTGATATAGCCGCCCGCTCCGGACAGGTGGCCGAGTGGTTTAAGGCAGCGGTCTTGAAAACCGCCGTAGGTGGAAGCCTACCGTGGGTTCGAATCCCACCCTGTCCGCCACTTCCTCGTCGTCGTCGCCGTGCTATCCCGGTGACATGACGCTTTCCGCCCTCCTCCGCTCCGCCGCCCTGGTCGCCGCGCTCGCCTGCGCCGCGCCGGCCATGGCTAATGACACCTCGGCAGAACTGGCGGCCGGCGGGCTGGTGCTGACGAAAACCACCGCCGTCGCCATGCGGTCGGAGGACCTCTACATCTCGCCGACGGCCGTGCGGGTGCGCTACGTGTTCGAGAACACCAGCGGCAGGGATGTGACGCTGCGGGTGGCCTTCCCGATGCCCGACATCGGCGGCGACGGCTTCTTCATGGGCGACGTGTCGATCCCGGTGGACGATCCGGCCAACATCCTGGGCTTTTCCACCAAGGTCGACGGCAAGCCGGTGAAGGCGCAGGTCGAGCAGAAGGCGTTCGGCGGCGGCGTCGACCGCACGGCATGGCTGGTCGCCAACAGGATTCCGCTGGCCGTGCACCAGGAGGCGGCCACCAAGGCCATGGAGGCCCTGCCGCCCGCCAGGCTGAAGGAGGCCCAGGCGCTTGGCCTCTACGACGAGGACCAGGGGCCGATCTGGGTGCTGAAGACCACCTACCACTGGAGCCAGACCTTCCCGGCCGGCAAGCCCATCGTCGTCGAGCACGCCTATACGCCCTCGGTCGGCGCGACGGTGGCGACCTCGGTCGGCAGCGCCTACGGAGCCGAGACGGAGGCCAAGTACTGCGTCGATCCCGCCATGGTCGCGGCGGTGAAGCGCGCCGGCGGCGAAGACGGGGCCTATATCGAGAAGTGGATCGACTACGTGCTGGTCACGGGCGGAAACTGGAGCGAGCCGATCGGCGACTTCCGGCTGGTGGTCGACAAGGGCGCGGCGCGCAACCTGGTCAGCTTCTGCGCCGACGGCGTCAGGAAGATCGGCCCGACCCAGTTCGAGGTGCGGCGCAAGAACTGGCGCCCGGAGAAGGACCTGCAGATCCTGCTGCTGGAGCGGCGGGAGCCTTAGGGACCTATGGCCCTCTATCTTTGCGAAAGGGTTCTCTCCCTACCCAAGCCGCGCCAGGATCTCGTCCGTCCGCGTCACCACCGCATATTCGCCGTCGAGGTTGGACAGGCTCATCAGGTGCCAGTCGTCGGCGTCGCGGGTCAGGCCGTGCAGGTCGGCCTTGTCGAAGGTGAAGCAGGCGTCGCCCGGCAGGCAGGCGGCGGCGCGGACGGTGGCCTCGACCGAGTTGTTGGTGGCCACGCCGACCACGACCAGGTGATGCACGTCGCGCAGGCGCAGCCAGCGCTCCAGCCCGCTGCCGGCGAAGGCGTCGGGGACGTTCTTCTCCAGGCGCTGCTCTGAGGGTAGCGGCTCGAAGCGTGGCTGGAACTCGCAGTTGGAGGAGCCGGGCCAGAACGAGCCTTCGGGCGAACGGCTCATGTGGCGCACGTGGACGACCGGCAGGCCGCGCGTACGCCAGGCGTGCAGCAGGTGGGCGGCGTTGTCCTCGGCCTCGGGATTGTTGCGGGGTCCGGTGTTCTCCGGGAGCATGCCGCGCTGCAGGTCGATGAGGATGAGGGCCGTGGCGTTCATGGCCTCCAGCTTGAGGGCCCGCCAGCCGTTGCGCAACGGCTAGCCGCCGGCGTCGCGGTAGGCGCTTCGTTCCTTGTCGACCACCGCCTGCGCCTTCTTGCGTTCGGAGCGCCAGCGTCGGCGAGCGGCTGCGATCTCCTTCTCCAGGACGGCCATCCGGCGATCGAGCTCGGTCTTTTCGTCATCCTGGCGGGTTTCGAGTTCGGCCAAGTCGGCTTCCGCCCTGTCGAGGGCCGAGCGATCCGGCGGCGCAGGCGGCTCGGCGGGCCTGGTCGCACGAGCCTTCGCCTTGGGCTTGCGGGGCGCGTCGGGAATATCCGGCAGGTTCGGAGCCAGACCGAACGGATCGTTGGAACCAGCCGCGCGGCGCAGCGGCGTTCCCGGATGGGCCAGGGCGGCCTTGACCGCCGCCTCGTCCTCGGAAACCCGGGCGTCGCCCTCGGCGAACAGGTCCTGGCGCACGCCCCAGGCGTCCAGCGCCGCCTTCTGGTTCGGCGCGGCGACGACGGAATCGTGGAAGCCGAAGCGGGCCTCGTAGACCTTCAGCCGCCGGACGGGCGCCTTGGCCATGCCGGGTACCTCCTCTACCCGCAATCCGCCGTCTGGACGGGCGGTTCCTGAAACTCTGGCGTCGGGGGCCTCGCCAAGGTAACCAACGCCCCTTTAGCCCCTTCGCTTTCCACGGCCCAAGATCCTTTCCTCATGACCGACACCGTCTCCGCCGCCGTCTATGGCTTTCCTCCCCGCGAGGTGATCGAGACGCCGCGCGGCGCCGTGCAGACCGCGCCGACCGTGCCGGGCGCGCAGCCGCTGGAAGGCCTGGCCGACGCTTCGCTGGACGCCTTCGTGATCCTGGCCCCGGCTGGCGCGGTCGAGCGTCGCTACGTGCTCGCCCAGGCCCTGCGGACGCTCAAGCCCGGCGGCCGCCTGAGCGTGGCCGCGCCCAAGGATCGCGGCGGCCTGCGCCTGAAGAAGGAACTGTCGGGCTTCGGCTGCACCATCGGCGAGGACGCCCGGCGTCATCACCGCATCTGCGTGACCCTGCGTCCCGAGGCGCCGACGGGCCTGACGGACGCCCTGGCCGAGGGCGCGCCGCGCCGCATCGACGGCGAGGGCCTGTGGACCCAGCCTGGCGTGTTCAGCTGGGATCGCCTCGACACCGGCACGGCGCTGCTGATGCAGGCCCTGCCCGCCTTCTCGGGCGCCGGCGCGGATCTGGGCTGCGGCATCGGCGTGCTGGCCCACCAGGTGCTGGCCTCGCCCAAGGTGACGAAGCTCGCCCTGGTCGACATCGACCGCCGGGCGCTGGACGCCGCGCAGCGTAACGTGGACGACGCGCGGGTCAGCTTCTCGCACGCCGACATTCGCCTGGGACTGCCGGAACTGTCGAACCTCGACTTCGTGGTCTCCAACCCGCCTTTCCACGAGGGCGGCGGCGAGGACAAGGCGCTGGGCCAGGCCTTCATCCGCGGCGCGGCCGCGCTGCTCAAGAAGGGCGGCGTGCTTTGGCTGGTGGCCAACCGCCACCTGCCTTACGAGGCCGTGCTGGCCGACCACTTCGCCCGCGTGCGCCCCGTGGTCGACCAGGAAGGCTTCAAGGTGCTCGAGGCCGTGAAATGACCAAGGCGCTGATGGCGCGGCTGGACCGGCTGCTGGCCAATCTGGGCTATGGCGCGCGGCGCGAGGTCCAGGCCCTGGTGGCGGCCGGCAAGGTGACCTTCGACGGCGCGCCGCTGAAGGACGCCGGCAAGCGCATCGCCGTGACCGCCGACCTGCCCCAGCACCTGTTCGTGCGCGGCGTTCCGATCGATCCGCCGGCGCCGCTGGTGCTGCTGATGAACAAGCCCCTGGGCGTGGTGTGCTCGCATCGCGAGGACGGGGCCAAGATCTACGACCTGCTGCCGCGCCGCTGGCAGATCCGCGACCCGGCGCTGTCGAGCGTCGGGCGACTGGACAAGGACACCTCGGGCCTGCTGCTGATCACCGACGACGGCGACTTCCTGCACCGGGTGATCTCGCCCAAGCGCCATGTGGCCAAGACCTATCTGGCGAGCCTGGACCGGCCGCTGTCGGGCAAGGAGGGCGAGGCCTTCGCCAGCGGGACGCTGATGCTGGACGGCGAGGAAAAGCCGCTGCTGCCGGCGCAGCTGGACGTGATCGACGACAGGACCGCGCGGCTGACCATCACCGAGGGTCGCTATCACCAGGTGCGCCGGATGTTCGCGGCCATGGGCAACCATGTCACGGCGCTGCATCGCGAGCGGATCGGCGGCATCACGCTGCCGGCCGACCTGGAGCCCGGCAAGCACCGCATCCTCACTGCAGCGGAAGCCGAGCAGGTGTTTTCGTGAGCGATATCGAGGTCGACGCGCGGGGCCATCGCTGCCCCGTGCCGACGCTGCGGCTGCGGCGGGCGCTGGAGCACGCCCCGGCCGGGACGACGGTGCGGCTGCTGGCCGACGACCCGCTGGCGCGGATCGACGTGCCCCACTTCGCCCGCCAGTTGGGCGCGACGCTGGAAGGCGTCGAGGACCTGCCTTCGGGCGCGATCAGCTTTCGGGTGACGAAGGCGCCTTGAGGGCGATGGCCTTGGGGCCGTCGACCAGGGCCTGGGGCCGCTCGTCGAGCGCGATCTCGACCTCGGTGGCGAGAGCGCCGCCGAAGAACACCGCGTTCACGCTCCACGACAGCCAGATCAGGAAGATGATCACGGCCGAGATCGAGCCGTAGGTCGCGCCCAGGTGCGCCACCTTCTCGACGTAGAAGGCGCTGGCCCACGACATAAAGACGCAGAACAGGCCAGCAGCGAAGCCGCCGGTCAGCGAGGCGCGCCATCCCACCGTCTGGCGGGACATGGCGTAGCGGTAGATCAGGGTCATGCCCACGATCAGACCCATGGTGGCCCAGGTCCACTCGCTCTGGATCCAGGAGACGCCCTCCAGCGGCCGCAGGTCCAGAGTGCTGGCCAGCAGCCGGAAGGTCAGGAAGATGCCGGACATCAGGAACAGCAGGCCAAAGGCCGCGATCAGCACGAACAGGGCCATCAGGTTGAAGCCGAAGAAGCCGCGCTGGTCCTCCTCGTCGTGGATGAACGACAGGCCAGCCAGCAGCGCCTTGAAGCCGCGATGGGCGGCGTAGACGCCGATCACCAGGATCACGAGGCTTTGCAGCGAGACGGTGTAGACCGGCGCGTGGGCCAGGCGCTGCATTTCGCTCTGGAAGATCGGGCGCGCTCCGGGCGGCATCATGAAGGCCAGGGCGTCGGCCTGGCGGGCGGCGGTGTTGGGATCCAGCAGCAGGCTGTAGAGGCCGATCAGGATGGCCAGGCCGGGAAACACCGCCAGCAGGGCGAAGAACGAGACGCCGCCCACATAGAGCATGACGTCGCGCCCCCACAGCCGGGACAGGGCCAGGCCGAGAACGCGAAGGATTTCCTGAACCCAGTGGATCGGGTCGAGATCGAGGTCTCGCCAGCGAATGGGGGCCTTGGGGGGCTGCATTCGCCGGAAACTGCCTCCCCGCGCCCGGTGAAGCAACCCTGGGACGGTCAGGCCGCCCAGAAAACACCCGTCCACAAAGTCAAAGACGCGCCGCCTCAGGGAAAGCGACGCGTCTCCGCAGGTCTTGCCTGAACCGGCCGCCGCATCGAGGGACGGGTTGGCGCGGCGGCCGGTCACAGTTCGAAGGTAGGATTCGCCGCCTGAACCGCATCTGAACGCGGTTGTCAGCTTGCGTCAGAGCGCGCCGGTCGCCTCCAGCTCGGCGATCGCCGCCGCATCGAAGCCCCAGTCGCTAAGCGCCGAGGCGTTGTGGGCGCCGATCTTCGGCGGCGGCCCCTGGATGACGCCAGGCGTGGCCGAGAAGCGCGGCGCGGGGGCGGGCTGGATCACGCCGGCGACCTCGACGAAGGTCTCGCGGGCCTTGTTGTGAGCATGGTCAGGCGCCTCATCCATCGACAGGACCGGGGCGAAGCAGACGTCGGTTGCGTCCATGATCTGGCACCACTCGTCGCGGGTCCTGGTGGCGATCACGGCGGCCAGCTTCTCGCGCAGGGCCGGCCAGTCCTCGCGGCTCATCTGGGACTGGAAATGCGGGTCGGTGATGCCGGTCTTCTCCAGCAGCAACAGGTAGAACTGCGGTTCGATCGAGCCGATCGACACCCACTTGCCGTCGGCGCACCGGTAGGTGTCGTAGAAGTGGGCCCCTCCGTCGAGCAGGTTGCTGCGCCGGCCCTCGCGCCACATGCCCATGGCCTTGAAGCCGTAGAACATGGCCATCAGCGAGGCTGCGCCATCGCTCATGGCGCAGTCGATGACCTGGCCCTGGCCGCTTTCGCGGGCGTGGATCACCCCGGCCAGCAGGCCGAAGGCCAGATAGAGCGCGCCGCCCCCGAAGTCGCCCACCAGGTTCAGCGGCGGAATCGGCTTGTCGTCCGTACCGATGGCGTCCAGCGCGCCGGTGATGGCGATGTAGTTCATGTCGTGGCCGGCGGCCTTGGCGTAGGGACCGGTCTGGCCCCAGCCGGTCATGCGGCCGTAGACGAGCCTGGGGTTGCGGGTCAGGGCGACGTCGGGACCAAGGCCCAGGCGCTCCATCACGCCGGGACGGAAGCCCTCGAACACCGCGTCGGCGGTCTCCATCAGCTTCAGGCAGGTCTCGACGGCGGCGGGCTGCTTGAGGTCCAGCGCCACCGAGCGGCGGCCGCGGGCGGTGACGTCGGCCGGCGACGAGCGGCCCGAACCCTTGCGGTCGATGCGCACGACGTCGGCGCCGAGGTCCGACAGCAGCATGCCGCAGAACGGCCCGGGGCCGATCCCGGCGAACTCCACAACCTTCAGCCCAGACAGCGGTCCCTGGCCCATCGCGTCCTCCCGTTTCATCTCGTTGGCGGCAGTAGGACCCGGTTGACGCCCGGTCAGGCAAGCCCGGGCCAAATCGCCTGTCGACAAGGTAAAGACTGCGACCACGCATCCCTTTGCCGCACCCTCGCCTCTGCTATGTTGGCTCGCGAATCGAAGGCCTGCGCCAGCGGAGTGACGAATTTGGCGGTGAACGCCCGGATCCTGATCGTGGCGCGTGACGACACGCGGGCCGGTCCCCTGTCCGAAGGGCTGGACCGCCTGGGCTGGCGCACCATCACCGCACGCGGTCCCTACGCCGCCCTCGCCGCCCTTGGCGACCTGCAGATCGAGGCGGTGATCGTCGACCTGGACGCGGCCGGTCCCGACAGCCAGACGCTCGCTCGCCGGCTCAAGGCCGCCGTGGCTCCGCGCCGCCTGCCGGTGATCGCCATCGGCGAACCGGGCACGGATGTCGGCCAGAGCGCCTTCGACCTGACCCTTTCGCCGCCGCTGCATCCCTCGCAGGCGGTGCTGCGCCTGGAATCCCTGGTCCGCACGGCCATCGCCGAGGAAGAGTTCGAGCTGCGGCTGACTACCTTCGGCGATCGCGGCCGCCGGCTGGACCTGCCGGAAGCCTCCGCCGCCCCCTATCGCGTGCTGGCCATCGGCGAGCCGGCCCCGCAGTTCCTGGCTCTTTCGAACGCCCTGACCCGCGGCGGCGCGGACGTGGTCGGCGCCTTCACCGCCTACACCGCCTTCGACTACCTGCACGAGCGCGCCTTCGACGCGGTGGTGCTGTGGGCCGGCGAGAACCAGCAGGAGGCGCTGTCGATCGCCGCCGGCATGCGGCGCAACACCCGCCTCTTCCACATCCCGGCGCTGCTCTACATGAACGCCGAGAGCTATGTGACGATGTCCGAGGCGTTCCATCGCGGCGTGTCGGACGTGGCCTCGCCGCAGACGCCCGAAGGCGACACCGCCCGCCGGGTCATCGAGCTGGCCCGCAACTATCGTCGCGGCGAAGCCATCCGCGGCGCTCTGGAAAAGGCCCGCAGCTCGGGCCTGATGGACGCGGCCACGGGCCTGTTCACCCGCGACCTGTTCGCCGCCCACCTGGCCCGCCTGGCCGGCGCAGCGCGCGAGCGTGGACGCCCGCTGTCGATCGGCGTGCTGCGGGTGGCCGACAAGGCCGACGTGGTCTGGGCGCGCCAGAACGGCTGGCTGGACCGCGCCATCCCGCAGATCGGCTCGATGGTCGGCCGCCTGGTCCGCGTCGAGGACACCGCCGCGCGCCTGGCGCCGGAAGTCTTCGCCCTGGCCCTGCCGGCCACGAACCTCGCCGCCGCCAAGGCCGCCGCCGAGCGCATCGCCGCCGTCATCGGCTGCACCGCCTTCGACGCCGGCGAGGACCGCAGCCCGTTCGTCTGCGAGTTCGACATCGGCGTCGCCCAGATCGAGCCGGGCGAGACCGCCATCCACGCGCTTGAGCGCGCCGCTTCCCAGGCCCTCCAGAAGGCCATCTAATCTAGGAGTCTTCCCATGGGCCAGCCGATCACCGTCGACGTCGTCGCCGACGTCGTCTGCCCGTGGTGCTATCTGGGCTGGCGGCGGGTAAAGAGCGCCCTGGCCGCGCGCCCCGACCTCGAGCCGATCGTCATCTGGCGTCCGTACCAGCTGGACCCGACCCTGCCCGAGGAAGGCGTCGACCGCGCCGCCTACATGGCCGGCAAGTTCAAGGACCAGACGCGGCTGAAGGCCGTGCACAAGGCCCTGCAAGAAGCCGGCGCCGAGGAAGGCATCGATTTCGCCTTCGACAAGATCGCCCTGTCGCCCAACACCAGCGCCGCCCACCGCCTGATCCGCTGGGCGCGCGGCGCGGCCGTGCAGGACGCCGTGGTCGAGGGTCTGTTCGCCGCCTATTTCGAGGAAGGCCGCGACATCGGCGATCCCGTGGTGCTGGGCCAGATCGCCAAGGCCGCAGGCATGGACGAGGTCGCGGTGCTGCAACTGCTGTCGGAAGGCGCCGACAAGGACGTGATCGTCCAGCAGCACGCCATGGCCGTGCAGGGCGGCGTCACCGGCGTGCCTGTGGCGATCTTCGCCGGCAAGGTGGCGGTGGTCGGCGCCGAGAGTCCCGAGAACCTGCAGAAGGCGATCGACCAGGCGTTGGCGTAGAAAAACTCCCCCTCTGGGTGAGGTTCCCTAAGCCAGCGCCGGCTGCGCCTCCAGCCGCATCCGGTAGGCCATCACCGCCGTGTGGCCGAGCTTTTCCACGAGGCGCCAGTTGACGAACGCGCCCACCGGCGCGCCGACGACCGGCAGCAGTTGCGCCAGTTTCGCCAGATCGATGTGATCGCGATACTGCTGCTGGAAGGCCCGCCAGTCGAAGCCGGAGAGATCGGTCGGATGCGCTCGCGCATCCCAGCCGTCCATGGCCTCGAACACCTTGGCGCGGTGGGCCGCGTCCGAGAAGGCCAGCTCGAAGATGTGCAGGATGTAGAGCCGCTCCGACAGTTCCGCCCCCTCGTGCCCGAAGGCGGCGGCGATCTCGAACAGCAGCTTGATCTTGAAGCTCATCAGGAGCGGGAAGTCGGCGGCGGCCAGGACGAAGCCCCCTGCCCCGGCTATGCCGCCCTCGGCGGCGGCGGCCTTCTTCCAGGCGCCGATCGCCGCGCGCACGCGCTCCAGCCGCTCGTCGAGCGTGGCCTGGACCAGCGGCGCGCCGGTGGCGAAGTCCGAACCGGTGAGGATCGCCCGGGTCATGCCCTGCATCGCCGCTGTGATGGCGGCATGGACCTTTTCCGGGATGATCTGGTTGACCTTCACCTGCACGGCGCGGGCGGCCATGCCGAGCGCGCCCGGCGGCCTGGTCATCTCGGCTCGCCAGGCGGCGAGGTCGGCGGTGGCGGCGGTCTGGGCCAGGTTCAAAGGCTCCGAAAGTGAATCGCGGCGACGCACGAAGCGTTCGCCGCGAGATCATGCCGCAATCGGCGAAAGGGTCGAAGTCCCCAGAAGATTAACGTTCAACAGGCCAGTGGACCATTTGACCACCACCGTCCACACCGGCGTCCACACGAGCATCCACACCCGCTTCCTGCGTCCACATCTATCGTGGCCTATATCCCCAAGACCGCCCGCCCGCCGTCTCGCGGCGCAGCGGCCCGCCGCCTATACCTTGCCCACCCATTCACCATGTGACTTCGCCCCGACCTTGAGCCAGCTGAAATTGCCGTTGGAACGCCTGCCCACCTTCGAGCGGGCCGACTTCGCCGTCTCCCCGGCGAACGAAGACGCCGTGCGCGCCATCGATACGTGGCCGGAGTGGCCGAACGGCCGCCTGGCCCTGATCGGCCCGTCGGGCTCGGGCAAGACCCACCTGGCCCGCGCCTGGGCCGCGGAGGCCGGCGGCGCCGTGATCATCGACGCCACCGATCCCCATCAGGCGCCGCTGAACCTGCCGGCCCTGCGCGGCCGCACCGTGCTGGTCGAGAACGCCGACCGCCGCGCCCTGGGCGGGGTGGTGTCGGACGAGGACCTGTTCCACCTGCTGAACATGGCCGGCGTCGACGGGGGCAGCCTGCTGCTGACGGCGCAGACCGCGCCGCTGGAATGGCAGACGATCGTGCCGGACCTGCGCTCGCGCCTGAACGCCATGACCGCCGCCGTCATCGACGAGCCCGACGACGTAGTGCTGGAGGCCGTGCTGCGCCGCGCCTTCGCCGACCGCCTGATCCGCCCCGCCGACGACGTCTACGCCTATCTGCTGCGTCGCATTCCGCGCAGCGCGCCCGAGGCCGTGGCCTTGGTGGCGCTGCTGGACGAGGCCGCCTCGGAAGGCAATCGCGGCATCACTCGCGCCTTCGTCGCCCAAGTGCTGGCGTTCGGCGAGGACGACGCGTTCGAGGACTAGACAAGACCGGCCGAAAGCCCGGCTTTTCTTGAACAAATCCCTGTTTGTCTTGCGGCTGTCATCGGGCTCGTCCACCATGTCGGGCATTGCCCCGGAGTAGACGATGACAGACGCCGCCGCCCTCGCGCCCCCCCTTCACAAGGTGGAGACCGCGCCTGAGGATTGCGCGCGCCTGGTGCTGGACGAAGACCTGCTGGCCTCGCCGGAACGGTTCTTCAATCGCGAACTTTCCTGGCTGGCCTTCAACCAGCGCGTGCTGGACGAGAGCGCCAACCCGCGCCACCCGCTGCTGGAACGCCTGCGTTTCCTGTCGATCAGCGCCAACAACCTCGACGAATTCTACATGGTCCGCGTGGCGGGCCTGAAAGGCCAGGTGCGCGAGGGCGTGCGCGTGGTCAGCCAGGACGGCCTGACCCCCGGCGAACAGCTGACCCGCATCAACGCCTCGGCCTTCGAACTGATGAGCGAGCAGCAGAAGATCTGGCGCGAGGTGCGCGCCGAGCTGTGGGCCGAGGGGCTCAAGCTGCTGGACGCCAAGGACATTGTCGGCGCCGACCGCGAGCGGGCCGAGGAAATCTTCAAGTCGCGCATCTTCCCGGTGCTGACGCCGCTGGCGGTCGACCCGGCCCATCCGTTCCCGTTCATTCCGAACCTGGGCTTCTGCCTGGCGCTGAAGCTGCGCCGGATCGCCGACGACAAGCACCTGTACGCCCTGGCGCCGATCCCCAACCAGGTGCAGCGCTTCTGGGAGCTGTCGGCCGGCCCCAGCAAGGGCCGCAAGCGCGAACGCAAGATCGTGGCGCTGGAAAGCTTCATCATCCTGTTCCTCGACCACCTGTTCCCCGGCTACGAGGTCGAGGGCCGGGGCCTGTTCCGCCTGATCCGCGACAGCGACCTGGAGATCGAGGAAGAAGCCGAAGACCTGGTGCGCGAGTTCGAGGCGCGCCTGAAGAAGCGGCGCCTGGGCCGCGTGGTGCGGGTGAAGATCCAGACCACCATGCCCGCCGACCTGCGCGATTTCATCATCGAGGGCCTGCGCGCCCAGCCCGAGGACGTGGTGCTGGTCGACGGCAAGCTGGGTCTGGCCCAGATGAGCGAGCTGATCCCGCCCGATCGCCCGGACCTGAAGTTCAAGCCCTACAACGCCCGCTTCCCCGAGCGCGTGCGCGACCACGGGGGCGACTGCTTCGCGGCGATCCGCGAGAAGGACATCCTGGTCCACCATCCGTTCGAGAGCTTCGACGTGGTGGTGCAGTTCCTGCGCCAGGCCGCGCGCGATCCGAACGTGCTGGCCATCAAGCAGACGCTGTATCGAACCTCCAAGGATAGCCCGATCGTGGCGGCCCTGATCGAGGCGGCCGACAACGGCAAGAACGTCACCGCCCTGGTCGAGATCAAGGCGCGCTTCGACGAGGAAAATAACCTCAAGTGGGCGCGCGACCTGGAACGGGCCGGCGTGCACGTGGTGTTCGGCTTCGTCGACTGGAAGACCCACGCCAAGCTGTCGGTGGTCGTGCGGCGCGAGGGCGATTCCCTGCGCACCTACTGCCACTTCGGCACCGGCAACTATCACCCCCAGACGGCGCGGGTTTACACCGACCTTTCCTTGTTTACCTGCGACCCGGCCATGGGCCGCGACGGGGGCAAGCTGTTCAACTTCATCACCGGCTACGCCCAGCCCGGCGCGCTGGAGAAGCTGTCGTTCTCGCCCCAGACGCTGAAGCCGGACCTGCTGGCGATGATCGCCGCCGAGGCCGCCAACGCCCGCGCCGGCAAGCCCGCGGGCATCTGGGCCAAGATGAACGCCGTGGTCGACCCGCAGATCATCGACGCCCTCTACGCCGCCAGCCAGGACGGCGTGCAGATCGATCTGGTGGTGCGCGGCATATGCTGCCTGCGTCCGGGCATTCCGGGCCTTTCGGAGAACATCCGGGTCAAGTCGATCGTCGGCCGCTTCCTGGAGCACGCCCGCGTCGTGGCCTTCGCCAACGGCGCCGACATGCCCAGCGCCCAGACCCGCGCCTTCATCAGTTCGGCCGACTGGATGCCGCGCAACCTCGACCGCCGGGTGGAAAGCCTGGTGCCGATCGAGAACCCGACGGTGCACCAGCAGGTGCTGAGCCAGATCATGGTCGCCAACCTCAACGACGAGGCCCAGAGCTGGCGCCTGGACCGCGAGGGCCACTACACCCGCGATCCGGCCTGGGACAGCAAGGGCGCCTTCTCGGCCCACGAGTACTTCATGACCAATCCCAGCCTTTCGGGCCGCGGTCATCACGTGCACGACCTGCCGCGGGCGTTCGACCACGTCGGCCCCAAGCGCAAGCGCTAGCAGCGAAAGCCAACGGGCCGGGCCCTGTCATCCCGGCCCCGCCAGAGCGTTGCGGGCGCCGATAGCGTAAGGGTCCACCGGCTTGTTGCGGCTCTCCTGGATCACTTCCGTGCGCACGCTCCACCCCAGGCGCGCGGCGCTTGCGGCCAGCTCCCGCTCGATGCGCTCCCAAAGCTCGCGCCGCATTTCCAAGCCGCCGACGTTCCAGGTCTCGACGAGCAAGCCGTCACTTCCCGGACGACGTTCCACATAGGCGTTGTACCAGCGGCCTTCGAGCTGCAGTTGTAGCTGGCGCAACCGGTTCGGATCATGGAGAGGTCGACCGCCTCGAAAGGGCCGTAGGCGACATTCGGCAAAAAGCGCCACATCTCCTGCTCGCGCTCGGAAACCTCCGGGCCGATGACCTCCGCGATGAAACGCGCGGCTTCCCGACGCACGAAGGCCTCGGCTTCCTCCACGGGCATATAGCCGGCGGCATGCTCGAGCTCTTCCCGGTAACCCTCGGCGTGCGTCCGCAGCGGCGGCTCGCCCTGATCGCCGAACTCGATGCTCCAACCAGCCCATCGGGCCCGGAAGTAGAATTCCTCGCCGGCTACCCAGCCTTCTCCCTGCACGGGGCATGAGCCGCCGATGCCCTTGATCCTCACCCGCTCAGGCGGCCCGTACGAAACTCCATCAATGAGCGTGTTGACGGGAATGATCACGCCATGGACGCACGTTCCAGCGTAAATATTCTGGGGACTTGAAGTCCAACAGCGCATTTCCGTACAAGGCCGCCGCTTCCCCTGCGCGACGAATGCGTTAAACCAGCCTCATGCCTCTCTCGGCGCCGCGCGACGCGGCCGTGATCGATATCGGCTCCAACTCGGTCCGCCTGGTGGTGTACCGCCTGGAAGGCCGCGCCATCTGGACCGTCTTCAACGAGAAGGTGCTGGCTGGCCTTGGCCGTGAACTCGGCTCCAAGGGGCGACTGGCGCCCGATGGCGTCTCCCAGACCCTTTCGGCGCTGAAGCGCTTCAAGGCCGTGCTGGAAGCCGTGCAGCCGGCCGAGACCTTCGTCGCCGCCACGGCCGCCGTGCGCGAGGCCAGCGACGGCCCCGCCTTCGTCAAGCGCGTGGCCGAGGAGACCGGCCTGCACATCCGCGTGCTCTCCGGCGAGGAAGAGGCTCGCTACGCCGCGCTCGGCGTGCTGGCCGGGGCGCCCGACGCCACCGGCGTGGTCGGCGACCTTGGCGGGGCGAGCCTGGAGCTGGTGCGGCTGGAGCCGACCGGCGCCGGCCAGGGCGTGACCCTGCCGCTGGGACCGTTCAGCCTGGGCCTGGCCGAAGGCTTCGACGCCGACCGCGTGCGACGCCTGGCGGCCCAGCGCCTGGCGCCGGTGGCCGAGGTGTTCAAGGCCGACGCCTTCCACGCCGTGGGCGGCGCCTGGCGAAACCTCGCCTTGCTGCACATGCGGCTTTCCGGATACCCGCTGCAGGTGGTGCACCAGTACGAGATCGGCCGCAGCGAGGCCCTGGAAGCCGCGCGCCTGGTGTCGCACCAGTCCAGAAGTTCGCTCGAACGCATCGAGGGCATGTCCAAGAAGCGCATCGAGACCCTGCCCTACGCGGCCGTGGTGCTGGAAAGCCTGATCGAGCGCCTGGACCTCAAGCGTATCGAAATCTCGGCCTTCGGCGTGCGCGAGGGCCTGCTGTTCGAAGCCATGGCGCCGCGCGTCCGGGGCCTGGATCCGCTGATCGAGGGCTGCGCTTCGCTGACGGCCCGCCAGGGCGTGGCCGACGACCTGGGCGTGGCGCTCCAGACCTGGCTGGAGCCGGCCTTTGGCAAGCTGGAGCCCTTGTTCGACGGCCGCGACGCGGTGCTGACGGCGGCCGCCTGCCGGCTGGCGGACCTCGGCGCGCGGCTGCACCCGGACCATCGCGCCGACCTCGTCTTCGAGCAGGTGCTGCGCGCCCCGATCGCCGGCCAGACCCATGTGGAGCGCGCCTTCCTGGCGGCCGCGGCCTTCGCCCGCCATTCAACGCCGTTCAATCCACCCGAGATGGACGTGCTGGAACGCCTGCTGACCCCTGCCCGCCTCAAGCGCGCCAGGGCCCTGGGCGCGGCCATCCGCCTTGGCTGCGATCTTTCCGGCCGCAGCCCGGCCCTGCTGTCGCGCTCGCGGCTGGCCATCGAGAAGGCCGACGTCCAGCTGTCGGCCGAACCGGGCTATGCCGCCCTGCTGCTGGGCGAGCAGACCGCCAAGCGGGCCAGCACCCTGGCCCAGGTGCTGGGACTGAAACTGAAGGTCCTGCCGCTCTAGCGGCCCCCCGGCCGCGACAGCGCGCCGCAGCCGAACGGCGTTCTTCCGGCATGGTTTGTTAGGCACGCCACGCCGAAGCTTCTCCTCCTCAGCACGGGGAGAAAACCGACATGCAGAAGCAGGTCGCCTACCAGGTTCACGACGACGTCGCCACGGCCGCCGAGGCCTCATCCGGGCCGCAGGCGGTCCATCTGGCGGACGCCAGGTCCAGGCCGGCGGACAGCCCCGCCAGACAGTTGCAGCGCGACCTCGCCGCCGCCTTCGGCGCCAGAAAGGGATGGTCGGTGAAGCGGACGGTGGTGCTGGGCGCGGCCTATCACGCGGTGATCCTGTCGGCGTTGTGCATGGCGGCCTTCGAGACCTTCACGCACGTCACGAGCTAGGCGGCCTCGGCCTCCTCGAGCACGCGCACCAGCACGGCGTGAAGGGCGGCGACCTCGAACGGCTTCTCGACGAAATCCTGCATGCCGGCGGCCCGGCATGCGGCGATGTCGCCCTCGCCCACCGCGCCGGTGACGGCGATCACCGGCGTGTCGCGGTTCAGTCCCTCGGCGCGCAGGCGGCGGGTGGTGTCCAGACCGTCGAGACCGGGCATGTTGACGTCCATCAGTATGGCGTCGAAGCGGGTCTCGCCCGCAAACAGAATGGCCGTCTCGCCGTCGGCGGCCAAGGCGACCTCCAAGCCGAAAGCTTCCAGCACCTGGGCCAGGGTGCGGCGGTTGATCTCGTGGTCGTCGACCACCAGAACCTTCGGCGTGTCGGAGAAGCCGTCGGCGGGCGCGTCCAGCGGTTCAGGCGTCGGCGGCTCCTCGCCCTCGGGCGCCGGGAGCGTCAGGACGAAACGCGCGCCGCGCCCCTCGCCCGACTCCGCGGTCAGGTCTCCGCCCATCAGGCGCGACAGATCACGGCTGATCGCCAGGCCAAGGCCGGTGCCGCCGAAGGTGCGCGCGGTGTCGGCGCCCAGTTGGTCATAGGCCGTGAACAGCCGCGCCAGTTGCTCGGGGCCAAAACCTGGCCCGGTGTCGGTGACCGCCAGGGCAAGGACGAGGCCGCCTTCGGCGCGGGCCGCCATGCTCAGCTCGACACAGACCCGGCCCTCCGGCGTGAACTTGATGGCGTTGGACAGAAGGTTGTTGAGCACCTGGCGCAGGCGCACCGGGTCGCCCTTGATCCAGCGCGGCAGGTGACGCCCGCCCGTGAAGCGCAAGGCCAAGCCCTTGTCGCGCGCCTCGGCCCGCCAGAACCGCAGCGTGTCGCAGATCAAGGCGCGAGGCGAAAAGTCGATGGACTCGACGCTCATCCGGCCGGCCTCGATCTTGGACAGGTCCAACAGGTCGTTGAGCAGGGCCCGCATCATCACGCCGGCGTCGGCGATCAGCTCGGCCTTGGCCTTGGGCTGGCCTCCGGTTCCGCGAGCGATCTCGCCGGCCCCGGCCAGGATGGCGCTGAGCGGCGTGCGCAGTTCGTGGCTGACCATGGCGACGAAAGCGCTCTTGGCGGCGTCGGCGGCCACCGCCTGCTCGCGGCGGATCTCGGCGGCGGCGCGGGCCTCGCGTTCGGCCAGCAGGGTCTGTCGCGACCAGCCGAAGACCAGCGAGGTGACCAGCACCATCAGCCCGCTGCCGATCAGGAAGGCCTTCACCCCCACGTCGTCGTGATTGCCGGCCAGGATCGGCGAGGCGAAGAGATAGGCCAGATGTGGCGTGGCGGTGGCGGCGAAGGCCATCCGCGAGCCCTTGGCGCCCATCAGGGCGGTCATCACCGAGCCGGCTAGCAGCAGAGCGCCGCCCGCCGCGCCGGCGGGCAGGCCCGTCCGCCATAGCGGCACCGCCAGCCAGCCGAACGCGACGGCTAGCAGGAAGTCCGCGCCCAGGCAGGCGAGCACCCAGCGGGGCGGATTTGCCTCGAATGCGCGCAGGGCCAGGGCCTGGAGACCTTGCGCCGCGAGACAGGCGAAGGCCCAGGGCAGCATGAAGGAAAAACGCGGCGCCAGGCCGATCGCCGCGCAGACCATCGCGATGACGAAGAGACGCAGAGGAATCTGCTGCCGCAGGGCCTTGGCCGGCCTTGCATAACTACGCGCGGCCCTGACCGGCCACGGATCCTGCACCGCATACGCCAACTCGACTAAGTCCCCAGCCTTCGGCCGTCCCCACAGCCGATTATCTCCGCGACGCTTATAGCGCCCGGAGACCAACAATCGATTTTCAAAGCATGTCGGCCATAAGGCAGCTGTGCCGTCTTGCACAAAGACGACGCCTGCACTTCGCGCCAGGGGCTTCGGCGGCGCAACCCTTTTTGAGTCGCGCCGCCGACTGAGCCCGATCAGGCCGGACGCGGGGTCCGGCGAACTTCCACGACGCGGACCTTGATCCCGTCGAGCACCAGGGCCAGCTCGCCCCGCTTGATCTTCAGGGCGTCGCTGCCGAAGGCCTCGCGACGCCAGCCCTGCAGGGCGGGCGTGTCGGCCTCGTCGTCGGCCGCGATCTTTTCGAGGTCCGAGACGGTGGCGATCAGCTTGGAGGCCACGCCGGCCTCCTCGGCGCGAGCCTTGAGCAGCACCTTGAGCAGCTCGACCACGGCGCCGGCCGAAGGCGGCGGCGGCGGGCCGGGCTTGTCGACCACCGGGGCGTAGCCTTCGGGATCGGCCAGGGCGGCCTTGATCGCGGCGATCAGGTCGGGACCGAACTTGCTGCCGCCAAAGCCCTTGGGCACGCCGCGCAGGGTGTTGAGACCCTCCAGCGAGGTCGGGGCTTGGGTCGCCAGCTCGTCGATGGCCTCGTCCTTGAGGATGCGCCCCCGCGGCTGGTCGCGCTGCTGGGCGGTGCGCTCGCGCCAGGCCGAGACCGACTTGAAGACGGCCAGGTACTTGGCTTGCGTCTTGCGAGGACGCAGGCGGCGCCAGGCCTTCTCGGGGTCGACGTCGTAGGCGGCCGGATCGCTCAGCGCCTTCATCTCCTCCTCGACCCAGGCCAGACGGCCCGATTCTTCGAGGCGATCGCGCAGGACCGGGAACAGCCGCGCCAGGTGCGTCACGTCGGCCAGGGCGTAGGCCAGCTGGGCGTCGGTCAGCGGACGGCGGGCCCAATCAGTGAAGCGGCTCGACTTGTCGATCTCGATCTTCAGCATCTGGCGCACGAGGGCGTCATAGGCGATCTGTTCGCCGAAGCCCGCGGCCATGCCGGCCACCTGGGTGTCGAACAGGGGCGTGGGCATCGCCTTCAGATTATTGAAGATCTCGACGTCCTGACGGGCGGCGTGAAACACCTTCAAGAGGGTCTCGTCACGCATCAGCTCGAGCAGAGGCTCGAGGTCGAGGCCGTCCGCGAGCGGGTCGATCACCGCGTCGGAAACGGGCGAAGCGACCTGAATCAAGCAGAGCTTGGGCCAATAGGTGGTCTCGCGCATGAACTCGGTGTCCACGGCGATGAAGGGCTGCCCCTTCAAACCATTACAGAACTCCGCCAGCTCGGCGGTGGTGGTGATCGGCGTCATCGGCTGCTAATAGCCTCGCGCACCCCCGAGTCTGCAAGCGTCAAGCGTTGCGGAGCAGCCACTTTTCTGTCCCAAAGCGCCAAACAAGGGTCGCCGAGGGCCTGGAACCACAGATGAGCGACCCGATGAGCGATCCGAAGACCGACCAAGCCGGCGGCCTGACCTACGCCCAGGCGGGCGTCGACATCGACGCCGGCAACGCCCTCGTCGACGCGATCAAGCCGCTGGCCAAGGCGACCCGCCGCCCTGGCGCGGAAGCCAGCCTCGGCGGCTTCGGCGCGCTGTTCGACCTAAAGGCGGCCGGCTACGAGGACGCCCTGCTGGTCACGACGACCGACGGCGTCGGCACCAAGCTGCGGATCGCCATCGACGCGGGCATGCACGCCACGGTCGGCATCGATCTGGTGGCCATGTGCGTCAACGACCTGCTGGCGCAAGGCGCCGAGCCGCTGATGTTCCTGGACTACTTCGCCACCGGCAAGCTGGACGTCGAGACCGCCAAGAGCGTCGTCGCCGGCATCGCCGAGGGCTGCAAGCTGGCCGGCGCGGCCCTGGTGGGCGGCGAGACCGCCGAAATGCCGGGCATGTACGGCGACGGCGAATACGACCTGGCCGGCTTCTCGGTGGGCGCGGTCGAGCGCGACGGCGTGCTGCCCAAGCTGGACAAGCAACGCGCCGGCGACGTGATCATCGGCATCGGCTCGTCTGGTCCGCACTCGAACGGCTATTCGCTGGTGCGCCGCGTGGTCGAGCTCTCGGGCCTGGCCTGGGACGCTCCGGCGCCCTTCGAGGAAGGCAAGACCCTGGCCGAGGCCCTGATGGCCCCGACCCGCATCTATGTGAAGTCGATCCTGCCGCTGTTGCAGTCGGGTCGGGTCAAGGGCGGCGCCCACATCACCGGCGGCGGCCTGATCGAGAACCCGCCGCGCTGCATCGCCGAGGGCCTGGTTCCGGAATTCGACTGGAACGCCTGGGCCCTGCCGCCCGTGTTCGAATGGCTGCAAGAGGTCGGCCAGATCGACGCCCACGAACTGCGCCGCACCTTCAACTGCGGCGTCGGCTTCATCCTGATCGTGGCGCAAGGCGACGTCGAGCCGGTGCTGGCCGCCCTGCTGAACGCCGGCGAAGACGCCTTTGTCTGCGGTCAGCTGGCCAAGGCGTGATGAAGGCCAAGACCAAGGTCGCCGCCCTGATCTCTGGCCGGGGCTCCAACATGGAGGCCCTGGTCCGCGCCGCCCAGGACCCGGCCTGCCCGTTCGAGATCGCCCTGGTGCTGGCCAACAAGGCCGACGCTGGCGGTCTCGCGACGGCTGAAGCTGCCGGGATCGAGGCGCTGTGCGTGCCGAGCAAGCCGTTCGGCAAGGATCGCGAGGCCCATGAACGCGCGGTCGACGCCGCCCTGCGCGAGCGCGGCGTCGAGGTCATCGCCCTGGCCGGCTACATGCGGATTCTCACGCCCTTCCTGGTCGACGCCTGGGAAGGCCGGATGCTGAACATCCACCCCTCGCTGCTGCCGAAATATCCGGGCCTCGACACCCATGCCCGCGCCATCGCCGCGGGAGACACCGAAGCCGGCTGCACGGTGCATCTGGTCACGGCCGGCGTGGACGAGGGTCCGATCCTGGGTCAGGCCCGCGTGGCGATCGAGGCCGGCGATGACGATCATGCGCTGGCCGCCCGGGTGCTGAAGGAAGAGCACAGGCTCTATCCGGCGGTGCTGGCGGAGTTCGTGCGGGGGCTTTGAGGGCGGTTTTCGCCCTCGGCTTTTGCATGATAGGTTCGGCGCATGAAGCCCGAGCCCTCCATCTTCGACGAGATCGATGAAGACGCCGACGCTCGGCGCTATGCCGAGGCGATGGACGACATCGCGGCCGGCCGGCTGATCCCCAATGACGAGGTCTGCGCCTGGCTGGAAAGCTGGGGCACGCCTGACGAGAAGCCGGCGCCGGCCTCATGGTTCAAGTAGTCTGGACCCGTAGCGCGGCGTCCGACCTGCGCGCGATCCAGACCTATGTCGCGGAATTCAGTCCGCTCGCCGCCCAGCGCCTGGCCTCACGGCTGATCGCTGCAGCGCGCAGCCTCGAAAGCTCGCCAGACCGAGGTCGCGCCATCAGTCGCGGAAGGCGCGAACTGATGGTCATTCCGCCCTATCTGATCCGCTACGTCTCGCAACCCGATCGCGTGGTGATCCTGGAGATCCGCCACGGGGCGCGCGAGCCGGACTGAGCCCAGAAAACAAAAAGGCCGGCGGGTCGCCCCGCCGGCCTTTTCGCTAGCCTAAAGCCCGGAAGCCTTAGCCGACGATGTCGGCGTCGGTGAAGAACTGGGCGATTTCGATGCCGGCGTTCTCGAGGCTGTCCGAACCGTGGACCGAGTTTTCGCCGATCGACAGGGCGAACAGCTTGCGGATGGTGCCTTCGGCGGCGTTGTCCGGGTTCGTGGCGCCCATGACTTCGCGGTACTTGGCCACGGCGCCTTCGGCTTCCAGGACCTGCACGACGACCGGCTCGGCGGTCATCTGGGCGACGAGTTCACCGTAGAACGGGCGCTCGGCGTGGACTTCGTAGAACTTCTTGGCCTGAGCTTCGGTCAGGTGGACGCGGCGCTGGGCGACGATGCGCAGACCGGCTTCCTCGATCACGGCGTTGATCTTGCCGGTGATGTTGCGGCGGGTCGCGTCGGGCTTGATGATCGAGAAGGTACGTTCGGTCATTCCGAAAATCTCACAGAGAAAGTTTGTGAATTGGGAGGTTGCGGGCTTATAGCCGGGCGCCTCCTCGCCGCCAACCCCGCGTTCCCAACATGCTTCAGATCAACGACCTTACTTTCGACGCCTGGGGACGCCGCTTCTTCGAGAAGGCGACCGTCAGCCTGCCGCCGGGCGCCAAGGTCGGCCTGATCGGCCGCAACGGCGTAGGCAAGTCGACGCTGTTCAAGCTGATCCTGGGCCATCTGGTGGCGGCCGGCGACGAGATCAGCCTGCCCAGGAACGCCCGCATCGGTTCGGTGGACCAGGAGCACCCGGCCACGCCCGTCTCCCTGCTCGACACGGTGCTGGAGGCCGACGAGGAGCGTCACGGCCTGCTGACCCGCCTGGAGACCGCCGATCCCGAGGAGATGGGCGAGATCTGGGGCCGGCTGATCGAGATCGACTCCGACAGCGCCCCCTCGCGGGCCTCGGAAATCCTGGCCGGCCTTGGTTTCAGCCAGGACGACCTGCAACGGCCGATGAGCGAGTTCTCGGGCGGCTGGCGCATGCGCGTGGCCCTGGCCGCGGCCCTGTTCGCCGAGCCCGACATGCTGCTGCTGGACGAGCCGACGAACTATCTCGACCTGGAAGGCGCCCTCTGGCTGGAAGCGCGGCTCAAGAAGTATCCGCACACCGCCCTGATCGTCAGCCACGACCGCGAACTGCTCAACAACAGCTGCACCCACATGCTGCACCTGGCCGGCGGCAAGCTGGAGCTCTACACCGGCGGATACGACGACTTCGAAAAGCGCCGCGCCGAGAAGGCCCGCCTGCAACTTTCCGCCAAGGCCAAGCAGGACGCCGAGCGCGCCCACCTGCAGGCCTTCGTCGACCGCTTCAAGGCCAAGGCCTCGAAGGCGGCCCAGGCCCAGTCGCGGATGAAGCGCCTGGCCAAGATGGAGCCGGTGGCGACCACCATCGAGGAGCGCGTCGCGCCCTTCACCCTGCCCTCGCCGCCCAAGCCCCTGGCCCCGCCGCTGATCCGGCTGGAGAAGGCCGACGTCGGCTACGAGGCTGGTCGCGCGATCCTGAAGAACCTAAACCTGCGCATGGACCTGGACGACCGCATCGGTCTCCTGGGCGTTAACGGCGCGGGCAAGTCGACCTTCGCCAAGATGATCGCCGGCGCGCTGGACATCCAGAAGGGCGAGCTGCACCGCGACAAAAAGATGAAGGTCGGCTGGTTCCACCAGCACCAGATCGAGGCGATGGATCCCAACGACACGCCGCTGGAGATCGTCCGCCGCGCCATGCCCGAGGCCAGCGAATCCTCGCGGCGCTCGCGCCTGGCCCAGTGGGGCCTGAACTTCGACAAGCAGGACACCACCGTCGGCAACCTGTCGGGCGGCGAGCGCGCCCGCCTGCTGCTGAACCTCGTGGCCATGGACGCCCCGCATGTCCTGATCCTCGACGAACCGACCAACCACCTCGATATCGACAGCCGCCGGGCCCTGCTCGACGCGCTGAACGACTACGAGGGCGCGGTGCTGCTGATCACCCACGACCGCTCGCTGATGGAGCTGGTGGCCGACCGCCTGTGGCTGGCGGCCGACGGCAAGGTGGTTCCCTTCGACGGCGACATGGACGACTACGCCAAGTTCGTGCTCGAACGCGCCAAGCAGGCGGTGAAGCCCACGCAGGTCGCCCGCGAGCCGGCCAAGGCGCCCGCCTCCGCCCCGGCTCCCAAGAAGGTCGCCGTCGAGCCCCTGCGCCGCAAGGTCGAGGCCGCCGAGCAGGTGATGAACCGCAAGACCCGGGACCTGGCCGAGCTGGAAGCCCAGCTGGCCGACCCGCAGCTCTACGTGAAGACCCCGGCCAAGGTGCCGGAGCTGGAGAAGCGCCGCGACAACGCCAAGGCCAAGCTCGACGAGGCCGAGGCCGCCTGGATGGAGCTGGCCGAGCAGCTGGCGGACGCCGAAGGCTGAGGCTGCCTGGAAACAACTTTCGGTAAACGCCGGTAAACCAAGAGCTTTAGCCGTATCGACAGACCTCGCGGGTTATCGATACGGCCATGACCGCCGCCCTTTCCAGCCGCAACCACGTCGTCGCCAACCCCGAAGGGCTGTCGGCTTCCTGCGTGCTGGAAGCCTTCGCGGCCTGGCTCGACCAGCGCCTGGCCGAGGCCACGCGGCTGGAGATGGACCTGGCCTTCCGCGACCGTCCGTTCGACGTCGAGATCGGCCGCACGCCGGCCCTGGTGGGCTGGGAGCACCGCTATCTCGCGCCGGGCGCCGCGGCGCCCAAGGGCAAGATGTGGACCGTCTATCGCCTGCACGACCAGACGGGCCGGCCCAGCGAACTGGCGACCGCCCGCGCCCAGGCCGACACGCTGGAGGACCTGACGCCGCTGCTCGGCGAGCTCGGCTATCTGGGCGTCTTCGACGGCGAGGCGGCGATGTTCCCGGGCCTGGGCAAGCGCTAAACCGATTTTCGGCGGGCCTCGGCCGCCTTCATCGCCTTGGCGATACCGGGCCAAGCCTGCTTGCGCGGCAGGCTCAGGGCTTCGAGGTGGATGTTGCGGACGCTGGTCCAGCAGCGGATGCCCTCCGCGATCTCCTCGCGGAAACTGGCCATTTCCTCGGCCGGCGCCTCGTGCGCGACGCTTTCGACCTCGCGGGTTATCTTCTGCAGCCGCTCGATGATGTCGTCGCAGGCCGCGATCGTCCGCTGATGGGTGCGATCAACGGGCTTGCCGTTGGGCGCGCGACGCAGGCGGCTACGCGGGGGCTTGGACTTGGGCATGGGGGTCTCCGCTTTGATCCTTCTCCCCCTGCGGGAGAAGGTGTCGGCGTAGCCGACGGATGAGGGGTCGCGCGGGCGGTTCTGAGAGACCCCTCACCCGACCCCCGCTTTCGCGGGGCCCACCCTCTCGCTCAAGGGGAGAGGGCATGGAGAGGCGATCTCCCGTGAAATCTCACGAAAGCTGATGGGGAGGCGCGGAGCGGCCGGGCGGAGCCCGGAGACCGTGTGTTTGTTTAGCGTTTCGGCTTCGTCGACCGCTCCGCCGCATCATTGGCTCGAAGGACCGGGGGCGTAGGTCTCTTTCAACCGTTGGCCCGGCTAGCCCTCGGACGGGCAGGATCGACAGCCCCGCGGTAATCCGGCGCGGCCTCGGCTGATCCTGTTAGGCCGGTTTGAACGTTCCCGGCCCTGTCGACCCGCTCGCAGCATCATGGACGGCTTGGCGGCCCAATCACGCCCGTGAGCGCTCCTGCAAACCCGCCTTCCCACGACGCTTCCAGCGGCCCCGCTCGATGCGGTCCTCGCCACGCTTGGGCCGGTACCAAGAGCCCTCCCCATGGCGGGGACGGTTTGATTATGGCTCAGGGCTGGGCGCGTCTGATGGAATTGGATGAGAAAGTTATAGGGGATTGATCGGGTTCAGGAGTTTTCGCTGAACGCCGGGGATACACGCTGCTCTATCCCCATAACCGGGAACCTCCCCCTGTGGGGGAGGCGATCGCGTAGCGATCGGTGGGGGGTGTTGGTGATGACTTTCCACGACCTCGGAAGCTGAGAACTTCCCCCCACCGGCCTTCGGCCGCCTCCCCCACAGGGGGAGGTTCCTCTTGATCGCCTTCCTCGCCCTTGCGGCGAGGGAGGCGGAGTTGGGCGAGCTTAGGACAGTCTCGTGATCACCCGCACTTCACCTGCTGGACCACGCCCGTATCCGGATTGAACAGGATGTTCAGGCGGTCGGCGCGGTAGTCCATGGTCACCGGACAGGTGGTGCAGGCCACGCGCCAGCGTGACGGATCGACCGGCGCTGGCAGGGCCGTGCGGTTCTTGCCGACGAAGGCCTGCGCTTCCTTCAGGCCGCACTGGTCCTTCTCGGGCGCCGGGGGCTTAGGCAGGGCGATGGCCGGCGGGGCCACGGGGGTCTCGGGCGGCGGGGGCGGCGCGGGTTCAGGCGTGCTGGTCGAGCAGGCCGCCAGGACCATGGCAGCGCCCAGAACCATAAGAAGCCGCTTCATGCCTTCTTCTCCCATCCGCGTTCGGCCTGCTGCCAGTACGAGACCGGATGGCCGGCCGCCTTGAACGCCTTCCAACGGCCCCGCGCCAGCCGCAGGGCCTCTTCGTCACGACCGTCGAACAGCAGGATGCAGCGGGCGAAACCGCCCAGGTCCCCCGGCTCGGCGCCGTCGAGCAGGAACAACGCATCGCCGCCGTTCGGGTTGTCCAGCGCGGTGCTCAGCAGCACCGGCTGGCGCTCGGCCAGCGGTTCTTCGGCCAGGCCGTGCGGCAGGAAGCTGTCGTCGCGAAAGGTCCAGAGGTGAGCGTCCAGCGCGTTGAGCCGCGCCGGATCCCCTCCCCTGACCAGAGCCTTCCAGCCGCGCCCCAGGGTCTTTTCCAACAGTTCGGGCAGCACCTGTTCGGCGCTGCTTCGCTCCAGGTGGTAGAACCAGATCTCGCAGGGCGCGGCCGACATGCGCAGCGTCAGCCTTCGTAGGCGTCGGCGACGAGGCGGTTGAGCAGGCGCACGCCGAAGCCCACCGCGCCGTCCGGCACGGTCGGGTCGGACGAGCCCTTGCGCCAGGCGGTCGAGGCGATGTCGAGGTGGGCCCACGGCACGCCATTGACGAAGCGCTGCAGGAACAAGCCCGCCGTGATCGAGCCGGCCGGGCGGCCGCCGATGTTCTTCATGTCGGCGATCGGGCTTTCGATCTGCTTCTCGTAGGCCTTGGGCAGCGGCAGGCGCCACAGCGGCTCGCGCTCGGCCTCGCCGGCGGCGAGCAGCTTTTCCGACAGGCCGTCGTTGTTGCTGAACAGGCCCGCATAGTCGTTGCCGAGCGAGATGATGATCGCGCCGGTCAGGGTGGCCAGGTCGACCATGAACTTCGGCTTGAAGCGGTCCTGCGTGTACCAGAGGGCGTCGGCCAGCACGAGGCGGCCTTCGGCGTCGGTATTGATGACCTCGATCGTCTGGCCCGACATGGAGGTGACGACGTCGCCGGGACGCTGGGCGTTACCGTCGGGCATGTTCTCGACCAGGCCGAGCACGCCGATGGCGTTGACCTTGGCCTTGCGGCCGGCCAGGGCGTGCATGACGCCGGCCACGGCGGCAGCCCCGCCCATGTCCCACTTCATGTCTTCCATGCCCTCGGCGGGCTTGATCGAGATGCCGCCGGTGTCGAAGCAGACACCCTTGCCGACGAAGGCGATCGGTTGGGCCGACTTGTCGGCCGCGCCGTTCCACCTGGCGATGACCAGCTGGCTTTCGCGGACGCTGCCCTGGCCGACGCCCAGCAGGCTGCCCATGCCCAGAGCGGCCATTTCCTTCTCGCCGAGAATCTCGACTTCGAGGCCCAGGCTCTCCAGGCCCTTCACGCGGGCGGCGAACTCTTCGGGATGCAGGATATTGGCCGGCTCGGAGACGAGATCGCGGCTGAACAGGATGGCGTCGGCCAGAGGCTCGAGCGCGGCGAAGGCCTTCTGGGCCTTGACAGGATCGGCGGCGGCGACCTTGACGGTGGCGACCGAGGGCTTCTTCTCGGCCTTCTCGGTGGTGCGATACCGGTCGAAGCGGTAGGCCGCCAGCTTGACGCCGAAGGCGACGCGCGCGGCGGTCTCGGCGTCGCCGCCCAGCTTGAGCAGCAGCTCGGTGACGCCCGAGGTCTTGACCGCGTTGTAGGCGTGGGCGGCGGCGATCTCGGCCGTCTCGGGCTCGACCGCGCCGGCGCCGTCGACGCCGACCACCACCACGCGGGCGGCGTCCAGGCCGGCCGGGGCGAGGATGTCGAGGACCTGGCCCTTGGCGCCGATGAATCGGCCGCCCGCCGCGGCGCGCACGATGGCGCCGCCCGCGGCCTCGTTGACGGCCTTGGCCTCGGGCGAAAGGGCGGCGGCCTCATAGGCCAGCACCGCCAAGGCGGCGGTGGCGCCGGCCTGGCTGTCGGCGGGGACGAACTCGATACGCATGCAGCGCTCCTGGGAAGCGGGAGATCCCGTCGCGGCGCGGCCTTGAGAAGGCCGCGATCCGACGCGACAGGACGTGAACGCCCGGCATAGTCCATGCCGATCCTTGGGAAAAGACCGTCGCCGTTCACAGCCCCGTCACGCCGTCCCACATGATGTCTTCGGTTGTGCCAAGCCGAGCCAGACGTGTAGAACACGCCTCAACGCCGGGGTTCGCCGCGCGAATCCGTGAAGCCCCCGAAACACCCCCTGCATGCGCCTGATCGAACGCTATCTCTTCCGACAGCTGGTCGGGCCGACCATCCTGGCCACCGCGGCCCTGGCGGCCTTGGCCCTGTTGGCGCGCAGCCTTTCGGAATTCGACATCCTGATCGAGCAGCGCCAGACGGCGCTGATCTTCGCCAAGATGATCCTGCTGGCCCTGCCCCAGCTGCTCAACATCATCATGCCGATCGCGCTGTTCGTGGCCGCGCTGGTGGCGCTGAACCGTCTGCATACCGAGCAGGAGATCGTGGTCTGCTTCGCCGGCGGCATGAGCCGCTGGCGGGTGATCTCGCCGGCCATGCGGCTTTCGGTGTTCGCGGCCCTGATCTCGCTGGTGCTGGGCCTTTGGGCGCAGCCGTGGTCGGCGCGCCTGATCCGCGAGACCGCCTTCGACATGAAGACCGACCTGGCCTCGACCCTGGTGCGGCCAGGCGAGTTCACCGAGCCCGGCCCGGGCCTGACGGTCTACGCCCAGTCGATCGACCGCGACAACCTGATCAAGAACCTGTTCATCCACCAGGAAAAGCCCAACGGCGGCTCGGTCACCTATACGGCGCGCGAGGGCGTGATCGCCAAGCGCAACGACCTGCCGGTGCTGATCATGCGCAAGGGCTCCAACCAGGAGTTCAACAGCGCGGGCGTGCTGAACTACCTGTCGTTCGAGGAATACGTGTTCGACCTGTCGACGCTGTTCCAGAGCGACGAGCTGCTGCACTACAAGATCGCCGACCGCTATCCGCACGAGCTGTTCTTCCCGGACATGACCCAGGAATGGGAGCAGCATAACCGGGTGAAGATGCTGGCCGAGGGCCACTCGCGCCTGGCCGGTCCCCTCTACAACATCGCCATGATGGCCATGGCCCTGGCGGCCGTGATCGGCGGCTCGTTCAGCCGCATGGGCTATGGCAAGCGCATTGCCGCCGTCGGCGCGGCCGCGGCCGTCGTGCGGATCATGGGCTTTGGCGTGCAGGCGGCCTGCGACGACCAGGTCTGGCTGAACGTGCTGCAGTACGCCGTGCCCATCGCCGCCACCTGGTGGGGCCTGGCCCAGATCTTCCGCCAGAAGGTGCAGCGCTACGTGCCGATCGGCCAGACGGGCGGCCAGACGGGCGGCCTGCAGCCGCTGGGAGGCGTGTCGTGATCGGCATCGGCATGCTCGAGCGCTATGTGCTGCGCAAGACGCTGGCCTCGCTGGGCGCGGCCCTGGCGGTGCTGGGCGCGCTGGTGATGCTGATCGCCTTCGTCGACATCACCCGCAACGTCGGCACGCGTTCGGAAGACGCGGGCTTTGGCCAGCTGCTGTACCTGACGATCCTGCAGGCCCCGGCCACGCTGCTGACCCTGACGCCGTTCATCTTCCTGTTCGGCACCCTTGGCGCGTTCGTGGGCCTCAACCGCCGCAGCGAGCTGATCGCCATGCGCGCGGCCGGCGTCTCGGCCTGGCGCTTCATCCTGCCGGCGGCCTTCGCGGCCTTCGCCATGGGCGTGGTCACCGTCACCCTGCTGAACCCGCTGACCTCGGCGATGAGCGCGCGGTTCGAGACCGAGCGCGACGCCCTGCTGGCCGGCTACCTGAAGAACGCTCCCAAGGGCGCCTGGCTGCGCCAGGGCGACGACAAGCGCCAGATCGTCATCCGCGCCCGCATTCGCGACATGGTCGACGGCGCGGTCCGCCTGC
Source organism: Caulobacter endophyticus (assembly GCF_003116815.1). Taxonomy (GTDB): domain Bacteria; phylum Pseudomonadota; class Alphaproteobacteria; order Caulobacterales; family Caulobacteraceae; genus Caulobacter; species Caulobacter endophyticus. The sequence continues at coordinate 109,740 of NZ_QDKQ01000056.1, forward strand.
GGGGCGTCTCGTTCTTCGTCTACGACGTCAAGCCGGACGGCAGCCTGGTGTTCACGCGCCGCTACGAAGCCGCTGAGGCCCGGCTGGAGCCCGGCTTCTGGCGCCTGACCGGCGTCAGCGAAGCCACGCCCGGCGCCGGCGCCCTGCGCTCGGAAAGCGCCTCGGTGCCGTCGGACCTGGACGAGCGCACCGCCGCCGACCGCTTCAAGAACCCGCAGGCCGTGGCTTTCTGGCGCCTGCCCGAGACCATCGCCCGCACCGAAACCGCCGGTTTCTCGGCCACGCCGTTCAAGATGCGCCTGCAGCAGATGCTGGCCACGCCGCTGCTGTTCGCGGCCATGTCGGTGCTGGCGGCGGCGTTCTCGCTGCGCCTGATGCGCCTTGGGGGCCTGGCCGCCCTCGCCGGCTCTGGCGTCGCGCTCGGCTTCGGGTTCTTCTTCTTCAACGAACTGTGCGGCGCGCTGGGCAAGGCCGACGTCCTGGGGCCTGTCCTGGCCTCCTGGACTCCTCCGGTGGCGGCGCTTTTGGCGGGGCTGACCCTGCTTTGCTATACCGAGGATGGTTGAGTCTGTGACGCCGGCATCGAGGCCCCTGATGATCGATCTAAGCCCTGCGCCGGGCGCGGCGGTTCGCAAGCTGCTGATGGCGGGCGTCGCCTGGCTGGCCGTCGCCGCCGCAAGCGGCGTCGCGCACGCCCAGCAGCCGCTGGCGACCATTCCGCAGGTCCCCGCCGCCCCGGCGGCGGCCGACGACGGCCTGGGCGACGACGGCTACTACCTGGAATCCGACCTGCTGATCCGCGACGACGCGTCCAAGACGATGACGGCGCGCGGCTCGGTCGAGGTGCGCTCCCAGGGCCGCACCCTGCGCGCCCAGGAGGTGATCTACGACACCAGCACCGGGGTGGTGACCGCCCACGGCAAGGTCTCGCTGATCAATGCCGACGGCACGGCCCAGTTCGCCGACGACCTGACGCTGGACAAGGACATGCGCGCCGGCTTCGCGCGCAACTTCTCCACGCGCCTGGACCAGAACGTGAAGATCGCCGCGGCCACGGCGATCCGCCGCAACGAGGAAGTCACCGAGCTCAACCAGGCGATCTACACCCCGTGCGACGTCTGCGCCGAGAAGCCGACGCCGACCTGGTCGATCGAAGCCGACAAGGTGGTGCAGGATAAGAAGCGCCAGATCGTCTACTACCATGGCGCCAAGATCCGCCTGTGGGGCGCGCCGCTGCTCTACCTGCCGCTGTTCTGGCACCCCGACCCGCAGGCTCCGCGCAGCTCGGGCTTCCTGACGCCGAAGGTGGGCCTGTCGCAGCGCCGAGGCCTGTCCTACCAGCAGCCCTACCTACAGGTGATCTCGCCCTCCCAGGACGTGATCATCAGCCCACAGATCAACACGAAGGTTAACCCCTTCGTCAACGTCAACTACCGCAAGCGTTTCTACTCGGGCATGCTCGAGGCGCGCATGGGGGCGACGTACGAGAAGGAGTTCGACAACCGGGGCAACCGCTTCGGCGACGCGACCACCCGCAGCTACATACTGGCCAAGGGCGCGTTCGACATCGACGACAAGTGGAAGTGGGGCTTCAGCGCCGAGCGCGCCTCCGACGCCCTGCTCTTCGACAAGTACGACATCAACGACGTCTACGCCCAACGCGGCCTGTTCACGAGCGAAGATCGCCGCCTGACGTCGCAGATCTACACCTCGCGGCAGGACGCCCGCTCGTGGCTGTCGATCTCGGCCGTGTCGGTGCAGGGCCTGCGCGTCGTGGGTACGGACGCGACGACCGGCATCGGCAACAAGTTCGAGAACAGCGGCGCCTTCCCGGTGATCGGCCCCCTGGTCGAAGGCCGCTGGGAACCGGAATCGCCGGTGCTGTTCGGCCGCCTGCGCCTGCAGGGTTCGGGCGTGCTGCTCAACCGCTCGGAATCGCAGTTCGGCGAAGCGCCCTACTACGGCACCATGGCCGCGTACAGCCACCAGGAAGGCGTCGACAGCGCCCGCGGCAGCGTCCAGGCCGACTGGCGCGCCAGCGCCGTGGTCGGACCGGGCCTGCGGATCCAGCCGTTCGCCCAGGCCCGCGCCGACGCCTACAAGATCAAGGGCATCTACCTGACGACCGAGGCCATGGCCGCGGGCGACGACGCCTCGGTCAACTATTCGCGCACCATGGGCGTGGCCGGGGTCGACCTCAGCCTGCCGCTCTACAAGGGCCTCAAGAAGGGCGGCAGCGTCATCCTCGAACCGCTGGTGCAGATCGCCACGGGTTCGGACAGCTCCAGCGTGCCGGTGGTGGTCGCCCGCAACGGGACCACGACCTATCTCTACAATGAGGACAGCTCGGCCTTCGAGTTCGACGAAACCAACCTCTTCCGCACCAACAAGTCGCCGGGCTTCGACCTCTACGAAGGCGGCACGCGGATGAACGTGGGCGGCCGGGCAACCTTCAACACCGCCGACGGCCGTGGCGGCAGCGTGCTGGTGGGCCGCAGCTTCCGCACCGAATACGACCCGCTGCTGCCCTCGCGCACCGGCCTGCAGGACAAGTCGTCCGACTGGATCGTGGCCGCCACGGTCACCCCGGTGCAGGGAATCAACGCCTATGTCCGCACGCGCCTGGACTCCGACACCACCAAGATCAATCGCCTGGAAACCGGCGCCGACGCCTACACCCAGCGGATCCAGGGTTCGTTCCGCTACCTGAAGGACAACGTCGACTCCAACGGCGAGCGGCAGGAAAACTTCGAGGCCCGCGGCCAGCTGAAGCTGACCAGCAAGTGGGCCCTGACGGCCTTCGGCCAGCTCGACCTGGTGGCCGAGACCTGGCGCCGCCGCGACCTCGGCGTGGCCTATACGGACGATTGCATCCGCATCGACATCATCTACCAACAGGAAGACCGCTATAGCTCGACGGTGACGGGGCTGCGGCTCCAGCCTGACCGCTCGGTCGTCGTGCGCCTAACCCTCGCCACATTGGGTGATACAGGGTACAGCGACTAAGCAATCCAACGTCCGGGGGGACGTGCGGGCGTCCGCACGCGTCCCCGTGACGCATCGAGACGCGGCCGCTCACGGTCTACCGGAAGGTCGTCGCGTCAAAGACATTGAAATCGAGGCCAGCCGCCAGGCCGGGCTCCAGAGGAACGACACTACCCATGCGGTCTGCGCGTAGCGTGACGACATTTGCGGCCAGCGCCGCGTCCATCCTCGCCCTGACCGTGGCGGGCTTCCCCGCCCAGGCCCGTCAGGCCACGCCCCTGGTCGACGCCCCTCCGGCCGCCGCCGAGCCTCGCGCCAATCCGCTGTCGGAAAGCGTCGCGGCCGTGGTCAACGACGACATCGTCTCGTCCTACGATCTGATGCAGCGCATGCGCCTGCTGATGGTGACCTCGGGCCTGCAGCCCACCCAGGAAAACCTGCCGCAGCTGGAGCAGGAAGCCCTGCGCTCGCTGATCGACGAGCACGTCCAGATGCAGGAACTGCGTCGGGTCGAGCGCGAGCAGAAGATCACGATCATTTCGACCGACAAGGAAGTCGACGAAGAGATCGAGAACATCGCCCAGGGCAACAAGATGAACGCCCAGCAGCTGCTGGCCAGCCTGTCGGCCCAGGGCGTCAGCGCCGACACCTGGCGCGCCCAGATCCGCGCGGAGACCAGCTGGCAGAACTGGATCAGCGGCCGCTACGGCTCGCGCCTGCGGATCGGCGAAGACCAGATCAAGGCCTTCCAGCGCCGCATGGCCGAGTCGGCCAGCAAGCCGCAGTACCAGGTCAGCGAAGTGTTCATCGACGCCGTGCGCGTCGGCGGCGCCGAGGTGGCCCTGAACGGCGCCCGCCAGCTGGTGACCCAGATGCAGCAGGGCGCGCCGTTCGCGGCCGTGGCCCGTCAGTTCTCGGCCGCCGCGACGGCGGCCAACGGCGGCGACGCCGGCTGGGTCAGCCCGGGCGAGATGCCGGCCGAGGTCGACGCGGCGCTCGAACAGCTGCGCCCCGGCCAGCTGTCGGCCCCGATCCAAGTCAAGGACGGCGTCTACATCGTCTATCTGCGCGACAAGCGCTCGGGCGCCAAGGCGACCCTGGTCGACCTGAAACAGGTGGCCGTGGCCCTGCCCAAGGACGCCCCTGAAACCGACGTGCAGGCCGCCACCGCTCTGCTGGCCGGCCTGAAGCCCAAGCTGACCAGCTGCCAGACGCTGGAAGCCGAAGCCGGCAAGGTGAGCGGCGTCGTGGCCGGCGACCTCGGCGAGGCCGAGATCGGCGACCTGGCCCCGTCGTTCCAGGAAGCCGCCAACGCCCTGAACATCGGCCAGGTGTCGGATCCGATCCGCACGGACGCCGGCCTGCACCTGATCGCGGTGTGCGGCAAGCGCCAGTCGGGCGGCGGCGCCCCGTCTCACGACCAGATCGAAAATCGTCTTAAGGGTCAGCAACTTGCGCTGATCTCCAAACGTTATCTGCGAGACCTGCGCAACTCCGCCACCATCGAGACCCGGTGAAGACAGACACCCTGGCCCTGAGCGTCGGCGATCCCGCCGGCGTCGGGCCCGAAATCATCGCCAAGGCCTGGGCCGCCCTCCGCGAAAGCGGCCCGGTTTTCATGGCCGTCGGCGACCTCCAGAGCCTGGCCGCCGCCGGCGGCGGTGTGAAGGTGCGGCCCGTGACCGGGCCGGCCGAGGCCGCCCAGGTGTTTCCTGAGGCCCTGCCGGTTCTGGACGTGCCCCTGCAATCGCCCGTGGTGGCCGGCAAGCCCTCCAGCGCCCACGCTCCCCAGATCATCCGCTGCATCGAGACGGGCGTGGGCCTGGCGCTTTCGGGCGCCGTCGCTGGCCTGGTCACCGCTCCCATCGCCAAGGCTCCGCTGTACGAGGCCGGCTTCAAGTTTCCCGGCCATACCGAGTTCCTCGCCGAGCTGACCGCCCCCGTCCCGTTTGAGGGCGCGCGCGGGCCGGTGATGATGCTGACCGCCGGCGACCTGCGCGCCACCCTGGTGACCATCCACCAGTCGGTGGGCAGCGTGCCGTCCTCGCTGAGCGTGCCGCGCATCGTCGAGGCGGGCCTGGTCACCGCCCAGGCCATCAAGACCGATTTCGGGATCGCCGCGCCGCGCCTGGCCGTGGCCGCGCTGAACCCTCACGCCGGCGAAGGCGGCGCCCTGGGCCGCGAGGAAATCGAGACGATCATCCCGGCGGTCGAGATCCTGCGCGCGCGCGGCGTGGACGCCCGCGGTCCCGCCCCCGCCGACAGCCTGTTCCACGCCGACGCCCGGGCGACCTACGACGCGGTGCTGTGCATGTACCACGACCAGGCCCTGATCCCGGTGAAGATGCTCGACTTCTGGGGCGGGGTGAACGTGACCCTGGGCCTGCCGATCGTGCGCACCTCGCCCGACCACGGCACCGGATTCGACATCGCCGGGCGCGGGATCGCCCGCCCCGACAGCCTGATCGCGGCCATTCGGCTTGCGGCCGAGATCGCCGCGCGGCGCAACGCCTAGGCTTTCGACGGTTTTGCCTCTAGAGGGAGGCGATGACGACCCCTTCCCTCGCCGACCTGCCGCCGCTGCGTGAAGCGCTGGAGCGCCACGGCCTGCTGGCCCGCAAGAGCTTCGGCCAGCACTTCCTGCTCGACCTCAACATCACCCGCAAGATCGCGCGCCTGGCGGAAGTCGGCGAAGGCGACACGGTGATCGAGGTGGGCCCCGGCCCCGGCGGCCTGACGCGGGCCCTGCTGGAGACCGGCGCCAGGGTGGTGGCGGTCGAGAAGGACAGCCGCTTCCTGCCGCTGCTGGGCGAACTGGCCGACGCCGCCGACGGCCGCCTGACCCTGGTCGAGGGCGACGCACTGCGGGCCGACATGGCCGCTCTGGCTCAGGGCGGTCCGGCGCACATGGTCTCGAACCTGCCTTACAACGTCGGCACCCAGCTGCTGATCAACTGGCTGACGGGGCCGTTCCGGCCGCTGTCGATGACCCTGATGTTCCAGAAGGAGGTCGCCGACCGCATCGCCGCCCAAGAGGACGACGACGCCTACGGGCGCCTGGCGGTGCTATCCCAGACCGTCTGCAGCGCCAGGGTGGTCATGGACCTGCCGGCCCGCGCCTTCACCCCGCCGCCCAAGGTGGCCTCGGCGGTGGCCCGCCTCGTGCCGCTGGAGCCCGCGCCGGACAAGGCGCTGGTCTCGGCCCTGGAACGGGTGACGGCGGCCGCGTTCGGCCAGCGCCGCAAGATGCTGCGCTCCAGCCTCAAGCCGATCGGCGGCGGCGCCTTGTGCGAAGCGGCAGGCATAGACCCTGACGCCCGGGCCGAGACCATCCCCATCGAAGGCTTCCAGGCCCTGGCCGCGGCGCTGCTGAAGGCCTGAGACGGCTCCACCACGGCTTGCATTCGCCGACAGGTGGAGGAATCTTCACCACATGCAGTCCGCGCCCGAGCAGCAGCATCTGGTCCTGGTCGTCGACGACGATCCTCTGGTGACGGAGTTCGTCAAGTTCCGGCTCGAAATGGAGGGTTTCGCGGTGGACGTGGCCCACAAGGCCGAGGACGCCTTGGCGAGCGCCCGACGCCGGCCGCCGCACCTGTTCCTGCTCGACGTCGCCATGCCCGAGATCAACGGCCTGACGCTGCTGCGGCGCCTACGGGCGGAAAGGCGGTTGAACGACGTGCCGGCCATCATGATAACCGCCTCGGCGCACGGGGCGAACGTCAAGGCCGCGATGGAGGCCGGCGCCGTCGGCTACGTGCTCAAGCCCTTCTCCGCCGCCGACCTGGTGGCGCGGGTGCGGGCGGCGACCAAGAATCAGTCCCGCGTCTGGTTGTGACGCGCTCCTGGAGTTCCCCATGACCTCGCGCCCCCTGGCCCTGGTGATCGACGACGACCCGCTGATGCTGGAATTCGTGTCGACCGCGCTCGAAGGCGGCGGTTTCGACGTGGAGACGGCCGAGGACGCCCGGCGGCTGCTGTCGGACGTGCAGGACCGCCATCCGGCGATCGTCTTCCTCGATGTGCGCATGCCTGGGGAAACGGGCATCGAAGTGCTGCGCCGCCTGCGGGTCAGCGAGTGGGGCCGCGAGGTGCCGGTGGTGATCATGACCGGCGAGCGCCGGCTCGACCGCGTGGTCGAGGCCATGAGCGCGGGCGCGACGACCTACATGATGAAGCCGTTCACGCCCGTGCAGATCGTGCTGCGGGCCCGCGAGCTGATCCAGCCGCGCGAGAGCGGCAGCTTCCACTACTGATTGGGGTGAAAGCCTCGCGCAGGCCGCTCAGATGTCTTCCGCCAGCAGGTCGCCGACCAGGTCGCCGATCCAGGGGTTGCGCGAGCGCTTCTGGCGTTCGGCGTGATAGATGTGGGCGAGGTCCGCATAGGCCTTGTCGAAGTCGTCGTTGAGCACGACGTAGTCGAACTTCTCCCAGGCGGCGACCTCGTCCTTGGCGCGGGCCAGGCGGCGGGCGATGACTTCCTCGCTGTCCTGGCTGCGGGCGTGCAGGCGGCGGCTCATCTCGGCCAGCGAAGGCGGCAGGATGTAGACCAGCACGCTGTCGGCGCCGGCCTGCTCGTGCACCTTCATGGCGCCCTGGAAGTCGATGTCGAACAGCACGCTCTCGCCGCGTTCCAGCGCTTCCATGATCGGACCGCGCGGGCTGCCGTAGTGATTGCCGTAGACCTCGGCCCATTCGAGGAAGGCATCGTCCTCGATCATCACCTCGAAATCGTCCCTGGAGACGAAGTGGTAGTCACGACCATGGTGCTCGCCGGGGCGCGGCTCGCGGGTGGTGGCGCTGATCGACAGGTGCAGGTCGCCGTGGTCGGCCACCAGGCGGCGGGTCAGCGAGGTCTTGCCCACGCCCGAGGGGGCGACGACCATCAGCAGGAGGCCGCGGTGCTTGCGGCCGCTCTTCTCGGCCGGGTTATTCGACATTCTGAACCTGTTCGCGAAACTGTTCGATCGTGGCCTTCAGCTCGAGGCCGTGGGCCGTCAGCGCGGTCAGCGCCGACTTGCTGCAAAGGGTGTTGGCCTCGCGCATGAACTCCTGCGAGAGGAAGTCGAGGCGCCGGCCCGAGGCGCCGTCGCTGGCCAGCAGGGTGCGCGCGGCGGCCACATGGCCGGCCAGGCGATCCAGCTCCTCGCGGACGTCGGCCTTGACCGCCAGGGCGGCGGCTTCCTGCAGAATGCGGTCCTGCGAGGCGCTTTCGCCCAGCAGTTCGCTCATGCGGCGCTCGAAACGCTGCTTGAGGATCGCCGGCTGGCCCTCGGCCTCGGCGGCGGCGAGGCTGGTCAGGGTCTCGATACGGTCGACGAGGCCGGAAAGCACCGGCGAGAGCGAAGCGCCCTCCTCCAGCCGCGCGGCCTTCAGGCCGTCGAGGGCCTGGTGGATGCTGGCGACGATGGCGGCTTCGAGGGCGGCGCGGGCCTCGGCGTCCTCGTCGTCCTCGCGGACCTCGATGACGCCGCGCAGGGCCAGCAGGCCGTCGAGGCTGGGCTTGCCGACCATGCCGGTGGCCACATAGGGGCTGCCGGCCTTGAGGTAGCGTTCCAGCACCTCGACATTGACCTGCGGGGCGGCGGCGGCCTCGGCCTTGCGGGCCTGGACGCCGAGCGTCAGCTGGCCGCGCTGGAAGCGACCTTGCGCGCCGTCACGGGCGGCCCGGTCGAGGCTTTCCAGGCCCGGCGGGCCACGGAAGCGGGTCTCGAGGTTGCGGCCGTTGACGCTGCGCGCCTCGACGGCCCAGCTCCAGTCGCCCAGAGCTCCCTCGACGCGCGCGAACCCGGTCATGCCCGACAGCGCCATGGTCAGTTCCCCGCTGCTTCCGAAGCCTTGGCCTCGCGCTCGATACGACGCCACTGGGCGACGTTGCGCTCGTGCTCTTCGTAGGTCCGGGCGAAGACATGGCCGCCGGTGCCGTCGGCGACGAAATAAAGCTCGTCGGTCTTGGGCGGGTTCATCACCGCCGCCAGGGCCTCGCGGCCCGGATTGGCGATCGGCGTCGGCGGCAGGCCGGTGATCTTGTAGGTGTTGTAGGGCGTGAAGGCGTCCAGTTCCGAACGGCGCAGCCCACGGCCCAGCGGACGGCCGCGGGTGATGCCGTAGATCACCGTCGGATCGGTATCCAGACGCATCCCCAGACGCAGGCGGTTGGTGAACAGGGCCGCGACGCGCGGACGCTCGCTGGCCAGGGCCGTTTCCTTCTCGACGATCGAGGCCAGGGTGACAGCCTCGTCCTTGGTCTGGAACGGCAGGCCGGCCTGGCGCTGCTCCCACAGGGCGTTCAGCACCTTGTCGCGGTCGTCCATCATCCGCTGCAGGACCGCGGCCCGCTCTTCGCCGCGCTCGACCTGGTAGGTCTCGGGCAGGACGGCGCCTTCCGGCGGGGTCGGCACGTCGCCGACCAGCACGGGCGAGCGCTGCAGGATCTCGACGACCATCTCGGAGGTCACGCCCTCGGGCACGGTGACCTGGTGGCGCACCACCTTGCCGTCGCGGACCATGGCCAGGACCGTGGAGAGCGAGGCGCGATTGGGGAATTCGTATTCGCCGGCCTTCAGCCGACGCGCCGCGCCGGTGACCTGGGCGGCGGTCAGGAACAGCGACGACGAGCGGATCGCGCCGCCGGCTTCCAGCGCCCCGGCGATCTCCGAGACGCTGGCGCCCCGGCGAAGCACCACCGAGGTATATTCGCCGTTCTTGGCCTTGGGGCCCGGCCCGCCGTAGAGCCAGACCGCCCCGCCGCCGACCGCGAGGGCCGCGACCGCGGCGACCACGAGGCCGCCGCCGGCCATGGCGGCCAGGCGACGTCCCAGGGTGGCGGTCTCGCGCTTGCGGGCCTTCGACGCCCGCTTGGGCGCCGTAGCCTTCTTCTGCGGACGCGGCGGCTTGCTCACGCGACTTGGCTCACGAGATCTTACGGAACACGACGGAGGCGTTGGTGCCGCCGAAGCCGAAGCTGTTGGACACGGCCACGTCGATCTTCATCGGCACGGCCTTGTGGGGCGCCAGATTCATCGGCACGTCCACATCCGGGTTGTCGAGGTTGATGGTCGGCGGCGCGATCTGGTCGCGGATGGCCAGGATCGAGAAGATCGACTCGATGGCGCCGGCCGCGCCCAGAAGGTGGCCGGTCATCGACTTGGTCGACGACATCACCACGTTCTTGGCGTGATCGCCGAGGAAGGAGGCCACAGCGCCGGCTTCCAGGCCGTCGGCCATGGTCGAGGTGCCGTGGGCGTTGATGTAGTCGATGTCCGAGGGCTGGAGGCCCGCGTCCTTGACGGCCGCCGCCAGGGCGCGCCCGCCGCCTTCGCCGTTCTCCGACGGAGCGGTGATGTGATAGGCGTCGCCCGACAGGCCGTAGCCGACCACTTCGGCGTAGATCTTCGCGCCGCGGGCCTTGGCGTGCTCGTACTCTTCGAGCACCACGACGCCGGCGCCTTCACCCATGACGAAACCGCCGCGGTCCTTATCGTAGGGACGCGAGGCCTTCTCGGGCGTGTCGTTGAAGTCGGTGGCGACCGCGCGGCAGGCGATGAAGCCGGCGATGCCCAGCTTGCAGACGGCCGCTTCCGCGCCGCCGGCGATCATCACGTCGGCGTCGCCGTACTTGATCAGGCGCATGGCGTCGCCGATGGCGTGGGCGCCGGTGGCGCAGGCCGTCACCACGGCGTGGTTGGGGCCCTTGAAGCCGTACTTGATCGAGACCTGGCCCGAGATCAGGTTGATCAGGGCCGAGGAGATGAAGAACGGGCTGACGCGGCGCGGACCCTTGGCTTCCAGTTCCAGGGCGGTGTCGGCGATGGTCGACAGGCCGCCGATGCCCGAGCCGAGGATGACGCCGGTGCGCCACTTCTGCTCGTCGGTTTCCGGAACCCAGCCGGAGTCCTTAACGGCTTCGTCCGCGGCGGCGATGCCGTACAGGATGAAGTCGTCCACGCGCTTCTGGTCGCGCGGGCTCATGGTCTGGTCGGGGTCGAACGAACCTTCGACGTCCGGACCGCCTCCGCCACGACCATCGACGCGCGGCACTTCGCAGGCCACCTGGCAGGCGTAGTCGGTCGGGTCGAAAGCGGTGATGCGGCCCGCGCCGGACTTGCCGGCCACGATGTTCTTCCAGGACACTTCGACGCCCTGGCCCAGAGGAGTCAGCAGGCCCAGCCCGGTGACGACGACTCTACGCATGGATTGCTCCCAAACCTTCCGACGCGCCGGCCCAGACGAAAGGCGAAAGCCTTAAGCCGGGTTGCGACGCGAATCTTGGCCACATACGAAAACCGCCGCGCGCACGATGGCAAGAGCCCGTGCTGCGCGGCGGCTGATAGTGCTGTTCGCCCGTGAGGGTACGAACCCGACGCCCTTAGGCGCCGGTCTTTTCCGTGATGAACTTCACGGCGTCGCCAACCGTCTGGATGTGCTCGGCGGCGTCGTCCGGAATTTCGATGTCGAATTCTTCTTCGAACGCCATCACGAGCTCGACGTTGTCGAGGCTGTCGGCGCCCAGGTCGTCGATGAAGCTGGCCTTCTCGGTGACCTTCTCGGGATCGGCATCCAGGTGTTCGATGACGATCTTACGCACGCGCTCGAGAATGTCGGACATTCTGTTAGTCCCTCGTTTTGAAATCTGTTTACCCCCGGACGGTATGAACTCTGTTTCACCGTCCGTGAGATGTCGGGTCACCGCCTATCACGTTCCTTTTCGGGTGACCAGCGGGTCAGCCGCCAAGAAGCATGGCCGTTGTGGACCAAGGCGGCGTTCGCCTCAGATCATGGCCATGCCGCCGTTGACGTGCAAGGTCTGACCGGTGACGTAGCCACCTTGATCGCTAGCCAGGTAAACGCAGGCGGCGGCGATATCGCTCCCCTCGCCCAGCTTGCCGGCCGGGATGGTCGACAGGATGCCGGCCTTCTGCTGATCGTTCAGGGCGTCGGTCATCGGGCTGGCGATGAAGCCGGGGGCGACGCAGTTGACGGTCACGCCGCGGCTGGCCAGTTCCTGGGCCAAGGCCTTGGAAAACCCGATCATTCCGGCCTTGGAGGCCGCATAGTTGGTCTGGCCGGGGTTGCCGGTGACGCCCACGATCGAGGTGATGCCGATGATGCGGCCGGCGCGGCGCTTCATCATGCCCTTGGCGGCGGCGCGAGCCAGGCGGAAGTAGCCTTCCAGGTTCACCTTGATGACGGTGTCCCAGTCCTCGTCCTTCATGCGCACGATCAGGCCGTCGCGAGTGATGCCGGCGTTGGCGATGACGATGTCGAGCGGGGCGCCGGCGGCTTCCTCGGCCTTGGCGACCAGGCCGTCGACGGCTTCGGCGTCCGAAAGATTCGCCACGACGAACGAGGCGCGCTCGCCCAGCTCGTTCTTCAGCTCGGTCAGCGCCGATTCGCGGGTGCCCGAGAGCACGACGTGGGCGCCCTGGCCATGCAGGGCCCGGGCGATGGCGCCGCCGATGCCGCCCGTGGCGCCGGTGACGAGGGCGGTCTTGCCGGTGAGGTCGAACATTTGAGTTCTCCGGTTCGGAGGAAAGGAAAGCGAGGCCCCGTCCGTGAACGGACGCCGGCCTCGACGGGATCAGAGCGACTGGGCGAAGGCTTCCAGGTCGGCCGGGCTGTTCAGCGGGGTCGCCTCGGCGTCCGGGGCGATGCGCTTGGCCATCCCCGACAGCACCTTGCCAGCGCCGGCCTCGGCGAAGCGGGTGACGCCGCCCTCGCCGGCCAGCCAGGTCATGCTTTCGCGCCAGCGGACGCGGCCGGTGACCTGCTCGACCAGCAGCTTGCGGATGACGTCCGGGTCGTGGACCGGGGCGGCGGTGACGTTGGCCACCAGCGGCGCGCGCGGGGCCAGGATCGTGGCGGTCGCCAGGGCGGCGGCCATCTCATCGGCGGCCGGCTGCATCAGCGGGCAGTGGAACGGCGCCGACACGTTCAGCGGAATGGCGCGGGCGCCCAGTTCCTTGGCCTTCTCGATGGCCCTGTCGACGGCGGCCTTGGCGCCGGAGATCACGACGTTGCCGTTGTTGTTGTCGTTGGCGACGACGCAGACGCCGACTTCAGAGCCGGCGGCGGCGGCGGCCTCGGCCAGGGCGATGTCGGTCTTGGGACCGATCAGCGAGGCCATCGCGCCCTCGCCCACCGGCACGGCGCGCTGCATGGCCTGGCCGCGCAGCTTCAGGAGGCGCGCGGTGTCGGCCAGGCTGATGGCGCCGGCGGCGGCCAGGGCCGAGTATTCACCCAGGCTGTGACCGGCCACGAAGGCGGCGCGGTCGATCCCGACGCCGAATTCCTTCTCCAGCGTACGGGTGACCGCCAGCGAGACGGCCATCAGGGCCGGCTGGGCGTTCTCGGTCAGGGTCAGGTCGCCCTCGGGACCTTCGCGCATCAGTTGGAACAGCTTCTGGCCCAGGGCGTCGTCGACCTCCTGGAACACCTCGCGGGCGGACGCGAAGGCCTCCGCCAGCTCGACGCCCATGCCGACCGATTGGCTGCCCTGTCCCGGGAAGATGAAGGCGATGCTCATGACGGCCCGCTCCTCTTAGATTCAATGTCTTGGGCGCGGAGGGTTAGGGGAAAGCCGGTGACTGGGCAAGCCGGACCGCTGTTTTGCCGATACTTGCTTTCCGTTGGGGCACGTCCACATTGCTGGCCAAGCCGTCGCGGGACGGCGCCCTGCCCCCTCCCCGGAGTCGCCAAAATGAAACGCCTCGCCCTCGCCGCCTCCCTGGCCGCGTTCAGCCTGCTGGCCGCCGCGCCCGCTTTGGCGGCGCTGAAACCCGGCGACAAGGCCCCCGACTTTACAGCGCCCGGCGCCCTGGCCGGCAAGGACTTCGAGTTCAAGCTCAGCAAGGCTCTGAAGAAGGGGCCGGTGGTGCTCTATTTCTTCCCGGCCGCCTACACCTCGGGCTGCACGGCCGAGGCGCACGAGTTCGCCGAGGCGACGCCCGAGTTCGAGAAGCTGGGCGCCACCGTGATCGGGGTCACCGGCGGCAATGTCGACCGGATCAAGGACTTCTCGAAGGAACACTGCCGCGACAAGTTCGCGGTGGCCGCCGCCAGCCCGGCCCTGATCAAGGACTACGACGTCAAGCTGCCGCTGAAGGACAACATGTCCAACCGCACCTCCTACGTCATCGCGCCGGACGGCAAGATCCTGCTGGCCTACAGCGACTTCAACTTCCAGGGCCACGTGACCAAGACCATGGACGCGGTGAAGGCCTACAAGAGGAAGTAAGGGGAGCGAGCCGCCGCTCGTCATCCCGGAAGCCGCGGAGCGGACGGCCGGGATGACGACGGTCGGGCCTAGAACTTCACCTTCACCCCGGCGCTCCACATCGCAGGCTCGTCGGCCAGGCGGTAGACGATCAGGCCTGGGATGAAGACCGCGCCGGAGACATAGTCCTTGGCGTCGAAGACATTGCGCCCTGCACGAACACCCGCCAGGCCGCCGACGGCGATTCCCAGGCAAGGCTCGCATTGACGCGGTCGACCGAAGCGATGCGGCCAGCCTCCGCGTTGGTCGCCTCGGCGTAGCGCGGGCCGCGGTGGCTGTAGTCGGCCGAGACGATGAGCGCCCCTCCCTTCAGCGCCTGCGGCTCGATGCGCCAGGAACCGCCGACCTGGGCCTGGACCTTCGAGACCAGCGGCAGGGTCCTGGCCCCGGCCTGGGCGGCGGCGGTTGCGGGGTCGAGCTTCTCGTACTCGGCGTCTGTCAGGGCCAGCGAGGCGAAGAGATCCAGCCCCTTCACCGGCGTGGCGGCGGCCTCGACCTCAAGCCCGGCGATGCGGGCCTCGGCGGCGTTCTGGGTCAGGATCGAGCCGTTGCTGATGACGTTCTGCTGCAGGTCCCTCAACTGCTGGACATAGGCGGCCAGGTTCAGGCGGGCGCGGCGGTCGAAGGCCTCGATCTTGGCCCCGGCCTCGTAGGACCAGGCGGATTCGGGATCATAGGCCTTGGTGAAGATCGACGGCTCTGCGATCGACAGGGCCACGAAGCCGCCGGCGCGATAGCCCCGCGCGATCGTGCCATAGACCATGACGTCGTCGCTGGCCTCGTACTGAAGATTGAACTTCGGGGTCCAGACCTTCCACTCGCCCGCGCTGGAGCGGCTGGTCAGGCTGGGCGGATAGGCGGCCAGGCCGTCCTGGATCGTGCCGGCGATGGTCTTTTCGTCCCGGGTCCAGCGCAGGCCGGCCGAGCCCTTGAGGCGGTGAGTGAAGCGCCACTCCAGCTGGCCGTAGGCGGCGATGCTTTCCGAGGTCGCGTGGATCGTCGTCGGCAGCAGGGGCACGGGGAACGGGCCGTAGATGCCCGAGCCGACGGTGTCGGACAGCACCTGGGTTCCGGTCTCCTTGAACCAGAACAGGCCGCCGATCCACTGCAGGCGCCCCTCGAACGCCTCGCCCAGGGCCTGCAACTCCTGGCTGGCCTGCTCCTGCTGGGTGGCGCTGCCTCGCAGGAAGCCGGGAACAAGGCCCGAGCCGGTCACCAGGCCGCCGGAAAAATCGAGCGTCCAGCGGTCGTCGAGGCGCTGGTAGGCGGTGATCGACTTGAGCTGCACGCCGGAAAGGTCGTAGCCCAGGTGCAGGGTCAGGCTCTTCTGCTCGGTCTTGGTGTCGGTGTTGATCGGCGAGCGGGTCGAGCCGAACGCGCCGCCGGCCAGGGGCGCCAGGGTCGCCGGGTCGAGCGGCGAGAAGTGCTGGCCGTCGGTGTCGGTGCGGGCGTAGGCGGCCGAGACGGTCGCGCTGAGCGGACCGGTGTCGATCAGGCCGAGCGCCATACGCACCCCGGCGTCGCGACGCTCGCCGACGCGGCGGTTGAGGGCGGTGTTCCGTTGCCAGCCGTCGCGGTCGGAGAACAGGGCCGAGGCCGTGGCGCCGACATGGTCGGTGACCTTGCCGCCGACGCTGCCCCGATAGCGCTGCAGGCCGTAATCGCCCCAGGAGGCCTCCAGCGAGCCGCCGGGCGTTCCGTCGGGCTGGCGGGTGACGTACTTCAGCGCGCCGGTCATCGAGTTGCGGCCGTAGAGCGTGCCCTGCGGGCCGCGCAGCACCTCCACCCGCGTGACGTCGGCCAGGTCAAGGTTCGCGACCGACAGGCGGGCCTGATAGACGTCGTCGACATAGATGCCGACCGGCGGCTCCGAGGTGATCATGCCGCCGGTCTGATCCAGCGCGCCGCGCAGGGCCACCTGCACCGTCGAGGGCGAGGCGCTGATCTGCGAGATATAGAGGCTGGGCACGGCAGCCCCCAGGGCCTCGGCCCGGGTGATCTGCAGCTGGTCCAGCGCCTTGGCCCCGAAGGCGCTGACCGCGACCGGCGCGTCCTGCAGCTTCTGCTCGCGCCGCTGGGCGGTGACGACCAGGTCCTCGACCGCGACCGGCCCTTCCTGGGCCAGGACCGGCGCCCCGCTCGCCAGCACCGCTGCGGCCGAGACGCTCCATAGAACCGACTTGCGCATGTATCCGCTCCCCCTCTGGTGGAGCGACCAGGAGGGAAAGACCCGCGCGCGGGCGCAAACCCGCCCTCGCCGGCGCCCGCAGGTCGGACAGGCTTGAGAGGCAGATCAGGGGGATCGTCGGGAAAGCGGCGCGGCTGCGCCTATGCTTACCAGTTGGTCTTGACCAGCTTGACCATGAAGCGGCCGTCCTGGACGCGTTCGTCCTCGGCGCGGACGCTGACCGAGAACTCGGCCGGGATGTCGAACGGGCGGATCAGGCTGAAGTCGACGCCCTCGTCGCCCATGGTGCCGCCGCCCAGGCCGATAGAGGCGATCTGGCGGCCGTCGAGGGTCAGGGCCGAACGCACGTTGGCGCGGGCGATCGGAACCGAGGTCGGCAGGATCATCGAGCGCGTGGCGTTCATGTCGACCGACACGCTGACATAGTTGGACTTGGGCAGGTCGCCGAACCCGAACAGGCGCGACAGCGACGAGCGGAAGCCGGCCTCGCGCTTGTTCAGCGACGCGCCCAGCGCCAGGGCGCGGGGGCTGGGCCCCTGGTCGGCCTTGGCCGTCATGTTCAGATTGAAGTCGTAGGTGGGCTGCTCGATGCTGCCGGCGACCTTGGCCACGAAGGTGGTGTTTTCGGCGTCGGACGACAGGTCGAGCGGCAGGGCGGCCGAATAGCCCGTGAAGCGGCCGTCGTTGGACGACACCGACAGGTCGGGCTTCCTGATCGCCTGGGCCAGCACCGGGGCAGCCGTCATCGACAGCGCGAACGCGCCGCCAAGGATCAGGCTCTTCACGGTTGCACCCCGCATGCCCCTTCCCTAACCACCTGATCCCTTAACGACAAGCTGACTTCCGCCGCGAAAGCCTATTTCTCCTTCTGCGACTTGAGGGCCGCCAGCTTGGCGAGCAAGCGCCTTTCGAGGTCCGCCTGCATTTCGGGCATGATCGCGACCACAGCGGCCGAGGACTTGACCCCGAAGCTGGGCATCTTGGCTATGATCGAGCGGCCGGTCGGGCTTTCATAGAAATCGACCATCGCCTGCAGTTCGTCTTCGGAGAAGCTCTCGGCGATCGCCGGCTCCATGGCCGCCATCATCCTGTCGAGCATGCCCGCCTCGACGCTTTCGTTGAAAGCCTCCCGGACGGCCTTGCCCACCAGGGCCTTGGCCTCGTCGTCCCCCTTGGCCGAGGCCATCTGCTGCTGCAGCATGCCAGCCATCAGGTTATCGAGCATCGGCGCGAAATTCTTCTTCATGTCCATCGCCGAGACGTAGCGATGCGCCAGTTCGCGGGCGCGCGGCGAAGACGCTGCGCTGGGGCCGGCAGCGCCCAGGACGATGGAAAAGGCCGCGACGGCCGCTACGATGCGTTTCATGATTGCAAGCCCCTCAATGCAACCGCACCAGTGGATGCAGAGGACGCTTGGGGCAAGACCCATCGTTTCCTTGCTTCCGCCCTTAGTTTCCTGTAGTAGCGCGCGTTCTCACGGAAGGCGGTCTTGCGCGAACCCTTCATTGGGCCGGGATTTTCCCGCTCGTCGCACAGGATCCATCGTGGCCGCCGGACTTCCGCCGTCGACCGCGCCGCCTTCCATAACGGAAGAGGAAAACATGTCGTTCTACGAACACGTGGTCATCGCGCGGCAGGACATCTCGCCGCAACAGGCCGAAGCTCTCAACGAGCAAATCAAGACCCTGATCGAAGAAGGTGGTGGTCACATCGCCAAGATCGAATACTGGGGTCTGCGTAACCTCACCTACCGCATCAAGAAGAACCGCAAGGGCCACTATTCCCTGCTCGCCATCGACGCTCCGGCGGCGGCGGTGAAGGAAATGGAACGCCAGCTGTCGATCAACGAAGACGTGCTGCGTTTCATGACCATCCGCGTGGAAGAGCTGGACCTGGAACTGTCGCCGGTTCTGGCCCGTCGCGACCGTGAGCGCAGCGATCGCCCCGAACGTTCGGACCGCCCTGAGCGTACCGAGCGTCCGCGCGAAGACTTCGCGCCGCAAGCGTAAGGGAGAAATAGATCATGACCGATACGACTGCTCCCGAAGCCGCGGCTCCGGCCGCTGCCGCCGCCGGCGGCGCCCGCCGTCCGTTCTTCCGTCGCCGCAAGGTTTGCCCGTTCTCGGGCGCCAACGCTCCGAAGATCGACTACAAGGACGTGAAGCTGCTGCAGCGTTACGTTTCCGAGCGCGGCAAGATCGTTCCGTCGCGCATCACCGCGGTGTCGGCCAAGAAGCAACGCGAACTGGCCAAGGCCATCAAGCGCGCCCGCTTCCTGGCTCTGCTCCCCTACGTCGTGAAGTAAGGGAGACGCCACGATGAAAGTGATCCTGCTCGAACGAGTCGAAGGCAAGGGCGTCCTCGGCGACGTCGTCACCGTGAAGGACGGCTTCGCCCGTAACTTCCTGCTGCCCCGTCAGAAGGCTCTCCGCGCCAACGCGGCGAACCTGAAGGCCTTCGAAGTGCAGCGCGCCGAAATCGAAGCGCGCAACGTCCGCAACCGTGAATCGGCCGGCAAGGCCGGTGACTCGCTGGACGGCACCCAGTACGTCCTGATCCGTCAGGCTGGCGAAAGCGGCCAGCTGTACGGTTCGGTCGCTGGCCGTGACGTCGCCGACGCCATCAAGGCCGAAGGCGGCAAGGTCGACCGCTCGATGATCGTGCTGGACAAGCCGATCAAGACGCTCGGCGTCCACGAAGTGAAGGTGAAGCTGCACGCTGAAGTGACCGTCACGGTCACCCTCAACATCGCGCGCAGCGCCGACGAAGCCGAGCGCCAAGCGCGCGGCGAAAACGTCATCGCCTCGCAGTTCGAAGAAGAGCGTCTGGCCGACGCCGAAGCCGCCCAGGACCTCCTGGAAGGCGGCGCCGGCGCCCAGGAAGGCGACTACGAAGCCTGATCCGTCAGGTCCTTCGCAGACGAATGAGAAACGGCGCGGAGCAATCCGCGCCGTTTTTTTCTGCGCCGAAACCTAGAATTGCTCAGATTGTAGGACGACCCACGTTCGCGCAGGTTGATCGCGTCTAACCGCCTGTCGGCCAGAAGAGACGCGAACGCGCCCCCGACCGACAGCGTTTCGAGGGGATTACTCCATGCGTACTCAGTTGCTTCTGCTCGCCGCCGCCTCGGCTTCGGCCCTGGCGGTCTCCACCGCCCAAGCTCAGACCCCGGACGACCAGATCGCCGTCGAGGAAGTCGTCGTCACCGGCACCCGCACCGCGGGCCGCTCGCGTCTCGACACCGTCTCGCCGGTCGACGTGGTCGACTCAAAGGCCCTGACCCGGCAGGGCTCGACCGAACTAGCCCAGGCGCTGTCGACCCTGGCGCCGTCGCTGAACTTCCCGCGCCCGTCGGCCGTGGACGGCACCGACTCGGTGCGCCCGGCCACGCTGCGGGGCTTGGCGCCCGACCAGACCCTGGTTCTGCTGAACGGCAAGCGCGGCCACGCCGCCGCCCTGGTCAACGTCAACGGCTCGGTCGGTCGCGGCTCGGCCGCCTTCGACCTCAACACCATCCCAACCGCCGCCCTCGACCGCGTCGAGATCCTGCGTGAAGGCGCCGCGGCCCAGTACGGCTCGGACGCCATCGCCGGCGTCGTCAACCTGCGCCTGCGCGAGGCCCGCAGCGGCGGCGGCGCGACCGCCAGCTACGGGATCTACGACACGGAGGTGAAGACCGCCCGCGACACCGACGGCCGCAAGGCCAATGACGGCGTCACCTACACCGCCTCGGTCTGGCAGGGCTTCGGCATCGGCGAGGACGGCTACCTGACGGTCACCGCCGACTGGTCCAAGCGCAACCCGACCAACCGCAGCGACGTCTCGTCGGCCTTCAGCCCGGGCGTCGTCACCGGCCGCTACGGCGACGCCGAGGTCGAGAGCAAGTCGCTGTTCGCCAACGCCGGCGTTCCGATCGGCGAGACCTGGAAGGCCTATGGCTGGCTGGGCTACCAGCACCGCGACGGCGAAAGCGCGGCCTTCCCGCGCCTTTCCAACAACGCCGGCAACATCCTGGCGATCTATCCCAGCGGCTTCCTGCCCAAGATCGTCACCGATATCGACGACTACAACGCCGCCTTCGGCGCCAAGGGCCAGGCCGGCGCCTACACGATCGACGCCAGCGTCACCTATGGCCAGAACGATATCGACTACGGCGTCAAGGACAGCCTGAACGCCTCGTACGGGCCGGCCTCGCCGACCTCGTTCGACGCCGGCTCGATGCGCTACCGCCAGGCGGTGGCCTCGCTGGACGTCACCCGCCCGCTGACCATCGCCGCCTTCGCCCAGCCCTCGACCCTGGCCTTCGGGGCCGAGTACCGCAAGGAAAGCCACGAAATCGTCGCCGGCGAAACCGCCTCGTGGGCCAACGGCGGCTATAACGGCCTGGCGGCCGGCGCGCAGGGCTTCCCGGGCTTCCGCCCGAGCAACGCCGTCGACGTCAGCCGCGACAACTACAGCTTCTATGTCGACCTCGACAGCCAGGTGACCGACAAGCTGGACGTCGACGTGGCCGCGCGCTTCGAGGACTATTCGGACTTCGGCACCAAGACGACCGGCAAGATCGCCGCCCGCTACGACATCGCCGACGGCTTCGCCGTGCGCGGCGCGGTGTCGACCGGCTTCCGGGCCCCGGCCCTGCAGCAGCAGTACTTCACCGCCACCTCGACGAACATCATCAGCGGCACGGCCACCGAGGTCGGCACCTTCCCGGCCACCAGCCCGGTCTCGGCCGTGCTGGGCGCCAAGGCGCTGGAGCCGGAAGAGAGCAAGAACTACTCGCTGGGCCTGGTCTATCACCGCGGCCCGTTCGAGGTGACGGTCGACGCCTACCAGATCGATATCGACAACCGCATCGTGCTCTCGGAGAACATCCAGGGCAGCGCGACCGGCACGGCGACCCAGCAGGCGATCTACGCCCTGCTCGCCCCCTACGGCGTGACGACCGCGCGGTTCTTCATCAACGGCGTCGACACCACGACCAAGGGCGTGGACGTGGTGGTGCGCTACCGCCTCGACGCGGCCGAGGCCGGCCGCTTCGACCTGACCCTGGCGGGCAACTACAACGAGACCGAGGTCACCCGACTGCCGACGACCAACACCCTGTCGTCGCTGCCGGTCCCGCCGGCCCTGTTCGCCCGCGTCAACGTCCAGACCTTCGAACGCGGCACCCCGCGCACCAAGTTCGTGGCCAGCGGCGACTGGAGCAAGGGCCCGTGGGGCGCGACGCTGAAGCTGACCGGCTACGGCACGGTGCTGCAGCCCAACGCCACGGCCTCGCTGGACTACTGGACCGGTCGCAAGGCGGTGATCGACCTGGAAGCCCGCCGCACCTTCGCCGACAGGGTGACCTGGGCTGTGGGCGCCAACAACCTGTTCGACGAGTACCCCAACCGCACCCCCGCGGCCGTCAACAGCACCAGCGGCGTGGTGGGCTTCCCGAACTACTCGCCGTTCGGCTTCAACGGCCGGTTCCTCTACACCCGCCTCAGCTACAACTGGTAAGCTGACCTAGGGTAAACACCGAAGGGGACGCAGCCAGGGCTGCGTCCCCTTTTGTCGCCCCACAGAGATATACACAGAACATCCCCATTCATCTTCGCCGTTCACGATGCTCTTCCGAGCGCCCGGACGTCGATCGCGTTAACTTATGGCGATGTCTCTCGTACCCGCTCTCGATCTGCGCCCGCCGGTGCAGGATGCTCCCGTCATTGCCGTCGCGCCGCACAACCTGGAAGCCGAACAGGCGCTGCTGGGCGTGCTGCTGTACGACAACTCGGCCTATGAGCGGCTGACCGACAGCCTGCAGGGCCGTCACTTCTACGAGCCCTTCCACCAGCGGCTGTTCCAGTCGATCGAGACTCACATCCGCAAGGGCCAGCTGGCCGAGCCGATCCTGCTGGCCGACGAGTTCAAGCGCGATCCGGCCTTCGAGGAACTGGGCGGCATCCGCTACCTGGCCGACCTCGTGGATCGCGCCCCGCCGGCCGCCAATGTCGGCGACTACGCCCGGGCCGTGTTCGACCTCGCCCTGCGCCGCGACCTGATCCGCATCGGCGGCGAGATCGCCTCGGCCGCCCATGGCCACGGCGACGAGAAGCGCCCGGCCCGCGACCAGATCGAAGCGGCCGAACAGCAGCTCTACACCCTGGCCGAAAGCGGCACCGCCAGCTCGGGTTTCGTCAGCTTCGGCGACGCCCTGCGCGGCGCCGTCGAGATGACCGCCGAGGCGTTCCAGCGCGACGGCGGCATGTCGGGCCTGGCCTCGGACCTGATCGACCTCGACCAGAAGATCGGCGGCCTTCACCCGTCCGACTTGATCGTACTGGCCGGTCGCCCGTCGATGGGCAAGACGGCGCTTGCGACCAACATCGCCTTCAACGTCGCCAAGAAGTACGCCTGGGAGCCCCAGCCCGACGGCAGCCGCAAGACCGTCAACGGCGGCGTGGTGGCCTTCTACTCGCTGGAAATGAGCGCCGAGCAGCTGGCCCTGCGTATGCTGGCCGACGCTTCGGGCGTGTCGGGCGACAAGCTGCGCAAGGGCGAGATCGACGCTTCCGAGTTCGGGCGCGTTCGCGACGCGGCCATGGAGCTGCAGGAAGCGCCGCTCTACATCGACGCCACCGGCGGCATCTCGATCGCCAAGCTGACCGCCCGGGCCAGGCGCCTGAAGCGCCAGGTGGGCCTCGACCTCATCGTGGTCGACTACCTCCAGCTGGTCACCGGCTCGGACCTTGGCTCCAACGCCAGCCGCGTGCAGGAAGTCTCGCAGATCACCATGGGCCTCAAGGCCCTGGCCAAGGAGCTGGCCTGCCCGGTCATCGCGCTGTCGCAGCTGTCGCGTCAGGTCGAAAGCCGCGACGACAAGCGCCCGCAGCTGTCGGACCTTCGTGAATCCGGCTCGATCGAGCAGGACGCCGACATGGTGTGGTTCGTGTTCCGCGAAAGCTACTACGTGGGCCGCGCCGAGCCGCGCGAAGGCACGCCCGAGCACCTGACCTGGCAAGAGGAAATGGACAAGCTGCAAGGCCTGGCCGAGGTGATCATCGCCAAGCAGCGTCATGGTCCCATCGGCACCGTGCGCCTGTCGTTCAACAGCGACACCACTCGCTTCGGCAATCTCTCGCGCGACCACTATTTCCACCAGATGCGGTCGGGCGACGACGAATAGCCGCCTGGCGCTTTACCTCTGGATGCGCGTCGGGCAACGCTCGGCGCGCGATTCAGGAGTCGAGCGCGCGTCATGGAATTCAGCCCCCTGCCCGTCTCGACCTTCGTCGGGGCGTTCCTGCTGGCCTTTCCGGCCCTGTTCTCGATCGTCAATCCGGTCGGGGCGGCGCTGATCTTCCACCAGATGCTGGCCGATCATCCGGCCGAGACCCGCAAGCGCCTGGCGCCGACCATCGCGCTCTACGCCTTCTTCATCCTGTTGGGCTCGCTGCTGCTGGGCGGCTATGTGCTCAACTTCTTCGGGGTCAGCCTGGGCGCCCTGCGGGTGGCCGGCGGGCTGGTGGTGGCCATCCGCGCCTGGGCCCTGCTGATGGCCCCCGAGGCGCACGAGGAGCGCAAGGCCGACCAGGCCGCCTCGCCCGCCAAGGCGCGGGCCGAGGACATGGCCTTCTTCCCCCTGACCATGCCGTTCACGACGGGACCGGGCGCGATCTCGGTGGCCATCGCCCTGTCGTCGCAGCGTCCGGCCGAGGGCCACTCGGTGATCCCGTTCTTCATGGGCGCGAGCCTGGCCGTCGCCGTCATCGCCCTGATGGTCTGGGTGTTCTACCGGGCCTCGGACCGGGTCCTGTCCTTCCTGGGCGTGAACGGCGCGCGCGTGATGTCGCGGCTGATGGCGTTCCTCCTAATGTGCATCGGCGTGCAGATCGTCGCCAGCGGGGTCGAGGCGCTGGTGGGGCAGTTCCTGGCGACGCGCTAGGCCGCATCTCCACAGCATCTGCACTGGCCTTGCGGGCGCGGGTCGGCTACCTCCGCAGCCGTGACCGAAGCCCGCCTGACCCTCGACCTCGACGCCCTAGCGGCCAACTACGCCACGCTGAAGGCTGAGGCCCGCGACGCCGAACTGGCGCCGGCGGTGAAGGCCGACGGCTATGGCCTGGGCGCGGGCCTCGTCGCCCGCCGCCTGTGGGACGAGGGCGCGCGCGCCTTCTATGTGGCGCGGCTCTCCGAAGGCGTGGCGCTGCGCAAGGCGCTGGGCGATCGCGAGGCGAAAATTCACGTGCTGGACGGGGCGACGCCGGGCTCGGGCCCGACCCTGGTCCAGGCCGGCCTGATCCCGGTGCTCAACAGCCTTCCCCAGGTCGAGGCCTGGAACAGCCAGGCCGGCAAGGGGGTGCTGGAAGCGGCGATCCATGTCGACACCGGCATGAACCGACTTGGCCTGCGCCATGAAGAAGCCGCCGTGCTGACCGCCTCGATGGACCGGCTGAAGCACCTGGACGTCTCTCTGGTGATCAGCCACCTGGCCTGCGCCGGCGAGCCGGAGCATCCGCTGAACGCCCGCCAGCTGACCCGCTTCACCGATGCGGCGGCCCTGTTCCCAGGCGCCCGCCGGAGCCTGGCCAACTCGGCCGGCGTGTTCCTGGGCGGCGACTATCATTTCGACCAGTGCCGGCCCGGCGTCGCCCTCTACGGCGGCGGCCCGCGCGACGTGACCGACGCGCGGATCAAGGCCGTGGCGACGCTGGAAGCGCCGATCCTGCAGGTGCGGGTCGTGCCGCGCGGCGAGTCGATCGGCTACGGCGCGGCCTTCACGGCGAGCGAGACGACGCGCGTGGCGGTGCTGGCCTGCGGCTATGCCGACGGCGTGCTGCGCAGCTCCAGCCCCGCCGGCCACGTGTGGTTCGACGGCGCGCGACGGCGGCTCCTGGGCCGGGTGTCGATGGACCTGATCGCCATCGACGTCACCGACTGCGACGCGGCGCGTCCCGGCGCCCTGGTCGAGCTGATCGGCCCCAACCTGCCGGTCGACGAGGCCGCCGCCGCGGCGGGCACCACGGCCTACGAACTGCTGGTCCGCCTGGCCGGCCGCGCCCGCCGCGTGGTGCTGGGCGAGGCCTGAGACTTAGCCTGCGTCCGGCTTTGGCGCAGGCGATCGCCAGCCTGTAGTCTCCACACAGTCGAGAATCAGGAGACCCCATGGCCCGCGACAGCGCCGCCTACGCCTGCCAGTCCTGCGGCGCGGTCCAGACCAAGTGGGCGGGGCAATGCCCGGCCTGCCAGAGCTGGAACACCCTCGTCGAGGAGGTCGGCGTCCGCCCGCCCGGCGCCATGTCGACCACCAAGGCCACGCGCTCGCGCGGCCTGCAGTTCGCCGGCCTGGAAAGCGACACGCCCGCCCCGCCCCGCATCCTGACCGGCGTCGACGAGTTCGACCGGGTCTGCGGCGGCGGCGTGGTGCCCGGCTCGGCCATCCTGATCGGCGGCGACCCGGGCGTGGGCAAGTCGACCCTGCTGCTGCAGGTCTGCGCCAACGCCTCGAGCCGCGGCGTCTCCTGCGCCTACATCTCGGGCGAAGAGGCCGTCGAGCAGATCCGCGGTCGCGCCGACCGCATGGGCTTGGCCGGCACGCCGGTGAAGCTGGCCGCCGAAAGCAGCCTGCGCGACATCCTCGACGGGCTGAAGCGCGACAAGTTCGACCTGGTGGTCATCGACTCGATCCAGACCATGTGGAGCGACGCCCACGAGGCCGGTCCAGGCACCGTGACCCAGGTGCGCGCCTGCGCCACCGAGCTGGTCCGCCTGGCCAAGAAGCAGGGCGTGGCGATCCTGCTGGTCGGCCACGTCACCAAGGACGGCCAGATCGCCGGCCCGCGCGTGGTCGAGCACCTGGTCGACGCGGTGCTGAGCTTCGAGGGCGAGCGCGGCTATCCGTTCCGCATCCTGCGCGGCGCCAAGAACCGCTTCGGGGCCACCGACGAGATCGGCGTGTTCGAGATGGGCGACGTGGGCCTGCGCGAGGTGAAGAACCCTTCCGCCCTGTTCCTCAACGAAGGCGGCGAGCGCGCGGCGGGGGCTGCGGTGTTCGCCGGCATCGAGGGATCGCGTCCCGTCCTGGTCGAATTCCAGGCCCTGGTCGCGCCTTCCGCGTACGGAACGCCCAGACGCGCCGTGGTCGGATGGGATTCCGGACGCCTGGCGATGGTGCTGGCGGTGCTCGAATCTCGCTGCGGCCTTGGTTTTGGCGACAAGGACGTCTATCTGAACGTCGCCGGCGGGCTGAGGATCACCGAACCCGCCGCCGACCTCGCGGCGGCGGCCGCCTTGGCCTCCTCGGCCCTCGATGTCGCCCTGCCGCAGGACTGCGTGGTGTTCGGCGAGGTCAGCCTCTCCGGCGAGATCCGGCCCGTGAGCCGAATGGAGTCGCGTTTGAAGGAAGCCGCCAAGCTCGGGTTCGGCCGCGCGCTGGGACCGCTGTCGGGCCTGCCCGAAGGCGGCGGCGCCTTGCCGGTGGCCGGCGCGGCGCGCCTGGCCGACGCGGTCCGTCGAATCGAGAACGACATCTGGAGCTCGCACGCGTGACGCCGTTCGACATCATCGCCGGACTGATCCTGCTGGTTTCCGGCGCCGTCGGCTTCTTCCGCGGCGCCTCGCGGGAACTGACCTCGGCGCTGTCGTTCATCCTCGCCGCCGTGGTGGCCCTCTTGGGCCTGCGCCTGACCGGCCCGCTCTTCCGCGAATTCATGGACCCGGACTGGGCGGCCACGGCGGCCGCCATCCTGGTCACCTTCGTCGTCGCTTTCGTCATCATGCGCCTGATCGGCGCCCAGCTGACCAAGACCCTGCACGCCGACGGCACGCTGGGCCTGCTCGACCGCCTCATCGGCCTGGGCTTTGGCCTGCTGCGCGCGCTGGTGGTGCTGGGCGTCTTCAACCTCGTCTTCCACATGGCCACGCCGCGCGAACGCGTGCCGGCCTGGGTGTCGGAGTCGATGTTCTATCCGCTGTCGGAGGCCAGCGCCCGGGTGCTGAAGGTCTTCGCACCGAAGGGCGCGGGCCTGGCCGGCAAGCTGGCCCCCGCCATCGAGGACGCCGTCCGCGACGGGGCCAGCGACAAACCGTCCGACGCCGAACGCGGCGAAGAAGGCTATGATAAGGACCAGCGTCGGAAGCTCGACGACCTGGTGGAGAAATCGCAATGACGTCTATCGGCCAGTCGACCGACCGCTTCTCGTCCGCGCCCTGGCGCGATCCCGAGGACGACACGCTGCGCCTTGAATGCGGCGTGTTCGGCGTGTTCGGCGCCCGTGACGCCGCCGCCATCGCCGCGCTTGGCCTGCACGCCCTGCAGCACCGAGGCCAGGAAGCCTGCGGCATCGCCGCCTTCGACGGCAGCCGCTTTCACACCGAGCGCCACATGGGCCACGTCGGCGACGCCTTCACCGGCGCCGACCTCGTCCAGCGCCTGCCGGGCAACATGGCCATCGGCCACACCCGCTACTCCACGGCCGGCGGCAGCTTCATTCGCAACGTCCAGCCGATGTTCGCCGATCTCGAGACCGGCGGCCTGGCCCTGGCCCACAACGGCAACCTGACCAACTTCCTGACCCTGCGTGAGCGCCTGGTGCAGGAAGGCGCGATCTTCCAGTCGACGTCGGACAGCGAGGTGATCCTTCACCTGATCGCCCGCTCGCGCAAAGCCAAGATCGTGGACCGCTTCATCGACGCCATCGGCCAGATCGAAGGCGGCTACGCCCTGGTGGCCATCACCAACAAGAAGATGATCGGCGTGCGCGATCCGCTGGGCATCCGCCCGCTGGTGCTGGGCGACCTGGACGGCAAGCCGGTGCTGGCTTCGGAGACCTGCGCCCTCGACATGATCGGCGCCCGCTTCGTGCGCGACGTCGAGCACGGCGAGATGGTGGTGATCAGCGACACCGGCGTGAAGTCTCTACGCCCGTTCGCGGCCCCGGCCGCCCGCCCCTGCGTGTTCGAATACGTCTACTTCGCCCGTCCCGACAGCGTCGTGAACGGCCGCTCGGTCTATGAGGTGCGCAAGCGCATGGGCCGCCGCCTGGCCATCGAGACCGGCGTCGAGGCCGACGTCGTGGTGCCGGTGCCCGACAGCGGCGTGCCGGCGGCGATCGGCTATGCGGCCGAAAGCGGCCTGCCCTTCGACCTGGGCATCATCCGCAATCACTATGTGGGCCGCACCTTCATCCAGCCGACGCAAGGGGTTCGCGAACTGGGCGTGCGCATGAAGCACAGCCCCAACCGCGCCGTGCTGGAAGGCAAGCGCGTCATCCTGATCGACGACTCGATCGTGCGCGGCACCACCTCGCTGAAGATCGTGCGCATGGTCCGCGAGGCCGGCGCCAAGGAAGTGCACCTGCGCTCGGCCAGCCCGCCGATCAAGTGGCCCGACTTCTACGGCATCGACATGCCCGAGCGCGAACAGCTGCTGGCGGCCACCAAGTCGCTCGAAGAGATGGCCAAGTTCCTGGAAGTGGACAGCCTGGGCTTCCTGTCGGTCGAAGGCCTGTACGAGGCCCTGGACTGCGCCCCGCGCGATCCGGTCGCCCCGCAGTTCACCGACCACTACTTCACCGGCGACTATCCGACGCGCCTGACCGACCGCGAGATCGCCGAAGGCCGCAACGACCAGGCCGAGAAGCAGCTGTCGCTGCTGGTCAGCGCCTAGGCTTTCGCCTGCTTCTGGGGCCCTCCGACTTGTTTGGAGGGCCCAAGCTGCGCTACCCCCGGTATGCGGCCCGCTCACCTTGATCTTCCGGCCGCTCGGAACGCCCGGACGAACCGGGCGACGATCCATTTGAGAGTCGCTTCTTGGCCAATCCCGTCTCCGCCGTCCTCTCGAAGCTGAAAATCGACGCCTACATCATCGCCCTGTTCGGCATGGTGGTGCTGGCCTCGTTCCTGCCGGTGCGGGGCCAGGCCGCGGAAGTGACGGGGTGGGTGGTGAAGATCGCCATCGCCCTGCTGTTCTTCCTGCACGGCGCCAAGCTGTCGCGCGAGGCCGTGATCGCCGGGATCACCCACTGGCGCCTGCACCTGACGATCCTGGCCTTCACCTTCGTGCTGTTCCCCATCCTGGGCCTGGCGATCAGCAAGGTGGGCGTGCTGACCCCGACCATGGCGGCGGGCATGGTGTTCCTGGCCTGCCTGCCCTCGACGGTGCAGTCGTCGATCGCCTTCACCTCGATCGGGCGCGGCAACGTCGCCGCCGCCGTTTGTGCGGCCTCGGCCTCGAACCTGTTCGGCATCTTCCTGACCCCCGTGCTGGTCGGCCTGCTGATGAACGCCCACGGCGACGTCGGCGGCTGGGACTCGATCAAGTCGATCATCATCCAGCTGCTCGTGCCGTTCGTGGCCGGCCAACTGGCCCGGCCGCTGGTCGGCAAGTGGATCGAGAAGCACAAGACCCTGGTGGGCCGCGTCGACCGCGGCTCGATCCTGCTGGTGGTCTATTCGGCCTTCAGCGCCGCCGTGGTCGAGGGCCTGTGGCGCAAGGTCTCGCCGCTGGAGCTGATCACCCTGTTGCTGGTCTGCGGCGTCCTGCTGACCCTGGTCATGCTGGCCACCATGTGGGGCGCGCGCCTGCTGGGCTTCTCCAAGGCCGACGAGGTGGCGATCGTGTTCTGCGGCTCCAAGAAGAGCCTGGCGACCGGCGTGCCCATGGCCGGCATCCTGTTTCCCGGGGCCACCGCCGGCGTGCTGGTGCTGCCCCTGATGATCTTCCACCAGATCCAGCTGATGGCCTGCTCGGTCCTGGCGCAGCGCTACGCCGCGCGCCCGGCCGACGAGGCCTGACCTCAATTATCGCCCGCAAGAGGCGTAGGAAACGCTCATGACCCCCACCGACACGCCGCTGGCCGGCCGCATCGCCCTCGTCACCGGCGCCACGCGCGGCATTGGGAACGCCATCGCCCTGGGCCTGGCCAAGGCCGGCGCCCACGTCATCGCCCTGGGCCGCACCCAGGGCGCGCTGGAGGCCCTGGACGACGCGATCTTCGCCGCCACCGGCGAGCACGCCACCCTGGTTCCGCTGGACCTGCGCGAGGCCGACGGCCTGGACCACCTGGGCGCGGCCCTGCACCAGCGCTTCGGCCGGCTGGACATCCTGGTCGGCGCGGCCGGCGTGCTGGGCGCCCTGACCCCGGTCGGGCACCTGGACCCCAAGGGCTGGGACATGATCCTATCGACCAACCTGACGGCCAACTGGCGGCTGATCCGGGCCATGGACCCGCTGCTGCGCGCCTCCGACGCCGGCCGGGCCATCTTCCTGACCAGCAGCGTCGCTAAAAGCCACCGCGCCTTCTGGGGCGCCTACGCCGCCTCAAAGGCGGGCCTGGAGGCCATCGTCGACTGCTATGCCGACGAGATGGAGAACACCAGGGTCCGCGCCTTCTGCATCGATCCCGGCGCCATGCGCACCAAGATGCGAGCCGGCGCCTTCCCGGGCGAGGATCCGGCCACCGTGCAGGATCCGGCCGAGATCGCGCCCTTCGTCGTCGACCTGGCTAGCCCTGACCGCGAGCCGCCCAAGGGCGTCGTCCGCTTCAAGGAGCGAGGTCAAGAGTCAGCAAGCGTTGGATGATAGCTGAACCTCGTAAACATTCGCAGGTTCAGTTGGGCGGCGCGAAATACAGATAGATCCGCAAACTTCCGGACCTGACGGAAAATACGGATTTTCTGCGGTCAAGCTGATGGTCGACTCCACGACACATGACCCGAAGACACGAAACTGCGACAACCTGACGCAGATGACGCTTTCGGAAACCAGCTCTCGTTAAGCATGGAATAAGACTCGCGACCTCACCCTAAGGATGCAGCGCTGATCCGGCGCGGTCCTCGGGGTTTGGACAAATGCCGTTCTCGTTCAAGCGTGGTCGCAATGCGGCCGACGAGCGTCTCGCCGAGCTGGAGGCCACTGTCGCGGCCATCCATCGCTCCCAGGCCGTCATCGAGTTCGAGCTCGACGGCACCATCCTGACCGCCAACACCAACTTCCTGAAGACGGTGGGCTACTCGCTGGACGAGATCCGCGGCCGCCATCACAGCATGTTCGCCGATCCGGACTTCGCCCGCAGCGACGAGTACAAGCAGTTCTGGCTGAACCTGGGCCGCGGCGAGTTCTTCGCCGGCAAGTTCCAGCGCCAGGGCAAGGGCGGCGTCGAGATCTGGATCCAGGGCGCCTACAACCCGGTGTTCGACGCCGGCGGCAAGCCCTGCAAGGTCATCAAGTTCTGCACCGACATCACTCAGGCCGAGCACGAGCGGCTGGCCAACGAGGCCCTGCGCAAGACCGAAGCCGAACAGGGCGCGGTGGTGCTGACCCTGGCCGACAACCTTCGACGCCTGGCCGGCGGCGACCTGACCGCCGACATCACGGCCGCCTTCGACGGCCGCTTCGCCTCGATCAAGAGCGACTACAACGCCGCCCTCCAGTCCCTGCGCCAGGCCATGACCGAGATCGGCGGCTCGACCCAGGGCGTGCACAACGGCTCCAACGAGATCACCACGGCCTCGGAAGACCTCTCCAAGCGCACCGAACAGCAGGCGGCCGCTCTGGAGGAGACCGCCGCGGCCCTGGACGAGATCACCGCCACCGTGCGCCGCAGCGCCGAGGGGGCTCGCGCGGCCTCCACCGCCGCCTCCACCACGCGCCAGGAAGTCACCCGCTCGGGCGAGATCATGCGCGACGCGATCGCGGCCATGGGCGAGATCGAGCAGAGCTCGGGCAAGATCGGCCAGATCATCGGCGTCATCGACGAGATCGCCTTCCAGACCAACCTCCTGGCCCTCAACGCGGGCGTCGAGGCCGCCAGGGCCGGCGAAGCCGGCCGAGGCTTCGCGGTCGTGGCTCAGGAAGTGCGGGCGCTCGCCCAGCGCTCGGCCGAGGCCGCCAAGGAGATCAAGACCCTGATCGCCAACAGCAGCGCCCAGGTCGATCGTGGCGCCAAGCTGGTGAGCGACACCGGCCAGTCGCTGACCGGCATCGTCGGCCGCATCGCCGAGATCGACACCCTGATCTCCGAGATCGCCCAGTCGGCCCATGAGCAGTCGTCGGGCCTCAATCAGGTCAACACCGCCATCAACCAGATGGACCAGGTGACCCAGCGCAACGCGGCGATGGTCGAGGAGGCCACCGCGGCCGCCGCCTGCCTGCGCAACGAGGCCTCGTCGCTGGCCGAGCTGGTCTCGCGCTTCGAGACCGGCCACCGCATCGAGCAGCCCGCCGCGCACGTCGCACCCCGCCCGGCCGCGCGCCACATGCCCGACAACCCGGTCGCCGCCGCCCAGACCCGCATCGCCCAGTCGTTCCGCCCAGGTTCGGGCTCCGTCGCCGTCAAACAGGAGTGGGAGGAGTTCTAGGCTCCTCCCGCCCCCGAGTTAGCGGCCCTTGGGCTTCCCGCCCGGGGTCTTGTTGCCGCGCACGACGCGCGAGCCGGCCACCGGACGGCGCGGACCGCCGGCCTTGCCGCCGGCGCTCTTCGTGCCGACCTTGTAGCTCGGCGCCGTCGACACCTTCTTCTGGGCCTTGGGGCCCTGCGGCTTGACCGACTTCACGGCCGCCTTGCCGGTGTCGGCCTTGGCCGCCTCGGGAAGCTCGGCCGAAACCGTCGCCTTCTGGGCCGACTTCTTGACCGTGTTGCGGGCGGCCTTCAGGCGCGCCTTCTCGGCTTCCTTCTTGTCGAAGGCGCGCTTGCCCTTAACAACATACCCCTGGTCGGCGTCGGCATAGGGGTTGGCGCCCGACTTGATGGTGATGCGCAGCGGCACGCCCGGCAGGTCGAAGCTTTCGCGCAGGCTGTTGACCAGATAGCGCCGATAGTGGTCGGGCATCTGATCGGCGCGGCTGGAGAACAGCACGAACGTCGGCGGACGGGCCTTGGTCTGGGCCATGTACTTGGGCTTGACGCGCTTTCCGCCCACGGAGGGCGGCGGGTGCCTCTGCATCGCCAGCTGCAGCCAGTCGTTCAGGTCGCGGGTCTTGACCTTGGTCGACCAGTCGCGGTGCGTCTTGATCACGGCCGGCATCAGGCGCTCGACGCCCCGACCGGTCTCGCCCGACAGCGCCACGACCGGCGCGCCGCGCAGTTGGGGCAGCATGCGCTCGGCGTGCTCGTTGAAATCCTTCAGGGTCTGGCCCGGATCCTCGATCAGGTCCCACTTGGCCAGCACGAACACGACGCAGCGCCCTTCCCGCTCGGCCAGGTCGGCGATCTGCAGGTCCTGGGTCTCGAACGGATGGGTGGCGTCCATCACCAGCAGCACGACCTCGGCGAAGGTCATCGAGCGGATGGTGTCCTGGGTCGAGAGCTTCTCGAGCTTCTCGTTGACCTTGGCCTTCTTGCGCAGGCCGGCGGTGTCGACGAGGCGGATCTTGCGGCCGTCCCAAGTCCAGTCGACCGAGATGGAGTCGCGGGTGATGCCCGCTTCCGGGCCGGTCAGCAGGCGCTGCTCGCCGATCAGGCGGTTGACCAGCGTCGACTTGCCGGCGTTCGGACGGCCGATGATGGCGATCTTGATCGGCTTGGTGTCGTCGTCGTAGTCCTCGAACTCTTCCTGCAGCTCTTCGGGCGTCACCGCCAGGAGCGCCGCATAGAGGTCGGCCATGCCCTCGCCGTGCTCGCCGCTGATCGGGATCGGCTCGCCCAGCCCCAGGCGGTGCGCCTCGGCCGCGCCGATCTCGGCCTGCTTGCCTTCCGACTTGTTGGCCGCAACGACGACCGGCTTGTTCCGGCGGCGCAGCATCTCGGCGAAGATCTTGTCGAGCGGCGTCAGGCCCTCGCGGGCGTCGAAGACGAACAGCGCGACATCGGCCTCATCGATGGCCAGCTCGGTCTGGGCGCGCATGCGCGCTTCCAGGCTCTCGTCGGTGACGTCCTCGAAGCCGGCGGTGTCGATCAGCTCCAGGTCGAGGTCGCCCAGGCGGCCGTGCGCGAAGCGACGGTCGCGGGTGACGCCCGGCTGGTCGTCGACCAGGGCCAGCTTCTTGCCGGCAAGACGGTTGAACAGCGTGGACTTGCCCACATTGGGGCGGCCGACGATGGCGAGTTTCAAAGGCATAGGCGGTCAGTAGTCGATTTTTCGGGTCCCGGCAAAGCAACAAGCCCGGGCTGGCGATTCGCCAGCCCGGGCCCGGGACGGTGTGGATGAAATCCAGGCTCGCAAGGGAGCCCGGAAAGGGTCAGCGGATCGCGATCAGATCCGCCTCGTCGGTGGTGATGTAGACCTTGTCGCCGACGGCGATCGGAGCCAGCAGAACCGGCGCGCCGATCTTCAGGGTCTTCTCGGTGGCGCCGGTCTTGGGGTTCAGGGCCACGGCCTCGCCGTAGCTCGACACCGTGATCAGGCGGCCCGAAGCCAGGATCGGGCTGGACCAGACACGCGGACGCTTGGCCAGCTTCTTCTTCTGCTTCTTGGAGAGCTTGTCGGTCTCGTTCAGGTCGCGGATCCAGTGGACCTGGCCGCCGTCGCGCGAGGCGCAGATCACCTGGCCGGCCTTGTCGACCACGTAGACCACGTCGCCGACGGGCCAGGGCGTGGTGATCGCGGTGACCGGCAGGCTCCAGCGGGCCTGCCCTGTGCGCAGGTCGGTGGCGGCGAACACGCCCGAGTGGCTGACGGCGTAGACGTCGCCCTTGTAGATCACTGGGCGGCCGGCGATGTCGCGGATTTCCGACAGGGCGTTGGTGCGGCTGGCGCGGCTGAGGGCCTCGCTCCACAGGTCGTTGCCGTTGCCGGCGCGCAGGGCCACCAGTTCGCCCGAGGCGAAGCCGGCGACGACCGTATCGCCGCTGACGGCCGGGCTCGAACCGCCCAGGATGCGGGCCGGCTCGATCAGGGCCTGGTAGGTCCAGCCGGGCGTGCCGTCGGTCGCGGCGAAAGTCAGCAGTTCGTTGTCGGTCGAGACCACGAAGACGCGGCCGTCGGCCACGGTCGGCGCGGCGTGGACCGGCGTGCTGGTCGCCTGGCGCCAGTTCTCGTTGCCGGTGGCCGCGTCCAGCTGGGCCACGAAGCGGAAGCCCGACGAGACGTAGAGCTTGCCGTCGGCATAGGCCACGCCGCCGCCGAAGCCCTTGGTGTCGTCCTTGCGGCCGCCGATCCCGAAGAAGCCGCGCTTGCCCGGCTGGCGGGCCGGACGCAGATCCTTGCGCCACAGGGTCTCGCCGGTGACCGCGTCGAGCGCCGAGACCTTGGCCTCGCCGTCGAGCACGAAGATCTTGCCCTCGGCCGAGACCGGGTTGGAGGTGATGTGGAAGGTGCGGTTGGCCTTCTGGCCAAAGCCCTTGCGCCAGGCGATCACGAAGTCCTTGGCGGCGGCGACGTGTTCGACCGATTGCTCGGGGCCGCCGCCCGGCAGGCGCCAGTCGGCCTGGGCTTGCGGTTCGGGCAGGAAGAAATCGACGCCCTTCAGACCATCGGCGGCCTCGACCTTCTGATCGAAGGCGATGACCGAGATTCGCTGCCCTTGGGTGGCCTGGGCCTTGTTCTTCTCATCCTTGCCGAAGGGGTTGAGCTTCGACACCGTCGAGCAACCGGTCACCGACACCGCGGCCGACATCATCGCGGCGAGCAGCAGGGAACGCTTCAGAGTCATGGGTCGGCGGCTCATTGAGCTTGGGGTTGCAGGCCCGGCGGCAGCTGGCCGGGCGCGAGTTGGACCGGCGGCGGCAGAGCAGCGGCGGCCTTGACGGCGGCCGGCAGGGCCTTGGCCGAGCCGGAGTCGATCATCTGGATCGCCGCCTGGGCGCGCTGGCGGGTGTCGTCAGAACCGTCCGACAGCAGCGAGAGCACGACGAAATCGCCGCGCGCCTCGGCCGTCTTGCCGGCCTGGAGCTTGGCGAACGCCAGGGCTTCCTTGGCCTGCACGCGATAAGGGCTCTTCTCGCCGGTCAACGGGGTCAGCCTCGACTCGATCTCCTGATACGGAGCCGTGTCCATGAGCGCGAAGGCGGATTTGAGGC
Source organism: Caulobacter endophyticus (assembly GCF_003116815.1). Classification (GTDB taxonomy): domain Bacteria; phylum Pseudomonadota; class Alphaproteobacteria; order Caulobacterales; family Caulobacteraceae; genus Caulobacter; species Caulobacter endophyticus. The sequence continues at coordinate 146,128 of NZ_QDKQ01000056.1, forward strand.
GGGCTATGTCACCCATGACAGGATCGGGAGCAATCTTGGCCGCTTCGTCGAAATAACCGACAGCTTCCTTGGTCTTGCCCTCGTCCAGGCGAATGCCGCCCATCTGCATCAGGGCCAGCGCGCGGTAGCCCGCGTTGCCTTCCTTCGACAGTTTTTCGAACTCGGAGAAGGCCTTGGCCGGGCCGTTCTTCTCGTAGGATTCGAGGGTCGCCTGAACGGCTTCCGACGCCTTGTTGGCGCGGTTGCTCTCGTAGGCCGTCCAGCCCCACCAGCCGCCGACGCCGAGGACCGCGACCACGGCCACCGCGCCCAGGACGGGCAGCGACTTCAGCGCGAAGGTCTTGTAGCGGTCGGAGCGAAGCTGCTCTTCGACCTCGTCAAACACATCGACCACGAACGAGGCTCCAGTACGGGCGCCGACGGCGCCGGGGCGTCGCTGCCCGGACGATCCCGGACGACGCAAGGTTGAAACATCAGGAGTCGAGGCGCAGGCCGCGACGCAGGCGGCGAACCTATAGCGTGTCCGCCGCCGCCGCAACGGCGGGGAACCGCGGTTTGGAAGGGTATCACTCGCCCCCTTTCCCCTTGATGGGGGAAGGGCCGGGGTTGGGGGTGACTACGGCGGCCCATCCTGGCGCTTCGGTGCGAACTGAACGCTCGGCGTCACCCCCATCCCAACCCTTCCCCCATCAAGGAGGAAGGGCTTGGACACCGCCAACCTCAATCCTTCTTGGCGTAGTACGTCTCGGCCACGCCCGGGAAGCTGCGGTCCTGGACGTCGCGGGCGTAGTCGGCGGCAGCCTTCTCGATCGCGCCCTTCAGGTCGGCGTAGCGGCGCACGAACTTGGGGGTCCAGTCGAACAGGCCCAGCATGTCGTCGCTGACCAGCACCTGGCCGTCGCAGCCGGCCGAGGCGCCGATGCCGATGGTCGGCGGGGCGATGGCCTGCGTGATCTCGCGGGCCAGGGCCTCGGCGACGCCCTCGACCACGACGGCGAAGGCGCCGGCGTCGGCGGTGGCGCGGGCCTCGGCCAGGATCTTCTGGCGGCCCTCCTCGTCGCGGCCCTTGGCCTTGAAGCCGCCGTCGACCAGCACCGCCTGCGGGCGCAGGCCCACATGGCCCATGACCGGCACGCCGCGATCGACGAGGTAACGGATCGTCTCCGGCACGGTGGGGCCGCTCTCGACCTTCACCGCCTGGGCGCCGGTTTCCTTCATGATGCGCACGGCGTTGGCATAGGCCTCTTCCGGCGCGCCCTCGTAAGAGCCGAACGGCATGTCGACCACGACCATGGCCTTCTTCGAGCCGCGCATGACCGCCTGGCCGTGCAGGATCATCATTTCCATCGTCACGCCGACGGTGTTGGGCAGGCCATGCACGACCATGCCCAGCGAGTCGCCGACCAGCAGGACGTCGCAGGCGTCGTCGAGGGCGGCGGCCACCGGGGCCGTGTAGGCGGTGAGGCAGACGATCGGAACGCCGCCCTTGCGGGCGGCGATATCGGGGGCGGCGAGACGGCGGACCGTCTCCTGACGATGGGCGGACAAGACTCGCTCCGGCTCTATTACGAAAGCCCGGAGCGCGGCAGGCCGCCTCCGGATTAGAACTCTTCGACCAGTCGGGTGATGGCGAAGGTCAGAGCGATAGCCGCAAGAGCCGCGCCGAGCCAAAGGGTTTCTACGCTGGCCGGCGTGGCGACGAACTGGTTCACCTGGTCCATCAGCCTGTCGACGCCCAAATCCACGGTCGAGACGCTCTCGCTGGAGGCCGAGCGCAGGTCGGTGGCGAAACGGCTGGAAATCAGTTGCCCGACCGCGAACAGGCCCGCCACGCCGCCGGCCGCGCCGATCGCCAGGCGCCGCAGCGTCCAGCCGCGGTCGAGCCGGCGCTCGACCCGCCCGTGGAAGCCCTCGGCGTCCGGAAACGCCGGCGGTTCGGCGAACAGCCGCGAAAGCTGCGCGTCGAAATCGCGATCAACCATGACCTTCCCTCCGCGCCGAGGCGTCCGTGGGCGGGGCCAGCCTGGCCCTGAGTTTATCCAGACCACGTTTGACATGGGATTTGACCGTGCCGATCGGGATGTTCAAGGCTTCTGCAGCCTCCGCATGTGACCAGTCCGCGCCGTAGCAGAGTGAGACGCACAGCCGCTCGCCCCGCGACAGCCCCTTCAGCGCTTCGTCGAGATCCAGCCGGTCGCCGGGCGTGTCGCCCGAAACGGGTGGCGGCGGCTCTTCCGGGGCGGCGTCCGAGAAGATCAGGCGCGAGTCGCGCTTGACCTTGCGCAGATACAGCCGTGCGGCCGTCTTCTTGATCCAGCCGCCGAAGGCCCCCTCGCCGCGATAGTCGGCGATCTGCTCGAAGCCGACCAGAAAGGCGTCCTGGGCGACATCGTCGGCGGTGGCCGGATCGGCGCCCAGGCGACGCAGCAGGCCTCTCACGGACGAGCCGTGCCTGCGCACGAGCTCCCCGTAGGCCCGGCGGTCGCCGGTGGCGGCCAGGGCCGCCAGCTCGACGTCGTGACCGGTGGTGGGTGGGCGTTCGATGCCCATGATGAAGGTCCCCTCTTCCCCAAGGCGCCTGCGTCAGGCGTCCGGCTGGTGGCCCTTGTTGGGGTTGAAGAAGCTCAGGATGACGTAGGCGACGCCGATCAGGGCCGGGATGGCGGCCGCGCCCATGACGGGATGCAGAGCCTCGTCCGCGATCTGGCCCAGCATGAAGCCCAGCACCGCCAGGCCCGCGCCGACGGCGATCAGGATCACGCCAGTGCGCATGTCGCGCAGGGCCGACGAAACCTTGGCCGGCTTGACCTCCTTGGTCATCGCCTCGATCAGCTCGGGCGGCAGCGCCTGCCCCTTCTCGATGGCGGCGCGGACGGTGGCCTGCATCTCGCGACGATCGCGGCTCTTCAGCCACATCGGGATCACGACGATGCAGACGACCATGATGAATGGCGCCAGCGGCACCAGGACTCCAAGTTCCATGACCTGTTCCCCTCGAATGTGTGTCGACGAGAGCCTGTCGCTTTCGTCTCGTACAGGGAAGAGGCTTTGACGGCGCCGTTTGGAGGCGCCCGCCGAGATGAAACTTTCGTAAGGCGGATCAGGCCGTGGCGACGGCTGGCGCTTCGACCCGCGGGGTCAGGCGCGCGACGATGTCGTCCATCGCGTCGAGCAGCACGGTCGGCGCATGGTCGACGAGCAGCTGGCGGGTGGCGTAGCCCCAGGTGACGGCGCCGGACGCCAGGCCCAGAGCGTTGGCGGCGTCGATGTCGCGGGTCTCGTCGCCGATCGAGATCACCCGGCCCGGTTTCACCCGGGCGGTCCTGATCACCTTGGTGAACTTCTTGGCCTTGCCGAACAGCGAGGCGCCGCAGCCGTAGTGGTCGATCAGTTGGGCCAGGTCCGGCCCCAGCACGGTGCGGATGGTGGCTTCGCTGTTGGAGCTGACCACGGCCAGGCGCACGCCGCCGGCGGCCAGGGCCTTGAGCATGTCGGGAACGCCTGGGAACAGTCCGATCGAACCGATCTCGGCAGCCATCAGCTTCTTGCCGTGGGCGGCGATGATCGGGATCTTCCAGGCCGAGACGCCCAGATACTTGATGATCTCGCGGTTGGGACGGCCGCGCAGCATCTCGACTTCCTCGTCGGTGACGCTCTTGAAGCCGTACATCCTGGCCATCGGATTGACGAGCTTCAGCACCACGGCGCCGCTGTCGGCCAACGTGCCGTCGAAATCAAAGATCGCCAGATCGTAGGGAAGCCCCGAAGTCACGCCCACTCAATGCCCTGCCGCCGGACGAACCGGCTGTTTCCCCAAGACTTAGCCGCTCGACGCGGACCTTGTCGCCCCAAAGTTCGCCAACTCGCGTCAATCGCGCAAGCGGCGTTTCGCTCGTCAGGCGAGAATAGACGTGTACTGATCGGGTTTGAAGCCCGCCAGCAGCTTGCCGTCGACGTCGAGAATCGGCCGCTTGATCATCGACGGCTGAGCCAGCATCAGGTCGACGGCCTTGGCCGCGTCGATGCCCGCCTTGTCGGCGTCGGGCAGCTTGCGGAAGGTCGTTCCGGCGCGGTTCAGCACCGTTTCCCAGCCCAGCTGCGCCACCCAGCGCTCGACGTCGGCGCGGTCGGCGCCCGAAACCTTGTAGTCATGGAAAGCATAGACCACGCCGTGCTCGTCCAGCCAGGTGCGGGCCTTCTTCATCGTATCGCAGGCCTTGATGCCGTAGATCGTCACCGTCACCGGGGGCGCGCTCCAGAAATCCGCCCGCGAGTCGGGCCCTTCCCTCCCCGCTTAGCATTTTCGTTCGAGGCGCGGACGGATTTGACCTGGAGCAGTTGCGTCTCAGTCGCGACACGACAACATTGGACCCATGACCGATACCGCTCTTGCTCAAGCCCCGTCCCTCGCCAAGCGCCTGAAGGCCGGAACCGAAGCGACGCACGATCGACTCGACAAGAGCATCATGGCCGGCCAGCCCTTTGCCGACCGCGAGCGCTACGGACGGTTCCTCGAGGTGCAGTACCGATTCCACCGCGATATCGACGGCCTGTACCAGCGTCCTGAGCTCGCCGACCGCCTGCCCGACCTCGACGGCCGCCGCCGCATGGCACAGATCGCCGCCGATCGCGCCGACCTTGGCCTGCCCGCCCTGGCCGACCTGCCGCCGCCGGCCTTCACCGCCGACGCCGAGCCCGACCTCGCCACGGCGTTTGGCTGGCTGTACGTGGCCGAGGGCTCGAACCTGGGGGCGGCGTTCCTCTTCAAGGCGGCCGCCAGGCTCGGCCTGGACGAGACGCTCGGCGCGCGCCACCTTGCGGGTCATCCTGACGGCCGCGCCGTCCACTGGCGCCAGTTCACCGCCGCGCTCGACGCGGCCGGGCTGGACGAGGCGGGCGAAGCACGCGCCATCGCCGGCGCGGACGCCGCCTTCTCAAGGGTGCAGGCCTATGTCGACGCCGCCTTCGGCTGAACCGCCTTCCCTGGAGATCGACGAGCCGCCGACGGCCCTGCCGAGTTCGCGCGGCCTGCGTGTCGGCTATCTGCTGGCCGGCTTCGCGTTCACGGGCCTGGGCATAGCCGGCGCCTTTCTGCCGCTGTTGCCCACGACCATCTTCCTGATCCTGGCGGCCGGATGCTTTGGCAAGTCCTCGCCCAGGCTGGAGGCGTGGCTGCTGAACCATCCGCGCTTTGGCCCCTCGATCCGCGCGTGGCGGGCGAACGGCGCGATCCCGCGCAAGGCCAAGGTGCTGGCCTGCATGGGCATGGCCGGCGGCATGGCGGTGTTCCTGATCGCCGCGCGCCCCAAGCTCTGGCTGGGCCTGCTGGTCGGCGCGGTCATGGCGGCCTGCGCGGCCTTCGTGGTCTCCCGCCCGGCTCCGCCGACGGCCTGAGCCAAGCGCTACGCTAGGAACGGGCTAAGCGTCCCGACGGTTTTCTTCCGACAGCCAGAAGGAGGAAGCCATGTCCAAGGCCCCGCCCATTCCGCCGGAACAACGCGCCTTCAAGGGCCAGAAGCCCGATATCGAAGGCCACGCCAGCGCCGAAGGCCTGCAATCGCCCGATCCCGGCAACGCCGACGTGAACCTGTCCGAACAGGGCCGGCACGGGAACCTGCGCCAGAACACGACCCATTCGGGCAACGTGCAGGATCGCTAGATCAACCCTTCAGGGGCCAGCGCCCGAGCACGATGTGCCGGGTCTGGCCCAGCAGGCTGTGGATCAGCACGAACTCGCCGACCGTCCACGACACCGGCTCCACCGGCGTCTCCGGCGCCAGGGCGCGGTCGTAGAGCAGCGTCACGTGCGGATTGAACTGCCTGGCGACCTGCTTGCCCAGGCCCGCATGGGCCATGGCCAGGCCCAGGGCCTTCTGAAAGCCATGCAGGCTCGAAAGCCCATCTCTGCCCTGCAGCGTGAACGGGTTGTTTCCACGGTTGTTGAAGCTGGCGGCGCGATCGAAGACCACCTCGAACGGCGCGGCGGTCGACGCCGCCTCGCCGGCCTCCAGCGCCTGAGCGACGACGCCGCGCGGCAGGCCGGCATAGTCGCCGATGTGGTGCAGGGTCACATGGAAGCGATCCGGCGTCAGCGGCGCGCCGGCAAGGCCAAGGCGGCCCTTCAGGTCACGAGTCCGGCCGGCGATCGCCTCGGCGACGGGGGCCTGCGGAAAGATCCCGAAGAACAGGCGATCGGACGGCGGGACGTCCAGCTCGGGAAACAGCGACATGGCGAGAATCGGCGGCCGTTGAAGGGTGGCTCGCCTTATGGCGCCGGAGCGGACGGCTGTCGCCGCCCGCCCTGCCCTGGACTACGGGCGCGCCGGGATGTTGAGGCCGCGCTGCACCGCCGGACGGGCGAGGCCCCGCTCCAGCCAGGCCGGCACGTTCTTCAGGCTCTTGAAGTCTACGAGTTCGCCCGCCTCGTAGAAGCCGACCAGGTTGCGCACCCAGCCCAGCGTGGCGACGTCGGCGATAGTGTAGTCCTCGCCCATCAGCCAGTCGCGGCCTTCCAGGCGGGTCTCCAGCACGCCCAGCAGACGCTGGCTCTCGGCGCGATAACGCTCCAGCGGGCGCTTGTCCTCGTACTCGCGGCCGGCGAACTTGTGGAAGAAGCCCAGTTGCCCGAACATCGGGCCGACGGCGGCCATCTGGAAGAACACCCACTGCAGGGTCTCGTAGCGCGCGGCCGGGTCGGCCGGCAGCAGCTTGCCGGTCTTCTCGGCCAGATAGACGAGGATCGCGCCGCTCTCGAACAGGGCCAGCGGCCTGCCGCCCGGACCGTCGGGATCGATGATGGCCGGGATCTTGCCGTTGGGGTTCAGGCTGAGGAATTCCGGCGTCCAGGTCTCGTTCTTGCCGATGTCGATCAGGTGCGGCTCGTAGGGCAGGCCTACCTCCTCCAGCATGATCGACACCTTCACGCCGTTGGGCGTGGGCAGCGAATAGAGCTGGATGCGGTCAGGATGGGCGGCGGGCCAGCGGCTGGCGATCGGGAAGGCCGAGAGATCGGACATGGAAGCTCCTGCGAAGGGTCCCGGTCGATATAGGCGCCGCCGGAGCAAGGCCCAGCCCCCTACCGCAACTTTATTTGTTTCAGTTATCCCAGTTCAGTCGCGCGCGGCCGAGCGCAGGATGAAGCCCAGGATCTCGGCGACGGCGACATAGAGCGCCTCGGGAATCTCCTCCTCCATCGGGATGGTCGACAGGGCTTGGGCCAGGGCCGGGTTCTCCTCCAGCGGCACGCCATGCTCGCGGGCGGTTTCGACGATCTTGTCGCCTACCCAGCCACGGCCGCTGGCGACCACGCGCGGGGCGTTCGGCTCGTCGTAGCGCAAGGCGACGGCGATGCGGGGACCCGAGACGCGGGTCATGTGGCCTGGTCCAGGAAGCGGCCGGGCGCGGATGGCGCGGCGACCGGCGGTGCGGCGGCGTGGAAGGCGACCTCCGGCTCCAGGGCGGCCTCGCGCAGGGCGGCGTTCAGCATTTCCTCGCCGCCGCGCAGGCGCGCCATCGACTCGGACCGCTCGGCCCACAGCGAGACCCGGGCCCGTTCGCCGGTCAGCGCCAATTGGACGTCGATGCGGCCCATGGGCTCGACGTCGAGCGAGAAGCGGACCTTCCAGGTGCGGGCCTCGCCCGGACCGCCGGCGGCCCCGCCCCCGCCGCCGTCGCGGCTGATCTCGAACTGGGCCACGGCGCTGCCCTGCGGCGTGGCGAAGGGCACATCAAACACCCAGCGCGGGCCGGGCCGGTCCTCGACGGGGCGGCCGTCGGCCGGGCGCGCGGCCTCGGCCCGTTCGGGCAGCGAAGCGGCCTGCAGGAGTTCCTGGCGGGCCAGGGCCGCGTCGACGCCCTTGGCGAGCTGCTGGGCGACCGCGGCGGGCGCGGCGTTGGGGGCAAGGGTCGAGGGCGCGGCCGGCTGGGCCACGACCGGTCCGCCGGCGAACGGCGGCGGCGGACCCTTGCCGGGCGGCGGGGCCAGCGGCGTCATGAGCGGACGCGCGACAGGCGCCTCCTCGAAGCCGGCGGCGGCCTCCTGGGCCAGGACGAACAGGGCGGCGGCAGGCTGGGCCGCCTGCTGCGGAGCCGGACGCGGCGCCACGGCGGCCAGGAAGCGGGCGACGGGCGTCTCGGCCCCTTCGGGCTGCGCCGGGACAGGCGCGGCGGGCGGCCGAGCTTCAGCCTCGACGGCGGCCTGGGCGGGATTGGGCTGAGGCGCGGACAAGGCGGCCGCCTGCGCTCCGACCTGCGGCGCCGGCGCGCCGAGCGTCTGAGGCGAAGGCGAAGGAGGCTGTGGCGTGTTCGTGGGCGTCTGGGGCGGTAAGGCGCTCGGCGCCTGGCCTGTCGGCCCGGCTGTCGTCGCCGGCGTGGCGGGACCGGCCTGGACGCTCCAGCTGGCCACGGCAGCGCGCAGCACCAGCATGGCGGCCTTCAGGTCCTTGGCGGCCAGGGGCGCGGCGCCCGGCGCGGGGGCCTCCTCGGCCAGGCGGCTTTCCATGAACAGGCCCGAGCGGCCAAAGGCCTGGCGGATCTCGCCGGCGGTCACGGCTCCGTCGATCGGCGAGCGCAGAGCCAGCATGTTGGCGGCGGCCTGGCGCACCAGGGCGGGCGCCTGGGGCGATGTCGAGACCCGCTCCAGGTCGGCCAACAGCGGGGCCATGCCGCCCTGGGCGGCGGCGGCGCGGCCGACCATGTCGGAGACGACCTTAGCCTGAACGGTGGAGCTGGAGAGCAGGATCTCACGGGCCTGGCCGGTGGTCCCGCCCTTCAGCAGGCTTTCCACCGTGTCTGGAGCATCGTGCGCGGCGCCCGCCTGCACCGCAATCTTGCCAAGGGCCTCGGTCGCCTCGGCCATCGCCATCTGGGCCAGCATGGCCGGCGGCGGCAGGCCCGCCTGTCCCGTCTGGCCGCCCTGCGGACCGGCGGGCGCGATCGTCGCCGCCGGCTGCACCGAGGCGAGACTGGGAACAACGGGTCCGAGCGACTGAACCGACACAGGCGAACTCCACGGCGCGCCAGGGCGCGCAGGGTTTCCGCGAGATTAATCCACAGGCGTGAAGCGGGTCTTAAGCCGTTTTGGCGGTTCGCTTTTCCAGGAACGCGAGCAGCGCGTCGGCGGCGGCTTCGGCCGGATCGGGCATGCCGCGCCCCAGCTGGTCCAGGGCGGCGTACTGCTCGGCCACCTGCCGATCGCGCAGCGCCGGATCATCGAGCCGCATGGACAGCTGGGCCGCCAATCGCTCGCCGGTGCAGTCGTGCTGCAGGAGCTCGGGCGCGACCTCGCGGTCGGCGGCGATGTTGAACAGCGTCACCCAGCGCGGCGTCATCAGGCGCTTGAGCAGGCTGTAGGTGATCGCGCCGATCCTGTAGCCGACCACCATCGGCGCGCCCGCCAGGGCCAGCTCGATGGTCACCGTGCCGCTGCAGGCCAGGGCCACTGTGGCGGCCTTCATGGCGTCGTCCTTGGCCTGATCATCCTCGATGACGTGGGCGCGGAACGGCCAGCCGGCGACGCGCGCCTTGACCGCCGCCGCCACCGTCTGGGCGGCCGGCACGACGACGTGCAGGTTCGGACGATCGGCCTTCAGGATGCGGACGGCGTCCTCGAAAGCAGGCAGAACACGCTCGATCTCGGACGGACGGCTGCCCGGCAGGACGGCCAGGATCGGATCGTCCGGCCCCGCCCCGATCGCCGCCCGCGCCCGGGCGGCGTCGGCGGCGCCGAAATCGCGGGCCAGGGCCGGATTGCCGACGAAGACGCTGGGCAGCCCCACCGCGTCGAAGAACGGCTTGTCCATCGGCTGGGTGGCCAGCAGCAGGTCAACGGCCTCGGCCAGGGTCTTGGCCCGTCCAGGACGCGAGGCCCAGACCTGGGGCGCGACATACTTGATCAGCGCCATCGACGGGTCCAGCGCCCGCAGGCGCTTGGCCAGGCGGATGTTGAAGCCCCAGGAGTCGATCAGCACGGCCACGTCGGGCTTTTCGCGCACGGCCAGGGCCTCGACGTCCTTCAGCCGGCGCAGCACCCGCGGATAGGCCTTGAGGCCCTCGAACAGGCCCAGGATCGACAGCTCGGCGATGTCGAAAGGGCTCTGGACGCCCTCGGCCGCCATGCGCGCGCCGCCCAGGCCGACGAAGCGCACCTGGTCGCCCAGCCGGGCGCGCAGGGCCTTGGCCAGGCCCGCGCCGAGATTGTCGCCCGAGGCCTCGGCCGCGATCAGCATGACCGTCAGCGGCCGGGGGGAAGGCATCACCGCGGCTCGACGCCGTAGACGAAGAGACCCAGGTCGTCGGCGCAGGCGATCACCTGGTCGCGGTCGACGATCAGCAGGCGGCCGGCCTCGCCGACCACGCCGGCCAGGCCGGCCCGCGCCGCACGCTGGATGGTGGCCACGCCGATGGTGGGCAGGTCGACCTTGGTCTCCTGGATCGGCTTGGGCGCCTTGGCCAGGACGCCCTTGGGCGCCTCGGGACAGCCGCGCACGGCCTGCGGCAGGTCGGCGACCCGGCGCAGCATGGCGTCGGTGCCTTCCTGGGCCTCGACGGCCAGAACGAGGCCGTCGCAGACCACGGCCCCCTGCCCCACGTCCAGCCCGCCAATGGCGCGGGCCACGGTCAGGGCCCGGTCGATATCGGCGCCGTGCTGCTCGCGCGGGGCGTAGCGGCCCAGGGGGCCGGCCTGCAGGGTCATCTCGCCGCGCACCTCGTGGGCGCCCTCGACGATGAAGCCTTCCTTCTCGAACTCGGTCAGCACGCGGCGCAGCAGGGCGTCGTCACCCTCGCGCGCGGCCTTGATCAGGCCGGGCAGCACCTTCACGCCCCGGAAGTCGGGGATCAGCGCCGAGAAGTCCGGGCGATCGACGACGCCGGCGAAGCAGACAGCCTCGCAGCCCTCCTCCTTCAGCGCCTTGAAGGCCTTGCCGAACTCGGCGATGCCCACCTCGGCGCCGGGATACTGCTCCAGCGACGGATCGGCGAAGCCCCGCACCCGCATCACCGAGAACGGCCGTCCGGCGCGCTCGCAATGGGCGGCCAGTTCGATCGGCAGGGCCCCGCCGCCGGCGATCAGTCCAAGCTTGCGCAAGATCAGACCTCGCGCTCGGGCAGGCACAGCGGACGGTTGCCGTCGGCGCGGATGAAGTCGACGATCTCCATCACCTCGGGCGTGGCCGAATAGGTCTCGACCACGTCGTCCAAGCGCTCCTGGAAGGTGCCTTCGTCGGCGAACATCAGGCGGTAGGCCGCGCGCAGGGCGTTGATCGTCTCGCGCGAGAAGCCCCGGCGCTTGAGGCCCACCAGATTCAGCCCCTCCAGGTGAGCGTGGTTGCCCCACACCGAACCATAGGGAATCACGTCCTTGGTCACCGCCGCCAGACCGCCGATGAAGCTGTAGCGGCCGACGCGCGAGAACTGGTGGATGGCCGCCAGGCCGCCCACGAACACGAAGTTGCCGACGTCGACATGGCCGCCCAGGGTCGCGCCCTTGGCCAGCACGACATTGTCGCCGACCGCGCAGTCGTGGGCCACGTGGGCCTCGGCCATGAAGAAGCCGTCGGCGCCGATCGTGGTCACCCCACGGCCCGAGGCCGTGCCGGTGTTCATCGTCACCTGCTCGCGGATGACGTTGCGCGGACCGATGACCAGCTGCGTACGCTCGCCCTTGTAGCCCAGGTGCTGCGGCGGGCCGCCCAGGGCGGAAAAGGCGTGGACGACGGTGTCCTCGCCGACGGTGGTGACGCCATCGACCACCACGTGCGACAGCAGGCGCACGCGGGCCTGCAGGGTCACGTCCGGGCCGACGATGCAGAACGGCCCGATTTCGACGCCTTCGCCCAGCTTGGCGCCGGCGTCGACGATGGCGGTCGGATGGATTTTCGTCATTTCGTCGGGGTCTCCACGACCATGGCGGCGAACTCGACCTCGGCGGCGACCTTGTCGCCGATCTTGGCCACGCCCTTGAACTTGAAGATGCTGGAACGCGCGCGCAGCACCTCGACCTCCATGCGCAGGACGTCGCCCGGGCGCACGGGGTTGCGGAAGCGGGCGTTGTCGACCGACATGAAGAAGATCGTCTTGCCGGCGGTGTCGACTTCCAGCGACTTGCTCATCAGCACCGCGCCCGTCTGGGCCAGGGCCTCGATGATCAGCACGCCGGGCATCACCGGATTGCCCGGGAAGTGGCCCTGGAAGAACGGCTCGTTCACCGTCACGCACTTGATGCCGACGATCGACTTGTGGGGCTCGTAGGCCTCGGCGCGGTCGACCAGCAGGAACGGGTAGCGGTGCGGGATCCGGTTGAGGATCTCGGCGATGTCGATGTCGGTCTGCGGGGCCGCGGTTTCGGTCTGGCTCATGCCTCGTCTTTCATCCCCCGGCTGCGCGCGCTGCGCGACAGCCATGCGGTTTCTCGCAGCCACCGTTTGATCGGTCGCGCGGGAAACCCTGTCCATGTCTCGCCCGCCGGCACGTCCTTGAACACCGAGGCCGAAGCCCCGATGCTGGCGCCGGGGCCGATCGTCAAGTGGTCGGCTACGCCGGCCTTGCCGCCGAAGGCGACGCCGTCGCCGACGACCGTGGTGCCCGACAGCCCGGTATAGGCCGCCAACACGCAGTTGCGGCCCAGCTGCACGTTGTGCGCAACATGGACCAGATTGTCGATCTTGGTGTTCTCGCCCACCGTGGTGTCGTCGAAGGCGCCGCGATCGATGCAGCTGTTGGCGCCGAGCGTCACGCCGTCCTGCAGGACTACGCGGCCCAGCTGCGGCAGGTCGACCACGCCCCTGGCGCCGGGAGCTGCGCCAAAGCCCGCCTCCCCGACCACCGAGCCGGCGTGCAGGCTGACCCGGTCGCCGATCAGGGCGAAGCCGACCACGGCGTTGGCGCCGATGAAGCAGTCGCGGCCAATGGCGACGCCCGGGCCGACGACGGCGCCGGGGCTGATCGTCGTGCCCCGCCCGATGCGGGCGTCCTGGCCGATGATAACGCCCGGCGACAGGCGCACGCCCTCCTCCAGCACGGCGGAAGGGTGAATGGCGGGAGCGCCGGCCTCGTGGCGGCGCGGGGTATGGAGAAGAGCGGTCGCGGCGGCCCAGGCGGCCTGCGGATGCGGGGTCAGCAATACGGCGCAGCCGTCCGGCGCGAACTCGCGGTGCTGCGGGCGCATGAAGATCGCCCCAGCCTTGCAGGCCGACAGGTTCTTGGCCCGGCGAGGATCGGAAAGGAAGGAGACGGCGTCAGCACCCGCGTCGTCCAGCGGCGCGACGGTGGCGATCAGACGCTCGCCCAGGGTCGGATCAGCCAGCTCGGCCCCGCCGACGGCGGCAAGGGCGGACACGGAAACCGGACCCAGGGTCTCGAAAAAGCGGGGGTCCGGCATGCAAACCTCTCGACGACGGCCGTCCCGGGAATCGCCCGATACGGACGAAGTGTAGGCGGCCCAAAGCCGCTCCGAGTCAATGCCGTAACGGAAAGCGCCCGCCCAGCCGCAAAGGCCGGACGGGCGCTCTCGGTGCTTAGCGCTGCAGCTGGGCGGCCAGCTGGGCGGCTTGCTGCGGGGTCAGCTTGGTGCGTTCCAGAGCCTGGAACGAACCGGCCTTGCCGCGGGCGTCCAGGGCGCTGACGATCTGGGCGGTGATGTCCATGGCCGGGTTGAAGATGGCCACGGCGCTACGCTCCAGCAGCACGCCGCACTGCTTGGACTGGTAGGCCGAGATCACGGCCGGCTGCAGTTCCGTCGAGTAGGTCTGCTGGGCGGTGTCGGCGGTGGCGACCAGTTCCATCTGGGTGTGGGCGGCGTCGCGCTGCAGGGCGCTCTGCTCCAGTTCCAGGTCGGCCTTCTGCTTTTCGCGGGCGTTGATGTCGGCGGCCGGGGTCTTGGCGGCGGCGTTGAACGCGTCGATCTTGGTCTGCAGAGCCTTTTCACGGGCGGCCAGCGGCGACTCGGCCGTGGTCTGCAGGGCCTTCAGGCGGGCGTCGAGCGCCTTGCCGGTGGCCGAAGTGCCGCGCACGGCGCCAGCCGAGAACACGCACAGATTGGCGATCGGAGCGCCGTGGGTGATCGCCGGGGCGGCCGGAGCGGCCGGAGCCTTGGCGAGCGGGGCGGCGGCTTGAGCGAAGGCGCCCGAGGCCACGGCGAACGCGGCCAGGCCCGAAGCGGCGGCGGCGAAGAACTTGGAGGACATGTCGTCTAAAGCCTTGTGGAGATTAGAAACGAGTGGAGGTGGAGAAACGGAAGGTTTCCGTCCGGTCGTAGTCTTCCTTCGCCAGGATGCGGCTGATGTCGAACCGGATCGGTCCCATCGGCGACTTCCAGTCGATGCTCACGCCCGCCGAAGCGCGCAGACCAAGGTTGTCCCTGATCGTGTCGCTGAACTCGCCGGGCGAAACTTGGCGGTCGACGTCGTCCAGCTGGCCGGCGGTGCCGAAGTCGCTGAACAGCGCGGCCTTGATGCCATACTGCTCGGGCAGGAAGGTCGGGATCGTCAGTTCCAGCGAACCGATCGCGTACAGCTTGGCGCCGAGGGCGCTGTTGTCTGTCAGCGTATCGCGCGGGCCGATACCGGCCGTCTCGAAGCCGCGGAACGACTGGCCGCCCTTGTAGAAGCGGTCGTTGATCCGGACGCTGTCGCCGCCCCAGCCCTCGATGTAGCCGGCCGAACCGGTGGCGCTGAACACGAAGTCCTTGTTGAAGCCCCAGTACCAGCCGCCGTCGACTTCGGTCTTGAGGTAGTTCACGTCGCCGCCGAAGCCGGCCAAGTCCTGGTTCAGGTCGGCGAAGAAGCCGCGGGTCGGACGCAGCGGGTCGTTCCGCTTGTCCAGGCGCAGGCCGTAGCCGACCAGCGAGGTCATGTAGGCGCCGCGCTGCAGGCAGAGGATCGTCGAGACGGTGCCATTGGTGCAGTAGCTGTCGGCCACGCTGACCTCGTCCTGGCGCAGGGTGTACCGCAGGCTCATCGAGGTGTTTTGCGTCAAGCCGAAGCCCATGGTGAAGCCGCCGCCCAGCGACTTGGTGTCGTAGGCCGCGAACTCGCTGAGGTCATATCGGTACGAGTAGAGGTTCACGCCCGCGGCCAAATTGCGGCCCAGGAAGCGCGGCTCGGTGAACGCGAAGTCGACCTGCTGGCGCAGCGAGCCCACCGACACGCGGGCGCGCAGGTTCTGGCCGCGGCCGCGGAAGTTGCGCTGGGTGACGCCGACGTCCAGCACCAGCTGGTCGACCGAGCTGTAGCCGGCGCTGAACGACAGTTCGCCCGTCGGCTGCTCCTCGACCTTGACCCGTAGGTTGGTGCGGTCGGGGGCGGCGCCGGGCACCTCCTCGATGGTCACGTCCTTGAAGAAGCCCAGGCGGCGCATGTTGTTGCGCGAGCGATCGACGAGCACACGGTTGTAGGCGTCGCCCTCGGCGACTTCCATCTCGCGGCGCAGGACGTAGTCGAGCGTGGCGGTGTTGCCGACGATGTCGATGCGGTCGACGTAGACGCGCGGGCCTTCACGAACCGAGAAGACCACGTCGACCGTCTGGGTCTCGCGGTTGGGCACGTAGCGCGGACGCACGTCCACGAAGGCGAAGCCGGCCGCGCCCGCAGCGAACGTCAGGGCGTCGGTGGCCTGCTCGATGCGCTCGTCCTCGTAGATCTGGCCGGTCTTGATCGGCAGGATCTGGGCCAGCAGGTTGCCGTCCAGCTTCTTCAGCTCGGTTTCGACGGTGACCTTGCCGAACTTGTACTTGGGACCTTCGTCGATCGTGTAGGTGACCGCGAAGCCGTTCTTGTCGGTGGCCAGCTCGGCCGTGGTGGCCACGACGCGGAAATCGAAGAAACCGCGGTTGCGGTAGTACTTGCGCAGTTGTTCGCGGTCGTACTCGATCCGGTCAGGGTCGTAGTTGTCGTTGCTGGTCAGGAACTTGTACCAGTGCGACTCCTTGGTGACGATGACGTCGGAGAGCTCGTTGTCCGAGAACTCCTTGTTGCCCAGGAAGTTGACGCCCAGGACGCCGCTCTTGGGGCCTTCGTTGATCTCGAACACCAGGTCGACGCGCTTCTGAGGCAGCTCGACCACCTTGGGCGTCACGGTCGCCGAGATGCGGCCCGAACGACGATAGAGTTCGATGATGCGCTGGACGTCGGCCTGCACCTTGGCGCGGGTGAAGATGCCGCGCGGACGGATCTGCACCTCGTCCTTCAGCTTGTCTTCCTTGAGGGCCGAGTTCCCCTCGAAGACCACCTGGTTGATGATCGGGTTCTCGACCACCTTGACCACCAGGTCGCCGCCCACCAGCTCGATGGAGACGTCGGCGAACAGGTCGGTGCGGGCCAGGGTCTTCAGCGCCAGGTCGAGGCGGGCCGGGTCGACCGTCTCGCCCGGCTGGATCGGCAGGTAGGAGAGCACCGTGCCCGCCTCGATCCGCTCGTTGCCCTGCACGACGATGCGCTGCACCACGCCCGACGTCTGGGCCTGGGCGAAAGCGACCTGGGGCGCGATCAGGGCGGTGGAGCCGAAGAGAAGCGCAACGCCGGTGGCGAACGCGGCGCTATGGGCGCGAATTTTGCTCATGGGACCAATCATGGACGGGCGGCGGTCGTTCACGTGAACAGGCCGCCGATGAATTTGAACACGTCGTAGCGGTTGAGGTCGTTCCACGCCGCGAACAGCATGAAACACAGGATCAAGGCAAGGCCCGCGCGGAAGCCGGCGGCCTGGAAGTCGGCCCGCAGAGGACGCCGGAAGACGGCCTCATAGGCGTAGAGCAGCAGGTGGCCGCCATCCAGCACGGGGATCGGCAGCAGGTTCATGAAGCCGATGCTGACCGAAAGGCTGGCGATCAGGATCGCCTGGCTGGCGACCGTGCGGATGATCATCGTCTTGACGTCGGGGGCGCCCTCGACGCTGGCCTGGGTCACCGCGCCGGCGGTCTTGCCGATGCCGATGATGCCGCTGATCTGGTCGGCCGGCAGTTGGCCGGTCACCAGGCGCCCGAGATAGAAGCCGATGGTCTTGAGCATGTCCCAGACCTGCGCCGTGGCGCGCGGGATAGCCATCCAGACGGAGGAGCGCTCGAAATAGCCGCGACCGCCGAGCGACACGCCCAGACGGCCGACCTTCACACGGCCGGCGATCTCGTCCTTCTGCTCGACCAGCGTCGGCGTGGCGGTAAGCTCCACCATCTGCTGGGCGCGCTGCACCGTGAACTGCACCGGCAGCTTGGCGCGCAGGCTCACATAGGCCGAGACGTCGCGATAGCTTTCGACGGCCTTGCCATCCATCTTCACGATGACGTCGGCGGGCTTGAAGCCGGCGACCTCGGCGGCGCTCCTGGGCTCGACGGCCTGCACGATGACCTGGGTCTTCAGGTCGCCGATGGTCACCTGCATCACGGCGAAGACCAGGATGGCCAGGATGAAATTGGCGACCGGGCCGGCCGCCGCGATGATCGCCCGCTGCCAGACCGGCTTGAAATGGAAGTACTGCTTCAGCGCCGCCGCGCCCTCGCGGTCGGCGATCTCGCGCTTCATGGCGTCCAGGTCGTTCTGGTCGGGCACGCTGGCGGCGTTCTCGTCGCCGGAGAAGCGTACATAGCCGCCCAGCGGGATCGAGGCGATGCGCCACTCCACGCCGCGCTTGTCGCGCCAGGAAACGAGGGGCGCGCCAAAGCCGATGGAGAAGCGATCGATCGCCACCCCACAGGCCCGCGCGGCCCAATAGTGTCCCAGCTCGTGCACCGTCACGACGACGGACAGCACGATGACCATGGACACGATCGCGATCAGAAGACCGATCATCGGCTTGGAATCAGAGCTCCCCGGTCACTTCCTAATGCCGCTTTTGAGCGACAACCTCGGCCGCAATACGGCGAGCGGAACCGTCGATCATGACGGCTGTGTCAAGAACGTCACCTGCCGTTACGGCGAGGTCCCCTACCCCGTTCATGCGTTCAAGCGTCCCCTCAACCGACGCGGCAATATCGAGAAAGCCGATCTGCCGGTCAAGGAAAGCCGCGACGGCGACTTCATTCGCTGCGTTCATCGCTGTCGGCGCGCCGCCGCCCAGGCGCAGAGCCTCGCGCGCGACGCCCAGAAGCGGGAAGCGCGAAAGGTCCGGATCCTCGAAGGTCAGCTGGCCATAAGCCCCCAGATCCAGGGGCTTGGCCGGCCAGTCCAGCCGTTCGGGCCACGAATAGGCGTAGGAAATCGGGCTGCGCATGTCGGGCGGGCCGAGCTGCGCCAGGGTGGAGCCGTCGGTGTACTCCACCAGGCTGTGAATCACCGACTGCGGGTGGATCACGACGCCGATACGGTCTTCGGGCGTATCGAACAGGTAGGAGGCCTCGATCATCTCGAGCCCCTTGTTCATCATCGACGCCGAATCCACCGAGATCTTCGCGCCCATCGACCAGTTCGGATGGGCGATCGCCTGCTCGGGCGTGGCCATGGCCATCTGCTCGCGGGTCCAGGTACGGAACGGACCGCCCGAGGCGGTGAGGATCAGGCGGGCCACGCGGTCCAGGCACGCCGGCTGCAGCACCTGGAAGATCGCTGAATGTTCGGAATCGACCGGGATCACCGTACCGCCGGCCTGACGCGAGATGCGCAGCAACTCGGGACCGGCGCAGACCAGGCTTTCCTTGTTGGCCAGGGCCACGACGGCGCCGGTGCGGGCGGCCGCCAGGGTCGGCGCCAGGCCCGCCGCGCCGACGATGGCCGACATCACCCAGTCCGCGCCCATGGCCGCGGCCTGGGCCACGGCCTCCGAACCGGCAGCGGCCTCGACGCCGGACCCGGCCAGACGCTCGCGCAGGTCGCCCAGCAGCGCCTCGTCCTCGATCACCGCCAGCTTCGGACGCCAGCGCAGCGCCTGCTGGGCCAAGCGATCGACATTGCGACCGGCCGCCAGGGCGAGGATTTCGACCGGAACCTTGGACTGTTCGAAGAGATCTAGCGTGGAAACGCCGATGGAGCCGGTCGAGCCGAGCACCACCACCTTACGTGCGTTCAAGGCAGCCATCCCCACTGGTCGAACAGGCGCACCGCGGCGACGACGATGGCGGCGAACATCAGGCCGTCGACGCGGTCCAGCAGGCCGCCGTGGCCCGGGATCAGGTCGCCGGAGTCCTTCACGCCGAAGCGGCGCTTGAGCATCGATTCCCAGAGGTCGCCGGTCATGGTGGCCAGGCCGCCCAGGAAGCCGATGGCGGCGGCCACGGGCCAGGTTAGGTCCATATCGGGCAGGCGCGGCAGGGCCTCGGCCAGCAGGTCGACGCCGATCGCGGCCAGGGCCGCGGCCAGCAGGCCGCCGAAGAAGCCCGACCAGGTCTTGTTGGGCGAGAACCGGGGCCAAAGCTTGGGACCCTTGAAAATGCTGCCGGTGACATAGGCGAAGATGTCGGCGAACCAGGTCACCGCAAACAGCAGCAGCGTCCACGACAGCCCGGCCGGGCTGAGCCGCAGCCACAGCAGGGTGATGCAGGCCGGCGCGATGTAGATGACGCCATAGGCCGCGTCGGCCCGGCGCTCGACCGCGCCGCGGGCCAGCAGGGCGGCGGCGGCGGCCCCGGCGGCGGCCAGCGGCCAGGTCAGGATGTAGTGACCGCGGAAGGCCGCGACGAGCGAGATCAGCACCGCCACGCCCACGGCGATCGCGACGCCGACCGGCGCCTTGGGGGCGCTCATCATGCCCCACTCGCGCGCCAGCAGCGCGGTGCAGAGCGCCAGCAGCAGCAGGAACCACACCTGGCCGAACCAGACAGCGGCCACGACCGTGGGTACGAGCACCGTGGCCGAAACCACGCGCGTACCCAGATTGCCCCAGTTGAAGCGCTTAGCCGGCGACGGCGACGTCATCGGCTGCAATGCCTCCATAGCGCCGGTCACGGCTACGATATTCCGCGACGGCGGCGGCCAGGTGTTCGGGCCCATAGTCAGGCCACAGCACATCCTGGAACACCAGTTCTGCGTAGGCGCATTCCCACAGCAGGAAATTCGAGATCCGGTGC
>NZ_QDKQ01000057.1 GCF_003116815.1 Caulobacter endophyticus
AGCCGCGCATTCTCATGCACGTTCATCCGGGGCCTCCGGGCTAGAGTTTGGAGCTTCGCAACCCCAGCCTCTCAGCACCGCCCCGGGTGAACAACCTTCATAGCTTCGACATCTAGGCATCTTTCTCCTCCCCCGCTTGCGGGGGAGGGGGACCACGAAGTGGTGGAGGGGGCGAGACTGGGCTCAGAGCCGGCGGTCGCCCCCTCCGTCACGGCGCTGATAGCGCCGCGCCACCTCCCCCGCTAAAGCGAGGGAGGAGCAGGCGCCTCCAGACACACCCAGGTCCAGGTCACGCCCGCCGCCTGGTTGCCGGCCTGCACCGACCCCGCCGCGACGCGGTGGACGAGCCTCAGCCCCGCCGCTTCAGCCAGCTCTACAGTCGCCTCGACATCCACCGGCCATACCGGCCGCGACGGCGCCCCCGGGCCATGGCGCAGCGACATCACCAGCACGCCGCCCGGGGCCAGAAGCCCTGCCAGAGCGGGCATGGCCACGCCCCTCGCCGCATCGTCCAGATGCTGCCAGACGCCGCTCAGCAGCACCCGATCGAACCGCTCGCCCCGCAGGCTCGCCAAGTCCGGCAACCGGTCGTCGACCCAGGCCAGATCCGGCCGCAGCGCCCGACCCGCCTCGCGAAGGGCGGCGACCGGCTCGACCGCGACCACCGCATGGCCCAGCCCCGCCAGCCAGGCCGCGTCACGCCCCGTGCCGGCGCCGATGTCGGCGATCCGGGCGGGCGCGGTCGGAATGAACTTAGCCACCGGCGCGTAGAGCCCCGCCGGATCGATGGTCTCGAAGCGCCGGACGAGATCGGCCCCGTCGGCCTCGTAGCCGGCCAGCACCGCCTCGATCACAGGTCCACGACCTCGCACTTGAGCGCCTGGCGGATGCGGTCGGCGACGATGCGGCGGTGGCAGCAGGCCGGGTCGTCCTCGTAGCACAGCAGGGCGATGCGCTTTTCCCCGGCCAGTTCCGTCGCCTGGGCCAGGGCCAGCTGGGCGTCCGGTTCCTGCAGGTGCTCGGTGAAGATCGCCCGCATCTCGTCGGTGCGGCCCGCCCGGGCGGCGTCGCGGCCGGCCTTGGGCGTGCCCAGCGGCCGCAGATGCAGGTAGCCGATCCCTTCGGCCTGCAGGCTGTTTCCCAGCAGGGTCTTGGAGAAGCCGGCCTTGCGCGACGAAGCCACGGCCCGCACGTCGACCACCAATTCCACCCCGGCCGCCTTCAGCCGGTCGATCATCCCGCCCTGCGTGTCGGTCTCGTAGCCGATGGTGGCGAGCGGATTCATGGTCGGCTCCATTGGACGGCGGGACTATCGGCGCCTACCTTAGGCCTTCAAGGGACGAAGAAGGAACCTCTGGCTTATGGACGCCGCCGTCTTCCGCGAACCCAAGCGGCGTTTCATCGCCATCGACAGCCCGGCCGGCGGCGGCGAGATGGCGGCGCTGGACTTCGGTCCGGCCAGCCGCGCGGTCGACGTCGTCTTCGTCCACGCCAACGGCTTCAACGCCCAGACTTACCGCGCCCTGCTGGCTCCGCTGTCGGCGGGCCTGCGCGTGCTGGCCGTCGACCAGCGCGGCCACGGCGACAGCCGCCTGGCCGCCGATCCCGACGGACGCCGCTCGTGGCTCGACCTGCGCGACGACCTGCTGGCCCTGCTCCAGGCGCTGGACCAGGCCCCGGTGGTGCTGGCCGGACACTCGATGGGCGCCACGGTCAGCCTGCTGGCCGCCGCCCAGGCCCCGGGCAAGGTCTCCAGCCTCGTCCTGCTCGACCCGGTGATCATGCCGCGCATGGTCGCCCTCTACGCCAAAGCGCCATGGACCTCGGGACGCCTGTGGAAGCGCATGCCGATCGCCCAGGCCGCCAGCCGCCGGCGCGAGGTCTTCGACAGCCGCGAGGCCGCCTTCGCCGCCTATCGCGGCCGCGGCGCCTTCAAGACCTGGCCCGAGACCATGCTTGCCGACTATGTCGGCGGCGGCTTCAAGGACCGTCCCGACGGCAAGGTCGAGCTGGCCTGCACCCCGGCCTGGGAGGCTTCCAACTACGCCGCCCAGGGCCATGACCCGTGGCGGGCCGTCAGCCAGTTCCGGGGCCCGGTGCGCATCCTCGCGGCCGAGACCGGCTCGACCTGCCGCATCGGCGACGGCGCGGCCTTCGCCCGGCGCGGCAAGGCGGTGCGGATCGAGACCGTGGCCGGAACCAGCCACTTCCTGCCCATGGAGCGCCCCGACCTGGTGCGCGAGGCGATCCTCGACGCGGCGACGTGAGCAGGACCCTTCTCCCTTGCGGGAGAAGGTGTCGGCGAAGCCGACGGATGAGGGGTCGCGCGAACGAAAAACGCCGCGACGGCCCTTCGGCCGCCGCGGCGTTTCAGGTCTGAAAGACCCCTCACCCGATCCCCGCTTTCGCGGGGACCACCCTCTCCCACAAGGGGAGGGGGATCAGAGCAATCACCAGATCTTCACGCGGTCTTCCGGCGCGATATAGAGCTTGTCGCCCGGCTTGACGTCATAGGCCTTGTACCAGCCCGGCTGGTTCCGGATCGTGCCGTTGACCCGGTAATAGGCCGGCGAATGCGGGTCGGCGGCGATCTGCTGCTTCAGCGCATCCTCGCGGCTCTTCTGGCGCCACACCTGGGCCCAGCCCAGATAGACGCGCTGGTCGCCGGTGAAGCCGTCGAGCACCGGGGCCGGCTTGCCCTTCAGCGAGGCGTGATAGGCGTCGAGGCCGAAGGACAGGCCGCCCATGTCGCCGATGTTCTCGCCCATGGTCAGCTTGCCGTTGACGTGCACGCCCGGGAACGGCTCGAACGCCGAGTACTGGGCGCCCAGCTTGTCGGCCTGGGCCTCGAAGCGGGCGGCGTCCTGCGCCGTCCACCAGTCGCGCAGCACGCCGTCGCCGTCGGACTTGCGACCCTGGTCGTCGAAGCCGTGGCCGATCTCGTGGCCGATCACGCCGCCGATGCCACCGTAGTTCACGGCCGGGTCGGCGTCGGGATGGAAGAACGGCGCCTGCAGGATGGCGGCCGGGAACACGATCTCGTTGTTGACCGAGTTGTAGTAGGCGTTGACCGTCTGCGGGGTCATGCCCCACTCGCTCTTGTCGACCGGCTGGTTCAGGCGCTCGACGTCATGGCGCCATTCGAAGGCGCCGGCTCGCAGGGCGTTGCCATAGGCGTCGTCGGCGCGGATCTCCAGCTTGGAATAGTCGCGCCACTTGTCGGGATAGCCGATCTTGACGGTGAACTTGGCCAGCTTGTCGAGCGCCTTGTCCTTGGTCTCCGGACCCATCCAGTCGAGGGTCTCGATGCGGGCCTTCAGCGCGGTGCGCAGGTTGGCCACCAGGTCGACCATCTTGGCCTTGGAGTCCGGCGGGAAGTATTCGGCCACATAGACCTTGCCGACGCTCTCGCCGAGCATGCCGTTGACCTGGGCGACGCCGCGCTTCCAGCGCGGGCGCTGCTCGGGCTGGCCCGACAGGGTCTTGCCGCGGAACTCGAACGCCGCGTCGGCGAAGCGCTTGGACAGCATCGGGGCGGCGCCATCGGCGACCTTGAACGCCTGCCAGGCCTTCAGGGTGTCGAGCGAGGTGTCGCCATAGACCTTGGCGAACTTCGGGAAGGCCGTGTCGGTGGTCACCACCACGCGGTCGAGCTTGGGCAGCTCGGTGCCGACCAGATAGCGGTTCCAGTCATAGCCCGGGGTCAGGGCCTGCAGTTCGGCCCAGGTCTTGGGGTTGTAGGTCTTGTCGCGGTTGCGGCGCTCGACGCGGGTCCAGCTGGCTTCGGCCAGCTGGGTCTCGAAGGCCACCACGGCCTTGGCGCTCTCGGCCGGGTTGGTCCAGCCGATGAAGCCCAGCATCTTGGCGACATAGGCCTCGTAGGCGGCCTTCTTGTCGGCGAACTTGGCGTCGAGATAGTAGTCGCGGTCGGGCAGCGAGATGCCGCCGGCGCCGGCATAGACGGCGTAGCGGGTCGGGTTCTTGGCGTCGGTCGAGACGTAGAGATTGAGGATCGAGGCGAAGGCCGTGGTCGGGCTCTTGCCCATCAGGGCGGTGAACTCGTCCTTGGTCTTGATCGCCTGGATCTGCTTCAGCTCGCCGGCGATCGGGGCCGCGTCCAGCTTCTCGATGCGGGCCTCGTCCATGAACGCCTTGTAGGCCGCGCCCACCTTGACGCTGTCGGCGTCGGTGGTCTTGCCGGCGGCGGCGCCCTCGATGATCGCGCGGGTGCGGGCTTCCGACAGTTCCGAAAGCTTGTCGAAGTTGCCGTAGCGGGTGCGATCGGACGGGATCTCGGTCTTCTCGTCCCACTTGCCGTTGGCGTACTTGTAGAAGTCGTCGCCCGGCTTCACCGAGGTGTCCATGCCGGTGAGGTCAAAGCCCCAGGCGCCGTAGCGCGGCGACTCCAGCGAAACGGCCGAGCCGCCGCCTTCGGCGCCCTGGACGAACAGCGACTGAACGGTGCAGGCGTCGTCGATGCAGGCGTGCTCTTCATGCGCCTGGGCGCCGTAGGCGGAGATCGAGAGGGCGACCGCCGCGGCGGCGCCGAACCAAGCTTTTTTCATCGAAAGGCAGATCCGTTGGAAAACCCGCGGCAATTTGCGCCGGGCGCCGGAATTTCCTGCCTTAAAATTCTGTCATGTTTCCGCGAGAAGCGCACCGCGCCCCCGGAAGCATCACGCAGGCGCCACCTTGGGTCAGTGCCGGTGCGGGGCGGTCGGAGCGACCGCAGCCGCCGGTTGCGGCGGGGTGGTGCGGACGGCCAACTGGGCCTCGACCTTGCGGCCGCCGTCGAAGGTCAGGGTCAGGGCCAGGCGCTCGCCCGGCTTCAGCGGGCGCTTGAGGCCCATGACCATGAAGTGGGCGCCGCCCGGGGCGAAGGCGACCTGGCCGCCGGGCGGAATGATCAGGCCCTGGCCCATCGCCCGCATCGACGAGACGCCGTCCTTCTCGATCGTGCGGTGGACCATCACCTCGCGCGCCAGCGGGCTGGAGGCGCCGGTCAGGGTCAGCGGAGCGCGGCCGCGATTGGCCAGCACCATGTAGCCGGCGCTGTTCATCCCGGCGCCCGCCACGGGCCTGGCCCAGGCCTGGCGGATGTCAACCTCCACCGCCCGCGGGGCGGCCGCACCGAGCACGGGCGCCAGGGCCAGGACGGACAGCAGCGGAGCAAGGCGACGCATGAACAGGGGCTCGTGAACGACAAAACGGAAGCGACGGCTTACGCCGGTTGGAGGCGGGCGGCGAGCGACCACAAGTTGCCTACCGGCGGCTCGTCTCCGGCCGTCCCGACCAGCGGGCCGATCAGCGAGCCCGATTCACCCGCATCGGCGAGTCCACAGGGCAGCCGTCGATGCTGCGCAGCACGGCGTAGCGCAGGGCCGAACGAGGCTCCCTGGCCAGCGGGCGGGCGCGGTTCGCGCCCTTGGCGTCGTCGGTCGGGGCGACCTTGGCCAGCGCACAGCCCGGCTTCAACCGGCGGATAACGCGGCTGTCCTCGATACGGGCCGGCGGCGGCGGCGCGTCGGCGAGAAGCGCGGGACCCGGCATCTGCGGCAGAACATGGACCCGGTCGGTGGGCGCGGCCTGCACGACGGCGGCCAACATCAGGGCTGACAAAGCATGGCGGGGCTCCGTTGCCGAAACCCCGCCACTCTACGCCCGATGGAACGGGCGAGCTTCCTATTTTGTAGGACAGGCCGATCAGGCCTGCATCGTCCAGCCTTCGACGCCCATGGCCGCCTGACGCAGGGCTTCCGAGCGGGTGGGGTGCGGGTGGCAGGTGCGGGCGACGTCTTCCGACGAACCGCCGAACTCCATGGCCACGCAGATCTCGGCGATCATGTCGCCGACATTGGGACCCACGGCGTGGGCGCCCAGGATGCGGTCGGTCTTGGCGTCGGCCAGCACCTTCACGAAGCCGTCGGTCTCGTGGTTGATCTTGGCGCGGCTGTTGGCCAGGAACGGGAACTTGCCGACCTTGTAGGCGACGCCCGCGGCCTTCAGCTCGTCTTCCGTCTTACCGACGGTGGCGACTTCCGGCTTGGTGTAGATGACACCCGGGATGATGTCGTAGTTCACGTGGCCGGCCTTGCCCGCGATCAGCTCGATGCAGGCCACGGCCTCGTCCTCGGCCTTGTGGGCCAGCATCGGACCCGAGGTCACGTCGCCGATGACCCAGATGCCGTCGACGCCGGTCTTGTAGTGGTCGTTGGCGATGACGCCGCGCTTGTCGGGGGTGATGCCCACGGTTTCCAGGCCCAGGCCTTGGGTGAACGGGCGACGGCCGATGGCCACCAGCACGTAGTCGGCCTGCAGGGTCTCGGCGGGACCGCCGGCGACCGGCTCCAGCGTCAGTTCGGCCTGCTTGCCCTTGTCGGCGGCGCCGGTGACCTTGGCGCCCAGCTTGAACTTGAAGCCCTGCTTGGTGAGGATCTTCTGGAAGGCGGTGGCCACTTCGGTGTCGGTGCCCGGGACGATGCGGTCCAGGTACTCGACGACGGTGACTTCAGCGCCAAGGCGACGCCACACAGAACCCAGCTCCAGGCCGATGACGCCGGCGCCGACCACGATCAGGCTCTTCGGAACCGACGGCAGCGACAGAGCGCCGGTGGAGTCGACGATGCGGCCGGCGTTGTCGATGGTCACGCCCGGCAGCGGGGTGGGCTCCGAGCCGGTGGCGATGACGATGTTCTTGGTCTCGAGGACGCGTTCGCTGCCGTCTTCGGCCTTCACGACGACCTTGCCCGGTCCGTCGATGCGGCCCCAGCCCTTCACGTACTCGACCTTGTTCTTCTTCATGATGAACTCGACGCCCTTGGTCAGGGCTTCGACGCTCTCGGCCTTCTGGGCCATCATCTGGTCGAGGTTCAGTTTCGGCTTCACTTCGATGCCGAGCTTGGCGAACTCGCCGCCGGCGGCGGCTTCATAGTATTCCGACGCGTGCAGCAGGGCCTTGGAGGGCATGCAGCCGACGTTCAGGCAGGTGCCGCCCAGCTTGCCGCGGCCTTCGACGATGGCCGCCTTCAGGCCCAGCTGGCCAGCGCGGGTCGCCGCGTTGTAGCCGCCGGGGCCGCCCCCGATGATGACGACGTCGTATTGGGCCATGGGATCTTCGCCTTGCAGCAACGCGCCAGGAACGGCGCCGGACAGAAATATGGTGTCGGCAAGACGCTTTGGCAGGCCTTGCCGAGGCGGGGCTACTCCTAGTGCGGCGGGGGACAAAACGGAACCCGTTTTTCGCCCTTATGCGTGCTCCGGAAAGGGAAATTCGGCTTTGCCGCCCGCGTCTTGGACAGACGACCCTTGCCCGTCCTCTGGGCACGTTCTTGCCGCCAGCCCACTTTTCCGCGTCGTCCTTGCCGACAGCTTGGCCATGCTCTAGCCATTTCGCCCATCACCGGAGCCCGCCACGCCGCGCGCGCTCCAAATTCAAGACGGCAAGGCGCCCGGCCGGCAGGCGGGCGTTCGGGAGGCGACATGCTCAGCACTTGGAAGTCGTGGACCGCGGGGGCCGCCCTCGCGATCGGCATGATGGCCGGCGGAAACGTCATGGCCCAGGAGGCCAAGCCCGCGCCTGAGGCCGCAGCCAAGGGAGCGCCGGCCGCCGAATTGCCCGCCTTCCCGGCCGACAAGTCGGTCAAGCAGACCACCGTCCTGGCCGGCAAGACCGTCGCCTACACCGCCACCGTCGGCTCGCTGCCGGTGCGCGACGAGAAGGGCAAGAAGATCGCCGAGGTGGTGTTCACCGCCTACACCCTGGACGGCCCGCGCGATCCGGGCCGTCCGGTGACCTTCGCCTTCAACGGCGGCCCCGGTGCGGCCTCGGTCTATCTGAACTTCGCCCTGGGCCCCAAGCGCGTGCAGTTCGGCGCCGAGGGCGACAGCCCGTCGGCCCCCACGCGCCTGCAGGACAACCCCGCCAGCTGGATGGACTTCACCGACCTGGTGTTCATCGACGCCGTCGGCACCGGCTTCTCGCGCAGCCTGACGAAGCCCGAAGAGACCAAGAAGCGCTTCTACGGCGTCAAGCAGGACATCGATTACCTGTCGCGCATCGTCTTCGACTGGCTGGTCAAGAACGAGCGCCTGCAGTCGCCCAAGTACATCGTCGGCGAAAGCTACGGCGGGTTCCGCGGGCCGCGCCTGACCTACACCCTGCAGACCGACTACGGCGTGGGGATCAACGGCCTCGTCCTGGTCTCGCCGCTGCTGTCGAGCGCCGGCCGCACGGCCCAGGAAATCTCGCCGCTGCCGTCGATGTGGACCCTGCCGTCGATCGCCGCCGCCAAGCTTGAGCGCGAAGGCAAGCTGACCCCGGCCGCCATCAAGGAGGTCGAGGACTACACCCGCGGCGAATACATGGTCGACCTGATGAAGGGCTCCGATCCGGCTGCCCTGGATCGCCTGACGACCAAGGTCTCGGCCATGACCGGCCTTGATCCGACCTATGTCCGCCGCGCCGGCGGGCGGCTGGAGACCCAGTCGTTCCTGCGCGAGGTGTTCCGCCAGACCGGGCGCCTGGGCAGCCGCTACGACAGCAACGTCACCTCGCTGGATCCCTTCCCGTTCGCCCCCGAGCAGGAGATCAACGACCCGATCCTCGACTCGATCATCGCGCCCACCACCAGCGCCATCGTCGACTTCACCACCCGCACCGTGGGCTGGAAGGTCGAGGGCCGCTACGACGCCCTGTCGGGCGAGGTGAACCAGGCCTGGGATCGCGGCCGCGGCCCCGACACCGAGTCGGTCACCGACCTGCGCAAGTCGGTCTCGGTCGACCCGAAGCTGAAGGTGCTGATCGTCCACGGCTACAACGACCTGTCGTGCCCGTTCTTCGCCTCGCGCCTGGTGGTCGACGCCATGCCGGCCACGGCGGGCGGCCGCGTGACCCTGTCCAACTATCCGGGCGGCCACATGTTCTACAGCCGCCCCGACAGCGGCGCGGCCTTCCGCGCGGATGTGAAGAAGCTGTACGGCGCCAACTAGGCCTCGGACTTTTCGCTACCCTTGAGAGGCCGCTCCGGGAGACCGGGGCGGCCTTTCGCTTGTCCGCGCTCCAGGCCCTTGCGAGGCGCGCCCCAGAAAAACTGGCCGGTCGCGGAGCCATTCTCCATTTCACCGATAGGAATAGGTAGATATCACGCCAACACAAATCGCCGAATGGCGTTATCTCGAATTCGAGGGGGCACTACGTGACGATCGGACTTTCGGCCCAACGGCTCGGCCGCGCCGCCCTGCTGGGCGCGCTTCTCTCCACCACCGCCAGCCTGGCCCTGGCCGCCGAGGCGCCCGCCGCCCCGGTCGCGACGGCGCCTGCCGCCCCATTGGCCGATCCGGCCGACCCGAGCGCCAACGACGACGCCAGCCTGGTCGGACAGATTTTCGTCACCGCGCGCCGCCGCGAGGAAAGCGCCCAGGAAGTGCCGATCGCCCTGACGGTGACCTCGGCCGAGACCCTGACCCAGACCGGCGTCAACAGCATCGTCGCCCTGACCCAGCTGGTCCCGACCCTTCAGGTGCTCTCGCCCAACCCGCGCAACACCGCCCTGACCATCCGGGGCCTGGGCGCATCCTACGGCCTGGCCAACGACGGCCTTGAGCAGGGCGTCGGCATCTATGTGGACCAGGTCTACAACTCGCGCCCCGGGGCGGCGACGCTCGACTTCATCGACATCCGCCAGATCGAGGTGCTGCGCGGCCCGCAGGGTACGCTGTTTGGCAAGAACACCACCGCCGGCGCCCTGAACATCACCACCCTGGACGCCACCCAGGCGTTCGAGGCCGACCTGGAGGCCAGCTACGGCAGCCTGAACTTCCGCCAGTTCAAGGCCACGGTCGCCGGCCCGCTGATCAACGACAAGCTGGCCGCCCGCCTGTCGTTCGTCGGCACCTGGCGCGACGGCGACCTCTACAATCCCAGGAGCAACAGCTACCAGAACGCCCGGGCCAGCACCGGCTATCGCGGCCAGCTGAAGTTCACTCCCAACGACAAGCTGACCGTCCGGCTCTACGGCGACTACGCCGTCCAGCAGCCCGAGTGCTGCACCCAGGTCTATGTCACCGTCGGCACGACCCTGAAGCCCGCCGCCCAGCAGTACGCGGCCCTGGCCGCCGGCAGGAACTACACGGTCGCCAGCAAGAACCCCTACGACCGCATCTCCGACATCGACGACCCGATCCAGGCCGACCAGTGGGTCAACGGCCTGTCGGCGGTCGCCGACTACGACTTCGGCCCGGTCACCCTGACCTCGGTCACCGCCCACCGCGAATGGGACTGGGAGCCGCGCAACGACCGCGACTACACCGCCCTGGACGTCACCCGCCGCTCGAACAACCCCTCCCACCAGAAGCAGTTCAGCCAGGAGTTCCGCCTGTCCAACAACGGCGGCGGCCCGATCGACTGGACGGCCGGCCTCTACTACTTCGACCAGAACGTCACGACCCACGGCGTCACCGAGTACGGTTCGGACGCGTCGTACTGGCTGCTGCCCGCCACCAACACCCCGGCCTCGCTGCTCGAGGGCTACACGGTGTTCAACGACAGCACGATCGACACCACCAGCTACGCCGCCTTCGGCCAGCTGACCTGGAAGGTCAATGATCGCCTGAGCGTCACGCCCGGCGTGCGCTACACCCAGGAGAAGAAGGACGGGACCTATGTCCAGACCACCACCGGCGGCTCGGCGACCACCGACACCACCCTGCTGAACCGCCGCCTGGGCATCGCCCGGCCGCAGACCTTCTCGGCCAAGACCGACGACGGCGCCTGGTCGGGCCAGATCGCCGTGGTCTACAAGCTGACCAACGCCGTCAACGCCTACGCCACCGTCTCCAGCGGCAACAAGTCGGGCGGCATCAACATGACGGCCCTGCCGCTGACCAGCGCCGGCACGCCCTCGCTGGCGGCCGCGGTGATCCGTCCCGAGAAGGTCACCACCCTCGACGTCGGCCTCAAGACCCAGTGGTTCGAGAACCTGGTCACCGCCAACGTCGCCGCCTTCGCCACCGACGTGAAGGATTTCCAGGCCAACGTCGTCGACAGCGGCCCCGGCGCCCTGCGCGGCTACCTGGCCAATGTCGAGAAGGTGGAGGTGCGCGGCGTCGAGCTGGACGCCTCGACCCGCTCGATCGGCGGCTTCAAGTTCTACGGCAACCTGGCCTACACCGACGGCAAGTACGCCAGCTTCAAGAACGGCCCCTGCCCGCTGGAGAAGATCGGCACGTCCACCGCCGCCTGCGACCTGTCGGGCAAGGAGCTGCCGGGCCTGTCGAAGTGGGCCGGCTCGGCCGGCGCCGAGTACCGCGCCAAGACCAGCCTCGGCCGCCTGACCGGCGAGGCCTATGCCGGCGTCGACGCGAGCTTCCGCTCGGCCTACTACGCCGACAGCTCTGACTCCCAGTACACCCGCATCAAGGCCTACGAGATCGTCAACCTGCGCGCCGGCTTCCAGTCGGAAACCGGTTGGGAGGCGTTCGTCTCGGTGCGCAACGCCTTCGACGCCGAGTACCTGCAGAACATCACCGTGGTCTCGGGCAATTCCGGCCTCGTGGTCGGCACCCCGGGCGACGCCCGCGCGGTGGCCTTCACCCTGCGCGCCAGTTACTGACGCGCCGGCAAGAGGACGAAGACGGGGGCGGCCTCTCGCGGGGCCGCCCCTTTTCTTTGGCGCCTTACTTCACCGCCGCGTTGCCGCCGTCCGCCCAGAGCGCCGAGCCGGCGACGAAACTGGCCATCGGGCTGGCCAGGAACAGCGCCGCGGCCGCGATCTCGTCGGGATCGGCGATGCGCTTCAGGGCATGCAGGCCAGCGGCCCACGCCTTCTGCGCCGCGTCGCCGCCCATCGGCGTGTCGGTTCCGCCGGGCAGCAGGGCGTTGGCGCGGATCCCCCGTGCGGCGTAGTCGGCCGTCAGCCCCTTCACCAGCCCCATCAGCCCGGCCTTGGAGGCGCCATAGGCGGCCATGCCGGGAATGCCGACGCTGGCGCCCACGAAGGTCGAGACGAAGACCAGCGAACCGCCGCCCCGCGCCAGCATGGCCGGGACCTGGACGCGCGCGCCCAGGAAGGCCGAAGTCAGGTTGGCGGCCAGCACGGCGTTCCAGTCGTCGAGCGCGATCTCGGCGAGCGGCGCGTAGGGACCCACGGCGCCGGCGTTGTTGATGGCGATGTCCAGCCCGCCGAACCGCTCGACGGCGGCGGCGACCAGGGCCTCGTGGGTCGCCGGATCGGTGACGTCGCCGGCCACCGCATGGGCTTTTCCGCCGCGGCCGCGGATCTCCTCGGCGACGGTCTCCAGGGCGTGGCCGCCCCGGGCGTTGATCACCACCGCCGCGCCCTCGGCCGCCAGCCGCAGGGCGGCAGCCCGACCGATCCCCGACGACGCGCCGGTGACGATCGCGACCTTGTTGTTCAGCATCGACATGCTTGCCTCCTTGTTCCGGAGGCCAGGTCTTAGGAACCGGCGGCCCGATGCGGCCACCCGGATCCTGCTATCGCCTCAGGCGTAGGCGGGGTCGGCCGAGCCCATGTCGGCCAGCGCCGCGCCGCGCAGGTTCTGGCGGCGCCAGGCGTTGGGGCTGACGTCGAAGGCCCGGCGGAAGCGGTTCGACAGGTGGGCCTGGTCGGAGAAGCCGCAGGCGATGGCGATGCGGCCCAGCGGCTCGGCCGAGTCCAGCATCATGGCGCGGGCCTGCTCCAGGCGCAGGTTGAGGATATGGTCGCGCGGGGCCATGCCGTAGCTGGCCGCGAAGGCGCGCGAGAAGTGGCTGACGCTGAGCTTGGCTATGGCGGCCAGGTCCGTCACCCGCACCGAACCGTCGAGATTGGCGGCCAGATGGGCGTCGATGCGGCGCATCTGCCAGGGCGCCAGGCCCCCGCGGTCCAGTTCGCCCGGGGCGGCGGCTTCCAGCAGGCGCAGGCCTTCGCGCTGGACCAGGGCCATGGCTTCCTGGATACGGCGCTCGGCCTCGCCGCGGTCCTCGCGGGCGGTGCGCTGGGCGTCGCGCAGCAGGTCGGCGATGCGCTTGGGCAGGGCGCTGGCCTGGACGTCTTCACGGGGCGAGAAGCTGCGCGAAATCTCACCGGTCTGGGTGGCGCGGGCGGCGATCGTCTGGGTGGCGAACATGGTCCAAATCTCCTTGGCGGGCCCGGCGGCCGCGGCGTCGAAGGAGAGAATGGCGAGGCTCGAACAATCGCGAAATGGAAATGATCGAAAGTCATCTTTTCCATATTTAATCTATATCAATTGGAGCGCCGACGGCGGCTAGAAGATTCCCGCCGGACGATCGCGGCCGGATTGTCCGAACCGGGCCTGGGCCGGCGCTCGGCTTCGCCCATCTATGGCGGACAAGCCACGAGGTCCCGATGACGCAGCTTTCCACGCCCCCGCCCCTGAAGACCGTCCGCTGGTTCAACACCGACGGCCCGCTGTTCCCGCCCGTCTTGGCCGGTCGCGTCGTGGCGGTCTACGCCTTCCAGATGCTGTGCCCGGGATGCGTCGCCAACGCCCTGCCCCAGGCCCAGCGCCTGCGCGAGGCCTTCGCCGAGTCCGACCTGGCGGTGATCGGCCTGCACACCGTGTTCGAGCACCACGAGGCCAACACCCCGGCCGCGCTCGAGGCCTTCCTGCACGAATACCGCATCAGGTTCCCGGTCGGCGTCGACGCCCCTGACCCGGACGGCGGCCCGATCCCCCAGACGATGGCCGCCTACGCCTTGCAGGGCACGCCCAGCCTGCTGCTGTTCGACCGCCAGGGCCGGCTGGTCCATCAGCTGTTCGGCCACCCGCCCGACCTGACCCTGGGCGCGGCCGTCCAGGCGCTGCTGCAGTCGGAGAAGGCGGGCTCACCGGGCGCGCGGGCAGAAGCGGGAGACGGCTGCGCGGACGGCGTCTGCGTCGCGCCGGTCGGCTAGCGCCTCCGCGGAAACCTCGCCCGCCTAGCGCGCCAGCCGGCCGTCCTCCAGCGCCGTCGGCTCGAAGCGGAAGATGACCTCGGGGTCGGGCTCGGGCACGCCCTTGAGGATCTTCCTGCCCGCACTGCCCGACGGCGCGGCCGCGTGCAGCAGCCAGCGGATGATGTTGAGCCGGGCGGCCTTCTTGTGGTCGGCTCGCACGCAGACCCAGGGCGCGGCCTCGGTGTGGGTGCGGGTCAGCATCTCGTCTCGGGCGGCGGTGTAGTCGTCCCACTTGGCCTGGGCGACGGCGTCCAGGTCGCTGGTCTTGAAGGCCTTAAGCGGATCCTCGCGCCGGGCCTTGAGCCGTTCGGCCTGGACGTCCTTGCCGATATCGAGCCAGAACTTGGAAAGGCGCATGCCGCTCTCGACCAGCATCCGCTCGAAGCCGGGCACGTCGCGCAGGAACTGCTCCTGCTGCGCCGGCGTGGAAAAGCCCATCACCCGCTCGACCCCGGCCCGGTTGTACCAGGAGCGGTTGAAGATCACCGCCTCGCCGCAGGCCGGCAGCCATTCCACATAGCGCTGGAAGTACCACTCGCTGGCCTCGCGGTCGCTGGGCTTGGGCAGGGCCGCGACGATGGTCTGCCTTCGGTGCAGGTGCTCGGTGATGCGGGAGATCGCGCCGTCCTTGCCGGCGGCGTCGCGGCCCTCGAAGATCGCCAGCAGCTTCCACTGCTTGTCGATGGCGTGCTTCTGCAGGGCGATCAGCGCGATCTGAAGGTCGCGCAGCTCTTCGTCGTAGTCGCGGTCCTTGCTCATACGCCGAGCCTACCCCCGAAAGAGGAACCTGGGCTAGAAGGAGCGCATGATCCGTCTTTTCGTGCCCCAGCCGCTGTCCAAGGACGCCGGAATCGCTCCGACCCAGGAGCAGTCGCGCTATCTCGTCCAGGTCATGCGCCTGTCCGTCGGCGCCGAGATCCTGGTGTTCAACGGGAGCGACGGCGAGTGGCGCGCCAGCCTGGTCGACGCCGGCAAGCGCGGCTGCCTGCTGAAGGCCGAGGAGCAGACCCGGCCCCAGGTCACGACTCCCGACCTCGATCTCATCGTCGCCATGGTCAAGCGCGGCCGGGTCGAGACCATCGTCGAGAAGGCCGCCGAGCTGGGCGCGCGCCGCGTGCGCCTGACCACGACCCGCCGCACCAATGTCGACTACATGAAGCTGGCCCGCCTGGACGCCATCGCCATGGAGGCCGCCGAGCAGACCGGCCGGATGGACGTGCCCGAAATCGTCGATCCCGAGAAGCTCGACAAGATCCTCGACGGCTGGGACGAGACCCGTCGCCTGGTGTTCTGCGACGAGGGCGGCGACGCCAGGCCCGCCATCGAGGCCCTGGCCGGCACGGGCGCTCCCGCCGCCATCCTGATCGGCCCCGAAGGCGGCTTCGCCCCCGAGGAGCGCGAGCGCCTGCGCTCGCTGCCGTTCGTGACGCCAGTGTCGCTGGGCCCGCGCATCCTGCGCGCCGATACCGCCGCGATCAGCGCCATGACGCTGTGGCAGGCCGCGGCGGGGGATTGGCGCGCCTAGAGCCCGCAGGCCTTGCGCACGAAC
Source organism: Caulobacter endophyticus (assembly GCF_003116815.1). Lineage (GTDB taxonomy): Bacteria > Pseudomonadota > Alphaproteobacteria > Caulobacterales > Caulobacteraceae > Caulobacter > Caulobacter endophyticus. The sequence goes on from NZ_QDKQ01000057.1 coordinate 15,505, forward strand.
TCGGCGTCCTTGGCCCCCTGCGCCGACGGATCGCCACGATCCTCGTATTCGTAGAAGGTCACGCTCGACGAGCCGCCCGAGACCTTCTGCTCGCGCACGGTGCGGTATCCCTCGACGAGCAGCCTCACCGCCCGATAGCGCGACGTCGGGAGCAAGCTTCCATCGGTGGGACCGTAGACCGAGACGAAGTCGCCGCCCCTTCCGGTCGAGCGCACGAACTCGTTGGCGTCGGCGAACATCGCCGTGGTGGTGCGCGCGCGCTCGTATCCCAGGCGCGCCACCGCGTCCTTGGCGCAGGACAGCTTCTGGTCCTCGGCCTGCGCGATGGTCCGAAGCTCGGCGTCGGCCTGCATCGAGCCGTGGCGGTCGGCGCTGACCAGGTAGTCGATGGCCTTTTCGCGATCGCGCGGCAGCCCCTCGCCCTTCAGGTGACGCATGCCCAGCCGATACTCGGCGTCCATGTGCCCGCCCTTGGCCGCCTGGCTGTAGTAGGCCAGCGCCTTGGTCTCGTCCTGGGGCACGTCGCCGCCCTGCTCGTAGGCCCGCCCCAGGAAATAGGCGACCAGCACGTTTCCGGCCTTGGCCGCCAGCTCCATCTGCCGGAAGGCCTCGTCCTTGTTTCCCGCCTTGGCGGCTTCCTGGGCGGCGGCGATATATTGCGCGCCCGGCGTCGGCTCCTGGGCCCGCGCGACCGGCGCGGCGGCCAGCAACGCGCCGGCCGCAAACAGTGCTGCGAACTTCATCTGCATTCCCCTCGTGACGTCCGGCGGCGCCGCCCGCTCCCACGGCCATGCTTAGGACCTTTCGCACTGCCGTAGAACGGGGATTTTTGTCGCGCTCCGGCCCACCGTCCGCCGAGGCGAGACCGAACGGTAACGCTATTTGTGGCGGACCCTCTTGAGGTCGGCTAAGACAGCGCCCAACTGCGCTCCACGCGTTTCGTGGCGGTCGGGGGGAATTGGGCCCCTCCCCTCCTGTAGCATCTGTTTTTAGGGGAGACGGCGATGGCCGACACCGCCAGCCTGGATCAGCGCCCGCTGACCCTCGAAGACCTGACCGCCTATTTCGCCAAGGGCTGCAAGCCCAAGTCGGCCTTCCGCGTCGGGGCCGAGCACGAGAAGTTCGGCTTCTATCTGGGCTCCCACGCGCCTGTGCCCTACGAGGGCGACAAGGGCGTGCACGCCCTGCTGGTGGGCCTGCAGCGCTTCGGCTGGAAGCCGGTGATGGAGGGCGATGTGATCATCGGCCTCGAGCGCAACGGCGCCAATGTCAGCCTCGAGCCCGGCGGCCAGTTCGAGCTCTCCGGCGCCCCGCTGCTGACCATGCACGACATCTGCGAGGAGACCGGCGGCCATCTCGACGAGGTCAAGACCGTGGCCGACGAGCTGGGCCTGGGCTTCCTGGGCGTCGGCTTCTCGCCGCAGTGGAAGCGCGAGGAGGTGCCGGTCATGCCCAAGGGCCGGTACGTGATCATGCGCAACTACATGCCCAAGGTCGGCAATCTGGGCCTGGACATGATGCTGCGCACCTGCACGGTGCAGGCCAATCTCGACTTCGAGAGCGAAGCCGACATGGTCGCCAAGTTCCGCATGAGCCTGGCCCTGCAGCCGATCGCCACGGCCCTGTTCGCCAATTCTCCGTTCACGGAAGGCAAGCCCAACGGCTTCCTCTCGGCCCGCGCCAACGTCTGGACCGACACCGATCCCAACCGCACCGGCCTTTTGTCGTTCGTGTTCGAGGACGGCTTCGGCTTCGAGCGCTACGCCCAGTACATGCTGGACGTGCCGATGTACTTCGCCAAGCGCGGCGACCGCTATATCGACCTGGCGGGTCGGTCTTTCCGCGACTTCATCGACGGCAAGATCGAGAAAGTCGGCGGCGAGCGCGCCACCCTCAAGGACTGGGCAGACCACGCCACCACGGCGTTCCCGGAAGTTCGCCTCAAGACCTACCTGGAAATGCGCGGCGCGGACGCCGGCCCGTGGAGCCGCCTGTGCGCCCTGCCGGCCCTATGGACCGGCGTGTTCTACGACGACGCGGCCCTGGCGGCGGCCTGGGACCTGGCCAAGGACTGGACGGTCGAAGACCGCGAAGGCCTGCGCCGCGACGTGCCGACCCTTGGCCTGAAGGCCAAGATCGCCGGCCGCACCGTGCAGGACGTCGCCAAGGACTTCGTCGCCATCGCCAAGCAGGGCCTGAAGGCCCGCGGCCAGCTGAACGGCGGCTTCCTCGACGAGAGCATCTATCTGGGCGAACTGGAAGAGATCGCCGACAGCGGGATCACCCCGGCCGAACGCCTGCTGGAGAAGTTCCACGGCGAATGGGGCGGCGACATCGGCAAGCTGTTCGACGACTGCGCTTATTGAGGACCAGATGCTCCCCCTGAAGGGGGAGCTGTCGCCCCCGGGTCCGGCCAAGGGCCGGCCCGAGGATAAACTCCGCCGACTGAGGGGGAAGACGGTCCGATCCAGCGGAAGCTGAAAACGTCCCCCCTCCGGCCCTTCGGGCCACCTCCCCCAGGAGGGGGAGGATCTTACCGTAGCATCCCCAGCACGATCCCCGCCTGGCCGCCGATATAGAGGAACCAGACCGCCCACGCGGTGAGCCTGGCTGAACCGAAGAGCTTGGCCCCCTTGAACAGGTCGAAGGCCAGGATCGCGTCCGAGGCCATGAACGCCACCGCGCCCGCCGTCGCCGGCCAGCGCAGCGTCGGCAGGGCCGCTGCCGAGACCACCATGGCCAGGATCGCCGCCACATAGGCCAGCACCGCCGGCCGCAGCGGCCCGAGCGACCCCCACAGCCGCCGCAGCATCACCGCCCCGACCACGGCCGCGACCGGGGCCAGCACGAAGAAGGCCTGGCCGGGCGCGGCGCGCTCGCGCCAGAAGACGATCACATAGACCACGTGCCCGGCCAGGAACGCCGCCAGGCCGAACGGCAGCCAGCGCTTGGGATCCCCGGCCAGGAAGGCGTCGCCCAGGGCGCACAGGGTCAAGGCCACGGCCAGCAGGCCCGACCCGCCCTCCAGATAGGCCAGCACCGCCAGGGCGCCCGTGGATGCGGTCTTGACCAGCGTGCGGATGAAGGACGGCGGGCGCTCGACCAGCACCAGGCCGTAGGCCAGGGCGCACACGCCCCAGATCGCCCACAGCACGGTGTCAGTCATCCTTGGAGAGCTTGCTCAGGAAGGCCTGGGCCGCGTCCTTGTGGCGGGGCTTGAGGTTCTTGCCGACGATGGCCAGCAGGGCGGCGATCACCGCCGCGTCGTCGGTGAAGCCGAGGGCCGGCAGCACGTCGGGAATGGCGTCGGTAGGCAGCACGAAATAGGCCAGGGCCGCGAACATCATGCCTTTCGCGGCCGTCGGCGTTTCGGGGTCGCGCGCGCACCACCACAGCGACAGGGCGTCGGCGGCGAACGGGATCTTCGTGGCCACCCGGCGCATCTTCGGCCAGAAGCCGCGGCTGACGCGCTGCTCGTTGACCCGCACCGTGGCCGGCACGAGCGCCTTCCTCGGGTCCAGCACGTCGTCGGGCGTCACGCCGCCGTTGACGTCGGGGGATGGTTTGGCGTCGGCGCTCATCGGGTTAAACCGCTCCTCAACACAGCAATTAAACGCAACCCCAGGGGAAACGTCCATGAAACTCGACAACACCGTCGCCGCCGTCGTCACCGGCGGCGCCTCGGGCCTCGGCGAGGCCACCGCCCGCGCCCTGGCCGCCCAGGGCGTCAAGGTCGCCATCTTCGACATGAACGAGGCGCGCGGCGAAGAGGTCGCCAAGGAGATCGGGGGCGTCTACTGCAAGGTCAACGTCACCAGCGACGCCGACGTCGACGCCGGCTTCGAAAAGGCCCGCGCCGCCCACGGCCAGGAGCGGATCCTGGTCAACTGCGCCGGGGTCGGCAACGCGGCCAAGACCGCCAGCCGCGACAAGGCCACCGGCGAGACCAGGCACTTCCCGCTCGATATCTTCGACCGCGTGATCCAGATCAACCTGGTGGGCACCTTCCGCTGCATCGCCAAGTCGGCCAAGGGCATGCTCGACCTCCCGCCGCTGCAGGACGGCGAGCGCGGCGCCATCGTCAACACCGCCAGCGTCGCCGGCGAGGACGGCCAGATCGGCCAAGCGGCCTATTCGGCCAGCAAGGGCGGCGTCATCGGCATGACCCTGCCGATCGCCCGCGACCTGATGAACGACGGCATCCGCGTCAACACCATCCTGCCGGGCATCTTCAACACCCCGCTGATGAACGCCGCCCCCGACAATGTGAAGGACGCCCTGGCCGCCTCGGTGCCCTTCCCCAAGCGCCTGGGTAACCCGGCCGAATACGCCCAACTGGCGCTGACCATGATCACCTGCGGCTACTTCAACGGCGAGGACGTGCGGCTGGACGGCGGCATCCGCATGGCGCCGCGCTGACGAAGACCCTCCCCCTGAAGGGGGAGGTGGCCCAAAGGGCCGGAGGGGGAAGTCGCCGCTGAACTTCAGCAGACACTTCCCCCTCAGTCGCTTCGCGACAGCTCCCCCTTCAGGGGGAGCATCTGAGCCTTACTTCTTCACCCAGCCGCCGCCGAGCGGCTTCCAGTACTGGCCGGCGGCCAGGCGCGAGTAGAGCTGCTTGGCGGTGGCCTGGCCGGCGGCGTCGGCGGTGACGCCGGTCTTGGCGGCGGTGTCCTTGTAGACGGCCGCGCGGCCGGTGTTGATCTCGGCCACGGCGGCGCGCAGGTCGGCGTCGCCGCCCGACACGATGCCGAGGAAGCCGTCGGCCTGCTCGCCGACCGCGCCAGCGGACTTGGCGGCGTCAACGGCGGCCTTGGCGGCGGCCGACTGGGCCATCACGGGGGCGGCGGCGACCGCGCCCAGGGCGGCGGCGATGGCCAAAACCGTCATCGTCTTGCGGATCATGGCGGTCTCCTTGCTTAGAACAGGTTGGGGTTCTGCTGGATCAGCGTCTGGACTTCCTTGTCCAGCCGCACTCGCACGTCGGCGTCCAGCTTGGCGTAGATATTGATCGGATCGACCTTGACGCGGACGGTCGGGGTGCAGGCGCTAAGGCCTCCCGCCGCCAGCAGGGTCGCGATCAGGGCGCGCTTGAGCATGCGTTGGTCTCCAGTTCGGGCTTGATGTTCGTCGTTCACGGCTGAACCGGCGCTGAACGGCGGGTCTCTTCGGTTTCTTCGGCGAAACGGCGGCCCCAGGCGGCCAGAAGCTCGTCGAAATTGAGCGAGGTGTCGAGCGTCAGGTCCACCGGCGTCTTGGCCGGCAGCGGGATCCGCCGCTGGAAGGCCTTGCCGCGGATCAGTTCGATGATGCCCACCCGGGCCTTCTCGGCCACCTTCGGATCGTGCTCGCCCTTGATGTGGAACAGCATCGACAGGCGCCCGTTCGGCGTCGAGTTGACGCCGGCCTCCAGGGTGTCGAACGACAGGTTCTCCATGGCCTGGTAGGCGAAGTCCTGGATGGCGTTCACCGGCGCGTCGGCCGGCGGCTGGTTGTTGGGATTGCCCGGGCTGTCGCTCTCGCCCTGATTGGCCTCGACGCCGGTCAGGGCCTCGCGGGCGATCGAGATACGGCCGGGCTTGATGGCGTTCAGCTTGCCGTCCAGCAGCTTGAAGCCCTTGGCGCTGAACTCGAACGGCAGCCGGCCCGAAACCACCGCGTCCAGCTTGACCTTCTCGGCCAGGGTCGAGCCGGCGGTCAGTTCGCCCAGATCCAGGCCGTCGATGACGATGACGCCGCTGATCGGGCCGCCGTCCAGCGGCACGTCCACGGGCTCGATCGAGATCTTGCCCTTGGCCGCCGTCAGGCTGGCCTGGCTGACCTTCAGCGAGGTCGCGCCCAGGGTGAACACCGCGCCCACGGCCTCCAGCGGCACGATGGAGTCGATGCGGGTGACCGCCAGCTTCTGGTCGGGCGCGCTGGTCAGCGGCGCCAGGCTGTCGAACTTCACGTCGCCGGCCAGGGTCGCCACGAAGCCCAGCGGGCTGGCGCGGAAGTCGAGCCCCTGGGTCGAGACCTCGCCGCTGCTGGTCACGCCCTTGTCGGTCCAGTCGAAGCGGCCCTTGAAGCTGGCCTTGCCCTCGGCCTCGCTGGCGAAGGCGGCCATCGGGCTGACCGCCACCGGCTGCAGCCCCGCCTCCTTGCTGAAGACGATGTTGGAGGCGTCGATCAGCGCCGAGCCGCGCCCGCTCTCCACCCCGTGGCGGATGTCGATGCGACCCAGGGCGAAGCCGCTGGCCGTGCCGACGTCGACGCCGCCGCTCCACACGCCGGAAGCCAGGTTGAGCTTGCCCGTCGCCTTCACCGGCTCGAAGCGCTTGGCCGCGGCCGCGTCGACCAGCCGGCCTTCGGTCAGCCGCACCTCGGCGCGGTCGAAACCCTGGCCGCCGCCGACGAAGGTCCCGGTCACGCCCTCGGCCTTGGCTTCGGCGGCCGTGATCGTCCCGCGTCCATTGGCGAAGCGGGCCTGGGCCTCCCAGCGACCGTTCGCCACCCGCACCAGCGGCGCGGCGACCGGGCAGATATCGAGCGCGATATCCTGGATCGGCCGCTCGCCGACCTCCCCCGCCTCGATGGCCGCCACCTTCACCGGCGTGCACGCGGCCAGGCGGAAGTCGAACACGCCGTCCGCCGCGCGGGCCTGGCCCTTGATCGTGGCGCTGATCCCCTGCGCCGGCGGCACGTCCAGCGTGCCCGCCAGGGTGACAGGCGAGGAAAAGCCCCGCGCGTCGGCCTGCCAGCCGCTGGCCGTCAGGGTCAGTTCAGGCAGGCCGCCGCCCTTCAGGGCCAGGGTCGCCGCGCCGCGCGAGACGCCATGCAGGCTCTCGACCAGACGGCCGCCGCCGGGCGTCAGGGTCGCCCTGGCGCCGCTGGCCGAAGCCAGCGTCACGGGCTTGCCGGCGAAGGCGGCCACGCGGCCGTCGCCGATCTCCAGCCGCAGGTCGTCGGCGTCGAGCGAGAAGTCGGCCAGGGCCTTGCGGGCCGCCGCCGCATATTCGGGGCTGGGCAGGCCGGCGGTCAGGCGCTCGGCGTCGGGGGCGGCCACCGCCCCGTCGGCTCCGGCCCGCCCCTCCAGGGTCAGGCTCAGGCTCTCGCCCGCCTGGAAACGGCCCCTGGCGTCCAGCACCAGCGCCGACAGACCCAGGCCGTCGCGCGCCGCCCGGCCGACGCCGGCCGCCACCTGGATCGGACCCGACACGCTCATCGGCCGCCCCTTGGGCGCGCTGAACACGAAGGTCTTGGACTTGATGTCGATCGCCGAGCGGGTCAGGGCGGCCCCGCCCGCCACCGCCCGTTCGGCCGTGCCGCGCAGGCGCGCCGGCCCCAGCACCCGCGCGCCGGCCTTGTCGAAGTCCACCCGCAGGGCGTCGCTGTCGAGCTCGGCGGTGAAGCTGCGCGCTTCCAGCCCCGGCGCCACCAGCCGCCCGGCCCGGGCCTGGCCCGACAGCCGCGCGGCCGCGCCGCCTTGGGTGAAGTTGCCGGCCACCAGGCCCGCCAGGGTCAGGCGGGTCTCGACGTCGTCGAGGCTGGTCTCGCCGGCCCTCAAGCCTTGCGCCTTGATCGACAGCTTGACGTCGGCCGGGCCGGTGGCCGCCAGCCGCTTGAGGTCGGGATAGGCCACATCGGCCTCGACCCGCGCGTCTGCGCCCTCCAGGTCGACCTGCTCGGCGTCCAGGGAGTCGACCTCGGCGCGGGCGTCCACCGACAGGCGGTCGCCGCGCTTGCGGGCCCTCAGCACGGCCCCGCGCAGCTCGACCTGCAGGTCCTCGGTGGCGTAGCGCATGGCGGCGATCGCCGCGTCGAGACGCAGCAACTGGCCATCGTCGAGGCTGGCGTCGCCGGTCAGGCGGGCCACGCCCCCCGGCGTCTGCAGGGTGACGCGGGCGTCCTCGACCAGCACCGCCGGCCCGCCCGCCTTCTCCTCGCCGGGCGACTTCAGCGCCTCGTCGATCAGCGGCTGCAGCTTGCCGAAGGTCAGCTTTTGCCCGTCATAGCGGGCCTGCAGGCGCGGACTGGTGATGCGCACGGCCCGGGTGTCGATGGCGAACGGCCCGCCCGACCACGGGGCCTGCAGGTCGTAGGCGACCTCGATCCGCCTGGCCGAGAAATAGGGATCGTTCTTGGGGCCCAGCCGGATCGAGCCGGCGAAGCCGCTGGCGTCCAGGCTCTCGACCGAGATCAGGCCCTCGATGCCGCGCTCGGCCAGCCACGCCTCGGCCAGGGCCTGGCTGATCTCGCGCCGGCCGGCATAGGCGGACATGCCCAGCGCGATGAACGCCATCATGGCGAAGGAGACCGCCTCCAGCCCGGCGTCGGCCAGCGCGGCCTTGCTCAGGCGCGGGCCCCGCTTGGGCTTGGCGGGCGTCTTGACGGAATCGGGGTCGGCGTGCGGCTCGGCCATCGGCCGCACCATGCCGCAAGCCGTGGCGTTTGTGAGGCCTGAGTTCGAGAAAAGTCAGGAAAGCGACGAAGCCGAAACAAATCCCATCCCTCGATGGGGGAAGGGAGACGGCGCCTCAGACCGCCTTGAAACCAAGCACCTGCTGCATGTCGTAGATGCCCGGCGCCTTGCCTTGAGCCCACACCGCCGCGGCCGCCGCGCCACGCGCGAACAGGCCACGGTCGATGGCCGAGTGGGCGATGGTCAGGCTTTCGCTCTCGCCGGCGAAGATCACGCTGTGCTCGCCGATGATGCCGCCGCCGCGCACCACCGAAAAGCCGATCGAGCCTTCCTTGCGGGGCCCCGTGACGCCGTCGCGGGCGCGGTCCTCCACCTCCGACAGCACCACGCCCCGGCCGTCGGCCGCGGCCTGGCCCAGCATCAGCGCGGTGCCCGACGGCGCGTCGATCTTGCGCTTGTGGTGGGCCTCGAAGACCTCGATGTCCCAGTCGCTGGCCGGCAGGGCGGCGGCGGCCTGGCGCACCAGGCCCATCAGCATGTTGACGCCCAGCGAGAAGTTGCCCGACCGCACGATGGTCACCGTCTCGGCCGCCTTGGTGAGGCGCGCGTCCTGCTCGGCCGTGAAGCCGGTCGAGCCGATGATCAGGGCGATCCCGCCGCCGGCCGCGGCGATGGTCTCGGCCAGGGCGACCGAGGCCTCGGGAATGGTGAAGTCGATGATCGCCTGCGCGTCGGCCAGGGCGCTTTCCAGCGCCACCAGCCCCTCGCCTTCCGCGCCCGGACGGTCGAAGCGGGCCACGGCGACCGCGTCGGTGCGGCCCTCGAGCGTGGCGGAGACGGCCTTGCCCATGCGGCCCAGGGCTCCGGCGACGGCGATCCGAACGGGGGACGAGGACATGGGATCTTCTCCGGCAAACAAGCCCGCGCCTCGTCGCCCACCCCCTCTCCGGGGTCAACGGATTTATCCGCCGCCCTTCCGTAGCGGGAGCGAAGCCGAAACCGCAAACCTTTGCCCAACAAGCGTTTGTACCGGTACCATTTGATATTGTCCGGTTGTAGCGCCCAGTCCCCGTCGCTAGGCTGACCCTCGCATAAGGACGCGTCGCATCGTTCGGCGGGTCCATTTCAACTGGCTACGCAGGACAGGAAACGCCGCCATGAGCGACGCGGAACGCAAGACCTTCACCGACGCGGAGGCCCTGGCCTTCCACCGCCACCCCCAGCCGGGAAAGCTGGCGGTGACCCCCACCAAGCCGATGGCCACCCAGCGCGACCTCAGCCTCGCCTATTCGCCCGGCGTGGCCGTGCCGGTGCACGCGATCGCCGCCGATCCCGACGCCGCCTACGACTACACCTCCAAGGGCAACCTGGTGGCGGTGATCTCCAACGGCACGGCGATCCTGGGCCTGGGCGACCTGGGGGCTCTCGCCTCCAAGCCGGTGATGGAAGGCAAGAGCGTGCTCTTCAAGCGCTTCGCCGACGTCGACTCCATCGACATCGAGGTCTCCACCAAGGACGCCGACGAGATCATCACCGTCGTCAAGAACATCGGCGTCACCTTCGGCGGCATCAACCTTGAAGACATCAAGAGCCCCGAGTGCTTCCGCATCGAGACCGAGCTGCAGGAACTGCTCGACATCCCGGTGTTCCACGACGACCAGCACGGCACCGCCATCATCTGCGCCGCCGGCCTGATCAACGCCTGCCACATCACCGGCAAGAACCTGGCCGACATCAAGGTGGTGCTGAACGGCCCCGGCGCGGCCGGCATCGCCTCGATGGACCTGATCAAGGCCATGGGCGTGCGCCCCGAGAACGTCATCGCCTGCGACAGCAAGGGCGTGCTCTATCGCGGCCGCACCGACGGCATGAACCAGTGGAAGAGCGCCCACGCCGTCGACACCGACAAGCGCACGCTCGCCGAGGCCGTCCAGGGCGCCGACGTCCTGCTGGGCCTGTCGGCCAAGGGCGCCTTCACGCCGGAGATGATCGCCAGCATGGCGCCCAATCCGGTGATCTTCGCCATGGCCAACCCCGATCCGGAGATCACCCCGGAGGACGTCCACCGCGTGCGTCCCGACGCCATCATGGGCACGGGCCGCAGCGACTATCCCAACCAGGTCAACAACGTCCTGGGCTTCCCCTACATTTTCCGCGGCGCCCTCGACGTGCGCGCCCGCCGCGTCAATCACGAGATGAAGATCGCCTGCGCCCAGGCGCTGGCCATGCTGGCCCGCGAGGATGTGCCCGACGAGGTGGCCGCCGCCTATCACGGCCGCCAGCTGAAGTTCGGCCCCGACTACATCATCCCCTCGGCCTTCGACCCGCGCCTGATCTGGTACGTGCCGCCGTTCGTGGCCCAGGCGGCCATGGACACCGGCGTCGCGCGCCGCCCGATCGCCGACATGGACGCCTATCGCCAGAGCCTGGCCCAGCGTCTCGACCCCACCGCCGGCTTCCTGCAGAAGATCGCCGGCTCCGTGCTGGCCAAGCCCAAGCGCATCGTCTTCGCCGAAGGCGAGGAGCCGTCCGTCATCCGCGCCGCCTACGCCTTCCAGACCGGCGGCTACGGCAAGGCCATCCTCTGCGGCCGCGAGAACCTGGTGCACGAAAACATGCGCCTGGTGGGCCTGGACCCCGACACCGCCGGCCTCGAGATCCACAACGCCCGCCTCTCCGACCGCAACCCCGACTATGTCGACGCCCTCTACGCCCGGCTCCAGCGCCAGGGCTACCTCAAGCGCGACGTCCAGCGCCTGATCAACCAGGACCGCAACAGCTTCGCCGCCTCGATGGTGACGATGGGCGAGGCCGACGGCATGGTCACCGGCGTCACCCGCAGCTTCGACCAGGCGCTCGACGAGGTGCTACGCGTCGTCGACCCCGCGCCCGGCGGCCGGATCATGGGCATGTCGGTGGTGCTGGCCAAGGGCCGCACCATCTTCGTGGCCGACACCAACGTCACCGAGTTGCCCGACGCTGACGAGCTGGTGGAGATCGCCTGCGAGGCCGCCTCGGCCGTCACGCGCCTGGGCTTCAAGCCGCGCGTGGCCTTCATGAGCTACTCCACCTTCGGCAACCCGATGGGCGAGCGCTCCGACAAGGTGCGCCAGGCCGTGGCCACGCTGGACGAGATGGGCGTCGAGTTCGAATACGAGGGCGAAATGCCCCCCGAACTGGCCCTCGACCCCGAAAAGCGCCTCGCCTACCCGTTCATGCGCCTGACCGACAGCGCCAACATCCTGATCATGCCGGCCATCCACGCCGCCTCGATCTCGACCAAGCTCGTCCAGTCGCTCGGCGGCGCCACGGTGATCGGGCCGGTGCTGCTGGGGCTCTCCAAGTCGGTGCAGATCTGCCCGCTGGGCGCCTCGGTGTCGAAGATCCTCAACATGGCGATGATGGCGGCTTACGACCAACCGGTGGAGGCGGAGGAGTAGGGAGCAATCCGGCGCGGTCTGCGGACCGCGCCGCCAACTGCCACGCCGCCTAATGCTCGCCGTCCTGTCGTTGACCCTGGCCTGCAGCGCGGGCGGAGCCGCCGAGGCTTGCCGGGTCAATCAGCCGCCCGAGGCCTGTGTGGCCCATGCCTACGACGCCGTCATCCTCGCGCGGATCGAAAGCGCCGGCCCCGACGACCGGCTTCGGGGCGAACGGCCGGCCTGGACCGCGAGCGCGCGGCGCACCGGGGCGATCGAGGGCAAGGCGGTGAGCCAAGCGGTGTTCGAGATCGGCCGCACCGGCCAGAGCACCGCCTGCGACGACGGGCAGCCGATCGCCCGGGTCGGCGAGACCTGGGTGCTGTACCTGCATGAAACGCCAGGCGCGGGCTGGACGGCGGGCGCTTCCTACCCGCTGGACCTGGCTCGCCGGATCGACCCGCGCCTGTCGCGGCTCGCGCCCTAGACGGCGCCGGGAGCCCTTTCTTCGGCGGTGGTCGCGACCGGGGTCGCCACCGGCAGGGTCGTGCCCATGATCCGGGCCTTCTGGACCTCGTATTCCTCGGGCGTGATCGCGCCGCTGTCCTTGAGGGCGGCGAACTTGGCCAGTTCGTCGGCCATGTGCGGCACGGCCGGAGCGGCGGGCGCGGCCGGACGCGAGACCACGTTCAGGCGTTTCATCAGGGCGGCGTTGTGTTCCTGCGCCATGCCGGGGATCAGAAAGATGTCGACGATCAGCCAGACACCCAAGGCGGCGAGGGTGAAGAAGCCCAGACCGAACCAGATCGTCATCCACGAGAAGATGTTCAGCACCAGCTGGCCGACCGCCGAGCCCGTGCGCCCGAGATAGAATCGGTGACCGCCGAGACCGCCGAGCAGGAACCAGAGCAGATAGGTGACGCCCGTCGACTTCTTGCTGGCCTCGAAAGCCATCAGGGCCTGGGTGTCGGCGCTGAGGCCGGTATGCGCTACGTCGGTCATCACAATCCTCGAGGCGAGGAGCGCCCGACGGCCCGCGCCGCCGAAACCGTCGCCCCCGTCCGGTTAAACTTCACCGTACCGGGAGTGATGCGACGCACGCAACCACGAGCGGGCGAAAGCTATCGTCGTGCGCCGCCGACCACCGCCCTAGCCGCCGCCACCGTCAGCGCGTCCTCCACCAGCCCCGTCGGGGTCTGGCCGTAGCGCTTCAGCGCCGCCATCCGCAGGTCGAAGGTGACGTAGGCGGCGACGATGGCGGCGGTGACGCCGAGGACGCCGCCGGCCAGCGCGCGGTTCCTGGGCGCCAGGGCCGCGCCGGCGATGCCGCCGGTGATCAGGCGGGCCAGCAGGCCGGCCGGGACGATGCGGTCGGGGGCCGAGTTGAACTTGTCGCCCCAGAGCTCGCCGGCGGCCAGGGCCTTGGTCCCGGCGCTGACCAGCGGATGGCCCAGCCACGACGGCGCGCCGTTGTTCGCCGGCAGGGTGCCCTTGGCGGCCGCGTCGCTGACGGCGGCGAACGGGGTCAGGGCGCGGGCGCCGGCCGCGAGGCCGATCAGGAACGAGGCGAGCATGGCGGGGTCTCCGGGCTTTGGGGTCGCGGGTGCAACACGCCGGGCCGGGATTTCGATCCGAGGGGCTTGGGCACGGATCCTCTTCTAGAGCGAGAGGGAGCGGTTACGCCCCAGCGGCCCACACCACACCCGTAAAATCCCCGCGAAAGCGGGGATTTTACGGAAGGTGAGTCCATCCCCCTGGGAGGCGGTCGCAAGTCACCAGGGGAGTTTCCTGATGGAGCCGATCACCCGCCAACGCCGCGACCACTTCCCCCTCAGTCGCTTCGCGACAGCTCCCCCTTCAGGGGGAGCGTCTTGGCGCCCACGCGAGAATTGGCGCTTTCACCTCTGGCGCGAACAGGGCCATGATATCGCTCCCGTCGTCCGTTCCCGGAGGCCGCCCGGCCCGATGATCGATACGGTTTCGCCCAGCCTGACCACGGCGCTGAAGCACGCGCCGATGGGCATCGCGATCTTCGACCGGTCGATGCGCTACCTCGCCCACTCGGCCCAGTACCTGACCGACCAGGGGCTGCCGGCGGACATGCCGCTGCTGGGGCGGGTGCACTACGAGGTGTTCCACGAGATCCCGCAGTTCTGGCGCGACCTGCACGCGCGGGTGCTGAACGAGGGCGTCGAGCTGCGCGAGGACGCCGGCGACCGCTATGTCGACCGCAACGGCCGGGTCGAGTGGATCCGCTGGTCGATGGCCCCCTGGCGCACCGAGGACGGGGCGATCGGCGGCCTCGTGCTCTATACCGAGGTGGCCACCGCCGCCGTCGAGGCGCGCCTGCGGCTGGAGGCGGCCGAGGCCCGCTACAAGGCGCTGTTCGACCAGGCGGCCATGGGCGTGGCGCGGATCTCTCCGACCGGCGCCTTCCTCGAGGTCAACGACCGCTTCTGCGCCATCACCCGCCACGAGCGCGCCCACCTGCTGGCCGGCAACGCCGCCGAGCTGATCGAACCCGACGACCTGGCCGGCGCGCAGGGCCAGGCCCGCGCGCTGCTGTCGGGCCGCATCGACACCTACGCCGCCGAGCGCCGCCTGCGGGCTGGCGACGGCGCCTCGCTGTGGATCCGGCTCAACGTCTCGCGGGTGCAGCCGCGCGGCCAGGCGCCCTATCTCGTCGCCATCATCGCCGACATCACCGCCCGCAAGGCCGTCGAGGCCGAACAGGAACGCCACCAGGGCCAGCTGCGCCTGCTGATCAACGAGCTGAACCACCGCGTGAAGAACACCCTGGCCACCGTCCAGTCGATGGCCGCCCAGACCCTGCGCAACGAGCCCGACCCGGTCACCGCCTTCGAGAAGTTCGAGCTGCGGCTGCTTGGCCTGTCGCTGGCCCACGACGTGCTGACCCGCGAGAGCTGGCACGGCGCTGACCTACGCGAAGTGGCCCAGCGGGCGCTGGCGCCGTTCACCGCCGCGGCCGGCCGGGTGTCGGTGGCCGGGCCGCCCTGCTTCCTGCCGCCGGGCGGGGCCCTGACCATGTCGCTGGTCTTCCACGAGCTGGCCACCAACGCCCTGAAGTACGGCGCGCTGTCCAATCTCGACGGGTCGGTGGCGGTGGACTGGACCTTCGATCCGGCCGATCGGGCCCTGTCGCTGACCTGGACCGAGACCGGCGGACCCCGGGTCGAGGGCTCGCCCACCCGCCGCGGCTTCGGCTCGCGGCTGATCGAGCGCAGCCTGCGCGGCGAGCTGCGCGGCCAGGCCCGGATGGACTGGCGCGAGGAAGGGCTGGTCTGCCGGCTGGAGGCCCAGGCGCCCCTGCCCACCCCGCCCTCGCCGGAACTCGGCGTCGTCGCCAGCCTGGACGAACGGCGTTAAGGGACCTGCGGGCCGAGTTTTGGAGTCTCTAGATATGCAGCTGTCCGACCAGATCGTCCTCGTCACCGGCGCCGGCCGGGGCCTCGGGGCCGAGATCGCCCGGGCCTTTTCCCGTCACGGCGCCCGCGTCGTCGTCAACTACCGCGCCAGCAAGGACGCCGCCGAGGCGCTCGCCGCCGAGCTGGGCGGCCCCGGTCGCGCCATCGCCGTCCAGGCCGACGTCGCCGACCGCCCCGCCGTCGAGGCCATGTTCGCCGCCGCCAAGCAGGCCTTCGGCGGCCACGTGACCACGGTGGTCAACAACGCGCTGGACTACAGCTTCAACGGCGACGCCCGCGCGCACCTGGCCAGCATCGCCTGGGAGGACTTCGAGAAGCAGAACGTCACCGTGCTGAAGGGCGCGCTGAACGTCATCCAGGCCGCCGCCCCCGACATGGCCGAGGCCGGTTTCGGCCGCGTCATCAACGTGGGCACCAACCTCTTCCAGAACCCGGTCGTGCCCTATCACGACTACACCGCGGTCAAGGCCGCCCTGCTGTCGCTGACCCGCACGGCCTGCGGCGACCTCGGCCCCGCCGGCGTCACCGTCAACATGGTCTCCGGCGGCCTGCTGCGCGTCACCGGCGCCAGCGCCGCCACGCCCGAGCCGGTCTTCGACCTGATCGCCGGCATGACCCCCCTGCGTTCGGTCACCACCCCGGCCGAGTTCGCCGACGCCGTGCTGTTCTTCGCCAGCCCCTGGGCCCGCGCGGTGACCGGCCAGAACCTGGTGGTGGACGGCGGCCTGGTGCGGGACTGATCCTCGTTCCTCCTTCTTCTCCCTTCCTTCTCCCTTCCCTCTTCGATGGGGAGGGGAGTTAGGGCCACAGGACTTGCACAACCGCCTTCCCCACCGTAACTCCTCCCGATGACCACCAAGGCCAAGATCTGCGGGCTCTCGACGCCGGAGACGGTAAAGACCGCCTTCGACGGCGGCGCGGCCTATCTGGGCTTCGTCTTCTTCGCCAGGAGCCCGCGCAACGTCGAGCCCGAAGCCGCCCAGCGGCTCGTCGAGCCGGTTCGCGGACGCGGCGTGCAGACCGTGGCCGTCACCGTCGATCCCGACGACGCCCTGATCGACCGGCTGATGGCGACCATGCGTCCCGACCTGATCCAGGTGCACGGCAAGGAAACGCCCAGCCGCGTGCGCGAGATCGCGGCCCGCAGCGGCGTCGGCGTCATCAAGGCCTTCTCGGTCTCCACCTCGGCCGACGTCGACCAGGCCCGCGCCTACGACACCGTCGCCGAGCAGTTTCTTTTCGACGCCCGGCCGGTGGAAGGCCAGGGGGGGACTTCTTCCCTGCCCGGCGGCACCGGCGCAAGGTTCGACTGGAGCCTGCTGGAAGGCCGGCGATTTTCTCGCCCGCATTTCCTCGCCGGCGGCCTTGATCCGTGGAACGTCGGCGCCGCCGTGGCCGCCTCCGGAGCCCCGCTGGTGGACGTTTCCTCTGGCGTGGAACGCGGTCCGGGCCTAAAGGACCCGGCTCTGATCACGGCGTTTCTGGACGCCGTCCGACGCGCCTGACCTAACTGGAAACGCCCGTGAACGCTCCTGTCCAAGCTTCCGACCGGCCCAACGACTGGTCCGCCTATCCCGACGCCAAGGGGCGCTTCGGCGAGTTCGGCGGCCTGTACGTGGCCGAAACCCTGATGCCCCTCGTGCTGGAGCTGGACAAGGCCTACCAGGAAGCCAAGAACGATCCGGCCTTCCAGGCCGAGCTGCGCGGCTACCTGACCCACTATGTCGGCCGTCCCAGCCCGCTCTACTTCGCCGAGCGCCTGACCCGTCATTTCGGCGGCGCCAAGATCTACTTCAAGCGCGAAGAGCTGAACCACACCGGCGCGCACAAGATCAACAACTGCATGGGCCAGATTCTGCTGGCCCAGCGCATGGGCAAGACCCGGATCATCGCCGAGACCGGCGCTGGCCAGCATGGCGTGGCCTCGGCCACGGTATCGGCCCGCTTTGGCCTGCCCTGCATCGTCTACATGGGCGCCGTCGATGTCGCCCGGCAGAAGCCCAACGTGTTCCGCATGAACCTCCTGGGCGCCGAAGTGCGTCCGGTCACCTCGGGGGCCGCGACCCTCAAGGACGCCATGAACGAGGCCATGCGCGACTGGGTCACCAACGTCGAGGACACCTATTACCTGATCGGCACCGCCGCCGGCCCGCACCCCTATCCGGCCATGGTCCGCGACTTCCAGGCGGTGATCGGCGCGGAGGCCCGCGAGCAGATTCAGGAACTGGAAGGGCGCTTGCCTGACGCCGTCGTCGCCTGCGTTGGGGGCGGGTCGAACGCCATCGGCATGTTCCACCCCTTCCTGGCCGACGAGGGCGTGAAGATCTACGGCGTGGAAGCCTCGGGCCATGGCCTGGACACCGACAAGCACGCCGCCTCGCTGACCGGCGGGCGTCCGGGCGTGCTGCACGGCAACCGCACCTACCTGCTGCAGGACGACGACGGCCAGATCCTCGACGCCCACTCGATCAGCGCCGGCCTCGACTATCCGGGCATCGGTCCGGAGCACTCGTTCCTGCACGACATCGGCCGGGCCCAGTACCTGACCTGCACCGACGACGAGGCCCTGAAGGCCTTCCAGCTGTGCGCCGAGCTCGAGGGCATCATCCCCGCCCTGGAAAGCGCCCACGCCATCGCCAAGCTGCCGCAGCTGGCCAAGGAGATCGGCGAGGGCGGCGTGATCGTCATGTGCCTGTCGGGCCGTGGCGACAAGGACATCTTCACCGTGGCCGACGCTCTGGGCCGCTCGATCTAACCGATGGAAGAGACCACCCGGAACTGGCTCCTCTGCATCCTGCTCGCCCTGCTCCTCGGGGGCGGCGCGCTGGGCTTCGCGATGCACATGGGCTGGATCGGGATCGAAATCGAAAGCGTCAGCACCACGCCATGACCAAAGACCGCATCGACCGCCGCTTCGCGGCGCTGAAGGCGCAGAACCGCGCCGGCTTCGTCGCCTATGTGATGGCCGGCGATCCGGACGCCGCCACCGCGCTGGAGATCCTCAAAGGTCTGCCCGCCGCCGGCGCCGACCTGATCGAACTGGGCTTCCCGTTCTCGGATCCGATGGCCGAGGGCCCGACCATCCAGCGCGCCAGCCAGCGCGCCCTGGCCGGCAAGATGACCCTGAACGGCACGCTGGACCTGGCCCGCGCCTTCCGCGAAGGCGACCAGGACACCCCGCTGATCCTGATGGGCTATCTGAACCCGCTGGTGAACAAGGGCTTCGAAGCCTTCGCCAAGGCCGCGGCCGAGGCCGGCGTCGATGGCCTGATCGTCGTCGACTGCCCGCCGGAAGAAGCCGATCCGCTGAGCGACGCGCTGGAAGCCGAGGGAATCTCGCTGATTCGCCTGGCCTCGCCGACGACCGATGAAAAGCGCCTGCCGGCCGTCGTGCGCCGCACGTCAGGCTTCGTCTACTACGTGTCGGTGGCCGGCGTGACCGGCGTCAAGGAAGCCGACGCCGATGCCGTCGCCCCCGCGGTGGAGCGCCTGCGCGCGGCCGCGCAACTGCCTGTGGCGGTTGGCTTTGGCATCCGCACGGCCGAGCGCGCCGCCGAGGTGGCCCGCGTCGCCGACGCCGCCGTGGTCGGCTCGGCGCTGGTCGATGAAATTGAATCAGCGGGCAAGCTGAACGAAAACGTGACCCAAAAGGTTCTTTCCAAGGCGTCGGAGCTGGCTAAGGCTGTGCGATCCGCGCGACAAGAGACGGTGTGAGGCTGTAAGGCTATGGCGATGGCTGAACCCCAAGGCCCCAAGAAGGGCGACAAGACCAAGAGCTCGACCGACCGCCGCGGCGGCTGGCTGTCGCGCATTGCCCCCGGCGTGCGCGGAGCCTTCGCCAAGCGCGAGACGCCCGAGAACCTCTGGGTCAAGTGCCCCGACACGGGCGAGATGATCTACCGCTCCGACCTGGAGGCGGCCCTGTGGGTCACCCCGGCCGGACGCCACATGCGCATCGGTCCCGAGGCGCGCTTCAAGTTCACCTTCGACGACGGCGAGTACGAGGCCCTGCCGACCCCGTCGGTCGTCGAGGACCCGCTGAAGTTCTCGGACGGCAAGCCCTACAAGGACCGCCTGGCCGCCGCTCGCAAGAGCACCGGCGAGCAGGACGCCATGGCCATCGGCTACGGCAAGATCGCCGGCGTCGACGCCGTCGTGCTGGTCCAGGACTTCGCCTTCATGGGCGGCTCGCTAGGCATGGCCGCCGGTGAAGGCTTCATCGCCGCCGCCAAGGCCGCCCTGGCCCGCCAGGTTCCGCTGGTCGCCTTCACCGCCGCCGGCGGCGCGCGCATGCAGGAAGGCGCCCTGTCGCTGATGCAGATGGCCCGCACGACCCTGGCCATCAACGAGCTGAACGACGCGGCCCTGCCCTATGTCGTGGTCCTCACCGACCCGACCACCGGCGGCGTCACCGCTTCCTACGCCATGCTGGGCGACGTGCACCTGGCCGAGCCGGGCGCGCTGATCGGCTTCGCGGGTCCCCGCGTCATCGAGCAGACCATACGCGAGACCCTGCCGCCGGGCTTCCAGCGTTCGGAATACCTCGTCGAAAAGGGCATGGTCGACCGCGTGACCGCCCGCAAGGACCTGCCGTCCACCCTCGGCTCGATCCTCGGCACCCTGATGCTGGGCCGTCGCAAGGCGGCTTGAAGTCCTGCTCCTCCCCCGCTCGCGGGGGAGGGGGACCGCGAAGCGGTGGAGGGGGCGACCGCCGCACTCCGTCCCTCGCCCCCTCCGTCACGGCGCTGATAGCGCCGCGCCACCTCCCCCGCTTCGCGAGGGAGGAGCTTTCGGGGCTCCCATGACCGACCACCTTCGCGCCCACGACGCCGCGCTGGAGCGCCTGCGGGCGCTGCATCCGCTGAAGATCGACCTGTCGCTGGGCCGCATGCGCCGGCTATGCGCGGCGCTTGGCGACCCGCAGGACCGCCTGCCGCCGGTGATCCACGTGGCCGGCACCAACGGCAAGGGCTCGACGGTCGCCTATCTGCGCCACATGGCCGAGGCCGCGGGGCTTTCGGTCCACGTCTTCACCTCGCCGCACCTGGTGCGCTTCGTCGAGCGTATCCGCCTGGCCGGGATCCTGATCACCGAAGCGCATCTGGCCAGCGTGCTGGAGCGTGTCGAGACGGCCAATGCCGGCGAGGCCATCACGTTCTTCGAGATCACCACGGCCGCGGCCTTCGTCGCCTTCGCCGAGGTTCCGGCCGACCTGTGCATCATCGAGGTGGGCCTGGGCGGCGTGCTTGACGCCACCAACGTCATCGCTACGCCCGCCGTCAGCGTCATCGCCCCGATCGACCTGGATCACCGCGAATTCCTGGGCGACACGATCGAGCAGATCGCCGTCGAGAAGGCCGGGATCATCAAGCCCGGCGCCCCCGCCGTCAGCGCCCGCCAGCAGGACGCCGTCGACGGCGTGCTGGAGACCGCCGCGGCCCTGGCCGGCGTGGAACTCACGCTGATGGGCCGCGACTTCGACGCCTGGGAGGAGCGCGGCCGCCTGCTGGTGCAGATGCAGGACCGCCTGCTCGACCTGCCCGCCCCCGCCCTGCCCGGCGAACACCAGTTCGCCAATGCGGGTCTTGCCGTCGCAGCCCTGCTGGCCTTGGGCGATCCCAGGATCGACGAAGAGGCCATGGGCCGGGGGATCGCCGGCACGGTCTGGCCGGCCCGCTTCCAGCGGCTGACCGCCGGCCCCTACGCGCAGACCGCGCAAGCCGCCGGCGCCGACCTCTGGCTCGACGGCGGCCACAACCCCCACGCCGGCCGCGCGGTGGCCCGCGCCGTGGCCGACCTCGCCGCCCGCGACGGCCGCCCCGTGGCGCTGATCTCGGGCCTGCTGGCCAACAAGGACGCCGCGGGCTTCTTCGAGGCCTTCCGGGGGGTCGCGACCAAGGTCTTCACCGTCACCTTCGAGGGCCACGCCGCCGCCAGCGCCGCCGAAACCGCCGCCGCCGCCGAACTGGCCGGCCTGCGCGCCGCCGCCTGCGACAGCCTCGACGACGCCCTGTCCCGCGCACTGGCGCTGGACCCGGTCCCCCACGTGCTGATCTGCGGCTCGCTCTACCTGGCCGGCGAAGTCCTGGGGGCCGACGAAGCGACCTGGCCGACCTAGAAACACCCTCTCTCATGGAGAGAGGGAGGGGCCCATGGCGCAGCCATGGGAGGGTGAGAGGGTACACCCTGTCCGGATACGTCGCGGACTGAGCACCCAGCCCCAACCATCGTCATCCCGGAAAGCCCGAAGGGCTTATCCGGGACCCAGGAGCCGCCGCATCGGGGTTGCTCTGGGTCCCGGCTCTACGCGCTACGCGCTCCGGCCGGGATGACGGCATAACAAGGTCAGAGCTTCACCGGCGAACGGTGAAACCTCTCACCCTCCCACCGCTTCGCGGCGGGTCCCTCCCTCTCTCTCAGAGAGAGGGGTCTTTCAGAAATTCCGCGTCGAGATATCCGGCACCGCCAGCACGCCGGCCTCGCCGGCCTCGTCGCCCCAGGCCAGGCGCGAGCCGTCGGCGTTGACCGACAGGCTGCTGATGGCCGCGCCCCTCTCGGCCTTCAGGGTCTCGATGCGGCCCGAGCGCAGGTGGCAGGCCCAGATGCGGCCGTTGTCCTGGCCGGCGATGACCACCGGCAGGGCGTCGACGCCGGCGACCTGCACCACCAGGGAGTCGCGCGAGAAGCCGATCTCGGCGGCTTCCTTGCCCATCGGGCCGTTGGCCCCGGCGAACGGCCAGACGACCGCGCCGTTGGCGCCGGCCGTGGCCAGCAGCGCGCCCTTGTCGCAGAAGGCCATGCTCTTGATCTTGGCCGGATAGCCGCCCATCCGCATGTCCTTGCCGTCCGACAGGCGCCAGCCGTGCAACTGGTTCTCCTGCATGGCCGAGACCAGGAACTTGCCGTCGGGGCTGTAGGCCAGGCCCACGTGGCTGCCGGCCCACTTCATCACCGTCGGCTTCTGGTCGGCGATCCGGCCCCACCACAGCGACACGCCGCCGTAGCCCGCCGCGGCCAGGCGCTTGCCCTTGGGATCGAAGGCCACGCCCGACACCGTCTTCTCGTGGGCATAGACCCGGCGGAAGCTGTCGTCGGCCGAGTCCAGCACGTGGACCTCCTTGCCGGCGGTGAAGGCGATCAGGCCCGAGGCCGGGCTTGCGGCCACGTGTTCGATCCACTTGCCCCTGACCTCGGCCAGCAAGGTGGCGACCAGCTCGTCGCCTTCCAGCCGGCTCCAGACCACGCGACCGTCGTCGCCGCCGGTCACCAGCCCCCGGCCCGACGGGTGGACGCAGGCGGACAGCGCCGCCCCGCCCATCGGCCCGCCATGGGCCTCGACGGTGACGAAGCCGCCCTCGGCCTCGAATCGGACGGTGCCGTCGCCAAGAGCGAATCCGGCGCGTCCAGCGCGATCGAACAGGGCGGCGGTGACGTAGGCGTCGAAGGAAAAGATCATGCGCGGGGGCTTAGCGCGGCCTGATTGCGAGCGCTAGTCGCGCATCGCGCGAAGCCTGGCGCTAGAATCCGGCGCCTGAACGGCGTTAGGCCAAAAAGACTCACAAAAGGGGTTGCCATGGCGGCGCGTCCTCGGGCTTTACTTCCGCGCTCGTCTGCGCCAGACGTGGCATCTAACAATTTCTGGACCGTCCTGGGGGCGGTCCCCGGGAGACAGTCAGGCTATGGCGGCTAAACTTGCTGGCGGCGGCGGCGGTCGCTACTCGCTGAACCAGAATTCCGAAATCAACGTCACGCCCTTCGTCGACATTCTGCTCGTTCTGCTGATCATCTTCATGGTCGCCGTGCCGATGGCCGTGACCTCGATCAAGATCGACCTTCCGCCGGCCTCGCCGCCCCCTCCGGGCGAGAAGCCGCCGGAACCGGTGTTCATCTCGATCCAGAAGTCGGGCGCGCTGTTCATCGCCGATCAGCAAACCAGCCTCGACAACCTGCCGATCGATCTCGACGCCCGCTTCACCTCGACCGGCCAAGCCGGTCCGAAGGACGACCAGCGCGTCATGATCCGCGCGGACGCCGACGTGCTCTACTCGGACTTCATGGGCGTCCTGAACCAGCTGCAAAGCGCAGGCTGGTACAAGGTCGGCCTGATCAACGAAGACATCCACTAAGCCACGGCGTGGCGGTCGCCACGCTCCAGAGGCGCTAGGACGTCTTCGGCGATCGCCGAAAAGTATCGAGGGGCCGGCGGCGAAAGCTTCCGGCCCCTTTTTCATGCCCGTTTGAGCGGAGCCCTCGATGCCCGACGCCAAGACCTGGATCGCCTTCTGCCTGGTCTGCCTGGGCATGGCGCTGACGCCGGGCCCCAACATGCTGTACCTGGTCAGCCGATCGATCTGCCAGGGCAGGTGGGCCGGCATCGTCTCGCTGGCCGGCACGGCTGCGGGCTTCGTCGTCTACCTTTTCTGTGCGGCCCTGGGCATCACCGCCCTGCTGATGGCCGCCCCGATCGCCTACGACGTCCTGCGCTTCGGCGGCGCGCTCTATCTGGGCTGGCTGGCCTGGCAGGCCATCAAGCCCGGCGGCGCCTCGCCGTTTCAGGTGCGCGACCTGCCCCGGGATCCGCCGATCAAGCTGATGGCCATGGGCTTCCTGACCAACCTGCTCAATCCCAAGGCCGCGATGCTCTATCTGTCGCTGCTGCCGCAGTTCATCGATCCTGGGCACGGGAACGTGCTGAGCCAGTCGCTGCTGCTGGGGGGCAGCCAGATCGCCATCAGCCTGTCGGTCAACGCCGCGATCTGCCTGGCGGCCGGGACCATCGCCGGCTTCCTGGCCACGCGCCCCAGCTTCGCCCTGGTGCAGCGCTGGTTGATGGCCAGCGTGCTGGGGGCCTGGCCGTCCGCATGGCCACCGAGGCCCGCCGCTAGCCTCCAGTACCGCCCAGAACCGCCCAGCAGGCCATGGGCGAGGCTGCGGCCAATCCCGCGCTATGGGGCCCTTCTGAGCGACCGGCAGCAGCATTCTAATGGACGGCGGCGTCACCGCCGCCTGGGCAAGGGCTGGGGTTCAGCCCCGCGCCTTCACCGGCGCGGCGCCGTCTACATAGGCCTCGTTGAGATAGACCTCGGCCTCCTGCGGCGACAGGGCCGGCGCATAGCCGAAGCCCTGGCCGTAATCGCAGCCGAGCTTCTGCAGCGCACTGGCCATCTCGGCGTTCTCGACGCCTTCGGCCACCACTTCCAGGTCCAGGTCCTGGCCAAGCTTCACCACCGAGCGCACGATCTTGGCCGAGCCGGCGTTGCCGCCCATGGTCCGCACGAAGTAGCGGTCGATCTTCAGCGTGTCGAAGGGCAGGCGCGTCAGGTAGGACAGCGACGAGAAGCCGGTGCCGAAGTCGTCCAGCGCCAGGCCGGCGCCCGCTTCGCGCAGGGCTTTCAGGATCACCGCGGCCCGCTCGGGGTCGCGCATGATGTCGCTTTCGGTGACTTCCAGCTTCAGCGCGCCGCGCGGCAGGCCGTTCTCGGCCAGAACCTGGGCCACGTCGTGAACCAGACCCGGACGGTCGATCTCCCCGGTCGACAGGTTGACGCTGACGGTCAGGGCGCCGACGGCCGGGTGACTGCGGCGCCAGGCAGCCAGCTGCTTGCCGGCGCTGCGCATCATGTGCTCGCCGAGCTCGGCCATCAGGCCCATCTCTTCGATCAGCGGCAGGAACTCGTCGGGCGGCAGCAGGCCGCGGCGCGGGTGGATCCAGCGCGCCAGGGCCTCGAAGCCCGACAGGGCGCCGGTCGACAGGCGCACGACCGGCTGGAAATAAGGAATGATCTCGCCCCGGCCGATGGCGCCGCGCAGGTCGGCCTCCAGCGCCAGGCGCGACAGGCCGTCGGTCTCCATCGAGCGGCCGTAGGCCGCGGCCGAGCCGCGTCCGTTGGCGGCGGCGGCCTCGACGGCCAGCTCGGCCCGGCGAACCAGCTCAGCGGCCTCAGGGGCGTCCTCGCCGCCCTCGGCCGAGACGGCGCCGATGGTCAGGGTCGGGTGGATGTCGAAGCCGGCGATGCGCAGCGGCTGTTCCAGCGCGGTGCGCAGCAGCTCGGCCGGCTCATAGCCCTTGGGCTCGCACAGCACGGCGAATTCGTCCTCGCCGATGCGGCCCAAGATCGAGCCTTCCGGGAAGGCGGCGGCCAGGCGCGAGCCAAGCGCGGCCAGCACGAGGTCGGCGCGTTCGTGGCCCAGGGCCTCGTTCAGGCGGCGCAGGCGGTCCAGGTCGGCCACGACCAGCTCGTGCACGCCGTCGTGGGTCAGGCGCTCGCGGGCGCGGGCGATGAAGCTGCGGCGGTCCAGAAGGCCCGTCAGCTCGTCCTTGCCGGAGGCGGCGAATTTCACTTCCGGGGCGATGACGCCGGCGGCGCGCAGCCCCTCTTCCAGCCACACGCCCCGCCAGATGCAGACCCCGCCGCTGCGCATGCGCAGGCGAACGACGATCTCGGCCCCGGCTTCACGCACGCGCAGCAGCTCTTCGGCCTGGGCGCGATCCTGCGGCAGGGCCAGGGCGCGGAAGGCGGCCGAGGAGCATTCCGGGGCCAGCGGAGACAGGCCCAGGGCCCGGGCCGCGCCGTTGATGCGCAGGCGGTCGGCTTCGGGCTCCCAGTGCCACAGGGCGACCTCGGCCGCGCCCAACGCTTCCAGCGTGGTCGTCGCGTCCCAGATCCGTCGCTCGGCAACCTTGAATGACATGCCCGTTCCCACGCCGAAAAAGCCGGCGTCACAGCCCGGGCGGTCGCTAGGAGGGAGCGATCAACCCGAACAGACGATGATCTCGCCACTCGCCGTTAATTTTGAGATAAGCGCGGGCGTATCCCTCCTCGGAAAACCCGCAGCGCGACAACAGGTCCGCCGAGCGCGCGTTGTGCGGCATGCAGGCGGCCTCCAGCCGGTGCAGCCCCAGCGGCCCGAACGCGAAGTCGATCACCGCCTTCACCGCCTCGGTCGTATAGCCCTGGCCGGCGAACGACTCGCCCACCCAGTAGCCCAGCACCCCGGTCTGCGAGACGCCCCGGCGGATGTTGAACAGCCGCACCCCGCCGACGATGGCGTCGTCGTCCTTGCGAAACACGAAGAACGGAAACGCCTCGCCCAGCTCCAGCTCGCGGGCGTAGGCGGCCAGGCGCTGGCGGAAGGCCGTGCGCGTCAGGTCGTCGGCCGGCCAGCTGGGCTCCCACGGCGTCAGGTAGCCGCGCGAGGCCGCCCTGAGCTCCGACCACGGCTTGTGGTCGGCCAGGCGCGGCAGGCGCAGATAGACCCGCTCGGCGTCGATGCGCGGGCCATGGTCGATGCGGAGCAGGCGAAGGATGGCGGACAAGCAATCGGTCTCAAATCTCGAAGCCGCACCATCGCGGCTTATCTGTCGGCGAACAACGTCCGCCGGAAGATTTCGCCCGCCGAAAGCGCGGTCTTGGCGCCCAGCACGGCGGTGGCCGCCCGGCCCGGCGCCAGCATGCGTTCGCCCAGCCGCGTAATATCCTGCGCGGTGACCGCCTCGACCCCGGCCGCCAGCTCGGCGGGCGAGAACAGCTGGCCGAAGGTCAGGGCCTGGCCTGCGTTCTGCTCGGCGCGGGCCAGTGGCTGCTCGCGGGCCATGAACATGTGCGCCTTCAGCTGGGCCTTGCAGCGCGCCAGCTCGGCCGGCTCGATATGCGCGGCCAGGGCCAGCAACTGCTCGGCGCAGACCTTGGCGGTTTCGGCCGCGTCCTTGGCCGCGCAGCCGACATAGATGCCCAGGCCGCCAATGTCGGCATAGGTGTCGGCATAGGCGTCGATGTTGTAGGCGAGGCCGCGCTTCTCGCGGGCTTCCTGGAACAGGCGCGACGACATGCCCCCGCCCAGGGCCTCGGCGAAGACCCGCAGGGCGAAATAGTCGTCGTCGCGCGAGCCGGCGGCCGGCAGCATCAGCACCAAGTGGGCCTGCTCCAGCTTGCGGCTCTCGGCGAAGGCTTCGCCCACGAACGGCGCGGGATCGGGCATCGGCGCGCCCGGCGTCGCCGGCAGGTCGCCGAAGGCTTGTTCGGCCAGCGCCAGGATTTCGGCCTCGTCGACGGCGCCCGTGGCGCTGACCACCAGCCGGTCGGCGGCGTAGAGGGCCGCGCGCCATTGCGCCAGGGCTTCCGGCGTCGCCGCCTCGACGCTTTCGACCGTGCCCAGGATCGGCCGGCCGACCGGATGGTCGCCCCAGGCCCCCTTCTGCAGCAGGTCGAAGACGTAGTCGTCGGGGGCGTCGGCGGCCTCGGCGATCTCCTGGGCCACCACCTGCTTCTCGCGGGCGAGATCCCCGGCGTCGAGCGTGGGACGGCGCACCAGGTCGGCGATCACCGCCATGGCGAGCGGCGCCCCGCCCTTCAGCGCCCGCACCTGGAAGCTGGTGCGTTCATAGCCGGTGGCGGCGTTGATCGAGCCGCCCTCGGCCTCGATCACCTCGACGATGTCGCGCGCACTGCGGCCGCCCGCGCCCTTGAACACCATGTGCTCGAGCAGATGGGCCCAGCCCGATCGCGCCGGGTCCTCGTAGGCCGCGCCGCGCCCGGCGACGACGGTGAGGGCCAGGGTCTCTAGCCCCGGCATCGGGTCGCAGACGACGCGGACGCCATTGGGGAGGGTATGCAGGGTCGGAAGGCTCATTTCCCTCCGTGTAGACGCCTAAGCGCGCGAAAGCGACCCTTCGGCCCTCCTGGAAAGCTGATCGCCGCTCCTCTCCCGTAAAATCCCCGCGAAGGCGGGGGTTCTACGGGCATTGAGATCCTGAGAGGATCCCTAGCCCCTACTTACCCGCAAACGCCCGCACGTGGGCCTTCACGGCGGCCGCATCGGCCGGCAGGCGGTCGAAGCGTTCGGGCTTGGCCGACAAGTCCGGCGCGCCGCGCGGCACGCCCTGGACGACGGCGGTGGCGGCCAGCACGGCCTCGGGGAACTTGGCCGGGTGCGCGGTCGACAGCACCACGATCGGGGTCGTGGGACTCTCAAGCCGCACGCGGGCGGCGGCGGCCAGGCCGACGGCGGTGTGCGGGTCGACCACCTCGCCCGTCTCGTTCAGGGTCGAGAGCATGGTCTTGGCGGTGTCGGCCTCGCTGACCGAGGCGCCGGCGAACAGCTCGCGCATCATGGCCAGGGCGCTGGGGGGGATGTCCAGCGAGCCGGTGGTGTTGAAGCCCCGGAACGCCCGTCCGGTCTCGACGCCGTCGCGTCGCACGGCCTCGAAATAGAGGCGCTCGAAGTTGGACGCGACCTGGATGTCCATGGCCGGGCTCTGGGTGGCGGCCACCGCGCCGCGGGCGTAGCGGCCGTCCTCGAAGGCGCGGGCCAGGATGTCGTTGCTGTTGGTGGCGGCCACGACCTTGGCGATCGGCAGGCCCATCTGCCGGGCCACGAAGGCGGCGTAGGCGTCGCCGAAATTCCCGGTCGGCACGACGAAGGCCACTTCGCGGTCCGGCGCGCCCAGGCTGACGGCGGCGGTGAAGTAGTAGACGCTCTGGGCAGCGATCCGCGCCCAGTTGATCGAGTTGACGCCCGACAGGTCCACCGCATGGCGGAACTGGTCGTCCTGGAAGGCCTGCTTGACGATGGCCTGGCAGTCGTCGAACGAGCCCTGCACCGACACGCAGCTCACGTTGGCGTCCTGCGCCGTGGTCATGAACCGGCGCTGGACCTCGCTGATCCGGCCCTCGGGGAAGAGCGCGACGATGCGGGCGTTGCTGCGGCCGCGGAAGGCCTCGACGGCCGCGCCGCCGGTGTCGCCCGAGGTGGCGCAGATGATGGTCATGGTCCGCGACTGACGCGACAGCACGTAGTCGTACAGCCGGCCCAGGAGCTGCATCGCAACGTCCTTGAAGGCCAGGGTCGGGCCATGGAACAGCTCCAGCAGGTAGCGATTGGCGGCCAGCTGCTTCAGCGGCGTCACCGCCGCGTGGGTGAAGCTGGCATAGGCCTCGTCGCACATCTGGGCGAGATCCTCGGCCGGTATGTCCTCGCCGACGAACTTGCCGAGCACGGCGGCGGCCACCTGTGCGTAGGTCTTGCCGGCGAAGGCGGCGATCTCTTCGGGCGTGAAGGCCGGCCAGGCCTCGGGCACGTACAGGCCGCCGTCGGGCGCCAGGCCCGCCAGCACCGCGTCCAGGAAACCGATCGAAGGGGACTCGCCCCGGGTCGAGACGTAGCGCATCAGGATCTCATCTTCCGCCAGAGCATGGCGGCATAGATAAACAGCAGGGTCACGGCAAGACCAAACCACGTAAGCGCGTATTCCAGGTGTCGATTGGAAATTTCTGCCGGCAGCGGCGCGGGGGTCACGCCGGCGACGGCGGGGGTGGCGGTCTCGACCATCAGTATGTGCGAGGCGGGCCTGTCGGCGGCGACGGCGGCCAGGGCCTTCTCGCGATCGCCGCCCAGCGCCTTGGGAGCCATCAGCACGCCCACCGCCCGCGACGGCGCGACGAAGGTTCGGGGACTGGGCTGGATCTGGCCGGTCAGGGCGTCGACGAGACCAAGATCCAGCAGCACCACGCCGTGCGCCTGGCCCGCCAGGCGGCAGGCGGCCATGGCGCGCCAGACCATGTCGCCGTCGCGCACGCCATAGACCAGCGGCAGCGGCGCGGTGTGCCCCGGCGCGCAGTCGGCGGCCACGCGCACGAAGTCGACGTCCTCGCCCCGGTCGGCGCGCGCCAGCACACCGGCCAGCGGAACGGCCGGCGCGGTCTTCAGCGTCTCGATCCGCGCCAGCAGGTCTTCCTTCCAGGCCAGGCGCTGCATCTGCCAGGACCCGAGGCCGCAGAGGATGGTGAAGGCGATCAGCGTCACGATCGTCAGGACGATCGGAAAGCGGCTCTTCTTGGCGGATACGGCCTCAGACATCGTCGCGCCCCGCCTCGCTGGCCTTGTTGGCGATCTGGGCGGCGACCATCAGGCCCTTGGCCGGGCGCATCAGCACCAGGCACGCGACGAGGGTCAGCGGCAGCCAGACCAGCAGCAGCAGCCACACCGGCCAGCCCCAGGCGAACATCGAGAACAGCGCCCCGAAGGCGCAGAGAAAGCCGGCGATCAGGATGACGAAGGTCGCCGCGCCGTCGCCCGTCTCGTGCCTGCCAAGGTCATAGCCGCAGGCCTCGCAGCGCTGGGCCACCTTGAGGAAGCCCTCGAACAGGAAGCCCTCGCCGCAGACGGGACAGCGCCCGGCGGCGCCGGCGGCGTAGGGGTTGGTCTTGGGCATCGGCTCCCCGCAGGAACGCTGAAACGAAAAAGGCCCGGAACGCTGGTCGGCGTTCCGGGCCTCTCGGAAGACCGTGACCTTAGTGCGCCGAAGCGCCGAAGATCACGTAGATGAAGGCGAACAGGAACAGCCAGACCACGTCGACGAAGTGCCAGTACCAGGCGGCCGCTTCGAAGCCGAAGTGCTGCTTGGGCGTGAAGGCGCCGTTCATCAGGCGGATCAGGCAGACGATCAGGAACAGCGTGCCCACGAAGACGTGGAAGCCGTGGAAGCCGGTGGCCAGGAAGAAGGTCGAGCCATAGAGGCCCGAATTGGCGGCCGCTTCGCTGTAGAAAAGGTTCTCGTGGTTGATGTGGGCGTATTCGTAGACCTGGATGCAGGTGAACAGCGCGCCCAGCAGGATGGTCAGGATCAGGCCCCACTTGGCGCCCTTGCGGTCGCCTTGCTGCAGGGCGTGGTGCGACCAGGTGATGGTCGTGCCCGAGAGAAGCAAGGTCAGCGTGTTGACCAGCGGCAGGTGCCAGGGCGAGACGGTCTCGACCCCGGCCGGCGGCCAGGCGGCCCAGGCGGTGCGGACTTCCTCGATGCTGGAAAGCGTGCGGTGGCCGTGGAACAGGGCCATCTCGAAGAAGATCCAGAACCACGCCACGAAGAACATCACTTCCGAGGCGATGAACAGCACCATGCCGTAGCGCAGGCCGATCGAGACGACGGGGGTGTGGTCGCCGGCGTTGGCTTCCTTGATGACGTCGCGCCACCAGCCGAACATCGTGTAGAGCACGCCGGCCAGACCGGCGGCGAACAGCCACCACTGGCCCTTCTCGATGCCGAACACGCCGCCCTTGATCCAGGCGATCAGGCCGATGGCCATGACGGTGGACGCCATCGAGCCGACGAACGGCCACGGGCTAGGCGGCAGGATATGGTAGTCGTGTTTGACGGCGCCGTGGGCCATGTGTTGCGAACCCTCTGATTATTTGAAGTACGCGTCGCGTAGGTCCCCCAAGGCCCGCGCACTCCCTTGTGGATTGCTATAGTCCCTTGGACGGTGTTCCGCCAAGTGGTTGAACGATGCGCGGCGTCGCGTCGGCCTGCTGGCCGCCGTCGTCGCCCTCCACCGCCGGGAAGAAGGTATAGGACAAGGTGATCTCGGACTTGCCCTTGGTCTCGGGATCCTCGGCATAGCGGGGATCGACGAAGTAGACGACCGGGAACTCGACCGTCTGGCCAGGCTCGATCGTCTGGTTGGAGAAGCAGAAGCACTCGATCTTCTGGAAATAGGCGCCGGCCTGCTCGGGCACGACATTGTAGATCGCCCGGCCGGTCTGGGGCTTGTCGCTGTTGTTGGTGACCTTGAAGAAGGCTAGGCCCGAGGCGCCCAGCTTGATGTCCTGGCTGACCTGCTCGGTCGTGAAGGTCCAGGGCAGGTTGCGGATATTGGCGTCGAAGCGGACGGCGACGCTCTTGTCCAGCACCTTGGTCGGAGCCGCCTGCGCCTTGCGCACCGTGCCGTCGAAGCCGGTGACCTGGCAGAACAGCTTGTAGAGCGGCACCGAGGCGTAGGCCGCGCCGACCATGCCGGCGAAGGCCGCGACGCAGATCAGCGCCACGCGCTTGTTGCGGCGGGCGTGCGGGTCGGGCGCCTTGCCGGCCTCGGCCGCCGGCCTGGGATCAGAACCGGTTTCCGACATTGGCGCCGAGCCTCACCAGGGTGACCACGAAGACCAGGGCGACGAAGGCGACGAGGCCCAGCGCCAGGGCGATGTTGCGGCCGTTGCGGGCCTTCAGCGCCTGATCGGCGTCGGGCTTTGCGGAAACGGTCTTCTTCGGGTCGGTCAAAGCGAAAGCTCCAGGGCCCGGATCCCGATCATGGCCTCGGCCAGGAGCGCGGCGAACAGGGCGAACAGGTACAAGATCGAGAAGGCGAACAGGTTGCGGGCGTCCTTGGCCCCGCCCACCGGCGGCGGGCGCTTGCCCTCGACGGCGGGAGCGGCCTCGGGCGTCTGCACCTCGTAGAGCGCGCGGTCGCCGGTGCGCGGGTCGGCCGCGTCGCCGGCGTCGCTGCGGAACACCCGCCAGGCCAGGATCAGGAAGACCAGGCCGCCCAGGGCCGAGACGGCCAGGTACAGCGGACCGCCCAGGCCCGTGGCCGCCGGGGCCAGGCATACCGGGATGAAAACGAGGCTGTAGAGCAGGATCTGCTTGCGGGTCTCCCTGGCGCCCTTGACCACCGGCAGCATCGGCACGCCGGCCTTGGCGTAGTCGGTGCTGATGTAGAGCGACAGGGCCCAGAAGTGCGGCGGGGTCCACAGGAAGATGATCAGCACCATCAGCCAGGCGTTCAGCGGCGCCGAGCCGCTGGCGGCCGCCCAGCCGATGGCCGGCGGCAGCGCTCCGGCAAGACCGCCGATGACGATGTTCTGGGCCGTCCAGCGCTTGAGCCACATGGTGTAGACCACCGCGTAGAAGACGATGGTGAAGGCCAGGAGACCCGCGGCCAGCCAGTTGATGGCCATGCCCATCAGCATGACCGACAGCAGGGAGAGCACGACGCCCAGGGTCGCGGCTTCGGAGCCCTCGACCAGGCCGGCCGGCACCGGCCGTCCGCGCGTGCGGCGCATCTTGGCGTCGATATCGGCGTCGTACCACATGTTCAGAGCGCCCGAGGCCCCGGCGCCCACGGCGATGCACAGCACCGCCACCGCGCCCAGCAGCGGGTGGATATGCGTGCGGGCGGCCACCAGGCCGGTCGCGGCCGTGAACACCACCAGCGACATCACGCGCGGCTTGAGCAGCTGGAAATAGTCCTGCCAGCGCGCCGCGCGAACCGTGTCGGTGGGCGTGTCGGGCGAGAGGACGGCGGGCTTGGCCATGGAATTCAAGTCTTCGAAACGGGGTCTTGATGGGCGAAGGGCGCGGGCCGGGCTGCCGCCCGATCCGCGCCCCCGCGCTTATACTGCTATCTTACCAGAGATCAGTGGTGATCGTCGGCCTTGATGACCGGCGGCTCGCTGAACTGGTGGAACGGCGGCGGCGAGGACAAGGTCCATTCCAGCGTGGTGGCGCCTTCGCCCCACGGGTTGGCCTCGGCCTTGCGGCGACGGATGGCCGCCTCGATCAGCACCAGCATGAAGACGCCGACGCCGACGACGGTGATCATGTAGCCCACCGACGAGACGTAGTTCCACTTCGCGAAGGCGTCCGGATAGTCGACATAGCGCCGCGGCATGCCGTCCAGGCCCAGGAAGTGCTGCGGGAAGAACACCAGGTTCACGCCCACGAACATGATCCAGAAGTGCAGGGCGCCGAGGAACTCGTTGTACTTCACGCCCCACATCTTCTCGAACCAGTAGTAGAAGCCCGCGAAGATGGCGAAGACGGCGCCCAAGCTGAGCACGTAGTGGAAGTGGGCCACCACGTAGTAGGTGTCGTGCAGGCTGTAGTCGATGCCGGCGTTCGACAGCACGACGCCGGTGACGCCGCCGACCGTGAACAGGAAGATGAAGCCGATCGCCCACAGCATGGGCGTCTTGAAGCTGATCGAACCGCCCCACATCGTGGCGATCCAGCTGAAGATCTTCACGCCGGTCGGGACGGCGATGATCATCGTGGCGGCCACGAAATAGGCGCGCAGGTTGATGCTCATGCCGACCGTGTACATGTGGTGCGCCCACACGATGAAGCCGACGAAGCCGATGGCGACCATGGCGTAGGCCATGGCGAGGTAGCCGAAGACCGGCTTCTTCGAGAAGGTCGAGACGATGTGGCTGATGATGCCGAACCCGGGCAGGATCAGGATGTACACTTCCGGGTGGCCGAAGAACCAGAACAGGTGCTGGAACATCACCGGGTCGCCGCCGGCGGCGGGGTCGAAGAAGTGGGTGCCGAAGTTGCGGTCGGTCAGCAGCATGGTGATGGCGCCGGCCAGCACGGGCAGCGACAGCAGCAGCAGGAAGGCGGTGATCAGCACCGACCACGCGAACAGCGGCATGCGGTGCAGGGTCATGCCCGGCGCGCGCATGTTGAAGATCGTGGTGATGAAGTTGATCGCGCCGAGGATCGACGAGGCGCCGGCCAGGTGGAGCGACAGGATCGCCAGGTCCATGGCCGGGCCGGTGTGGCCGGTCGTGGACAGCGGCGGATAGATCGTCCAGCCGCCGCCGAAGCCGTGACCAGGGCCGCCGTCGACGAACATCGAGGTGCACAGCAGGATCCAGGCGGCGACCAGCAGCCAGAACGAGATGTTGTTCATCCGCGGGAAGGCCATGTCCGGCGCGCCGATCATGATCGGAACGAACCAGTTGCCGAAGCCGCCGATCATGGCGGGCATGACCATGAAGAAGATCATGATCAGGGCGTGGGCGGTGACCACGGCGTTATAGCCGTGCTTGCCCTTGAACACGCCCCACTCGGCCAGCAGGCCGGTCTCGGAGAAGACCTGGATGCCCGGGTGCATCAGCTCCCAGCGGATCAGGCCCGAAAGGGCGCCGCCGACGATCCCGGCCATGATGGCGAACAAGATGTAGAGCGTGCCGATGTCCTTGTGGTTCGTCGAGAAGAACCAGCGCTGGAAGAAGGGCGGCTTTTCGTCGGCGCCGTGCCCGGAGGCGTGGGCGTCGTCGTGGTGATCGATGTCAGCGGCGTGAGCCATCGGACTGATATCCTAAAGCGTTCTTAGGCCGCCGGCGCGGCGGCGGGGGCCGCGGCCGGAGCGGAAGCGGGAGCGGCCGGAGCAGCGGCGGCGGGCGTCGTGGCGGCGGGCGCAGCCGCCGGAGCGGCTTCGGCGGCAGCCGGGGCGGCGGGCGCCTCGGCGGGAGCCTTGGCCTTCACCCACGCGTCGAACTCGGCCTGCGTGACGACCTTGATCTCGATCGGCATGAAGGCGTGGTCGATGCCGCAGAGCTCCGAGCACTGGCCGTAATAGGTGCCCACCTTCTCGGCCTTGAACCAGGTTTCGTTCAGGCGGCCGGGGATGGCGTCGGTCTTCAGACCGAAGGCCGGCAGGGCGAAGGCGTGGATCACGTCGGCGGCGGTGACCTGCACGCGCACGACCTGGTTGACCGGAACGACCATCGCGTTGTCGGCGGCCAGGCGATAGAGGCCGTGCGGCAGGCCCTTGGCCGCCACTTCTTCCTCGCTCAGCACCTTGGAGATGATCTCCGGCACCTTCTGGTCAGGATACTCGTAGCCCCAGTACCACTGATAGCCCGTGGCCTTCACGGTCATGTAGGGCTTGGGCATGTCGTTGTACCGGAACAGCAGCCGGAACGAGAAGATGGCGATGATCATCAGGATCAGCACCGGCACGATCGTCCAGATGATCTCGATCGTGGTGTTGTGGCTGAACTTGGCCGGAACCGGGTTCGCCTTCTTGTTGTAGCGCACTGCGATCCAGACCAGCAGGCCCAGCACCAGCAAGGTGATGGCCGTGATGATCGGCAGCAGGATCCAGTCATGGAACCAGATCGCGTCGTGCTTGAGCACGGACGCGGCCGGCTGGAGGGCGATCCCCCCCGGCGTTGGCTGGCCCAATAGATCGTCGGCGAAGGCATGCCCCGCGAGCGTCGTCATGACGGCGGCGGCTGCAAAGCCAAACCCCTTCCGTCCCATCCCCTGAACTTGTGCCTTCATTTCCCTCTCGGCCCGTTACGGCGGCGACCGGCTGTTACTCAGCCGTGTCTCCGCGCCGACATGCACAATACGACCGGTTACGCGGACTTATGCAATCGACTTGAAACGGTCGAAAGCACTCCCCCCACGGCGCCGGCCGGTCGCAGGCGTGCTTACGCGCTTCAATCCCTGTTGCCAAGCACCCGAAACCACACGTAGCGCAGGGGAATCGCGTCAGTTGCGAAGCATTCTCAATAACTTCGCGGATTTCATCCACACGACCGACAGGCGAATCACGCCGATCCTCGAACATTGATAACTTGTAATAACAGCTACCTTGCATCACACACTACCTGACCGTACAAGGTTCTCACCAACAGGAAACGAGAGCCGTGCCTGAAGCCATCGAGACCCAACTGAAGAAAGGCGTGCTGGCGCTGTGCGTGCTGGCCCTGCTGTCGAAGGCCGACAGCTACGCCTACGAGATCGCCAGTCAGCTGGCCAAGGACATCGACATGGGCGAGGGGACCATCTACCCGCTGATGCGTCGCCTGCAGTCCGACGGCCTGGTCGAGACCTATCTGGTCGAGTCGACCAGCGGCCCGCCCCGCAAATACTACCGCCTCACCACGGCCGGCCGCGACAGCTTCGCCGCCCAGAAGAGCGAATGGGAAGCCTTCGCCAAGGCCGTGAACGACATACTGGGAGCCGCCGCATGACCCGCGTCGAATTCGTCACTCGCCTGAAGCGCGGCCTGGCCGGCCTGCCGGCCACCACCATCGCCGACGCCGTAGCCGACTACGAGGCCCACTTCGACGACGCCATGGCCGCGGGCCGCACCGAGGCCGAGACGGCGGCCGCCCTGGGCGATCCCGACCGCCTGGCCCGCGAACTGCGCGCCGAAGCGGGGTTGAAGCGCTGGGAAGAGACCAAGAACCCCTCGGCCGCGGCCGGCGCGGTGTTCGCGGTGCTGGGCCTGGGCGCGATCGACATCCTGATCCTGCTGCCCATCCTGATGGGCGTGATCGGGGCGCTGTTCGGCTTCTTCATGGCCGGCATCGGCATGTTCATCGCCGGCGGCTTCGTGTTCTCGGCCGGACCGTTCATGGACCCGCCGGGCGGGGCGGCCGTCGCCATCCTGGGCGGCATCGGCCTGATGGCCGCGGCCACCGCCCTGACCGCCGTCACCGGCCTGGTCACCATCGCCCTGGTCAACGGCCTGGTCTGGTACGGCCGCCTCCACTACCGGCTGCTGAAGCCGGCCATCGAACCGCAAGCCTGAGGCCTGCCCATGATCCGCAACCTGACCATCATCGCCGTCGCCAGCTTCGTCCTGGCCGTGGCGTGCCTTGGAACCGCCTTCGCGATAGGCGGCCGCGACATCGCCAAAGGGGGCTGGACCTTCCCCGCCAACATCCACATCGAGGACGAGGGCGGCCGCGTCACCATCCGCCCCGGCGGCGAGGTGACCATCGAGGACCACGGCCCCAACACCAGCCGCCAGATCGCCTGGACCGGCGGCGAGACGCTGCGCATCGACCTGCCGGCCCGCGTGCTCTTCACCCAGGGCGAAAAGGCCGACATCACGGTCGAGGGTCCCCAGGGCCTGGCCCGCCGCGTGGTGCTGACCAACGGACGGCTGCACTTCGACGGCGACGGCGAGGGCCGCGGCTTCCGCTTCGACCACAGCGGCGTGCGGGTGTTCACCAACAGCGACGATCTTGTCATCCGCGTCACCGCCCCGGGCGTGCGCAACTTCGTCCTCAACGGCTCGGGCGACCTGGACATCCAGTCCTATGACCAGCCGGACCTGTCTCTCACCCTCAACGGCAGCGGCGAGGCCTACGCCTCGGGCAAGGCCGGCAAGGTCGACCTGAAGATCGCCGGTTCCGGCGAGGCCGAACTGACCTCGCTGGCCATCACCGACGCCAATGTGGCGATCGCCGGCAGCGGCGAGGCCAAGCTCGGCCCGACGGGCCGGGCCGACGTCGACATCGCCGGCAGCGGCGACGTGACCCTGACCGCGCGCCCGGCCAGCCTGTCCAAGTCGATCGCCGGCTCGGGCGACGTCAACGAAAGCTGGTGAACGATCCCGGGGCGGAGGGAGATGACGCGGAGCCTGCAAGCGCCTAACTTACAGGTATGACCGCTCCCCTCTCCGCCCCTTCCCTGCTGGACGCCGCCGGCGTCGACCCGCAACGCGCCCGCGCCATCCTCGGCGAGGCCCTGGCCGGGGCCGATGACGGCGAACTGTTCCTCGAACGGTCCGAGAGCGAGGCCTTCGTCTTCGACGACGGCCGGCTGAAGACCGCCTCCTACGACAGCGGCGAGGGCTTCGGCCTGCGCGTGGTGGCCGGCGAGACGGCCGGCTACGCCCACGCCTCGGAGATCTCCGAGGCCGCCATCGGCCGGGCCGCCGGCTCGGCCAGCCTGGCCAAGCGCGGCTATGCCGGGATCTCGGCCGAGGGCCCGCGCTCGACCAACGAAAAGCTCTACGGCGAGGACGACCCGGTCTCCTCGCCCGCCTTCTCCGACAAGGTGTCCCTGCTCCAGGAGATCGACGCCTTCGCCCGCCAACGCGACCCACGCGTGGTGCAGGTGCTGGCCAGCCTGGCCGGCGAGCGCCGCGTGGTCGAGATCCTCCGCGCCGACGGCAAGCTGATCCGCGACGTGCGCCCGCTGGTGCGCCTCAACGTCCAGGTCACCGTCGAGAAGGACGGCAAGCGCGAGGCCGGCTCGTCCGGCGCCGGCGGCCGCGCCGGCTTCTCGGCCTGGATCAGCCCCGACAAGTGGCAAGGCCAGGTCGACGAGGCCCTGCGCATGGCGCTGGTCAATCTCGACGCCGTGGCCTGCCCGGCCGGCGAGATGGACGTGGTGCTCGGCCCCGGCTGGAACGGCGTGCTGCTGCACGAGGCCGTCGGCCACGGCCTGGAAGGCGACTTCAACCGCAAGGGCATTTCGGCCTTCTCGGGCCGCATAGGCGAACGCGTGGCCGCCAAGGGCGTCACCGTCTTCGACGACGGCTCGATCCCCGGCCGCCGCGGCTCGCTGACCATCGACGACGAGGGCACGCCGACCGAGCGCACCATCCTGATCGAGGACGGCATCCTGGTGGGCTACATGCACGACCGCATGTCGGCCCGGCTGATGGGCATGCAGGCCACCGGCAACGGCCGCCGCCAGTCCTACGCCCACATGCCCATGCCGCGCATGACCAACACCGGCATGCTGGCGGGCAACGACGATCCGGCCGAGATGATCGCCTCGATGAAGAAGGGCCTCTACTGCGCCAATTTCGGCGGCGGCCAGGTCGACATCACCAACGGCAAGTTCGTCTTCCAGTGCACCGAGGCCTATCTGGTCGAGGACGGCAGGATCACCGCCCCGGTCAAGGGCGCCACCCTGATCGGCGACGGCCCGTCGGCCCTGACCCGCGTGACCATGATCGGCAACGATTTCGACTTCGATCCCGGCATAGGCGTCTGCGGCAAGGCCGGCCAGGGCGTGCCCGTGGGCGTGGGACAGCCGTCCTTGAAGATCACCGGCCTGACGGTGGGCGGCACGAATATCTGAGAGAACCTCCCCCTGTGGGGGAGGCGGCCGAAGGCCGGAGGGGGGACGGCTTCAGCTTCCGCTGTGCTTGCCGACCTTGCGCTTCCCCCCACCGATCGCTTCGCGATCGCCTCCCCCACAGGGGGAGGTCCCTCTGCTCAAACTTGGACGGTTGCGTCCATTCCTGTCCGCTTTTTAATCCACATTTCAAGCTTGTAACTTTCCCTCCGCACCGCCTCGGCTCAGCTTGCACGCCACGCAACTGGCGGGGGCCAGGGGACGGAAAAGACATGCAGTTCGGATCGCTTTTCGCGGCGCTCGCGGCCGCCTCGCCCGAGGCCGCCGCGCAAGCCCCCGGGATCGCGGCGTCGACGGAGGGCGTCACTCGCTATCCCGCCGCCTTCTTCGCAGAGCGCCAGCCGCTGTCGGCCTACGACATGGTCGTGCGCGTGCCGGGCTTCACCTTCGACGGCGGCGACAGCGTGCGCGGCTTCGGCGGCGCGGCCGGCAACGTTCTGATCGGCGGCCAGCGCCCGGCCACCAAGAGCGAGTCCCTGGAAGACGCCCTGCGCCGCATCCAGGCCGGCCAGGTCGACCGCATCGAGATCATCGTCGGCGGCGCGCCGGGGATCGACATGCAGGGCAAGACCGTCGTCGCCAACGTCATCCTGCGCGCCGACGCCAAGGGCTCGACCCTGCTGGCCGTGGCCAGCTCGTTCCAGCAGGACGGCCGCACCACCCCGGCCATGCGCTTCGAGGGCTCGCGCCAGTACGGCGTCAACGCCGTCGACTGGTCGATCCTGGCCTTCCGCTATGTCGACGACGGCGCCGGCGAGGGGCCCAGGGTCGTGCGCCGCGCCGACGGCGCCGTCAGCCCCTCGTGGCTGGACGAGACCGGCGGCGGCGACGGCCTGACCGCCAAGGCCAACCTCAAGCGCCCGCTGCTGGGCGGCCGGCTGTCGGTCAACACGGTCTACGAGCAGGAAACCTATGACTGGAGCCTGGAGGATATCCCGCCCTCCGGCGTCGACCGCCTGAAGGTCATCGACGCCGACCAGCGCGAGGAAGGCGAGATCGGCCTGGGCTGGGAGAAGGCCCTGACGAACAGGTCGCGGGTCGAGCTGACCGGCCTCGTCCGCCGCAAGCACGTCGACTACGCCAGCACCTTCACCGAGGCTGGCGGATCCGGCCGCTTCACCTCGGCCCGCGACAGCGGCGAGACCATCGGCCGGGGCGTGCTGCGCCACACCCTCAATCCGGCCTGGTCGTTCGAAGGCGGCGGCGAAATCGCGGTGAACTTCCTCGACAGCCAGATCGGCTACGTGGTCAACGGCGCGCCCCAGGTGCTGCCGGCCGCCAACGTGCGGGTCGAGGAAAAGCGCGGCGAGGCCTTCGGCGTGGCCACCTGGCGCGCCCGCCCGGACCTGACCCTGGAGGGCGCCGTGCGGCTGGAGCGCTCGACCATCTCCCAGACCGGCGACACCAACCTGGAGAAGTCGTTCACCTTCCCCAAGCCGCGCCTGTCGGCGACCTGGTCGCCCAGCCCGCGCGACCAGTTCCGCGGCCGCATCGAGCGCGAGGTCGGCCAGCTGGACTTCACCGACTTCGTCTCCTCGACCACCTTCTCCACCGGCCGCGACACCGCCGGCGGGGCGGAACTGGCGCCCGAGCACGGCTGGGTGTTCGAGGCCGCCTGGGAGCGCAAGTTCGGCAAGGACGGCGCCGTGGTGCTGACCGCCCGCCACAAGGAGATCAGCGACGTCGCCGACCGCATCCTGGTGGTGGTCGACAACGGCGACGGCACGACCAGCGCCTACGACGCCCCCGGCAACATCGGCGACGCCGCCAGCGACGAGCTGGAGCTGTCGGTGAACCTGCCGCTGGAACGCTTCGTCCCCGGCGGCCTGCTGCGCGGCAAGGGAACCTGGACCCGTTCGCAGGTCGTCGACCCGATCACCCGCCACAAGCGCAGGATCAGCGACCAGGAGCCGTTCGAGGGCGAGCTGCGGTTCTCGCAGGACCTGCCCAAGCGCAAGCTGCAATGGGGCGTGGAGCTGTTCTCCGGCTCCACCGAGACGGCCTACGCCTTCAACGAGGTCAGCCGCTTCGAGATCGAGCCGTGGCTGCTGGCCTATGCCGAGGTCCAGCCGCGCCAGGGGCTGTCGCTGCGGGTCGAGGCCCAGAACCTCACAGGCCGCGGCCTCAATCGCCAGCGCGAGGTGTTCGAGGGCCGCGCCCGCGCACCGGGCGACTTCGCCTATCTCGACGACCGCCGCGTCGACTTCGACCCGTTCATCTATTTCCGCCTGCGCCAGACCTGGGGCTAGGCCGGACGAGACGAGAACCAGGCCGCCGCCCGCGCCTATCGGTCCCCAACCCAGCGGATAGAAGCGGCCAACTGAAAGGACCCCGGCGCACCTTTACCGGGGTCCCTTTTTCTTCAGCCCTCGCCGGGACCGACGCCCAGGCTGTCCATGGCCCGGGCCAGGTTCTCCAGGGTGTAGGGCTTCTGCACCACCAGGCGACCCCGATGGTTCTGCGGCAGGTTGGCCTGCTCGCCGTAGCCAGTGGCGAACAGGAACGGAACCTTCAGCTCGGCCAGCCGGTCGGCGATGGGATAGCTGTTGCGGTCGCCAAGATTGATGTCCAGCACCGCCACGGTCGGGGGATGGGCCTCGATGCTGTCCAGCGCTCCCTGCACCGTCGCCGCGGTCGTCACGCCGCGCGCGCCCAGCCGGTTGGCGATGTCCTCGGCGTCCAGCGCGATGATCAGGCTGTCCTCGACCAGCAGCACGTCCTGGCCCTCCAGGATCCTGGTCGGCGCGGGATGGGCGTGACCCGGCGCCGGGCGCGGATACTTGATCGCCTGCGGCCCCGCGCCTTGGCGCGGTTCGGACAGGTGCCTGGCCGGGATGCAGAACACCGCGTGGAAGCCCTTGGGATCGTAGTCGACCTTCACCGTCCCGCCCAGGTCATAGGGCACAGAGCGCTCGATGATCGTGGTGCCGAAGCCTTTGCGGGTGGGCGGAACCACCGGCGGGCCGCCGGCCTCGCGCCACTCGACCGCCAGTTCGCCGCCCGCCTTGCGATGCCAGCCGATGGTCACCCGCCCGCCCTCGGCCGACAGCGCCCCGTACTTGTTGGAGTTGGTCACCAGCTCGTGGAAGACCAGCGCCAGGGTCGAATAGGCCTGCGGATTCAGCGACACCGGCTCGCCCTGCACGGCGATGCGGTCGCGCTCGTCGACGAAGGCGGCGGCCTCGGCGTCGATCAGCGCCTGCAGGGGCGCGGGGCCCCAGTGGTCGTCGGTGATCTGGTTGTGGGCCCGGGCCAGGGCGTGGATGCGCCCGTCCACGACCTTGACGAACTCGGCGATGTCGCCGCCCGTCGGCAGCGACTGCCGGATCAGGCCCCGGATCAGACCAAGGATGTTGCGCACCCGGTGGTTCAGCTCGGCGATCAGCAGCTCCTGGCGGGCGCTGGCCTGCTGGCGCTCGGCCGAGGCCTCGTCGGCGAGCCGCAGCACCACCTCGATCAAGGTGGCGCGCAGGGTCTCGGCGACGCGGACTTCCGAACCGCTGAACGGCTGGGAATGGTGCTCGACCAGTTCCTTCCACTCGGCGAAGCTGGCGCGCGGCGTCAGGCGCGGACCGTTGGGTCCATACTCGATCGGCTTGTGCGGGTCGCCGGCCCAGCGCACCGAATGGATCAGCTCCTTGCGGAACAGCACCACGTAGTCGCGCGGCGAGCGCGAGATCGGGATGGCCAGCAGGCCGGCCGCGTCCGAGGCGAACGTGTGGGCGTCGCTGATCAGCGAGCCGATGTTGTCGGTGGCGAAGACCTTGCCGGCGGCGGTGCCGTTCAGCGCCCGGACGATACGGCGGAAGTCGTCCAGCGGCGGCGCCGTGCCCGAGAAGGCGTGGTTGCCGCCCAGCCACACGCCCACCCCGTCGGCGGGAATGGCGTTGGTGAGGATGTCGCCCAGCCAGTCGGGGTCCTTCAGAAGGGTCTCGTCCGAGGCCACCGCCCCCAGCAGTTGGTCGGAGATGTCGCGCGCCCGGCGCTCGTACTCCACCGTCTCCTGCCGCTCGCGGCTCTCCAGCCGCATCGAGAACATCTGGGCGAACAGCTCGCTGACCGAGCGCCGCTCGAAGGTCGGGCAGCGCGGCGCGTAGTGGTGGCAGGCGAACAGGCCCCAGAGCTTGCCCTCGACGATGATCGAGATCGACAGCGACGCCTGCACGCCCATGTTCTTGAGGTATTCGATGTGGATCGGCGAGACCGAGCGCAGCACCGACAGCGACAGGTCCAGCGGCTGGCCCGCCTGGTCGCGCTGGGGCACGATCGGCGCCGGCGTGGCGTTCACGTCGGTGATCACCCGCAGGAGGTTGCGCCGATAGAGCTCGCGGGCCTGGGCCGGAATGTCCGAGGCCGGATAGCGCAGCCCCATGAACGAGCCGATGCCGTGGCGCGCCGCCTCGGCCACCACCTCGCCCGAGCCGTCGGCGGCGAAGCGATAGACCATCACCCGGTCGAACTCGATCAGTGCGCGCACCTGGCGCGCGCCCTCGCGATAGAAGGCGGAAAAGTCGGCCGCC
Organism: Caulobacter endophyticus; assembly: GCF_003116815.1. Taxonomy (GTDB): domain Bacteria; phylum Pseudomonadota; class Alphaproteobacteria; order Caulobacterales; family Caulobacteraceae; genus Caulobacter; species Caulobacter endophyticus. The sequence goes on from NZ_QDKQ01000057.1 coordinate 59,742, forward strand.
CCGTCCAGCCGGGCGATCATCGAGCGCACCATGCCGGTGGCGTCGCCATGCTCGCCCGAGGCCGGCTCGGCCTCGATGACGATCTGGCCGCCTGAAAAGTGCAGGGCCACGTCGAAGTTCGGCCGCCCCGCCACCAGTTCCAGGTCGAAGATCCGCTCCACCGCGTCGGCCCCGCGCAGCAGGGTCGAGCGGTTGCGCAGGTCGTGGATCGCCTTGGGCAGGAACAGCTCGAACAGCGGCTTGCCGAAGAGGTCGGCCGGCTGGAAGCCGATGAAGTCGCCGATGTTGGCCGAGGCGCGCGCCACCAGCCAGTCGGCGGTCAGGGCGATCAGGAAGCCGATGGGCTGGATCGCGCCGAGGATGTGGATCGGCTCGCGGTCGCAGTTGGTCAGATCGACGGGAGCGGTGTCGGTCGGCAAGTCAGGCTCCGAAAACCGGAAAAGCGCCTTGAGGAGCTTGGCCGTATGCTTGGATTTGCATGAACGTGGATCAACAGCCCAGGTTCCGCCCCCCCTACTTGTCCACCACCTTGATGATGCGGTCCGACGACGGCCGGCCGGCCAGGCCCTTGCCGGCGGCGTAGGTGACGATCAGGGCGTCGTCCTTGATCGTCGCGCCGGGCTTGCGGCCCTCGGCCAGCAGTACGCGGCCGATGCGGTTCAGCAGGCCGCGATCGCCGTTGCGGGCCATGCGCTCGAAGGCCTCGGCGGTGACGTTGGCGCATTCGGCGACCAGAACCGAGGTCTCGGGCCGGGCGTCCTGCACGGTCTCGAAACTGACCCGGTGGCGGGCCGCGCGGCTGGCGCGGTCGGCGGCCTGCAGCATGCGCTGGAACAGCACGTTGGGGGTGATGAAGGCCGGCGGCTGGATGGTCGGCGCCCGGCCCATCAGGGCCGCGGCCGCGCCGGCCGGCCGGTCGGCGGTGAACAGGGTCATGCCGCCCAGCTTGGTGGCGCGCAGCACCGGCTCGCCCAGCTCGTTCTTGTAGATGACGTCGCCGCGCGGACCGGCGTGGGGCGACAGCACCCACACCTCGCTGCTGTTCTCGAACTTCAGCAGGGTGGTCGGGGTGGCGCGATCGAGCACGAAGGCCCCGCCCCCGTCCGAGACATAGCGGGCAACCGGCGGCGGCGGCGCCTTGCGGGCCTCGGCGGCGGCGCGATCGCCGAACAGGGCGTCGCGAAGGCTGTGCTTGGATTGCGCCGCGACCGGCGTGGCGATGGTCAGGCCTGCCAGGGCGAGCATCAGCGTTGTCGCGCAGCCTCCCGGCCCCATCCTTTCCACCGTTGGTCGTATCATGCGAACGGTGATGGTCCCCGACTGGGGCGAATCTTGGACGTGGAGGCGGCGCTTCCTGGCAAGCGCTGCCGTGCGACTTTTCTGCAACGCTTCCCTTGGCGCATGACCCCCGTCACGCGCCCCCCTGATCCCGGTCGGCGGATTGACGCCAACCGGGACCGTCAGGTCAAGACATAAGGCCTCAGGCCAGGTACTGGCCGCCGTTCAGCGACAGGGTGGCCCCGGTCACGAAACCGGCGCGCTCGCCGGCCAGGAACGAGACCATGTCGGCGATCTCCTCGCCCTTGCCCAGGCGGCCGACGGGGATGCCGCCGATGATGCCGGCCAGCACCGTTTCCGGCACCGCGGCCACCATCTCGGTGTCGATATAGCCGGGGCAGATCACGTTGACGGTGACGCCCTTCTTGGCGTTCTCCAGGGCCAGGGCCTTGGTGAAGCCGATCAGGCCGGCCTTGGCGGCCGAGTAGTTGGTCTGGCCGACCTGGCCCTTCTGGCCGTTGATCGAGCTGATGTTGATGATCCGGCCCCAGCCGCGCTCGCGCATGCCCTCGATCACCGGACGGGTCATGTTGAAGGCCGAGTCCATGTTGACCCGGATCACTTCGGACCACTGCTCGTAGGTCATCTTGTGCAGGAAGCCGTCGCGGGTGATGCCGGCGTTGTTGACCAGCACGTCGACCGGCCCGAGCTCGGCGGTGACCTTGGCCACCGCGGCCTGGCAGTCGTCGAAGGAGCCGACATTGCCCTTCACCACCATGACGCCCAGCGCCTTGGCGCAGGCCTCGGCCGCCTCCTCGTTGCCGGAATAACCCGCCGCGACCTTGAGGCCGTCGGCGACAAGCCGCTCGCAGATCGCCCGACCGATGCCCCGCGTACCGCCGGTCACGAACGCAACTCTAGTCATTCACTAGTCTCCTGCTGCCGTTACGTCATGGTTGCACGTGGTCGCGTCCGGAGCGCAAGCCCCGGACGCAGTTTGTCACGAAGACTTCTTCCGGGGCCAGACTACCCGGCTCAGACGGCCTCGACGCAGAGGGCCACGCCCATGCCGCCGCCGACGCACAGCGTCGCCAGGCCCTTCTTGCCGCCCGAGCGCTTCAGCTCGTGCACCAGGGTGGTCAGGATCCGCGCGCCCGAGGCGCCGATCGGGTGGCCGATGGCGATGGCGCCGCCGTTGACATTGACCTTGGCCGGGTCAAGGCCCAGCTCGCGCACCACCGAGATCGACTGGGCGGCGAAGGCTTCGTTGCTTTCGATCAGGTCGAGGTCGCCGACGGTCCAGCCGGCCTTTTCCAGGGCCTTCTTGGTGGCCGGGATCGGGCCGGTGCCCATGATCTCGGGCTCGACGCCGGCATTGGCCCACGAGACGATCCTGGCCAGGGGCTTGAGACCGCGCTTCTCGGCTTCCTCGGCCGTGGTCAGCACCAGGGCGGCGGCGCCGTCATTGAGGCCCGAGGCGTTGGCGGCGGTCACCGAGCCGTCCTTGGCGAAGGCCGGCTTCAGGCCCGAGATGCTTTCCAGCGTCACGCCGTGGCGGATGTATTCGTCCTGGTCGACGACGGTGTCGCCCTTGCGGCCCTTGATCGTCACGCCGACGATCTCGTCGGCGAACTTGCCGGCCTTCTGGGCGGCCTCGGCCTTGTTCTGGCTGGCGACGGCGAACTTGTCCTGGTCTTCGCGGGTGATCTGCCAGCGGTTGGCGATGTTCTCGGCCGTCTGGCCCATGTGATAGCCGTGGAAGGCGTCCCACAGGCCGTCCTTGATCATGGTGTCGACGAAGCCCAGGTCGCCCATCTTCTGGCCGGTGCGCAGGGCCTGGGCGTGCGGGGCCTGGCTCATGCTCTCCTGGCCGCCGACCACCACGATCCTGGCGTCGCCCGACAGGATCTGCTGGGCGCCCAGGGCGACCGCGCGCAGGCCCGAGCCGCACAGCTGGTTGAGGCTCCAGGCCGGGCTCTCGACCGGAATGCCGGCCTTGACCGAGGCCTGGCGGGCCGGCCCCTGGCCAGCGCCCGCCTGCAGCACCTGGCCCAGGATCACCTCGTCGACGTCGGCCGGCGTGATCCCGGCTCGCTCCACGGCGGCGGCGATCGCGGTCTTGCCCAGCTCCGCGGCCGGCAGGCTGGACAGCGCGCCGAGGAAGGAGCCCACCGGCGTGCGGGCGGCGGAGACGATGACGATATCGGTCATTGGCTGTGATTTCCCGTGACTGTTCCGTGGCGCATTTCGCAGGTGCAGCGCCCACACTTTTGCAGTGCAACAGCACCATGCCCAAACGAACGCCGTTCGTCACGAATACATTTTCATGTCATCATCTGGCGTACAGCTTCTCGCGGGACTGGCGCCCCGGCTTTGCATTAGCGATAGTGCGATGCGAAAAGGCGGGCGACACCGCTGTCCCAGGGAACGAAATGTCCGAGAACCGCGAAAAAGGCGAAGCCGCCCCTGGCGCCGAAAAAGCGTCCGCCGACAAGGCTTCCAGCCAAGGGTCGAGCCAGCGCGTCGTCATCAAGAAGTACGCCAACCGCCGGCTCTACAACACCGCGTCCAGTTCCTACGTCACCCTCGAACACCTGTCGGACATGGTGAAGGAGGGCGTCGACTTCGTGGTCTACGACGCCAAGACCAACGACGACATCACCCGTTCGGTCCTGACCCAGATCATCTTCGAAGAAGAAAACCGCGGCGGCGGCCAGAACCTGCTGCCCATCCAGTTCCTGCGCCAGCTGATCGGCTTCTACGGCAACTCGATGCAGGCCTTCCTGCCCAGCTACCTGGAGATGTCGCTGGAAAGCTTCTCCAAGCAGCAGGAGCGCATGCGCCAGCAGTTCACCGGCGCCCCCGGCCTGGCTGGCAAGGCCGCCGCTCCGGGCATGGCCATCTACGAAGAGCAAATCCGCCAGAACATGGCGCTGTTCGACCGGGCCATGAAGATGTTCTCGCCCTTCGCCTACAGCCGCCCGGAAGACGCCGCGGCCGAGACGCCCGCCGCACCCCCGCCGCCCGCTCCCTCCGCGCCCAGCGAGGACAGCCTGGCCGACCTCAAGCGCCAGCTCGAGGCCATGCAGGAACAGATCGCCAAGCTGGCGACCAAGTCCTAATTCCCGTCAACCATGCCGGCGCATTCGTTCTTAACGGAGCGCCGCTAGCCTTGCGACCATGACCGGTCCTATCGACCCCATCCGACGTGCGGCCAACGCGCGCCGGGCGCTGGCCGCGCCCAAGGACTCCGACCGCCATGAGGCGGACGGCGAAGAGGTCGTGTTCGTTCGCGACGAGGAAGAGGCGCCCGCCGATCCGCCGCCGCAGCCGCGTCCGCGCGGTCCGTTCGCCGCCTTCGCCGCCCAGGTCATGGGCCAGCCCGGCCAGAAGCGCGGCCTGCGCGGTGGGCAGGAAGTGCTCGACGCGGCGCGTTCGACCTATCTCGGCACGGAATATTCCGGCCCGGCCGACCGCCGTCCCAAGGCGGGCCTGATCAAGAAGACCGAAATCTAGCCAGCAGTCCGGCGACCTGCGCCTCCAGCGCCGCCACCCTGGCCTCCAGCAGCGCGACGCGTCGATCGGCTGGATCGGCCGGCGCGGCATGCCCGCCCACACCGGCCCGGCGCGCGGCTTCTTCGCGGGAAACCCCGACCATCTCGGCGAAAACCGCCAGTTCGTCCGGTCCGATCTCGCGCTGGTCCTTGAAGACAAGGTCCAGATCCTCGGGACTCAGCCCCGCCGCCGCGGCCAGAGCCAGGCGATCCAGGCCCCGCTCGCCTAGCCGCGCGTCATACCACTGATGATCGAAGAACAGCGCCATGCGGGTTTTCTAGCGCCTCGCCCGGACTTGGCGCCAGTCTTGCTAGGTCGAGACCCGAATCTTTTCGGAAAGCGTCCCGACCTATGCTGTCCATCCTGATCCGAGCGTTCGATGTGGCCGTCGTCACCCTGATCTTCTCGGTCCTGACCTGACACCGATTTCCTGACAACGCTTCCCTGCGACAAAAGCGCCGAGCGACATCCATTCGCTTGATCGGGGGGACTGTCGGGTCCAATTTAACCGTGTCGCGTCCACCCCCCCACAACGCGACATGCGTACCGCCGGCCCGAGGTTGCCCCTAGTCCTCGGGCCGGTTCTACGTTCAGCCTCCAAAACATCGTTGGATTTCGCGGCCGCTCTTCGAGAAGAGGCGTGCGCTCGAAGACCATCCATAATTCTTCGCCTCCCTCGCCCCTGTGGCGAGAGCGCATGCCGGCGACCGCTCAGACCTCGATCTAGCTTGAAAGGTCTGAGCAGGCGAAACGATGGGTCCTGGGCGCAAGGCCCAGGACGGCAGCCGAGTTGAGGCCTATGCCGCCTCCAGCAACATCATCGTGCCCTGGCCGCCGTCGGCGCAGATGCTGACGATGGCCTTCTCGCCCTTGCCGCGTGCGGCCAGCTCTTTGGTCGCCTGGCTCAGGATCCGCGCCCCGGTGGCCCCGAACGGGTGACCCAGCGCGAGACTGCCGCCGGTGGGGTTCATCCGCTCGCGCGGGAAGGCGCCGAGATCGGCCGTGACCCCGGCCCTGTCGGCCAGGAACTTTTTGCTCTCCCAGGCGGCGATGTGCGACAGCACCTGGGCCGCGAAGGCCTCGTGGATTTCCCACAGCCCGATGTCGGAAAGCCTCAGGCCGTTGCGCGCCAGCATGCGCGGCACGCCGTAGGCCGGGGCCATCAGCAGGCCTTCGTTGCGCAGGTCGATGGCGGTGATCTCGTAGTCGAGGATCTTCACGCGCGGCGTCCGCTCGGGCAGGCGCGCCAGCCCCGCCTCCGACGCCACCCAGACGCTGGCCGCGCCATCGGTCAGCGGCGAGGAATTGCCCGCCGTCAGCGTGCCCTGGCCGCTGGTCTTGTCGAAGGCCGGCTTGAGCTTGGCCAGCTTCTCCAGCGTGCTGTCCTTGCGCGGAATGGTGTCGCGGCGCGCCTCGCCGACGGGGATCACCAGGTCGTCGAAGAAGCCGTTCTCCCAGGCGCGCACGGCGTTCTGGTGGCTGGAAAAAGCGATGGCGTCCTGGTCGGCGCGCGAGAGGCCCCATTCCTTGGCGGTGATCTCGGTATGCTCGCCCATGGAGAGGCCGGTGGTGCGATTGGCCACCTTGGGAATGAACAGCTTTGCATCCGCCGCCTTGAACGCCGACAGCACCGCCAGCCGCCCCTTCAGGTCGCGGGCCTGCTGGAAGCGGCGGATCCAGTCCGACAGCCGCACCGACAGGCCGATCTGCACCCGGCTCATGGCCTCGACGCCACCGACGAGGGCAAGATCCCGGCCGCGCCCGTCGATCATGCCGGCGGCCTCCAGAACGCCGGCCATGCTGGTCGAGCAGGCCATGACCGTGGAGAAGGCCGGGATGGTCGGATCGGCCCCGGCGTCCAGCAGCACCTCGCGGGCGATGTTGCTCCAGGTGAGGTTCGGAATGACCGTGCCCCACACCGCGAAGTCGGGCCGCGCGCCCTTTTCCAGCATGGCCTTCACCACGGGCACGGAAAGGTCGATGGCGTCGTGGGAGGCCAGCGCCCCGTCGACCTTGGCGAAGGGCGAGCGCAGGCCGGCGGCGAGCCAGAGGTTGGAAGCGGTCATGACACGGCGTCCGTAAGAGGGTCTGTTACCGATAGATAGGCGCTCGGATGCGCCGGCGCTTGTCGAAATCGGCCGCCCTCAGCCGTAGCGCTCCTCGCCCCAGGGATCGCCGCGATTGTGATAGCCGCGCTCCTCCCAGAAGCCGGGCCGATCAGCGGCGACGAACTCGACCCGCTTCAGCCACTTGGCGCTTTTCCAGAAATAGAGATGCGGCACGACCAGCCGCACCGGCCCGCCGTGCTCGGGCGCGATCGGCGCGCCTTCCCAGCCGTGGGCCAGCAGCGCGCCCTCATGGGCGAAGTCGTCGAGGGCGAGGTTGGTGGTGTAGCCGTCGTAGGAATGCAGCACCACGAACCGCGCCTCGTCCCTGGGCGCGACGGCCAGCACCACGTCGCGGGTCAGCACCCCGTGCCAGTGGTTGTCGTAGCGCGACCAGGTGGTGACGCAGTGGATGTCGGACACCGGCGCGCTCTGCGGCTGGGCCAGCAGGGCCGAAAAGCTCCACGTCGCCGGCCGCGACACCAGGCCGTCGATGCGCAGCCGCCAGTCCTCGCGGGAGACGTCGGGCTTGAGGCCCAGGTCCAGCACCGGCCAGTCGCTCGTCAGGTGCTGGCCCGGCGGCAGGCGCTCGGCCTCCGGTCGGCTCCTGTCGCCGGTCAGGAACTTGCCCGAGCGCGCCCAGGCCTCCTTGCTGCGGGTCAGCTTGCTGTCTTGCGGCGGCTGGTCGTCGTCCATCGGGGCCTCCTGGCGGAAGGCTAACGCGGGACGGCCCCTGGCGGCTTGAAGAAAGCGCTCGGCGCGCGCCTAGCGCATCTCGCCGAAGTCGACGTCGCGGCGGGCGGCGACGATGGTCACGATGAAGCCGGCCAGCACGTCCAGCAGCACCATCAGGGTGATCAGGAAGAACACCGAGGTCGCGAAGGCCGGCAGCAGCAACAGCTCCACCAGGCAGACGATGAACAGCACCATCGACAGCGAGTGGTTGACGATCGCCACCTTGCGGCTGGTCGTCGACTTCAGAAGCTCGACGAACAGCACCACCAGCGAGGCGGCCAGCAACAGGTCGCCCCAGCTGACGATCCAGTCGACGCGCGAAGCCATGTGGATGCGAAACAGCTGCTCGCTGAACCGATAGCTGGCCGCCTCCGACGAGAAGCCGCCGCCGACCGTCAGGGCCAGCAGATTGTAGATCAGCACCGGCAGGGCCAGCAGCGGAAAGGCGGCGAACATTGCGGTGAATTCCCCCGAAGTCGAGCTTCAGGGTTAACCGGTTTTGCGACGCCGGTGAAGCGGGGGGCGGCTCTCTTGCCCCTCTTCCATAGGGAGAGGGAGGGATCGAGAGTTACGCCTCGTCCACGCCCTGCGGGTTGCGGGCCCGCGACTGCAGCCACATCACGCCGAAGAGGTCGCTGACCGAGGCCTTCAGGCGGCCGAAGTTGGTATATTTCGACACGCCCGTCTCGCGGTGACGGTGGTTCACCGGCTGGAAGGCGATCTCGTAGCCCTCGCGCAGCATCAGCGCGGGGATGTAGCGGTGGATGTGATCGAAGTAGGGCAGCCGCAGGAAGGCCTCGCGGCGGAAGGCCTTCAGGCCGCAGCCGGTGTCGTTGGCGGTGTCCTTCAGGAGCCGCTTGCGCACGCCGTTGCCGAACTTGCTGGCGAAGCGCTTGGCGTTGCTGTCCTGGCGCTTGACCCGCTCGCCGCCGACCAGGGCCAGCTGCGCCGGCCCCGCCTGCAGCGCCTTGGCCAGGCGCGGGGCGTCGGCCGGGTCGTTCTGGCCGTCGCCGTCCATGGTCACCACGATCGGGGCGCGGGCGGCCAGGATGCCGCTGCGGATCGAGCGGCTCTGGCCCGAGTTCTTGCGGTGGCCCAGCACGCGCAGTTGCGGGATCTCGGCCTTGAGGGCGGTCAGCAGGGCCTTGGTGTCGTCGCGGCTGGCGTCGTCCACGAAGATCATCTCGTAGGACTCGCCGGCGAAGGCGGCGGCGATCTCGCGCGCCAGGGCCGGCGCGGCCCCGCCCTCGTCGAACACGGGCACGACGACGGAGAAATCGGGGGTCGCGGCGGAATTATCGGATGTCATGGCCGCTTTTACCGCAAATCTCGCGCCATGAAAGGATCGTGCTATTCCAGCACGCATGAGCGCGAACACCAGCCCTAATCCCGGTCAGAGCCCTACTCTTGAATCCCGTCTCGACGCCTGGTCGCGCGGCTGGCGCGCGCCGGTGTTCGCCGCCCTGGTGGCGCTGATCGCCGGCCTGCCGGGCCTCTTCGCCATGCCGCCGCTCGACCGCGACGAGTCGCGCTTCGCCCAGGCCACCGCCCAGATGCTGGAGACGGGCGACTATGTGAACATCAAGCTGCAGGACCAGCCGCGCAACAAGAAGCCGGTGGGCATCCACTGGCTGCAGGCCGTGGCGGTCGAGGCCGTCTCCGCGCCCGAGGACCGGGGCATCTGGGCCTATCGCATCCCTTCGCTGCTGGGCGCCATGCTGGCGGCGGCGGCCTGCGCCTGGGGCGCCGCGGCCTTCTTCGGCCCGCGCGAGAGCCTGCTGTCGGGCGCGATCCTGGGCGCGACCTTCCTGCTGTCGACCGAGGCCTTCATCGCCAAGACCGACGCGGCCCTGTGCGGCTTTACGACTTTGGCCATGGCCGGCCTGGCGCGGATCTACGCCGCCGGGCTGGCGAGCGAGAAGGTCGGCAAGGGACCAAAACTGGCCTTCTGGATCGGCATGGCCATGGCCGCCCTGATCAAGGGCCCCGTCGGTTTGCTGGTCGCGATCCTGGCCATCCTCGCCCTGTGGGCATGGGACCGGAGGATCGGCTGGCTCAAGCAACTGGGCTGGAGCTGGGGCCTGATCCTGTTCGCCGCCATCGTCCTGCCCTGGGCGACCATGATCACCATCGCCACCGACGGCGCCTTCTGGGGCGCGGCGGTCGGCGGGGATCTGGCCCCCAAGCTGGCCGGCGGCCACGAGAGCCACAGCGGCCCGTTCGGCTACTACGCCCTGCTCTCGCCGCTGCTGCTGTTCCCGGTGACCCTGCTGCTGCCCGCCGCGCTGGTGCTGGCCTGGACCCGTCGCGATGAGCCCGGCGTGCGCTTCGCCCTCTGCTGGCTGATCCCGACCTGGCTGATGTTCGAGATCCTGCCGACCAAGCTCGCCCACTACACCCTGCCCTCGTTCGGGGCTCTGGCGATGCTGATGGCCGCCGCCCTGCGCAAGCCGCTCGGGCTGGGTTCGCGGATCGTCGGCACGGTGCTGCTGGCGATCGCGGGCGTCGCCTTCGCCGCCGTCTGCATCGTCGCCTGGAAGACCTACGCCGCGCCGCAGACCCTGCCGCTGGCCATCCTGCCGGCCTTGCTGTTCCTGGCCGCCGCGGTCGCCGGCGGCTGGCTGATCCTGCGCCGGCGCAAGGCCGCCCTGGCTCTGGTCACCGCCGGCGCCCTCGGCGTCCTGGCGCACGGCGCCATGGCCGGCCTGCTGGCCCCGCGCCTCGATTCGCTGTGGCTGTCCAAGCGCCTGGCCCGAGCGCTGGAGGCCGCCGATCTGGCCCCCCGCGCCGGCGCACCCGGCCCGGTGGCGGTGACCGGCTATTCCGAACCCAGCATGGTCTTCCAGCTGGGCACGACGACGCAGCTGACTGACGCGGAAGGCGCGGCCGACGCCGTCGACGAGGGCCGCCCCGCCGTGGTCGAGGGCCGCGAGGACGAGAAGTTCCGCGCCGCCCTGGCCGCCTTGGGCCACTCGCCCCGCCTGGCCGGCGAGATCAGGGGCCTGAACTATTCCGACGGCGACGACGAGGTGCTGCGCGTCTATCGCGGCGAGCCCCGCCGCCCCTCTCTTCCTGGGCGCGAGGCGCCGGACGTCCTGCAGGACGCCGAAGCCCCCGCCGCAACCGAGGAGGCCCGCCCGTGAGCCGCTTCATCGAGATCGTCGAGGTCGGTCCGCGCGACGGCCTGCAGAACGAGAAGGCCATACTGTCGGTCGACGAAAAGCTCGACCTGATCCGCCGCCTTGAATCCGCCGGCGCCCGGCGCACCGAGGTCGTCTCGTTCGTCAATCCCAACCGCGTGCCGCAGATGGCGGGGGCGGAAGAGATCATGGACGCCCTGGGCGGCCCCGATCCGAAGCGTTCGCGCATCGGCCTGGTGCTGAACATGCGCGGCTGGGAGCGCTGCGTGTCCACCGGCTGCGACGAGGCCAATGTCGTGGTCTGCGCCTCCGACGGCTTTGGCACGCGCAACCAGGGCGCCACGGTCAATCAGCAGCTCGATGCGCTGGCCGCCATCGTCGAGCGCCAGGCCGTCGACGGCGGCCCGCCGATCACCGCCACCATCTCGGTGGCCTTCGGCTGTCCGTTCGACGGCGAGATCAGCGAGGACCAGGTCGTGGCCATCGCCCGCGAGGCCGCCGCCATGAACGTGCCCGAGATCGCCATCGCCGACACCATCGGCGTGGCCGACCCCTGGACCGTCCGCAAGCGCATCGAGGCCGTCCGCGCCGCCGCCCCCGACGCGCGCCTGCGCATCCACTTCCACGACACCCGCAACACCGGTCTCGCCAACGCCTTCGCGAGCGTCGAGGCCGGGGTCGACGTGCTCGACGCCTCGGTCGGCGGCCTGGGCGGCTGCCCCTTCGCCCCGGCGGCGACGGGCAATATCGGCACCGAGGACCTGGTCTACATGCTGGAGCGGGCCGGCTTCGAGACGAGCTACGACCTGGCCGCCCTGATCACGATCGGCCGCGACATCAGCGAGCGCCTGGGCAAGGCGCCCGCGTCGTCGCTGGCCCGGGCGGGCGGGTTTCCGGCTTAAAACCCCTCTCCCGTGGGGAGAGGGAGGGGCCCGCGCCGAAGGCGTGGGAGGGTGAGGGCGTACGCCGTCGGCGGTCCCGTCACTTAGATGAAGTGCGAAATCGGCAAGGGTGAAACCCCTCACCCTCCCAGGCTATCGCCTGGGCCCCTCCCTCTCCCTCTGGGAGAGGGGGTTAAGCCGCGAACCGTCCCAGGTCCTGCTTGCTCTCCACCAGGTCCAGAACGTCGCCCATGCGGAAGCCGGGATCGACCGGGTGCAGGGCGTCGTAGATCGAGCGGGCGAAGGCCAGGTCCGCCGGGGTCTTCACGCGCCAGTCCAGGGCGCTCCAGTCGCGCACGGCCCGCAGGTGGGCGTGGCGGAAGCGGTTGGGCTGGTTGCGGATGGCGGCGGTGGGCGAGATGCGGGCCAGCGGGTCGCGCTCCTCGGCGGCGGCGGTGCGCAGGGCCTGGGCCGAGATGACCTCGACCTCCAGGCCGGCCGGATAGGTGCGATAGACGCGGTTGGAGGCGTAGTCGGCGCCGGTGCTCAGCGCCAGCTTGACGGTCTGGTCGATCAGGCCCGGGTCGACGAACGGCGCGTCGCCCTTCAGGCGGACGATGTGGCTGACCGGACCTGCGGCCTCGGCGCAGCGGGCGATGCGGTCGAGAATGTCGGCGCCCGCCCCGCGATGGACGGTGACCCCGCGCGACACCAGGAAGCCGGCCAGGGCGTCGTCGGCCGGCTGGTCGCTGGTGGCGACGATGATCTTGGAAAGGGTGGCGGCCTGCCGGATGCGCTCCAGCTGGCGCAGGATCATCGGCTGTCCCTGGAGGGTGGCCATCGCCTTGCCGGGCAGACGGCTGGAGCCCATGCGGGCCTGCAGGACGGCGAGGATCATGGCGCGGCCTCCCTTCGAGGCGTCTTGTCTGGTTCTATCCTGAACCTTGAGCTTCGAGTCGGGTCCGCGGCTAGGCGACCCAACGTCGCGGGTCGAGCGCCACCGGATCGTCGATGGCCATCTCGTCCCAGTCCAGGTCCGGCGGCGGGCTCGAGGCGGCGGCGACGACGGCCGACAGTTCGGCCGCCGAGGTCACGCCAACGATCACGGCCGAGGCTTCCGGACGCGAAAGCGCGAAACCGAGCGCGGCCTGCAGCGGGTCCGAGCGGCCCTCGGCGATCATGCGGCGCACGCGCGACAGGCGGCCCGAGGCCCCCTTCAGCTGGGCTGGAACGCGGTCGGGCGGCAGGAACAGCAGGCCGTTGAGGAAGATCGAGCGCAGCTGAACCTCGACGCCCATGCCGGCGATGCGCTGCAGCGAGCCGTCGGCCAGCAGGCGCTGGTCGAGCAGGCTGGCCGGCGCCTGGATGATGTCGGGCTTGAAGCGACGGGCCACGCCCACCGGATCATCGGTGGCGTGCGCGGAGATGCCGATGTTGCGGAACAGGCCCTGCTCGCGCAGGCGCAGCAGGCGGTCCCACATGGCCGGGCCATGGGCGCCGAACAGTTCCGACGGCGATTGGACGACGATGGTGTCGGCGCGCTCCAGGCCCAGGCGGCGCAGCGAACCGCGGGCCTCGGCCTCGACGAAGTCGGGGCCGCGGTCGGCGCGGGCGGCGGCCAGGGTCACCCGGCACGAGACGGGACGCGGGATCAGGTCGCCGAGCACGGACTCCGAGCGGCCATAGACGCCCGAGACGTCCAGCACCGACAGGCGGGCGCGCGCGGCGATGTTCAGGATGTCACGCGCCTCGACCTCGGGGGAGCGCGAACGCGGCGACGCGTTCATGCCGTCCAGTCCGAACTGGGCGGCGGCAAGACCGAGCTTGGAGACGGTGAGCGACATGAACTTCCGCGTCGGATGAAGCACCAATGTCGGGGAGCGTACGCGCCAAGGTTTGAAGAAGGCGTTTCTGGAACCTTGCCGAGGCGTTAAGATCGGCCCGATGGACCTTACCGATCCCGCCGCCCCTTCCGGCCCCGAATGGCCGATGCACGGCCTGGCCGACGACATGCGGCCAGCGCTCGAAGAAGCCCTCGCGCAAGGCCCCGCGGCGCTGGCGACCATCATCGCCCTGGAGGGCGGCGGCCCGCGCCCGGTCGGCACGCAGATGGTGTTCGCACAAGGCTTCGTGGCCGGTTTCCTGTCGGGCGGCTGTATCGAGGGCGACGTCGAACTGCATGCCCGGGAAGTGCTCGAAACAGGGGTCCCCAGGCGCCTCGTCTATGGCGAGGGCAGCCCCTGGCCGGACATCCGCCTGCTGTGCGGCGCCCGCATCGAGATCCTGGTCGAACGCCTTAACGCCGACGATGGCGCGTTGCGCGACCTTTTGACTCACGCCGGAAAAAGACGCCCGGCCCTGTGGTTCACCGACGGGACCCGGCGGGTCTGCGCCCCGGTCGGCGCGACGCCCGTCCCATGGCCCGGCGTCTTCGTGCGCCGCTTCGATCCGGTCCCGCGACTGGTGGTGATGGGCGGCGATCCGACCGCCCTGGCGCTGGCCAGCCTGGGCGTCCAGGCCGGGTTCGAGACCACCCTGGTGCGCCCCAAGGGTCCGATGGCCGCCCCGCCCCTGGCCGGCGTGCGCTACAGCCGCGAGGCCCCGGCCTCCGCCCTGGCCGCAGCCGGCCTCGACGCCTGGACGGCGGTGGCGGTGTGCAGCCACGACATGGCGCTGGACCACGAGGCCCTGCTGGCCGCCCTGCCCTCGCCGGCGCCTTACGTCGGCCTGCTGGGAGCGCGGCGGCGGCTGTCCGAACGGCTCGCGGCGCTGAAGGCCGACGGCCTGACGGAAAGAGACCTCGCCAAGCTTCGCGCGCCCATCGGCCTGGATCTCGGCGGCAAGGCCCCGTTCGAGGTGGCCGTGGCCGTGATCGGCGAGATCATCGCCACGCGGAACGGGCAGCCGGCTCTGGAGCGGCGGGCCGAAGCGGTGGGCTGAGCCCCGGCCAAGCCTACGGATAGGTGATCGTCAGATCCTGCGACGACACGAGGGTCCCGCTGATCTCGCAGCCGTAGGGCGCGGGCGCCGGACCGACCGCCTGGGTCGGAATGGTCAGGATGTTGGCGGCGTCGTTCCACTGCACCTCGATCGTCTCGCGACAGTCCCCCAGGAACGTGTGCAGGAATAAGTTCGAGATCGTCATGTCGGTGACCGTCGTCCCGCCAGACGGCGGCAGGGTGTTGAACGACCAGGCCGGGCTGAACCACGGCGTGATGACGCCGCAAGGCGCACCGGGCGGCCCCATCGATCCCGACGAGACGGTCATGGTGGTTCCGCCGCTGCTGATCGTGGCGTTGAGGGTCAGGGTGCAGGTGTAGACCGGCGAGCCCGCGATCTTGAACAGGATCGGACCGCTCAGCACGATCGGCGTCCCGGCGGAGGTGAAGCCGGCCTGCGCCGCCGGCGCCACGCCGAGCGCCAAGGCCGCAACCATCACGGCGCCTGCGATCCTGACCATGAGACGTCTCCCTGCGTAGTTGTCCATGCACAACCCTGGGAGGCAATTTCCATTATTGTAAGTAGAGAGTCCAGAGCAATCTGCACGGGGTCGGCAGGCTTCAGCCCTTCCAGTCGCCCGACTTGCCGCCGGTCTTCTCCAAGAGCCGCACGGTCTCGATGACCATGCCTTTCTCGGCGGCCTTCAGCATGTCGTAGATGGTCAGGCAGGCTACCGAGACCGCCGTCAGGGCCTCCATCTCCACGCCCGTCGGGCCGGTGGTCCTGACTCGCGCGGTCACCGCCAGCCCGCCCTGCGCCGGCTCGACCTCGACCACCACCTTCGACAGGGCCAGCGGGTGGCACAGCGGGATCAGGTCGGAGGTTTTCTTGGCCGCCATCACCCCGGCCAGCTCGGCCACGGCGCGCACGTCGCCCTTGCGGCCGGTTCCCGAGACGGCCAGAGCCAGGGTCTCAGGGCTCATCCGCACGAAGCCCGTCGCCACCGCCTCGCGGGCCGTGGCGGGCTTGTCGGAGACGTCGACCATGCGGGCGCGGCCCTGGTCGTCGATGTGGGTCAGCCTGCTCAAAGTCGCTCTATTTCTCTAGAAGCCGGGGCATCAGCTCGACCATGTTGCAAGGCTTGTGGCGGCTGTCGAGCTGGGCGGCGATCACCTTGTCCCAGCCGTCCTTCACCGCGCCGTTCGAGCCCGGCAGGCAGAACACGAACACCCCGTCGATGATCCCGGCCGTGGCTCGCGACTGCAGGGTCGAGAGCCCAACCGTGGCGTAGGAGACGAGGTGGAACACGACGGCGAAACCGTCGATCACCTTGTCGAACAGCGGCTGCAGCGCCTCGACGGTGACGTCGCGCCCCGTGAGGCCGGTGCCGCCGGTGGTGACCACCGCATCCACTTCACCGCCGTCGATCCAGCCGCGCACGGTGGAGCGGATCTTCTCGATATCATCGCGCACCACCGCCCGTCCGGCGAAGTCGTGGCCGGCGGCCTTGACGCGCTCGATCAGGATCTGGCCCGAGGTGTCGGTGGCCTCGTCGCGGGTGTCGGAGACGGTCAGGATCGCCACCCGCACCGGCTTGAACGGCAGCTCCGGCTTGATCCCGCCGCCCTGGGTGAGGCCTGCCGACATCCGCTTCTCCTAAACGTCCCAACGCTGAGCGTCGGTCCTATCCTGAGCCGTCGGCTCGATCCAGCGGGCTCCGGCAGGACCATGCTCCTTCTTCCAGAACGGCGCCCGGCTCTTGAGCCAGTCCATCAGGAAGTCGCACGCCTCGAAGGCGGCCCGGCGATGCTTGGCCGCCGTCGTCACGAACACCACCGCCTCGCCCGGCGCGATCTTCCCCACCCGGTGGACGATCCGCCAGTCCTGCAGGCCGAACCGCCCCGCCGCCTCGACCGCGAAGGCCTCGATCGCGCTTTCGGTGAAGCCTGGATAGGCCTCCAGCTCCAGGATGCTGGCGCTCCCGCCCTCGGCGCGGGCCAGCCCGACGAAGCTGGCCACCGCCCCGGTCTCGTCGCGGCCGGCGCAGAAGGCGGTCAGCAGCGCGCCAGGGTCGAACGGCGCCTGGGCAAGCGTGATCATCCGCCGCTCATCGGCGGCAGGAAGGCGACCTCGGTGGCCGCGGCCAGCACGGCTTCGCCACGCACCAGCGCCTTGTCCACGGCCACCTGAACGCCGGGGCCTTCCAGGGCCCGCGCGAGGGCCGCATCGTCATGGGCGATCGACGCGCGCAGGGCGGCCAGGCTGGCCGCCTCGACCTCGCGCTCGCGCCAGCCGGCCTGGTCGGCCAGGCGTCCGAACAGCAGCACGCGCGCCATCGCCTAGCCTCCGGTCGTCGACATGTGGCGGGCCACCGCCGGACGCGGGGCGTCGACCTGGAAGTCGTGGCCCTTGGGCTTGGCGCCGATCGCCGCGTGAATCGCCGCCACCAGCTCGCCGTCGGTCGCCCCGCCGCGCAGCACGGCCCGCAGGTCGCTGGCGTCGTCGCGGCCAAGGCAGGTGTGCAGGGTGCCGGTGCAGGTCAGCCGCACGCGATTGCAGGCCTCGCAGAAATTGTGGCTCAGCGGGGTGATGAAGCCCAGCCGCCCGCCGGTCTCCTCGACCTTGGAATAGCGGGCCGGACCGCCCGTGGCGTAGGCCAGGTCCGTCAGCGTCCAGTAGGAGGAAAGCTCGCGCCGCACCTCGCGCAGCGACAGGAACTGGTCGGTGCGATCCTCGTCGATCTCGCCCAGCGGCATGGTCTCGATCAGGGTCATGTCGCAGCCGCGCGCATGGGCCCACTGGATCAGATGCGGCAGCTCGGCGGCGTTGTCGCGCTTCAGCGCCACGGCGTTGATCTTGACCTGGATGCCGGCGGCCAGGGCCGCGTCGATGCCGCCGACCACCTTGGCCACGTCGCCGCCGCGCGTCAGCCGCCGGAAGAGATCGGGCTTCAGCGTATCGAGCGAGACGTTGATCCGCTTCACGCCCAGGGCCGCCAGCCGGCCGGCGTGCTGGGCCAGCTGGGTGCCGTTGGTCGTTAGGGTCAGCTCGTCCAGCGCGCCGCTCTTTAGGTGGCGCGACAGGGCCTCGACCAGCTCCATGATCCCCTTGCGCACCAGCGGCTCGCCGCCGGTCAGGCGCAGCTTGCGCACGCCCAGCCCCACGAAGGTCGAGGCCAGGCGGTCCAGCTCCTCCAGCGTCAGCACCTGCGCCTTCGGCAGGAAGGTCATGTGCTCGGCCATGCAGTAGACGCAGCGCAGGTCGCAGCGGTCGGTCACCGAAACGCGCAGATAGCTTACGGCCCGGCCAAAGCCGTCGACCAGTCGGGGGCTGTCGTCAGGGGACGTCATATCGGCGATAGAATAGGCGTCTCGGAGGCTGGCGGAAAGGGATCGCATGCGGCTGGAGGCCATTGTCCTGGCGGCTGGCGCGGGAACGCGCTTCGGCGGCGGCAAGCTGCTCGCCCGCTATCGCGGCCGGCCGCTGCTGGATCACGCCCTGGACGCGGCCCTGGCGGCCCCGGTGCACCGGGTGAGCGTCGTGCATCGCCCCGGCGACGCCGAGGTCGCCGCCCTGGTCGCCGCCCGACCTGGCCCCCGTCTGCGCGCCTTGGCCGCGCCCGACGCCGCCGAGGGCCTGGCCGCCTCGTTGCGGGCGGGAATCGCGACGCTCGATCCGGCGACCGATGGGGTGTTCGTCTTTCTCGGCGACATGCCCGGCGTGCCGCACGATCTGGCCGGCGACCTGGCGGCGGCGCTGTCGGGCGAGGTCGAGATCGTCGCCCCGGTCCATGCCGGCCGGCGCGGCCATCCGGTGCTGTTCGCGCGCGCCTGCTTCCCGGCCCTTGAGGCCCTGACCGGCGATCGCGGCGCACAGGGGCTGATGGCGGCGCGCGCCGTGGCCCTGGTCGAGACCGACGCCCCCGGCGTGCTGTTCGACGTCGACCGCCGCGAGGACCTGGAACGCTAGACGCCTTGGTTCCGGACTCGCCGCTGCTCGCGCCAGTGGCGCCAGACGGCGACGGCCAGCACGACCAGTATGCCGTAGCTCCAGACCGCCAGGCTCACCCTGTAGGTGTTGATGGTCACGCGATGATCGATGACCGTGGCCAGGTGCGAGGCCACGCCCAGCATCTGGAACGCCGCGATGACGACGGTCCACAGCCGGCGCGACGACAGCGAGACCCAGACGAACAGCGCCGCCACCACCCCATCGACCAGCATCAGGCCCGCATCGGCGAAGCGCGTGCTGTGCCTGACGACGATCAGCGAGATGATCCAGCCGCCCAGCGTGATCATGCCCACGCGCTGGGCGGGCTTGTCGCCGAAGCGTATGGCCAGGGTGCAGACGGCGATCGCCACGCCGAAGGAAATCAAGGCTTGTATCAAAGGAGGGGCCCCCGACTCGCGGGGGCAACATGACGCAAGTCGGGCCCGGATCAAGCGCGATCCGGGCCCTTGCTCACTTCGGGAGCGACGCGCCTCAGTGGTGCGTCAGCCGCCCCTCGCCGAGGATGCGCCGCACCTCGTCGATCACGACCAGGGCGCCTTCGGCGTCGTTGGCCTCTTCCATCGCGATCAGCCGGTGCATCAGCGCGGTCAGCACCCGTTTCTGGACCGGGCAGAGGTCGCGCACACAGCGGCCGAACTCTGCGGCTTCATCGATCGCCGGCTTGAGCGCGGCGAGAACGGCGGTCATGGATTGGCTCCAGGATTAAGAGGAGATTCGCGCGGCCTCAGGCGGCGCGGCCGCCGTCGACGGCGTGCAGGCCCGCGGTGCGCGGCGTGTCGCCACCCTCGATCTTGCCCATGTCGCCGATGGCGAGGGCGCCGCAGCCGATCTGGGCGCGGACTTCGGCGAGGTCGCCATGCGCCTTCACGATCGTCCGGCGGGCGGAAAGGATATGGGTCAGGGTGTCGCCGAGGGTCTCGATCGCTTCCTGGCCGATCACGGCCGACAGTTGCGCGTCGAGCCGCAGAGAGGGCAGCAGGCCCACCAGCTCGGCGGTTTCACGCAGGGCCGCATCGATGGCGGCTTCGGCGCGCTTCAGTTTCTCGGCCCCAGCACGGGCCGCGTCGCTGCGTTTCATGCAAGACTCTCCCACTCGCGCGGGAGCCCCCCGCACGTTCAAGGCGATGAATTGTTCGGAACTTGGTTTTGCCGGTCAGTGCGCCGGCGGCGTGCTCCAGCCCTCGCGGAACCGCTGAAGGGCGAAGAGGAATTCATGGGCGCCCATGGTCACCACGCTGAGCAGCACGCCGGCCGCCAGGGCAGAAACCAGGATCAGGCCCAGCCATTGGGCGGGAGTCAGGTCATGGCGCCAACCTCCCCGCGTTCGGACCGGATCGGACTGTCGTCCGACAGGAACGCCGTCGCCGCGAGAACTCGCAGCAGCAGCTTCGACGGAGGGTCGCCAGCCGCCTGCGCCTTGCGCAGCGCCGAAACCGTCTCCGGCACCAGGCGCTCCCGCTCGGGGGTGCCCGCCATCAGGGTCAGGCCCTCTTCCAGCGACTTCCAGCTCGCGATGAAGAACGCCGAACCGGGAGCGCCCGAAGGCCTCGTCTTGGATGAGTTGTCGTTCATGGCCATGGCCGCTCCCGCTGTTGAAAGCAGGAGAGACCGGCTCGAGCTCGACCGCTAGGCCTGGCGATTGCCTACGGTAGTCATTACCGGGGTCCCAATTACCGGGGGTCTGCTCCCAGGCCACGAAGGCCAGGGCGGCGTCGCGGCGCGGCATGCCGGCCAGGCGGCGGCGCGCGCTGAGCACGTGCATCTCGACGGTCTTGGGCGACAGGCTGAGCAGGCGCGCGATTTCCTTCGAGCGCTGATGCTGGGCGATCAGGCGCAGGATCTCGCGCTCACGAGGCGTGAGTTTCTCGAAACCAAGGCTGTCGGCAGGCTCGACCATGGCGCTAAGATGGTCCTAGCACAGCCTCTCGTCCAGCGGTCCGACGTCAATTCCGGTCGCTTCAAGGTTAACGATCAGACAGATCTGACCAGGGGCAGCCTCGCGGTCGCCTGGCCTGACAGCGCCAGCAGGGCGTTGGCGAGCGCCGGGCCGATCACCGGCGTGCCCGGTTCGCCCACGCCGCTGGGCGGCGCGGCCGACGGCACGATGTGGGTCTCCACGCTCGGCGCCTCGCCGATCCGCAGCACGCGATAGGTGTCGAAATTGCTCTGGTCGACCGCGCCTTCGGTCAGGGTGATCTCGCCATAGAGCGTCGCCGACAGGCCATAGCAGGTCCCGCCCTCCATCTGGGCGGCGATCTGGTCGGGCGAGACGGCCACGCCGCAGTCGATGGCCGTGACCACCCGGCCGACCCTGGGCGCGCCGTCCACCAGCCTGACCTCGGCGATCTGGGCGACGACCGAGCCGAAGCTCTCGTGCACCGCCACGCCGCGCGTCCAGCCGTCTGAAACCGTCGGACCGGCCTTCTCGACCGCCAGGTCCAGCGCCGCCAGGTGGCGGGCGGCGCCGGCCTTGGCGTAGAGCGCGCGGCGATATTCGACCGGATCCTTGCCGGCCTTGCGGGCCAGCTGGTCGATGGTGTGCTCCATGACGAAGGCGGTGTGGGTCGCCCCCACCGATCGCCACCACAGCACCGGCACGCCCACCTCGGGAAAGGCGACCTGGGCGTCGACCACGGGCGTGGCCTTCAGGTAGGGCGAATCCATCGCCCCCTCGACGGCGGTCTGGTCGACGCCCTTGGCGGGCATCGGCGAGTCCTTCATGATCGACTGGCTGACGATGCGGTGGCGCCAGGTCGCCGGCAGGCCGTCCTTGTCCAGCGTGACGCGCACGGCGTGGACCACCAGCGGCCGATAATAGCCGGCCCGCATGTCGTCCTCGCGCGTCCAGACCAGCTTCACCGGCTTGCCGCCCCAATCCTTCTGGGAGGCGACCTTCTTGGCCACGTGGACGCACTCGGCCACGTAGTCGGAGGTGAAGGTCGCCCGCCGCCCGAACGAGCCGCCGGCGAACAGGGTCTCGACCTCGACCGAACCCGGCAGGGTTCCGACGATCTTGGCCGTGTTCAGCTGGTCCAGGGTCTGGCCCTGCGAGCCGTGGATCAGCCGCACGTGACTGCCGTCGACGACGGCCACGCAGTTCATCGGCTCCATCGTGGCGTGGGCTAGGTAGGGGAACTCGTAGACCGCCTCGAAGGCGTCGGCCCCGCTCGCGGCCTGGGCCGCGTCGCCCTTGGCCCCGAACGATTCCCACTTCTGGTCGGCCGGGCCCTTGCCGGTCGCCAGGTCGCGGAAGGCGGCCGTGATTTCGGCGGAGCCGCGTTTTTCGGCCTTGCCCTCGTCCCAGCGCACGTTCAGCGCCTCGCGGCCCAGGCGCGCGGCCCAGGTGGACCTGGCCACCACCGCCACGCCGGTCGGGATCTCGAACACGTCGACGACGCCCGCCACCTTCCTGGCCGCGTCGGCGTCGAAGCCCTCGACCTTGCCGCCGAACCTGGGCGCATGGGCGACCATGGCCGTCAGCATGTCGGGCAGGTGGACGTCCTGGGTGTAGCGGGCGCTGCCGTCGCTCTTGGCCTGCGCGTCCTTGCGGCGCACGCGGTCGGTCCCGATCAGGGTGAAGGTCCTGGGGTCCTTCAGCACAGGGTTCGCCGGCGGGGTCGCCCTGGCCGCGTCGGCCATCAGGTCGGCGAAGGCGGCGGACTTGCCCGAGGCGTGGGTCAGCACCCCGTCCTTGACCACCACCTCGCCGGCCGGGACGTTCCAACGGTTGGCGGCGGCCTCGACGAACATCGCCCGCGCCCCGGCGCCGGCCTTGCGCAGCTGCTCCCAGCTGTTGGAGATCGCCGAGCTGCCGCCGGTCAGCTGCGCGCCGAGCGCGCCGTTGCCATAGAGCTTGGCGTTGGCCGGCGACTGCTCGACCCGCACCTTGGTCCAGTCGGCGTCCAGCTCCTCGGCGACGATGGCCGCCAGGCCCGCATGGCTGCCCTGGCCGAACTCGACGTGCTTGGAGATCACCGTGACGAAGCCGTCCGGCTCGAAGCGGATGAACGGCCCGAACGCCCCGACCTCGACCTTTGAGCCGGCGCTCATCAGGTCGGCCGGCGAGCAGCCGACGCTCAGCGCCCCGCCGACGAGCACCGCCCCGACCACCACCTCGCGGCGGCTTAAGCCTTCGGGTTTGACGGGCGGGTTCATCGCACCTCTCCGCGCTGCACGCGCGAGGTCGCGCCGGAAGCGGCCGAGATGGCCTCGTCGACATCGGCCTCGACCTGCGCCTGGTTCGCGGCCGGCGGCGCGGCGACCACCGGGGCGGCCGTGCTGGTCGCGGCCTCCTTGATCGCCGCCCGGATCCGCTGGTAGGCGCCGCAGCGGCAGATGTTGCCGCCCATCGCCGCGTCGATGTCCTCGTCGCTGGGCGCCTTGCTGGCCGCCAGCAGGGCGGCGGCCGACATGATCTGGCCCGACTGGCAGTAGCCGCACTGGGGCACGTCCAGCTTCACCCAGGCCTGCTGCAGCGGATGGGCGCCGCCCAGGCCCTCGATAGTGGTGATCTTCGCGCCGGAAAGGGCGGCGATCGGGGTGACGCAGGACCGCACCGGGTCGCCGTTCACATGCACCGTGCAGGCCCCGCACTGGGCCAGGCCGCAGCCGAACTTCGTGCCTGTCAGGCCCAGCTCGTCGCGCAGCACCCACAGCAGCGGCGTATCCGGCTCGGCCTCCACCGACACGGTCTTGCCGTTGACGTCCAAGCTCGCCGCCATGCGTCCTCTCCTGCCCCTGAAGCGGAGCTAACACCGTTATCTCGATGCGCCGCCAGCGAAATTTCACGCCGCCAGGGCGGCGCGCGCCTCAGTTCCTTGAACGCCTGTTGCGCGAAAGGGCTCACGTTCGCGGCCGACGCGCCCTAGCTTTGGGGCAGGACCCGCACGACCACCGCCAGAGGACCCCGCCTTGGACTCCTTCCCCGCCTACTTCCCCCTCGCCGGCCGCAAGGTGGTGATCGCCGGAACCGGCGAGGGCGCCGACGCCAAGGCCCGGCTGTTCGACGGCTCGCCCGCCGCCCTGGTGCGGCTCGAGGATCACGCCGCCTTCCTGCCCGGCTCCTACACCGGCGCGGTGCTGGCCTTCGTCTCCAGCGCCGACGAGGTGTTCGCCCAGGCCGCCGCCCGCGCGGCGAGGGCGGCCGGCGTGCTAGTCAATGTCGTCGACAGACCCGACATGTGCGACTTCAACACCCCCGCGGTCATCGATCGCGGCGAGGTGGTGGCGGCCGTCGGCACCGGCGGCGCCGCGCCCGTGCTGGCCACCATGCTGCGCTCGGACATCGAGGCCCAGGTGCCCGAGGGCGCCGGCCGCGTGGCCGCCCTGATGCGCAACTTCCAGAGCGAGGTGCGCGGCGCCCTGCCCACCCTGCACGAACGCCGCGCCTTCCTGCGCGAGGCCCTCTCCGGCGAAGCCGCCCAGGCGGCCATGACCGGCGACATGGAAAAGGCCGGCCAGCTGTTCCGCGAGGCCCTGGCCCGCAACGTCAGAAAGGAGGGCAAGGTCCGCTTCGTGGCCGGCAAGGGCCCCGCCGACCTCCTGACGCTCCGGGCCGTCAGAGCGCTGTCGGCCGCCGACGTGCTGGTCATCGACGAGGCCGCCGACCCCGAGGTCGTCACCATGGCCCGCCGCGACGCCCACCGCCTGTCGCCCGCCGAAGCCACGCCGGAACACCTGATCGAGCTGGCCAGGAGCGGCCGCCAGGTCGTTCGCCTGGTCGCCGCCCCGGTCGAGGCCGCCGACATCCAGGCCCTGGCGGCGGCCGGCGTCGCGGTCGAGGTGCTGCTGGCGGCGCCGAACGCATAAGATCCTCCCCCTCTGGGGGAGGTGGCCCGGAGGGCCGGAGGGGGGCGTTTTCAGCTTCCGCGAAGCCGGCCGATCGTCACGCAACTCCCCCCACCGATCGCTACGCGATCGCCTCCCCCACAGGGGGATGTTCCTCGATCATCGCGCCGCATTGACTCCCCGCCCCCCCTCCGTATGTTCCGCGCCGTTCGAGTGACTGGCGTTGAAGGTGGGTGACCACCGGGGAGCTCGAGACGGTGCGCTTTCATTAGAAAGCGCACTCGGCAAGCAAGCTTGCGAGCGGACGCAAAACCGGCGTCCACTTTTGCTGCTCGCAAGCCGCCGCGCGCCTGGGCTCCCTTCTGACCGCAACCAGACCCGGAGTCCCCCGTGCCCGCCGCCCCCGACTATCCGTCCGCCCCCGATCTCGTCGCCCCCAAGCGCGCCCTGCTGTCGGTCTCCGACAAGACCGGCCTCGTCGAGGCGGCCAGGATCCTGCACGAGGCGGGCGTCGAGCTGGTCTCGACGGGCGGCACCAAGGCGGCCATCGCCGCGGCCGGCCTGCCGGTGAAGGACGTCTCGGACCTGACCGGCTTCCCCGAGATGATGGACGGCCGGGTCAAGACCCTGCACCCCATCGTCCACGGCGGCCTGCTGGGCGTTCGCGATGCGCCCGAGCACGCCAAGGCCATGGCCGACCACGGCATCGGCGGCATCGATATCCTCTATGTGAACCTCTATCCGTTCGAGGCCACCGTCGCGAAGGGCGGCGCCTACGAGGAGTGCGTCGAGAACATCGACATCGGCGGCCCGGCCATGATCCGCTCGGCGGCCAAGAACCACGGCTATGTCGCCGTCTGCACCGACCCGGCCGACCTGGCCGACGTGCTCGAAGCCCTGAAGGCGGCCGGCGGCACCTCGCTGGCCCTGCGCAAGACCCTGGCGGCCCGCGCCTACGCCCGCACGGCGGCCTATGACGCGGCCATCTCGGCCTGGTTCGCCGCTCAGCTTGGCCAGGACTTCCCGGCCCGCAAGTCGATCGCGGGCGAGCTGCGCCAGACCATGCGCTATGGCGAAAACCCGCACCAGAAGGCGGCCTTCTACACCTTCCCCAATCCCCGCACCGGCGTGGCCACGGCCAGGCAGCTGCAGGGCAAGGAACTCAGCTACAACAACATCAACGACACCGACGCGGCCTTTGAGCTGATCGCGGAGTTCGATCCGGCCCAGGGCCCGGCCGTCGCCATCATCAAGCACGCCAACCCCTGCGGCGTGGCGCTGGGCGCCACGCAGCGCGAGGCCTATGAGCGCGCGCTGGCGTGCGATCCCACCTCGGCCTTCGGCGGCATCGTCGCCACCAACACCCGCCTGACCCGGCAGGCCGCCGAGGCCATGGTCGAGATCTTCACCGAGGTGGTGATCGCCCCCGAAGCCGACGACGACGCCGTCGCCGTCTTCGCCGCCAAGAAGAACCTGCGCCTGCTGGTCACCGGCGGCCTGCCCGACCCGCTGTCGACCGGCGACACCTTCAAGAGCGTGGCCGGCGGCTTCCTCGTGCAATCCCGTGACGACGCGCGGATCAAGGCGGCCGACCTGAAGATCGTGACGAAGCGCCAGCCCACCGAGGAAGAGATCCGCGACATGCTGTTCGCCTTCCAGGTCGGCAAGCACGTCAAGTCCAACGCCATCGTCTACGCCCGCGCCGGCCAGACCCTGGGCGTCGGCGCCGGCCAGATGAACCGCAAGGACAGCGCGCGCATCGCCGCCCTCCGCGCCGCCGACTTCGGCCTCGACCTGGCGGGCTGCGCCTGCGCCTCGGAAGCCTTCTTCCCGTTCGCCGACGGGCTGATCCAGGCGGCCGAAGCCGGCGCCACGGCGATCATCCAGCCGGGCGGCTCCATGCGCGACGCCGAGGTCATCGAGGCCGCCGACAAGCTCGGCCTCACTATGGCCTTCACCGGCGTGCGAGTGTTCCGCCACTAAGGTTTGAGCGAAAAGTCATGGACAGCGCCAGCTGGGGAGCCAAGGTCGTCGCGCGCTCGCGGGTGTTCAAGCCCGCGGGCCTGGGCCCCTTCCCCGTGGCGCTGATCCTGCACGGCTGCGGCGGCAAGACCCCGTTCCTGGAGACCTATGCCGAGGTGGCGGTGAAGGCCGGCTACGCCGCCATCGTGCTCGACTCCTTCAAGCCGCGCGGCATGAGCACGTTGGACGGCAAGCTCTTCGTCTGCACCCTGATGACCCTGCACGGGGCCAGGCGCGCGGCCGACGTGTTCGGAACCCTGGCCTGGCTGAAGACGCAAGGCTGGGCGCGGGCCGACCAGGTGTTCCTGGCCGGCTGGAGCCACGGCGCCTGGACGATCATGGACGCCTACGCCGCCGGAACCTCGGCCCCCGGCGCCACCGGCCTGCCCGACGCCGACGCGGTCGCCCTGCGAGCACAGGTCAAGGGCGCGCTGCTGGTCTATCCGTATGCGGCCTATCCCTCGATGACCAGCCGGCGCGGCTGGGGCCCCGGCGCCCCGCCGGTGTGGTCGGTGCTGGGCCAGAAGGACGGCGTCGTCGGCTGGCGGTTCCCCAAGAAGGCGCTGGACCGCCTGACCGCCGACGGCGTGAAGGTCGACCTCAAGCTCTATGCCGACGCCACCCACGCCTTCGACGACGACAAGGCCAACGACCCCCGCGCCATCTACCGCCCCGACCTCTTCCAGGAGGTGCAGGACTATTTCGGCGCGGCCCTGAAGGCGGTGGCGCCGCCGAGGCCGTTGTTCAGCTGAGGAAGAGCCTCAAGATCCTCCCCCTCTGGGGGAGGTGGCCCGAAGGGACGGAGGGGGAAGTGACTGATGCGTTCGGCACATCCCCGACGCCAGCAATCACTTCCCCCTCAGTCGCTCCGCGACAGCTCCCCCTTCAGGGGGAGCATCTGGAGCGGTGAACCTCCCTCCGGGCGAGGTTCCGAAAGACGCCCCCTACCGCTTGATCGACATCGACACGCCCACGAAGCGCGGTTCGCCGGCGATGAAGGTGGGGATGCCGAAGGCGTCGCCGGTGTTGCCGGCGTCCTTGATGTACTTCTGCTTCAGCGCGTTGGTGACGAAGGCGCCGAAGGTCAGGGCGCTGTCCTTGGGCTGGTAGGTCAGGCGCAGGTTCAGGAGGCCGTAGCTCTTCTGGATCTCGTCCTGCACCGTGTCCTTGATCACCCCGGTGGTGGTCTGCAGCGCGGCGATGTCGTTGTTGTTGTCGAAGAACATCTCCGACTGCCAGGTGTAGGTCGGGATCAGGGTGAAGCGGCCCACGCCGGTGTCGACCGAGGCCTTCACACCGATCGAGGCCTGGTGGTCGGGCGACAGGCGGAAGTGGTTGCCGTCGAACAGGCCGTTGCCGAAGCGGGCGTGGCTGTAGCCGTAGGTGGCGAAGACCAAGAGGTTCTGCGTCGCCTGGAAGTTGGCCTGGCCCTCGAAGCCGGTGGCCTTGGCCTCGCCGGCGTTCAGCGGGATCACCTGGCCCGCGTCGGTGCGCTGGCTGGTCTGGAAGTTCTCGTAGTCGTAGCGGTAGACCGCGCCTTCCAGGGTCAGGCGACGGTCCAGCAGGGCGGTCTTGGCGCCCAGCTCGTAGGAGGTGACCTCCTCGGCCGCCACTTCACGGAAGGTGGCCGCCGCGCCGGGCGTCCCGTTGCTGCCGGCCAGCACCTTGGGCCGGCGGCCGGTCGAGACCGAGCCGTAGAGGCTGGTGTTGTCGGCCGCCTTGTAGCGGGCCACCAGGCGGTAGGTGACGCCGTTGTCGGTGAAGTCCTGGTACTGGGCCTTGCCGTTCAGGGTGGGCTGCACGATCAGGCCGCGCTGGGTTCCGGTCTGGGCCAGCATGATGATCGACGGGCCGCTCATCGTGGCGCCGTAGCCGCTGGTCTTGTCGTCATAGGTGTAGCGGGCGCCGGCGGTCAGTTCGAGGCGGTCGGTGGCCTTGAAGGTGAAGTCGCCGAACACGTCGTACGAATTGGTCTCGCCGTAGTTGGTGTATTCCTCCAGGCGGCTGGACGGCAGGGCCGCCAGCGCCGGCAGGACGTTGATCACCGACATCGGCAGGCCGTTGGGGATCGGCAGCTGGCCGGTCAGGAAGAGGCCGGCGACCTTCTCGTTGATCAGCATCGGCACGCGCTGGCTGCCGTCCTCCCAGAACCAGCTGGCGCCGCCGAAGGCGGTGACGCGGCCGCCGGCGTCGTAGTTGAGGCGGAATTCCTGGCTGGCCGACTTGCCCTGGGCGTCCTCGGCGAAGGTCAGCATCGGCAGCGAGAAGCCGTCCGGATCGAACACTTCCTCGCCGGTGAAGTAGCGATAGGCCGAGGTCGAGTTCAGCGTGAAATTGTCGTTGAGCTTGTAGCTGGCCAGGGCCGTCAGGCTCCACAGGCGGCGGTTCAGGCCCAGTTCCTGGTCGTTCTCGAAGCCCGCGACGGTCGACAGGGCCGCGCCCGAATTGCGGCCCCGGTCGCCGATCACCGCGCCGGTCTGCGGATTGGTCGGCGCATAGGTCAGCGACTTGAACGAGGTGCCCGACGGCTTGTCCTGCTGGTAGTTATAGAGCACGTCCAGCTTGAAGCGGTCGCCCGGATCATAGGCAATGGCCACGCGCACGGCCTGGGTGTCAGTCGAGTTGAAGTCCTCGCCGCCCAGCAGGTTCTCGACATAGCCGTCGCGCTTCTTGGAGCGGGCCGAGACGCGCACGGCCAGGGCGTCGCCGATCGGCGCGTTGATCATGCCCTCGACCAGGGCGTAGCCGTAGTCGCCGCCTTCGAGCTTCAGGCTGGCGGCGGCGTCGTGCCTGGCCTTGGCCTGGATGATGTTGACCGCGCCGATCAGGGCGCCGCGGCCATAGAGGGTCGACTGCGGCCCCTTGGCGATCTCGACGCGCTCCAGGTCGAAGAGCTCGACATAGGAGCCGCGCGACTTCGAGATCGACACGCCGTCCTGGTAGACCGACACGCGCGGCTCGGTGGTGGCCTCGCCGCTGTCGGACGTGATGCCGCGCATCACGAAGCCGGGGTTGTTGGGCGACTGGTTCTGCACGTCGAAGCCGGGCACGAACTGGCCCAGCTCCTCGAATTCCGAAAGGCCCAGCGCATCCAGCGTCTCGCCCGAATAGGCGGTCAGGGCGATCGGCACGTCCAGCACGCTCTGCTCGCGCTTCTGGGCGGTGACGACCACCTCCTGCACTTCGGTCGAAGCCGGAGCGTCGGCGGCGAAGGCCTGGCCGGTGAGGGTGAGAGCCAGCAGGCTGGCTCCGGCGAGCGAGGTGGTGCGGATGGCGCGCATGGACTATTCCCCTCCAACAACTGTACGAGGCCTCGCCCCTAGGGAGCGGCCATGTCGCCCGCGCGACGAGGTTGTGAAGGAGCCGTGAAACCCTTGGCCGACGCCGACGACGATATCGAGGACCTGCTGGACGCCCCCGACGAAGGAGGGGCCGCCGATACGGCGGGCGAGCGCCGCCTGCAAACGCGTCTCGACGGCGATCTCGCGGGCCAGCGGCTCGACAAGGCCCTGGCGATCCTGTTCGACGACCTGTCCCGCGCCCGGCTGCAGGCCCTGATGGCCGAGGAAAGGGTCTTCCGCCTCGACTCAGGCGGCCGACCGCAAGCGGTGACGAACGGCTCGGCCAAGGCCCAGGCCGGCGACTACCTCGTGGTCGAGCCGCCGCCGGCCCCGGCGATCCCGCAGCCCGAGGCCATCCCGCTCAGCGTGCTCTACGAAGACGCCCACCTGATCGTGGTCGACAAGCCCGCCGGCATGGCCGTCCACCCGGCGCCCGGCAGCGAGACCGGCACCCTGGTCAACGCCCTCCTCCACCACTGCGGCGACAGCCTGTCGGGCGTGGGCGGCGTGGCGCGTCCGGGCATCGTCCACCGCCTGGACAAGGAGACCTCCGGCGTCATGGTCGCGGCCAAGAGCGACGCGGCCCATCGGGGCCTGTCGGCGCTGTTCGCCACCCACGACATAGACCGCATGTACGTGGCCCTGGTGCGCGGCGCCCCGCACCCGTCGTCCGGTACGATCGAGACACGGCTGGGCCGCTCGCCGCACGACCGCAAGAAGATGGCGGTGCTGAAAAGCGGCGGCCGCGAGGCGGTCACCCACTACAGGGTCGAGCGCACCTTCGGCGGCGACAGGCCGCTGGCCGCCCGCGTGTCCTGCCGGCTGGAGACGGGCCGCACCCACCAGATCCGCGTCCACATGGCCAGCAAGGGCTCGCCTTGCCTGGGCGATCCGGTCTACGGCGCCGGCGCGCCGGCCGCTCCGGTCAAGGCGGTGCTGGCCGAGACCGGCTTCTCCCGCCAGGCCCTGCACGCGGCCCTGCTGGGCTTCGTCCATCCGGTGACGGGCGAGACCCTGCGCTTCGAGACCCCCCTGCCGCCCGACATGGCCGCGGTCCAGGCGGGGCTGGAGGCGCTGTGAGCATCGTCCGGTCGCGGAACTTGCGCCCGAGCAACATTCGCGCCCTAATTCGGCTTCGCCGCCCGCGTATCGGTTCAGGGCTGGAGATCCGTCGCATGCTGTTCGCCGCCCGCCTCATCAAGACCTTCCCTCTGGGTCTCGCCCTGCTCGCCGCGCCCGCGCTGGCGCTCGCCGCCGGCGCCGACGACGAGGTCGTGGCCACCGCCAAGACGACGTCCAGCCCGGCCCAGGCCGAGGCCGCTCCCGCGCCGGCCGCGCCGACCGCCACCCGCCCCCTCACCACCCAGGAACAGATCGACGCCTGGCTGAAGGCCTCGCCCGTGCGCACCACGGCCGAGGACGGCGGCGGCCCGCTGAACCTGTCGCGCGACGACGACGCCGGCCCGCTCAAGCGCAAGGTCCACGGCAGCGTCGAGGTCGGTGTCGGCACCGGGGGCTATCGCCACATGTCGGCCAGCGCCCTGTTCCCGGTCGGCGAGACCGGCACGCTGGGCGTCGCCGTCTCGCAGACCGAGTTCGGCAAGAACGGCCGCTGGGGCTACGGCTACGACGATTTCGGCTACGGCCCCGGCTACGGCGGCCTCGGCTACGGCGGCGGCCTGGGTTATGGCGGCTATGGCTACGGCCCCTACGCCCGGGGCGGCAAGAGCCAGTCGGTCGCCCTGTCGCTCGACATGTCCGGCCGCGGCGCCTCCGCCGAGCGCTGCGTCGACGGCCTGCGCGCCGACGACGGCCGCTATGTCGAGCCGCTTTGGGCCACTCAGATGCGCGGCTCCCAGCGCCCCTGCGATATCGACGACCGTCGCTGACGAGACGATTGCGCCGTTCGCCGAAGCTTAACGGCTTGCCGTCATGGTGCCCGCAAACGGGGACCTTCAGGCGTAAGCATGCAGCCGGAAATCACAGCGTACCACCACGTCGCCACCGGGCGGGTGACCTATCTCGTCGCTGATCCGGCGACCCTGCTCTGCGCCATCGTCGACCCGGTGCTCGACTTCGACCCAGCCACCGGCGAGACCTCCACCGCCTTCGTCGACGGCATCATCGCCGACATCCGCGCGCGGGACCTGGGGCCGACCTGGATCCTGGAGACCGCCGTCCATACCGGTCACCTGTCGGCCGCCGGCCACCTGAAGTACGAGACCGGCGCCTCGGTCGCCATCGGCGCGGCGGTGCTGGAAAGCCTGCAGCGCCTCGTGCCAGCCCTCGGCGCCGAGGGCGTCGACCTGGACGGCTGGGACTTCGACAAGCTGGCCCGCGAGGACGACGAGCCGCTGATCATGGGCGGCATCGAATTCCAGCCCATCGCGCTGTCGGGCCGCCTGCCCGGCGCGGTGGCCTACAAGGCCGGCGACGCTGTCTTCGTCGGCGACGCCCTCCTGCCGACCGGCCTGCCGGCCAGCGACGCCCCCGGCGCCGACGCGGCCGGCCTCTTCGCCGACGCTCGCAAGCTGCTGGCCCTGCCCGACGACGTGCGGGTGCTGTCGAGCTGGGCGGGCGCCGACCCGGCCGCCGCCGACACCACCATCGCCGCGCAGAAGGCGCATAACCCGGACGCCGGCGACGCGGTCACGCAAGGCCAGTTCGTCGAGCGCCGCGCGGGCGACGCCGGCGAGCCCTCGGCCCTGACGCTCGCCGCCCTCGACGTGGCCGTGCGCTCGGGCAAGCTGCCGCCAGCCGACGAGCATGGCGTACGCTTTCCGCCGCGGAACATTCGTTCTCTTTAGAAACCCACTTGCCACGAGCGCTGTCGTCGCGCCTAATGCTTCGCACGTGAAGTATCAGGAGGCCTCGTCATGGCCGACGACCAGAGCGCCAATCTCACCGCCGTCCAGGCCGGCAGCCTGCCCGACCACCTGGGCCTGCAATGGCTGGAGGCCGTGCCCGGCCTGGTGCGCGGCCGCTTCGACGTCAAGCGCCATCACATGGCGCCCAACGGCTTCCTGCATGCCGCCGCCGTGATCGCGCTCGCCGATTCGGCCAGCGGCTACGGCTGCGTGGTCTCCCTGCCCGAGGGCGCTACCGGCTTCACCACCATCGAGCTGAAGTCGAACTTCCTGGGTACGGCCCGCGAGGGCGGCGTCGCCTGCGAGGCCAGGCTGGTCCACGGCGGCCGCAACACCCAGGTCTGGGACGCCGTCGTCACCGCCGAAGGCACGGGCAAGACCATCGCCCTTTTCCGCTGCACCCAGATGATTTTGCACCCCAAGGCCTGAGGCGCCACGGAGGGCCGCGGCGCATCGCGAGAAAAGACGAAAAAGCGCATCATAGCCTCTTGCGCTCTTTCGGCGGCGCGGATAGGTATCCCGCCCTCACTCAAGGCCGGCCCCAAGCTGGCCACCAAGACCCCCTGGAGAGGTGGCAGAGTGGTCGAATGTACCGCACTCGAAATGCGGCGTGCCTGGAAGGGCACCGTGGGTTCGAATCCCACCCTCTCCGCCATTACCCCCTGAAAATCAGACCGACCAAAAGCTCAGGCATCGAGCAGGCCCAGCCGACGCGCGCAGCGTAGCAGGCGGCCCAGATACCTTCGGCGCAAGGCCGTGGGCGATGTCTGCGCGATCTGAACGATCCAGTCCTCGTCGTCTTCTTCCAGGTCCAGGCGGGCTTCATGGCACCGGCGGATAAGGCTGGCGATCCGCATGCCCTCGAACATGGAAAGCACTTCCACGTCGTCGCGGATCTGCAGCAGCTTTTCCGCCTGCAGAGTGCTGAGATCGTCGTACAGCAGCCGCCGGGGCACGCCTTCCAGGAAGTCCTGCTCCCAGTCGGTCAGGGCCTCGGGGCCGAGCGCGAACAGCGCTTCAGCCAGCCGCTGGGCTGCGCCCCGATCCTGCTTCAGAGCTTCGATCTCACGCCACGACGCCATCGCCACCTCTCAGGCGCAGACTGCCGATACGCTGTGAACAACTCTGTGGATCGTGCGGTGAGTCGTTGATTCTATGAAGACTTATCCCCGCCGCGTGCTCTCGCGCTCGACCAGTCGAGACGGAGCCACGCGCGCCACGCATTCGGCGCCAGCCTCCAGGTCCAGCAACTCCATGGCGATCGCCACGTGGGCGTCAACGTCCTGGTCGAAGGTGGTCAGGCGGTAGGGGGCCCAGGCGGCCATGTCGAGATTGTCGAAGCCGACCACCAGCACGTCGTCGGGGGCGGCCAGGCCGAAGCCCTCGCGCAGCACGTCGATGACCCCGAAGGCGGCCAGGTCGTTGGCGCAGAACAGGGCGTCGGGGCGATCGGCTCCCGCGAACAGCTCCCGCGTCGCCCGCGCGCCGCTGGCGTAGTCGTAGCCGCCGCCAGCCCGCATGGCGGGCGGCAGGCCCAGCGCCTCGAGGCCATGGGCGAAGCCGGCCTCGCGGGCGACCTGCGCCGGGCTGTCGCCGGGACCGGCCACGAAGCCGAAGCGCGTCCCGCCCCGCTCGCGCAGCAGCCGGGCGGCCGCCTCGCCGGCGGCGAAGTTGTCGGACGACACCGAGCGGATCCAGTCGCCCGACAGGTCGGAGTTCAGGGTGACGATCGGGATGCGCAGCTTCGACAGCTGGTCGGCGGCGTCCTGCGACGTCAGGGCCAGGGCCGAGACCACCGCGTCGACGCGGTAGCCGGCCAGCTGGCCCACCACGCTGTCGAGCTTGCGGTCGCTCTCGACCCGCACCAGCAGCATCTGCAGCCCCCGGGCGGTCAGCGCCTTGGAGAAGGCCTCCAGGGTCATGGCGAAATAGGGATTGTAGAAGCCGCCGACCACGACGGCGACAATGCCCGAACGGTTGGTCTGCAGGATCTTGGGCAGGAGGTTGGGCCGATAGCCCAGGGCTTCGGCGGCGGCCATGACCCTGGCGCGCGTAGCCTGCGCGATCCGGGCGCCCGGCGTGAAGGCGCGCGACACCGCCGATTGCGACACCCCCGCCGCCCTGGCCACGTCGGTCGACGACGGCGGCCGCCAGTTCCCGCTCATGCGGCGATCCCTCGCACCCTTTTCCCCTCGCGATTCCTATTAGAGGGTTGCGCGCCGACTGGCGAGTGAATAGCTATGCACACATTCGACCAACCGCAGCGCGGCTCCTAACCGCGCGCCGTCCCCGCCGGTTTTTCATCCGGGCGGGCGATAGGCGCGTGCGCGACCGGCCTCGCCGCTTTCCGCCCCAGCAAGGTCCGCCATGAGCGTCCCCGCCCGCCGCGCCGCCCCGTCCGCCGCCCTCGTCCAACTGGCCCTCGCGCTTGGCGGCTTCGCCATCGGCACCACCGAGTTCGCCTCGATGAGCCTGCTGCCCGACTTCGCCCGCAGCCTGGGCGTCGATGAGCCCACGGCCGGCCACGCCATCAGCGCCTACGCCCTGGGCGTCGTCGTCGGCGCGCCGGTGATCGCGGTGCTGGCCGCCAGGATCGCCCGCCGCACCCTGCTGGTTGGCCTGATGGTGCTGTTCGCCATCGGCAACGGCCTGTCGGCCCTGTCGCCGACTTTCGAGACCATGGTGATCTTCCGCTTCCTCAGCGGCCTGCCGCACGGCGCCTATTTCGGCGTCGCGGCCCTGGTCGCCGCCTCGCTTGCGCCGCCCGACAAGCGGGCCACCGCGGTGGCGCGGGTGATGATCGGCCTGACGGTGGCGACCATCGTCGGCGTGCCGCTGGCCAATGCCGTCGGTCAGTGGATCGGCTGGCGCTGGGGCTTCGTCATCGTCTCGGTCCTGGCGACCCTGACCGCCGTTTCGGTGTTCCTGCTGGCCCCGCGCGAGCCCGCGCCCAAGGACGCCAGCCCCCTGCGCGAGCTGTCGGCCCTGGCCAGCCGCCGCGTCTGGCTGACGCTGGGCATCGGCGCCATCGGCTTTGGCGGCATGTTCGCGGTCTATACCTACCTGGCCTCGACCCTGATCGAGGTGACCCACGCCTCGCCGTCCGCCCTGCCGCTGGTGCTGATGGTGTTCGGCCTGGGCATGACCGCCGGCACCCTGGTCTGCGCCTGGGCCGCCGACCGCGCCCTTATGCCGGCCGTCGGCGCCATCCTGCTGTGGAGCGTCGCCTCGCTGGCCCTCTACCCCATGGCCGTGGGCAGCCTTTGGACCCTGGTCCCGGTCGTCTTCCTGATCGGCTGCGGCGGCGGTCTCGGCGCGGCCCTGCAGACCCGCCTGATGGACGTCGCCGGCGAGGCCCAGACCCTGGCGGCGGCGCTGAATCATTCTGCCTTCAACACCGCCAACGCCCTGGGCCCATGGTTGGCGGGCATGGCCGTGGCGGCCGGCTTCGGCTGGCGCTCGACCGGCTGGGTCGGCTGCGCCCTGGCGGCCGGCGGTTTCGTTATCTGGGCGATCGCCGTCTGGGACGACCGCCGCGAGCGGGCGGTGGCGGCGGCTTAAAACGTTAGCCCCCAATTCCCGTAAAACCCCCGCGAAAGCGGGGATTTTACGGAAGGAAGGGTTGGCGCCCTCCTAGACCGTAACTCCAGCCTCCAGCGCCTGGGCCACCGCCTCGGCTTGCGGCCCCAGCACCAGGTGAACCACCGGCCCATCCAGACGCACGAGCGCGCGGACGCCGGCCGCCTTCAGCGCGGCTTCGTCCAGCTTGGCCGGATCGGCCAGCTCAAGCCGCAGACGGCTGGAACAGGCGCTGACCGAGACGATGTTGGCCGCGCCGCCAAGGCCCGGCAGCAGGGCCTCCGCCGCCTTCGGATCGGCGGCCTTCACTGGGGCCGCAAACACGGTGGCCGGCGCAGCGACGCCCGCACCGACCGCGGCGCGGATCTCGCCGGCCACCTCGTCGGCGATCGGCCCCAGCACCACCTGCAGCGCCTTGTCGGACGGCCGCACGATCCCGCGCGCGCCCAGGGCCTTGAGGCGAGGCTCGTCGACCGCCTTCTGGTCGGCGACGATCAGGCGAAGGCGCGTGGTGCAGGCGTCGACGCTGACCAGGTTGGCGCTGCCGCCCAAGGCCAGCACGAAGTCGGCGCCGCGGCCGCCCGCGCTGGTCGCCGGAGCGGCGGCCAGGGCCGCGGCTTCCTCGGCCGGTTCGCGGCCGGGCGTCTTGAGGTCGAACTTCAGGATGAAGAAGCGGAACAGCCCGTAATAGAGCCCGAAATAGACCGCCCCCAGCGGCAGCAGCCATAGCGGGTGCGTCGCCTTGCCAAAGTTCAGCACATAGTCGAACAGGCCCGCCGAGAAGGTGAAGCCCAGCTTGATGTCGAGGGCGTTCATCACCGCCATCGACAGCCCCGTCAGCACCGCGTGCACGGCGTAGAGCATCGGGGCCAGGAACATGAACGAGAACTCGATCGGCTCGGTCACGCCGGTCAGGAACGAGGTCAGGGCCAGCGAGAAGAGCATGCCGCCGACCGCCTTCTTCCGTTCGGGCCGGGCGGTGTGGAACATGGCCAGGCACGCGGCCGGCAGGCCGAACATCATCACCGGGAAGAAGCCGCTCATGAACGCCCCGGCGCTGGGGTCGTCGGCGAAGAACCGTCGCAGGTCGCCGGTCGAGCCGTGGAAGTCGCCGATCACGAACCAGGCGATGTTGTTGAGGATGTGGTGCAGGCCGGTGACGATCAGCAGCCGATTGAGGAAGCCGTAGACGAACAGGCCGATCTCGCCCGAGCCGACGATGCCGCGGCTGGCGCCGTCGACCGCGCCGTTGATGCCGTCGTAGCCGAAGCCCACCAGGAGGGCGAGCACCAGACCCGCCACGCCCGAAATGATCGGCACGAAGCGCCTGCCACTGAAGAAGGCCAGGTATTCAGGCAGCTTGAAGCCCGAGAAGCGGTTGTAGAACAGCCCGGCGATCACCCCGGAAATGATCCCGATCGGTACGCTGAGCTTGGCCAGGGCCTTGGCCTTGTAGGCGGGTCCGGCCAGGTCGGCGGCCTCCTTGGGCAGGCCGGCCAGCACCTCGGCCGGCACGTGCAGCAGGGCCTTGGCGCCTTCGGTGGCGATCAGGAAACAGACGACGCCGGCCAGGCCCGCTGCGCCGTTGTTCTCGCGGGCCAGGCCCACGGCCACGCCGATGGCGAACAGCAGGCCAAGGTTGGAGAAGATCGCCTCGCCGGCGGCGGCGATGAAGGGGATGTTCAGGAGGTCGGGCTGGCCGAAGCGCAGCAGCAGACCCGCGACCGGCAGCACCGCGATCGGCAGCATCAGGGCCCGGCCCAGCGGCTGGAGGATTTCGAGCGGAGACTTCATCGGCTCAGGCTCCGAAGGACTTGGCGAGGTCGCGGACCGCCTCGGGCGAGGTCTGATCCAGGGTCTTGGCCGCGAGGTCGCGGCAGGCGGGCAGCGACAGGCGGCGCACCAGGGCCTTCACCTCGGGAACGACGGCGGCCGTGGCCGAGAGCTCGGTCACGCCCAGGCCCAGCAGCACCGGCACGGCCACAAGGTCCGAAGCCAGCCCCCCGCAGACGCCGACCCAGCGGCCGTGTTTCGCCGCGCCCCTGCAGGTCTGGTCGATCATCCGCAGCACCGCCGGATGCAGGGCGTCGATGCGGGCCGCCAGCTCCGGATTGCCCCGGTCCATGGCCAGTACGTATTGGGTCAGGTCATTGGTCCCCACCGACAGGAAGTCGGCCTCCGCGGCGATCAGGTCGGCGGTGACGGCGGCGGCCGGGGTCTCGATCATAACGCCCAGCTCGACCCGCTCGGTGACCCCCATCTCACGCTTGGCCTCGTCGAGCACGGCGCGGACGGCGCGCAGTTCGGCCAGGCTGGCGACCATCGGCACCATGATCCTGCACTGCCCCCCCTTCTGGCCTTGGGGCGGTTTGACCCGCAGGATGGCGCGGATCTGGGTCTTCAGGAGATGCGGCCGCCACAGCGACACGCGCACGCCGCGCAGGCCCAGGGCCGGGTTCTCTTCGGTGGGGATCGGCAGGTACGGCGCGGCCTTGTCGCCGCCGACGTCCAGCGTGCGGATGATCAGCGGCCGCCCTTCAAGGGCCGAGGCCACAGCCTGGTACTGGCGGGCCTGCTCGTCCTCGTCGGGCGGGGTGTCGCGATCGAGGAACAGGAACTCGGTGCGCAGCAGGCCCGAGCCCTCGGCCCCATTGGCCACGGCGGCCAAGGCGTCCTTCTCCGAGCCGACATTGGCGAACACCTCGATGCGCTCGCCGCAGGCGGTGCGGCTTTCCTGGTGGGCGGCGGCCTTGGCGGCGGCGCGGCGCTCGTGGCGGGCGGCGATGGCGCTCTGGGCGGCGGCAAGGGCGTCGGCGTCGGGCGCCACGCGCAGCCTTCCCCCTTCTGCATCCAGGATCAGGGCCGTGCCGTCGGCGATCTCCAGCACGCCGGCGCCCACGGCGACCAGGGCCGGCAGGCCCATGGCCGCGGCCAGGATGGCCACGTGCGAGGTCGGCCCGCCGCGCGCGGTGGCGAAGCCGGCCACCTGGCCGGGATCCACGCCCATCAGCTGCGAGGGCAGCAGCTCGTCGGCCAGCAGGACAGCGCCGGCAGGCAGCAGCCGGGCAGTCTCCTCCTCTCCAGTCAGGGCGCGCAGCACCTGACGTTCGAGATCGACCAGGTCGTCGACGCGTTCGGCCAGGCGACGGTCGCCGAGGCCCCGCAGGGCCTCGACATAGCCGCCGACGGCGCGCCGCCAGGCGAAGCCCGCGCTCTTGCCCTCGCCGATCAGCTTGCGGGCGGCGGCGGTCAGTTCGGGATCTTCCAGGAAGGCGAGATGCGCGCCGAGAATGGCCTTGCGGGCGCTGTCGCCTTTCGCCGCCGAAGCCTCGATGCGGTTGCGGACCTGGCACAGGGCGTCGTCCAGGGCGGTCAGCTCGGCGCTGGCGCCGGCGCCGGTCTCCACCACCACGATCTCGTCGGCGACGAGCCGCACGGCCTGGCCGATCGCCAGGCCCGGGGCGGCCATCACCCCGCGCAGCACGCCCGGCTCGGCCGGTTCGGCGGGGGCGACGGCGATAGGCGCGGCCTCCTC
This sequence comes from Caulobacter endophyticus, assembly GCF_003116815.1. Taxonomy (GTDB): domain Bacteria; phylum Pseudomonadota; class Alphaproteobacteria; order Caulobacterales; family Caulobacteraceae; genus Caulobacter; species Caulobacter endophyticus. Next base: position 99,518 of record NZ_QDKQ01000057.1, read on the forward strand.
GGCGGCGAGCGCGGCGGCCTCATGGGCGCTTTCGCCCATGCCGCCCTCGATCAGCTCGGCGATCGCGGCGACGGCGAAGTCGGCGTCGACGCCGGAGGCGGCGATGACGATGCGATCGTGCAGGCGGATGGCCAGCGACATCACCCCGACCGGGCTCTTGGCGCTGGCGCGGCGGTTGACGGCCACGAGAGCAACCTCGGCGGCGAACTTGCGGGCGGTCTCGGCGATGCGCGCGGCCGGACGGGCGTGAATGCCGTGCACCAGAGGCACGACCACCTCGCGCGTCACCTCGCCCTCGGCCGCCACAACGGCGGCCTTGGCGCCGCCGGCAGGAACCAGCTCCATCAGGAAGCCGCCGACGGCGGTCTCGCGATCCTGCTCGCGGCGAACGATCGAAAAGGCGTCGGGATTGGTCACCACGATCGGGGTGATCAGGCTTCTGGCCTTGCGGGCCAGCAGGTCGAGGTCGAAGCCGATCAGCGGGTCACCGGCCTTGACGGCCTGGCCCTCTGCGACGTGGACGGTGAAGCCCTCGCCGTCCAGCGCCACGGTCTCCAGCCCCACATGCATCAGGATCTCGGCGCCGTTGTCGGCCCGCAGCGTCACCGCGTGGCGCGAGCGGTGGACTGTGACGACCCGGCCATCGCATGGCGCGTGCAGCACCTGCCCCGTGGGATCGATGGCCAGGCCGTCGCCCAGCATGCGTTCGGCGAAGACGGCGTCCGGCGTCTCGTCGAGCGGGGCGACCCACCCCTGGAGCGGCGCGGAAAGAACGAGGGTGGACACGTGGGGAACTCTCGTCGGGAAGTTACTGGCCGGCCGCCGTCAGGGTGACGCGGTCGAGGGCGGGCATCGGATCGAGGCCCTTGGCGGTGAAGCTGAAGCAGAGGTCGTGGACGCCGTCGCGGGCCGGCAGGACGCCGCCGACGGTCCCAAGGCCCGGGCCGCGACCGGCCCTGCCCAGCGGAATGGCGGCGATGCGCTCGCCCTCGCAGCCCCCGACACGAACCTCCAGCTCGCCGTCGGGCGTAGCCGGCTTGCGCACCACGATCTGGTCCTTGGCCTTGCCGATCTGGAAGTTCCACGGCGTCTGGCCGACGCGGGCGGTCAGCGTCAGCCCCCTGGAAAGGTCGGCGCCCTTCCACACCCAGCACGGCTTCATCACGTCGGTGGCGAAGATGGCGCGCTCGCCGTCGCGGCCGTTTTCCGGGGCGTCGTCTTCGAAGAGCAGCGGGATCGCATTGCCGCACAGCTCAAGCTGGCGGTTGACGCGCGTCTCGGCGGCCAGCTTCGTGGCTGTCCAGGCGCGGGTGCGGCCCAGTGGCTGGCCATCGAGGAAGCTGCGGGCCTTCAGGGTGGTCCCCGCCTTCAGCGACAGCGTCTCACCATAGGCCGGCGAGGCCGTGGTCGGCTCGGCGCCGTCGGTGGTGTAGCGGATCTGGCCCAGCTCCAGCCCGCTCTTCAGGCTGGCGGCGATCGCCCCGCCCTCGCCGGGGCGCAAGGTCGCCTGCGGCTCGAACGGCGCGGTGTTGGCCTTGAGGCCCAGCGCCTTCAGCCGGGCCATCTGGGCCGGAATGCGAGTGGTGAAGCCCTGCCAGTCGCGGCGCTCTTCCTGAGTCCAGGCGGTTTCCGACAGGGCCACCAGGCGTGGGAAGGCCATCAGCTGCACCCGCTCGTCGGTGCGGATGTGCTCGACCCAGAGGTTGGCCTGGACGCCCAGGATGTGCTTGCGCTGATCGGGCGTCAGGGCGTCGGGCGCGGCGTCGAACTGGTAGACGTCCTTGAGGCTGCTGACGGTCATGCGGCCGGGCGGCTCGTCGACCGAGGTGCTCTGGCGGCGGTCGAAATAGAGCGTCGGCTCGGGCGACAGCACCGTGTCGTGGCCCTGGCCGGCGGCGGCGATGGCCCCCTCGATCCCGCGCCACGACATGACCGTGGCGTTGGGCGCCAGGCCCCCTTCGAGGATCTCGTCCCAGCCGATCAGCCGGCGGCCGCGGCCGTTGATGTGCTTTTCGACCCGCTGGATGAACCAGCTCTGCAGGCCGTGCTCGTCCTTGACGCCCAGTTCCTTGATCCTGGCCTGGATCGCCGCGCTTTCCTTCCACTGGTCCTTCACGGCCTCGTCGCCGCCGACGTGGATGTATTCCGACGGGAAGAGGTCCATGACCTCGTCGAGCACGTCATTGAGAAAGCCGAAGGTCTCGTCGTCGACGTTGTAGAGGTAGGGGAAGATCCCCCAGTCGTGGCGGGCCAGGGCCGGCGGGTTGGGCGTCAGGCCAAGCTTCGGATAGGCCACGATCGGCGCCAGCGCGTGGCCTGGCATCTCGATCTCGGGAACGATGGTGACATTGCGCGCCGCCGCGTAGTCGACGAGGTCGCGCACCTGATCCTGGCTGTAGAAGCCGCCATAGCGCACCGGCTTGCCGGTCTTCAGGTCACGGGCCGCCGCGCCGGCCGGCGTGCGCCAGGCCGAGACCTGCGTCAGCTTCGGATACTTCTTGATCTCCAGCCGCCAGGCCTGGTCGTCGACCAGATGCCAGTGCAGCGTGTTGAGCTTGTGGGCGGCCATGCCGTCGATCAGCAGCTTGATGGTGTCGATCGACTGGTAGTGGCGGGCGCTGTCGAGCATGAAGCCGCGCCACGCGAAGCGCGGGGCGTCCTCGATCTTGGCCGACGGCACGTCGACGGCCCCCTTGCCCTCGTCCTGCACGGCCAACTGCCACAGGCTGATCGCGCCGTAGAACAGGCCGGCGCGCTTCTGGGCGGTGATCTTGATCCCGCCGGGCGCCGCGTCGAGGCCGTAGCCTTCGCCGTCGGGGCCGCCGCGCACCAGCGAGATCGCCGCCTCACCGGTGGCGGGCTCGCCCTCCACCACCGCCGGGCGGACGCCCCGGGCGCGATGCAGGAGGTTTGAAAGCTGCTGGGCCACGCCGCGCGCCTCGACGTCGCCCTTGGCCACGTGGATGCGGGTGGCGGCGGTCAGGCGGAAGCTGCCCTCGAGCGCCTCCCCCTTCACCGGCGCGGGGGTCAGGGTCAGCGGCTCGGCCGCCATCGCGGGCGCGGCCAGGACCACGGAAGCGGCGCTGGCCAGGAACAGGGCGGCGCGACGAATTTCGATCATGTGCGGGACGCTCTCACCGGCAGGCAGTCGGCAAAAAGGCGGGCGGGCCGGCCAAAGCCGTCCCGCCCCAGCTCGCTGCTTGCAGTCAGGAGGGGAATGAGGGCGATCGGCGCGGCCTGGCGGGTCATGAGGGCGATCCTGAACCAAGCCGCGCGCGATGCAAATCAGCGGCCTCCGAGACGCGCCGCGCGGAGCCGCGCGCCTCGGGACTTCCGGGCCTTAGAAGGCGACGTTGAGGGTCGCCTGCAGCTTGCGGCCGGTGCGGTAGACGCCGCGCGGCAGCATGGTGGTGTTGGCGTAGGCGTAGTACTCGCTGTCCAGCAGGTTCTGCGCCGAGACCGACAGGTTGACGTTCTCGCTGAAGGCGTAGCCGGCCGTGGCGTCCAGGCCCTTGAAGGCGCGGACGAACATCTGGTCGCCGCGATCCAGGCCCGTGAAGTACTTCGAGCGCCAGTTGTAGGTCACCCGGGCCGAGAACGGACCGTGCTCGTAGAACGGGCTGACGTTGATCTGGTGCTTGGAGTTGTAGGGCAGCGGCGCGCCGCCGTCGGCTTCACCATCAGCATAGGTGTAGTTGGCCAGTAGGCCGAAACCCATGCCGAAGGTCTGCTGGTAGGCGACCGCCAGGCCCTTGACCGTGGCCGAGCCGGCGTTGGTCGGACGGCTGATCTGATAGGTCGTGACCGCGTTGCGCGCCTGGTTGAAGTGCTGCTCGGCGACCGTCTGCTGCAGGATGTAGTTGCTGATGTCCTTGTGGAAGACTTCAGCCGACAGGATGGCTTCCGGCGCGAAGTACCATTCCAGCGAGGCGTTGACGTTGCTGGACTTGTACGGGTTCAGGTCCGGGTTGCCGCCGCCGCCGGTCAGGATCTGGTCGGAGAGCCAGAAGTAGTTCGACATGTCGGCGTAGTTCGGACGCGAGATCACCTGGGCCGCGGCGAAGCGGAACACCAGATCCTCCTGCACGTCGACGATGACGTTCAGGCTGGGCAGGAAGTCCTCGTACTTCTTGGACTTCACCTCCCAGGCCCAGTCGGCGGCGGTGGTGCCGCAGCCGGTGGCGGTCTGGTTCACGCAGGTGTAGCCGCCGCTGTCGGACTCGGTCTTCACGTAGCGCAGGCCGAAGTTGCCGCGCACGTTGTCGGCCTGGAAGTTGGCCTGGCCGTAGAGCGCGTTGATGGTCTCTTCGATGCCCCAGTTCTGAGCGGTGAACTCGGCGTTGCCGAACACCGTCGGCACCGGCTTGGCCTGCCACGGACGCAGGTAGCCGCCGCGGTCGATGTAGTCGGCCAGGGCCTTGCCGTCGATCTTGAAGCGGCTGCCCATCTGGTCGGTTACGCCGTCGAAGCCCTTCAGGTAGTTACTGGGCACGATCGACGGGCTGAACTGCGAGGCGCTGGCCGGGTTGCCGTAGACGGCGACCGTGACGCCCGACATGGCCTGGGTCGTCTCGTGCTTGCGGTACTTGTAGCCGAACTGGACGCGCTTGATCACGCCCTCGAAGTCCTTGCCGAAGTCCAGCTGGCCGTAGGTTTCCTTGTCGGTGGTCGGCTTGGAGACGATGTTGCCGCCCCAGCCGGAGTTGTAGCCCGGCGCGCCGGGAACCGACGGGTCGCCCGCGCCCCAACCGCCATCGAACGAGAACTTGCTGGCGTCGGCCAGCGGGTTACCGTTGGCGGCGGGGTTGGTGTAGGTCAGCACGCCCGGCGCGCCCGGCGTTCCCGTGAAGTCGACCGTGTAGTCGGCCCAGTTCAGGAACTCCCCGTACAGCTGGCGGGTGGTGCCGCCGTCGGCCTTGGAGTAGCCGAGGTCGCCGGCCACGTCGAAGCCGTCGCCCGTCCACTTGCCGTTGAAGTGGTAGGTGTCGGAGTTCAGCTCGGCCTCGCGGTACTGCACGTCCAGCACGCTCAGCGCGTTCTTGAACGAGGCCTTGCGGATGACGTTGTCGGTGATGACGATATCGGTCAGCGCGCCGAGGCTGTTCCAGGTGTTGCCCTGGAAGGCGAACAGCGACTGGTTGGTGTTGTCGTAGGTCGCCTTGATCTTCAGCCAGTCGAAGTTCAGTTCGAGGGCGTCGGTCGGGCGCCACTGGACGGCGGCGGTGTAGCTGTCGCGGACGCGCTCCTGCTCGAAGTACGACACCGACAGCGAGTTCACGCCGCGGGCGTTCGGATTGGCCGCCAGGGTGGTGGCGCAGGCCCCCGTGCAATTGCCGTTGGTGATCGAGCTGACCGGGTTTTCCGGGTTGCCGCCGTTGTAGTAGCTGGCCGGAATGGTGCCGTAGGACTCGATGCCGTCGCGGCGCAGCTGGTCCTTGGCGTGCTGGGCCGAAACCGCGATGCCGAAGGTCTGGTCGGCGTTCTTCCAGCTGCCCAGGAAGGAGACCTGCGGATCGGACTTCTTGGAGCGGTCGTTATAGAGGTAGCTCAGCGAGCCCTGCAGCGTCAGCGGCTTCAGGTCCAGCGGCTTGCGGGTGTTGACGATGACCGTGCCGCCGATGCTGCCCTCGTCGATGCGGGCTTCCGGCGACTTGTACACTTCGACCTTGCCGACGATCTGCGGCGCCAGCAGGGCGTAGTTGAACGTACGGCCGGGCTGATCAAGGATGAACCAGTCGGCCGAGGCCACGGTCTGGCCGTTCAGCAAGGTGCGGTTCAAGGCCGGATCCGTCCCCAGGATCGAGACCTTTTCGCCCTGGCCGAACTGACGGTCGACAGTGACGCCCGGAACGATCGTCAGCGCTTCGGCGACGTTCGAGCTCGGGAACTTGCCGACGTCCTCGGCGGTGACCACGTCGACGATGGCGTCGGCGTTACGCTTGGATTGAATGGATTGCTGCAGCGACGCGCGAATGCCGGTGACTACCACCTCCTCGACGGAGGTCGAAGTCTCCTGCGCCATCGCGGGCGCGGCGACCAATACGGCCAGCAGGCTGGCGGAAGCGGTAAGGACCGCCTTGTGGATGCTCTTCATAACTCGGCTTCTCCCCTTTGTGCCGGGCCACTGGACCCGGAGCCGAACCCCAAAGCCCAATCTGATACCAATTTCTCGCGGCGAACCCGCAACGAGCGGTACTTCTCAGGCCTCGGAGTGTGACTGTGACGAAATTTTTGCACCTGACAAGACCTAAAAAGAACCAATTGCAGACCACGATATAATTGGTATGAAAATGGTCATGCACTGTTGCGCCGCTCTTCCGGAGAGGCGCATCCGGGCGATTGTTGGCCTGTCGGCTTCGGGCCAGGGGGTTTGGACGTGATGCAGTTTGCCGAGAAGATCGGGGGCCTGGATGGCCACGGGCAGGACCACGCGCCGCTGTACAAGCAGCTGCAGCGCGCCCTGCGCGAGGCGATCCAGAAGAAGATCCTTTCGCCCGACGACGCCCTGCCGGCCGAGCGTGACCTTGCCGAAGAATTCAGCATTTCGCGGATCACCGTGCGCAAGGCGCTGGACGGTCTGGTCAGCGAGGGCCTGCTGACGCGTCGCCAGGGCGCGGGCACCTTCGTCGCCGCCCGGGTTGAGAAGAGTTTCTCGAAGCTGTCATCGTTCACCGAGGACATGATCGCCCGCGGCCGGGTCCCTCACAGCGAATGGATCAGCCGCAGCGAGGGCCAGGTGACGCCCGAGGAGTCGCTGACGCTGGGCCTGTCGCCCGGCACGCCGGTCTTCCGCTTCGCCCGCATCCGCTATGCCGACGGCGCCCCGATGGCCGTCGAATACACCACCGTCGCCGCCTTCGCCCTGCCCTCAACCGAGGTGGTCGGCACCTCGCTCTACGAGGCGCTGGAGAACACCGGCCATCGCCCGGCGCGCGCCCTGCAGCGGCTGCGCGCCATCCTGTTCGCCAGCGAGCAGGCCGACCTGCTGGGCGTGCCGGTCAAGGACGCGGGGCTGCTCATCGAGCGGCGCGGCTTCCTCAAGGACGGCCGGCCGGTGGAAGTGACCCAATCCTACTATCGCGGCGACGCCTACGACTTCGTGGCCGAGCTGAACGCCCTGTCTTGATCTCTGAGTAAAGGAAGCCGTCTTGGAGGCGACCGTCTTGACCCGACCCGAAGCGCAATCCCTCACCGCCGAGGCCACCCGCATGTTCCTCGAGGCGGGCGAGGCCGCGAGCGTGGTCGCGCGCCAGATCGCGGCCAACGCGCAGGCCGCGGGCGAGATCGCCGAGCGGCTGCGCAGCCAGCCGCCCCGGGCCGTGGTCACCTGCGCCCGCGGCAGCAGCGACCACGCGGCCACCTTCGCCAAGTACCTGATCGAGACCCGCACCGGCGTGCTGACCTCGTCGGCGGCGCTATCGGTGTCGTCGGTCTACGCCGCCCAGCAGGACCTGGAGGGCGTGCTCTACATCGCCATCTCGCAGTCGGGCAAAAGCCCGGACCTGCTGGCCGCCGTCGAGGCCGCCAAGGCCGGCGGCGCGTTCGTCGTGGCCCTGGTCAACGACGTGACCTCGCCGCTGGCGGCCCTGGCCGACGCGGTGCTGCCGCTGCACGCCGGCCCCGAGCTCAGCGTCGCCGCCACCAAGTCCTACATCGCCGCCCTGTCGGCCATCGTGCAGCTGGTCGCCGCCTGGACCAGCGATACGGAACTCACCACCGCCCTCGAAACCCTCCCCGCCGGCCTCTCGGCCGCCTGGGACAAGGACTGGAGCGCCGGGATCGACGCCCTGCGCGAGGCGACCAACCTCTATGTCCTGGGTCGCGGCGTCGGTTTCGGCGTCGCCCAGGAGGCGGCCCTGAAGTTCAAGGAGACCTGCGGCCTGCATGCCGAGGCCTTCAGCGCCGCCGAGGTGCTGCACGGCCCGATGGCGCTCGTGAAGGACGGCTTCCCGGCCATCGTCCTGGCCCAGCACGACGAGACCTTCGACTCGACGATCGCCATGGCCCAGGGCCTGGCCGAGCGCGGGGCCACGGTGCTGCTGTCGGGCGGCGAGGCCTCCGGCGCGACACCCCTGCCGACCGCCTCGGGCCATCCGGTGCTGGAGCCCATCCTGGCGGTGCAGAGCTTCTACCGCATGGCCGCCGGCCTGTCGGTCGCGCGCGGCTACGACCCCGATCGCCCGCCCCACCTCAACAAGGTGACGAAGACCGTCTGATGTCGACCGCCTCCCAAACCGCCCTGGTCAACGGCGCCGTCCTGACGCCCGACGGCGTCATCGACGGCCGGGTCCTGCTGATCGACGGCGGCGCCATCGTCGGCCTAGTCGACCGCGCCGAGGTCCCGGCGAGCGCGATCGTCGAAGATCTCGCCGGCGGCCTGCTGGTCCCAGGCTTCATCGACACCCAGGTCAACGGCGGCGGCGGCGTGCTGTTCAACGACGCCCCGACGGTGGAGACCATCGCCGCCATCGGCGCGGCCCACCGGGCCTTCGGCACGACCGGCTTCCTGCCCACCCTGATCAGCGACGACCTCGACGTGGTCGACGCGGCCATGCGGGCGACGGAAGACGCGATCGAGGCTGGCGTGCCCGGAGTGCTGGGCGTGCACATCGAAGGGCCGTTCCTCAACGAACAGCGCAAGGGCATCCACGACGCCGACAAGTTCCGCGTCCTGGACGAGGCGGCGATCAGGCTGCTGTCTTCGCTGAAGCGCGGCAAGACGCTGGTCACCCTCGCCCCCGAGATGACCACGCCCGACATGGTGCGCCGCCTGGCTCAGGCCGGGGTGGTGGTCGCGGCCGGCCACACCAACGCCCGCTACGAGACCGTGAAGGCCGCGCTCGACGCCGGCCTGACCGGCTTCACCCACCTGTTCAACGCCATGTCGCCGCTGACCAGCCGCGCGCCCGGCGCGGTGGGCGCGGCCCTTGAAAGCCAGGAGGCCTGGTGCGGCGTCATCGTCGACGGCCGCCACGTGGATCCGGCCACCCTGCGCATCGCCCTGCGCACCCGGCCGCTGGACCGCTTCATGCTGGTCACCGACGCCATGCCGACCGTGGGCATGAGCGACAAGCGCTTCGAGCTGCAGGGCCGCCAGATCACCGTGCAGGACGGCGTCTGCGTCGGCCCCGACGGAACCCTCGCCGGCTCGGACCTCGACATGATAGGCGCGGTGCGCAACGCCGTCTCGATGCTGGGCCTGTCGCTGGAGGACGCGGTGATGACCGCCTCGGCCGCGCCGGCGGCGTTCCTGGGCCTTTCGGCGGCGCGCGGGACGATCGCCCCGGGCCAGGCGGCGGACCTGGTGCTGCTGGATGGCGGGCGCAACGTCGTCCGCACCTGGATCGACGGCGCCTGAAGCCGCATCCTGCGGCTAGGTCGGGATCGGCAGGGCCGTCGTGAACTTGATCTGCTCCATCGCGAAGCTGGACGACACGTCGGTCAGCGGCGCGGTGGCGATCAGGCGCTTGTAGAAGCGGTCGTAGGCGGCGATGTCCTTGACCACCACCTTCAGCAGATAGTCGACATCGCCGGCCATCCGATAGAACTCGACCACTTCGGGCAGGGCCCCGGCGCCCTTGGCGAACGTCTCCAGCCAGGCCTCGTCATGGCGGCCGGTCTTGACGGCCACGAACACCGTCAGCGGCAGGTCCAGCGCGTCACGATCGAGCAGGGCGACGCGGGCGGTGATGACGCCGGTGTCCTGCAGGCGCTTGAGCCGCTTCCAGCAGGGCGTCTGCGACAGCCCCACCCGCTCGGCCAGTTCGGCGATCGAGGCCGTGGCGTCCTCCTGAAGGATGGCGAGCAGGCGGCGGTCGATGGAATCGAGATCGATCATCTCGCTTCTTTGCATATCGGAGATGGAAATTCTCCCAACCTGTCGTGCCGGCCGCAGATCGACAATGTCTTTCTCGCCGACGCGGCGCATCCTTCCAGGTCTCGATCGAGGAGGGACCCGCGATGCTCGAGCTCTTTACCCGTCACCCCAGACAGGTCGGCGAGACCTATGGCGAGCATTTCGCCATGGCCTGGAGCTTCGGCGTGCCGATGATCGCCGCGGGCCTTGCCTGCCTGGTCCACGGCATTCTGCCCTTCGCGTTCGAACGCACCGGCAGCGACTGCGTCAAGACGCTGCACGCCCGCATGAAGGGCCGCGGCGCGCCGGCGCCGGTTCCCGTCAGCTTCCAGGCCTTCGACGCGGCCATCTAACCGACGATCCTTCGGCGCGAGGCCGCTCAGACCGGCGTTTCGTCCGTAGAGGGCGCATTTTCGGCCCCGCGCCGAATATCCGTCGTCTTTGCGCCTCGCCCCCTTGGCGGCTTCTCGATCCCCAGCCATGGTCCCCCGGCAGTCGGGAGGACGAGCATGAGTTTCTGGATGCGCCGCAAGGCGATCGATGGGGCGAGCGGCGGCCATGAAGGCCACGCGCTGAAAAAGACCCTGAGCTGGTATCACCTGGTGGCTCTGGGGGTCGGCGCGATCGTCGGCACCGGCATCTACACCCTGACCGGCGTCGGCGCGGGCCTGGCCGGCCCCGGCGTGATCCTGTCCTTCCTGATCGCCGGCGCGGTCTGCGCCTGCGCGGCCCTGTGCTACGCCGAACTGTCGACCATGATCCCGGCCTCGGGCAGCGCCTACACCTACAGCTACGTCGCCATGGGCGAACCTGTGGCCTGGGTGATCGGCTGGAGCCTGATCCTCGAATACACCCTGGTCTGCGCCGCCGTGGCGGTAGGCTGGTCGGCCCACGCCCAGGGGCTGTTCAAGATGATCGGCACGCCCGACGTCCTCTTGGCCGGCCCCCACGCCGGCGGCATCATCAACCTGCCGGCGGTGATCATCTCGATGGCGGTGGCCGGCCTGCTGGCGCTGGGCACCCGCGAGAGCGCCACGGTGAACATGGTGCTGGTGGTGATCAAGATCGCGGCTCTCGCCGTGTTCGTCGCTCTCTGCCTGCCGGCCTTCGACGCGACCCACTTCACGCCCTTCATGCCCAAGGGCTTCGCCGCCAATCCGGGTCCCGACGGGGTCAAGGTCGGCGTCATGGCCGCCGCCAGCCTGATCTTCTTCGCCTTCTACGGCTTCGACGCGGTGTCGACCGCCGCCGAGGAGACCAAGAACCCCAAGCGCGACCTGACCATCGGCATCGTCGGCTCGATGGCCGCCTGCACGGCCATCTACATGATCGTCGCCGCCGTCTCGATCGGCGCCTCGCGCACCGAAGTGTTCTCGGCCAGCGAAGCGCCGCTGGTTTTCATCCTCGAAACCCTGAGGCATCCGAAGATCGCCGCCGGCGTGGCCCTGGCCGCCGTGATCGCCCTGCCGACCGTGATCCTGGCCTTCATGTACGGCCAGAGCCGGATCTTCTTCGTCATGGCCCGCGACGGACTGCTGCCGCGCGCCCTGTCGCGGGTGAACGCCAGGACGGGCACGCCGGTGCTGATGACCCTGCTGACCGGCGTGCTGGCTGCGGTGCTGTCGGGCCTCTTGCCGCTGAAGGAGATCGCCGAGCTGGCCAACGCCGGCACCCTGGCGGCCTTCATCGCCGTCGGCGCCTCGGTGATCGTGCTGCGCCTGCGCGAGCCGGAACGCCCCCGGGTGTTCTCGACCCCGGCCTGGCCCGTCGTGGCCGCCGGCGCGATCCTCGGCTGCCTCTATCTGTTCGCCAGTCTCCCGGCCAAAACGCAGCACTATTTCTTCTACGCGCAGTTGATCGGCCTCGCGATATACTTCCTTTACGGCGTGCATCGCAGTGTCCTGGCGAAGGGCGCGTCTCCCAGGTAACGTGAGCGCGGGGACGGGCCGGAGGGGTTTTCGATGACCAGTCTCTACCGCGTCCTGCGCATCTGGCCCACCGCGCTGGTCCTCGGCGCGGCCCTGCTGGCGACGGCATGCGGGGGCGGAGGAAGCGGAGGCGGCCCGTCGACGGGCGTGACCACGCCGCCTCCGCCGCCCCCTCCTCCGCCACCACCACCTCCACCCCCTCCTCCTCCGCCACCACCACCGCCCCCTAGCGTCACCAGCACCGAGTACCAGCGCAGCTGGGGCCTGGCGGCGATCCACGCCAATGTTGCCTATGACGCCGGCTACACGGGCGCGGGGGTGACGGTCGCCGTCGTCGACACCGGCGTCGATCCGGCCCAGCCCGACCTGGCGGGCCGCCTGTCGGCCGCCTCGACCGACATCGTCGCAGGCCGCAACACCCCGTTCGACACCAGCCGCCACGGCACCCGCTCGGCCGGGATCATCGCCTCGAACTTCAACGGCACGGGCACGATCGGCGTGGCCTACGGCGCGACGATCCTGTCGATCCGCGCCGACACCGTCTCGACCAATCCCGACTGCGCAGACTGCGTCTTCGGCTCGACCAACCTGGCCCGGGCCGTCGACTACGCCGTGGCCAACGGGGCCAAGGTGATCAACCTGTCGCTCGGCGGCGAGGATCCGCTGGGCGCGACCTTCGAGGCGGCCCTGGCCCGCGCCACCGCCGCTGGCGTGGTCATCGCCGCCGCCTCGGGCAACGAGGGCCTGGCAGATCCCGGCTGGCCGGCGCGCTACGCCGTCGATCCCCGCTATGCAGGCGCGGTGCTGGCGGTCGGCTCGGTGTCGCGCGCGGGGACCATGTCCAGCTTCTCCAACCGCGCCGGCGTCGCCGCCAACGGCTACCTCGTCGCGCCCGGCGAAGAAGTCGTCACCGACTGCGACGGCACGAGTTGCTGGCGGATCTCGGGCACCTCGTTCGCCGCGCCGCATGTCTCCGGCGCCCTGGCCCTGCTGCTGCAGGCCTTTCCCAACATCTCCGGCCGCGACGCGGTGTCGATCCTGCTGCGCACCGCCGCCGACCTGGGAACGACCGGCACGGATTCCACCTACGGCCGCGGCTCGCTGGACCTGACCCGCGCCTTCCAGCCGGTCGGGACCAGCAGCCTGGCCACCGGCCAGGGCGCGACAGTGGTTCTGGACGAGGGCTCGACCCCGGGCACGAGCCTGGCCGGCGCGTTCGGCAACGCCATGGCCCGCACCACCGCCCTCACCACCGTGCTGACCGACGACTACCACCGCCGCTTCGTGGTCGACCTGGCCGGAACCGTGCCTTCGGCCTCGCGCCGGGGTGTCGGCGACCTGCCGCCGGCCGCCGCGTCCAGCTCGGTCGTGCTGGGCGGCCCCGCCCTGGCCGGCGCCCAGCTGGCCTTCAGCGCCGAGGCCCCGCTGTTCGAGGACATCCCCAACGCCAGCACTCCCGACCTGCTGCTGGCGCCCCAGCCGATGCGCTCGGCGCGGATGCAGGCCGCCTTCGGCCGCTTCAGCTTCTCGACCTGGAAGGGCGAGGGCGGCGCGCCCGCCCCGGCCGGCCCCGAGGGCCGCGACGCCTTCCGCGCGGTGGCCCGCCCCGACCAGACCATGCAAGCCGCCGTGCGGCTGGGCCGCTTCGCCTTCAGCGCCGAACAGGGCGAGGCCGAGCGCCGCCTGCCCTTGCAGACCACCGAGATCAAGGCCTCGCGCTATGTCTCGGCCACCGGCCAGACAGTGGTGGCTGGCGGCGTGCTGAGCATCACCGCAGGGACCCTGGACGAGCCGCTGGGCCCGCTGGGCTCGTTCCTGGCCCCCGGCTCGACCTTCGCCCTGCCCTCGACCACCCGCTTTACGGCGGCGGCCTTCGACATCTCGCCGCGCCCAGGCGTCAGCCTGCGGGCCGAGGCATCGATGGGCCGCATGGACGCCCAGGGCGGCCTGCTGGCCCTCGACGGCGCGGTCAGCGGCGCCTGGCGCCTGGCCGCGGCGGCCGACTGCGGCCTTATCGGCTGGTCCTGCGCCCAGCTGACCTTCGAGGTCAGCCAGCCACTGCGCATCGAGGCTGGCCGCTTCACCACCACCCTGGCCGACGCCCCGCTGTCCTACGAGGATCCGCTGACCTATTCGACGCGACGGTTCAGCGCCTCGCCGAACGGACGCGAGATCGACCTGCGGCTGGGCCTGGAGAAGGCCCTGCGCGGCGATCGACGCCTGACCTTGCGCGGCGGGGTCGCCCTGCAGCCCGGCCACGACGCCTCGGCCGATCCGGAGCTCAACCTGTCGGCAACCTATCGCGCCCGCTTCTGAAGAGCCCTTCCATTCCGCCGCGCGCCGGCTAAAGTCGGCGAATAAAACGATCGTTTGACGCGACGGAACAGGAAGGAAACACCATGGCCCTCGACCGCGAGACCCGCGACCAGCTGCTCGACATGGTCGCCCGCTTCGTGGCCGAACGCCTGCGGCCGATCGAGGCCCAGGTGGCCGAGGACGACGTGGTTCCCGAATCGGTGATCGCCGAGATGCGCGACCTGGGCCTCTTCGGCCTGTCGATCCCCGAGGAGCACGGCGGCCTTGGCCTTTCGATGGAGGACGAGGCGCTGGTGGCCATCGAGCTGGGCCGGGCCTCACCGGCCTTCCGCTCGGTGTTCGGCACCAATGTCGGCATAGGCAGCCAGGGCCTGGTGATGTTCGGCACCGACGAGCAGAAGGCCAGGTGGCTGCCCGGCATCGCTTCGGGACAGACCGTGACCTCCTTCGCCCTGACCGAGCCGGAGGCCGGTTCCGACAGCGCTTCGGTGCAGACCCGGGCCGTGCGCGATGGCGACGACTATGTCCTGACCGGCTCCAAGCGCTTCATCACCAACGCCGGCAAGGCCTCGCTGTTCACGGTGATGGCCCGCACCGATCCCGACGCCAAGGGCGGCTCGGGCGTCTCGGCCTTCCTCGTCCCGGCCGGCCTGCCGGGCCTGCACGTGGGCAAGGCCGAGAAGAAGATGGGCCAGCAGGGCGCCCACATCCACGACGTCACCTTCGACGGCGTGCGCGTGCCGGCCGAGAACCGCCTGGGCGCCGAGGGCGAGGGCTTCAAGGTGGCCATGCAGGTGCTCGACCGCGGCCGCCTGCACATCGCCGCCGTCTGCGTGGGCGTGGCCGAGCGGCTGATCGCCGACTGCGTGGCCTACGCCTCCGAGCGCAAGCAGTTCGGCCAGCCGATATCGAGCTTCCAGCTGATCCAGGCGATGCTCGCCGACAGCAAGACCGAGGCCCTGGCCGCCCGGGCCCTGGTGCTGGAGACCGCCCGCAAGCGCGACGCCGGCGAGGGCGTGACCCTGGAGGCGGCGGCCGCCAAGCTGTTCGCCTCGGAGATGGTCGGAAAGGTCGCCGACCGGGCCGTACAGATCTTCGGCGGGGCCGGCTATGTCGCCGACTATGGCATCGAGCGCCTGTATCGCGATGTCCGTATTTTCCGGATTTATGAAGGCACCAGCCAGATCCAGCAGCTGGTCATTGCTCGCGAAACACTTCGGCGTGGCGGATAGCCGCAAGCAGAACACGGTAGAGTGCGACGACCTGACGCGCTCAAAACGGGAAAAGTTGTTGGCGGATTAACCATCAGCCGCGAGAGTGAACCTCGATATCTCAATCGAGGATGCGGCCAGATGAGCCAGGACTATGCACTGAGTGACCGCGTTGCGTTCATGGGTCTCGATAATCGAGCCCGTGCGGCTCTGCGGGCTCTGCGTCCGCTCATCGAGAAGGAAATCGGTCCGGCCCTGAAGGGCTTCTACGACCGCGTGAAGGCCACCCCCGAGACCCGCAAGTTCTTCGGCGACGAACGCCACATGGACGCGGCCGGCAGTCGCCAGAAGTCGCACTGGTCGGTGATCGCCGAGGCCGACTTCAGCGACACCTACGTCAAGGCGGTCCGCACCATCGGCGAGACCCACGCCCGCATCGGCCTGGAGCCGCGCTGGTACATCGGCGGCTACGCCCTGGTCAGCGAGCACCTGATGCGCGCGGCCATCCGCGAGGTCTGGCCCAAGGGCTTCATGGCCAAGGCCGACGGCGCGGAAAAGGCCGGCGACGCGGTCTCGGCGCTGATGAAGGCGGTCATGCTCGACATGGACTTCGCCATCTCGATCTATCTGGAGACCATCGAGGCCGAGCGCCGGCGCCTGGAAGAGGTGCGCCTGGCCAATGAGCGCAGCCAGACCGCCGTGGTCCAGGCCCTGGGCGAGGCTCTGGCGCGCCTGGCCGAAGGCGATCTCGCCTCCCGCCTCGACATCGAGGTCACGCCCGACTTCCAGAAGCTGAAAGGCGACTTCAACGCCGCCGTGGCGACGCTGGAAGAGGCCATGGCCGCCGTTTCAGCCGCCACCGACGGCATCCGCTCCGGCACCGACGAGATCGGCGTCGCCGCCGACGACCTGTCGCGCCGCACCGAGCAGCAGGCGGCCAGCCTGGAAGAGACCGCCGCAGCCCTCGACGAGATCACCGCCACGGTGAAGCGCGCCGCCGCCGGCGCCCGCCAGGCTTCCGACGTGGTGGCCGGCGCCAAGACCGACGCCGAGCGCTCGGGCGTGGTGGTCACCGACGCGGTGGCCGCCATGGGCGAGATCGAAACCAGCTCCCGCGAGATCAGCAACATCATCGGGGTGATCGACGAGATCGCCTTCCAGACCAACCTTCTGGCGCTGAACGCCGGCGTCGAAGCCGCCCGGGCCGGCGATGCGGGCAAGGGCTTCGCGGTCGTGGCGTCGGAGGTACGGGCGCTCGCCCAGCGCTCGGCCGAGGCGGCCAAGGAGATCAAGGCCCTGATCGGCGCCTCGTCCAAGCAGGTCGAGGCGGGCGTGGCCCTGGTCGGCCAGACCGGCGAGGCCCTGCGCGGCATCGTCGTCAAGGTGGCGGAGATCGACGCCCTGGTCGGCGAGATCTCGTCCTCGGCCCAGGAACAGTCGAGCGGCCTGGCCCAGGTCAACATCGCCGTCAATCAGATGGACCAGGTCACGCAGCAGAACGCCGCCATGGTCGAGCAGACCACCGCCGCGACCCACTCGCTGAAGGGCCAGTCCAACGAGCTGACCCGGCTGGTCGGCGGCTTCAGGACCTCTCGCCAGGCGGCCAAGGCGCAGATCGCCCGCCCAACGCCTCGCCCCGCCGCGCCCCAGGTGGCGTCCCGTCCCGGCGCGCACCGCGGCTCGGCCGCCGTCGCGCTCGACCAGGACTGGGAAGAGTATTGAATTCTGTGCAGCCGGGGCGCGGCGTAGCTTAGCGCGCTCCGGACAGTTTCTTCGCGCGTCTCCTCAACTGGCCCGCCTTCATGGCGGGCTTTTTCTTGGAGCGCATCCGGCTTTACTTGGCAGAGCTGTCGTCCGGACAGCAAAACGCCCCCGCCGATCCGGCCTTGGCGCGTCCCGTGCGGGATGCGCCGGCCTGGACCAGCGGAGGCGTTTGAAACCCCCTCTGGGAAGGCGCGTAAGTCTTACGCGCCGCCCGGGAAGCGGAACGGAACCTTCACGGTGCCGGTCTTGGCGCCCATCGGCAGCTTCTCGGCGATGCACATGGCCGCCTTGTCGAAGCCCTTGCCGGCCGCGCTGTTGTCGACGACCTTGCAGCCCGAGAGCTTGCCGGCGTCGGCGGTGCACTCAAGCATCACCTGGGCGGCGTCCTTGGTGTTGGCGAACTGCTGCAGGCAGCGGCCCATCTGGTCTTCGAAACCGCCGGCGGCCGAAGCGGCCTGAGCGACGAAAAAGCTGCCGGCGATTCCCGCGGCAATAGCGATCGGATATTTCATCCCGCTGCTCCTAGTATTTTTTCTTCGTCCGTTGGACGTTGCGCCAACCGGACGCCTGCACCTTTTCGCAGCCGCAAGTTAAGATAGTCTGAGTCACCGAAGAATAATCGATATTTACTTATCGATAACCATAATGACTTGTGAATGGCGCCATGCCGCCACATTCACCCCACTCTAGACTCAAGTATGCGCGCGTACGCACACATCGATACGGGTGCGACAGGGGGTGCGACAGGGTGCGGCCATCATCCTTAACCAAAGTCAGGAAGAATTAGGAATCTATCGTGATGATCGCCCCACATTGCGGACGGTCCGTGGGCACGGCCGTCTCTTGGAGGGGATTTGTCATGAAGCGCTTTCGACTCGTCGATCTGCCGTTGATCATAAAAATCGGCTTCGCGCCGGCCTTCGCACTGCTGATGCTGGCGGCCATGGCCGTCGGGTCCATCGTCGTGCAGAAGAGCCAGTCGGCGGCGCTGCAACAGGTCGTCGAGACCGACATGCGCACCAACAGCGAGATCCAGTCGCTGTCGCGCCGCATCACAGACTCCCATGGCAAGCTCTACCAGATCCTGGCCTCCAAGGCCGACCCGATGGCCGCTCCCGCCGGCCCGCGCATCACCGAACTGCTCGCCGAGTTCGACACCCTGGGCAAGGAAATGAAGGCCATCTCGGGGCGCCTTCCGGCCTCTGAGCGTCCGAAGATCGACGCCCTGGTCAAGGCGCTGGCCGAGTGCCGCAGCGCCGTCGACACCGTCAGCGGCATGGTCGACGTCGACGCGGGCATGGCGATGAGCTTCGCCGGCAGCTTCGAGGACCAGTACGTCAAGATGGCCGCGCAGCTGCAGAAGGTCGTCGACGACGCGGCCAACCGCGCCAAGGCCCAGGCCGCCAAGCGCCAGGCCGAAGCCGCCGCCTCGATCAGCATCACCATCGTTCTCTCGCTCATCACCCTGGCCGCCGTCGGCGTCCTGGCCTTCATGACCGTGATGACCACCCGCAAGTCGATCGCCGACATCGCCGGCGCGACCGAGAAGCTCTCCAAGGGCGACAACGGCATCGATCTGGAGCGCCTGACCCGCGGTGACGAACTGGGCGCCATCGTGCGTTCGCTGAAGGTGTTCCGCGACAACCAGCTTCACCTCGAGCAGCTGCGCGCCGAGCAGGAAAAGACCGCCGCCCTGACCGCCGACGAGCGCCGCGCCAAGGAACAGGCCGCCGCCGCCGCCGCCCGCGAGAGCGCCCTGGTGGTCAGCTCGCTGGCCGAGGGCCTCGAGCACCTGGCCCAGGGCGACCTGACCTTCCGCGTCACCGCCAGCTTCCCGGGCGAGTACGCCAAGCTGAAGGACGACTTCAACGGCGCCATCGCCCAGCTGCAGGACACCGTGAAGGTCATCACGGCCTCGACCGACGGCCTGCGCACCGGCGCCGACGAGATCGCCCACGCCTCCGACGACCTGTCGCGACGCACCGAGCAGCAGGCCGCCAGCCTGGAAGAGACCGCCGCCGCCCTCGACGAGCTGACCGCCACCGTGCGCCGCACGGCCTCCGGCGCCCGCCAAGCCTCGGACGTCGTCTCGACCACCCGTGGCGAAGCGACGCATTCCGGTCAGGTCGTGCATCAGGCAGTGTCCGCGATGGGCGAAATCGAAAATTCCTCCAAGCAGATCAGCCAGATCATCGGCGTGATCGACGAGATCGCCTTCCAGACCAACCTCCTGGCGCTCAACGCCGGGGTGGAGGCCGCCCGGGCGGGCGAAGCGGGACGTGGTTTCGCAGTCGTCGCCCAGGAAGTCCGCGCGCTCGCCCAGCGCTCGGCTGAGGCCGCCAAGGAGATCAAGACCCTGATCTCGTCGTCGACCCAGCAGGTCTCTGCGGGAGTGAGCCTGGTCGGCCAGACCGGCGAGGCCCTGCAGCGGATCGTCGTGAAGGTCGGCGAGATCGACGCCCTGGTCACCGAAATCGCCGCCTCGGCGGCCGAGCAGGCGACCGGCCTCAACGAAGTCAACACCGCCGTCAACCAGATGGATCAGGTGACCCAACAGAACGCCGCCATGGTCGAGCAATCGACCGCCGCGACGCACTCGCTGAAGGGCGAGACCGCGGAGCTGGTGCGCCTGATCGGTCGCTTCCGTGTGGGCGAAGGCTCGAGCCAACGTTTTGAACGCCCGCGCGAAGCCGACGTCGCCGTCGACTCGCCGGCCCGCAACCCCGTCGCCGAGCAACGCGCCCGGCTCGGCGCCTTCGCCCGGCCCGGCCGTGGCGGAGCCGCCGCAGCGGCCGCCCCGGTCAGCGACGGCTGGGAGGAGTTTTGATGACTGTTCTTTCGCTGCCCGAGACGCTTGATCTGAAGGCGTCGGGTCCCCTCAAGGCGGCGTTCCTGGAACGCCGGGGCGATGCGGTCGAGGTCGACGCCGGAAGCGTGCGTCGCCTCGGCGGCCTCTGCCTGCAAGTGCTCCTGGCGGCCAAGACCGCCTGGGCGGCGGACGGAAAGTCCTTCTCTATCCGGGCCCCTTCGGAGGCCTTTGTCGAAACCACCCGTCTGTTCGGCGCCGAAGGGGCGCTTCTTTCGGCGGATACTCATGGAGTTCAATCGTGACGCGGACGGTCCTCACGGTCGATGATTCCCGGACGATGCGGGACATGCTGCGCATGGCCCTCGCCGGCGCCGGGTTCAACGTCGTCGAAGCGGTCGACGGCGAGCACGGGCTCGAAGTTCTTTCGGCCCATCGCCCCGACGTGATCATCACCGACATCAACATGCCCAAGCTGGACGGCTTCGGCTTCATCGAGGCGGTGCGGGTCGACGACGACTATCGCGCCATCCCGATCCTGGTGCTGACCACGGAAAGCGACCCGGCCAAGAAGGACCGCGCGCGCCGCGCCGGCGCCACGGGCTGGATCGTCAAGCCGTTCAACCCGGAAAAGCTGGTCGACGCCATCCGCCGCGTCGCGGCCTGACGTCGTTTCCCCCTGCCCGGGGGCACTTAA
Organism: Caulobacter endophyticus; assembly: GCF_003116815.1. Classification (GTDB taxonomy): domain Bacteria; phylum Pseudomonadota; class Alphaproteobacteria; order Caulobacterales; family Caulobacteraceae; genus Caulobacter; species Caulobacter endophyticus. Next base: position 120,096 of record NZ_QDKQ01000057.1, read on the forward strand.
AGACTCTCTCGTTTTAGGAACGTTGGAATGGACGAGTTAGAGGCCATCAAGGTCACCTTCTTCCAGGAGTGCGAGGAACTGCTCGCCGACCTCGAAGGCGGGCTCCTGGCCATGCAGGACGGCAACGACGATGGCGACACCGTCAACGCCGTGTTCCGCGCCGTCCACTCGATCAAGGGCGGCGCCGGCGCCTTCGGCCTCGAGCCGCTGGTGCGCTTCGCCCACGTGTTCGAGACCCTGCTCGACGCCGTGCGTTCCAACGAAGTGCCTTCGACCCCGGACCTGGTCGCGACCCTGCTGCGCGCCTCGGACGTCCTGGCCGACCACGTCAGCTCGGCCCGCGGCCTGGGCGTCGTGGACGAAGCCGTCTCGGCCGCCATGGCCGCCGAACTGAAGGCGTGCACCGACCCGAACGCGGCTCCGGCGCCCGTCGCCGCCGCGCCCGTAGTCGAGGCTCCGGCCTTCGAAGCGGTGTCCGCCGCTCCGGCCGAGGTCCTGATCGGGGCCGACGACGCCCTGGACGACGACGACCTCGGCTTCGACTTCCAGCCGATGACGATCACCATCGACGAGCAGGCGGCCGACGTCGCCGCCGCCGTGGGCAACGTCTGGACGGTGTCGATCCGTCCGAAGTCGGACCTCTACCGCAAGGCCAACGAGACCGCCCTGCTGCTGCGCGAACTGGCGCGCCTGGGCCCGATCGAGGCTGCCCTGGACGCCAGCGCGATCCCGCCGCTGGACCAGCTCGACGCCGAGGCCGCCTACGCCACCTGGACGGTGCGCCTGGAAACCGAGGAAGACGAGAACGCCATCCGCGAAGTCTTCGAGTTCGTCGACGGCGATTGCGACTTGGAAATCACCCGCGGCGAGGCCCTGAGCCCCGACGCCGCCCTGGCCGCGCTGCTGGCCGGCCCGGCGCCCGCCGCCGTTGAAGCCGCGCCCGAGCCGGTGGTCGTCACCGAGGCGCCGGTGGAGATCAAGGCAGCCCCCGAACCCGTCGCCGCGGCGCCGGTGGTCGAAGCCGCGCCGGCTCCGGTCGCAGCGCCGGTCGCTCCGGCCCCGGTCGCCGCCGCGCCCGCCGCCCCGGCCGCGGCCAAGACCCAGCAGATCGACGTCCCGGGTCCGGGCCAGTCGGTGATCCGCGTCGATCCCGAGCGCATCGACCGCCTGATCGACCTGGTCGGCGAGCTGGTCATCAACCAGGCCATGCTGGCGCAGCGCGTCGGCGAATACGGCATCGCCCCCTCCTCCAACCTGGCCATGGGCCTCGACGAGCTGGAACAGCTGACGCGCGAGATCCAGGACAGCGTCATGGCCATCCGCGCCCAGCCGGTGAAGTCGGTGTTCCAGCGCATGCCGCGCCTGGTCCGCGAAGTCGCCAGCATGACGGGCAAGCAGGCCCGCCTGGTGATGGACGGCGAGAACACCGAGGTCGACAAGACGGTCATCGAGCGCCTGTCCGACCCGATCACCCACATGCTGCGCAACGCCATCGACCACGGGCTGGAAAGCCCCGAGGAGCGCAAGGCGGCCGGCAAGAATCCGGAAGGCGTCGTGAAGCTGGCCGCCCTGCACCGCAGCGGCCGGATCGTCATCGAGGTCTCCGACGACGGCAAGGGCATCAACCGCGAACGCGTCCACTCGATCGCGATCAAGAAGGGCCTGATCTCGCCGGAGCTGCAGCTGACCGACGAGGAGATCGACAACCTGATCTTCCTTCCGGGCTTCTCGACCGCCGACAAGATCTCGGACGTCTCGGGCCGCGGCGTCGGCATGGACGTGGTCAAGCGCTCGGTGCAGGCGCTCGGCGGCCGCATCTCGATCACCTCGCGCCCGGGCCAGGGCTCGACCTTCACGCTCAGCCTGCCGCTGACCCTGGCCGTCCTCGACGGCATGGTGGTCGACGTCGCCGGCGAGACCCTGGTGGTGCCCCTGGCCGCCATCGTCGAGAGCCTGCGTCCCAAGCCCGAAGAAGTTCGCCCGCTGGGCCCGGTCGGCTCGGTGCTGGCCGTCCGCGACAGCTTCGTGCCGCTGATCGACGTCGGCCTGACGCTGGGCTACCGCGAAGCCTCGCCGCCGCCGACCGAAGGCGTCGTGCTGCTGGTCGAGGGCGAGGACGGCTCGCGCGCCGCCCTGGTGGCCGACGCCATCCACGGCCAGCGCCAGGTGGTCATCAAGTCGCTGGAGCAGAACTACCAGCAGGTCGACGGCGTCGCCGCCGCGACCATCCTGGGCGACGGCCGCGTGGCCCTGATCCTCGACGTCGACGCGGTGATCAGCCTGCGTCGCCGCGAACCGCCCCGCCCCGTCGAACCCACCCTGATCGCCGCGGAATAAGCCGATGTCCGAAGAAATCATCACCACCGGCGCCGAACGCCGCGAGCTGATCTCCTTCCGCGTAGGCGAGCAGGAATACTGCGTGGACATCATGGCCGTTCGCGAGATCCGCGGCTGGAGCCCGGCCACGACGCTTCCGCAGTCGCCCGGCTACATGCGCGGCGTCATCAACCTGCGCGGCGCGGTGCTGCCGATCATGGACCTGGCCTGCCGCCTGGGCATGCCGGTGATCGAGCCGACCGTCCGCAGCGTGTTCATCGTCGTGAAGGCGGGCGACCGCATGATCGGCATGCTGGTCGACGCGGTGTCGGACATCCTGTCGATCACCGACGACCTCGTTCAACCGACCCCGGACCTGGCCTGCGACGCCGTTCGCAGCTTCATCCGCGGCATCATTTCCATCGACGGCCGGATGATCAGCGAGATCTCGCTCGATCGCCTGCTGCCCGAGCGTGAGGCCCTGGCCGCCTGATGACCTTCGCTTCCGCCCCCACGGATCGCCGCGAAGCCATCGTCGATGGCGAGTTCGCGTTCACGACCCAGGACTTCAAGCGTATCGCCGAGATCCTGTACGGCATGGCCGGCATCAGCCTGCCCGACACCAAGGCCACGCTGGTCTATTCGCGCCTGGCCAAGCGCCTGCGCGCCCTGGGCCTGCGCTCGTTCAAGGAATACTGCGCCTTCGTGACCAGCGAGCAGGGTCACGACGAGAGCCAGGAAATGCTGCGGGCCCTGACGACCAACGTCACCCGCTTCTTCCGCGAGCCGCACCATTTCGACGACCTGCGCGCCAACATCCTGGAGCCGATCGCCGACCAGGTGCGCGCCGGTCGCCGCCTGCGCCTGTGGTCGGCCGCCAGCTCGTCGGGCCAGGAACCCTATTCGATGGCCTTCACGGTGCTGTCGGTGTGGCCGAATGCGGCCGAACTGGACATCCGCATCCTGGGCACCGACATCGACACCAACGTTCTGGCCACCGGCCGGACCGCCGTCTATGACGAGCACCTGCTGGAAGGCGTGTCGCAATCGATGCGCGGCCAGTTCTTCGAGCGTGATCCGAGCGACCGCCGCGCCTGGCGGGTCTGCGAGGCCGCGCGCAGCCTCGTCGCCTTCCGCGAGCTGAACCTCAACGGTCCGTCGTGGCCGATGAAGGGTCCGTTCGACGCCATTTTCTGCCGGAATGTCGTGATCTATTTCGATGAACCGACCCAGGAGCGGGTCTGGAGCCGTTTCGCGCCGCTTCTGGCGCCGGGCGGCAAGCTCTATGTCGGCCACTCCGAACGCGTCGGCGCCAATGTGCGCGGCTTCGAGAGCTGCGGCCTGACCGCCTATCGCAAGGCGGGGGTCTGACCATGGCCAAGATTCGCACCCTCGTCGTCGACGACTCGGCGACCATGCGCGGCCTGATCACGGCCGCCCTCAACCGCGATCCCGAGATCGAGGTGGTCGGCGCGGCCGGCGACCCGTTCGAGGCCCGCGGCATGATCAAGGCCCTGAACCCCGACGTCGTGACCCTCGACATCGAGATGCCGAACATGAACGGCATCGAGTTCCTCGAGAAGATCATGCGCCTGCGGCCGATGCCGGTGGTCATGGTCTCCAGCCTGACCCAGGCCGGGGCCGAGATGACCCTGCGCGCGCTGGAGCTGGGCGCCGTCGACTGCGTGGGCAAGCCCACCACCGCCACCGGCACCGCCGAGGCGCTGGCCGAAGTCGCCGAGAAGGTGAAGACGGCGGCCCGCGCCTCGGTCCGCACCAAGGCCGACGCGCCCGCCGCCCCCGCTCGCCGCGGCGCGTACCTGCCTTCGGGCGACGTCGTGGCCATCGGCTCGTCGACGGGCGGCGTGGAAGCCCTGCTGACCATCCTGTCGCAGTTTCCCGAGACCTGCCCGCCGACGGTCATCACCCAGCACATGCCGGCGACCTTCACCGCCAGCTTCGCCGCGCGCCTCGACCGCGCCAGCGGAGCCAAGGTGCAGGAAGCCGTCGACGGTGCGCCGCTGGAAGTCGGCAAGGTCTATGTCGCCCCCGGCGGCGCCACGCACCTGGAAGTCGTCCGCTCGGCCGGCCTGCGCTGCCGCCTGGTGGCCGGCGACCCGGTCAGCGGCCACCGCCCCTCGGTCGACGTGCTGTTCCGCTCGGTGGCCCAGGCCGTCGGCGACAAGGCCGTCGGCGCGATCCTGACCGGCATGGGCCGCGACGGCGCTCAGGGCCTGCTGCAGATGCGCCAGGCCGGCGCCCGCACGGTGGGCCAGGACGAGGCCAGCTGCGTCGTCTACGGCATGCCGCGCGCCGCCCAAGAAATCGGGGCCGTGGAGAAGCAGGTTTCCCTGTCCTCCATCGGCCAATCCATCCTCGATCTGGCCTCCGCGAGGCGATAGTCCCATGCCCCAAGCAAGCTCCATTTCCGTTCTCGTCGTCGATGACCAGCTGACCATGCGGGCGCTGATCCGAAATGCGCTGCAGCAGATCGGCTTCAAGGACATCCGCGAGGCTCCCGACGGCGAAGAGGCTCTCAAGAACCTCCTGGCCAAGCCGGCCAACCTGGTGATCTCGGACTTCAACATGCCGAAGATGGACGGCCTGGCCCTGCTGCGCGCCGTGCGCTCGCATCCGCCGATCCGCCAGACCGCCTTCGTCATGCTGACCGGCCGCGCCGACCGCGAGCTGGTGCAGCGCGCCGTGCAGTTCGGGGTCAACAATTACTGCGTCAAGCCGTTCACGGTGCAGGGCCTGCGCGACAAGATCGAGCAAGTGTTCGGACAGCTGACATGATCGGCAGGGATTATTCTCACGACGACGAGCTGCGCGCGACCAAGGTCCACGTGACCCAGGGCGAGAGCCATGTCTCGACCGACCCCAACGTGGTGATGACCACGGTGCTGGGCTCGTGCATCGCCGCCTGCATCCGCGATCCCCAGGCCGGGGTCGGCGGCATGAACCACTTCCTGCTGCCCGACGCCGGCGACGGCCGGAGCGGCAGCGGCGGCGACGCCGTGCGCTATGGCGCCTACGCCATGGAACTACTGATCAACGGCCTGCTGAAGAAGGGCGCCCGCCGCGAGCGGCTGGAAGCCAAGATCTTCGGCGGCGGCAAGCTGTTCGACAGCCTGTCGGACGTCGGCGCCAGCAACGCGGCCTTCGCCGAGCGCTTCCTGCGCGACGAAGGCATCCCGATCGTCTCGTCCAGCGTCGGCGGAGTCTCGGCCCGCCGGGTCGAATTCTGGCCGGTCACCGGCCGGGTGCGCCAGCGCCTCGTGGCCGTCGACAACGCGCCGCAGGAAGTGCGTCGTCCCGCCCCCATTCCCCAGCCTGCGTCCAACGCCGGCGACCTGGAGCTGTTCTAGTCCTCATGACCGCCCCGTCGACCGCCGCCGCCGCTCTCATCGTCTCGCCGGATCACCAGCTTCCGGTGGGCGAGCTGTCGCGCCGGCTGGCGGCCGAACTGGCGGCCGCGGCGATGATCTGCCGCGAGTGCGAGCACGTGGCGGGCGAACTGGCCACCGGCGGCGCGGCGCTCGAGAACATCACCCGCCTGCAGGCCCTGGACGAGCTGAGCCAGCGCCTTCACGGCCTGTCCGACGTTCTGGCCCGCATCAGCCAGCATGCCTCGGGCGAGTGGAGCCTGTCGGTCGATCCGCTGCTCGAGGGCCTTGGCCTGGCCGACCTTGTCGTGCGTCTGCGTTCGGACCAGGAGCATGCCGGCTGGGGCGCCGAGGCCGGCGAACTCGACTTCTTTTGAGGCTTCGATGCCCGAGCCGCTCAATCCATCGACGCGGATAAACCTCGAGCGCGCCACCGTGCTGGTGCTCGACGACAACGGCGCGTCCCTCGACATCCTGTCGGGCGTCGTCTCCGGCTTTGGCGTGCGCACCCTGCACCGCGCTGAGTCGGTCAAGGACGCCCAGGCGCTGGTGAAGATCCACACCTTCGACCTGATCATCAGCGACGTGCAGATGCCTGAGGTCGACGGCTACGAATTCATCCAGTGGCTGCGGCGCGAGGCGTCCGAGCAGAACCGCTACGTTCCGGTGATCCTGGTCACCGGCCACACCCGCATCTCGCAGATCTACAAGAACCGCGACGCGGGCGCGAATTTCACCGTCGCCAAGCCGATCACGCCCAAGGTGTTGCTGGAGCGGATCTTCTGGGTGGCGCGCGAGGAACGAGCCTTCATCGAGTGCGATACGTACATCGGGCCCGATCGACGGTTCAAACACGAGGGGCCGCCGCCGGGGACGGACGGCCGACGCAAGGACGACCTTCAGGGGGAGGTTGGGGATGCCCAGGAGCCCAACATGTCCCAAGAGGAAATCAACAATCTGATGAAGATCGCGAAGGTGCAGATATGACCGTTCGCAAGTTCCGTCCGCCCAACCGCCTGGCCTCGATGATCAAGGACCGCGGCGGCATCCTGGCCAAGGATGCGGTGGCCGCGGCCGAAGCCAACATCGAGACCCTGCGCGAAAGCTCGCTGGCGGCGCTGGACGCCGCGCTGGAGGCCATCGAAGCCCGCTTCGGCCCGGTCGCGCCCGATCGCGGCGGCGAGGACTTCGAGACCCTCTACACCATGACCCTGAAGATCGTGGACGTATCCGGCTTCGCGGCTGACGCCGGGGTCGACGAGGCGGCGGTGTCGCTGTGCGCCCTGGTGGACGCCTGCGCCGAGGCCAAGGCCTGGCGATGGGACGCCGTCGACGTCCACCTGTCGGCCCTGCGCCTGCTGCGCAACGTCGGGGCCAGCCTGCCGGCGGAGCATCGCCGGGGCATGCTTGAGGGCCTGCACAAGGTCGTTCAGCGCTGAAATCCCCGCTTTCGTAGCGCCGGCGCCACGCTCGCGCCGGTCGTTGCAACTGTTACCGGTCCCATCACTTGATGCGTTCTCCGGTGTTTGTTACGCGTTCGTTGCTACCGGTGTCAGAGAACTCCAACAAGGAGTGACACCGGTTTCCAGAATGACGGCCGAGAACGGTCGCGCGGGAAGGACGCGGGACTGTTTCGAAGCCACGGCGGGGTCGTCCAAGACCACGTCGCAACGAAACGAACGGGAGGAGGAACAATGTCCTACGGACATGCTGCGCGCCTGCGCGCTCTGAAGATCAGCGTCTCGGCCGGCGCCGTCGCCATGGCCCTGGCGGCCGCGGGTTCGGCCATGGCCCAGGAAGCCCAAGCGACCACCGAGGACGACGCCGTCGAGGCCGTCGTGGTCACCGGCTTCCGCAACAGCCTGGCCAAGGCCCTCAACGTCAAGCGCGAGGAAGCCGGGGCCGTCGACTCGATCCTGGCCGAGGACATCGGCAAGTTCCCCGACCTCAACCTGTCGGAATCCATCCAGCGCATCCCGGGCGTGGCCCTGGCCCGCGACGGCGGCGAAGGCCGCCAGATCTCGGTGCGCGGCCTTGGTCCCCAGTTCACCCGCGTGCGCATCAACGGCATGGAAGCCCTGACCACGGCGGGCAGCGCCGACTCGTCGGGCGGCACCAACCGCGGCCGCTCGTTCGACTTCAACATCTTCGCCTCGGACCTGTTCAACTCGATCACGGTGCGCAAGACCGCCGAGGCGACGACGGAAGAGGGCTCGCTGGGCGCCACGGTCGACCTGCGCACCGCCCGTCCGTTCGACTACAACGGCTTTGCGATGTCGGCCTCGACCCAGGCCAGCTTCAACGACCTGTCGGAGAAGGCCACGCCCCGCGGTGCCTTCATGATCTCCAACACCTGGGCCGACGGCAAGTTCGGCGCCCTGTTCTCGATCGCCTACACCAAGCGCAAGATCGTCGAGGAAGGCCACAGCACCGTGCGCTGGGCCACCGGCAACGCCTTCTCGCCGGGCTTCGACGCCGTGCCGAACGGCGCCGGCCTGCCGACCACGGCCAACACCACGCCCACGGCCGTGGCCAACAACGCCGCCCTGCACCCGCGCTTCCCGCGCGTCGACCGCTTCAACAGCGACCAGGAACGCCTGGGCGCGACCCTGGCCCTGCAGTTCCAGCCGTTCGAAGGCACGACGATCTCGTTCGACGCCCTCTACGCCGACCTGAAGGGCACCCGCGAGGAGGCGTACCTGGAGGCCCCGTCCTTCAGCACCGGCGGCGCCTGCACCGCGGCCAACGTCGCCACCAGCTGCGGCATCGCCGACACCAACGTCGTCTCGTCGACCATCCAGGACGGCGTGATGGTCAAGGGCGTGTTCGACGACGTCGACCTGGCCGTCGAGAACCGCTTCGACAAGCTGCGCACCAAGTTCACCCAGTTCTCGCTGACCGGCGACCACCAGATCAACGACAACTTCACCATCCACGGCTTCGTCGGCCACTCGGAGTCGGACCACACCAACCCGATCCAGACGACGCTGCGCTTCGACTACTTCAACGTCGACGGCTACGGCTTCGACTACACCGACAGCCGCAATCCGAAGTTCAACTACGGCAACGCCGCGCTGACCGACCCGACCAAGTGGCGCCTGACCCAGATCCGCCTGCGCCCGCAGACGGCGCTGAACACCTATGACGCCGCCCAGGCCTGGGGCGTCTACAAGCTGAACGACGCTTGGTCGATCAACGCCGGCCTGAACTTCAAGCAGTACGACTTCGAAACCACCGAGATGCGCCGCACGGTCGGCACCACGACCAACCAGGAAACGGCTATCCCGACTGCCATCGCGGGCATGTCGCTGGCCAACTTCTCGACCCTGGCCACCCTGGGCGGCACGCAGACCATCATCCCGAGCATCGCCAAGGCCGTCTCGGCGCTCAGCCTCTACGACCCGACCGCCTACGGCGGCGCCTTCCGCCTCGGCGCCGAGCCGTCGCTGGGCAACAACCGCAGCGTCACCGAAGAGAACCGCGGCGGCTACGCCCAGGCCGACTTCCGCACCGAAGTGGGCGACTGGGGCCTGCGCGGCAACTTCGGCGTCCGCTACGTGAAGACCAAGCAGTACGCCACCGGCTACACCTATGTCGGCGGCGCGCCGGTCGCGATCTCGGCCGGCCGCGAGTACGACGACACCCTGCCCTCGATGAACCTGGTGCTCGAGCCCAGCGAGAACTTCCTGATCCGCTTCGGCGCGGCCAAGGTGATGTCGCGTCCCGACCTGGGCAGCCTGACCCCGGGCTCGACGGTCAGCGTCTCGGGCACCGCCCGCAGCGTCACCGCCGGCAACCCGAACCTGGACCCGTTCCGCGCCAAGACCTTCGACCTGGCGTTCGAATGGTACTTCCAGAGCCAGGCCCTGCTGTCGCTGGCCCTGTTCCAGAAGAACATCGACAGCCTGGTGCAGACGGTCACCACCTCGACCACCTTCACCGGCAACCCGTTCGGCATCCCCGACAGCGTCGCCGTCGCCGCCTGCGGCACGACGGTCGGCTGCAGCCCCTCGGCGCAATGGAACTTCTCGACCCCGGTCAACACCGACGGCGGCAAGGTCAAGGGCTTCGAGGTCAATTACCAGCAGCCGTTCAAGTTCCTGCCCAGCTTCCTGGCCAACACCGGTGTTCTGCTGAACTACACCTACGTGAAGTCGGACGTGAAGTACGTGAACTCGGCGGGCGCGGTCGTCGCCTCGACCGACCTCACGGGCCTGTCGCGCAACGGCTACAACGCCACCCTCTACTACGAGGACGCCAAGTGGAGCGCCCGCGTCTCGGCCTCGTACCGCGACCGCTACCTGACCCGCGTGCTGGGCCAGGAGAACACCGCCGCCGCCCCGGTGCTCTATGACGGCACCAACGAGACCTTCAATGTCGACGCCTCGGTGCAGTACACCCTGAACGACCAGTTCAAGATCACGCTGGAAGGGGTGAACCTGACCGACGAGTACCAGGACCAGTTCACCGGCGCCCAGAACATGCCGGTGGTCTACCACCACACGGGTCGCGAGATCCTGCTGGGCCTGCGCTACAAGTTCTGATCCGGACTTAGAAGCGCCCCGCCTTCGGGGGGAGGCGGAAAGGGCGTCGGCGAAAGCCGGCGCCCTTTGTCGTGGGTGGAGCACAAGGAACCTCCCCCTCTGGGATCGGAGGGGGAGTTGGTGCGAGAGCGGCCGCCCCCTCGAAAGCTGAAAACGCCCCCCCGCCGGCCTGCGGCCGCCTCCCCCAGAAGGGGAGGTTCCAGGCTCGCTCGCCCTCAGTCCGGCCAGAGGTCCTGGATGTCGCCCTTGCGGTTGAGCATGTGGGTGGCGCGCTTGATCAGCATCAGCAGGCGCTCGCGGCGGCCTTCGCCATCGTAGGTCAGGGTGGTGCGGGCCAGGCCTTCGAGCATGAAGCGGGCCAGGTCGCGGCTGGCCTGGAAGCGCGGGCCGGCGCCGGCATGCAGGATCTTCAGGAAGTGATCGCCGGCCTGGGCGCGGTCGAACTCGGCCTGGGCGGGCGCCAGCAGGGCCTGGATGGCCGGGTCGGTGCGGCCGGCCGCCTCCAGCTCGGCGAAGGCCAGGAAGGGCTCGCTGTGCAGCAGGTCCCAGTAGCTGTCGATGGCGTGCTCGGTGACGTCGGCGCCGGCCGGGATGCTGTCGGCGGCGGCGCGGAACAGGGCCGAGCGGGCCGCCTGGACGTGGGCCACCGCGGCCTCAACCAAGGCCTCGCGAGTGGGGAAATGGTAGAGCATCGCCCCGCGCGTCAGGCCCGCGGCGTCGGCGATCACCGGGTTGGTCGCCGCGTGATAGCCGATCTCGGCGAACAGACGCATGGCGCAGTCGAGGATGCGCGCGCGCGTCTTCAGCGACTTCGGTGTGTCCTTGGCGAGGCGGGCGGCGTCCATCGGGGTCATCTAGTGCGGACGATGCTGCGCTGCAACAGTCGTTTTCCCAATCAATGCAAGGGATCGCGGCGGTTTCAAGTCGTCGCGTGAGCGCCCGCCACAACGGCGCCGTCTGATCGAAACGAGGGCTTACGCAACGGCGCCCGCCGACTCGGCCCGCCCCGGCCGCGAAACAGTCCTTGCGACAGACGACCGCGCCCCAAGCCGAACCCGGACGGTTTCATTAAAGCGACATGCAATCAGCTTATCCGCCAACCTAGTTCTCGCTTGGGGAGCGGCCGCTGCGGGGGCGGGAGCCGCGCAGCGCTGGGGAGCCGTCATGGCCGCCGAAACCGAGATCCGCCGCTATCGCAGCATCTTCATCAGCGACGTCCACTTGGGCACGCGCGGCTGCCAGGCCGAGCTGCTGCTCGACTTCATCCGCCACGTCGAGTGCGACAAGCTCTACCTGGTGGGCGACATCATCGACGGCTGGAAGCTGCGCAGCGGCTGGTACTGGCCCCAGAGCCATAACGACGTGGTGCAGAAGATCCTGCGCCTGGCCCGCAAGGGCGTCGAGGTGATCTATGTGCCCGGCAACCACGACGACCGGGTGCGCGACTTCTGCGGCACCCACTTCGGCGGCGTGGTCGTGGCCCGCGACGTGATCCACGAGGCGGCCGACGGCAAGCGCTACCTCGTGGTCCACGGCGACGAGTTCGACGGCGTCGTGCAGCACGCCAAGTGGCTCGCCTTCCTCGGGGATTGGTCCTATAGAACCATCCTCATGCTGAACACCTTGCTCAACCGCGCGCGGCGGAGGATGGGGTTCGGCTACTGGAGTCTCTCGGCCTATCTGAAGGTCAAGGTGAAGAACGCGTTGCAGTTCATCGAGAACTTCGAAGCCGCTGTCGCCGACGAAGCCCGTCGGCGCGGCGTCGACGGCGTCATCTGCGGCCATATCCACAAGGCCGAGATGCGGGAGATCGACGGTATTCTTTACGTCAACGACGGTGACTGGGTTGAAAGCTGCACCGCTCTGGTGGAGCATATGGACGGCCAGCTCGAAATCCTCGAATGGTCCAAGATGAGGTCCTGGTCGGTTATCGACCGGGCCCGGGCGCTCGCCGTCGAGCCCCCGTTGCCGGAGCCTGCCGCCGCCTGATGCGGATACTTCTCGCCACCGACGCATGGGAACCGCAGGTCAACGGCGTGGTTCGGACCCTCACCAAGGTGATGGCCGAGCTTCGCGCCATGGGCCATGAAGTGGACGTGGTCAGCCCTGACCAGTTCCCGACCTTCCCGCTGCCCACCTATCCCGAGATCAAGCTCGCGATCGGCGCCTACGAGCCGGTGCAGGAGCGCTTCAAGTCGTTCGAGCCCGAGGCGATCCACATCGCCACCGAGGGTCCGATCGGCCTGGCCGCGCGCCGCATCTGCCTGGAATGGAAGCTGCCGTTCACCACGAGCTACCACACGCGCTTCCCCGAGTACGTCTCGGCCCGCCTGCCGTTGCCGCTGGCGGCCGGCTACACCTACATGCGCTGGTTCCACAAGCCGTCGGGCCGCCTGATGGTGGCCACGCCCACCATGCGCGACGAGCTTGTGCGCCACGGCTTCCGCAACATCTCGCCCTGGTCGCGCGGCGTCGACACCGACGTCTTCAAGCCGCGCGCCGAAGGCGAGCCGGATCTGTTCGAGGGCCTGGCCCGTCCAATCTTCCTCAATGTCGGCCGCGTGGCCGTGGAGAAGAACATCGAGGCCTTCGCCAGCCTCGACCTGCCAGGCACCAAGGTCGTCATCGGCGACGGCCCCCAGCGCGAGGAGCTGGCCGAGAAATATCCCGAGGTGAAATTCCTGGGCGCCAAGTTCGGCGACGAGCTGGCCCGCCACTTCGCCTGCGCCGACGTCTTCTGCTTCCCGTCGCTGACCGACACCTTCGGCCTGGTGATCCTGGAGGCCATGGCCGCCGGCGTGCCGGTGGCGGCGTTCTCGGCCCCCGGCCCCATCGACATCATCCCGGGCTCCGGCGCCGGCGTGCTGGCCCCCGGCCAGACGGACGGCCTGCGCGAGGCGTGCCTGGCGTGCCTCGACATCGACCACGCCACGGTGCGCAAGTTCGCCGAGGGCTTCTCGTGGCGCGCCTGCGCCGAGGAGTTCTTCAAGAACCTGCAGCCCTACCCCGAACCGGAAAAGACCCGCTTCTGGCGTCGCCTGCGCCGCCTGGCGCGGATCCGCCGCAAGACGGCGGCCTAGGGCTAGGACCCTCCCCCTGAAGGGGGAGATGTCGGCGAAGCCGACGGAGGGGGACGTAACCAGCCCCAACCCAACATCCGTAAAATCCCCGCGAAAGCGGGGACCCAGTGTTTTATCGTCGAGCGCCGTGGGTTTCGGAAAAAGCCTGGGTCCCCGCTTTCGCGGGGATTGTACGGAAAGAAGACCGGTCAAAAACCTTGGACGCTTAAACGCTTCCCTTTCGGGGGAGAGGGTCTAAAGCCCCCTACTCCCGCCACCGCAGGATCAGCTGGTCGCCGCGCACCTCGTAGGACTCCAGGGTGTTGAGGAAGCTCATGCCCAGCAGCGAGCCGCTCATCGGGGCCTTGTTGATGTCCATGGGAAAGGCGTCGCGACGGATCGGGCCGATGTCCAGGCGGTCGGCAGTCCAGCGGGCGCCGTAGCCCAGGCCGTTGGCCGTCTCGGCGGTCTGGTCGTAGCGCAGGGCGGCCATGTCCACGCCCACGCGTTGGGCGTCGGCGGGGCTGAGGACGGTGTTGCTGGCGCCGGTGTCGACCAGGAAGGGCACGCGCCGGCCATTGACCTCGCCGACGATGACGAAGGCCCCGCCTTCGCTGCGCATCACGCGCAGCTCGTGCGTCCCCGTGGCCACCGGCGCGCCGACGCCGAGCGCGACGCGCAGGCGCTGGGGCGCCTCGGCCAGCTCGGCGCGATAGAGGTAGCCGACGGCCAGGACGGCGACGATCGCCGCCCACACCGCCACATAGCCTGCGCCGTGCAGCATCTGGCGGCGGGTGGCGTACAGCGCGCCGGCCGACAGGGCCGGGATCAGAAGCACCGCCCAGGCCACACGCACCCAGTCGACGTCATGGAGGGTCCAGGGCGAGGCGCGCAGCAGCAGCAGCGCCAGCAGCGCGACGCCGGCCCCGACCAGGATCAGCCACGCCAGCCAGCGCCGCCACGAGACCCCGGACACGGGCCGTGGCGGCTGCGGCGGCTCGGCGCCCCACGGCCCCAGCTGGCTCATGCCCGCGTCTCCCCGCGCCCGATGATCAGTCCTCGTCGCCCTCGCGGCCCTTGCCGGCCTTGAGGATGACCTTGTCGATGCGCGAGCCGTCCATGTCGACGATCTCGACGTCGAAGGCGCCCAGGTGGACGATCTCGCCCTCGGCCGGGATGCGGCCCAGGCGGTCGAGGATCAGGCCGGCAACGGTGTGGTAGCCGCCCTCGGCCTCGAAGTTCTCGCCCAGGGCGTCGTTGAGCTCCTGGATATCGAGGCGGGCGTCGACCAGCCAGCTGCCGTCCTCGCGGCGCAGGATGCGGCGCTCGCCCTCGTCGTGGTCCTCTGGGAAGTCGCCGGCGATCATTTCCAGGAGGTCGATCGGGGTGATCACGCCCTGCACCGAGCCGAACTCGTCGACCACCAGGGCCACGTGCAGCGAGGTCTGCTTGAAGACGGCCATGGCGCGCAGCAGCGACATGGTCTCGGGGATGGCGATCGGCTGCTGGATGTGGGCGCGCAGGTCCAGCGGCTCGCCGCCAAGGCAGGCGTCCAGCAGGTCCTTTTTCAGCACCACGCCGATCTCGCCGTCGAGATCGCCTTCCAGGGCCACGACGATGCGCGAATAGGGGCACTCGCGGACCTCGGCCAGCACGGCCTGCGGCTCGTCCGACAGCGAGATCCAGTAGAGGTCGCGGCGCGGGGTCATGGCCACGCGCACCGGACGGTCGCCCAGGCGCAGCACTTCCTGGATCATCGAGCGCTCTTCCGGCTCGATCAGGCCGGCGTCAGCGCCTTCGGCCAGGACGGTCTCGACCTCTTCCGACGTAATGCCGCTGTTACGCTCGTCGCGCACGCCCATCAGCTTGAGGATGCCGGCCGTCGAGGCGGTCAGCAGGGTGACGAACGGGCGCAGCACGGTGGCCACGAAGGCCAGGAACGGCGCCATGGCGCGGGCCACCGAGTCGGGAAAGATCAGGGCCAGGCGCTTGGGCACCAGCTCGCCCAGGATCACCGACACATAGGTCAGGCCGATGACGACGATGGTGGTGGCGATGATCTCGGAATGGGGGCCGATGACCGGGAAGCCTTCGAGCCAGGCGTCGAGCGCGCCGGCGATGGTGGCCTGGCCGTAGGCGCCGGCCAGGATGCCGATCAGGGTGATGCCGACCTGGACGGCCGACAGGAAGCGCGTGGGGTGCTCGGCGAGGGAGAGGGCGATCTTCGCGCCGCGGTCGCCGCGATCAGCCAACGACTGAAGCCTGGCCCGCCGCGCGGAGACGATCGCGAGTTCGGACATGGCGAAGACCCCGTTCAACAGAACGAGGAACAAAACGACGGCGAGCGCGAGGAGTATCATTGTCCCTAGGGGCAAGTGACGCGGCGCCGGACGGCGGCCACGGCCCAGACTTTCATGACGCGGCGCGGGCGGACCGGGGGCCACTATACAAAAGAAAACGCCGCGGCCCATAGGACCGCGACGCAATCTTCGGTCGCGCGGCCAAAACGGCCGCGAAAAGGGCTCTTTCTACGACGCCGGGCGCGCCATGGCGGTCTTCCTGGCCACCACGTCCTTCTGGGCCTGGTGCTGGCCGGGCGGCAGCGGGATCAGGCCGCGCCCCTGCAGATAGCCGCCGCGACCGGTGGCGGCGTCGGAGGTGAACTCCTTCAGGAAGTCGTCCAGGCCCGGCGTGACGCCGATGTTGGACTTCTTGACGTAGATGAACAGCGAGCGCGACAGCGGATAGGAGCCGTCGGCGATGGTCTGGGCCGAGGGCCGCACACCATTGATCGAGGCCCCCTTGATCTTGTCCATGTTCTCTTCGAGGTAGGACCAGCCGAACACGCCCAGCGCGCCGGGGGTCTTGGTCAGGGTGCCGACCAGGGCGTTGTCGTTCTCGCCGGCGTCGATCCAGCCGTCGCCACGCAGCGGGTCGACCTTGGCCTTGAACAGCTTCTCGTTGTCCGAGCGGATGGCGTCGATCGACGGGAACTTGCGGGCGCCGGCCTCGATGGCCAGCTCGACGAAGGCGTCGCGGGTGCCCGAGGTCGGGGGCGGACCATAGACCAGGATCTTGTTGCCCGGCAGGCCGCCGCCGACGTCGTCCCAGCTGTTGGTGGTGTTCTTAACCCACTGGCCGCCCTTGTAGACATTGGCCGCCAGGCCCAGGAACAGCTGCTCGGTCTTGAAGTTGTAGTCGGCGCCGTCCTTGTCGGTGGCCACCACGATGCCGTCGAAGCCGATCTTGATCTGGAGGATGTCCTTGACGCCCTTGGCGGCGCACTGGTCGAACTCGCTCCTCTTCATCGGGCGCGAGGCGTTGGCGATATCGGGAAAGCCCTCGCCCGCACCGCCGCAGAACAGCTTGATGCCGCCGCCGGTGCCCAGGCTCTCGACCTTGGGAGCCTTCTTGCCGGACTTCTTGGCGAAGTTCTCGGCGGTGCGGGTGGCGAACGGGAAGACGGTCGAGGAGCCGGCGGCCCAGACGTAGTCGCGGGCGGCGTGGGCGGGAACGGCGGCCAGGCCCGACAGGGCGAGCGCTGCGGCCGCGCAGGACAGAAGCTTCTTCATCGTGGATTTCCTGACAGGGAAAAGGATGGAGCCGGGCGGAGCATCCCGTCCGCCCGGCGGGGATGGGCCCTAGAAGTCCAGCTGGGCGCGCAGCTGGAACTGCTTGATGCTGAAGTCCTGGTTGGCCCCGAAGTTGTCGACGTCGCCGTCGGTGTAGTTGGCCTGGAAGCGGACGTAAGACGTCGGGTAGTAGTTCACGCCCAGCGTCACGCCCTTGTATTCGCCGGCCTGCGAAGTCGCCGGCCTGGTCTTCAAGGTCTCGTAGGCCTCGGTGGTGTCGGCGATATCGTAGCGCAGGGCCAGCTCGACGCCGCCCCAGCCGCCGGCGGTGACCGGGTTGAGGATCTTGGGCCGCTTGAACTCGCCGACAACCGGGTCGTAGTTGCGCATCTCGCCGGTCGGCCAGAAGGTCACGTAGGCGTAGCCGACCTTGATCTTCGGATCGCCGCCGACCGTCGCGCCGCCGGCGCGGGTGACGTCGATCGAGGCGTACTCGCCCTGCACCGAGAACGGTCCATGCACATAGGCGCCCTCGAAGGCCAGGGTGTTGTCGCGATTGCCGATGCCGCCCGAGGTGTAGAAGGTGGCGTTGCTGTAGGCGGTGTTGGTGCGGCCGCTATAGACGAAGGCGCCCTCGTCGCCCCGGTTGCGGTAGCGGTAGGACGCCGCCAGGTGCAGCTTGTCGAGGTCGCCGTTGACCGGCGCCCAGTGGCCGCGGGTCGTGATCGTGATCCGCTCCTTGGAATCGGCGTTGGCGTTGGCCAGGTCGACGGTGTTGATCGGCGCGCCCTGGACGGCCCCGGTCAGGCTGTAGTTCAGCCCCTGGTACTTGGCCACGACGCCCAGCAGGTAGGAGTCGACGCCGAAATCGCCGTAGGGACCGCGGTCCATGAAGGTGATGAAACGGGTCGAGGTGAGGTTCTCCAGGCCGGCGGCCTTGATGTTGCCGAACAGGATCGAGACTGGCTCGTTCGGCTTGTACTCGATGACCACGTCGTCCCAGGTCCAGGCGCCGCCGTTCACGGCGCCGCCCTCGGCCTTGTAGGCGAAGTGGTTGTTCAGCTTGCCCTCGATGCCGAGGAAGACCTGGCGGCCGCGCACGTTGCGGGTGTCGAAGTCGCCGCCCGGACCGTCGCGCTTGACGTCCTGGAAGACGGCGTCCAGCAGGATCCGTCCACGGACCTTGAAGGCTACGTCGTCATTGGAGAATTGCGGCGAGCCGCTCCATTTCACGCCCAGGTCCTGGGCCTGGGCGGCGACGCCAAGGCCCAGGGCGAGGAACGCTCCCAGGGCCGGACGGCGCACAACGAGGTACTGATACTCATACGAGACCCCCCTCTTGCAGCTGCCTCTCCTTGTTGCCGGTCCATGAGGGGCCGGCGGAGGCGATTTCGGGCTTTAAAGAGGGGTCGTGACGGTTCTGGAACCGTTTAGCGACAGGTCGGTGACAATCGATATTTCGTTCGACGAACTGCGATATTTTTGATGCCAGAAGCGCCAGCGGATCGCCCGACACATCCGCTCACTGACGAAACGCGCGCCCAGGACACCCTCCGGCAGCGGCCAAAGAAAAAGGGCGGCCCATCGCTGGGCCGCCCTTCGTCTTGCCGGAATCGCCGCCGGTCCGGGATCGCCCCGGACCGGAGGAAGCCGATCCTAGTACTTCACGCGCAGTTCCAGACCGTAGGTCCGGGGCGGGTTGAAGTTGGCGTAGTCGCCGATCGTGCCGCGGTTGGCGGCCGAGATGCGGTAGATGTGCTCTTCGTTCAGCAGGTTACGCGACCACAGCGACAGGCTCGCCGAGGCGGCGCCGTCGGCCATGCTGATGTCGGCCAGGGTCAGGTTGCCGTTGACGATGAAGCTGCTGTCGGTCTTGGCCGCCACGTACTCGGTGCGCGAACCGGTCGCCGAGGTGTCGGCGAATTCGGTCTGGAACGAGTACTGGGCGTCGGCGTAGTTGGCGTCCAGGTGAGCGCGGAAGGTCATGGAACCGACCGGCTTCTTGTAGTCGATATAGGCCGAGGCGGCGTTCGGCGGCGTGTAGACCACGTTGACCGGGAACGGCGTGCCCTGCGGAACCACCGAGTTGCCGGTGAACGGGAACGGCGCGTCCGGCACCTTCACGTCGGTATAGGCGTAGGAGAAGCCGACCACGATATCGTCGGTGACCTTGGCCGTGATGTCGGCCTCGAAGCCGCGGATCTTCGAGGTGCCCGGCGCATTGCGGGTTTCCTCGGTGTGAGCGCCCTGGGTGGGGCTCCCCGGGGTGGTGTCGACGCTGTCGAAGTCGATCTGGGTGCCGGTGCGGTCCATGGCGTAGGCGGCCAGGTTCACGCGCAGGCGGTTCTCCAGCAGGTCCATCTTGGCGCCGACTTCGTAGGACTTGACCTTTTCCGGGTCGAAGGCCTGGAAGTTCTGCGAGCGGGCGTTGGCGCCGCCGGCGCGGTAGCCGGTCGAGAACTTGGCGTAGAGGTTGATGTTCTCGGCGGCGTCGTAGGCCACGTTGATCATCGGGTCGAAGCGGCCCTTGTCGTAGTCGAACTTGAAGTTCGTGGCCTTGCCGTTGACGACGTAGAGCGTGCCCTCACGGCTGTCCTTGGTGTAGCGGCCGCCCAGCGTCAGGTGCAGGGCGTCCATAGACGGCGGGGTGTAGGTGCCCTGGCCGTAGACGGCGTAGCTCTCGGCGTCGGCTTCCGAGGCGCGGGTGATGAAGCGCGTGCCGCGCTGCCAGCCGGCGGTGCCGGCGGCCGCCTTCGAGGTGCCGTAGGCCGAACGGATCGTGTAGGCGGTGCCGTCGGCGTTCCACTGGTTGGTGAACGGCGTGGCGGCCGATTCCTTCACGTGTTCCTTGAAGTAGTAGAGACCGCCGACATAGGTGAAGTTGTCGCCGAAGTCGCCGACCAGCTGAAATTCCTGGCTGAACTGGCGCTGATACAGGTCCGACAGGCTGTAGCGGCCGAAGTTGGCGTTCGGCGCGAAGACGTTGCGCGACTCGATGCCCGAGTTGTCCCACTGGTTGGTGGCGACGGCGCGGGCGGCGGTGATCGAGCGCAGTTCCAGGTTCGGCGCGAAGCGGTACTTCAGGTTGGCCATCAGGCCGCCGGTCTCGTCGACGCTGGGCTGCTGGACCGTGCCGATGTCGGAAACCGACTGGCGGTCGGTATGGACCTTAACCAGCGGCGAGAGCGGGTTGATCGTGCCGGCCGGGGCGCTGGCGGCGGTCAGCAGCTCGGCCTGGGTGCGCACGCGCTTGCCGTAGGGGTTGTAGCTGACCAGCTGGCTGAAGAACGGGGTGTTCTCGTCCTTGGCGTAGTCGAAGGCGACCAGGGCGCTGAACTTGTCGTTCGGACGGTAGAGCGCGCTGATGCGGCCGCCCTTGCGGTCGTACTGGTTCCAGCCGGCCTGGCCTTCCAGCGGGTTCTTGGTGGTCGGATCCTGGTGTTGCAGCAGGGCGTCGACCTTGACCGACAGGTTGGCGAATTCCTGGAAGTCCTGGTGCAGTTCACCGGTGTAGGCGCCGTAGTTGCCGACGCCGGCGGTGATGCGGCCGCCGAACTCGCCCGTCGGGGCCTTGGTGACGATGCTGAGGGCGCCGCCCTCGGTGTTGCGGCCGAACAGGGTGCCTTGCGGGCCGCGCAGGACCTCGATGCGCTCCAGGTCGAGCAGGGCGGCGTTCAGGCCCTGCTGGCGGCCCAGGTACACGCCGTCGATATAGACGCCGACGCCCTGATCGCGCGCGGTCTGGTTGGCGTCGAACGGCACGATGCCGCGGATGCCGATGGTCAGGGCCGACTGGCGGGCCTCGAAGGTGGCGACGCGCAGCGACGGGATGGCGCCGTCCTGCAGGCTGATCAGGCTTTCGGCATGGCGGTCGGCCATGGCGGTCGCGCTCAGGACCGAGATCGCGATCGGCGTGTTCTGCAGATTGGTTTCACGCTTGGTGGCGGTGACGACGACGTTGTCCAGGGCGGTGGCGTCATCGGCGGGCGCCGCGTCGGCGGCGTAAGCGACTTGGGCGGTGGCGAGCAGGAGGGCGGCGACGGCCGCGCCTTCGAAGTACTTGCGCATGAAAATTTACCCCTATTTGGTGGGGCGGGGGATATGACGCCAGCGATGACGCTTCCGCGACATCAATATGTATGTTTCACGACGTGATAAAAATGCGCCACACGCCAGAAGCAATACGACGGTTTTGTGTATAGGCTGCAAAATCCTACGTTGCAGAGTCGCTATTAAATGAAGCCTGAAACTATTGGGCCGCCGAACAGCGTTCCGCGTACCGAGAATTTTGCATTTTCAATTTAGAACCGCATCGACGCGACGCCAGAGGACGAACAGCACTCTAGACTCGCTCGGATTTTATATTTCGGCTCCGGCGAATTGCGGACCTTACGCAAAATCTAGAGACATCGCGGCCATGCGGGCCCGCCTGAACCCGCGCACGCCGACCTCGAAAAGCGCACGCCGAAGGGCGGCGCGGCCGTCCGGGCGTGAAAACCCTGCGCGCCTACAACAGTCGCGAGCGGATGACCTGCGACAGAAGATCGATCAACGACACGGCGACGACTATGACCAGGACGATGCAGCCGGTCTGGTCCCACTGGAAGGCGTTGATGGAGTCGAGCAGGATCTGGCCCACGCCGCCGGCTCCGATGATGCCCAGCACGGTGGCCGAGCGGGCGCTGCTTTCGAAGCGGTAGAGGGCGTAGCTGGTCCACAGAGGGGCCACCTGCGGGATCACCCCCCAGACGATCTCCTGCAGCTTGACGGCGCCGGTGGCGCGAACGCCCTCGATCGGCCCCTTGTCGATCGACTCCACGGCCTCGGCGAACAGCTTGCCCAGCACGCCGCCGGTATTGAACATGATCGCCATGACGCCGGCGAACGGCCCAAGGCCCACGGCGGTTACGAAGATCAGCGCCACCACCATGTCTGGGATCGAGCGGATCAGGTCGAGCAGGCGGCGCACCGGCTGCTGGATCCACCACGGGGTGATATTGCGCGCGCCCAGCAGGCCCAGCGGCACGGCCGCGACGATGGCCAGCGCCGTGCCCCACAGCGCCATCTGGATGGTCTGCCACATCTTGCCGATGAACAGGTCCCAATCCATCGACATGAACAGCTGAGGATCGACGAAGGCCGAGAAGAAGCTCTTGGCGAACGCCTGCATCTTGCCGCTGTCGGTGAACAGCTGCGGGAACTTGTCGATCTCGGCCGGCTTGAAACTGGTCACCAGCAGGACGGCGACGCCGCCCCACAGGAGCAGGTCGAAGCCGATGGCCGAAGCCGGACGCTTCGGCGGGGCCGGGATCTGGGCGTCGCTCATCGCTGCGGTCAGTTGGCCGGCAGGCCGGCCTTGGCCTCGGCGGCCAGGCGTTCGGCGCGAACGCCGTCGAGGGTCTTCTGGGCGGCGGCGATCCTGGCCGCGTCGCCGGTCTCCTTGGCCAGGCCGAAGCCCTCCAGGGCCTCCATCTCGCGGACGGTCAGCAGGTGGCTGTCGTCGGCCGGCTTGAAGCCGCCGATCGACAGGCGCTCGAGATTGGCGCGCTGCCTCGCAGCCTCGGGGCTGTCGCCCTGGGCGTAGGTCAGGAAGAACTGGCGCAGCTTTTCCTTCACCACCGGGTCGAGGTCCTTGCGCCAGATGATCGGGTCCTCGGGCAGCGTCGGCGACTCCCAGATCACCTTGACCTTGTCGGCCTGACCGTCCTTGCGCGCGGCGTTGAGGCGCAGGCTGGTGGAATTGTTGGTGGCCGCGTCCAGCTTGCCGTTGGCCACGGCGAACAGGTTGGCCTGGTGGTTGCCGGTCAGCACGGTCTTGAAGCAGGCCTCGGGCTTCTTGCCGGCCGGGATGAAGACGTAGGTCATCGGGGCCAGGGTGCCCGAGGTCGACTTCTTGTCACCGATGCCGAAGTTCAGCGACTTGTCGCACTTGAGCAAGCCTTCGAGGGTCAGCTTGCTGTCCTTGGGCACGATGATCACCGACTTGTAGCCGTCCACGCCCGACGGGTCGAAGGTGCGGGCGAAGACCTCGCCGTTCGAACGGCGCACGGCCTCCAGGCCCGACTGGTTGGAGAACCAGCCCAGGTCGGTCTGCCTGGCGCCCATGGCCACGATCAGCGAGGAGTAGTTGGACGAGAAGAACGGCTTCACCTCGAGGCCGGTCTGCTTTTCCATGTCGGCGAGGATGGGCTCCCAGTAGCTCTCCATGTTCTGGGCGGACTCGGTCGACAGGATCGAGAAGGTGACCGTGTCCTTGCCCGCGGGGGCCTCGGACGGGCCCGAGCAGGCGGCGAGCGCCAGGCCGGAAAGCATCAGGCCGGCGATCAGGCTGCGGCGGATCATTGCGGGGCTCCTTCCCAGAACACGTCCTCGAATTCCGGGCCGTAGATTTCGATGAGCTTTTCGCGGTCCAGCGCGTCGGCCGGACCGTCATAGACCTTGTTCCCGGCCTTCAGGGCCACGACCCGGTCGCAGTAGCGCAGGGCGTAGTCCACCTGGTGCAGGGTGACGATGACGGTCAGGCCGTCGCTGGCGTTCAGGTCACGGAGGATTTCCATGACCTTGCGGGCCGACACCGGGTCGAGCGAGGCGACCGGTTCGTCGGCGAGGATGATCTTGGCCTTCTGGACGAGCGCGCGTGCGATGGCGCCGCGCTGCTGCTGGCCGCCCGACAGGGTGTTGGCGCGCTGGCCGGCGTAGTCGGAGACCCCCACGCGGTGCAGGGCCGCCATGGCCGCCTCGCGGGTCTCCCTGGGCCAGACGCCCAAGAGGCCGCGGACCAGCGGGATGCGCCCCAGCGAACCCAGCGCGACATTGCTGAACAGCGACAGCCGGCCGACGAGGTTGAACTGTTGGGCGATGAAGCCGATGCGGATGCGCGCCTTGCGCACCTGGTCGGAAACGCGGCCCCTGGCCTGCACCGGACCGCCAAAGGCGCTGATCGTTCCATCACCTTCATCGATGGTCTGCAGACCGTCGATCGAGCGCAGAAGGGTCGACTTGCCCGAGCCCGAAGGACCGATGAGCGCGATCATCTCGCCCCGCGCCACGTCGAGCGATACGGCGTTCAGGGCCTTCCGCGACCCGAAGGTCTTGGATACGGCGCGGATCGAGAGAACAGGGTCCGACGTCATGGTCGGGTCGAATCCTTAACGTGGTTTCCGGCGCGGGCAAATCCGTTCCCTGCTTTGCTGGTCGCACGCAACGGATTTGTGACAAGCGGTGGATCAATTCGCCTCGCCCGCCGCGATCAAAAGGGACTTTACATCCTTCGCCTATGCCCCTATCTCGCACGGCTCCGGCGGACCCGAAGTCCTCTAAAGCGCTGCTAACGCCGGCCTGGGTTTAACTTCCAACAGGGGGTTACGTGCATTGTCCACGTACCACACGCCCCTGGACCTGGTCCGTGAGCGGTCACCGGAACGTCCTGTCGCACTCGTGCGACCGGACGCGGTGTCGGTAGCGGCGCGCTGGTTCCAGTCTGAATTCAAAGGCGACGTTTTCTACGCGGTGAAGGCCAATCCTTCCCCGTGGGTGATCCGCGAGCTGGTCGACGCCGGCGTGCGGTCGTTCGACGTCGCGTCCGTGGCCGAGATCGAGCTCGTGGCCGAGCACGCTCCTGGTTCGCGCATGGCCTTCATGCACCCGGTCAAGAGCCGGCGCGCCATCTCGGCCGCCTATTTCGACCATGGCGTGCGCACCTTCTCGTTCGACACGCACGAGGAGCTGGCCAAGATCATCGACAGCACCGGCCAGGCCAAGGACCTGAACCTGATCGTCCGCATGGGCGTGCAGGCCGAAGGCGCGGCCTATTCGCTGTCGGGCAAGTTCGGCGTCGATCTGCACAACGCCCCGTCCCTGCTGCTGGCGGCCCGCCGCTCGACTCAGGACCTGATGGGCGTTTCGTTCCACGTCGGCAGCCAGTGCATGCGGCCTACGGCCTATCAGGCCGCCATGGCCCAGGCCAGCCGCGCCTTGGTGCGCGCCGGCGTGCTGGCCGACGTCGTCGACGTGGGCGGCGGCTTCCCGTCGATCTATCCGGGCATGGTGCCGCCGGATCTGTCGGAATACCTGGCGGCCATCGACCGCGGCTTCGCCGAGATGATGGTCCACGAGACCACGCAGCTGTGGTGCGAGCCTGGCCGCGCCCTGTGCGCCGAAGCCTCGTCGCTTCTGGTCAAGGTCGAGCTGAAGAAGGGCGACGCGCTGTATCTGAACGACGGGTCGTACGGCTCGCTGTTCGACGCGGCGCACATGAAGTGGCCCTTCCCCGTGAAGCTGTACCGCAAGAACGGCCCAAGTGGCGGCGAAGTGGTGGAAGAAGGCCTCAAGCCCTTCCGCTTCTACGGCCCGACCTGCGACAGCGTCGACCACATGCCCGGCCCGTTCTGGCTGCCGGAAAGCGTCGACGAGGGCGACTACATCGAGATCGGCATGCTGGGCGCCTATGGCGTGGCCATGTCGACCCGCTTCAACGGCTTTGGCGAGACCGACACCGTCGAGGTGCAGGACGCGCCGATGGCCTCGATGTATGGCCTGGCCAAGCGCTCGATCCCGGTCGTCCGCACCGAGGCCGAGGAGCGCAAGGTCGTACGCTTCTCGCGCCCGAAGGGCGCGGCCGGCAAGCGCAAGCGCCGTCGCTAAACAGACGTGTTTCGTCAGTAGACAGTTTCTGAGTTAAACCGCGCGCCGCGCTCGACGTTAGACGTCGGGTGCGGTTCGCATTTTCCGCCCCTGTCGGTCGCTCCGTCCCGACAGGCGGCCCAGTTCCAACGACGGGCGTCCAAAGTCAGGGAAACCGAAGCGATGAACGCTCCCGTTCCGAACAACCAGAAGGCCGAGCTGCTCCAGAACGTCGTGGAGCACGTCGACATCAAGTCGTACGACGCGCGCCCGATCATCGACTCCATGCGCAAGATGTCGTTCAGCTCGCGCGACACCGCCCGCGCGGCCGACATCTTCAACATGGCCCTGGCCGACAAGGGCTGCTCGACCTGGCTGATCCTGGCCGGTTCGACCTCGGCCGGCGGCTGCATGCACGTCTACCGCGACATGGTGAAGAACGGCATGATCGACGCCGTGGTCGCCACCGGCGCCTCGATCGTCGACATGGACTTCTTCGAAGCCCTCGGCTTCAAGCACTATCAGGCCGCCGGCCCAGTCGACGACAACGTGCTGCGCGACAACTACATCGACCGCATCTACGACACCTATATCGACGAAGAAGAACTGCAGGCCTGCGACCACACGATCCTCGAGATCTGCAACCGCCTGGAGCCGCGCGGCTATTCCTCGCGCGAGTTCATCTGGGAGATGGGCAAGTGGCTGTCGGAAGGCAACGCCAAGAAGGAAGGCAGCCTGATCCAGACCGCTTACGAAGAAGGCGTGCCGATCTTCTGCCCGGCCTTCGTCGACAGCTCGGCGGGCTTTGGCCTGGTCAAGCACCAGAAGGCGAAGATCGCCGAGAAGGCGCCCTACCTGATGATCGACGCCGTGGCCGACTTCCGTGAACTGACCGACGTCAAGATCGCGGCCGGCACCACGGGCCTGTTCATGGTCGGCGGCGGCGTTCCCAAGAACTTCGCCCAAGACACCGTCGTCTGCGCCGAAATCCTCGGCGTGGAAGCCGACATGCACAAGTACGCCATCCAGATCACCGTGGCCGACGTGCGCGACGGCGCCTGCTCGTCGTCGACGCTCAAGGAAGCCGCCTCGTGGGGCAAGGTCTCGACCACCTACGAACAGATGGTGTTCGCCGAAGCCACCACCGTGGTGCCGCTGATCGCCAGCGACGCCTACCACCGCAAGGCCTGGGAAGGCCGCGAGAAGCCGCGCTGGAACAAGCTGTTCGGCAAGTAGGCTTGATCGGCGAAGGCCAAGATTGCAGGGTCCCGGAAAGTCATTTCCGGGACCTTTTTCTTATGCGCCTTCCCACCGTCGCCGCCGCCGCGCTCGCCCTGGCGAGCTGCGCCGCCCTGCCCGGCGACGGCGACGACCGCTACCTGCATCCGCGCGCCTTCGACGCTCGCGACCACCTGCCCCCGCCGCCCAGGGAGGGCACGGCGGCCGAGCGACGCGACCGCGAGATCTTCCACGCCACCCGGCCGCTTAAAGACACCCCGCGCTGGTCGCTGGCCCAGGCCGACGCCGACAAGAGCCGGATCCTCGACGGCTATGCCTGCGCCCTGGGCGCCAGCATCACGCCGCAGAGCAATCCCAGGCTGGCGGCGATGATGGAGCGCATGCGCGGCGACGTGCGC
This sequence comes from Caulobacter endophyticus, assembly GCF_003116815.1. Lineage (GTDB taxonomy): Bacteria > Pseudomonadota > Alphaproteobacteria > Caulobacterales > Caulobacteraceae > Caulobacter > Caulobacter endophyticus. The sequence goes on from NZ_QDKQ01000057.1 coordinate 147,232, forward strand.
GCCGCCGTGGCCGGCCCCAAGTGGCGCCACCTGCGCCCGCGCCCCTACCTGTTCGAGGACGGCCCGATCTGCCTGCCCAAGACCGTCGGCCTGGCCGTCTCGCCCGACTATCCGTCCGGCCACTCGACCTGGGGCTGGAGCGTGGGCCTGCTGCTGGCCGAGGCCGCGCCCGATCGCGCGCCGGCGCTGCTGGCCAGGGCGCAGGGGTTCGGCGAGAGCCGGGTGGTCTGCGGGGTTCACAACATGAGTTCCGTCGAGGCCGGGCGGCGCAACGCCCGCAACCTGCACAAGGCCCTGCGCGGCTCGCGGACCTTCAAGGCCGACCTGGCGGCGGTGCGGGCCGAGATGACCGCCGTGCGCCAGACCGCCCCCGCGCCGGACAAGGCCCGCTGCGAGGCCGAGACCGCCCTTGTGGCCCGGCCGCTGCTGTAGCTTGCGCCGGGCGGTCCGGACCTCTACCTCTGCCCCATGGCCCACACAGCGTGCGATCACGACCACCACCACCACGGCGTCGCCGGGGATGCGCTCGCCGCTGAACTGACGGCGGCCGAGGCTCGCTGCGCGGCGGCCGAACAGCGCCTGACCGCTCCACGCCGCCGGGTGCTGGAACTGCTGCTGGAAGCGGGTCAGCCGGTGAAGGCCTATGACCTGATCTCGACCTTCGCGGTCGACGGTCCGCCGGCCAAGCCGCCGACCGTCTATCGCGCGCTGGAGTTCCTGGAAAAGCAGGGCTTCGCCCACCGCATCGAGAGCCTCAACGCCTATGTCGCCTGCCGGCGTGAAGCCGACGGCCATGCCGCGGCGTTCCTGATCTGCGACTGCTGCGGCGCGACCCGCGAATTCGAGCCGGAAGCCACCGCCGACATCATCGCCGCGGGCCAGGCGGCAGGCTACGCCCTGACCGGCGTGACCATCGAGGCGCACGGCAAGTGCGCCGACTGCAAGGGCGAGTAGCGGAACCCTCCTGGCGGCCCTCGGTTCTCCTTGGCGAAAGGAGGCTCGCCATGACGCAACAGCCCAACTCCAAAGGCCGGCAGGCCAACGAGGCCGAGCCGCTCGGCGACTTCACCGCCCTTGGCGGCAAGGACAAGGTCACGAAGACGGGCGAGGAGTCGCGCAAGCGCGCCGGCCCGGACGGCCCCGACGCCACCGAGGTCGGCGACACCTTCAAAGGCGGTCCGGGTTCAGGCGACCGCTAGCCAAGCTCGCCTGAACCTCGCTAGTCTCGAACGACCGTTCCAGCCGCTTGAGAGACGCCATGACGACCGCGCAGCCGCTTCCCGGCGTCGAGATCTGGCGCGGCGGCGTCAACACCTGGGACTGCGACGAGATGGGGCACATGAACGTGCGCTTCTACGTCGTGCGGGCGATGGAGGGGCTGGCGGGGCTGGCGGCCGAGATGGGCTTGCCCCACGCCTTCGCCCCGCACGCCAACGCCACCCTGGTCGTGCGCGAGCACCACATCCGCTTCCTGAAGGAGGCCCACGCCGGCGCGCCGCTGCACATGCTGGGCGGGGTGATCGAGATCGGCGAGACCGAGGCCAGGCTCCTGCAGCTGCTGGTCCATTCGGCCACCGGCGAACTGGCCGCCACCTTCCAGACCACCGTCGCCCACGTGACGCCCCGCGAAGGCGAGGCCTTCCCATGGCCGTCGATCGTCCGTGAACGGGCCAAGGCCTTGGCGGTCGAGGTTCCCGAGCGCGCCCAGGCCCGCAGCGTCGACCTGGCGCCCGCCGTTCCGCAGGCCAGCCTGCCCCGCGCCGACGACCTGGGCCTGACCCGGATCAGCCTGGGGGCGCTGTCGACCGGCGAGTGCGACGCCTTCGGACGGATGCGGGCCGAGCAGTTCATCGGCCGGGTCTCCGACGGCATCGGGGCCTTCATCGCCCCCCTGCGCGACATCGTCGCCGAGGCGGCCGATCCCGCGCCCGACCGAGTGGGCGGGGCCGTGCTGGAATATCGGATCGTCTATCTGGCCTGGCCGCGCCTGGGCGATCGGCTGGAGGTGCGTTCGGGCCTGATCGGCAGCGAGGGCCGCGTCATGCGCTGCGCCCACTGGCTGCTGAACCCCGACACCGGCCAGCCGTGGGGAACCTCGACCGTCAGCGCCATCACCTTCGATCTCGACGCCCGCAAGGCCGTGGCCATCAGCCCGGCGGCGGCCGCGAAGCTGGCGCAGCGGTCGGTGGAGGGCCTGGGGCTATAGCTCCATGATTATTGACTCAGTCAACATGCTGGAATATTGACTTCATCAATATTGGAGTCGCCATGACCACCCAGCACGACCAGGACGTCGCCGATCTGCGGGCCTTCAACCGCACCTACACCCGCCGGCTGGGCCTGCTGGACGCCAGCTACGACGGCAGCCCCTTCACGCTGAGCGAAGCGCGCGTGCTGTACGAGCTGGCCACACGCACCGATCCGGTAGCCGCGGGGATCGTCCGGGCCCTGGGCCTGGACCCGGCCCAGGTCAGCCGCACGATCAAGCGCTTCACCGAGCGCGGCCTTGTCACGTCGCGCGAGAGCCCCGCCCACGGCCGTCACCTGCTGCTTTCGCTGACGGACGAGGGCCGGGCCGCCTTCTCGACCCTGGAAACCAACACCAAGGCCAGCATCGGCCAGTTGATCGACGGCCTGCACCCGCTGCGTCGCGCCCGGCTGCTGGCGGCGGCGCGGGCCATCAATGCGGTGTTCGAGGGCGACGCGCCCCCCGCGGCCCGCCTGCGCGGGCTGGAGCCTGGGGACCTGGGCATGGTCACCGCGCGCCAGGGCTTTCTCTACGCCGGCGAGTACGGCTGGGGCCGCGACCACGAGGCTCTGATCGCCGAGATCGTCGCCCGGTTTCACCAGGACTTCGATCCGGCCAAGGACGACGCCTGGATCGCGGAGGCTGACGGCCGGATGGTCGGCTCGATCTTCCTTGTGCGGGGCGAGGCGCCCGGGACCGCCAAGCTGCGCCTGCTTTATGTGGAGCCCGACGCGCGCGGCATGGGCGTGGGCCAGATGCTGATAGAGGCCTGCGTGGCGCGGGCCCGGGCGCTGGGCTATCGACGGCTGGACCTGTGGACCGTCACGACCCTGACCGCAGCCCGGAAACTCTATCAGCGGGCCGGCTTCCAGGTGGTGGAAGAGACGCCCTGCCGACGGTTCGGCCAGGACCTGGTCGACCAGATCTGGTCGCTGGATCTGACGGCGTAGCCCCCTCCCCGCCGCGTCATCCCGGCCGGAGCGCGTAGCGCGGAGAGCCGGGCCCCAACGGCCGCCGCCTCGCGTTCGCAACCGCTTGGGGAGCGAACCTTGGCATCGCGCCCGGCCCCCTGGATTCCGGGCCTGCGGTCCGCTGCGCGGCCCTTCGCCCGGGATGACGGCGCAAGACGCGCAAAGACGACAACGGCAGCGCTCAAACGCCCGTTCGCCGTTTTTGACTCTTTTGTCGAAAAATGAAACCAGGGCCCAGATACACCAAGACCCGCTGCGGGGGATAAACGCAGCGGGTCTGGCTATTTCTCGATCATTCGATCTAGGCGGGCGTTTCCTCCCCGAAACGCCGAAGAGAGGGGGTTCTCTGTGGACCCGTTTCTCTCTTGCCCAGTCAGAAGACGGCAAAACCGAGATCGTGTCAACGGCAACGATCTAGATTCCATAAGGGGTTCGACGTTTTTTTGACATCAGACCCGTAGTTTGGACGCTTCAGTCAAACTAAGCACCGTTCGGTTGATCTATTTTTGACGACACCGTCAAATATCAGCCCTTCAGGCGACCTTTCAGGGCTTCAAGCACGGACGAACGGGACTCGAACACATAGTCGGGACGCGAGACCGTCACCGGCTCGACTCCCGCTTGCGCCAGGGCGGCGGCGGCGGCGAACAGGTCGCCGGTGGCCAGGAGGGCGCCGTTGGCGCGGCGCGAGCCGCCGGCGTCGACGAACGGAGCGACCGCGGCCTGTCCGGCGGCGTCCTGCTCGGCGGGCCAGACCAGGGTAGCCAGGGTGCGGGCGCGCCCCTTGGCCTCGACCACCGACAGCAGGCGCGCCAGACTGTCGAGCTGACCCGGCGTCCACGGGGTGACCAGCGAAGCCGTCAGCTGGGCCTGGCTCTTCAGGATGACACCATCGGACAGCACCTTCAGGCCGTTGGCGGCCAGGGTGGCGCCGGTGGTGGTGATATCCACGACCAGTTCGGCCGCGCCGGCGGCGGGCGCGCCCTCGGTGGCGCCGCTGCTCTCGACGATGCGATAGTCGGCGACGCCGTGACGGGCGAAGAAGGCCCGTGTCTGGGTGACGTACTTGGTGGCAACCCGCAGGCGACGGCCGGTCTTGGCCAGATGCAGGTGCCCGACCTCGTCGATATCGGCCATGGTGTCGACGTCGAGCCAGCTCTTGGGCGCGGTCACCACCAGGTCGGCGCGGCCAAAGCCCAGGGCGCGCAGCAGCATCACCCGGCTGTCCATGTCGTCGCCGCGCTCGCGCAGCAGGTCCTCGCCGGTGACCCCCAGGTGCAGGTCGCCGCTGTCGAGGCCGGCGGCGATGTCGCCCGCTGACAAGAGGCGCACCGAGACGCCGGGCAAGCCCGACAGTTCGGCCGAATAGCCGCGCGCGCCGCCGGTCATCTCGACGCGGAAGCCGCATTCGCCGAGCCAGGCCTCGACCTGTTCCTTCAGGCGGCCCTTGGAGGGGATGGCGAAGATCATCGGGGTGTCGGTGGTCATTCGCCGCCTCCGGCATAGGCGCGGGCCGGGCGCACCATGCAGCCCACGGCCCCGGTTTTCGTCTCGCTACCCAGGCGGGCGGGCAGACCGTCGTAGCGGCCGCCGGCGGCCACCGGGCGTTCCTCGCCGAGGGCGGCGCTGCGCACCTCGAACAGGTAGCCGTCGTAATAGCCGAAGGCTCGCCCGAAGGCCGCGTTCAGCACCAGGCGCTCGGCCGGGACGCCGCCAGCGACCATGCCGGCCAGGCGCTTGCGCCAGCCTTCGATGGCGGCGTCGAGGGGCGCGCGATTGGGACCGGCCAGGGCGGCGATGGCGTCGAGCGCGGCCTCGGGCGCATCGCTGACGGCCAGGAAGGCGCGGACCTTGTCGGCCTGATTGGCCGAAAGACGGCCGGCCTTCACCACCTCGGCCTTTTCGACCAGGCGATGGGCGATCTCGGCGGGACGACGGCCGCCGACCGGCTCGATGCCGGCCAGCGACCACAGTTCCTGCAGCACGGCGGCGGCCTCGGCTTCCGGCAGGCCGGCCAGCAGGGCGGCGATGCGGCTGCGTTCGGTCGCGGCGGCCGGCGCGGCGTCGCCCTCCAGCTCGGCCTTCAGCTGGCGCGGGCGCGAGAAGGTGCGCTTCAGCCGCGCGCCCAGCGGCGGGGTCAGGTCCAGGCTGTCGACGAAGGCGGCGAACAAACCAACGTCGCCCAGCAGCAGGGTCAGGTCGTCGCGACCGCCGGCCGCGGCGCCGGCCCAGGCCAGGGCGGCGATCTCGGCGTCGGCGGCCACCGGATCGGCGGCCTCGAAGGCCTCGACGCCGATCTGCAGGAACTCCTCGGCCCGGTCGCTGCCGCGCGGCGCCACCCGGAAGGCCTTGCCCTCATAGAGATAGCGGCCCGACGCCGCGCCCGACGACAGGTGCTGGCGGGCGACGGCGACGGTAAAGTCCGGACGCAGGCAGGCCTCCTCGCCGCCGTCGCCGGAGACGACGAACAGCCGCGAGCGCATGGCCTCGCCGGCGAGATCCAGCAGCAGGCCGAGCGGCTGCAGCACCGGGGCGTCGACCGGCGCGGCGCCGGCCGACAGGAACGGAGCGCGGATGGCGTCGAGCGCCTCCGCGGGGATGGAACGCTCTAGCCTCAACGGATCAGCCCCCGATGATCTTCTTGACGGCGGCGACGAGATCGCCGCGCGGAATGGTCTGCTGGCCGGGCCGCTCGGCCTTCCAGGCGGCGTTGTCGGCGACGCCCGAGGCCAGCTCGCGGCCCAGGTCCAGGTCCTTGATCGTCACCGTGCCGGCGGCGATCTCGTCGCCGCCCAGCATGATGGCGGCCGGCGACAGGCGACGGTCGGCATACTTCATCTGCGGGCGCATGCCCGAGGTTCCCAGATAGACCTCGGCCGGGATCCCCGCCGCGCGCAGCTGGCCGGCGACGGCGAAGTATTCGCCCATGTGCGCCTGGTCGAAATTGATGATCACGACGGGACCGCGCGCGGCGCTCGCCGGCTCGCGACCCGCCGCCCGCAGGGCCGCCGCCAGGCGCGAGACGCCGAACGAGAAGCCCGTGGCCGGCACCGGCTGGCCGGTGAAGCGGGCCACCAGGTCGTCGTAGCGACCACCGCCGCCGATCGAGCCGAAAGTGACCTTGTTACCCTTCTCGTCGGTGGTGCTGAGCAGCAGCTCGGCCTCGAACACCGCGCCGGTGTAGTATTCCAGGCCGCGCACGATCGACGGGTCGATGATCGCCTGGTCGTCGGCGACGCCCAGGCTGGTCAGGGCCGCGTCGATCCTGGCCAGCTCTTCCAGGCCCTCGTCGCCCTCGGCCGAGCCGGCGACGACCTTGGCGATGTTGTTCAGCGTCGCGCTGCGACCACCGACGCCCGCCTGGACGAAGTCGAGCACGGAGTCGATCGCCTTGCCGGCCAGGCCCGCGCCCTTGGTGAAGTCGCCGCTGTCGTCGAGACGCCCCTCGCCAAGCAGCAGGCGCACGCCGTCGACGCCCAGGCGGTCCAGCTTGTCGACCGCGCGCAGCACGGACAGCTTCTGGCCTTCGCTGGTGGCGCCGGCCTGGGTGAGCAGGCCGTTGAGGAGCTTGCGGTTGTTGATCTTCAGCACCGCCGCGCCGCGCGGCAGGCCGGCGGCCTGCAGGCCCTCGACGGCCATGGCGATGATCTCGGCGTCGGCCTCCGGACGGGCCGAACCCACGGTGTCGGCGTCGCACTGGATGAACTGGCGGAAGCGGCCGGGACCGGGCTTTTCGTTGCGCCACACCGGACCGAAGGCGTAGCGGCGGAACGGCTTGGGCAGGGTTTCCCAGTTCTGGGCGGCGAACCGCGCCAGCGGCGCGGTCAGGTCGTAGCGCAGGGCCATCCACTGGTCGTCGTCGTCCTGCAGAGCGAAGACCCCTTCGTTGGGACGGTCGCTGTCGGGCAGGAACTTGCCCAGGGCGTCGGCATATTCGAAGGCCCCGGTGTCGAGCGCTTCGAAGCCGTAGCGCTCGTAGACGGCCGAGACGGCCTCGAGGATCGACTTTTCGGCGCGCAGGTCGCGGGCGCGCTTGTCGGCGAAGCCCCGCGGGGCGCGGGCCTCGGGGCGGAAGTCTTCGGTCTTGGGTGCGGTTTCGTCGGTCATCGTCGGTCCTTGGTCTTTCAGGCTCGACGGATGGCGCTTTTCGCAAGCCCCATCCGCTAGGCGGGGCTCTGGCTGGGTCGCTCGGCTTTAGAGCGTGCGGACCCGGCCGATCCCGCGAGGCGAGGTCGGATGGTGGTGGCGGCCGTGGTGGTGCGGCGTGCGGGTCATCGCGGCGGCGTATAGCGCAGGCGGGACGGCGACGCCACCCACAACCCGCATCGACTTGACAGCAGGCAGCGGTCAAGCCACATCTCCGCTCAACAACAAATTGGCCTGACCAATATGAGGGAGAGGTCCATGCGACGTTCGTTGACGCTTCTGGGCGCCGCCAGCCTGCTGGCCCTGGTCGCCGCGCCGGCCCAGGCGGTCGAGGCGCCGTTCAACGACGGCTGGCGGATGACCACCGGCGACCTGAAGGGCGCCGAAGCCGTCGCGTTCGACGACGCCGCCTGGAAGCCGGTCACCCTGCCCCGCGCCTTCAACGAGGACGAGGCGTTCTCGCGCGACATCCACGACCACTCGACCGGCATCACCTGGTACCGCAAGCGCTTCGTGCTGCCGGCCGGTCAGGGCCCGGCCGTAGGCGGCCGCGCGATCCTCGACTTCGAGGGCGTGCGCCAGGCCGGCGAGGTCTATGTCAACGGCGTGCGGGCCGGCGGCCACGAGAACGGCGCCACCGCCTTCGGGGTGGACGCGACCAAGCTTCTGAAGCCCGCCCCGTTCGTCAACGTCATCGCCGTGCGGGTCGACAACGACTGGAAGTACAAGGAGCGCGCCACCGGCAGCGGCTTCCAGTGGAACAACAATAACTTCAATGTGAACTATGGCGGCATCCACCGCTTGGTGCGGCTGCATCTGACTGGCGACCTGCACCAGACCCTGCCGCTCTACACCAGCCTGGGCACCACCGGCGTCTATGTCTGGGCCGACCAGTTCGACATCAAGGGCCGCAAGGCCACGATCCACGCCGAAAGCCAGGTGAGGAACGACGGCGCCAAGCCCCGCACCTTCGCCTATAGGGTGACGCTGAAGGACGTCGACGGCAAGCCGGCCGGCCAGTTCACCGCGCCGGCCGTGACCATCGCGCCGGGCGAGACGAAGACGGTTTCGGCCAGCCAGCGGCTGTCGGACCTGCGGTTCTGGAGCTGGGGTTACGGCTATCTCTACGCGGTGACCACCGAACTGGTCGAGGACGGCAAGGTCGTCGATAGCGCCCTCACCCGCACCGGCTTCCGCAAGACCGAGTTCCGGAACGGGACCGTCTTCCTCAACGACCGCGCCATCCAGGTGCACGGCTACGCCCAGCGCACCAGCAACGAGTGGCCGGCCCTGGGGACCAACATCCCGCCGTGGATCAGCGACTTCTCCAACGGCCTGATGGTGGAAAGCGGCGGCAACCTGGTGCGCTGGATGCACATCGCCCCGGCCCGCCAGGACGTGGAGAGTTCGGACCGCGTCGGCCTGATGCAGGCCATGCCGGCCGGCGACGCCGAGAGCGACGTCTCCGGCCGTCGCTGGGACCAGCGGGTCGAGGCCATGGCCGACGCCATCATCGCCTTCCGCAACAACCCGTCGATCATCTTCTACGAGGGCGGCAACGAGAACATCAGCGAGGCCCATATGGCTGAGCTGAAGGCGGTGCGCGACCGGTTCGACCCGCACGGCGGCCGCGCCATCGGCTCGCGCGAGATGCTCGACAGCAAGGTCGCCGAGTACGGCGGCGAGATGCTCTACATCAACAAGAGCGCCGGCAAGCCGATGTGGGCCATGGAATATTCCCGCGACGAGTCCGCGCGGAAGTTCCAGGACGAGTTCACCGCCCCGTTCCACAAGGACAGCCCCAGCTACAACCGCAACCAGGACAGCATGGTCGTCGAGACCGTGCAGCGCTGGAATGACTACTGGGTCGAGCGCCCCGGCGGCGGCGAGCGTGTCAGCGCCGGCGGCGTCAACATCATCTTCTCCGACAGCAACACCCACTTCCGCGGCGACAACAACTATCGCCGCAGCGGCGAGGTGGACGCCATGCGCATTCCCAAGGAAGGCTTCTTCGCCCACCAGGTGATGTGGGACGGCTGGGTCGACGTGGAAAAGCCGCGCTCGCACATCGTCGGCCACTGGAACTACGCGGCCGGAACGGTGAAGGACGTGCTGGTCGTCTCCAGCACCGACAGCGTCGAACTGGTCCTGAACGGCAAGTCGCTGGGCAAGGGCGTGAAGTCGGACGGCTTTCTCTTCACCTTCAAGACCGTGCCTTACGCCCCCGGAACCCTGACGGCGATCGCCCGCGACGCCAAGGGCAAGGAAGTCGCCCGCGACGAGCGGTTCACCACCGGCCCCGCCGTCGCCCTGAAGCTCACTCCGCGCACCGGCCCTGGCGGCTGGAAGGCCGACGCGGCCGACATCGCCCTGGTGGACGTCGAGGCGGTGGATGCGCAGGGCCGGCGCGTGCCGACGGCGCTGGACATGGTCAGCTTCGACGTGGCCGGTCCGGCCGAATGGCGCGGCGGCATCGCCCAGGGCGACTCCAAGGGCGCGGCCAAGCCGACCGACACCCCGGTCTCGGCCTCAGGCGAGCCGGTGACAAAGGGCCCGGCCGGCGTCGATGCAGTCACCCAATACGCCGGCTCCAACCGCAAGGACGACAACTACATCCTGGCCAAGGCCCTGCCCGTGGAAGGCGGGATCAACCGCGTGGCCCTGCGCTCGACCCTGGCGGCCGGCAAGGTCACGGTGGTCGCCAAGGCCGAGGGCCTTAAGCCCGCGACCCTGACCCTGGACGCCGTCGCGCCGCCCGCCGAGGCTGAGCTGCTTCCGGTCAGCCTGGCGCGCGGCCCCACGCCCTCGACCCCGGCCTTCAAGGTCCGCCGCGACACCATCAAGGCCGTGGAGATCACCGCCGGCTCGAACGCAGGTGCGGTCCAGGCCACCGTCGATGACGATGAGGCCACCCACTGGGCCAGCGACGGCCAGCTGGCGAACGCCTGGATCGAGTACCGCCTGCCGAGATCCCAGCAGGTCGACGAGATCTCGCTGAAGCTGATCGGCTGGCGCATCCGCTCCTATCCGCTGCGGATCACCATGGACGGCAAGGTGGTCTACCAGGGCGAGGCGCCCAAGAGCCTGGGATACGTGACCCTGCCGCTGAAGGCCGCCAAGGGCTCGCGCCTGCGCATCGCCCTGACCGGCGCCACGGCCGACCGCGACGCCTTCGGCAAGATCGTCGAGGTCACCGGCGCCAAGGGCGGCTTCGACACCGGCGCCGAGAAGGTCAAGACCGGCGGCGCGCTGAGCATCGTCGAGGCGGAGTTCTACCGGAAACGGTAGGGCCCGCGCCTCAGGTCAGGACGAAGACGCCGTGGCGCCGCGCGGCGGCCGCCGCCGTCTCGCGGACGGCTTCCGACGCCGGCAGGATGGCGTCCGTTCGATTCCATCCGCCGATCACGCGCACCGGCGTCGCCACGAAATAGATGTCCATGCTCCTGCGCTCGCGAAGGCTGTCCCGAATGATCCGGGACAGCCGGCCGCTCGAAGCAGGCATGAACCGGAAGCCGCGACGTACGCCTTGCCAGACATAGGCGCCTTCGCGCGCGAGCTCGGCGTAGTACGCCTCCAGGCGCCGCTCGCCTTCCAGGTAATCGGCCAGCACGCCTTCACGCACCGCGCCGGGGAAGTTCACGAATAGCGCCGCGATGTACTCCTCCCGGGACAGCCAATGATCGAAGGCGGAAACCCAGAACGGCAGATCGCCCCACTCGTGGAAAGGCGGCGGCTCCCTAGGCGGCTGGCCGGGCAGGCTGTCGTCGACATGGATCTTCTTGGCCATCAGCGAGGCGAGTTCGGGCGTCATGAGCACTCCAGCGTCACGCATACCGGACGTCGAGCCGCCAAGTCGCAATCACCTATATGGCGCGGGGATATTCGGAAGCGACAGATTAAATCAAGACGATTTGCACAGCGCCCAATGTGAACACGCCGTAATGATTTCGTATATTTAATCCACCTTTCCGGCGTTTAATTTGAGAACGCCGACAGGGCGCGGCAAGACCTTCCCCGGATTGAGGGGAAAGTTCATGTCAAAGTCCGTGCTGTTCGCCACCGCCGCCTTCGCGCTGCTCGCCGCCGGCGCGGCCCGGGCCGCCGACGCGCCGCAAGCCGCCCAGGCGCCGGTTCCGACCGGCCCGGTCAGCGAGGCGCCGCTGGACGACGCGACCCAGAAGGGCGTGCTGATCTTCGTGCCGGACTTCTTCACCAGCCTGCGCCCCAACACCGCGCTGGACATGGTCAACCGCCTGCCGGGCTTCGTGCTCAACGACGGCGCCGGCACCCGCGGCTTCGAGGGCGCGGTCGGCAACGTGCTGGTCAACAACAATCGCCCCGCCTCCAAGGCCGAGACCGGCTCCAACGTCCTGCAGCGCACCCCCGCCGCCCAGGTCGAGCGCATCGAGCTGATCCGCGGCGGCGCGCCCGGGATCGACATGCAGGGTTATGGCGTGGTCGCCAACGTGATCCTGAAGAAGGGCGCGGTCCGCCAGTCGATCCTGACGCTGAACAGCCAGATCTTCGACGGCGGCCACGACGTGTGGGGCGGCTCCTACCAGTTCACGGCCCGTGACGGCGACAGGAGCTGGGGCGTCACCCTGTCGGACGGCACCAGCAGCAGCGACTCCAACGGCGCGGGCCGCTCGGTGCGCCGTGACGGAAACGGCGTGGTGCTGCGCGACGAGGCCTTCGTCAACGACGGCTACGGCGGCGGCCGCTCGATCCGTGGCAACTACGCCGGCCCCCTGGCCGGCGGCAAGATCGACGCCACCGCCCGCTACGGCGTCAACGACTGGCAGGAATGGCAGGAACTGACCTCGGCCACCTCCAAGCGCCGCACCGCCTATGAGGAAGACAGCCGCTCGGGCGAGCTGGGCCTGACCTACACCCGCCCGCTGGCCCCGCGCTGGAACCTCGAGACCCGGGTGATGCACGAGTTCGAGAAGTTCGACAGCGAGGCCCTGAACGACGCCATGGAGGGCGGCGACGTCAGCCCGCAGGAGCGCTTCGGCGCCGAGGGCGACTCCTCGGAATCCATCCTGCGCGCCACGATCCGCCACGAGCGCAAGCCTGGCCTGACCTTCGAGTTCGGCGGCGAGGTCGCCTACAACATGCTCGACGTGAAGCAGGCCTATTCGGTGGGCGGCGCCGCCGTCGAGCTGCCCTCGGCCTCGGTCAAGGTCGAGGAGACGCGCGGCGAGGCCTTCCTGAAGACCACTTGGCGGGTGAACCCCAAGCTGACCCTCGAGGGCGGGCTTCGCCTTGAGACTTCGACGATCAGCCAGTCGGGCGACGCCGACCAGGAGAAGAGCTTCTTCTACGCCAAGCCCCGCTTCCAGGCGACCTGGACGCCCAAGGCCGACCACCAGCTGCGCTTCCGCTTCGAGCGGGAGCTGGGCCAGCTGGACTTCGGCGACTTCGCCGCCTCGGCCGAACTCGGCGACGGCGCGGTCTATGGCGGCAATGTCGACCTCGTGCCCGAACAGCGCTGGATTTCGGAGCTGACCTACGAGCGTCGGTTCTGGGGCGAGGGCGTGGTGTCGATCGGCTGGCGCCACGACGAGATCATCGGCGTCATCGACCGCCTGCCCCTGCCCGGCGGCCTGTCGGCGACCGGCAACATCGGCGACGGCACGCTGGACAAGCTGTCGCTGAACATCGTCGTGCCCACCGACAGGCTGGGCGTGAAGGGCGGCCGCCTGACCTTCAAGAACGACTGGAACGAGACCCACGTCACCGACCCGACCTCGGGCGAGGACCGTCCGATCACCCAGATCCGCCCGACCCAGGCCAATATCGGCTTCCAGCAGGATCTGCTGCGCGGCCAAGTGCAGTGGGGGATCAACTGGCTGCCGCTGCTGGGCCAGCGCACCTACGATCCGGACCAGACCAACGGCTGGCGCGGCGCCAACTATTACGAGGCCTTCGCCGAGTACAAGCCGACCAACACCCTGGCCATCCGCGCCCAGCTGAACGTCTGGGACGACTTCGTCGTCACCCGCACGGTCTATGCCGACCGCGTGACGCGCCCGGTGCGCTACCAGGAAGTCCGGGATATCGATCCGCGGACGTTCGTCAGCCTGCGGGTGCGGAAGACGTTCTGATTTCGGGCCACCTCCCCCTGAAGGGGGAGGTGGCCCGAAGGGCCGGAGGGGGAAGACCCTTCTGAATCCGATGAAGCCGCCGGAGGGAGCAGACACGTCCCCCTCCGTCGGCTTCGCCGACACCTCCCCCTTCGGGGGGAGGATCTTTCCTACGTCTTCAGCCGCCCGATCAGCGCGGTCGTCGACGGATCGTGCTCGCCCACGGCGCCGGCTTCCAGTTCCGGCAGGATCCGGCCCGCCATCACCTTGCCCAGCTCCACGCCCCACTGGTCGAAGCTGTTGATCCCCCAGATCACGCCCTCCACGAAGGTCTTGTGTTCATAGAGGGCGATCAGGGCGCCGAAGGTCTGGGGCGTCAGGCGGTCGAGCAGCACCAGGGTCGACGGACGATTTCCGGCGAAGGTGCGCTGCGGGGCCAGGGTGGCGATCTCGGCTTCGGAGACGCCCTTGGCGGTCAGCTCGGCCACCACGTCTTCAGTGGTGCGGCCGACCATGAAGGCCTCGGCCTGGGCCAGCAGGTTCGACAGCAGCTTCTCGTGCATGCCGGCCGGACCTTCATCCGACTTGGCCAGGCCGATCAGCTCCATCGGGGTGATGTCGGTTCCCTGGTGCATGCACTGGAAGTAAGCGTGCTGGACGTTGGTGCCCTCGTCGCCGAACACGACGGTGGCCGTGCCGCGCTGGGCGGGCTTGCCGTCCGGGCCGACCGACTTGCCGTTGCTCTCCATCTCCAGCTGCTGGAGGAAAGAGGCCAGGCGGCGCAGACGGTGCGAGTACGGAACGACCGAGCGGGCCCGGCGGTCCAGGCCGTTGCGGTTGAAGATCTGGGCCAGGGCGACCAGCACCGGGGCGTTCTTTTCCAGCGGGGCGCTGGCGAAGTGGGCGTCCATCTCGGCGGCGCCGTCGAGGAAGCCCTGGAACACGTCCCAGCCGGCGGCCACGGCCACCGACAGGCTGACCGCCGACCACAGCGAATAGCGGCCCCCGACCCAGTCCCAGAAGCCGAACACCCGCTCGTCCGAAACCCCGAAGGCCGAGGTCTTGTCCAGCGCGGTCGACACCGCGGCCAGGTGAGCGTTGGCGCCCTCCTCGCCCAGGGCCTCGACCAGCCAGGCGCGGGCGGCGGCGGCGTTGGACATGGTCTCCTGGGTGGTGAAGGTCTTGGAGACCACCACGACCAGGGTTTCTTGCGGATCGAGATCGGCCGTGGTCAGCAGGAACTCGGCGCCGTCGACATTGGCCACGAAGCGCAGGTCGATTTCAGGCTTCACCGGACGCAGAGCGTCCCACAGCAGTCGTGGGCCAAGGTCGCTGCCGCCGATGCCGATGTGCAGGATCGCCTTGAACGGCTTGCCGGTAGCGCCCTTGATCGCGCCCGAACGGACGGCCTCGGCGAAGGCCTTCATCCGGCCACGGACGGCCTCAACCTCGGCCATGACCGGAACGCCTTGCGCCTTGACGTCGGCGTCCGCCTTGGCGCGCAAGGCCACGTGCAGCACGGCGCGGCCTTCGGAGGAATTGATCGCCTCGCCGCCCAGCATGCGGGCGCGGGCGGCCTCGACGCCGGCGGCGTGGGCAAGATCCAGCGCGGCTTCGAGCCCGGCCTCGTCCCAGGCCTGCTTGGAGAGATCCAGATGCAGGCCGGCGACGTCGAGCGTCAGGGTTTCGAGACGCTGGGGCTCGGTGTCGAAGAACTCGACGATGCGCTTCTCCCCGGCGGCCTTGGCGGCGGTTTCCAGGCGGGTCCAGGCGGCGTCGAGATCGGACAAGGTCGTCTCCTATATGTAGTAAAACGATGTTTACGCAGGCGGGCTTACCAAAGGTCCGTCTCGGCGTCATGAAGACCAATGACGTTTTTCGACAGGAGTTTGCGATGTCCTGCGACGTGGTCGCCTTTTCCGCCATGCTATGGCTGGCTTCGACCGGTTCGGCGGCGCCCGTGAACCAGGCTCCCGCCGTCATCCAGCAGGGCCAGGCCCCGCCTTCGGTGGCCGGCGAGCCGCTGTTCGCCGACATCGTCAAGCGCGCCGGCGCCCTGAAGACCCGCGTCGAAGGCTATCGCGAGACCCTGCCCAAGGATCCCGCCGCCGCGGCCGTAGCCCTGCCGGGCTTTGCCGCCTTCAAGGCCGAGATCGAGGCGCTGTCGGCGCTCGACATGAAGGGCCACGTGACCCTGAAGGAACGCGGCGCGGTCGACGACCTGAAATGCATCCTGCGCGGCATAGCTGCGGACCTGCCGGAAAAGCTGACCGCCATGGCCGAGGCCAAGACCGTCAAGACCCAGGACCAGGCCCTGCGCGACATGGTCTACCTGCTGAACGACAACGTCGAGGTCATCACCGCGCCGCCGCAGCCGGCGGCTTGAATCTAACCTCTCCCAGAGGGAGAGGGAGGGGCCCATGCGCAGCATGGGAGGGCGAGGGGTTTCAGACTATCCGGATAAGGTGCGGGAAAAGGGGGATGGGACCGCAAGCGGTTTACCCCCTCACCCTCCCACGCCTATCGGCGCGGGCCCCTCCCTCTCCCCATGGGGAGAGGTTCTCTCTTAAGCGTCCTTGTACTTCACCGCGCAGCCATACGGCTGGCTGGCGGGCACGGCGACCTTGCGGCCGGCCTTCAAATCCGAGAGCGCGGCGGCGACGTAGTTCTTGGCGCCGGCGATGTCCTCGACCTTGTTGGACGGCTTGTCGTCGATGGCGCCCTGGTAGACCAGCTGGCCGGCCGGATCGATGACGTACATGTGCGGGGTGGTCTTGGCCTTGTAGGCGGTGGCCACCACGCCGTCGGGGTCGAGCAGCAGGGTGGTCGGCTTGGCGCCCTTGGCGCTCATCCAGGTCCTGGCCTGGGCGCCGTCGGCGAAATAGCCCTGCTTGCCGGGGGCCGACGAGGCCACGCTGAGCCAGACCACGCCGTCGGCCGTGGCGGCCTGCTGCAGGCCCTGCATGTTGCCCGAGTAGTGCTTCTTCACATAGGGGCAGCCCTCGTTGACCCATTCGAGCACGACGGTCTTGCCCTTGAACTCGGCCAGCGAGCGGGTCTTGCCGTCGATGTCCCTGGCGGTGAAGGCCGGGGCGGGCGCGGCGAGGGCGAAGCTGGGCGCGAGCACGACCAGCGGGGCGCTGGCGACGATCAGGCGACGGGTGATCATGAGGAACCTCCGAAGGGCGAAAGCCGGCTTTGCGAGACATTCTCACGGATCGCCCTGCGGTGGAACAGCGCATGAGGCGCGCAATCCTTTGTCGCGGACGGCCAAGCTTCACTACGACGCTTGATCCGCCGCATTTCGGCCGCCAGAAGACGGCATCGCTCGCCCCGTTTCCTCCCCGCCCAGCACGATCATGACCCTCCGCTCCAAGCTTTCGCTCGTCGCCGCTCTCGCCCTGGCCTTGGCCGTCGCCGCGTGCACGACGACCAAGGAGACGACCGTCTTCGTGCCGGTGGTCGCCCCGACCCCGCCCAGCTCGCTGACGCCGCAGCCGGTGATGCTGTTCAACCAGTCCAAGGAGGGCCGCAAGCTCTTCACCCTGGAGGCGGAGTTCCCCTATTGCGACGTCGAGACCGGCAAGGTCATCGTCGTGCCGCGCTGGTATGTCACCGACTTCGCCAGCGTGCCGTGGTATGGCCAGGGCTTCATCGACCCGCAGGGCCCGACAGCCCGCGCCGCCATCGTCCACGACTGGCTGTACGCGGTGGGCGAGCCGGGAAAGCGGGCCGAGGCCGACGCCATCTTCCTGCGCGCGATGCTGAGGTACGGCGTCAAGCCCTTCCAGGCCAACCTGGCCTACCAGGCGGTGAAGACCGGCGGCGAGAGGGGCTACGCCCTGCCCGGCGACTGGCGGTTCATCGATCCGCGCCGCCAGACCGTCAACCAGCCCCCGCCCTTCGCCCGGCCCCGGACCGGCGCGGTGCGGGTCATGCCGCGCTGCCAGGGCTTCGAGGCCCTGATCCAGACCGGCTGGCGCGCCTATCCCCTTCCCAAGCCCGTCATCGCCGCCCCGCCGTCGGTGACCACCACCCGCACGCCGATGGACGGCGTGAAGGAACGCCTGCCCTGGGGCGGCAAGAAGAAGTAGCGACGCGATCGCGCACCGCCGTTGTTCAGCCTCCCCTGCAGTTGTAGTGCAGGAGCATGCTCGACCTCCTGTGGACCTTGCGCGGCTCCGTTCCGCTGGCCTCGACCACTGCAAATCAGACCGTCATCGACCGGGTGACGGCGCTGCTCGAGAGGCAGGAGCAGCAGCCTGAGCTGGCGGCCGGCGGTCGGGTGACATTCAAGGTCCCGCTCCTGACAAAACGCCGCTATTTTCGCGACGCCACGGCCGTCTTCGATCAGGGCTGGTTCCGGGTGGAGCACGGACTGGACGGCCGCGTGTTACGCTATGAGCTGAGGGGCCTGCACTCTTTGTGGCGCTTCCTGCTGTTCGCGGGGATCACAGCTGTGGGGAGCTTCCGGGTCGGCGGCGCAACCCGCGACGAAATTCCAGAAATGTTCGGCATGAGCGCCCTGGGGTACGGCGCCATCGTCCTGCTCGCGTCGGCGCGGACGATCCGACTGCTACGCGAAGTCGCTCAGGGACGCTAACCCTTTGCCGCTTTCTCAACCGCCTCGATCACCAGGCCCTCGGTCAGGAGCTGGGGCAGGATGACCGGCGCGCCGGCGCCCTTGGGATAGACCAGGTAGAGCGGCACGCCGGCGCGGCCGTGCTCGGCGAGCGCTGCGGCGATGGTTGCGTCGCGCCTGGTCCAGTCGGCCTTCAGCAGCACCGCGTTCTGGGCCTTGAAGGCGTCGGCCAGGCGCGGGCCGGCCAGGGCCGTCTTCTCGTTGACCTTGCAGGTCACGCACCAGTCGGCGGTGAAGTCGACCATCACCACCTTGCCCTGCGCTTGCAGGGCGGCGACGCGCTCGGGGCTCCAGGGTTCGGCGACGAGGCCAGGACCGGCCGCCTCGGCAGTCTGCGGACCGGCGGCGGGAACTGGGGCCTTCAGGGCGCCAATCGTCAGGAGGACGCCGCCGGCCAGGCCCACCACGGCGAAGCCGAAGGCGACCAGCGGGGTCTTGCCTGCGAACCGGCGGGTCTCGCCCAGGCCATAGGCCCAGGCGGCGAAGGCCACCAGCACGGCGGCGGCCAGCAGGAGGGCCAGGGCGACGCCGCCGGCCTGCTGGCTGAACACCCAGACCAGCCAGGCGGCCGCGCCGTACATCGGGAAGGCCAGGGCGTGCTTGAGCACGTCCATCCAGGCGCCGGGCCTGGGAAGCTTCTTCAGCAGGCCAGGCGCGAAGGCCAGGATCACGAAGGGCGCGGCGAAGCCGAGGGCCAGGGCCAGGAACACCAACAGGGCGAAGGCCGGCGGCTGGGTCAGGGCGAAACCGAGGGCGCCGGCCATGAACGGCGCGGTGCAGGGGGCCGCGACGATCACCGCCAGGGCCCCGGTCAGGAAGGCGCCGGCCAGTCCCGAACCGGCCGAGACGCCGCCCGCCGCGCCCTGGACGGCGGCGCCGACCTCGAACACGCCCGACAGGTTCAGCGCCACCAGCAGCATCAGGAGAGCCAGCACGGCGACCACCGCCGGCGACTGCAGCTGGAAGCCCCATCCGACGGCCTCGCCGCCCGCGCGCACGGCGATCAGCAGGCCGGCAAGCGCGATGAAGGTGGCCACCACCCCGGCGAGAAACGCCAGGCCCTGGGCGCGGGTCCTGCCGGCGTCGTGGGCGTGGGCGGCCAGGCTGGCGGCCTTCAGCGACAGCACCGGGAAGACGCAGGGCATCAGGTTGAGGATCAGGCCGCCGAGAAAGGCGAACAACAGGGCGACCGGCAGGCCGCCGGCCAGGCCGGAGGCGTCGCCGCCGCCAGCCGCTTGCGAACCGCCGGTCGAACCGGCGCCGGCCGCGGGAAGCGAGCCTAGCCCTACAGAGCCTGCGGGCGTCTCGCCGGGCGTGGCGGTGATCTCGTAGGCGCGGCCCTTCAGGGCCAGCACGCCGGAGAGCTCGGTCGGCGCCTCGGTCGCCTCGGGGCCGAAGTCGAAGCCGGCGGTCAGCGACAGGGTCAGGCCCTCGGCGCCGCGCTCGATCGCCTGCGGCGCGGCGTGATCGATGGCCTTGCCAGAATAGGGGAAGAAATAGGCGTCGGCGAAGTCGGCGCCCCTCAGGGAGGCCCCCGTCACCGAGAGCCTGATGGTCTCGCCGTCTTTCTTCCACGTGGCCTTGAGGCCGGCGGGCTTGGGGGCGGCGGCCAGCACCTTCCCGACCGTGTCGCCCCACTTGGGGTCGGGCTTGGCGGGTCCGGCGACGACGGGCAGCGACAGGGTCACCACCGCGTCCTCGGGCACGCAGATCTCTTCGCAGACCAGGAAGGCGGCGGCCGCCTGCAGGGTCACGGTCTGGCCCGGCTTGGCCGAGGCCGGCACGGTGATGGGCACCGGCAGCAGCACCTCGCCGCTGTAGGCATAGTCCTGCAGCGGTCCGACGCGCACGCGCTCGGGCGTCGGCCAGACGATGTCGCCGGCGGTCCAGCCGGCCGGCAGGGTCCAGACGATCTTGGTGGCGTCGCCGGCGTCGCCGGGATTGCGCCAGTAGGTGTGCCAGTGGGCCTGGATCTTCTGGCGCAGGGCCACGAACACCGTCGAGCCGGGAACGGCGGCGGCTTCCTGCGAAACCAGCTCCACCTCCAGGTGCCCGGTCTTGACCACCTCGGCGCTCGCGGGGGCGGCGGCGAAGAGGGCCAGCGGGGCCAGGACGGCGGCGAACAACCTGCGCAACAGCATCGGCGACCTTGTGGGATAAACGTACAGACCGACACATGGCCCGTGCGCGCGCTCTCGACAACCTTCAAGGCGCCGTGGTCAGGTCGCTTATCCGCTTCGACAGGAGAACCCCGAGTGCCCGCATCGTTCGACGATATCCAGATCGGCCAGGTGGTGACGCTGGGCGCGACGGTGGTGGACGAGAAGGCGCTGGACGTCTTCATCGCCGCCTTCCAACCCGGCTGGGACCCGTCGTTGGGGGCGCCCGACGCCATGGTCTTCGCCATCTGGACCCGCCTGGACAGCGAAGCCTCGGCCGACTGGCCCCAGACCAAGCGGGTCGGCGTCGACGCCCTGCGCTGGCTGCGCAACCCGCCGCCCGGCGAATTGCTGCGCGGCCGCATGACGGTGATGGGCAAGGATCCCGTGGGCGAGGGCAAGGGCATCGTCATCGCCCAGCAGGACCTGCTCGACGAGGCCGGGCGCCTGGTCTTCTCGTGCCTGACGCGGAGCATCTTCGCCCGCTGAGGCCATGCTTAGTCCACCAGTAGGAGCGTACCCATGATCAAGACGCTGATCGTCGGCGGACTGGCCCTTGCCTTGACCTGCGCTAGCCCCGCCCTGGCCCAGGACGACGAGATCGATCCCAAGACCGTCGACCTGGCCAAGCTGATCGCCTGCGAAACCTATGACGTGCCCACCTACAACAGCGTCGCCTTCTGGCTCGCGGGGACCGAAGGGGCCGACGCGCGGAGGCACTTCGGCCTGACCGAGGTGAAGTCGCCCAACTTCATGCTCAAGCAATATCGCCTGGCCAGGCCGATCGAGGTGTTCGGGCGGACGACCAGCCTGATCGCCTTCAACAGTTCGGGACCGATGGCGGTGCTCGACGAAGCCGACCCGCATCCGCTGGCCACGCAGCTGAAGATCGAGCCGGCGATCGACGTGCCGGCCAAGTTCATGGGCGAGCGGGTGATATCGGAAAAGACCGAGACCGCCGACGGCCTGACCACCCAGACGCGCATCACGCTAAACGTCTCGACCGTGACCACGCACCCAGGCAGGACGCTGGCCGGGTGCAGCTACAGGATCGAGGTGATGTAAGGCCTCAGGCCGCCGTCGGGGTCGCGGTTTCGCGGGCCAGCAGCACATGCACGGCGTCGGCCGAGCGGGCCTGGCGCAGCTGCTCGCGCAGTTCGGGCTGGCGCAGCATGCGCGAGACGCGGGCGAGCGCCCGCAGATGCTGGGTGTTGGCCTCGGGCGGGGCGAACAGGGCCAGGAACAGGTCGACCGGCTTGTCGTCCAGCGCGTCGAAGGCGACGGGCGTCTCCAAGCGCACGAAGACGGCGCGAACACGATCCAGGCCCGGCACGCGGGCATGTGGCAGGGCGACGCCCTGGCCCACGCCTGTCGACCCGGCCGCTTCACGTTCGATCAGCCCGTCAAGGGCGCTGTCGGAATCGATGCCGAGCACGCGGCCGGCGAAGTCGGCGATGAGGCCGAGAACCTGGCGCTTGTCCTTGGCGCTGACGCGCAGGGTCACCGCCCCGTGGTCCAGAAGATCGCCGATAGTCATGGACTTCAACTAGCTCGCTCTATGCCGGCCGCCGAAAGCTCGGCCGCCGCGGTCCCGAAACGCGCCGGGACCGCTTAGGCTCCAGCTAGCTCAAGGTCGAGCCGTTTCCGTTCAGCGGCTTGGTGCGCTCGGGGTCGATCCAGCCGATATTTCCGTCCGGCCGGCGGTAGACCACCGACAATCCGCCGTGGGCGGCGTTCCTAAACACGATTGCCTGGGACTCGGTCAAGTCCAGTTCCATGACAGCCATGGAAACGGTCATCGTCTTCAGCGAAGCCTGGGTCTCGGCGATCACCATGGCCGACGGGGCGCCGGCGGGGTGATCCTCCTCGATCGACCAGTCCTCGTCCTCGTGCTCGTCCTCGGGGGCGCGCAGCACGTAGAACGCGGCGTTTTCGGCCTGCTTGGCGGTGGCCGCCTCTGTGTGACTCTTGAGGCGGCGCTTGTAGCGCCTTATGCGCGTCTCGATCTTGGCCAGGGCCTGGTCGAACGCCATGTGGGCGTCGCCGCCGGAGCCGTGGCTCAGAAGCTGCTGGCCCGAAGCCAGCTTTACCGAACAATCGACACGGAAGGCGTAGCCCTCCTTGCTGATCACGACGTCGGCGTCACCGCCTCGGTCGAAATACTTGCCGATGCTCAGGGCGATTTCGTCGGCGACTCGCGCTCGCAGAGCCTCACCAACGTCGACATGCTTGCCGGAGATTTGGACTTGCATGCCCTATCAACGCGCCGGTCTGGGGGCGGTGTCAAGCGGGAGCAAAAGGGCCTCAGAAGAGTCCCGAAAAGACCCCGATCAGCCTCTTGACGGCGGCGGTCACGACACCGGCGCTGAGGAACAGCAGCGCCGCGCTCGCGGTCGCCATCAGGTAGCCTAGCAGGGCCAGCAGGCCGTCGCGCTGCAGCAGGGCCAGCGCCAGGACGGCCACGGTCGCGCCAGGGGCCAGATTTCCAAGGGGAATCGGCAGCACCAGCACCAGGGCCAGCAAAGTGCAGACCACGCCGATGAAGCGCTCGCCGCCGGCCGCGAACAGGAAACCCAGCCTTGGCCTGGTGACCACTTCCAGGCGGCGCAGAACCGGCGTGATGCGGCGGAAAAGCCCCCTCAGGTCGTCGCGCTTAAGGGGTTTTTCCACCAGCCCGCGGGGCAGCCAGGGCGCATTTGAGCCCCAGGCGATCTGCGGCGCCAGCAAGAGGATCGGCAGCGAAAGAATCGTCGAGGATCCAGGCGGCAGCGGCAAACAGTTGAGCAGGCCGAACACCAGCAGGGTCGCCCCGAAGGCGCGGCTGTCGAAGGCCTCCAGCATCTGGCCAACGGTCAGCACGGGACGCGGGTCGTCTCCGAACCCCTCGATCACGTCTGACAGCTTCTCGTCGCTCATTCCCGGCCCTGTTTCGAGAGCAGGTATAACGCAGGAGGAGGCGAAATCGCTTGCGCGAAAACGCCGCTATCCGGAAGCCTGCCTGAGGCTAGGCGCTTTCCTTGATCTGGCGGCGGCGCTCGACCGACGAGGGAATGCGCATGGCCTCGCGATACTTGGCCACCGTGCGGCGGGCGATGTCGACGCCGGCGGCTTTCAGGATCTCGACGATGCGGTCGTCGGAATGGACGTCGCTTTCCGTCTTCTCGGCGTCGACCAGGCCCTTGATCTTGTGACGCACGCTGGCGGCCGAGTGGGCCTCGCCGCCTTCCGACGACTGGATGGCCGAGGTGAAGAAGAACTTCAGCTCGAACACCCCGCGCGGGGTTGAGACGTACTTGTTGGAGGTGACCCGGCTGACCGTACTTTCGTGCATGCCGATGGCGTCGGCGACGGTCTTCAGGTTCAGCGGCCGCAGGTGCTCGACGCCGTAGGCCAGGAAGCCATCCTGCTGGCGCACGATCTCGCTGGCCACCTTGAGGATGGTCTTGGCGCGCTGGTCGAGGCTTTTGACCAGCCAGTTGGCGCTGGCGAAGCTGTCGGAGACGAAGGTCTTTTCCTGGTCGCTGCGCGCGCCCTTGGAGACACGGGCGTGGTAGCGCTGGTCGACCAGCACGCGCGGCAGGGTGTCGGTGTTGAGCTCCACGTGCCACATGCCGCCCAGGCCTTCGCGCACATGCACGTCGGGCACCAGGGTCTGGGGCGGATCGCTGTGGAAGGCCGCGCCCGGACGGGGGGTGAGGCCGCGGACCTCGGCGATCATCTCGCGCAGGTCCTCGTCGTCGACGCCGCAGATCTTGCGAAGGGCGGCCAGTTCGCGGCGCGCCAGCAGATCAAGATTGTCGAGCAGGGCGGCGATGGCCGGGTCGTAGCGGTTGGCGTCGCGCAACTGCAGTTCCAGGCACTCGCGCACGTCGCGGGCGGCCACGCCGCAGGGCTCGAAGCCCTGGACGACCTTCAGCACGCCCTCGACGCGATCCAGGCCGCAGCCCAGCCGCTCGGCGATTTCCCAGAGATCGGCGCGCAGATAGCCGGCGGCGTCGACCGCGTCGATCAGGATGGCGGCGATGGCCTCGTCGGCGGGCGACAGGCCGGCCAGCAGCAGTTGGCCGTTCAGGTGCTCGGACAGGGTCTCGGGACGGTTCAGGGCGCCTTCGAAATTGTCGTCGCCCTCGAAGCTGCCGCCGCCGCCGGCGCGCGACCAGTCGATCTGGCCGCCAGCGTGCTCGGCGCCGGGGTCCTGGCCGTCGCCGGTGGCGCGCTCGCCGGGGCTGACGTCGTCGCCGGGCGTGTCCATCTCGCGGGTGGCCGCGGCGTCGGAGATGCTTTCCATGCCGAGGTTCTCGACGGCGCGGTCAGGCTCGCCCTCACGCTCGACCTCGCGGTCGCTGTCGTCGCGCTGCAATAGCGGATTGCGTTCGAGCTCGGCCTCCACGAAGGCTTCCAGCTCGATGTTCGACAGCTGCAGAAGCTTGATCGCCTGCTGCAGCTGAGGCGTGATGACAAGGCCCTGGCCCTGCCGGATATCGAGTCTGGGGCTGAGCGCCAACGCGCCCTCCTGGCAAATCGAACGGAAGTTACGATCGCCATTGAAAGGCCGGTCTGGTTAACGGGGCGCGAACGCCTGCAAATATCGGGCCGGTGCGACCATCCGTCCGCGAAAAAAGAAAAAGGCCTTGCGGGGCAAGGCCTTTCTCGAGGTCGACGCGGCCTGGCGCCGCGCCACAATCGTGTCCGAACCGTTTAAGCGCGGTCGGCGAAGCTGTCGCCCAGGTAAACCCGGCGCACCTCGGGGTTCTCGACGATCTCCTTGGGCGAGCCCTCGAACAGCACCTCGCCGGCGGCGATGATCGAGGCCCGGTCCACCATGTCCAGCGTCTCGCGGACGTTGTGGTCGGTGATCAGGATGCCGATGCCGCGGTTCTTGAGGTAGTTCACGACCTCGCGGATGTCGGAGATGGCCAGCGGGTCGATACCGGCGAACGGTTCGTCCAGCAGCATGAACGACGGCTCGCTGGCCAGGGCGCGGGCGATTTCGACGCGGCGACGCTCGCCGCCCGACAGGGCCACGGCGGGAGACTTGCGGATATGGGTGATCCGCAACTCTTCCAGGATGCTGGTCACCGTCTCGCGCGCCACGCGCTGGTTCTTCTGGCGCATCTCGACCACGGCCATGACGTTCTGCTCGACCGTCATGCCCCGGAAGATCGAGGCTTCCTGCGGCAGGTAGCCGACGCCCAGGCGCGCGCGCTGGAACATCGGCTGGGCCGTGATGTCCTCGCCGTCCAGGTAGATCGAGCCGTAGTCGGCGGCGATCAGGCCGGTGACCATGTAGAAGGTGGTGGTCTTGCCGGCGCCGTTGGGGCCCAGCAGGCCGACGACCTCGCCGCGCTTGAGGCGCAGGGAGACGTTCTTGACGACAGGCCGGTCGCCGAAGGTCTTGCCGACGCCGTCGACATACAGACCGTCCTCGGTCGAGCCGCCGCCCAGGGGGGTGAACTGCATCTGGGGTCTCAGGGCTTGGGCTTGTTGGCGTCGTCCGAGGTGTTCGGATAGACCACGGCGCGCACGCGGTTCTTCTTGCCCGCGCCCTTGGTCGACGATTCCATCCGCACGTCGTTGGTCTTGGTGTTGACCACCATGCGGTCGCCGCGGGCCACGTCCTGGCCCTGGATGGCGATGACGTTGCCCGTCACCACGATGGTGTTGGAGGCGTAGTCGTAGGTCGCCCGGTCGCCACGCACGGTCTGCTTGGGCGTGACGTAGAACACCTCGCCCTCGGCCTCGACGCGATCGACATTGCCGCAGCCGCTGCCGCCGTCGCTGCTCTTGGCCTTCTTCTGATTGTAGAGGGTCATCTTCGCGGCGCGCAGGCGCGAGGTCTCCTGCAGCACCTCGACGGCGCCGCGGAAGATCGTCTTGCACTGGCTGGAGATGGTCTCCTGCTCGTCGGCCGAGATGTCGACCGGCGCGCTGGAGCTGTTCTGCGCCAGGGCGGGAGCCGCCGTCAGGCCGCCAAGGAGGCTCGCGGCGATAGCGACCGCCATTGCTCGTTTCATCGACCTCGCCCTCATCTGTCGCATCGTCCTGTCTAGTTCCCGTCGCCGTCGACGCGGTCCAGGCGCGTTTTCACGCCGCCCCGGAAAACGATGCGGTCGCCCTTGTCATATACGGAATAAGCGTTGGATTTCACCTGTCCTGTGGGGCCTTCGCCCTGCAGCAGGGTTTCACCGGTGATCACGCCGGTCTTGGTGTCGACGAAAGCCTCGTCCGAAGCGAAGCGATAGCCGCCCCCGTCGTCCATGCGCACGTCGCCGCGCAGCACCAGCTTGAGGGTGTCCTCGCGATAGACGCCGTTCTTGGAGGTGACCCGCGTGGGCTTGGGCTCGTCGGTGCCCAGCGTCAGGGTCGGATCGTCGAGCAGCACGCGCTTGAGGTCGGCGTCGTCTCGAACCGCCGAGCGGGCGGTGATCAGGAAGGCCCGCCCCTCGCTAGACTGGCCGAAAAAGCGCGGATTGAGCATGCGGATCTGGGCCTGGGGCCGCTCGGGCGCGCGCTCGGCGGCCGTCACGGTGCGCCAGACCACCTGGCCGCTCGCCGCGCCCAGCAAGCCGATCATGGCCACCGGCAGCAGCAGGCGCGCGGCGCGGACCGTGCGCGAGCGACGGCGCCAGCGACGCAGATCGCGCTTGAAGCCCCCTCTCATCGCTGCGTCCGCCACCGCTCTTCTCCCTTACGCGTGCGCGAAGATGTCGACGTCTTCCCAGCCGGCCAGGTCGAGCGCGGCGCGGTGGGGCAGATAGTCGAAGGCGGCCTGGGCCAGGGCCATGCGGCCCTCGCGCACCAGCATGGCGTTCAAACGCTCGCGCAGGCCATGCAGATGCAGCACGTCCGAGGCGGCGTAGGCCACCTGCTCGGGGCTTAGCGAATCAGCGCCCCAGTCCGAGCTCTGCTGGGCCTTGGAAAGTTCCACGCCCATCAGCTCGCGCGTCACGTCCTTGAGGCCGTGGCGGTCGGTATAGGTGCGGGCGAGCTTGGAGGCGATCTTCGTGCAGTACACGGGCGCGGTCATGACGCCCAGATGCAGCAGGAACATGGCGATGTCGAAACGACCGAAGTGAAAAAGCTTCAGCACGGCCGGATCGGCCAGCAGCTTCTTCAGATTTGGCGCGTGATAGGTCGAGCGGTCCAGGCGCACTACGTGCGCGTCGCCGTCGCCCGACGACAGCTGAACCACGCACAGCGGATCGCGCCCGAGGCGCAGGCCCATGGTTTCCGAATCGATGGCGATCGCGGTCGCCCCGGCGAACACGCCGTCGGGCAGATCGCCTTCATGAACAAAGCTGGCCAAGTGTCTCTCGTCTCCACGCGTCGGCGTCGTCGCGACCGGCGCCGCTCCGACGTCTTATAGTGGAGCGTCGGCGATGCACGCCAGATGAACGGAGTATCTATTGTAAGGAAAGCTTGGCGCCACCGCCTCGTCGCATGCTTGCGAGAGGGGTGGTGCCCAGGAGAGGACTCGAACCTCCACGACCTTTCGGTCACTGGCACCTGAAGCCAGCGCGTCTACCAATTCCGCCACCTGGGCCCGCGGCGCAACCCGTTGGGCCGCTGCGAGGCCGGGACGTTTATGCAAAGGTTCTGGCGGCGTCAATCGCATTTCTCACTTTTCTTGCGAACATCCCCAGGCTCGTCTAATCCCCCCATCATCGCAGCGACTGAGGAATGGAAGATGCAGGGTCTGGTCACGGTGTTTGGCGGCTCGGGCTTCGTTGGAAGCCAGGTGGTGCGCGCCCTCGCCAAGTCGGGCTACCGCGTACGCGTGGCCGTGCGTCAGCCCAATCTGGCCTATCGCCTGCGCATGCTGGGCGATGTCGGCCAGATCGAGGTGATCCAGGCCAATGTGCGCAACGAGGCGTCGGTGGCCCGCGCGCTGGACGGCGCCGAGGCGGCCGTCAACCTGGTGGGCGTGCTTTGGGAAAGCGGCCGCCAGCAGTTCCAGAGCCTTCACACGATGGGCGCCAAGACCGTGGCCGAGCAGGCCGCCGCCCTCGGCGTGAAGCGCCTGGTGCAGGTCTCGGCCATCGGAGCCGACGCCGATTCGGCCGCCAAGTACGCCCGCACCAAGGCCGAGGGCGAAGCCGCCGTGCGCGCGGCCTTCCCGACGGCCACCATCGTGCGTCCGTCGATCGTGTTCGGCCAGGACGACAAGTTCTTCAACAAGTTCGGCCAGATGGCCGCGACCGCCCCGGCCCTGCCGCTGGTCGGCGGCGGCCAGACCAAGTTCCAGCCGGTGTTCGTCGGCGACGTCGCCGCGGCCATCGCCACGATCGTCGCCACGCCGGGCGCCGAGGGCCAGACCTTCGAGCTGGGCGGCCCGGCCGTCTACACGTTCAAGGAACTGCTGCAGCTGGTGCTGACCGAGACCGGCCGCGCCCGCGTCCTGGCGCCCCTGCCCTGGCCGATCGCGGGCCTGGTGGGCAAGCTGGGCGACATCCAGGCCTCGCTCCTGCCGCTGGCCCCGCCGCTGACCACCGACCAGGTCGCGCTGCTGAAGGCCGGCGACAACGTCGTGGCGCCGGGCGCCAAGGGCCTGGCCGACCTCGGCATCCTGCCCACCGCCGTCGAGGCCGTGGTCCCGTCCTACCTCTACCGATACCGCAAGGGCGGCCAGTACGCCCCGACCCCGGCCGGCGCGTTCTAGGACACGCCAGCGGCCAGAAACGACAAACCCCGCGCCGGTCGCCCGGCGCGGGGTTTTTCTTTGGCTCACGCCGGACGGATCAGCGCGGGATGTACAGCAGCGCCAGGCCGACGACGCCGACGGCGATGCGCCAGTAGGCGAAGGGCGCGAAGCCGTGGCGGGTGATGAAGTTCAGCACCGTCTTGACCACGAACACGCCCGAGACCAGCGCGGCCACGAAGCCCAGGCCGATCATGCCCATGTCCTTGGTGCTGAGCTGGTCGATGTTCTTGTAGAGGTCGTAGGCGAAGGCGCCGGCCATGGTCGGCATGGCCAGGAAGAAGCTGAACTCGGCGGCCGAGCGCTTGTCGCACTTCAGCAGCAGGGCGCCGGCGATCGTCGCCCCCGAGCGCGAGACGCCGGGCACCAGGGCCAGGCACTGGAACAGGCCGATGATGAAGGCCGTCTTCAGCGGATAGTCGGCGACGTCGGTGTGCCTAGGCTCGAACTTCAGGCGGTCCAGACCCAGCAGGATGAAGCCGCCGACGATCAGGGTGGTGCAGACCAGGGCCGGGCTCTCGTAGAGCACGGTCTTGATGAAGTCGTGGGCCAGCACGCCGATGAACACCGCCGGCAGGAATGCCAGCAGGATGCCGATCACGAAGCGGCGCGAGCCCGGATTGGTCGGCAGGGTGGTCAGCAGGCCCCACAGGCGCCCGAAATAGACGCTGACGATGGCCAGGATCGCGCCCAGCTGGATCAGCACCTGGAAGGTGTTGCCCGGGCTGTGGAAGCCCAGGAAGTGGCCGACCAGCAGCAGGTGCCCGGTCGACGAGACGGGAATGAACTCGGTCAGGCCCTCGATCAGGCCCAGCACGATCGCGATCAGCCAATCCGGCATAGCATTCCCTTGTGTAACAGGCCCTTACGAGCAGGAACGGGCGTGCGCCCGACACGGTAAAGAAAAGGTTTATCCAAAAAGTGGACCAATTTGGGGCCTATCTGCGAGTCTTTCGCAATGACCATGCCGAGGTCACGGATATATTCGTACACTAATTTTACCACCGCATTCTTATTGCCCTGAAGAGTCCGTATGAGGCCCTCGCAAGCAAATTTTTCCCCGGCAGCGGGGGCGAGGGAAGGCGCATGGCCGAGCGCATGTTGAAATTCACGACCGTCGCGCGTCGCACGCCTGAAAAGCGGGCGGCCGAAGAGCGTAACGGCGACTTTCACGAGATCTACGCCGACTTCATCGACGCCAAGGCGACCGAGCAGGCCTCGCGCTGCTCGCAATGCGGCGTGCCGTACTGCCAAACCCACTGCCCGCTTCACAACAACATCCCCGACTGGCTGCGGATGACCGCCGAAGGCCGGCTGGAAGAGGCCTACGCCCTGTCGCAGGCCACCAACTCCATGCCGGAAGTCTGCGGCCGCATCTGCCCGCAGGACCGCCTCTGCGAAGGCAACTGCGTCATAGAGCAGTCGGGTCACGGCACCGTGACGATCGGCTCGGTCGAACGCTACCTGACCGACAAGGCCTGGGAGATGGGCTGGGTGAAGCCGCTCGTCGCCGCCGCCGATCGTGGCCAGTCGGTCGGCATCGTCGGCGCCGGCCCCGCCGGCCTGGCCGCCGCCGAGAAGCTGCGCGAGCAGGGCTACGCCGTCACCGTCTACGACCGCCACGACCGCGCCGGCGGCCTGCTGATCTACGGCATCCCCGGCTTCAAGCTGGAAAAGGACGTCGTCGAGCGCCGCACCCAGCGCCTGGCCGATGGCGGCGTCGAGTTCAAGCTCGGCTTCGAGGTCGGCAAGGACGCCACCCTGGAAGACCTGCGCGCCAGGCACGACGCGGTGCTGATCGCCGTCGGCGTCTACGCCGCGCGCGACCTGGCCGTGCCCGGCGGCGGCGACAAGGGCGTGGTGCCCGCGCTCGACTACCTGATCGCCTCCAACAAGAAGACCCTGGGCGACGACGTCCCGGCTTATGACAGCGGCGAGCTGAACGCCGAGGGCAAGGACGTGGTCGTGGTCGGCGGCGGCGACACCGCCATGGACTGCGTGCGCACGGCCATCCGCCAGGGCGCGACCTCGGTCACCTGCCTCTATCGCCGCGACAAGGCCAACATGCCCGGCTCGCTCCGGGAAGTGGCCAACGCCGAGGAAGAAGGCGTCACCTTCGAATGGCTGGCCGCCCCGCGCGCCCTGTCGGGCGACGCCGACGCGGTGACCGGCGTGAAGGCCATCCGCATGCGCCTGGGCGCCCCGGACGCCTCGGGCCGCCGCAGCCCCGAGGAGATCCCCGGCGGCGACTTCGACCGTCCGGCCCAGCTGGTGGTCAAGGCCCTGGGCTTCGAGCCCGAGAACCTGCCGCAGGCCTGGTCGGCCCCGGACCTCAAGACCACCCGCTGGGGCACGGTCAAGGCCGACGTCCGCAACCAGATGACCAACCTCGACGGCGTGTTCGCCGCCGGCGACATCGTTCGCGGCGCCTCGCTGGTGGTGTGGGCGATCAAGGACGGCCGCGACGCCGCCGACGCCATGCACCGTTACCTGAAGGCCAAGGCCGGCGCGCCCGCGCTGATCGCGGCGGAATAAGAAAGAGGAGCCCAGGACCATGAGCGAGATGGACCTCTATCTGAAGAACCGCCAGACGCTGATCGACGGCCACGCCTACGATCCGTCGATGGAACGCGACGCCTGCGGCGTGGGCCTGGTCTGCGCCATCGACGGCCAGCCGCGCCGCGAAGTCGTCGAACTGGCGATCAAGGCCCTCAAGGCCCTGTGGCACCGCGGTGCGGTGGACGCAGACGGCAAGACCGGCGACGGCGCCGGCGTGCTGGTCAGCGTCCCGCAGGACTTCTTCGTCGACCAGGTGCGCCGCACCGGCCACGCCCTGCGCCAGGGTCCGATCGCCGTCGGCCAGATCTTCCTGCCGCGCACCGACCTGGGCGCCCAGGAGACCTGCCGCACGATCGTCGAGGCCGAAGCCCTGCGTTTCGGCTTCTACATCTACGGCTGGCGCCAGGTGCCCGTCGACACCTCGGTTATCGGCGAGAAGGCCAACGCCACGCGTCCGGAAATCGAGCAGATCATGCTGGCCCCGCCGGCAGGCCTGGAGGGCGAGGCGCTGGAACGCGCCCTGTTCCTGTGCCGCAAGCGCATCGAAAAGCGCGTGCACGCCCAGAACATCAGCGACTTCTACATCTGCTCGTTCTCGGCCCGCTCGCTGATCTACAAGGGCATGTTCCTGGCCGAGTCGATCGACGAGTTCTATCCGGACCTGAAGGACGAGCGCTTCGCCGCGGCCGTCGCGATCTTCCACCAGCGCTACTCGACCAACACCTTCCCGCAGTGGCGCCTGGCCCAGCCCTTCCGGATGCTCGCCCACAATGGCGAGATCAACACGATCAAGGGCAACATCAACTGGATGAAGTCCCACGAGATCAAGATGGCGGCCGACGCCTTCGGTGAATTCGGGGACGACGTGAAGCCGGTGATCCAGCCGGGCGGTTCGGACAGCGCCAGCCTGGACAACACCTTCGAGGTGCTGGTCCGCGCCGGCCGCGACGCGCCGATGGCCAAGGCCCTGCTGGTGCCGGAAGCTTCCAACCCCAACATGAGCGACGAGCACAAGGCGCTCTATTCCTACTGCAACGCCGTGATGGAGCCGTGGGACGGTCCGGCCGCCCTGTGCGCCACCGACGGTCGCTGGGTCGTGGCCGGCAAGGACCGCTCGGGCCTGCGCCCGCTGCGCGTGGCCTATACCGACGACGGCCTGGTGATCATGGGCTCGGAAGCGGGCATGTGCGGCGTCGAGGAAAGCCGCATCACCCGCAAGCTGGCCATCGCGCCGGGCCGGATGATCGCCATCGACCTGGGCGAGGGCAAGCTCTACGGCGAAGACGAGATCATCGACGAACTGGCCGGCCGCCACCCCTACACCGAGTGGCTGGGCAACATGGTCGATCTCGAAAAGGAGATCGCGCCGGGTCCCGAGCCGCGCAAGTACGGCCGCGAGGAGCTGACCCGTCGCCAGGCCGCCGCCGGCTATTCGCTGGAAGACCTGGAAATGATCCTCGCCCCGATGGTCGAGGACGGCAAGGAAGCCGTCGGCTCGATGGGCGACGACACCCCGCTGGCGGTGCTGTCGGAGAAGTACCGCCCGCTCAGCCACTACTTCCGCCAGAACTTCAGCCAGGTGACCAACCCGCCGATCGACCCCCTGCGGGAGACCGGCGTCATGAGCCTGAAGACCCGCTTCAAGAACCTGGGCAAC
Source organism: Caulobacter endophyticus (assembly GCF_003116815.1). Taxonomy (GTDB): domain Bacteria; phylum Pseudomonadota; class Alphaproteobacteria; order Caulobacterales; family Caulobacteraceae; genus Caulobacter; species Caulobacter endophyticus. The sequence goes on from NZ_QDKQ01000057.1 coordinate 180,398, forward strand.
ATCCTGGCCCAGGACGCGGCCCAGGCGGACGTCTACGTGCTGGAAAGCCCGGTGCTGACCACCGGCATGTACATCCGTATCCACGAGCTGCTGGGCGAGAAGAACGTCGCGGTCATCGACTGCACCATGCCGCTGCCGGCCGAGGAAGCCCGCGCCGGCGACGCCCTGCGCGCCAACCTCGACCGCATCCGCGCCGAGGCCGAGGACGCCGTGCTGCGCGGCTGCGGCGCCATCGTCCTGACCGACGAGGCCAGCGACGCCGAACGCGTCGGCCTGCCGATGATCCTGGCCACCGGCGGCGTTCACGCCCACCTCGTGGCCAAGGGCCTGCGCTCCTACGTCTCGCTGGTCGTCCGCTCGGCCGAGTGCCTGGACACGCACTATTTCGCGGTGCTGGTCGGCGTCGGCGCCACGGCGGTCAACGCCTATCTCGCCCAGGAAAGCTTCCAGGACCGCCTGGAGCGCGGCCTGGCCGGCGACAAGTCGCTGCGCGACGTGTGCCTGAACTTCAAGGGCGCCATCGAGGGCGGCCTGCTGAAGATCATCTCCAAGATGGGCATCAGCGTCATCTCCTCGTACCGCGGCGGCTACAACTTCGAAGCCGTCGGCCTGTCGCGCGCCATGGCCGCCGAGTTCTTCCCCGGCATGCCCTCGCGCATCTCGGGCATCGGCCTGGCCGGCATCGAAAGCAAGACGGTCGAGCTGCATCGCAAGGCCTGGGCGCTGTCGGCGGTCACCCTGCCGGTCGGCGGCCTCTACAAGTCGCGCCGCTCAGGCGAGGCCCACGCCTTCGAGGCGCGCCTCATGCACACCCTGCAGAGCGCCTGCGACACCGGCGACTACGAGCTGTATCGCCGCTGGTCCTCGGGCCTGCGCACCCAGAAGCCGATCCAGCTGCGCGACCTCCTGGACTGGCGCTCGGACCGCAACCCGATCTCGACCGACGACGTCGAGAGCGTCAACGAGATCCGCAAGCGCTTCGTCACGCCGGGCATGAGCCTGGGGGCCCTGAGCCCCGAGGCGCACGGCGCGCTGAACATCGCCATGAACCGCATCGGCGCCCGCTCGGTCTCGGGCGAGGGCGGCGAGGACAGCGCGCGCTACAAGCCGTTGCCCAACGGCGACAACCCCAACAGCGCCATCAAGCAGGTGGCCTCGGGCCGCTTTGGCGTCACCGCCGAATATCTGAACCAGTGCGTCGAGCTGGAGATCAAGGTCGCCCAGGGCGCCAAGCCCGGCGAAGGCGGGCAGCTGCCCGGCTTCAAGGTGACCGAGATGATCGCCCGCCTGCGTCACTCGACGCCGGGCGTGATGCTGATCAGCCCGCCGCCGCACCACGACATCTATTCGATCGAGGACCTGGCCCAGCTCATCTACGACCTGAAGCAGATCAACCCGATCGCGCGGGTCACGGTGAAGCTGGTCGCGGCCACCGGCATCGGCGCCATCGCCGCCGGCGTGGCCAAGGCCAAGGCCGACGTGATCCTGGTCGCCGGCGGCGTCGGCGGCACGGGCGCCTCGCCCCAGACCTCGGTGAAGTACGCTGGCGGTCCGTGGGAGATGGGCCTGTCGGAAGCCAACCAGGTGCTGACGCTGAACAACCTGCGCCACTCCGTGGTCCTGCGGGCCGACGGCGGCATGCGCACGGGCCGCGACGTGGTCATCGCCGCGATGATGGGCGCCGAGGAGTTCGGCATCGGCACCGCCTCGCTGGTGGCGATGGGCTGCATCATGGTGCGCCAGTGCCACTCCAACACCTGCCCCGTGGGCGTCTGCACCCAGGACGAGGCCCTGCGCGCCAAGTTCACCGGCACGCCGGACAAGGTCGTGAACCTCTTCACCTTCGTGGCCGAGGAAGTGCGCGAGATCCTTGCCGGCCTGGGCTTCAAGAGCCTGCAGGAGATCGTCGGCCGCACCGACCTGCTCGCGCAGGTCAGCCGCGGCGGCGAGCACCTCGACGACCTCGATTTGAACCCGCTGCTGGTTCGGGCCGATCCGGGCCAGAACAAGCCGTACAACACGGTCGTGGGCCGCAACGCGGTGCCCGACACGCTGGACGCTCAGATCGTCCGCGACGCCGCCCCGCTGCTGGAACGCGGCGAGAAGATGCAGCTGACCTACACGGTCCGCAGCACGGCCCGCACCATCGGCACCCGCACCTCCAGCCACATCGTCCGCAAGTTCGGCATGAAGGGCCTGCCGGCCGGCCACCTGACCGTCCAGCTCAAGGGCTCGGCCGGCCAGAGCCTGGGCGCCTTCGCGGTGCAAGGCCTGCGCATCGAGCTGACCGGCGAGGCCAACGACTATGTCGGCAAGGGCCTGTCGGGCGCGACGATCGTCATCAAGCCGCCGCGCGGCCTGGCCGCGCCGGAGACCAACACCCTGATCGGCAACACCGTGCTGTTCGGGGCCACCTCGGGCCGCCTGTTCGCGGCCGGCCAGGCCGGCGAGCGCTTCGCCGTCCGCAACTCGGGCGCCACCACGGTGGTCGAGGGCTGCGGCGCCAACGGCTGCGAATACATGACCGGCGGCCAGGTGGTGATCCTGGGCCCGACGGGCGGCAACTTCGGGGCCGGCATGACCGGCGGCATGGCCTTCGTGCTCGACCAGCACGACCGGTTCTCGGCCAACTACAATCCCGAGAGCATCGTCGTGCAGCGCCTGGCCTCGCCCTATTGGGAAGGCGTGCTGCGCTCGCTGATCGCCGAACACGCCCGCGAGACGGACTCGGCCTTCGCCGAGAGCCTGCTGCGCGACTGGGACCGCGCCCGCGACCTCTTCTGGCAGGTCTGTCCGAAGGAAATGATCAGCCGCCTGCCCCAGCCGCTGGCGGCCGAGGAAGCGGTGCACGAGCGGGCCTAGGGGCGCGCCCGCAACGAGATCCGCCGCCTTCTTCCGGGGCGACGGGCCGCGCGGCGCGCCTCCCAGCCCGCCGCACGACGAGGGGAGCGCTCCGGCCCGAGCGCTCCCCTTTGTTGTTTGGGCTGGAACGCCTCCTACCCCTCCGGCCCCACATAGCGCGCCCTCGGGCGGATCAGGCGGCCGGTCTTGGACTGCTCCAGCGCATGGGCCAGCCATCCCGCCGTGCGGGCGGCGGCGAACAGGGCGAAGGGGGCGTCGTCGGGCAGCTTCAGGGTCCGCGCCAGGGCGACGAGGGCGAAGTCGATGTTCGGCGCCTGGCCGGTGGCGGCGACCACCGCCGCGTGCAGCGCCGCCATGTCGGGCGCGGGCTCGAAGGCCGCCAGCAGCGCCGCGGCGCGAGGGTCGCCGTCGGGATAGAGCGGATGGCCGAAACCCGGCAGCGGCGCGCCCTGGTCCAGGCGGACAGCGACGGCCGCTTCGGCGCCCTCCCGTTTGGCCTCGCGGGCCAGGGCCTCGACACGGGCGGCCATGCCGCCGTGCAGCGGTCCCGACAGGGCCGAGAGGCCCGCCAGCGCCGAAGCCGAGAGCGACGCCCCGGTCGAGGCCGCCACCCGGGCGGCGAAGGTCGAGGCGTTGAGTTCGTGGTCGGCCAGCAAGACAAGCGCCCGCCGCACCAGATCGCCGCCGACCGCATCCAGTCCCCAGGCGGCGGCCAGACGCTGGTGGATCAGCCCCTCCGCCGCAACCCCGGCTACGGCGTCGGCGACCAGGTCAAGCAGACCGGCGGCCTCCTGGGCCAGCATCAGCGGCGCGCGGCCCCGGGCCGGGCGGTCCTCGCCCGCGCGGGCGGCGAGATCGGCGAACAGCCGGGCGCGGATGGTCGGAGCGTCGCTGGGCGCATGGGTGGGAACGGCGGCCTCGGCCGCGTCGTCGCGCAGCAACCGGCCGACGGCCTCGAAGCTTTCGGTCCGCGCAAGCTCCACGGCGTCGCGGCCGCGATACCACAGCCGACCACCGCGCACGGTGGTGATGGCCGAGGCCAGCACCGGCTCGCCCCAGGCGATGGCCGCGGCGGCGACGTCGGCGGCCTTGCGTCCCCGCGCCTTCCTGCCAGCCAGGGCCGCCACGTCGGAGGCGCGATAGAGGCTGCGGCGCGGATCGTCCGGGTGGGCGTGGGCCTCGATCCGGCCGCGACTGACATAGGCGTACAGCGTCTGAGGCCGCACCCCCAGCCGCGCCATCGCCTGGTCCGCATCGAGCCAATCGTCAGCCATTCACATTGATTATATTGATCAAGATTGACGATCAAGGCGCGGGGCCGAAGATCGCGTCCAGAGCCCGTGCGGGCTCTGGTTTTTACATTGGAGCGTGGCGGACGCCGAAACCGCTCACACTTTCGGCTGCCACGCTCTCGAAAGGAGACCTCCCATGGTCCAAGTTTCCGCCGGCCTCGAAGGCGTGATCGCCGCCGCCACCGTGCTTTCCGACGTCGATGGCCAGGCCGGCCGGCTGACCATTCGCGGCTGGGCCGTGGAGGACCTGGCCGGCCGCGCCCGCTTCGAGGACGCCGCCCACCTGCTGTTCGACGGCTTCTTCGACGACCTGCCGGCCAACCTGGCCCCGGCCTTGGGCGAAGCGCGCGTGCGGGCCTTCGCCGAGGTCGCCGCCCTTGACGACGCCCTGGCCGCCCGCGACCCCTACGACGCCATGCGCGCCCTGCTGGCCCGCCTGTCCGACGGCGAGAGCCTGGCCGACGCCCTGGCCCTGGCCGCCGCCCCCGCCGTGTTCACCGCCGCGGCCCTGCGCCTTCGCCGGGGCTTGCAGGCGATCGCGCCCGATCCCGCCCTGCCCCACGCCGCAGACTTCCTGAGGATGGTCCGGGGCGCGGCGGCCACCGAGGGCGAGGCCCGGGCGCTGGACGCCTATCTGGTCACGGTCTGCGACCACGGCCTCAACGCCTCGACCTTCGCAGCCAGGGTCGCGGCCTCGACCCGCGCGGGCCTGGGCTCGGCGGTGCTGGCGGGGCTGTCGACGCTGAAGGGACCGCTGCACGGCGGCGCGCCGGGGCCGGTGATCGACATGCTCGACGCCATCGGCGCGCCTGGCAACGCCGTCCCCTGGCTGGAGACCGCGCTGGACGCCGGCGAGCGGCTGATGGGCTTTGGCCATCGCATCTATCGCGTCCGCGATCCGCGTGCCGACGCCCTGAAGACCGCTCTCTCTCGGCTGTCGAGAAGCGCCGGCGCCCTGCCCGGCCGCCTGGCGCTCGCCGAAGCGGTGGAGCGGGCGGCCCTCGACATCCTGCGCCGTCGCAAGCCGGACCGGCCGCTGGAGACCAATGTCGAGTTCTACACCGCGCTCCTGCTGGAGGCGCTGGGCCTGCCGCCGCAGGCCTTCACCTGCGTGTTCGCCGTCGGTCGCACGGTCGGCTGGATCGCCCACGCCCGCGAGCAGCAGGCCGGTGGAAAGCTCATTCGTCCGCAGTCGGTCTATGTGGGCCCGCGACCCAAGGCGGCGGCCTGACGGTCGCTGCCCCGACAGTACGCAAGATTGTTGCGAAAGACACACATGGGGGCGAAAGCACATATCGCCGTTCGTCGAACTTGACACATTTTTGACCGCCGATTCACCCTCAGCGCGAGCGAATCCGTATCTCAACCTCGACCATACGGATGTCGCAGCAAGAGGGACGGCATGAACCGCATCGGCCAAGGACTTCTTTCGCTATTCCTGACCACCGCAGCGGCCGCGCCGCTGGCGGCCCACGCCCAGACGCCGGATCAGCCTTCTGCTGGGACCGACGTCGAGGGCGTCGTGGTCACCGGCTCGCGCATCCGCGTCAGCCCGCTCGACAAGACCCAGACCGTCTTCCAGATCGACCAGGAGGCGATCGCCAAGACCGGCCTGACCTCGATCGTCGACGTGCTGCAGCGCGTGCCAGCCGCCGGCGGCGGCCTCAATTCCAAGTTCAACAACTCCGGCAACTTCGGCAACCCGCCCGACGGCGGCGGCGTGGGCGCCGGCTCGGCCGAGATCGACCTGCGCTACCTGGGTTCGCGCCGGGCCCTGGTGCTGGTCGACGGCCAGCGCTGGGTCAGCGGGGCCTCGGCCTCGGGCGTGCCTGGGGCGGTCGACCTCAACACCATCCCCAGCGCCATGATCCGCAACGTCGAGATCCTGCAGGAAGGCGCCTCGCCGATCTACGGCTCGGACGCCATCGCCGGGGTCATCAACATCATCACCCGCGACCGCCAGCAGGGCCTCGAGCTGTCGGCCCAGGTGGGCGGCTATGGCGAGGGCGACGGCTTCTCGCAGGACTACAACGTCTCGTGGGGCGCCTCCGAGGGCAAGACCAGCATCGTGGTCGGCGGCGGCTACTTCAAGCAGAAGAGCGTGCTGTCGGCCGACCGCGACATCTCGCTCTATCCCAGCCCCTATGGAACCTCGTGCCTATCGGGCGGCTGTTCGTCGGGCACGCCTCTGGGCCGCTTCATCGTCAGCGACCCCAACACCGGCGCCGACATGGACCTGACCCTGAAGGCGGCCCTGGCCGCCGGGGTGCGGCCCACCTACACGCCGCTGGACCCCACCGGCGCGGGCAGCAGTTTCCGCAACTTCGCCGGCGACGCCGACCGCTTCAACTTCCAGCCCTACAACTACATCGTCACCCCGTCCGAGCGGGTCAGCCTGTTCGGCGCGGTGACCCACGACTTTACCGACAACGTGAAACTGAAGGTGCGCGGCAGCTACGTGCAGCGCAAGTCGGCCAACCAGGCCGCGCCCATCCCGCTGTTCGTCGGCCCAGACGCCGGCAACGGCAACCTGCTCGACACCGTCTCGATCGACGCCACCAACCCCTACAATCCGTTCGGCTTCACCCTGACCAGCGGCACCTACGCCTTCGTCGGCCGTCGGATGATCGAGGCCGGGCCGCGCCACTACGCCCAGAGCGTCGACACCTGGAACGTCAACGCCACCCTGTCGGGCGACTGGGCGGTGGGGACGCACCGCTGGTACTGGGACGTCGGCTACACCGCCTCGCGCAATCACGCCGAACAGAGCTTCACCGGCAACCTCAACGCCCAGCGCGTTCAGCAGGCCCTGGGCCCGGTCGCGGGCTGCACAGGCTCGTGCGTGCCTCTGAACATCTTCGGCGGCGTCGGCTCGATCACGCCCGAGATGCTGGCCTTCGTCGGCTTCACCCAGCAGGACGTCTCGCAGCAGGAACTGCACGACTTCACCGCCAACCTGACCGGCGACCTGTTCGATCTGCCCGCCGGGCCGCTGGCCTTCGCCGCCGGCTACGAACACCGCGAGACCAAGGGCTACTTCCAGCCCGACGCCATCGTCGCCGCCGGCCTGTCGGCCGACATTCCCGCCCAGCCGGCCAAGGGCGAGATCAAGGTCGACGAGGCCTATCTGGAACTGCGCGCCCCGCTGCTGGCCGACCTGCCGCTGATCCACCGGCTGGAGATCTCGGGCGCCGGCCGCTGGTTCGACTATTCCACGTCGGGGTCTGACTCCATCTACAAGGCGGGCCTCAACTGGCGGCCGACCGAAGACGTGCTGGTGCGGGCTTCCTGGGGCCAGGGCTTCCGGGCGCCGTCGATCGGCGAGCTCTACGGCGCGGCCTCGCGCTTCGACCAGGAGATTACCGACCCCTGCTCCGACATGCTGGGCCTGTCGGGCGGAACCCCGGCCAGCGCCACCGTCCGCGCCAACTGCGTCGCCGCCGGCGTGCCGGCCAGCGGTTCCTACGTGCAGCTCAACCCGCAGCTGTCGGTGATCACCAGCGGCAACGACAGCCTCAAGCCCGAGACCAGCGAGAGCAAGAACTTCAGCATCGTCTGGGAGCCCAAGGCGCTGAAGGAAGCCAGCTGGGCCAGCGGCGGCTCGATCGAACTGGCCTATTCCGACATCGAGCTGGACTCGGCGATCCAGGCGCTGTCGGGGGAAAGCCTGCTGTCGCGCTGCGCCGAACTGGCCGACGCCCTGGCCTGCTCGACCATCACCCGCACGGCCTCGGGCCAGGTGGCGGCGATCACCAACCCGCTGATCAACATCGGCGGCATCCAGACCCGGGCCATCGACCTGAACCTGCTTTGGACCTCGCCCGACTACAGCTTCGGACGCCTGGCGGTGCGGTCGTACTCGACCTTCCTGCTGGAGTTCACCGAGATCGTGCCGACGGCCACGGGCTTCACCGAGATTCCGCGCGAAGGGACCGAACGCGGCAGCCCCGACCAGGCCTATCCGAAGACCAAGTCCACCTTCACCGTCGACTGGGACTGGAAGAGCTGGGGCGCCAGCGCCTCGGCCCGCTACCTGTCGTCGGTCAAGGAGACGCAGGCCGCCGACGCCAAGCTCGCCTCGCGCACCTATGTCGACGCCCAGCTGCGCTGGAAGCCCGACTTCCTGGGCGAGACCACCGCGGTGGCCTTTGGGGTCAACAACCTGTTCGACAAGGACCCGCCGGGCTGCATCAGCTGCGGCCTCAACAACTTCGACCCCAACGCCTATGACGCGCCGGGGCGCTACTTCTACTTCCGCCTGACCTATCGCCAGTAGGGGCTGAACCTGGGCGCGGTCGTGCTACTGCTTGGAGCATGACCGCGCCCGCCGCCTCCGCCGCCGAGCATCAGGCTCTCACCCGCCGGATCACGACCTTGTCGGTGGGCACGGCCGCGATCCTGATCGTCATCAAGGGCGGCGCCTGGATCGCCAGCGGCTCGCTGGCCATGCTGGCCTCGCTGGCGGACTCGGGGCTGGATCTCGTCGCCTCGCTGATCACCTTCTTCGCCGTGCGCTACGCGGCCGAACCGCCGGACGCCGAGCATCGCTTCGGCCATGGCAAGGCCGAGGCCTTCTCCAGCCTGATCCAGGCGGGCCTGGTGTTCGCCTCGGCCGCCCTGATCGGGCGCGAGGCGATCGAGGGCCTGCTGCATCCCAAGCCCGTCGAGAACAGCGTCTGGGGCGTGGGGGTGATGGTCGTCTCCATCGTTCTGACCCTCGCCTTGATCCGCGCCCAGGCCGCGGTGATGGCCAGGACCCGCTCAGTGGCCGTGGCCGGCGATCACGCCCACTATGCCGCCGATCTGGCCTCCAATGCCGTAACCTTGCTTAGCCTGGCCGTGGTCGCCCTGCTGGGCTGGACGTGGGTGGACGCCGCCGCCGGCCTGGTGGTCGCCGCCTGGCTGCTGTGGGGCGCGGTCGGCGTGCTGCGCCAAGCGGCCGACCAGCTGATGGACCACGAGCTGCCGGTGCAGGAACGCGAACAGATCCTGGCCCTGCTGGTCGACGACCCGCGCATCGGCGGCGTCCACCAGCTGCGCACCCGCGCCGCCGGTCCTCACATCCACGTCCAGGGACACATGGACCTGGCCGCCGGCCAGAGCCTGTCCGAAGCCCACGCGATCATGAGCGCCGCCGAGGACCGGGTTAAAGCCGCCTTCCCGACGGCCGACGTGCTGCTGCATCCAGATCCGAGGGTCTTGCTCTCCGGACGCGATGCGCCCAATTAGCGGCCTTCTCCCCACCGACGAGCCCTTCTCCATGGACGACACCCTGGCCCGCCTGCCCGACGCCTTTTCCGGCAAGACCGTGCTGGTGCTGGGCGACGTCATGCTCGACCGGTTCGTCTATGGCGCGGTCGACCGCATTTCGCCGGAGGCCCCGGTGGCGGTGATCGCCATCGAGCGCGAGACCACCATGCTGGGCGGGGCCGGCAACGTGGCCCGCAACGTCGCCGCCCTCGGCGGCAAGGCCGTGCTGGCCGGGCTGATCGGCGACGACGACGCCGGCCGCGCCGTGCAGGCCCTGGTCGAGCGCGAGCCGGGCCTGGAAAGCGCCCTGGCGGTCGATCCCAACCGTCGCACCACCGAAAAGACCCGCTACGTCGCCGCCTCGCACCAGATGCTGCGCGCCGACCGCGAGGACCGCCACCCCGCCGACCCATCCCTGGTGCTGGCCGCCTTCGAGAAGGCCCTGGCGAGCGCCGACGTCGTGGTGCTGTCGGACTACGCCAAGGGGGTGCTGACGCCCGAAGTCCTGGCCGCCGCCATCGCCGCCGCCCGCGCCGCCGGCAAGCCGGTGATCGTCGATCCCAAGAGCCGCGACCTCTCCCGCTATGACGGCGCCACGGTGATCAAGCCCAACCGCCGCGAAGCCGCCGAGGCCACGGGCGTGACCGGCGCCGGCGACGAGGCCGCCGAGGCCGCCGGCGAGGCGATCCTTTCCGCCGCTCCGAACCTTTCGGCCGCCCTGGTCACGCGCGGCGCGGCCGGCATGACCCTGTCGCGGCGCGGCGCCGCCCACGTCCACCTGCCGGCCAGCGCGCTGGAGGTGTTCGACGTCTCGGGCGCCGGCGACACCGTGGCCGCCACCCTGGCCCTGTCGCTGGCCGCCGGGGCCGACCTGGCCGCCGCCGCCCGCCTGGCCAATGCCGCCGCGGGTCTGGTGGTCGGCAAGCTGGGCACCGACGTGGTCACCGCCGGCGAACTGAAGGCCGTGCTGACCGGCGCCCACGGCGATCCCGGCCAGGAAAAGATCGCAGCGCGCGAGCGCATGCTGGAGATCGTCGCCGGCTGGCGCGCGCGCGGCCTGAAGGTCGGCTTCACCAACGGCTGCTTTGATTTGCTGCACCCCGGCCACGTCTCGCTGCTGGCCCAGGCGAAAGGCGCCTGCGACCGGCTGGTGCTGGGCCTTAACACCGACGCCTCGGTCCAGCGCCTGAAGGGCCCGACCCGTCCGGTGCAGAAGGAAGACGCCCGCGCCGCCGTCCTGGCCTCGCTGTCGGCCGTCGACCTCGTCACCCTGTTCGACGAGGACACCCCGCTGGAGCTGATCACGGCGATCAAGCCGGACGTCCTGGTCAAGGGCGCCGACTACACGGTCGAGACGGTCGTGGGCTCGGACGTGGTGCTGGCCAATGGCGGCCGGGTCGTGCTGGCGGATCTGAAGGCTGGCCAGAGCACGACGGCGCTGATCGCGCGGGCGAACACGCCCTGAGGGACCTTCCCCTGTGGGGGAGGCGATCGCGCAGCGATCGGAGGGGGGCGTGGCTGCTGGACTTCCGCGACGGTGGAAGCTGAGAACTTCCCCCCACCGGCCTTCGGCCGCCTCCCCCACGGGGGGAGGCCCCAAAAACGCTCATTCCTCCGAATAGTCCTCGCCCCAGCAACATCTTGTTAAGCAAAGCGGCGCATCGATCAGACGATGCAGCCTGAACGCATGTGGGCATGAGCGTCGAACGCACTCTTCACCATTTCCCGTTGGACCCGGCCTCGCGCCAGGTGCGCCTCGCGCTGGGCGAAAAGCGGGTGGCGTTCTCCGAGGTGCAGGTGCGCTACTGGGAGTCGCCGCCGGAGTTCACGGCGCTGAACCCGTCGGGCCTGACGCCGGTGCTGGTGGAGACCCGCCACCAGCGCACCACCGTGGTCTGCGAAACCCGAGCCATCCTCGAGCACATCGAGGAACAGGAGCCCGAACCCGCCCTGCTGGGCCGCGAGGCCGGCGAACGCGCCGAAGCCCGCCGCCTGATGCAGTGGTTCGACCGCAAGTTCGACAACGAGGTCAACGGCTTCCTGCTGCACGAGAAGATGGAGAAGCGTCTCCTGCGGATGGGCGCGCCCGATCTGGGCGCCCTGCGTCGGGGCCGCGACGCCCTGCGCGACCATCTGGGCTACATGGAAAGCCTGCTGCAGCAGCGCGACTGGCTGGCCGGCCGCCGCATGAGTCTCGGCGACTTCGCCGGCGCGGCGCACCTTTCCGTCATCGACTATTTCGGCGACGTGCCGTGGAAGGACTTCCCCGCGGTCCGCACCTGGTACATGAAGCTGAAATCGAGGCCGTGCTTCAGGCCCATCCTGGCCGACCGCTGGCCCGGCCTCGCGCCGGCCGCGCACTATGACGACCTCGACTTCTGACCTGACGCCTCACGCCATTCGGGACGAGATCCGCCACGAAGCCCTCGCGCTGGGCTTCGACGCCTGCGGCTTCGCCTCGGCGGCCGACGCCTGGCCCAATGGCGAATGGCTGCGCCAGTTCGTGGCCGAGGGCCTGCATGGGGCCATGGGCTGGATGGAAGAGACGCTCGAGCGGCGCAGCCATCCCACCGCCATGTGGACCGACGCCAGGAGCGCCGTGGTGCTGGGCGTCAACTACGGTCCCGACATCGACCCTCTGACCCAGCTGGAGCACAGGGACCGCGCCGCCATCAGCGTCTACGCCCAGGGCGACGACTATCACGACGTGGTCAAGAAGCGCCTCAAGCAACTGGCCGGCTGGATGCACCGCCGTTGGGGCAATGAGGTCAAGGTGTTCGTCGACACCGCGCCGCTGATGGAAAAGCCGCTGGCCCAGCGCGCGGGCCTGGGCTGGCAGGGCAAGCACACCAACCTCGTCTCGCGCCAGTTCGGCTCGTGGCTGTTCCTGGGCAGCGTGCTGACGACGCTGGACCTGCCGGCGGACGAGGCCGAGTTCGACCGCTGCGGCTCTTGCCGGGCGTGCCTGGACATCTGCCCGACAGGGGCGTTTCCCGCGCCGCACCGGCTGGATGCGCGGCGCTGCATCTCCTACCTGACCATCGAACTGGCCGGGCCGGTCCCGGACGAGTTCCGCCCCATGCTGGGCAACCGCATCTACGGCTGCGACGACTGCCTGGCCGCCTGCCCGTGGAACAAGTTCGCCAGCCTGTCGGCCGAGGCCAGGTTCCACGCCCGCGAGACCCTGAAGACCCCGCCCCTGGCGGAGCTGGCCGTGCTGGACGATCCGTCGTTCCGGACGCTGTTCAGCAAGAGCCCGATCAAGCGCATCGGCCGCGACCGCTTCGTGCGCAACGTGCTGTACGCCATCGGCAACAGCGGCGACGCTAGGCTGATGGCCGTGGTCGAGCCCCTGAGGGCCGATCCGGACGCGACGGTGCGCGACGCCGCCGACTGGGCGGCCTCGCGGCTGGCTCAGCTGGCGAGCGCGACCAGATAGCGGCCGTACTCGGTCTTGCTCATGGTCTCGCCGATCGCGCGCAGCTGCGGCGCGGAAATCCAGCCCTTAGTGAAGGCGACTTCCTCGGGGCAGCCGATCTTCTGGCCCTGGCGCTTTTCGATGGCGCGGATGAACTCGGTGGCCTCGACCAAGCTGTCGTGGGTGCCGGTGTCGAGCCAGGCGTAGCCGCGGCCAAGCTTGGCGACCGACAGCGCGCCCTTCTCGAGATAGAGCCGGTTGATGTCGGTGATCTCGATCTCGCCGCGCGGCGACGGCGGCAGGTCGCGGGCCATCTCGACGACCTGGTTGTCGTAGAAATAGAGGCCCGTCACCGCCCAGTTCGAGCGCGGCTTTTCCGGCTTCTCCTCCAGCGAGACTGCGCGACCGTCCTCGTCGAAATCGACCACGCCGTAACGTTCGGGATCATTGACGTGATAAGCGAAGACCGTGGCCCCGACGCCCGAGGTCGACGCCCGGACGAGCTCGTCCGACAGGCCGTGACCGAAGTACAGGTTGTCGCCCAGGATCAGGGCGACACGGTCGTCGCCGATGAAGTCGCGACCGACGATGAAGGCGTCGGCCAGGCCACGCGGGGTTTCCTGCACGGCATATTCGAACTTCACGCCCCAGGCCGAGCCGTCGCCCAGCATGTCCTTGAACAGCGGCGTGTCCTTGGGGGTGGAGATGATCAGGATCTCGCGGATGCCGGCTAGCATCAGCGTGCTGATCGGATAGTAGATCATCGGCTTGTCGTAGATCGGCAGCAGCTGCTTGCAGACCGCACGGGTCAGGGGATGCAGGCGGGTGCCCGATCCGCCGGCGAGAACGATGCCCTTCATTGCGTCTACAGCTCCATCTCGCTCAGGCACGTCGCCAGGCTTTCGCGCCAGTCACGGGCGCGCCAAATCATCGCGGTTTCCAGCTTCCCGCAGTCCAGCCGCGAATTGGCCGGCCGGCGGGCGGGGGTGGGATAGTCCGCGGTCGTGATGCGACGCACCCGGGCGGTCGGACCGCCCCGCGCGCGCGAAAGCTCGAAGACGGCCTCCGCCAGGTCGGCCCAACTCGCGTCGCCGGCGCCCGAGAGGTGATAGACGCCGCCCGGCGCCGTCCCGGCGGCCAGATGATCCAAGGCGGCCAGGGCCCCCTCGGCGCAGTCGCGGGCCCAGGTCGGCCGGCCGACCTGATCGGCGACAACGCCGACCTCGTCGCGGTCGCCCGCCAGGCGCAGCATCGTCTTCACGAAGTTGGCCCCGTGCCGGCTGTAGACCCACGACGTGCGCAGGGTCGCCGACACGCCGCCCGCCGCGGCCACCGCCTGCTCGCCGGCCAGCTTGCTGGCGCCGTAGACGCCGGTCGGGCCGGTCGCGTCGGTCTCGACATAGGGACGGTCGAGGCCGCCGTCGAAGACGTAATCGGTGGAGAAGTGCACGAACGGCAGGCCGCGCGCCGCGCAGGCGGCGGCCATGGCGGCCGGCGCGTCGCGGTTCAGCGCATAGGCCGCGTCGGTCTCGCTCTCCGCCTTGTCCACGGCGGTATAGGCGGCCGCGTTGATCACCGCGCCCGGATCGAGGCGGGCGATCAGGCCGTCGATCGCCGCGTGATCGGCCAGGTCCAGGGTCTCGCGACCCGCGAAGACCATGGCGCGATCGACGCGCCGTGACAGCAGCGCGAGTTCCTGCGCGACCTGGCCGCTACGGCCGAAGACTAGGATAGGGCCGTTCATGCCGCGTCAGCCGGCTTTGGCCAGCAGGCCCAGGCGGCGGCCGTCATAGGCCTCGCGCAGGGGACCCCACCAGTCGGCGCGCGCCAGATACCATTCGACGGTCTTGCGGATGCCGGTCTCGAAGTTCTCCTGGGCGCGCCAGCCAAGCTCGGTCTCCAGCTTGGTGGCGTCGATGGCGTAGCGGCGGTCGTGGCCCGGACGATCGGTCACGAAGGTGATCAGGTCGCGGTGCGAGCCCTCGGCGCTGGGCGCCAGTTCGTCCAGCAGGTCGCAGATCGTGTGGACCACCTGCAGGTTTGTGCGCTCGTTGCGGCCGCCGACATTGTACTTCTCGCCGGGGCGGCCGGTCTCAAGGATGAGGCGCAGCGCGCGGGCGTGATCCTCGACGAACAGCCAGTCGCGGATGTTGGCGCCGTCGCCGTAGACGGGCAGCGCCTTGCGATCCAGGCCGTTGAGGATCATCAGCGGGATCAGCTTCTCGGGGAAGTGATAGGGTCCGTAGTTGTTCGAGCAGTTCGAAACCAGCACCGGCAGGCCATAGGTGTGGAACCAGGCCAGCGCCAGGTGATCGGCCGCAGCCTTCGACGACGAGTAGGGCGAGGTCGGGGCGTAGGGCGTGGTCTCTTCGAACAGGCCGTCGGCGCCCAGGCTGCCATAGACTTCGTCGGTCGAGACGTGGACGAAGCGGAAAGCGGCCTTGGCCTCGCCTTCCAGGCCGCGCCAGTAGTCGAGCGCGCAGTCGAGCATCACATAGGTGCCGACGATGTTGGTCTCGATGAACGGGCCGGCACCCGCGATAGAGCGGTCGACGTGAGACTCGGCGGCCAAGTGCAGCACCGCGTCCGGCTTGTGGGCCTCGAACAGCTCACGGATCGCCGCGCGATCGGTGATGTCGGCCTGCACGAACGTGTAGTCGGGCGACTGAGATACTTCGGCCACCGAGGTCAGCGTACCGGCGTAGGTCAGCTTGTCCACGTTGACGACCTGATCGCCGGTTTCAGCGACCAGAAGACGGCACACCGCCGAACCGATGAAACCCGCGCCGCCCGTCACAAGTATCTTCACAACATACTCCTCAGGGCCGTCCCCCGGCCGCTAGAACACCCAACAGAAACAAAGAAATTTCACCCCTCCGCGAGGTCATAACATCCGTCGCGGCGGCTCGATAGTGGCGTTCAGAAACGCTCGCCATAGACAAAACCAGCGTCAAGATCCGCCAGCAGCGAGGCGTTGGCGTCGCGCTCGTTGGTCGAGATTTGTTCCGGCGGCAGGCCCCAGTCGACCCCGACGGCCGGATCGTTCCAGCGCAGCGCGCCCTCGGCTTTCGGCGCGTAGTAGTCGGTCACCTTGTAGAGCACCTCGCACTCCTCGGTCAGGGTGCAGTAGGCGTGGGCGAAGCCCCTCGGCACCAGCAGTTGCTGGGCGTTGTCGGCCGACAGCTCGGCCCCGACCCACTGGCCGTAGGTCGGCGAGCCTAAGCGGATGTCCACGGCGACGTCCATGATCGCGCCGCGCACGCAGCGCAGCAGCTTGTCCTGGGCGTGCGGCGGCTTCTGGAAGTGCAGGCCCCGCAGAATGCCCTTGCGGGTCGAGCGCACGTGATTGTCCTGAACGAAGGCCCCGCCCGTGAAGCCGGCCTCTTCCAGCGCCGACTGACGGAACGTCTCGGAGAACCAACCTCTCTCGTCGCCATGGCGCGCCGGCGTGATAAGCAGCACTTCGGGAATCGCCGTCGGCGTGATCTTCATGGACCTTACCTTCTACAGATGAGTGCGCCACGCATGGCCCGTCCGACCTTCGATGGCAAGAGCGAGACATCCCCGCTCGTCTCCGTCGTGGTCGTCGCCTACCAGAGCGGCCCGACCCTGGCCCGCTGCCTGGCCGGCCTGGCGGCCCAGACCTTCCGCGACTTCGAGGTCCTGCTGGTCGACAACGCCTCGACCGACGGCGCGCCGCAGGCGGCCGCGGCGGCCGATCCGTCGATCCGGCTGATCGAGCCCGGCGCCAACACCGGCTTCGCGGCCGGCAACAACCTGGCCGCCCGGCAGGCGCGCGGCCGCTGGCTGGTGCTGCTGAACCCCGACGCCTATCCGCATCCGGACTGGCTAGGGAAGCTGGCGGCCGCCGCCGAGCGCCATCCGGACGTCAACAGCTTCGCCTCGCTTCAACTGGTGGCCGACGAGCCGGGGCTGATGGACGGCGCAGGCGACGTCATGACCTCGGCCGGCATCCCGTTCCGCGGCGGCTATCGCCGCAAGGAGACGTCGAAGGTGTTCGAGGGCGAGGTGTTCTCGGCCTGCGGCGCGGCGATGATGCTGGACCGCGACCTGTTCGTTGGTCTCGGCGGCTTCGACGAGCGCTACTTCTGCTACTGCGAGGACGTCGACCTGGGCTATCGCCTGCGGCTGGCTGGCGAGCCGACCCTGCTGATCCCCGAGGCCAAGGTCGAGCACGTGGGCTCGGCGACCCTGGGGGTGCGCTCGGACTTCGCCCTGTTCCACGGCACGCGCAACCGCGTGTGGACCTTCCTGAAGAACACCCCCTCGCCGATGCTGTGGTGGAGCGCGCCGCTGCATTTCGCGGTCACCGCCGGGCTCTTCCTGCTGCACCTGCGCCGCAGGGACGCGGGGCCGGTGTGGAAGGGCTTCAAGGCCGCCTTCGTAAAGCGCGACCTCGACCCCATCCTGGCCTCGCGGCGCGAGATCCAGGCCGCCCGCAAGGCGCCGATCGTCGACATCCTGCGAGCCATGGCGCTGGACCCGGTGGCCTTCTTCGGCCGCCGGATCGTGATCAGGCAGTGGCGAGGTCGTCGATCAGGCGCCGCATGAACTGGGCGCCGCGCTCCATCTGGGCGATCTCGACATACTCGTCGGGCTGGTGGGCCTGGTCGATCGAGCCGGGGCCGCAGATGACGGTGGAGAAGCCCGCGCCCTGGAACTGCCCGGCCTCGGCGGCGTAGGGCGCGACGCGGGCCGGACCGTTGTCGCCGGCCATGCGGCGGGCGAAGGCCTCGGCCACGCCATCCTTTTCCGGCGCGAAGGACGGGGTGAGCGAGCGCGCCTCGACCTTGACCCCGCCCTCGGGCGCCTTGGCCCGGACCTCGGCGTCCAGCGATGCGGCCATAGCGAAGAAGTCGGCGAGAATGGCCTGCGGATCCAGGCCCGGCGGCGTGCGCAGGTCGAACACGAACAGGCACTGGCGGGCCAGGATGTTGACCGCCGTGCCGCCGTTGACCTGGCCGATGGTCAGGGTCGCGCCCTTGGGCAGGAACGGCGAGGCCGGGTCGGCCTGACGCTCCAGCCGCTCGGACAGCTCGACCAGATGGCTCATCAGCTTCACCGCGACCATGTTGGCCGAGACACCCAGGTGGGTGAGGCTGGAATGGGCCTCGCGGCCGGTGACCGTCACCCAGTAGCTGGCGATGCCCTTGTGGGCCTGGACCGCGACCATGTCGGTGGGCTCGCCCACAACCACCAGCGCCGGCTTGGGCACGTCGCGGGCGATCACCTCGATCATGTCGGGCGCGCCCAGGCACCCAACTTCCTCGTCATAAGAGAAGGCCAGGTGGACGGGACGCTTGAGGTCGGCGGCGACGAGGTCGGGCGCGGCCGCCAGGGCCAGGGCCAGGAAGCCCTTCATGTCGCAGGTCCCGCGGCCGTAGAGACGGCCCTCGCGCTCGGTCAGGGTCCAGGGATCGCTCGACCAGGGCTGGCCGTCGACCGGCACCACGTCGGTGTGGCCCGAGAGGACGACCCCGCCCTCGACCGCCGGGCCGATGCTGGCCATCAGGTTGCTCTTGGTCCCGTCGGCGTTGGGCACCCGCCGCGTGGCCACGCCCAGGTTCGACAGGTAGGCCTCGACCCATTCGATCAGGGCCAGGTTGGAGCCGCGCGAGGTGGTGTCGAACGAGACCAGCCTGGCCAGGATGTCGACCGCGCGGGCGGAAAGCGCTTCGGGAGAGGAAACCATCCGCCAAGCCTAGGCCGCGCCGCCCCGACCCGCCAAGCCCAGGCCGCTGGCATTGGGCAGGATCATGCGGCCGTCCTAGAAAAGCTCTCGCCGCGCGCAAGAAACGTGCTGCGACGCGGCTTTTCTTCATCCGAGCCAAGCTTTAGAGGAGACGGACCATGATCCTGACCCTCTCCTGCCCCGACCAGCCCGGCATCGTCGCCAAGGTTTCGACCTTCCTGTTCGAACGCGGCTGCAACATCCTCGACGCCCAGCAGTTCGACGACCAGGAGACCGGCGACTTCTTCATGCGCGTCGTCTTCGATCCCTACGGCGCCGACCGCGACACGCTGCGGAGCGAGTTCGAGACCCTGGCCAAGGGCTTCTCGATGCGCTGGACCCTGCGCGACCCGGCCGAGCGCTATCGCGTGATGATCCTGGCCAGCAAGTTCGACCACTGCCTGGCTGACCTTGTTTATCGCTGGCGCATCGGCGAGCTGCCGATGGACGTCACCGCCATCGTCGCCAACCATCCCGCCGAGACCTACACCCACGTCGACCTGTCGGGCCTGCCCTTCCATCACCTGCCGGTGACCAAGGAGACCAAGTTCGAGCAGGAGGCCGCGCTCTGGAAACTGATCCAGGAGACGCAGACCGACATCGTCGTGCTCGCCCGCTACATGCAGGTGCTGTCGGACGGGCTGGCGGCCAAGCTCAAAGGCCGCTGCATCAACATCCACCACTCGTTCCTGCCGGGCTTCAAGGGCGCCAAGCCCTACCACCAGGCCCACGCGCGCGGCGTAAAGGTGATCGGGGCCTCCGCCCACTATGTCACCGGCGACCTCGACGAAGGCCCGATCATCGAACAGGACGTCGAACGCATCAGCCACCGCGATACGCCCGAGGATCTGGTCCGCAAGGGCCGCGACATCGAGCGCCGCGTGCTGGCCCGCGCCCTGCGCTGGCGCCTGGAGGACCGGGTGCTGCTGAACGGCCGCAAGACCGTGGTGTTCACCGACTGAGGCGGAACCAGCAGCGCTGAACGAAAGGGGCGGCCCGAGAGCCGCCCCTTCTGCTTTCTAGAAGTCCACCTGCACCGAGACCCACAGTCGGCGGGGCTCCTGGTTGTTGGTGTATTCGGGGGCGTAGGCCACCGGCGTCCCGTAGGGCAGCTGGCGCACGAAGTCCTTGTTGAACAGGTTGTAGATCGTGGCGTTCAGCGTGACCTGTTCGGTCGCCTTGAACGAGCCGCCCAGGTGGAACAGGCTGTAGGCCTTGTAGTCGCCCAGGGCGACGCGGGCAGGGCCTTCGCCGCGATAGCGCTCGCTGCGGTATTCGCCGCGCACCCAGGCGTTCACCCGGTCGGTCACCCGCCAGCGCAGGTTGCCGTTGACCATGTGCTCGGGCGTGTCGGTCAGCTTGCGGCCGGCCTCGGCGCCGCTCTTCTGCTCGCTGTCGGTGAAGGTGTAGTTCAGGCCCGCCGTCCAGTCGTCGGCGAAGCGCCAGCGCGCGGCCGCCTCGACGCCTTGAGTGACCGCCTCGTCGATGTTGATGCTCTGGCCGAAGGTGGCGGCGTTCGGGAAGAAGCCGACGTCGACGCAGCCGGCCGGACGGCCCGTGCCCGCATTGTACTGCGCCTGGGTCAGGCCGAAGGCGCAGTTGGTCACCGGCGGGCCCGAGGCGATCTTGTCCTCGAACTTGTTGTGGAAGACCGTGACGTTGGCGGTGAAGCCGTCCTTGTTGTCGAAATAGGCGCCGGCCTCGGTGCTGGTGCTGGTTTCCGGCTGCAGGCCCGGCGATCCCAGCAGCGGCAGGCGGCCCTGCTGGCCGAAACCGTTGATGCCGGGGGCCAGCTGCTCCAGGCGCGGGGTCTTGAAGCCCTGGCTCACCCCGCCCTTGAAGGTCCAGTTCTGGTTGGCGTTCCAGACGAGGTAGGCGCGCGGGCTGAAGTGGCCCCCGAACACGCTGTGGTCGTCGTGGCGGGCGCCCAGGGTCAGGGCCAGACCCTCGGTGAAGCGCCATTCATCCTCGGCGAACACCGCCCACTGCTCGTGGACGAACGGCTGCGGCGCGACGCCGTCCTTCATCTCGGCGTCCCAGTACTGGCCGCCGATCGTGAAGGTGTGGTTCTTCCAGCGCGAATAGAGCTTGGTGTCGAAGATGGTGTTGGTCGATTCTAGGTCGCGAGGACCGCCTGCGCCGGCCACGCCGTTGGGGATGATCCGGCCGACGGTCTCGGTCTTGGCCTGCGAAAGGTTGCTCTCGATCTGGCCGAAGGGCAGGCGCCAGTTATGGGCCAGGGCGACCTGGCGACGGTTGAACTCCAGGGCGTTGGCGTAGCCGCCAGCCGTGGTGTTGGTGCCCATCTGGCCCTGCGAGTTGTCGTACCACTGGGTCGACTCGTCGATGTCGAGCCACAGGTCGTGGTCGGCGTGCGGCGTCAGGGTCAGGCGCGCGCCGATGGTGCGCAGCTCGCTCTTGGTGGCGCTGCGGCCAAAGCCGGTGATCGGCGTGTCGACACCGCCCACGTTCTCGTAGGTCAGCTTGGAGGCTTCGCGGTTCAGGAAGCTGCCGCGCACGGCCAGGCCCAGCAGATCACGGACGATCGGGCCGTTGGCGTAGAGGTTGCCGCCGTAGAGGTTGCCGAACTCGTCGTCGCCCTGCAGCGTGCCGTCGAGGCTGGCCGTGCCGCTCCACTTGGTTCCGACCTTGCGGGTGATGATGTTGACGACGCCGCCCATGGCGTCAGAGCCGTAGAGGGTCGAGACCGGGCCGCGCACCACCTCGATGCGCTCGATGGCCGCCACCGGCGGCAGGAAGCTGGTCGAGGTTTCGCCAAAGCCGTTGGGCGTGACGCTGCCGGCGGTGTTCTGGCGGCGGCCGTCGATCAGGATCAGCGTGTAGTCGCTGCCCATGCCGCGGATGTTGATGTTGAGCCCGCCGGTCTTGCCCACGGCCGCGCCGACGTCGACGCCTTCGACATTGGTCAGCACCTCGGCGAGGCTCGCCGCACGCATCTCCTGCAGCTCCTCGCGCGGCACCACGGTGATGCTGGCCGGCGCGTTGACCAGCTTCTGCTCGAAGCCGGCGGCGGTGACGACCACGCCGTCCAGGTCGGCCGCATCCGGCGCGGGCTCGGCGGCCATGGCCGCGCCCGACAGGGCCAGGGCCGCGGCGGACCCCATAAGAACGGAAGCAAACAAAACGCGCGACATCCCCAACTCCAGCCAAGCTTCTTGCGAGTGAGTGTCGCTATCAGCCCAGGAAGTGCGGAAGACCAAGCGGTTTGACCGTTCGGAAACGATTTGAAATTCGCCAGAAATGCGGGCGCAAGAATGCGCCCGCATCGGCACGCTTGATCAGCCTACGGATCAGCCCTTGGGGGCGCGCAGCTTGCTCTGCAGAACGTCGATCAGCTCGATCTTGAAGACCAGGGTGCTGCCCGGCGGGATATCGGCGCCGGCCTGGTTGTCGCCATAGGCCAGGTCGGCCGGCACGTAGAGCATCCACTCGTCGCCCGGCCGCATCAGCTGCATGGCCTCCACCCAGCCGGGGATCAGGCCGCGCAGCGGGAACGAGGCGGGCACGCCGCGCTCATAGGAGCTGTCGAACACGAAGCCGTCGAGGCGCTTGCCCTCGTAGTGGACCTTGACCTCGTCGATCGGGCGCGGATGCGGGCCGGCTTCCGGGCCCGAGCGCACGATCTTGTACTGCAGGCCGCTGGGCAGGGTGACGACGCCCGGCTCCTTGGCGTTCTTGGCCAGGAACTCGGCGCCGGCGCTCTTGGAGGCCGTCATCGCCGCCTGCCGCGCCGCCAGATCCTCCTTGGAGGGACCGCAAGCGGCCAGCGAAAGGCCGGCGAGGGCGGCGAGGGCGGCGATAAGAAGGAACCGAGCGCGCATGAAAGTGTTTCCGATGGCCAAATCCGCGTCTTGAGCTAGCAGGCCTGGCGCGAACATCAATCATTCCGTTGTTGGAACGCATTACCGACACCGTTGTCACGCAACGGTGATGGCGCGCCCGGGGGGCACGCTCTAGAACCCTGTTCATCCGAGACACAGACACGAGGTGCTCATGAAACCCGTCCGCAAGGCCGTCCTTCCCGTCGCCGGCTTGGGCACCCGCGTGCTGCCCGGGACGAAGTCGACGCCGAAGGAGCTTCTCAACGTCGTGGAC
>NZ_QDKQ01000058.1 GCF_003116815.1 Caulobacter endophyticus
GCCGGCGGCGGGCGCCGGGACGACGGGCGCGGCTTGATCGGCAGGCGCGGCCTGATCAGCGGGCGCGGCGGCCGGGGCGGGAGCCGGGGCGGCGGCGGGAGCGGGCTGCTCCTGGGCGACGGCGGTCGAAACGACGCCGAGGGCGATCAGGCTGGCGAGCGCAAGGCGCATAGGTCGGATATCCCCTAGAGACTGGAGGTCGGCATTAAAACCGACAGGCGTTCCCTCGCAACCCTTATGGTGGCCGATTGCGGCGCAGATGGGGTCACAAACGTAATTTTTTCGATCGGAGGCCTCCGATCCTTCTCCCCTTGCGGGAGAAGGTGGCGACCGAAGGTCGACGGATGAGGGGTCGAAAGCCATTTTCGGAAGGATCTGAGAGACCCCTCACCCGACCTCGCGACGCGAGGCCACCCTCTCCCGCAAGGGGAGAGGGACAAAAGAAAACGCCCCCACCCTTTCGGATGGAGGCGCTTTCGAACTCTTCGGACAGAAGCGGCTCTTACGAGGCCACTTCCACCGCGTGCTCGGCCAGGATCGTGAAGCCGTCGGGACCGACGTCCGCGAAACCGCCCTGGATGTCGAACAGCTTGACGGTCGCGCCGTCGCGGACCGTCACCCGGCCCTCGCGCAGCGTGGTCATGAACGGGGCGTGGTTCGGCAGGACGCCGAAATCGCCTTCCGTGCCCGGAGCGTCGACCTGGTCGACGTCGGCCGAGAACAGTTCGCGCTCGGGCGCGACGAGGGAGAAGTGCAGCTTGGCCATCAGTCGTAGGTCTCCACGGCGCCCAGGGCCGCTTCGATGTCTTCGTCGGTCTGGATCTCGGTGCCGCAGAACGGACAGAAGCGGATGGTGGTCAGGACCGTGCCCGTCTCGCCATCGGCTTCCCGTTGACCCAGGTTCAACAGGATCAGGCCGCTATCGTGCTCGATGAGGGAGGCCTCGGCGTCCGAAGACACCGCGTCCTCCAGCTCGTCGCAACAGAAGTGGGCCAGATCGCCGTCTTCCTCTTGCATCAGGCTTCCGCCGCCATCTTCTCGGCCTTGGCCACGGCTTCCTCGATCGGGCCGACCATGTAGAAGGCGCCTTCCGGCAGGTGGTCGTATTCACCGTCCACGATGCCCTTGAACGAGCGGATCGTGTCCTTCAGCTGGACGAAGGCGCCCGGCGTGTTGGTGAACTGCTCGGCCACGTGGAACGGCTGGCTCAGGAAGCGGCTGATCTTACGGGCGCGGGCGACCGTCAGCTTGTCCTCTTCCGACAGCTCGTCCATGCCGAGGATGGCGATGATGTCCTTTAGGGCCTTGTACTGCTGGAGCACTTCCTGGACGCGGCGAGCGACCGTGTAGTGCTCTTCGCCGATGACCAGCGGGTCCATGATCCGCGAGGTCGAGTCCAGCGGGTCGACGGCCGGGAAGATGGCCTGGGCGGCGATGTCGCGCGACAGAACGGTGGTGGCGTCCAGGTGGGCGAACGAAGCGGCCGGGGCCGGGTCGGTCAGGTCGTCGGCGGGAACGTAGATGGCCTGGACCGAGGTGATCGAACCCTTGTTGGTCGAGGTGATGCGCTCCTGCAGGTTGCCCATCTCGGTGGCCAGGGTGGGCTGGTAGCCCACGGCCGAGGGGATGCGGCCCAGCAGAGCCGACACTTCGGCGCCGGCTTGGGTGAAGCGGAAGATGTTGTCGACGAACAGCAGCACGTCCTTGCCTTCTTCGTCGCGGAAGTATTCCGCGATCGACAGGCCGGTCAGGGCGACGCGGGCGCGGGCGCCCGGGGGTTCGTTCATCTGGCCGTAGACCAGGGCGCAGCGGCTGCCTTCGGTCGAGCCGTTGTTGGCCTTCGGGTCGACGTTGACGTTGCTCTCGATCATCTCGTGATAGAGGTCGTTGCCTTCGCGGGTGCGTTCGCCCACGCCGGCCAGAACCGAGTAACCGCCGTAAGCCTTGGCGATGTTGTTGATCAGTTCCTGCATCGTCACGGTCTTGCCGACGCCGGCGCCGCCGAACAGGCCGATCTTGCCGCCCTTGGTGTAGGGGCACATCAGGTCGATGACCTTGATGCCGGTGACCAGCACTTCAGCGGTGTTGGTCTGCTCGGCGAAGGTCGGGGCGTCGCGGTGGATCGGGCGCGACAGGTCCGACTGGATCGGGCCCTGCTCGTCGATCGGCTCGCCGATGACGTTCATGATGCGGCCCAGCGTGCCCGGACCGACCGGAACGCGGATGGCTTCGCCGGTGTCGCGCACGGCCTGGCCGCGGACGAGACCTTCGGTGGCGTCCATGGCGATGGCGCGGACGGTGTTCTGGCCCAGGTGCTGGGCGACTTCGAACACCAGGCGCTGGCCGGTGGCGGTGTTGGTGGTCTCGACGGCGTTCAGGATCGCCGGCAGGGCGCCGGTGAACTCGATGTCGACGACGGCGCCGATGATCTGAACCAGCTTGCCGGTGGCTTCGCCGGCCACCGGAGCAGCAGCCGTCGGGGCGGCGGCGGCCTTCGGAGCGGCCGGCTTCTTGGCGGCCGGAGCCTTGGGAGCAGCAGCAGCGGCCGGAGCGGCGGCGGCGGCCTTCGGGGCGGCGGGCTTCTTGGCGGCGGCCGGCTTTTCAGCGGCGGCTTCGGGAGCCTTAGCAGGGGTCTTGGCCATGGCGTGCGGGTCTTTCGTGCGTCTCTGCGTGCGTTTTTGGCGTTAGGCTAGATCAGACGGCTTCGGCGCCGGAGATGATCTCGATCAGCTCCTTGGTGATCTGGGCCTGGCGGGAACGGTTGTACTCGAGGGTGTAGCGCTTGATCATGTCGCCCGCGTTCCGCGTGGCGTTGTCCATCGCCGTCATCTGGCTGGCGTAGAAGCCGGCCATGTTGTCGAGCAGCGCCGACAGGATCTGGACCGTCAGGTTGCGCGGCAGCAGGGTCTCGAGGATGGCCTCTTCCGAGGGCTCGTACTCGTAGACCGCGGCCGGACCGGACGCGGGCTCGCCGCCCTCGACCACGGCCGGGATCAGCTGCAGCGCGGTCGGAACCTGCTGCACCACCGAACGGAAGCGGCTGTAGAACAGCGTGACGACGTCGATGTCGCCGGCTTCGTAGAGCTTGGTGACGACGTCGGCGATCGGCTGAGCGACCGACAGAGTGATCTGGCGGTAGGCCGACAGGTCGAAGTTCTCCACCACCTTGTCGCCGTAGGGGCGCTTCAGCTGGGCGGTCACCTTCTTGCCGACGCAGACGATCTTCACGTCCTTGCCCTGGGCGATCAGCCCGTCGATGTGGGCGCGGGCCGCGCGCACGATCGACGAGGTGAAGCCGCCGGCCAGACCGCGGTCCGCAGCAGCCACCACCACCAGGTGACGGTCGTCGCGGCCGGTGCCGGCTAGCAGCGCCGGAGCGCCGTCGCCCGACACGCCGGTCGCGAGATTGGCGATGACGCTGGCCAGACGCCGGGCGTAAGGACGGGCGGCTTCGGCCGCGTCCTGGCTCCGGCGCAGCTTGGCAGCCGCCACCATCTGCATCGCCTTCGTGATCTTTTGCGTCGCTTTGACGCTCGAGATCCGATTGCGCATTTCCTTCAAGCTGGCCATTCGGCGCTACTCTCTCCGAGCGGTTCCGAGGGGGCTTAGGCGAAGGTCGACGAGAAGGCCTCGAGCGCGCTCTTCAGCGACGCTTCCAGGTCCTTGTCGAGGGCCTTCTTGGTGGCGATGCCGGTCAGCAGGTCCTGGTGCTGGCTGTGCAGGCGGGCCAGGAACTCGGTCTCGAAGCGACGCACCGACGAGGTCGGGATCTTGTCGAGATAGCCGCGGGTGCCGGCGTAGATCACGCAGACCTGCTCTTCGACCGACAGCGGCGCGTATTGCGGCTGCTTCAGCAGCTCGGTCAGGCGCTCGCCGCGAGCCAGCATCTTCTGGGTCGAGGCGTCGAGGTCCGAACCGAACTTCGCGAAGGCGGCCATTTCACGATACTGGGCCAGCTCGCCCTTAATCGGACCGGCGACCTGCTTCATCGCCTTGATCTGGGCGGACGAGCCGACGCGCGACACCGAGATGCCGACGTTCACGGCCGGGCGGATGCCTTGGTAGAACAGGTCGGTTTCCAGGAAGATCTGGCCGTCGGTGATCGAGATCACGTTGGTCGGGATGTAGGCCGACACGTCGTTGGCCTGGGTTTCGATGATCGGCAGAGCCGTCAGCGAGCCCGAACCGTTGTCTTCGTTCAGCTTCGCGGCGCGTTCCAGCAGGCGCGAGTGCAGGTAGAACACGTCGCCCGGATAGGCTTCGCGGCCCGGCGGGCGGCGCAGCAGCAGCGACATCTGACGGTAGGCGACGGCTTGCTTGGACAGATCGTCATAGATGATCAGGCCGTGCAGGCCGTTGTCGCGGAACCACTCGCCCATGGCGCAGCCGGCGAACGGGGCCAGGTACTGCAGCGGGGCCGGCTCCGAGGCCGAGGCCACGACGACGATGGTGTATTCCAGGGCGCCGTGCTCTTCCAGGGTCTTGACGATCTGGGCGACGGTCGAGCGCTTCTGGCCGATGGCGACGTAGACGCAGTAGAGCTTGGCGCTCTCGTCCTTGCCGGCGTTGGCGGCCTTCTGGTTCAGGATGGTGTCGATGGCGACGGCGGTCTTGCCGGTCTGACGGTCGCCGATGATCAGTTCGCGCTGGCCGCGGCCGACGGGGATCAGGGTGTCGATCGACTTCAGTCCGGTCTGCACGGGCTCGTGCACCGACTTGCGCGGGATGATGCCCGGGGCCTTCACGTCGACGCGGCGACGCTCGGTGTACTGGATCGGGCCCTTGCCGTCGATCGGCTCGCCCAGCGGGTTGACGACGCGGCCCAGCAGGCCCTTGCCGACCGGCACGTCGACGATCTCGCCGAGGCGGCGGACTTCGTCGCCTTCGCGGATCTCGGCGTCAGCGCCGAAGATCACGGCGCCGACGTTGTCGCGCTCGAGGTTCAGGGCCATGCCCTTCACGCCGGCCTTCGGGAATTCGACCATTTCACCGGCCTGGACGTTGTCCAGGCCGTAGATGCGGGCGATGCCGTCACCCACCGACAGGACCTGACCGACGTCCGAGACGGCGGCTTCCTCGCCGAAGTTGGCGATCTGCGACTTGAGGATGGCCGAGATTTCGGCGGCGCGGATATCCATGGCTGGGTCGGGCTCTTTCTTGAGGCTCTCTGCGTACGTACGTTTTTGCGCGGTTATACGCTTAGGCGCGCTTGAGGGCGAATTTCAGGGAATCGAGCTTCGAGCGAACCGAAGCGTCGAACAGTCGGGAACCGACGCGCACCTTGACGCCGCCCAGGATGGACGGGTCGACGCGGGTCGAGATTTCAGGGGTCTGGCCGAGCGCGCTCGACACGGCGGCCGTGACGGCCTTCAGCTGGGCGGCGCTCAGCGGAGCGGCCGAGGTGACCTCGGCGGCGACCACGCCGCGGTGCTTGGCCGACAGCGCCACGAAGGCGTTGATCGCGCCGATCAGCTCGGCGGCGCGGCCGTTGGTGGCGATCAGGCCCAGGAACTTGGCAGTCAGGATATCGAAACCGGCCTTTACGGCGACGGCGGTCAGGCCCTTGGCCTTGTCCTCGGCCGAGAACGCCGGCGAGTCGAGCAGACGGCGCAGGTCGGCGCTGTCGGCGATCAGACCCTTCAGGGCCTTCAGGTCGCTCTCGACCTTCGCCAGGTTGCCGCCTTCGATCGTCAGTTCGAACAGGGACTGCGCATAACGCTGACCCGCATCCGTCGCCTTGGTTTCTTCCGCCACTTGTTCCGCCCGGTGTGCGTTGCAATCGCCGCGGAAGAGAAGCTGCCCCCTCTTCCCGACTTAAAGACTTGTTAGCGCTTGAGAAAAGCGCACGGGCGGCCCGCGCTCACACGCTGCCCTTCCCGAAGCCCGGCGCCTGATAACACGGGGTGTTCGCAGTCGCAACCAAGCCGAGGTGATCGTGTTCGGCCAAGTTCGCGAAAAAATGTGTTTATCCGTCAGACGTTGACGCGGCGGAACACGGCCGAGGCCGCACCAGCCAGAGACCCGTCGGCGGCGCGGGCCTCGGCCTGGGCGAACACAAGGCTGCGCGTGGCCCGCTCGACCCATCCGCGGGCGCTTTCCCCGGCCTGGCCTCGCCCCGCGTAATCGATCGTGACCGACACGGGCGCGGCGTCGGCGCCGGCGGCCTGGCGCAGGGCCTCTTCGAGCTGGACGGTCAGAGACTGGGTCATGCCGAAATCTAATCCTTGCAGTGAAGAGGAATAAGGCCGGGCGAAAGAAAAAGGGCGGCGGAAGCGCTCCGCCGCCCCATCAGGCGAATGTTCGAGGAAACAGCCAGAGAAAGACGCCTCTGGGGGGCACGCTTACGAATGGAGGACCTCAGGCGGCCTTGGCCGAGGCGTTGCAGCGCTCCAGCTCTTCGGCGGCCAGGGCCTTGGCGTCGCCGCCGAAGGCCGAGACCCGGCCGGCCTCTTTCGCCAGCGCCTTGCACGAGGCGACGCTGAGGGCCCGCGACGGGGCCGAGGTGGCGACGCAGGCTGCGTCCTCGCAGACGAAGACGGCGCCGCCGGCGACGATCTTGGTCTTGGCCAAGACGGGCTTTTCGAGGGTGACCACCAGGCGGCCATCGGCCAGGGCGGGAACGGCGACGAGCGCGGAAACGGACAGGGCGGCGACAGCCGCCAGGGCGCGGAGCTTCATGGGAAAAGCCCTCCAGCTTCGGGGATGATGGAATGATCGATGATCGCGGCGTAAGCTGTACTGGCCGCCCGGTCCCGCGGGATGCTGTCCTTCATGGACATGGCGCCGGTATCCCCACCGACGCCTCGAAACCGAACTAAGCACTGCTTAGATATCAGCGTTCAGAAATCGCGCAAGCCGATTTTCGTTCGCGTGCGCATATTTTTTCGAAACTGAGATTTCCGGCTTTCAGAGCCCGAGGATGGAGTCGATCCGGCTCTCGGCCTTGGCGTGGATGGCGCGGTCCTGGACCATGCCTTCCATGCGGGCGAAGCGGCCGTCCTTGCCGGCCTTGCGGCGCAGACCGTCGGCGGTGACCACCACCGGCGGCCGGCGGGCGTCGGTCAGTCCGCCCAGCAGGGCGGCGAACACCGCGCCGACGGCGGCGGCGAGCACCGGGCCGGCGAAATCGATGGCGGTCTCGCCGAAGATGGCGTGCAGCTGGCCCAGCAGATGCTCGCGATTGACCTGCTCGGACAGGATCTGCAGCGACCACGCGGCGATCCCCTGCACCACGCCGGCGAGCACGACGGCGACCACCACCCCCACGAAGCGGGGGCGCCAGAAGAGCCCGAGCAGGGCTCCCACCAGGGCGAAGGCGACCATCAGGATCATGCGGGCGATCCTGAACCCGTCTGGTCAAGACGGAGTTAAGCCCCGCATGGACACGAGTTAATCCGATGCGCGGATGACGCGAGCCGGAGACGGGCCATATAAGTGCGATCGGCGGCCGCGAGCCGCCCTACGAGGGACCCTTCATGTCGCAGCTGCGTTCGCCGGCCCGCCTGGCCCTTGCCTCCGCCGCCATCGCCGTCTCCCTGGCCGGCTGCGGGATCAACACCATCCCCACCCAGGACGAGAAGACCAAGGCCGCCTGGGCCGAGGTGCAGAACCAGTACCAGCGCCGCTCGGACCTGATCCCCAACCTGGTGGCCACCGTGAAGGGCTACGCCGCCCAGGAGAAGGACGTCCTGACCTCGGTGACCCAGGCCCGCGCCAGCGCGACCCAGGTCAAGGTCGACGCCTCGACCATCACCGACCCGGCCGCCTTCCAGAAGTACGCAGCCGCCCAGGACCAGCTGACCGGCGTGCTGGGCCGGCTGATGGTTATCCAGGAGCAGTATCCGGACCTGAAGTCGAACCAGAACTTCCTGGCCCTGCAGAGCCAGCTGGAAGGCACCGAGAACCGCATCACCATCGCGCGGCGCGACTACAACGAGACCGCGCGGGTCTACAACACGTCCCTGCGCACCTTCCCGACCATCCTCTGGGCCAAGACCGTCTATGGCGGCCAGAAGCCGGCCCAGCTGTTCGAGGCCTCGGCCGCGGCCCAGACCGCCCCGACCGTCAGCTTCGACGCCCCCGCCGCCCCCACGCCTGCTCCGGCCCAGCCGGCCCCGGCGCACTAGGGTGACGGCGACCACCGTCCAACGCCTCCCCCGCGGGCGGGGGAGGAACTGGCTGACCGTCCTCGCCTTCGCGGTCGTCACCCTTATTGTTTCCGCCACCGCCGCACTGGCCGCCCCGACCTTCCCGCCGCTGAGCGGCCGGGTGGTCGACCAAGCGAACATCCTGTCGCCCCAGGCCGAGCAGCAGCTGACCGACCAGCTGGCGACGCTGGAGAAACAGACCGGCCGCCAGCTGGTGGTCGCCACCCTGTCCAGCCTGCAGGGCTACGAGATCGAGGACTACGGCTACCAGCTCGGCCGCGCCTGGGGGATCGGCGAGAAGGACAGGAACACCGGCGCCCTGCTGATCGTCGCGCCCGCCGAGCGCAAGGTCCGCATCGAGGTCGGCTACGGCCTGGAGCCGGTGCTGACCGACGCCCTGTCCAGCGTCATCATTCAGAGCGCCATCCTGCCCCGCTTCAGGGCGGGCGACATGGAGGGCGGCATCGTCGCCGGGACCGACGCCATCGTTAAGCAGCTGTCCCTGCCCGACGGCGAGGCCAGGGCCCAGGTCGCCCAGGCCGCGGAAGGCGAGCGCCAGGACGGCGGCGGCGGCGTGCCCATCGTGGCGATCTTCATCGCCGTGATCGTCGGCGTCATGATCCTGCGGGCGATGTTCGGCCGGCGCCGGCGGCGCAGCGGCCTGGGCGCGGCCGTGGGCGAGGCCCTGCCCTGGATCCTGATCAACGCCCTCAGCAGCAGCGGCCGCGGCGGCGGAGGCGGCGGCGGGTTCTCCGGCGGCGGCGGCTCGTTCGGCGGCGGCGGATCCTCGGGGAGCTGGTGATGGGCGACATTCTTACCAAGGCCGAGCAGGACCGCATCGCGGCCGCCGTGCGCGCGGCCGAGGCCGCCACGATCGGCGAGATCCGTTGCGTGATCGCTCCGCGCGTCGTCCCCGATCGCCCCGCCCCGGTGCTGGCCTGGGCGGCGGGCGCGGCCCTGCTGCTGCCGGCCCTGGCCCTGCTGGCCGGCCTGCGGCCCGAGGCGCTGACACGCCTGTTCGGCGGCTGGAGCGTCGGCCACGCCGCCGCCCAGGACGGCGCGATCCTGTCGGCGCTGCTGGTCTACCTGGCCTTGCAGGCGAGCGTGTTCGCCCTGGCGGCGGCGGTGCTGTCGATCCCGGCGATCCGCGTCCGGCTGCCCACCGGCGAGAACGCCCATCAGCGCGTGCATCGCGCCGCCGAGCACTATTTCCTGTCCAGCGACCTGCGGGCCACGGAAGGCCGCACCGGCGTGCTGATCTTCGCGGCCCTGGCCGAGCATCATGTCGAGGTGCTGGCCGACGAGGGAATCCACGGCCTGGCGCCTAAGGACGCCTGGAGCGGCGTGGTCGCCGAACTCGTGGCGGGCCTGAAGGCCGGCGACGTGGCCGACGGCTTCGTCGCCGCGGTCGGCCGGGCCGGCGCGATCCTGGCCGAGCATGCGCCCCGCCCCGCTGGCGACGACCGCAACGAGCTGTCCGACGCCCCGACCATCCTGCGCTGAACCCAGGCTTACGCTTACGTGATCTTCCCCCCGGCGAATTTCCGGCCTACGGTGACGGCAATTCAAACTAACGTTTAAACAGGGAAGAAGCGCCATGCGCGAAGCGGTCATCGTCTCCTACGCCCGGACGGGCTTGGCCAAGTCCAATCGCGGCGGCTTCAACAACACCCACGGCGCGGCCATGGCCGGCCACGCTATCCAGCACGCCGTCAGCCGCGCCGGCCTGGAAGGCGCCGAGGTCGAGGACGTGGTTCTGGGCTGCGGCGGCCCCGAAGGCGCCACCGGCATGAACGTGGCGCGCAACGCCGCCATCTGGGCCGGCCTGCCGGTGACCACCTCGGGCCAGACCGTCAACCGCTTCTGCTCGTCGGGCCTGCAAGCGATTGCGACCGCCGCCAACTACGTCCGCAACGACGGCGCTCCGGTGGCGATCGGCGGCGGGGTGGAGTCGATCTCGCTGGTGCAGGGCGGCGGCCACATGAACCGCTTCCACATCACCGAAGACAAGCTGATGAAGGAAAAGCCGGCCCTGTGGATGGCGATGATCGACACCGCCGACATCGTCGCCAAGCGCTACGGCGTCAGCCGCGAGTATCAGGACGAGTACGCCCTGCGCAGCCAGCAGCGGATCGCCGCCGCCCAGGCCGCCGGCCTGTTCGACGACGAGATCGTGCCGATGGCCACCAAGATGAAGGTGGTCAACAAGGAGACCAAGGAAGAGAGCCTGGTCGACTACGTGGTCACCAAGGACGAATGCAATCGTCCCGAAACCACCCTTGAGGGCCTGGCCAAGCTGGAGCCGGTCAAGGGTCCCGGCAACTTCATCACGGCCGGCAACGCCAGCCAGCTGTCGGACGGCGCGGCCGCCGTGGTGGTGATGGAGGCCAAGGAGGCCGCCCGCCGCAATCTGGAGCCGCTGGGCCTGTTCAAGGGCTTCGCCATCGCCGGCTGCGAGCCCGACGAGATGGGCATCGGTCCCGTGTTCGCCGTGCCGCGCCTGCTCGAACGTCACGGCCTGAAGGTCGACGACATCGACCTGTGGGAACTGAACGAGGCCTTCGCCAGCCAGTGCCTCTACAGCCGCGACCGCCTGGGCATCGATCCGGAGAAGTACAACGTCAACGGCGGCTCGATCGCCATCGGCCACCCCTTCGGCATGACCGGCGCCCGCTGCGCCGGCCACCTGCTGCTGGAAGGCAAGCGCCGCAAGGCCAAGCTGGGCGTGGTGACCATGTGCATCGGCGGCGGCATGGGGGCTGCGGGCCTGTTCGAGATCTTCTGATTTCGACCTGACCTTAGAGATAGAGAGCTCAGTCACCCCGGAGGCCCGCCTCCGGGGTGATGTCGTTTCGGGACGTCCTCAGCTGAGGTCCCGCGCCTCCAGCGCCGCCAGCAGGGCGGCCAGGCGGTCGACTTCAGGCTGCAGGGCCGGGTCGAGCCTCGCCTTGGGCGGATCGGCCTGCACGTAGACGAGGTTGGTCGTCTCGTTGGGATCGGCGACCAGGTCGTACATCTCCCACTCCTGACCCACCCGGCCGGACGGGTCGAAATAACGGGTCAGCTTGTGGGTCAGGGTGCGCAGCGAGCGAACATGGTTGGGCTGGCGCACCGAGCCGGGGGCGATATCGACCGGCGGCCGCAGCGGATTGCCCTTGCGCACCTTCTCGACCGCCGCGTCGAACACCGCGTACTCCTTCTCGCACTTGGTGTTGTGCGGGTTGTTGAGCGGCGGCGAGGGCGCAGTGATCTCGTCGTCGGTGATGAACAGCACGCCCTGCCGCTCGCTACCGTCCGGCTCGATCACCCGCTCGGTCTCGCCGCGGATCAGCGGCGCCAGGTTGGCGCCCGGCAACGGCGGCACGGGACGGGTCTTGGCCAGCACGGAAGCGATGGCGTCGCGCTCGGCCTCGCCCACGCCCGCCAGGCCCAGGATGGTCGGCACGATGTCGGCGTGGCTGGTCAGGGCCTCCTTGGCCAGAGGAACGCCGTCAGGCAGGCCGGCCGGCGCCAGTCCCGGCGGGAAGCGCACGACCACCGGCACGTGCAGCACCTCCTGATAGGCCGTGTGCCACTTCTCCAGCATCATGCCGTGGGCGCCGGCCATCTCGCCGTGGTCGGTTAGGAAGACGACGATGGTGTTGTCGGCCTGGCCCGTGGCCTCCAGCGTCTCCAGCACCGCGGCGATGTGGACGTCGACCACGCTGTGCAGCCAGCCATAGAGCTGGACAAAGGCCTTGACCCCGCCGCGCGGATCATCGGTCAGCTGGAACGGGATCGGCCCCTGCAGGGCAATGTCGGCGGCCGCCTCCAGGGCCTTGTCGGTGTCGGTGATCCCCATGCCGCGCGCGACGTTGAAGCCGGTCTTGGAATTGAGCGCCAGGCCCATCTTCCAGGCGTAGTCCTGCTGGGCCGAGGGCTTGGTCGACAGGTCCTCGTCCCAGGTCTGGGGAACTCGGCCGCAGTCCTGCGGGAAGCCGCCCGGGTTCAGCGGAACCAGGGCCGTGCCGCCATTGGGCGGCGGCGTCGCCTGGCCCTGCAGGGGCACGGTCAGCGGATTGAAGATCCCCTGCACGCCGCCGCCGTCGGGCGTGGGCAGGGCCTGGCCGATCACCGCCGGATAGGTGGCGATGTCGTGCGGATTGGTGAAGGAGGCCACGGCGAACCACGGCTTCAGGTTCGCCGGATCGGGACCGGAGGCGTACGGGTCGTGCGACTGGGCGGTGGCCACGGCGCGGTCGTAGTTCACCGCCAGGGCCTGGCGGCGGATGAAGGCGCAGGCGGTGTCGGAGAAGCCCGCGTCGCGATAGAGGCCCAGATTGTTGATCGCCGCCCCGTGCGGCTCGGGCCAGCTTTCCTCCCAGTCGTCGAAGCCGAAGTCCTCCAGCGAATGCCGGACCGGGTCGCTGACGTGCCACTTGCCGAAGTAGTGAGTGGTGTAGCCGGCCTGCCGCATCCAGTTGCCCAGGGTCGGGATGCCGCCTTCCGCCAGCCAGGGAAAGTTGGGCGAATCCCCGCTCTTGAACAGGCCGTCGGTCTGGGTCACGCCGGTGCGCGTACCGTACTGGCCGGTATAGATCACCGTACGGCTGGGCGTGCATGCGCTGGCGGCGATGGTGTGGTTGGCCAGCAGCACGGCGTTGTCGCGCAGGGCGGCAAGGCCGGGAAAATGCTGGATGTAGTCGTTGTCCGGCTTCAGCGGCTGGAAGCCCAGCACGTCCTTCAGCCCCTCGGCCAGGCCATGGGCGGCGCCGTACGAGAAGCGCGGAAAGCGATACTGGTCGCAGGTGATCAGCAGGATGTTGGGTCGCTTGGTCATGTCGGCCTCCCCTCGGACGCTCGTCGGCCCCGAATGTCGGGAAACTGACGCTGAAGTTGCGACACGACTGTGCTCGCCTTCACAGAAGCCCGATTTTCGCGCGCGCCCCCGGCAGGCGGAAAAATCACCGTTCGCCCTGCGACAAGGAGTCGCGCGTCTTGGGGAAAACGCCGCGCTTAACCACGCTTTTACCGCGCACCCTGATTTGTGGGTCCAAAGATGAAACACCTCCGCGAAGCCGAGTGCGCGCGGGAGGACGCTGAAAGCGGGACAGTCCTGATGAAGCTCGACGATCTGAAGATCGCCACCAAGGTGATGCTGCCGGCCATCGTGCTGGCGCTCGTCGCCGTCGCCTGCGTCGGCCTCGGCGTGTGGCAGCAAAAGAAGCTGGAAGCCGCCGCGTCCAACATCGTGCAGCAGCGCGCCCCGGCCGAACTGGAAATGGCCCGCTTCAACCGCCGCGTCGCCACTATCGGCTACGCCGCCTATCGCACCGTCGCCAACGAGGGCGCGTCCGACGCGGCCAAGCAGGCCTCGCAGGAGATCGACGACGCCCTGAAGAGCGGCAACGAGCGCCTCGACGCCGTGGTCAAGGCCGACCCGTCGACCGCCAAGGACGTCGCCGGCTTCCGCAACCGCTTCAAGAAGGTCTACGACAGCGGCCGCCAGGGCGCCGATCTTGGCCTGCAGGACGCCAACGAGGCCGGCATCATGGTCATGGCCGTGATCGACCCGGACATCACCGCCCTGACCAAGGACGTGTCCGACTGGACCGACAAGCACACCAACGACACCAAGGCGATCATCGGCAAGGCCCAGAAGGACGCCCAGACGGGCATCATCATCACCCTGCTGTTCGGCCTGATCTCGGCCGCCGCCGCCCTGGCCTACGCCGTGTGGATCGGCCGCGCCAAGATCTCGCGTCCGCTGGTCCAGCTGTCCAGGACCATGGAAATCCTGGCCCAGGGTTCGGTGGACGTCGAAGTCAACGGCGCCCAGCGTCGTGACGAGGTCGGCGCCATGGCCCGCTCGGTCCAGGTGTTCAAGGACAACGCCCTGGCCCTGCGCACCGCCGAGGCCGCCCAGCAGCGCGCCGCCGCCGAGACCGAGGCCGAGCGCCGCCGCAACGAACAGGTTCGCGAAGCCGCCGCCAAGGAGCAGGCCTTCGTGATGGAAGAGATCGCCACGGGCCTGAACCGCCTGGCCGAGGGCGACCTGACCTATCGCGTCGAGGCCAATTTCCCGGCCGACTACAAGCGCCTGCAATCGGACTTCAACGGCGCCATCGCCCAGATGGAAGAGGCGATGCGCACCATCGTCCACGCCGCCAACGGCATCGGCGCCGGCAGCGACGAGATCGCCTCGGCCGCCGACGACCTGTCGCGCCGCAGCGAGCAGCAGGCCGCCAGCCTGGAAGAAACCGCCGCCGCCCTCGACGAGATCACCGCCACCGTCCGCCGCAGCTCGACCGGCGCCCAGGAAGCCTCGCGCGTGGTCGGCTCGACCCGCGCCGACGCCGAACGCTCCAGCGTCGTCGTCAAGGGCGCCGTGGACGCCATGCAGCAGATCGAAAAGTCCTCGACCGAGATCAGCCAGATCATCGGCGTGATCGACGAGATCGCCTTCCAGACCAACCTTCTGGCCCTGAACGCAGGCGTCGAGGCCGCTCGCGCCGGCGACGCGGGCAAGGGCTTCGCGGTCGTCGCCCAGGAAGTGCGGGCCCTGGCCCAGCGCTCGGCCGAGGCCGCCAAGGAGATCAAGACCTTGATCTCGACCTCGTCGCAGCAGGTCAATCAGGGCGTGTCGATGGTCGGCCAGACCGGCGAGGCCCTGCAGGCCATCGTCAGCAAGGTCGGCGAGATCGACGCCCTGGTCAGCGAGATCGCGGCCTCGGGCCAGGAGCAGGCCACCGGCCTCAACCAGGTCAACGCCGCCGTCAACCAGATGGACCAGACCGTCCAGCAGAACGCCGCCATGGTCGAGCAGTCGACGGCCGCCAGCCACTCGCTGAAGGGCGAGGCCAACGGCCTGATGCAGATGATCTCGCGCTTCCAGGTCTCGGGCGCCGAAGCCCGCCGCGCCTCGGCCGGCGGTGGTTCGACCCGCCGCGCCGCGGCCCCGCCGCCCCCGGTCTCGCGTCCGGCCCCGGCCGCAGCCAAGCCGGCGGTGTCGCTGGCCGGCGCCGACAGCCGCCCGGGCGTCAATCCGGTCCGCTCGGCCCAGGCCAAGCTGGCCGCCTTCGCCTCGTCGGCCCCGGCCGCCAGCAGCGACGACTGGGAAGAATTCTGATCGCGTAACCGCCCCGCGTACTTGGGGGCGTAACCTCCCTGAACTTCCAGAACCCCGCCGGCCCGTCCGGCGGGGTTTTTGTTTGGGACCGCGAACGCCCGCCCCTCGACCTCTTGCGCGTTCCCTCTCCGCCTGCGCGGGCGAACCGTGCTAGGCGGGGCGACCACGCTGCACGGACCCTTGCATGACCGGCAACTTCACCGACGCCGAACGCCGCACCACCCTGGCCGGCCTGATGATCGTCTTCCTGCTCAGCGCGCTGGACCAGACGATCGTGTCCACCGCCATGCCGCGGATCATCTCCGAACTGCATGGCCTGACGCTCTATTCCTGGGTGACCACCGCCTACCTGCTGAGCTCGACGGTGATGGTGCCGATCTGGGGCAAGCTGGGCGATATCTACGGCCGCAAGCCCGTGCTCGTCGTCGGCATCTCGATCTTCATGGTCGGCTCGTGGCTGTCGGGCCTGTCGGGCGAGTTCGGGACCATCGCCGGCATGAGCGGCATGGTGCAGCTGATCGTCTTCCGCGCCCTGCAGGGGATCGGCGGCGGCGCGCTCTTCACCACCGCCTTCGCGATCATCGCAGACCTCTATCCGCCGCGCGAGCGGGGCAAGTTCGCCGGCATATTCGGCTCGGTGTTCGGGCTTTCCAGCGTGCTGGGCCCGCTGATCGGCGGCTATTTCACCGACCACGGCACGGTCACCCTGGCCGGCCACGTGATCGCCGGCTGGCGCTGGGTGTTCTACGTGAACCTGCCGCTGTGCCTGCTGTCGCTGTTCATGATCCTGGTGAAGATGCCGGCCCTGCCGCACCAGCGCTCGGGCGCCATCGACTTCCTGGGCGCGGCCCTGCTGATCGCCGCCTTCGTGCCGCTGCTGCTGGCGCTCAGCCTGGGCGGCCACGACATCGCCTGGGCCTCGCCCCAGAGCGTGGGCCTGTTCGTCGGCGCGGCCGTGGCGCTGGGCCTCTTCGTCTATGTCGAGAGCCGGGTGTCGAATCCGATCGTTCCGCTGCATCTCTTCAGGAACAAGACCTTCGTCACCGCCAACCTGGCGGCGTTCCTGATCTCCATGGCCTTCATGGGGGTGGCGGTGTTCCTGCCGCTCTACATGCAGCTGGGCCTGGGCGTCGACGCCACCACCTCGGGCCTGGCCATGCTGCCGCTGATGGGCGGTCTGATCGTCGGCTCGTCGGTGTCGGGCCAGCTGGTCACGCGCACAGGCAAGTACAAGCCGTTCATGCTGGGCGGGGCGGTGCTGCTGCTGGTCGGCGTGATCCCGATGACGCACCTGGCCGGAATCCAGCACCTCTATCTGCTGTGCCTGCTGCTGCTCGTGGTCGGCGTGGGCCTGGGACCCAACCAGAGCCTCTTCAACCTGGCCACCCAGAACGCGGTGTCGCCGCGCGACATCGGCGTGGCCACCAGCTCCAACCAGTTCTTCCGACAGATCGGCTCGACGGTGGGCGTGGCCGTGGCCGGAGCGCTGCTGACGACGCGGCTGGCCGCTTACGGCGGCGGCAAGCTCGACCTCGGCGCCCTGCAGGGCCTGGCGCTGGAAGGCGCGGCGCTGGGAACCGGCCAGCGCGACCCGGCGCTGGGCCAGGCGCTGGCCTTCGCCGTCAGCGGCGTGATGCAGGCGGCCCTGCTGGTCATCGTGCTGGGCGTGATCGTGATCTTCTTCGTCCCGGCCCTGCCGCTGCGCTCGCGGATGCCTGCGGCCGAGCCGGTGCTGGAGAAGGAAGAGGCCGTGGGCTGACGCCTTCGGGGCGCCGCCTATCTTTTCCTCCCCCGCTTGCGGGGGAGGGGGACCGCGAAGCGGTGGAGGGGGCGCGACCGGGCTAGGCGCTTCGTCCCTCGCCCCCTCCGTCACGGCGCTGATAGCGCCGCGCCACCTCCCCCGTTTCTCGGGGGAGGAGCAGGGCTCCGGATCAAAGGAAGCTGTACGGGTCGATGTCGATCGTCACCCGCACCGAGTTCGGGATCTTGGCCCGCGCGCGCCATGCGGCCATGAAGCCCGGCAGGTCGACATTGCGGCCGGCCCGCACCAGAAAGCGCTTGCGGCGGCGACCGCGCACCAGGCCCAGCGGCGCATCGGCCGGGCCGTAGACCTCCACGCCCTCGGCGTTTGGCGTCGCCGCGGCCAGGGTCTGGACATAGGCCTCCAGCGCCTCGGCGTCAGGACCCGAGGCGATCACCGCGGCCAGGCGTCCGAACGGCGGCAGGCCGGCCTCCTCGCGCATGGCCATCTCGGCCTCGACGAAGGCGTCGCGATCCTGGGCCTTCAGCGCCTGCAGCACTGCGTGTTCTGGCGAATAGGTCTGCAGATAGGCGCGGCCGGGCTTTTCATGACGACCGGCGCGCCCCGTCGCCTGGGCCAGCAGCTGGAAGGTGCGCTCGCCCGCCCGCAGGTCCCCGCCGCGCAAGGAGAGGTCGGCGTCGATCACGCCCACCAGGGTCAGGTTGGGGAAGTTGTGGCCCTTGGCGGCGGCCTGGGTGGCCACCAGGATGTCGATCTCGCCCGCCGCCATCGAGTCCACCAGCGCCCGGGCGCCTGCGGGATCGAACACCGTGTCCGACGAGAAGACCGCGATGCGTGCGTCGGGGAACAGGTAGCGCGCCTCCTCCTCCACCCTCTCCACCCCGGGACCGATGGAGACGAGACTGTCCTTGGCCCCGCAGTGCGGGCAGGCCTCGGGCTTCTTCATCGAAAAGCCGGTCAGGTGGCAGACAAGGCGCCCGGTGTAGCGGTGCTCGACCAGCCAGCTGTCGCTGTCGGGCGACTTCAGCTTCTCGCCGCAGGCCCGGCAGAGCACCAGCGGCGCATAGCCCCGGCGGTTGAGGAACAGCAGGGACTGCTCGCCCTTCTGCAGGGTCAGAGACACGGCCTTGACCAGGGTCGGCGAAAGCCAGCGGCCGGGCTCGGGCGGAGTGGCCCGCATGTCGATCAGGTGCACGTCGGGCAGTTGCGCCGTCCCGTGGCGCGCGCCCAGTCTCAGCCAGCGATAGCGGCCCTGATGGGCGTTCCACAGGCTTTCAAGCGACGGCG
Source organism: Caulobacter endophyticus (assembly GCF_003116815.1). Taxonomy (GTDB): domain Bacteria; phylum Pseudomonadota; class Alphaproteobacteria; order Caulobacterales; family Caulobacteraceae; genus Caulobacter; species Caulobacter endophyticus. The sequence goes on from NZ_QDKQ01000058.1 coordinate 18,305, forward strand.
TGGCGCTGGCCAGCACCACCAGCGCGCCCTCGATCTTGGCCCTGGCCACCGCCAGGTCGCGGGCCTGATAGATGAAGCCCTCTTCCTGCTTGAACGAGCCGTCGTGCTCTTCGTCGACGACGATCAGCGCAAGGTTCGTAAACGGCAGGAACAGCGCCGAGCGGGCGCCGACCACGATGCGGGCCCGGCCGTCGGCCACGGCCTCCCAGGCCCGGCGACGGCGCGGCGGCGACACGCCCGAGTGCCACTCGATCGGGGCCGCGCCGAAGCGCTGCTCGAAGCGGCCCATGACGGCCTGGGTCAGGGCGATCTCGGGCAGCAGCACCAGCACCTGGGCGGCCGGATCGGCCTCCAGCGCGGCGGCGGCGACCTCCAGATAGACCTCGGTCTTGCCCGAGCCGGTGACGCCGTCCAGCAGCGCGGCCTGGAAGCCGCCGGCCGCCAGCATGTCGGCCATTTCGTCGGCTGCGGCCTTTTGACTCGGGTTCAGGGTCTGGGCCGGCAGGGTGAGGTCGGGCTGGGCGATGCTTTCGTCGGCGGCGACCAGAACGGGCTCCAGCGCGCCCTCGTCGACCAGGCCCTTGACCACCCCGGCCGAGACCCCGGCCTGGCGGGCAAGCTCCGCGGCGCTCAGCGGGCCGGCTTGCGCAGCGGCCAGCACCTTCAAGCGGGCCGGCGTCATGCGGCCGGGCTGGACGCCGGTCAGGGCGACGGCCTTTTCAGGCTTTGCCGGTGGATGGCGCAGACCGCGCAGGGCCATGGCCAGCGGCCAGCCAGGCACATCGACGCTGTAGCGCGCGGCCCATTCGACGAAGGTGATGACATTGGCCGGCAGGCGCGGATCGTCCACGCGGTTCAGCACGGGCTTGAGGCGGCGGTTGCCGCCGACGCCGTCGCGCAGGGCGGTGACCACGCCGCGCACGGTGCGCGGGCCCAGCGGCACCGACACGTGGTCGCCGACGGCCAGCTCCAGGCCCTCCGGCTCGGCGTAGTCGAAGGCCTCGGGCAGCGGCATGGGCAGCAGGACGGAGGCGATGCGCGGCATGAGACCCGCCTTCTGCAACGGAAACGTCGCCGCGTCGAGGCGCCTGGCGAGCGAAAGCCAACGCTGTCATCAAGCCGGCGTTAACCGAAACAGGGCTTCATCGGCCTCGCCTGACGCGTGCAGGTGAACCGATGTGTGAGGGGTCATGAGCGAATCCAGCCAGGCGATGGTCCAGCCGCAGATCGATCCCGATCTGGTCCGCGATTTCCTGCGTGAACAGCCCGATTTGCTGCGCGAGGACACCGACCTGCTCACCGACCTTGGCCTCAAGCTCGACACCGGCAACGTCGTCGAGTTCGGCCACGTCGCCATCGCCCGCGCCGCCGCCGCCCGCGAGCGCGAGGCCGAGGTGCGCAAGACCATCGAGGACACCGCCCGCGCCAACATGTCGGCCCAGGCCCAGGTGCACGCCGCGGTCATCGACCTGCTGGACGCCCGCAACCATTCGGATCTGGCCCGCCGCGTCGACGAGATGGCCGCCCTGCGCTTCAGCCTGGCCGCCGGCACGGTGGCCCTGGAAGGCCCCGCCCGCGTTCCCGCCGGCTGGCACGCCCTGGTCGACGGCCAGGTCGACATGATCATGGGCGACCATGGCGTGGCCCGCATGGGCTTCTTCGCGCCCGCGCTCGGCCTCTTCGGCGACAAGCTCGACACCATCCGCAGCATGGCCCTGGTCCGCATGGCTCTTTGGGAGCCCTCGCGCCAGGGCGTCCTGGCCTTCGGTTCCACCGACCCCGAAGCCTTCACCCCCGACATGGGCTCCGACCTCGTGGCCTTCCTCGCCCGCGTCGTCGAACGCACGGCCGAACGCTGGCCGGTTCCGTGATCCATAAATCCTCCCCCCTTGGGGGAGGTGGCCCAGAGGGCCGGAGGGGGGGCGTTCTCAGCTTCCGCGAAGCTGACAGCCCTTGCCCCCACTCCCCCCTCCGTCCGCTTCGCGGACACTTCTCCCATAGGGGGAGGACCTCGTGAGCTCCGCCCGCGAAGCCCTGGCCGCCTGGCTCGCCCATCTCGCCGACGAGCGCCGCGCCTCGCCTCGCACGGTGCGGGCCTATGGCGACAACGTTCTGGCCTATCTGAACTTCATCGAGGGCCATAACGGCGGCTCGCTCTCGCTCAAGGACCTCGGCGCCGTCTCGGCCGCCGACCTGCGGGCCTATCTGGCCTTCCGGCGTTCGGGCGATCATCCGCTGTCGCCGCGCTCGGTGAGCCAGTCGCTGTCTTCGATCCGCGCCTTCCACCGCTTTCTCGACGCTCGCCTTGAAACGCCCAACGCCGCCATCGGCCTGGTGCGCGGCCCGCGCATCAAGGTCGGCGCGCCGCGTCCGGTGTCAGAAGACCAGGCCCGCGGCCTGCTGGCCGAGATCGCGCTCGATCCCGACCGCGAGGACTGGGAGGCGGCCCGCGACGAAGCGGTGCTGACCCTGCTCTGGGGCTGCGGCCTGCGCATCTCCGAAGGGCTGTCGCTGACCCGCGCCGACGCGCCCCTGGCCGAGACCCTGCGCATCACCGGCAAGGGCGGCAAGACCCGGATCGTGCCGGTGCTCGACGCCGTGCGCACGGCGGTGGACGCCTATGTCACGGCCCTGCCCTTCGTGCTGTCGCCCGACGAGCCGCTGTTCCGCGCCAAGCGCGGCGGACCGCTGTCGCCGCGCCACGTGCAGGCGGCCATGCAGCTGCTGCGGGGGCGCCTGGGCCTTTCGGACCGCGCCACGCCCCATGCCCTGAGACACAGCTTCGCCACCCACCTGCTGGGCGCCGGCGCCGACCTGCGCTCGATCCAGGACCTCCTGGGCCACGCCTCGCTGTCGACGACGCAGCGCTACACCCAGGTCGACGCCGAAGGCCTGCTGGCGGCCTACGGCAAGGCCCATCCGCGCGCCTGAGACTAGACCCCAAGGTCCTTGCGCACGAAGCGGTAGGTCTCGCGCTTCTCGCAGGCGCAGGCCTTCATCTGGCCGTCGGGCGTCCACCAGACCAGCAGCGGATAGGCGAAGTTCACGCCGTTCTTCTTGAGCAGGGGGATCAGGTCCTCGACCGACTTGCGGCCGGCCTCGATGACGGCGGTGCGGGCGATGTCGCCGTCGGCCGGCTTGAGGCCCGGCGCCGCCCAGGCGTCGACCGGGGTGGCGTCCCACTTCTCCGACAACGCCCACGAGCGGTTGATCCACAGCTCGGCCACCGTCGCACGCTCGACCGGCGTCGATTTCGGCACGCCGTTGCGATCGGCGCGGGCGATCTCGATCAGGCGGGTGTCGATCCCGGCCTTGTGCAGGCGGGGGTACTCTTCCTTCTTGAAGCGGATGCAGTCGGGGCAGGTGCGGAAGCTGATCATGTAGAGCTTGGGGCCGTTCAGGCCGGGCGACACCCAGCCCGAGCCCTCGAGGATCCTGGCGATCTCGGCCTGGTTCTTGGTGATGGTCTTGGGCCGCCAGCGCAGCTCGAAGTTCCACCACGCGCCCCAGCCGGCGGCGATCACCACGACCACGGCGACGAGGCCGGCCCACAGCTTCCAGTTCTTCATCTCGACCGATCCTCTCGGGATTGTTCCCCTGGTGATAGGACGCCCCGCCCGCCCCGGCGACGGCAAAATTCCTGAAAGCGGCTTGAGGCCCGCGCGGGGGACTCTAGATTGGCGCGATGTCTACGCCACAGGCGCCCGGGGGCGCCGCCTCCCTCGAAATCGACCTGCCCGACGAGGCCGCCACCAAGGCGCTCGGCGCGCGGCTGGCCGCCGTCCTGTTTCCCGGCGCGGCCCTGTGCCTGTACGGCCCGCTGGGCGCGGGTAAGTCGACCCTGGCCCGCGCCCTGGTGCGCGCCCTGACCTCGCCCGAGGAAGAGGTGCCCAGCCCGACCTTCACCCTGGTGCAGTTCTACGAGGCGGAGAACTTCCCGCTCGCCCATTTCGACCTCTATCGCCTGGAGGATCCGGACGAGGCCTACGAGATCGGCCTGGCCGAGGCCCTGGAGGACGGCGCGGCCCTGATCGAATGGCCCCAGCGCCTGGAGGGCCGTCTGCCGCCGCACCGACTCGATGTAGAGATTTCGCCGGTTCTGGACGATACGGCCGGCGAAGCGCGCCGCGTCCGCATCACGTCCTTCGGCGCCTTCGAGGAACGCAAGCTTGAGCTCTGACCGCGAGACCCTGAAGGCCGATTTCCTGGCCCGTCACGGCTATGGCGACACGCGCCGCCAGCCGCTGGGCGGCGACGCCTCGACCCGCTCGTACGAGCGCCTGTATCGCGGCGATGCGACCTTCATCTTCATGGACCAGCCGCCGGCCCTCGAGACCGCCCCCTGCCCGCCCGGCGCCACGCCGGACGAGCGCCGCGCGCTGGGCTTCAACGCCGCCTACCGCCTGGCCGCCGGCCGGGTGGACGCCTTCGTGGCCGTGGCCGGCTGGCTGCGTGCGCAGGGCCTTTCCGCGCCGCAGGTGCTGGCCGCCGAGCCGGCCCTGGGCCTGGCCGTGCTGGAAGACCTGGGCGACGACCTCTACGCCAAGGTGATCGCCGAAGGCGGCGACGAGCCGGCGATGTACGACGCCGCCGTCGACGCCCTGGTCGCCCTGCACGCGGCCGAGCCCCCGGCGGTGCTGGAGGCCGGCGGTTCGACCTGGCCGCTGCTGACCTATGACGACCTGGCCCTGCAGATGGCCCAGGACCTGTTCGTCGAGTGGCTGCCCAAGCTCAAGCCGGTGACCTTCGACGCCGCCGCCCTGGCCGACTGGCAAGCGCTGTGGACGCCGATCCGCGCTCGCGCCGAGGCGGGCGCCAGCGTTTTCTGCCATCGCGACTATCACGCCGAGAACCTGCTGTGGCTGCCGGGCCGCGAGGGTCCGGCGCGCGTTGGCTTGATCGACTTCCAGGACGCCGTGGTCGCCCACCCGGCCTGGGACTTCTCGATGCTGCTGCACGACGCCCGCCGCGACGTGTCGCCGGAGATCGAAGCCCGCGGCCTCGACCGCTATCTGGCCGCCCGGCCGGACCTCGACCGGACCCAGTTCCTGGCCGACTACCACGCGCTGGGGGCGCTCAACGTCGCCCGCATCCTCGGCATCTTCGCGCGCCTCGTCACCCGCGACGGCAAGCCCAGGTACGAGAGCTTCATGCCGCGCCTGTGGCGCTATCTCGACAGCTGCCTGGCCGATCCGGCGCTGGCGGGACTGAAGGCCTGGTTCGACGCCCATGTCCCGGCGGAGGCCCGCGCATGACCGCTCCGAAGAAAGCCATGGTGCTGGCCGCCGGCCTGGGCACCCGCATGCGCCCCCTGACCAACGATCGCCCCAAGGCGCTGGTCGAGGTCGCCGGCCGCACCCTGATCGACCACATGCTCGATCGCCTTGCCGAAGCGGGCGTCGAGACCGCGGTGGTCAATGTCCACGCCTTCGCCGACCGACTGGAAACCCATCTGAAGGCTCGCACCGGCGCGCCCCAGATCGTCATCTCCGACGAACGCGGCGAGCTGCTGGAAACTGGCGGCGGCCTGCGCAAGGCCCGGCCGCTGCTGGGCGAGGATCCGGTGTTCGTCGCCAATATCGACTCCGTCTGGACGCAGGACGGCGTCCCCGCCATCGACAGCCTGGCCCAGGCCTGGGATCCGGAACGGATGGACGTCTGCCTGCTGCTGGCGCGGCTGGACCGCACGCTCGGCTTCGATGGGGCCGGCGACATCTTCATGTCGGACGAGGGCGCGCTGACCTTCCGGGGCGAGGCCCCAAGCGCGCCTTTCGCTTATATGGGCGTGCATATCTGCAAGCCTGACCTTGTCGACGATGGGCCCGAAGGCGCGTTCTCGCTGGCGACGATCTGGCGCAGGCTCGCGCCGCTGGGCCGCGTCCACGGGGTGGTGATGGACGGCTTCTGGATGCACGTTGGCGATCCCGGCGCGCGCGACGAGGCCGAAGCCAAGCTCGCGGAAGCCAAAGCCGGATGAGCGGCCCGGCCGGCTCCGGCTGGTTCTCGATCCCGGCCCATCGGCCGTTCGTCGACGACGTGGCCGCTGGCCTTGTCGAGCGCCTGGCCCACCTGGGCCCCGACGCCCTGTCGCACGCCACCCTGCTGACCCCGACCCGTCGTGGCGCGCGCGCGCTGGCCGACGCCTTCCTGGCGGTGAACGGCGGGCGGGCCGTGCTGCTGCCGCAGATCCGCCCGCTGGGCGATCTCGACGAGGGCGAGCCGCCGTTCGAGCCCGGCGACCTGGCGCTCGACCTGCCGCCGGCCGTCTCCAGCCGCCGCCGGCGGTTCGAGCTGGCGCGCCTGGTCCACGACAACGCCGCCCTGCTCGACAGCCCGCCCAGCGCCGGCCAGGCCCTGGAGATGGCGAAAGCCATTTCCGACCTGCTCGACAGCTGCCAGATCGAGGAGGCGCCGATCATCGAGCGCCTCGACGGCCTGGCCGACGGCGACCTGGCGGCCCACTGGCAGGTCTCGGCGCGGTTCATCCGGGCCATGGTCGAGGGCTGGAGCGCACGATTGGCCGATCTGCAGATGATGGACGTCAGCGAGCGGCGGGTGCGCCTGCTGCGCGCCCTGGCCGACCAGTGGATGGCCAATCCGCCGCCGGGCCTGCTCATCGCGGCCGGTTCGACCGGCACCGCGCCGGCCACCGCCGACCTGCTGATCGCCGTCTCGCGTGCTCCGCAGGGCTGCGTGGTGCTGCCGGGCCTGGACGAAGACCTGGCGAGCGACGCCTGGGATCAGGTCGGCGAGCAGCACCCGCAGGGCGCCATGCGCCGCCTTCTCCATCGCGCCGGCGTCGATCGCGGCGTCGTGCGCCGCTGGCGCGCCGAGGCCGACAGCCGGGGGCGCTGGCGCCGCCGCCTGGTCAACGAGGCCCTGCGCCCGGCCGAGGCCACCGCCGACTGGCTGACCCAGATCGGCAAGCTGCGCGCGGAGTCCGCCAGCGTCGACCCCATTGCCGAGGGCCTGTCGGGCCTGTCCCTGGTCAACGCCTCGGGCGAGGAGGAAGCCGCCCTGGCCTGCGCCCTCCTGCTGCGCGAGGCGCTGGAGACGCCGGGCAAGACCGCCGCGCTCGTCACACCCGACCAGCAGCTGGCCCGCCGCGCCGGCCTCTATCTGGCTCGCTGGGGCGTCGTGCCCGACAGCTCGGCCGGGGCGCCGCTGGCCGCTTCGGCGCCCGCCGTCCTGGCGCGCAAGCTGGCGGCGCTGGTGCTGGCGCCGCTGGACCCGGTCGGCCTGCTTTCGGTGGCCAAGCACCCGCTGCTGAAGGCCGACGAGGCCGCCCGGGCGCTCGAACTGAAAGGCCTGCGCGGCCCCGCCCCGGTCGACGCCGCGGCCCTTGAGCGCCGCATCGCCGAGTATCCCGAGGCGTTGGACCTTGCGCGCCGCATCCACGCCGCCATCGAGATCGCCGCCCAACCCTACGCCGCCGGCCCCGTCGCCCCGCCGCATCTGGCCGCCGAGGCGCTGGCCAGGGCGCTGGAAAACCTGGTCGAGCCGCCTTCGCTGTGGGCCGGATCCGGCGGCGAGGCCCTGGCGGCGCTGATCTCGGCCCTGATCGAGGACGGCCAGGCCTTGCCGCCGACCAATCCATTGGGCTTCCTCGACCTGCTCGGACGACTGGTCGACGAGGAGACGTTGCGCGTCGGCGGCGCCACCCACCCCCAGCTTCGCATGCTGGGCGCCATCGAGGCCCGCCTCGTGCGCGCCGACCGGCTGATCCTGGCCGGGCTGGAGGAAGGCGTCTGGCCGCAGGCCGCGCCGATCGACCCGTTCCTGTCGCGACCGATGCGCGGCAAGCTCGGCCTGCCGCCGCCCGAGCGCAAGATCGGCCTCACCGCCCACGACTTCGCCCAGGCCGCCAGCGCCCCCGACGTGATCCTGGTGCACAGCCAGCGTCGCGGCGGCGCGCCGGCCGTCGAGAGCCGCTGGCTGTGGCGGATGAAGACCCTGGCGCGCGGCGCCGGCCTGTCCCTGACCGAGCGCGCCGACGTGCTGGACTGGGCGCGCGCCCTGGACGCCCCCGGCCCCTACGCCCCGGTCAAGCGCCCCGCCCCCTGCCCGCCGGTCGAGGACCGCCCGCGCCGCATGGCCGTCACCCGCGTCGAGGCCCTGACCCGCGACCCCTACGCGGTGTGGGCGCGCGACATCCTCAAGCTCTATCCGCTCGAGCGCCCGGACGAGCCGGTGGAGGCGCGCGCCCGCGGCACGGCCATCCACGCGGCCTTCGAGATGTTCGCCCTGACCTATCCCGACGCCCTGCCGGCCAACGGCGCGGAGATCTTCGAGGGCCTGTATATCGCCGAGCTGGTCGCCGCCGGCATGCCGCCCTCGGCCCTGGCCCGCGAACGCGCCCTGGCCCGCGAGGCGGCCCTGTGGGTCATGGACCTTGAGGCCCGCCGCCGCGCGGGCGCCGAGAAGATCGTGGTCGAGGCCGCCGGCGAGATCACCTTCCAGGTGGGTGGCCGCCCCTTCACCCTGACGGCCAAGACCGACCGCATCGAGCCCACCCGCGACGGCCGCGCCGCCCACATCCTCGACTACAAGACCGGCGCCGCCCCCAGCCAGAAGCAGGTCGACACCGGCTTCTCGCCGCAGCTGACCCTGACGGCGGCGATCCTGCAGAACGGCGGCTTCAAGGACATCGGCCCGCGCGCGCCCGGCGACCTGACCTATGTGCGCGTCACCGGCCGCCGCCCGGCCGGCGAGGAGCAGACCCGCGCCGCCGCCGGCCCCGAAAGCGAGGAAGCCGCGCGCAAGGCCTTCGACGGCCTGGTGGAGCTGATCCGCAAGTACGACGAGCCCGACCGCCCCTACCTGTCGCGCACCGCGCCGCAGTTCGTTCACGACCATGCCGGCGACTACGGGCACCTGGCGCGGGTGTTCGAGTGGTCGACCAGCGGCGACGAGGGGGACGGGGAATGAGGGCGCTCGAAGCCTCAAGGAACCTCCCCCTCTGGGGGAGGCGATCGCGCAGCGATCGGTGGGGGGAAATATCGCAAGACCGGCCAGGGGTGCGGCGGCTGAAAACGCCCCCCCACCGGCCTTCGGCCGCCTCCCCCAGAAGGGGAGGTTCCCTTTGAGCGCCCTCGACCCCCAGCGCGTCGCCGCCGACCCGGCGATCTCGGCCTTCGTCACGGCCAACGCCGGCTCGGGCAAGACCAAGACCCTGATCGACCGGGTCGCGCGCCTCCTGCTGGGCGGCGCCGAGCCGGCGGCGATCCTGTGCGTGACCTACACCAAGGCCGCCGCCGCCGAGATGCAGCACAGGCTGTTCGACCGTCTGGGCAAGTGGTGCGTCACGCCCGATACGGCCCTGCGCGCCGAGATCGCAGGCCTGGTCGACCGGCCGGAGAGCGAGTTCGACGCCCTGGCCCTGTCGAAGGCCCGCAGCCTGTTCGCCAAGGCGCTGGAGACGCCCGGCGGCCTGAAGATCCAGACCATCCACGCCTTCTGCGAGAAGCTCCTGCGGCGCTTCCCGATCGAGGCGGGCGTATCGCCCGGCTTCGAGGTGATGGACGACAGCGCCTCGGCCGCCGTGGCCCAGGCCGCGCTGCACAAGCTGGCCGCCTTCGTCACCGCCACCGACAACGAATTCTCCCAGGCCTATGCCCGGTTCTCGGTGGCGCTGGACTTCGCCTCGTTCGAGGCGATGTTCGCCACCTTCGAGCACCAGCGCGCCAACATCGCCGCCTATCTGGACCGCGCGGGCGGCCTCGAAGGCGTGATCGCCGACATCTGGAGCGTCTGCGGCTTTGCCGAGCCGACCACCGCCGAGGAGATCGCCGCCCAGGCGATGGACGACCTGGACGTTGCGCTGTGGCGCTCGATCGCCGACGTGCTGTCGGGCGGCGGCAAGACCGACATCAGGTGCGCCGACCAGATGCGGGCGGTGGCGACCAATCCCGCCGCCACGCTCGACGAGGCCCTGGCGGTGCTGTTCACCGAGAAGGGCGCCGGCACGCCCGCGACCTGGCCGGGCAAGACCTCGGGCCTGAAGAGCCGCGAGGACCTGCGCGAGCGGCTGCTGGCCGAGCAGGAGCGCCTTGGCGAGGCCCGCGAATGGCTGCGCGCGGCCAAGGTGGCCGAGGACAGCGTCGCGGCCATGCGGCTGGCGGCGCTGTATCTGTCCGAGTTCATCGCCGAGAAGAAGGCGCAAGGGGCCCTCGACTTCTCCGACCTGATCGAGAAGACCCGCGATCTGCTGACCAAGCGCGTCGACGCGGCCTGGGTGCTCTACAAACTGGACGGCGGGGTTTCCCACATCCTGCTCGACGAGGCCCAGGACACCGCCCCCGAGCAGTGGGAGATCCTGTCGGCCCTGACCGAGGACTTCTTCGCCGGGGCCGGCGCACCGGGGCGCGACGGCAAGGCCGCCGACGGCCGCACCCTGTTCATCGTCGGCGACGAGAAGCAGTCGATCTATTCGTTCCAGGGCGCCCAGCCCGAGCGCCTGCTGATCGAGACGCAACAGTACATCGCCCGCATCGAGGCCGTCGGCCGGGTGGGCAGGGCCGTGCCGCTGGCGACCTCCTATCGCTCCACACGTCAGGTGCTGGATTTCGTCGACGCCCTGTTCGAGGCGCCGGACGCGCGCCTGGGCCTGGCCCCTACCGGCGAGGACATTCCCGCCCACGTGGCCTTCCGCAAGGATCATCCGGGGTGCGTCGACCTGTGGCCGCTGGAGCGCGAGCCGGTCGCCGCCGAGCGCGAGGCCTGGGACGCGCCGCTGGACGTCGAGACCGAGCAGGGCGCCAACCGGCGCCTGGCCGAGAAGATCGCCGCCGAGATCAAGGCCCTGGTCGAGCGGGGCGACGCGGTGTTCGACAAGGACGCCCGCGTCTGGCGCCCGGCTCACTACGGCGACGTGCTGGTGCTGGTGCGGCGGCGCAAGGCGCTGTTCGAGGAGGTGCTGCGGGCGCTGAAGCGGCGCGGCGTGCCGGTGGCCGGCGCCGACCGGCTGTCGCTGTCGGCCCACATCGTCTTCGACGACCTCCTGGCGCTGGGCCGCTTCTGCCTGTTCCCCGACGACGACCTGACCCTGGCGGCGCTGCTGAAGAGCCCGTTCTGCGCCCTGACCGACGATGACCTCTACGCCCTGGCCAAGGGGCGCGGAAAGACGACGCTGTGGAGCGCGCTGGCCGCGCGATCCGACGAGCGCCCCGCCTGGCGCGAGGCCCACGCCCTGCTGGAGTGGGCGCTGACCGCCCGCCGTCGCCGCCAGCCTTACGAGTTCTACGCCCTGTTCCTGGGCAAGCTGGACGCCAACCACGTCAGCAACCGCGCCCGCGCCCTCACCCGCCTGGGCGAGGAGGCCGCCGACGCCCTGGACGAGTTCCTGGCCCAGATCACCAACGCCGAAGCCCGCGGCGTGCGCGACCTGGAGACGCTGGTGGCCGAGTTCGCCGCGCTCGACATCGTCGTCAAGCGCGAGATGGAGGGCGTGCGCCGGCAGGTGCGGGTGATGACCGCCCACGGCGCCAAGGGCCTGGAGGCGCCGATCGTCTTCCTGCCCGAGACGACGATGAAGGGTGGAGCTCGCGGCTCGCCGCTGCTGGCCACCGCCGACAAGGGTTTTCTGTGGTGCGCCTCGGGCAAGCAGGACTGCGAGGCCTCGGCGGCGGCGCGGAAACTGCGCGAGGACAAGGCCCAGCAGGAGGCCTATCGCCTGCTCTATGTGGGCCTGACGCGGGCGCGCGATCGGTTGATTCTCTGCGGCCGCATCGACGCCCGCACCAAGGACGAGAACGTCGGCGGCTGGTACGCCGCCGCCCGCGCCGCCTTCGCCCATTCCAGGGTCGAGGGCGATGTGCGGGCGCTCGATGAGGAGACCGGGATCCTGCGCTACGGCCCCGATCCCCTGCCTGCCCCTCCTGCGGCCGAACGGGACGAGGCGCCGCCCGCTCCCCTGCCCGACTGGGCGCGGCGGGCCGCCGAGCCCGTCTCGGCCGGCGCCCGCTGGGCCGCGCCCTCGGCGCTTGAGGCCGAGGAGGAGACCATCGGTTCGGCGCCCTCGCCGCTGGCGAAGATCGAAGGCCTCGGCCGCTATCGCCGCGGCGAGATCATCCACCGGCTGCTGCAGCTTCTGCCCGACATCGCGCCGGCCGCTCGCCGCGCCGCCGCCGGCCGCCTGCTGGCCGCCGAGCGCGACCTGACCGAGATCCAGCGGGCCGAGATGACCGCCGCCGCGTTTGGGGTGCTGGAAGACGACCGCTTCGCCGCCGTGTTCGGCCCCGGCTCGCGGGCCGAGGCCTCGCTGGCCGGGGCCGCGGCCCAGCTGCCCGTGGGCATGGCGATCTCGGGCCGGGTCGACCGGCTGGTGGTCGGTCCCGACCGGGTGCTGGTGGTCGACTACAAGACCAACCGCCCCTCGCCCGACCGCATCGAGGACGCCGATCCAGCCTATCTCTCGCAGATGGCGGTCTACGCCGCGGTGCTGGCCGAAATCTTCCCGGGTCGCCAGATCGAGGCCGCGATCGTGTGGACGGATGGTCCCAAACTGATGGTCGTTCCAGAAAACGTGCGGGCGGCGGCTCTTTCACGCCTCTTCTGAGTTATTGCCGGACGCGCCCCCCGCGCCTACATCTTCGAGCAAGAGGCGGTTGGAACCGCCACTGTTATCAATTCCGCGCCGCGATCCCCCGACCCGCGACGCCAGCCAGGAGCCAGACCATGAGCACCGTTGCGGTGACCGACGCCACCTTCGAAAAAGACGTCCTGCAAGCCGAGGGCCCCGTGCTCGTCGACTTCTGGGCCACGTGGTGCGGCCCGTGCAAGCAGATCGCCCCGGCCCTGGAGCAGATCTCCGAAGAGCTCGCCGACCAGGTCGTGGTCGCCAAGATCGACATCGACGAGAACCAGATGACCCCGTCGCGCTACGGCGTGCGCGGCATCCCGACCATGATGCTGTTCCGCGGCGGCCAGATGACCTCGATGAAGGTCGGCGCCATGCCCAAGAGCAAGATCGTCGAGTGGCTGGCCGAAGCCGGCGTCAAGCAGACCGCCTAAAGCGGCCTGTCCCGCGAAACGAAGAAGCCCCGGCCGCAAGGCCGGGGCTTCTTGTTTGGGCCGAGAGGCTGAAGGATCAGCCGCCCTTGACCAGTTCGGGCAGCGATTTGTCGCTGACGTTGACGCGCGGCGCGCCGCAGACCTGGATGGCCACGGCGCGGGCCGTGGCGTCGGTGCGGCGCAGGCGCATGTCGCGGCCGCCGACCAGGGCGAAGTCCTGGTCGTAATGGCGGACGGCGTTGATCTGTTCGCCGGTCTTGCCGCACTCGATGCGCGACGAAATCTCGGTGTAGCCCGACTTGTCGTCCGGCCACACGAAGTAGCTGACCAGGGCGACCTTGCCTTCACGGCGGATCGAGCCGACGTCGAGGGCGATGTTCGAGCGGCCGATGCGCGCCGGCTGACGGAAGCTGACGCTCGTGGAATACACGCTCGGAATCGGCCGGGCGCCGCCGTCGGGCTCGTAGAAGGACGGCGCCTGGGCCGAAAGGTTGGAAATCCTGCTGACCCGCCAATCCTGCTTGGGCCACTCCTGGGCCGCGGCCGGCGCGACGAACGACAGGGCGGCCAGGCCCGCTAGGATCATCTTCATGGGGTCACTTCCTCCAACGCTTTTGGCGACGCTACGCCCGCAACCTTAAGTGATCAACCATCTCCTTGCCCGGAGCGAAACTTATGTTTCCCGCGCGCGGGCCCTTGTGGGGCAGGCGGTTTCACGCCCGAAGAGTCTCGCGGCGCGCTGGAAGCGCTCCCTTCGAACGGGAACCCTCGTCAGAATCCCCGAAGCTCGCCCCAGACCTGGAAATCGTCCCGCCGGGAACGCCAGGCGTTGACCGGCGCGGCCTCGTCGGCGACGCCCAGCGCCATGCCGGAAAACACCATGTGGTCGTCAGGCAGCCCCAGGAAGTCCGCCGCCAGCTTGCCGTAGGCCGACCAGAACTCCTGGGCGCAGGTGGCCAGGCCCCGTTCGGTGGCCAGCAGCATCACCGTCTGCATGTACATGCCCAGGTCCGACCACTGCGGCGGGCCCAGGTTGCGGTCGATCGAGAAGAACAGGCCCACGGGCGCCCCGAAGAACTCGGCGTTGCGGGCGAACTGCCGCAGACGGCCGATCTTGTCCTCGCGCGGGATCTCCAGCGCGCCATAAAGGTCCTCGCCGACCTGGAAGCGGCGGGTGCGGAACGGCTCCCAGAGGTTGGCCGGATAGACCGCGTACTGCGCCTCGTCCGGGGAGCCCAGCCGCGCGGCGACCTTGGCCTTGAACTCGGCGAGCACGTCGCCAGCGACGGCATGCACCTTCCATGGCTGAAGATTGCCGCCCGACGGCGCGCGGGCCGCGGCTTCCAGGATCGCCCGCACCGTTTCGCCCGAGACCGGGTCGGGCTTGAACGCCCGCGCCGAGAACCGCTCCGCCACCGCCGTAGAAACGTCCATCAAGGCCTCCCTAACCAACGCACCCTATCGGCTGTCTTCCTCGTTGGTTAGCATCCGGCCGCAAGGTCAAGGCAAGGGGCGTACGGTTTTGAAGGTCTTGTTGCGCAACATCTTCCTGGCGCTGTTCATCGTGCTGATCGCCGGGCCGATCCTGGCGGTGCTGGTCTATCGCTTCGTGCCGGTGCCGGCGACGCCGCTGATGGTCATCCGCGCCGTCGAGGGCAAGGGCTGGGACCATCGCTGGCGGCCGCTGTCCAAGGTCTCGCCCAGCCTGCCGCGCGCGCTGATCGCCGCCGAGGACGCCCGCTTCTGCGAGCACCACGGCTTCGACGTCGAGGCCCTGCAGAAGGCCTATGAGAACAACGAGAAGGGCAAGAAGGTGCGCGGCGGCTCGACCATCAGCCAGCAGACCGCCAAGAACGTCTTCCTGTGGCCGGACCGCTCCTACCTGCGCAAGGGCCTGGAGGCCTGGTTCACGGTGCTGATCGAAGTGGGCTGGGGCAAGCAGCGGATCATGGAGGTCTATCTGAACTCCATCGAGTTCGGCCCCGGCATCTATGGTGCCGAGGCCGCCGCCCAGCGCTATTTCGGCGTCAGCGCCGCCAAGCTGACCCCGGCCCAGTCGGCCCGGCTGGCGGCGATCCTGCCCAGCCCCCTGAAGTGGAAGGCCGTCAAGCCCGGCCGCTACGTCCAGAAGCGCTCGCGCAGGATCGGCGCAGCCTCGGGCACGGTCCGTCGCGACGGTCTGGCCGCCTGCGTGATCTGAGACGAGAGCAGGAAAAAAGGGAAGGAGACGCCATGGCCATCGCCCCTGGCCCCACGCTGGAGACCGCCCGCCTGATCCTGCGCCCGACCGCCGCCGAAGACCTCGACGGCTGGGCGCAATTGATGGGCGACGCCGAGGCCGCCCAGTTCATCGGCGGCTACCAGACCCGCGAAGCCGCCTGGCGCGGCATGGCCAGCATGGCGGGCTCGTGGGCCATGAACGGCTTCGGCATGTTCTCGCTGATCGCCAAGGACACCGGGCGATGGGTCGGCCGCATCGGACCTTGGCGGCCCGAAGGCTGGCCTGGCACGGAGGTCGGCTGGGGCCTGTTGCGGAGCGCCTGGGGCAAGGGCTATGCGGTCGAGGCCGCGCAGGCCGCCATCGACTGGGCTTTCGACGACCTGGGCTGGGACGAGGTGATCCACTGCATCCACCCGCAGAACACGCCCTCGCAGCAGGTGGCGGCGCGGCTGGGGTCCAGGAACCGGGGCGCCCATCCGCTGCCCGCGCCGTATCAAGACCTGCCCAACGAGGTTTGGGGGCAGACCAGGGCGGAGTGGCGTCAAAGACCCTCTCCCTGAAGGGAGAGGTGTCGGCGAAGCCGACGGAGAGGGAAGTCGCTCGGGACGGCCAGCTTCATCAGAAGCTGAAAACGTCCCCCCTCCGGCCCTCCGGGCCACCTCCCCCTTCAGGGGGAGGATCTACGCCGCGCAGATGCTCCCCCTCTGGAGGAGCTGTCGGCGAAGCCGACCGAGGGGGTCTACGCCTTCGGCCGCCAGTCCTCCGGGGCCAGTTCGAAGCCCTCGAACCTGAAGCCCGGCGCCACCGTGCAGCCGACCAGCGTCCAGGCGCCCAGCGACACGGCCGTCTGCCACCAGCCGACCGGCACCACCACCTGCGGGCGGCAGCCGGCCCGCAGGTCCGGGCCAAGCGTGTGGGGCGTGGCGCCGACGCCGTCGGGGGGCGACAGGGTCAGGCGGATCGGGGCGCCGGCGTACCAGTGCCAGACCTCGACCGCGTCGATGCGGTGCCAGGCCGACATCTGCTCGGCCTCCAGCAGGTAATAGATCGCCGTCGAGGCCGGACGGCCGTCGGCGCCCGGCGCGTCCTCGAACATGCGGACGTACCAGCCCCCCTCGGGGTGAGGCTGCATGCCCAGCAGGCGCACGATCTCCTTCGCGCCCAGATCGCCCGAAATCCCAGCAACGCTCATCGTACTCATCCCTTGAAACTGTCCTTGGCCGCGCGGATCTCGGCGAAGGCCTGGGCGGGCGCAAGGCCCGGCCGCAGCACAGGCGCGCGCAGGAACGGATTGGTGGCCTTCTCCAGGCCGATGCTGGTGGGCACGGTGGCCTCGCCGCGCTCGCGGGCGGCGAACACCTGGTCCGCGCGCGCCTTCAGCGCCGGATCGGCGTCGACCGACAGGGCGAAGCGGGCGTTGGAGGCGGTGTATTCGTGGGCGCAATAGACGGTGGTGTCGTCGGGCAGGTCGGCCAGCCGCGAGAGCGAGGCCCACATCTGCTCGGGATCGCCCTCGAACATCCGCCCGCAGCCCAGGGCGAACAGGGTGTCGCCGACGAAGGCCACGCCATCCCCGGCATCGTGATAGGCCACGTGGCCCAGCGTGTGGCCGCCGCTGTCGATGACGGTGAACGTCGTCTCGCCCAGCTCGACGACGTCGCCGCCGGCCACCACGCGGTCGAGGGGGGCGATGCGGGTTACTTCCTGCGGGCCGACGATGGTCGCGCCGGTGGCGGCCTTGACCGCCTCGTTGCCGCCGGCGTGGTCGGGATGCCCGTGGGTGTTGAGGATGAAGTCCAGCCCCCAGCCCAGCTTTTCCAGCTGCATCAGGATGGCGTCGGCCTCCGGCGTGTCGATGCAGGCGGTCTTTCCGGTGGCGGTGTCGCGCACGAGAAAGCCGTAATTGTCGGAGAGGCAGGGAAACTGGTGGATTTCGAGCGGCATTCGATCGGCCCTTATCGGCGGGCGTGACGCGGAGGATTCGCCCGCCTACATAGATGGCCTCGACGCCACGGAGAGACAATGCGCCGCGACGTGCTCGACCTCAGAGCCTTCTACGCCGCCCCGCTGGGCCGGGTGGCGCGGGAGATGCTCGGCCGCAAGGTGGCCGAGGCCTGGGGCGACGCCAACGGGCTGGACGTGCTGGGCCTGGGCTACGCCACGCCCTTCCTCGACGAATGCCGCGCCAAGGCCCGCCGGGTGATCGCCGCCATGCCCGCGACGCAGGGCGTAGAGGTCTGGCCGGTGGGCGAGCGCAACCAGGCGGCCCTGGTCGAAGAGACCGCCCTGCCCTTTCCCAACGCCATGTTCGACCGGATCCTGGCGGTCCACGCCCTGGAAGAGGCCGACGATCCCTCGGCCGTGCTGCGCGAGCTGTGGCGGGTGATGGCCCCCTCGGGCCGGCTGATCGTCGCCGTGGCCTCGCGCGACGGCGTCTGGGCCCGCGCCGAGGGCACGCCGTTCGGCCACGGCCGCCCCTTCAGCCGCAGCCAGCTGGAGAACCTTCTGCGCGAGGCCGACCTGGAGCCCGCCGGCTGGACCCGTGCGCTCTATGCGCCGCCGGCCGGCTTCACCGTGGGCTGGGCCGAGGGCTTCGAACAGGTCGGCGCGCGCCTGTGGCCGCGCTTCGCCGGGCTGATCCTGATGGAGGCCGTCAAGCAGACCTTCGCGGTCAAGCCGCGCGGCAGCCGGGCCCGCGCCCGGGTGTTCGCCCCGGTCATGCCGCCCGCGCCCGCCGGCGTGGCGCCTGTTCGGAAGGCGCCGGGAACCGTAAGGACCGGAATACTATTGGAAGCTGTGGCGCCAGGGCCTAGCCTTGAGTCGCCGACCAAGCCGTAAACCGGCCGCGTAAAGGGGAATTCGCGCCATGAAGATGATCGTCGCCGTTATCAAGCCCAGCCGCCTGGACGCCGTGCTGGAGGCGGTCACCGAGGCGGGCGCGTCGGGCCTGACGGTGACCGAGGTGCGCGGCTACGGCCGTCAGAAGGGCAAGACCGAGGTCTATCGCGGCGCCGAATACGAAGTGAAGCTGCTGCCGAAGGTCAAGCTTGAGATCGCCGTGCCCACCGACGTGGCCGACGCGGTGATCGAGGCCCTGCAGCGCACCGCCAACACCGGCAAGATCGGCGACGGCAAGGTGTTCGTGCTCGACCTGGAGCAGGCCCTGCGCATCCGCACCGGCGAGCGCGACGCCGCCGCCATCGCCGGCTGATCTGCCGCGCGCGGCGGGATGATTTAGGACAAGCCGCGACCACAAGCGGAGCCTTACTCTGTCCCGTGCGTTGCTGTGGCAGTACGGGCGTAGGGGCGACATGGCCGAAATCGAAACCGTCTTCCGTCCCGGCTCGACCTGCTGGCGGGTCGAGACCGCCGAACGCCTGGCGCTGTTCATCGACAACGACGAGGCCTTCGACGCGCTGAAGGCTATCCTGCTGTCGGCCAGGCACTCGATCTGGATCCTGGCCTGGGTGTTCGACCCGCTGACGCGGCTGGATCCCGACAGGGTCAAGAAGAGCCGCGATCCCGTCCACGCCGACCGTATAGGCCTGCTGCTACGCCGGCAGGCGGCGCTGAACCCGGCGCTGGACGTGCGGGTTCTGGCCTGGGACATGCCCTTCCCGATCGCCGCCTCGCAGCTGTTCGGCCCACAGCGCGGCGCGGCCTTCTTCGCCGGCTCCAAGGTCAAGTACCGGCTGGACAACACCTTGCCGGCCAGCGCCTGCCATCACCAGAAGGTGGTCGTGGTCGACGGCTCGGTCGCTTTGGTCAGCGGCGGCGATATCGGCGTCGACCGCTGGGACACCACAGAGCATCTCGACAACGACCCGCGCCGGCGCCTGCCCACCGGCCATCACTATCCGGCCCGCCATGAGGTCGCCGCCCTGGTCGACGGCCCGGTCGCCGGCGCCCTGGCGCAGCTCTTCGCCGAACGCTGGCGCAAGGCCACCGGCGAGGCCGTGGATCCCCCCGAGCGGCCGCTGGTCGCCCCCTGGCCCGAGCACCTGGCGCCGTCGCTGCGCCGCCTGCCGATCGCCATCTCCCGCACCCAGCCGCACTGGCGCCGCGACCCCGAGATCAACGAGTGCCTGCTGCTGCACCTGGAGATGATCCGCACGGCCCAGTGGCTGATCTATATCGAGAACCAGTACCTGACCTCGCCGATCGTGGTCGAAGCCCTGGCCGAACGCCTGGCCGAGCCGGACGGCCCCGAGGTGGTGACGGTGGGTCCCGCCCGCAGCCCCAGCTATTTCGACCAGATCACCATGGACAGCGCACGCACGGCGGCCCTGAACCGCCTGCGCGAGGTCGATATCCACGGCCGCTTCTACGCCTTCAGCGCCCGCACGCCCAAGGGCGCGCCGATCATCGTCCATTCCAAGGTGGCGATCGCCGACGACCGGGTGCTGCGGCTGGGCTCGGCCAACCTCAACAACCGCTCGATCGGGCTCGACACCGAATGCGACATCGGTTTCGAGGCCCGCGACGAGGACGAGCGCCTGGCCATCGCCGCGTTCCTGGGCCGGCTGATCGGCCATTTCCTGGGCGTCGAGACCGAGGCCGTGCTGGAGGCCTTCATCGAGCACGGCGGCCTTGGCCCCGCCATCGAGGCGCTGGACGGCAGGACAGGACCGCGCCGGCTGGAACCAGTGGGCGTCATGCCGCTGAAGGGCCTGAAGAAGTTCGTCGCCGACTGGAGCCTGGGCGACGCCATCGCCCCCGACGACGCCTGGCGCCCCTGGGGCCGCCGCAAGCGCCTCAAGCACGACCTCCACCGCCTGACGGCCCCGCCGCCCGAGCCGCCTGAGCATCTGCAGCTCTAAAATCCCTCTCTCATGGAGAGAGGGAGGGGCCCACACCGCAGGCGTGGGAGGGTGAGAGGGTACACCTTCTCAGGAACGGGCGCGGTCGGATGGGCGCCGAAAGGCAGAGCGGCGGGTGGTACTCCGGCCGACAGTGAAACCTCTCACCCTCCCACCGCTTCGCGGCGGGCCCCTCCCTCTCTCTAAGAGAGAGGGTTCAGGCCTCCTCGATCTCCAGATCCACCACCAGCGGCAGGTGATCCGAAGCCACCCGCGCCAGGGCGTCGTAGGGCGAGAACACGTTCAGCGTCTTCAGGCCCTTGGTCAGGAAGACGTGGTCGATGCGCATGAACGGGAAGGTCGAGGGGAAGGTCGCGGTCGGGGCCTTTCCCCAGCCGGCCGAAACGGACTGGGCGTCGCGGGCGGCGGCCTTCAGCAGGCGGTAGGTGGCCGAATAGGGCGTGGCGTTGAAGTCGCCCAGCAGCACGCCCGGCGCCTTCCAGCGGTCGGACGCCATCCAGCTCTCGCCGACCAGGGCGGCGGCCTGGCGCTTCTGCTCCTGGGGCACGAGGCCCAGATGGGTGTTGATGATCTGCACCGGCGTGTCGCCGACCATCACCTCGATCCACAGCGCCCCGCGCGGCTCCAGCCCCGGCACGGCGCGGTAGAAGGGCAGCGGGCCCGACTTGATGAGTTTTTCCGGCAGGTGGGTGAGGATGGCGTCGCCGTAAAGCTCCTCTTCCACCGCCATGGCCGGGTGGAAGTGGAAGCCCATCTTCAAGAGTTCGGCCAAGCGGTGGGCCTGATCGACATTGCCGGTGCGCATCCGGCCGACGTCGAGTTCCTGCAGGGCCACGACGTCGGGCTCGTGGGCCGAGATCACCTCGGCCACGCGTTCCACGTCGAGCCTGCGGTCGCCGCCCACGCAACGGTGGACGTTGTAGGTCATCAGCCGCAGCTTCATGGGATCAGAAGATCGCCTGAAACGGCGCTCGGTTCCACACGCTCGGCGGGCGCCCCGCGACTGAGCAGGAAAAGACAGGTCTCCGAGCGCCAGTTCTCCAGCGCCCTGGTCGGGTCGATGGCGCGCGCCGGACCCTTGCCGGCGAAGGCGGCGCTGGAGTCGACACGCACGCCCAGGTCGTCGGCCAGGGCCATGAAGTCGGCCAGGGTGCACAGGTGGATGTTGGGCGTGGCCCACCAGGGCGTCGGCAGGGCCTTGGTCGTCGGCATCCGCCCGCGGCTGACCAGCGACCAGCGCACGCTCCAGTGGCCGAAATTGGGGAACGAGACGATCGCCCGGTCGGCGATGCGCAGCAGCTCGTCCAGCACGTGGCGCGGATTGCGGGTGGCCTGCAGTGTCTGGGACAGCACCGCGTAGTCGAAGGTCTTGTCGGGGAAGTGGTCGAGGTCCTGGTCGGCGTCGCCCTGCACCACCGACAGCCCCCGCGCCATGCAGGCGGCCACGCCGTGGGCGCTGATCTCCAGCCCCCGGCCGTCGACCTGCTTTTCCTGGGTCAGCAGCTCCAGCAGCGCGCCCTCGCCGCAGCCGACATCGAGCACCCGCGCGCCGGGGCGGACGAGACGCAGGATCTCGCGGAAGTCCTCGCGGATCATTGCTCCTCCCCCGTGGAACGGGGGAGGTGGCGCGTCGCCACCGGCGACGTGACGGAGGGGGCGACGGCCGGCACAGCGCCCAGTCTCGCCCCCTCCACCGCTTCGCGGTCCCCCTCCCCCGTTTCACGGGGGAGGAGATAACTCGCCGAACCTGCCCTCATCGCCCGATCCCCCGCTCGCGTTCCACCGACGCCATGAACCCCGTCAGGGCCGCGTCCATCACCGGCTCGTCCAGCAGGAAGGCGTCGTGGCCCTTGTCGCTGTCGATCTCGGCGAAGGCGGCGCGGCAGCCGGCGGCGGTGAGGGCGCGGACGATGTGGCGGCTCTCCGAGGTGGGATAGAGCCAGTCGCTGGTGAAGCTGAGCACGCAGAAGCGTACGTCCCGCGCCGCCTTGAAGGCGTTGGCCAGCACCCCGCCATGCGGCGCGGCCAGGTCGAAATAGTCCATGGCCCGGGTGATGTAGAGATAGGAGTTGGCGTCGAAGCGGTCGACGAACGACGCCCCCTGGTGGCGCAGGTAGCTCTCGACCTGGAAGTCGGCGTCGAAGCCCCAGGACAGGCCGTCGCGCTGAAGTTCTCTGCCGAACTTGCGCTGCAGGGCCGGCTCGGAAAGATAGGTGATGTGGGCGGCCATCCGCGCCACGGCCAGGCCCTTCTCGGGCCGCGCGCCCTGGGCCGCATAGGCCCCGCCGCGCCATTCGGGATCGGCCATGATCGCCTGGCGGCCCACCTCGTGGAAGGCGATGTTCTGGGCCGAGTGCCGCGAGGCCGAGGCCACGATCACGGCGCTGAACAGCCGCTGCGGATAGTCGGCCGCCCACTGCTGCACCTGCATGCCGCCCATCGAGCCGCCGACCACCGCCAGCAGGGTGTCGACTCCCAGGGCGTCGATCAGCATGGCCTGGGCCCGCACCATGTCGGCGATGGTCAGGATCGGAAACGACAGGCCCCAGGGCTCGCCGGTGGCCGGATCGATCGAGGCCGGCCCCGTGGAGCCCATGCAGCCGCCGATGACATTGGAGCAGATGACAAAGTGGCGGGCCGGATCGATCGGCTTGCCGGGACCGACCAGCCGCGTCCACCAGCCGGGCTTGCCGGTGGTCGGATGGGTGGAGGCCACGTACTGGTCGCCGGTCAGGGCATGGCAGATCAGGATGGCGTTTGTGCCGTTCTCGTTCAGCGAGCCATAGGTCTGATAGGCCACCTCCAGCCCGCTGATCTTCGCGCCGGAATCTAGCACCAGCGGCCGGTCGGCGGGGAAGCGCCAGACACCGCCGCCGAGCGGCGCGGAAACGTCCAGATCAAGGTCGGCCATGTCGCCTTGGACCGCCTGTCGACGAAGGTGTCAACCATGCGCTTTGCGCCTGGGCGGCGGGCTCGTATGAGGAGATGACGAAGACGGCGTTTCTCGCCATTTGCCCCGCTTTAAAACCGCTTTATGGAGTGCGCCATGGACCGTCTGATCCTGATGCGCCACGGCAAGGCCGAGCGGCACGCCGCCCAGGGCGGCGACTTCGAGCGCGCGCTCGCCGAGCGCGGCCGCCAGGACGTGGCGTTGATCGCCTCGGCCCTGGCTTCGGAGGGCCTTTCGCCCGACCTGGTCCTGGTCTCGGCCGCCCGCCGCACCCGCGAGACCTGGGAGGCCGCCGCCGGCGCCTTTCCGGGCGCGACCGCCGAGGTGCTGCGCAATCTCTATCATGCCGAAGCCCAGGAAGTGCTGGCCGCCGTGCGCGAGGCCGACGCCCCGGCCGGCACGGTGATGGTGGTCGGCCACAATCCGGGCCTGCACGATCTTTCGCTGCGCCTGGCCATGGGCAGCCCCGCCGATCCGGCCGAGCTTTCCAAGCTGCGCGGCCGCTTCCCCACCGCCACGGCGGCGATCTTCGACATCGACGCGTCCGGCGCCCCGCGGCTGGCGCGCGTCTTCTACGCATCCGAACACGGCGGGCACGGCGGCGAATGACCCTGGTCTACAAGATCCTTCCGAAGACGCTCTGGGACGAGGCCAAGGCGGCCGGGCAGTTCACCGGCGCGCCCATCGACCACGCCGACGGCTACATCCACCTGTCGGCCGCCGACCAGGCCCAGGAGACCGCCGCCCTCTATTTCAAGGGCCAGGAAGACCTGCTGCTGGTCGGCTTCGACGCCGACGCCCTGGGTCCGGACCTGAAGTGGGAGGCCTCGCGCGGCGGGGCTCTGTTCCCACACCTCTTCCGCAGCCTGTCTCCAGATGAGGCGGTGTCGGAAAAGCCGCTGGCGCTCGACGCCGACGGCGTGCCGCAGCTGGGCCTGGCCTGATGGCCTTGCACGACATCGCCGCCCGCGCCCTGCACGCGTTCGATCCCGAAGACGCCCACGGCTGGGCGATCCGCGGCCTGAAGTGGGGCCTTGGCCCGCGCGATGGCGGCGTGGACGATCCGATCCTGGCCACCAGCGTCGCGGGCCTGCAGCTGTCGAACTGCGTGGGCCTGGCCGCCGGCTTCGACAAGAACGCCGAGGTTCCGGACGCCATGCTGGCCGCCGGCTTCGGCTTCGTGGAGGCCGGCACGGTCACGCCGCTGGCCCAGGCCGGCAATCCGCGCCCGCGCCTGTTCCGGCTCACCGAAGACCATGCGGTGATCAACCGCATGGGCTTCAACAACGAGGGGCTCGAGCCGTTCGCAACGCGCCTGGCCGCTCGCAAGCACGCCCATGCCGACCGCCTGGGCGTGTTCGGCGCCAATATCGGGGCCAACAAGGACGCCACCGACCGCATCGGCGACTACGTCACAGGCCTCACCCGCCTGTGGGGCCTGTCGGACTATTTCACGGTCAACATCTCCTCGCCCAACACGCCTGGCCTGCGCGCCCTGCAGACCAAGGCGGCGCTTGAGGAGCTGCTGGGCCGTCTGGCGCAGGCCCGGGCGGGCCTGAAGAAGGACGGCGCCGACTATCCGATCTTCCTGAAGGTCGCGCCCGACCTGGAGGACGGCGAGGTCGAGGCCATCGTCGAGACCGTGCTGGCCACGGGCCTGAACGGGATCATCGTCTCCAACACCACCATCGCCCGGCCCGACGCCCTGAAGTCGGCGCAGAAGGCCGAGGGGGGCGGGCTTTCCGGCGCGCCGCTGCGGGTCGCCTCGACGGCGGTGCTCGGCCAGTTCCACGCCGCCGCCAAGGGCCGCGTGGCCCTGATCGGAGCCGGCGGCGTCGCCAGCGGCGCCGACGCCCTGGCCAAGATCAAGGCCGGCGCCTGCGCGGTGCAGCTCTATTCGGCCCTCGTCTATGGCGGTCCGGGCCTGGTGGTGCGCATCAAGAAGGACCTCGCCGCCCGCCTGCGCGCCGAGGGCTTCGCCAGCGTTTCGGACGCGATCGGGACCGCATGACCCCTGACCAGAGCCTCGCCTGGCTGCGTCGCTTCGGACCGCTCGCGGTCCTGGCGCTGCTGCTCGTGGCGGCTCTGGCGTCGGGCGTGGCGGGCAAGCTGTCGCTCGAGACCCTGCAGGCCGAGGGCGCGGCGCTGCAGGCCTTCGCCCATCACCACCCGCTGCAATGCGCGGTGATCTACGTGCTGATCTACGTCGCCACGGTCTCGGTCTCGCTGCCCGGCGCGCTGATCCTGTCGCTCAGCGCCGGCTTCCTGTTCGGGCCGCTGGGCGGGTTCCTGGCCCTGATGGGGGTGACCGGCGGCTCGACCGTGGTCTATGCGGCCTGCCGCACCGCCTTCGGCGACTTCCTGCGCCGCAAGCCCGGCGCCCTGCTGACCCGCATCGAGGACGGCTTCAAGGCCGACGCCTTTTCCTACCTGCTGACCCTGCGGCTGATCCCGGCCTTCCCGCTGCTGCTGGTCAATGTCGCCTCGGGCCTGATGAAGATCCGCTTGCGCACCTACCTGCTGGCCTCGGTGCTGGGCATGGCCCCCAGTTCGTTCGTCTATGCCGGCATCGGTTCGGGCCTTGGCCACCTGTTCGCGGAAGGCGACCCGGTGACCCTCGCCACCCTGGCCTCGCCGCGCATCTACATGCCGATCATCGGGCTTGGCGTGCTGGCCCTGCTGCCGCCGCTTTGGAAGGCCGCGCGCAGGCGCCGCGTTGCCCCCGCCGCCGACGTGAAGTAACCCAGACGAATGGCCGAACCGGTCACGCCGCCCGCCGCATCCGACAAGCCGCCCGGAAGACGCCTTCCGTGGCCCGGCGGCCTGTCGGCGCGCCTGCTGCTGCTGACGGCCCTGTTCGTATTCCTGGCCGGCGCCTTCATCCTGCCGCCGGCCCTGGCCGACCTCGAAAAGCAGTGGCTGCTCGACCGGGTGCGGGCCGCCGAACTGGCTTCGACCATCGCCGACGCCGATCCCGAGCGCCGCGTCACCGACCAGGTCTCGCAACGCCTGCTCGACCAGGCCGGCGTGGTCATCGTGGCCCTGCAGGTCGACGGCGCCCGCCGCCTCGTCTTGCCTACCGAACCGCGCGCCATCGAGCAGCCCTACCTCGTCGACCTGCGCGGCCAGAACCCCGGCTCGTGGCTGGCCGCTCCGTTCTTCACCCTGAAGAGCAAGCCCGGCAGCCTGGTGCGGGTGATGGCCGAGCCGCGCTTCCGCCAGGAGGCCGAGTTCGTCGAGATCGTGCTGCCCGACGCCCCGCTGAAGGCCCACCTGATAGCCAACTTCTGGCGCCTGGCGGGGGTGACCCTGTTCGCCGCCGGGCTGGCCGGGGGGCTGATCTACCTGTCGCTGAACTTCCTGCTGGTGCGGCCCATGCAGCGCATCACCAAGGCCATGGAGCGCTTCCGCGCCGATCCGGAGGATCCCGAGGCGCGGGTGGTGGTGTCGCGCCGCCGCGACGAGATCGGCCGCGCCGAGGCCGAGCTCGACGCCATGCAGACCGACCTGCGCACCGCCCTGCAGGCCAAGGCGCGCCTTGCGGCGCTGGGCGAGGCGGTGGCCAAGATCAATCACGACCTGCGCAACATGCTGACCAGCGCCCAGATGGCCTCGGACCGCCTGGCCGCCTTGGGCGACCCCAAGGTGGCCCAGGCCCTGCCGCGCCTGGAACGGGCTCTCGACCGCGCCATCACTCTGGCCAGCGACGTCATGGCCTACGGCAAGTCCAAGGAGCCCGCCCCGGTGATCCGCACCGTGGCCCTTCGCGCGGCGCTGGACATGGCGGCCGAGGACTCCGGCCTGACCCCGCAGGGCGTGGCGCTGGAGACCGTGATCGACGCCCGCGAGCAGATCCAGGCCGACCCCGACCAGCTGCACCGCATCCTCACCAACCTGCTGCGCAACGCCCGCGAGGCCATCGAGGGCACGCCCGACCGCAGCGGCAAGGGCCGGGTGTTCGTCGAGCTGCGCCGCGCCGACGGCATGAGCCACCTGCGGCTCTCGGACGACGGCCCCGGCGTGCCGGCCCGGGCGCGGGCCAACCTCTTCCAGCCGTTCGTGGGTTCGGTGCGCCGCGGCGGCACGGGCCTTGGCCTGGCCATCGCCCGGGAACTGGCCCAGGGCCACGGCGGGGATCTGGTGCTGGTGGAAACGGGTCCCGGCGGCTCGGTGTTCGACCTGACCCTGGCGGGGGCGCCGGAGCCCGCCCCGGCGCCCGAAGAAGGCGAGCCGGCGAAGTCGAAGCCTTAAGAACGAGGCCCTGCGTCCTTCGAGGCCCGCTGCGCGGGCGCTTCAGGACGAGAAAACCAGTGCGAGAACGCCCTCATCCTGAAGGTGCGAGGCGCAGGACGAGCCTCGAAGGACGCAAGGCGCCCGACAGTCGACAGCTCACACCACGTACTGCTTGGGCAGGGGCGCGCCCTGCTCGGCCGGGGCCAGGGGAGCGCGCAGCTCCACGGGCTCGCTGGTCAGCGTGTCGGGCGCGGGCGGCGGAGCCAGGATCCCGGTCGCCAGCACGCCAGCGACCACAAGGCTGCAACTTCCCAGGCCAAGGCCCAGGGCTATGGTCTTCTTGAAGGTCATGTTCAAAAAAGTATCCGCGTCGGGGAGGGCGCTTTTACTCACCAGGAACCAAGCCTCTGATGGGCCCTGAGGTTCCCGGGGCCCGCCAGAAGGATCGCGTCCGCCTCACGAGCGGACGTGCTTTTGCCTGTAAACCATCCACAGGTCCAGCATGGGGCGCCTTAAGGGCGAACTCGCCTCATTTGGGCGAACGAGGGTTGCAAAGCGCCGCCATGGGGCGTTACGCCGCCCGGCGTCAGCAACCGTTAGCGACACGTCCAGCGAGGGTTCCGGCGCGGCCCCGCTCCCCTTATGTTCGCGCCCATGACCGACGCCGCCGCGCCCGAATCCGCCCAGTCCCGCCCCCTCACCCAGGACGGCCCTGCCCTGCGCCTCTTCCTGGTGGACGGCTCGGCCTATCTGTTCCGCGCCTATCACGCCCTGCCGCCCCTGACCCGCAAGAGCGACGGCCTGCCCGTCGGCGCGGTGCAGGGCTTCTGCAACATGCTGTGGAAGCTGATGCGCGACATGCAGGGCGACGCGCCCACGCACCTGGCGGTGATCTGGGACCACTCGGAAAAGACGTTCCGCAACAAGCTGTACGACCAGTACAAGGCTCACCGTCCGCCGCCGCCGGAAGACCTGATCCCGCAGTTCCCGCTGGTGCGCGACGCCACGCGCGCCTTCGGCGTGCCGGCCATCGAGCTGCCGGGCTACGAGGCCGACGACCTGATCGCGGCCTATGCCTGCGCCGCCCGCGACGCCGGCGGCGAGGCGGTCATCGTCTCGTCCGACAAGGACCTGATGCAGCTGGTCGGCGACAGCGTCTCGATGTTCGACCCGATGAAGGGCGTCCGCATCGGCCGCAACGAGGTGTTCGAGAAGTTCGGCGTCTATCCCGAGCAGGTGGTCGACGTGCAGTCGCTGTGCGGCGACAGCGTCGACAACGTGCCCGGCGCCCCCGGCATCGGCATCAAGACCGCCGCCCAGCTGATCACCGAGTACGGCGACCTCGACACGCTGCTGGCCCGCGCCGGCGAGATCAAGCAGCCCAAGCGCCGCGAGACCTTGATCAACTTCGCCGACCAGATCCGCCTGTCCAAGGCCCTGGTCACGCTGGACTGCGACACCCCCCTGCCCGAGCCGCTGGACGATCTGGTCGTGCGCGAGCCCGACAAGGCCGTGCTGGCCGCCTTCCTGGAAGAGATGGAGTTCCGCACGCTGGCCCGCCGGGTCGGCGACGGCAACGCCGCCGCCGCGCCGCGCACGCTGGACGCCCGCCCGTCGGACAAGCCTGTGAGCGCGCCGGTCACCAGCGTCTCCTACGTCTCGGCCGCCGCCCGCGCCGCGGCCAATCCGGTGGCCGAGCCGGTCGCCATCGACCATGCGGCCTATGTCTGCGTGCGGGATCTTCCCACGCTGCAGGTGTGGATCGACAAGGCCCGCGCCAAGGGCGTGGTCGCCTTCGACACCGAGACCGACGCCCTGTCGTCGGCCAATGCCGGGCTGTGCGGCGTGTCGCTGGCCATCGCCCCGGGCGAGGCCTGCTACATCCCCGTCAGCCACGAGGACAAGCCGCAGGACGGAGGCCTGGCCTTCGAGGCCCCCGCCAAGCTGGAACAGATCTCCGAGGAGGAGGCTCTGGCCGCGCTGAAGCCCCTGCTGGAAGACCCGGCCGTGCTGAAGGTCGCCCAGAACGCCAAGTACGACATCGCCGTGATGGCTCGCCGGGGGATCGCCGTCGGCCCGATCGAGGACACCATGCTGATCAGCTACGTGCTGGAAGCGGGCCTCCACGGCCACGGCATGGACGAGTTGTCGGAGCTGTGGCTGGGCCACAAGCCCATCCCGTTCAAGGAGGTGGCTGGTACGGGCAAGAGCCAGATCAGCTTCAAGCACGTGGCGCTGGACAAGGCCACGGCCTACGCCGCCGAGGACGCCGACGTCACCCTGCGGCTCTACAACGTGCTGCGTCCGCGCCTGGCGGCCGAGGGGCTGCTGAGCGTCTACGAGACCCTGGAGCGCCCCCTGCCCGCCGTGCTGGCGACCATGGAGAACGATGGCGTCCGCGTCGATCCGGAGACCCTGCGCCGGCTGTCGAACGAGTTTTCGCTGCGCATGGCCGAGTTCGAGGAGCAGGCGCAAAAGCTGGCCGGCCGGCCGTTCAACCTGGGCAGCCCCAAGCAGATCGGCGACGTGCTGTTCGGCGAGCTGAGCATGAAGGGCGGCAAGAAGACCGCCACCGGCCAGTGGTCGACCGACAGCGATGTGCTGGAAAGCCTGGCCAACGAACACGAACTGCCGCGCGTGCTGCTCGACTGGCGCCAGCTGTCCAAGCTGAAGGGCACCTATACCGAGAACCTGATCGCCGCGATCAGCGAGCGCACGGGCCGGGTGCACACCTCCTACGCCCTGGCGGCGACCACGACGGGCCGCCTGTCGTCGTCGGACCCCAACCTGCAGAACATCCCGGTCCGCACCGAGGAAGGCCGCAAGATCCGCAAGGCGTTCGTGGCCGAGCCCGGCAAGGTGCTGATCAGCGCCGACTACAGCCAGATCGAGCTGCGCCTCTTGGCCCATATCGGCCAGATCCCGCAGTTGCAGCAGGCCTTCCGCGATGGCCTGGACATCCACGCCATGACGGCCTCGGAAATGTTCGACACGCCGATCGAGGGCATGGACCCGATGATCCGCCGCCGGGCCAAGGCCATCAACTTCGGCATCGTCTACGGCATTTCCGCCTTCGGCCTGGCCAACCAGCTGGGCATCGGCCAGGGCGAGGCCGGGGCCTATATCAAGACCTATTTCGAGCGTTTCCCCGGCATCCAGGCCTATATGGACGCCACCCGGGCCTTCGTGCGCGAGCACGGCTACGTCACCACGATCTTCGGCCGCAAGATCAACATTCCCGACATCCACGCCAAGTCGGTGGGGCAGCGGCAGTTCTCCGAGCGCGCCGCCATCAACGCCCCGATCCAGGGCGCGGCCGCCGACGTCATGCGCCGGGCCATGGTGCGGATGCCCGCCGCCCTGGAGGAAGCGGGCCTGAAGGCGCGCATGCTGCTGCAGGTGCACGACGAACTGGTGTTCGAGGCCCCGCAGGAGGAAGCCGACGCCGTCTGCGCGCTCGCCCGGCGGGTGATGGAGGGCGCGGCCGAGCCGGCCGTGGCGCTCTCGGTGCCGCTCACCGTCGAGGCGCGCGCGGCTCTCAACTGGGACGAGGCCCACTAGATCAGGCCCTGGATCAGAATATTTTTGGTCCGCCTCTTTGTCGCACCCCGCTCCGCCACAGGTGGAGCGGGGTGTATTGTTATCAGCGGTAACCCCTTACACGCCGCAACCTTGGGAGGTTGCTGACACACGGTCGCCGACCATCGGCATATACCCGCGGTCTTGGGGTGCGACGTTCCGCCACACTACGGTTAATCCCGTGGAAACCGCGATCTCGCCAGAGCTTGCAGCGAGGACATGTGCCGTCGCGCACATCGTCGGGGCTAAGACATCCGGAGGCGGGTCGTGCGGTTTGGTGACTTGAAGATTCCCCAGAAGCTGATGGTCGTGTTCGGCGTGATGCTGACCGCGATTGTGGTCATGGGCGTTACGCTTTTCATCAACCAGCAGGCCTACAAGGGCTCGGTGCAGCGCACCGCCGTGGCGCACGCCAGCCTGCGCTCGGCCGACACCGCCGCCTTCCGCCTGACGCGTCAGGAGAACTCGCTGCGCGGCTTCCTGCTGTCTGGCGACGCCTACTACGTCGACCGCCTGGAAAACGCCCACAAGCCGAAGTTCCTGGCCGCCCTGGACGAGCTGCGCACCCTGGCCGGCAAGGACGAGGCCGACCTGGCCCGCATCGCCGCCGTCGACGCCGCCTACGCCAACTACCGCGCCGTCGCCATCGAGCCGGCCGAGAAGCTGGGCGCCGATCCGGCGACCCGCGTCCAGGCCATCGATCTCGTCAAGCACGACGGCGTCGCCGATAAGGCCGTCGAGCCGGTCGAGAACGCCATCGAGGCCATCACCAACGACGCCGAGGCCGTGGTCGCCGCCGAGACCGCCGCCCAGGCCGCCGCCTCGCTGCGCAGCACGCTGGTCCTGGCCATCGGCATCGGCGTGACCCTGGCCGTGGCCATCGCCGGCGGCCTGATGCTGACCGGCGGCATCGCCGCCCCGGTCGCCGCCATGACCACCGCCATGCGCCGCCTGGCCGCCGGCGACAACAGCGTCGCCGTCCCCGCCTCGGGCCGCAAGGACGAGATCGGCGAGATGGCCGGCGCCGTCGCCACCTTCAAGGACGCCGCCATCCACAAGCTGCGCCTGGAAGAGGAAGCCGCCGCCGCCGCCGCCCGCACCGAGCGCGAGCGCGTCGAGCGCGAAGCCGAAAAGGCCGCCGAGGCCGAGGTCGACCGCATCGCCATCACCGCCCTGGCCGAAGCGCTCGGTTCGCTGGCCGACGGCGACCTGACCTACCGCATCAACGCCCAGTTCGCTCCCAAGGCCCAGCAGTTGAAGAGCGACTTCAACGCCGCCGCCGGCCGCCTGCAGGACGCCCTGCGCGGCATCAACGGCGCCACCGGCGGCATCCGCGCCGGCTCCGAAGAGATCGCCCAGGCCTCCGATGACCTGTCGCGCCGCACCGAGCAACAGGCCGCCAGCCTGGAAGAAACCGCCGCCGCCCTCGACGAGATCACCGCCACCGTCCGCAAGACCGCCGCCGGCGCCAAGGAGGCCTCCAGCGTGGTCGCCGCCGCCCGCGCCGACGCCGAGCGCTCGGGCGCCATCGTCAGCCAGGCCGTCAGCGCCATGACCGAGATCGAGCAGTCCTCGGGCCAGATCGGCAACATCATCGGCGTGATCGACGAGATCGCCTTCCAGACCAACCTTCTGGCCCTGAACGCGGGCGTCGAGGCCGCGCGGGCCGGCGACGCCGGCAAGGGCTTCGCGGTCGTCGCCCAGGAAGTGCGGGCCCTGGCCCAGCGCTCGGCCGAGGCCGCCAAGGAGATCAAGACCCTGATCTCGACCTCCAGCCAGCAGGTCGGCGCGGGCGTGGCCCTGGTCGGCCAGACCGGCGAGGCCCTGCAGCGCATCGTCGACCAGGTCGCCACCATCGACAGCCTGGTCACCGAGATTTCCGCCTCGGCCACCGAGCAGTCGACCGGCCTGCACCAGGTCAACACCGCCGTGAACCAGATGGACCAGGTCGTTCAGCAGAACGCCGCCATGGTCGAGGAGGCCACGGCCGCCACCCATTCGCTGAAGGGCGAGACCGGCGAGCTGGCCGCCCTTGTCGGCCGCTTCAAGGTCGGCGCCGAGAGCGCCGCCCGCGCCACGGCTCCCGTCGCCGCGCCGCGCGCCAACCCGGTGCACGCCGCCCAGGCCCGGGCCCAGACCTTCGTCCGCCCTGGCCGTCCTGGCGGCGCGGCGACCGCCGCCGCGACCAAGGTCGACGAGTGGGAAGAGTTCTGAGCCGGACGGTTCAGCTGAAAACAGGAAGGGGCGGCTCGCGAGGGCCGCCCCCTTTTTTTCCCGGCAGCCCCGAAGTGATCGACCTGCTGCTGAAGAACGGCGCCGATCCGAACGTGCGCGACAAGGCCGGCGCCACGCCGCTGATCTGCGCTACCGAGGAGGCGGCGGCGCTGGCCTTGATCAAGGGCGGCGCTGCGATCGACGCGCCATCCGCGACGTGCGTCTTCGGCGCGCCCGCCACCATCGACGACCTCGCCGCCGCCAGCCATTGGACGCAGGTGCAGGCGCTGCTGGCCCAGCGGCGGGGACGCACCGGCTAGAACCAGCCCGCTTCGCGCAGGGCCTTGGCGTAGGCCCGGCTGACCGGGGCCTCGGCGCCGCTGGCCAGGGTCAGGACGGCGCGGCCGTCGCCGCGCCTGGCCTCGACCACCGCCTCGCGCGCCACCCACCACGAGCGGTGGGTCTGGGCGCCTTCAATGCCTTCCAGCTCGGCGAGCGCGTCGGACAGGCGCATCAGGATCAGGTCCTCGCCCCGGGAGGTGTGAAGGCGCAGATAGTGGTCCTGCGCCTCGACGGCGTAGAGCCTCGCGCCGCGCAGCCTGGGCGGCAGGCGGTCGAGAAAGCGCGGCGCCGCCGCCTCGGGGGCGGCCGCGTGGGTCTCGATCGGCTTGCGGGCGACCAGGAAGTTCAGCGCCGTGATGGCCGCGGTGATCACCAGCACCGGCAGCAGGAAGTTGGGCAGCATCGCCGGTTGCGGACGCTGGCCGAACATCAGGCTCGACACCGCCCAGACGTAGAGCGTGCCGGGCAAGGCCACGCCCAGGGTGATGACCGCGCCGCCGATGAAGGGCCTCCGCTCGGTCAGGCCGCTGTTCTGCACGATCCCGCTGACGACCGACCCGGCCGCCGCACCCGACCAGCACAGCACCAGCCAGTAGACGATCCGGATCCACAGCGGCGCGGCGCCTGAGCCGAACGCGCCGACGAAGGCCAGGAACAGGCCCGCGACGCCCGCCACGACGACGCCGCGTCCATGCCGCGCAGCGAAGGCCGCCATTGGCGAAGCGTGAACGGCGGACGGCGGCGATTGGCGAAGCGGAGCCGGCTGCTCACGTAACGGCGATTGAGACACGGGCCCGGCGGCTCCTATCGATCCAGCAACGGCGACGCACCGCGCCGCCGCATGGAGATCAAGATGGCCCAGACCAGCCTGTCAATGCACGACGCCGCCGCCCGCCGCTTCCGGCTCAAGGGCCTGGCCGGCGTGCTCGTCGCCACCGCACTCGCCGCCGCGCCGGTGGTGATGGCGCGCAATGGCGTCCACCTGCCGGACCTGTCGCTGATCGCGGCCGCGCCGGCCAAGATCCAGATCCACATCGCCGCCGCCCTTGCGGCGTTGGCGATCGGCACGGTGCTGATGGTCGGGGTCAAGGGCACGCGGATGCATCGCGCCCTCGGCTGGACCTGGGTCGTCGCCATGGCGGCCACGGCGGTCAGCTCGCTGTTCATCCGCGAGATGAACCACGGCGCCATGAGCTGGATCCACCTGCTGTCGGGCTGGACCATCGTGGCCCTGCCGATGGCCGTCTACGCCGCCCGCCGCCACAACGTCCACATGCACCGGCGCTTCATGACCGGCCTGTTCGTTGGCGGCCTGCTGATCGCCGGCGCCTTCACCTTCCTGCCCGGCCGACTGCTGTGGCGCGTTTTCTTCGGTTGAGCGCGTTTGCATTTCGCGGTCTCTGTTTCGCCCGCGCCTTCAAGGACCCTTCCATGCGTCTTCTTCCCCTGCTGGCCTGCGCCGCCCTTCTCTCCGCCCCGGTCGCCGGCCTGTGCCAGGACATCCCCGTCGACGAGGCGCCCGCGACCGCAGCGGCCACGTCCCCATCCGACGCCAGCCTGACCCTGACCTTCCCCGCGCTGAAGGCCCGCACCGGAGCGCTTCACGTGGCCGTCTACGACAGCGCCCAGGCCTGGAAAGACGGCGGCAAGGCCGTCGCCTCGCTGGACGTCCCCGCCGCCGAAGCCGAGCCCACGGTGCGTCTGGACCTGCCGGCCGGGACCTACGCCGTGCGCGTCTTCCATGACGTCGACGGCGACGGGCGCCTGGGAACCAACGCCTTCGGCATTCCCTCCGAGCCCTACGGCTTCTCCAACGACGCCAAGGCCAGCATGGGACCGCCATCCTTCGAGGCCGCCGCCTTCACGCTCGCGCCGGGCGAGAACGCCCAGGCGGTGACCCTGCGCTGACGCTGGCCGCCTGGCGGGCGAACACCGCCTTGCCGCTGGGATTCCACGGGATTTTCACGGCCTGACGCTACGTCGTCGGAACGGCCGCGCTCTTGCCACGGCGCCGGAAGCGGGCCTATCCGAGGAACAACGCTGTTCACGGATGGGTCTCTTCCACATGACCGCCACCAAGACCCGCGCCCGTTCCGGCGGGCGGGGCCGTCCTTCCAAGGCCACGGGCCTCGACTTGAAGGAGACCATCCTCGACTCCGCCGAGGGCCTGTTCGCGCGCCACGGCTTCCATGGCGTGACCACCCGCCAGGTGGCCGCCGAGGCCGGCGTCGACACCGCCCTGATCCACTATTATTTCGGCGCCAAGCGCGAGCTGTTCGACGCGGTGTTCCTGCGCCGGGCCGACATCCTCAACCAGGCCCGCAGCGTCTCGATGAACGCCTATGTCGAGACCTTCGGCGAGCGGATGACGGTCGAGGGCGTGATCACGGCCTTCATCGATCCCCTGCTGCGCATCTCGCAGGAGGGCGGCGGCGGCTGGAAGAGCTATTTCGCCCTGGTCGCCCAGGTGAACAACACCCCGGCCTGGGGCGGCGAGACCATGGCCCGGTTCTTCGATCCGGTCGTCCACCAGCTGGTCGACACGCTGAAGATCGTCCGTCCCGACGCGGAATATCGCGACCTCTACTGGTGCTACCAGTTCCTGACCGGCTCGATGATGCTGGCCCTGTCGGAGACGGGGCGGATCGACTCCCTGTCGGAAGGCGTGTGCCATTCCAGCGACCTGGAGGCCGTGCGCGCGCGCCTGTTCGCCTATTGCGCGGCGGGCTTCGAGGCCGTGGTCGCCAAGCGCGGCAAGGCTTGATCCGCACACCGATCACACTTTTCACCACCTGGTGAAAAAGTGCTGGCGCAATTCCTCAACCTAGGTGACAGTGAAGTCGAATTCCTGCGGCGGTGAAATCGTGCGGGAAAGCGCTGGAAACGAGGCCGCTGAAGATGGCCCGGCCGGCGTGAGGGACGAAACGCATCTAGGTAAGAGGGGCTGTCCATGAAAACGATGTGGAAGGCTGCGCTGCTGGCTGGCGCGGCGTGGGGCGCCGCGAGCAATCTCGCGGTTGCGCAGGAACAGGCGGCCACGGCCGGCGAAACGGGCGTCGGCGTCGAGGAAGTCGTCGTCACCGCCCGGCGGCGCGAAGAAACCCTGAAGGACGTGCCGGTGGCCGTCTCGGCCTATGGCGCGGCCGCGCTGGAGCGCATGGGCGCCTCGGACATCACCAGCCTGCAGCAGTCGACCCCCAACCTGACCTTGCAGGTGGCGCGCGGCTCCAATTCGACCCTGATCTCGTTCATCCGCGGCGTCGGCCAGCAGGACCCGCTGTGGGGCTTCGAGCCGGGCGTGGGCCTCTATGTCGACGACGTCTACATCGCCCGTCCGCAGGGCGCGGTCCTCGACGTGTTCGACATCGAGCGCATCGAGGTGCTGCGCGGCCCGCAAGGCACGCTTTACGGCCGCAACACCATCGGCGGCGCGGTGAAGTACGTGACCCGCAAGATCGGTCCCGAACCGGAAGTGCGCCTGAAGGCCACGGTCGGCAACTATGACGAGCGCGACTTCCTGATCTCGGCCAAGGCCCCGATCAACGACAAGCTGGCCGTCAGCTTCGCCGCCGCCAAGTTCAATCACGACGGCTACGGCAAGAACCTCAACACCGGCGCCGAGCACTACGACAAGGACGTCGCCACCGGCCGCGTCAGCGTCGAATACACGCCCACCGAGTCGCTTTTCTTCCGGCTGTCGGCCGACACCACCCTCGACAAGTCCAACCCGCGCCACGGCCACCGCGAGGTGCAGGCGCTCAACATCCTGGGCCAGCCGATCCCCGGCGGCGAGGTGCTGCCCGACGTCTACGACACCCGCGCCGGCTCGGGCGACAGCAACCGCGTCAAGAACAGCGGCGTGTCGCTGCTGGGCCAGTGGGCGATCAACGACCTGATCACCGTCAAGTCGATCACCGCGTACCGCTCGGGCGAGACCGAGGGCACGATCGACTTCGACGAGTTGCCCGGCGCCTATCTCGACATTCCGGGCCGCTACAACGACCACCAGTTCAGCCAGGAATTCCAGGCGCTGTTCACCGGCGACCGCTGGCAGGGCGTGGCCGGCGTCTACTACATGAACGCCACCGCCGCCGGCGCCTTCGACACCGTGGTCAGCCAGATCGCCACCACCATCGCCACCGCCGGCAATGTCGACACCGAAAGCTATTCGGCCTTCGCCGACGTCAGCTACGACCTGACCGAGCGCCTGTCGATCTCGGTCGGCGGCCGCATGACCCGCGACGAGAAGTACGGCCGCGTCTATCGCCAGAACTTCACCGGCATCCGCAGCCCGCTGTTCGGCAACAACGCCGCCGTGCCCGGCCTGCTGCGCTCGAGCTTCACCAACAAGAAGACCTTCTCGAAGTTCACCCCGCGCCTCAGCGCCAAGTACGAGATCAGCGACGACCTCAACGCCTATGTCTCCTACAGCCAGGGCTTCAAGTCGGGCGGCTTCGACATGCGCTCCGACCAGATCCTGACGCCCAACTCGGCCGAAGGCTACGAGCCCGAGACCGTCGACTCCTTCGAAGGCGGCCTGAAGGGCTACTTCTTCGACCGCCGCCTGAGCCTGAACACCGCGGTGTTCTACTCCAAGTACAAGGACATGCAGGTCACCCAGCAGACCCCGGTCGGCGCCTCGATCGCCAGCCAGGTGCTGAACGTCGGCCGCGCCCACATGTCGGGCTTCGAGGTCGAGGGGATCGCCAGGCTGGCCAGCTGGGTCAGCGCCAACGTCTCGCTGGGCTACATCAAGGCCGAGTTCGACGAGTACCGGGCGCTGGACCTGACCGCGACGCCGCCGGTGGTGCGCGACTTCTCAGACTCGCGGGTGTTCCAGAACACCCCGAAGTGGACGGGCAATTTCGGCCTGAACTTCAGCCACGACCTGGGCGACAACGGCTCGATCACCTTCACCCCGACGGCCTCGTACCGCTCGTCCTACCACATGTTCGAGATCCCCTCGGCGCTCGATCAGGGGGCCTACTGGCTCTATGACGCCAGCCTGATCTGGACCTCGGCCCAAGGGCGCTACAAGGCCGCCCTGACCGGCAAGAACCTGGGCGACGAGCGCTATCGCATCGGCGGCTACAACTTCCCGCAGTCGGCGGCCGTGTTCTACGGCAACTCCGTCAGCGCCTTCTACGGCCCGCCGCGCACGGTGACGGCGTCGTTCGAAGTGAAGTTCTAGGCGAACGCCTCGGGCGACGGCTTGCTGCAACAGGCCGTCGCCCTTTTCTTATCGTAGCGTTTGATTCTGTTTGGGGTGGGCGATGGACGACGGTCGAAACCAGGGAGAGGCCGCGCCGGCCCCGAGCTACCGCTACGTGGTGCTCGCGACGCTGATCCTCGTCTACACCCTCAACTTCCTCGACCGGCAGATCCTCGGGATCCTGGCCAAGCCGATCAAGGACGAGTTCAACCTCACCGACGGCCAGTTCGGCCTGATGGGGGGCCTGGCCTTCGCCCTGCTCTACACCACCCTGGCCATCCCGATCGCCTGGCTGGCCGACCGCTTCAGCCGCGTGTGGATCATGACCGCGGCCCTGACCGTCTGGAGCGGCTTCACCGCCCTGTGCGGCTTCGCCGGCGGGTTCTGGCAGCTGTTCTTCTCGCGCATGGGCGTGGGCGTCGGCGAGGCCGGCGGCGTGGCCCCGGCCTATTCGCTGATCGCCGACTACTTCCCCAAGAGCCAGCGGGCCCGGGCGCTCGCCGCCTACGCCTTCGGCATCCCGCTGGGCTCGGGCCTGGGCACGCTGGTCGGCGGCCTCCTGGCGGCGACCTACGGCTGGCGCACGGCCTTCATCGTGGTGGGCTTGCTGGGCGTGGTCCTGGCCCCGATCTTCCGCGCCATCGTCAAGGACCCGCCGCGCGGCGGCGCCGACCGCATCGAGAGCGCGGCTCCCACGCAGCCGGCCGCGCCGCCCCCGCCGTTCGGCGACGCGGTGCGCCTGCTGGCGGCCAAGCCGTCGTTCTGGCTGCTGTCGTTCGGCGCGGCCGCCTCGTCGGTGTGCGGCTATGGCGTGGCCGCCTGGCTGCCCAGCTTCTTCATGCGCAGCCTGGGCCTGACCCTGTCGCAGACCGCGTGGTATTATTCGGGCATCGCCCTGTTCGGCGGCCTGCTGGGCATCTGGCTGGGCGGCGTCGTGGCCGACAAGCTGGGCGCCAGGTCCAAGTCGGGCTACCCGATCACCCCGGCCATCGCCTTCCTGATCTCGGTGCCCTGCTTCCTCCTGGCCATGAACAGCGGCGCGCTGTTCGGGGGCCTTGGCCGCACCGGCGCGATGACGGCGGCCTTCCTGATCTTCCTGATCCCCACCGGCCTGAACCTGGCGTGGCTAGGCCCCATCACCGCCGCCGTCCAGCACCTGGCCCCGGCCCCGATGCGCACCACCGCCTCGGCCCTGTTCCTGCTGATCAACAACCTGCTCGGCATCGCCGTCGGCATCTACTATTTCGGCCTGGTCTCCGACCTCCTGAAGCCGGTGTTCGGCGCGGAGTCGCTGCGCTGGTCGATCTATACCGGCATGGGCTTCTACCTCGTGGCCGCCGGCCTGTTCTTCCTGGCGAGCAAGCGGCTGGAGAAGGACTGGGTGGACTAGTTCCACCGCCCCACCTTTGCAAAGCATGGGTTACGGACAAGCCGTGCGCCCGGAACGACGGGATATGGAGGGCGATCCCCCGCCAAAAAGTCGCAGTCGCTTCAAGGCCGTTCAAGCGCCACCGTTCGGACATGATCCAGGATCATTGCGCCGCCGAAACCGTGTTATCAGCGGTATGAACGGGGCACGGCGCGATGAGCGGCGACGATCGGCACATCTTCCATGATCCCACCGGCAAGCGGCGGCGCAGGTTCACCCTGACGGCGGGTATCGCCCTGTCGCTGGCGGCCGCGCTCGTCGCCGGCTTCCTGGCCACCCTGGCCTTCGCCCCGCGCCTGCCGGCGGTGACGCTGAAGGACCCGCACGTGCTGTCGGCGCTGCACGAGGAGACGGTCCATCGCCTCAAGCCCGGCAAGCCGCCGGCCTGGCGCGCTCTGCCCGCGCCCAAGACGCCCGCCGCCGTCGGCGCGGCCAAGCCGCTGAGCGTCGGTTTTTACGTGCCCTGGGACGAGGACAGCCGCGAGTCCCTGCGCCGCCATATCGGCCAGTTGGATGTGGTCTCGCCGCAATGGGTGGCCATGAACGGCCCCAGGGGCCAGATTTCGGTCGACGACGATCCCGTGGGCGCGGCCCGCATCGCCGCGGCCCCCAACCATCCCACCGTGCTGCCGCTGGTCCACAACTCGGCTAACGCGGCGTTCAACGGCCCGATGGCCGACGCCATGCTGGCCGATCCGGCCGCCCGCAAGGCGCTGATCGACAACCTCGTGACTCTGGCCCAGCGCCGTGGCTTCGGCGGCTACATCTTCGATCTCGAGGCCCTGTCGCCCAAGGGCCTGGCCAACTACCCGCTGCTGCTGGACGAGGCCCGCGCCGCCTTCAAGGCCACCGGCCGCGAGATCTGGGTCACCGCGCCCTTCGACGAGCAGGGCTGGCCGCTGAGGCGCCTGCAGCAGTCGGCCGACACCATCGTGCTGATGGCCTACGACCAGCACTACGGCGGCGGCGATCCCGGCCCCAACGCCGGCCAGGACTGGTACGAGAGCGAGCTCGACAAGCGTTTCACCACCCTCGACCCGGCCCGCACCGTGTTGGCGCTCGGCGCCTACGGCTACGACTGGACGCTGAAGGCCGACGGCGCGGCGGCCGGCGGCGACGCGGCCACCTTCCACGAGGCGATCCGCAACGCCCAGGACGCCGGCGCGGCCATCACCATGGACGACGACGCCCTCAACCCCACCTACGCCTACGCCGCCGACAATGGCGACAGGCACGTGGTGTGGTTCCTGGATGCAGCCACCCTGTTCAACCAGGTCAAGGCGACCGACCCGTTCCGGCCGCGCGGCTATGGCCTGTGGCGCATGGGCGGCGAGGATCCCGGCGTGTGGAGCGTGCTGGGCCAGCCGTACGGCAAGGGGACCGCCTCCGGCCTCGCCCGCATCCCGGCCGGCCAGAGCGTGGATTTCGACGGCGGCGGCGAGGTGCTGCGCGTCTCGTCCCTGCCCACGCCCGGCAAGCGCTCGCTGGAGTTCGACCCCGACACCGGCCTGATCTCGGGCGAGACCTACGACGTCCTGCCCAGCTCCTACGTCATCGAGCGCTATGGCCAGAAGCCGGGCCTGGTGGCCCTGACCTTCGACGACGGCCCCGACCCGCGCTGGACGCCGAAGATCCTCGACATCCTGAAAGCCAAGAACGCGCCGGCGACCTTCTTCGTCATCGGCCAGAACATGCAGAAGCATCCGGGCCTGGTGGAGCGCGAGATCCGCGAGGGCCACGATGTGGGCGGCCACACCTGGACCCATCCCAACATCGGCGAGACGCCGTTGCCCCAGACCCAGGTCGAGCTGAACGCCACCCAGCGCCTGTTCGAGGTGGTCACCGGTCGCTCGATGCGCCTGTTCCGGCCGCCGTTCTTCGGAGACGCCGAGCCATCGACCCCGCGCGAGGTCGATCCCCTGGTGATCGCCCAGACGCTCGGCTACCTGATCGTCGGCCTGCGGGTGGACACCGACGACTGGCAGAAGCCGCCGCCACAGGTGATCATCGACCGCGCCCTGGATCGCCTCGACCATCCCGGCGCCAATCCCGGCCAGATCGTTCTGCTGCACGACGCCGGCGGCAATCGCGAGAACACCATCAAGGCCCTGCCCGGCCTGATCGACGGCATCCGCGCGCGCGGATATCGGCTGGTCACCGTCGGCGGGCTGGCCGGCATGACCCCCGAGCAGGTGATGCCCAAGAGCGAGCGCGATCCCGTCGGCCTGGCGCTGGACCGCCTGGGCTTCGGCTTCTTCCGGGGACTGAACGCCCTGCTGGTCGGGCTCTTCGTCACCGCCATCGCATTGGGGGTGGCGCGCCTCGTCTTCCTGGCCGGCCTGGCCCTGGTCCACAAGGCGAGCGAGCGCACGCCCGAAGACCTGGATCCGGCGACCGGCCCGCTGGTCAGCGTGCTGATCCCCTGCTTCAACGAGGAAAAGGTGATCGCCGCCTCGGTGGCGCGGATCCTGGAGAGCGACTGGAAGAACATCGAGGTTCTGGTCCTCGACGACGGCTCCAAGGACCGCACCGCCGACGAGGTGCGGAACAACTTCGCCGACGACCCGCGCGTGACGCTGCTGTCGTTCGAGAACGGCGGCAAGGCGCGGGCCGTTAACCGGGGCCTGGCCCTGGCCAAGGGCGAGTTCGTGGTGGCGCTGGACGCCGACACCCTGTTTCCGACCTCGACCATCGGCCGGCTGGTGCGCTGGTTCGCCGATCCGAAGATCGGCGCGGTGGCCGGCAACGCCATCGTCGGCAACCGCCTCAATATCGTCACCCGCTGGCAGGCGCTGGAATATGTCACCGCCCAGAACCTGGAACGGCGGGCGCTGGCGGCCCTGGGGGCGGTGACCGTGGTGCCGGGCGCCGTCGGGGCCTGGCGCAAGAGCGTGCTCGACGCCCTGGGCGGCTATCCCTCAGACACCCTGGCCGAGGATCAGGACCTGACCATCGCCTGCCAGCGCGCCGGCTGGAAGGTGGCCTTCGATCCGGCCGCCCGCGCCTATACCGAGGCGCCCGACACGGTGTCAGGCCTGCTCAAGCAGCGCTTCCGCTGGTCGTTCGGCACCCTGCAGTGCGTGTGGAAGCACCGCGCGGCGCTGTTCAATCCCAAGACCCCGGTGCTGGGCTTCGTGGCCCTGCCGCAGATCTGGCTGTTCCAGATCCTGCTGGCCGTCGCCGCGCCGCTCGTGGATCTGGCCGTGGTCTGGAGCCTGGTGTCGGGTCTCTACGCGGCCGTGGCCCACCCGCTGGAATGGCGGCCCGACGACATGGTGCGCGGCCTGCTCTACTGGGCGGTGTTCATCCTGGTCGACCTGTCGGCCGGCGCCCTGGGCATGGCCCTTGAAAAGCGCGCGCCCTGGGCGGACCTCCCCTACCT
Source organism: Caulobacter endophyticus (assembly GCF_003116815.1). Lineage (GTDB taxonomy): Bacteria > Pseudomonadota > Alphaproteobacteria > Caulobacterales > Caulobacteraceae > Caulobacter > Caulobacter endophyticus. The sequence continues at coordinate 61,698 of NZ_QDKQ01000058.1, forward strand.
GCCCGTGCAGCGCTTCGGCTATCGCCAGCTGATGTACTACGTGGTGGTGAAGTCGGTGCTGACCGCCGTGCGCGGCGGCCGCGTCGGCTGGGGCAAGCTGGAACGCCGGGCGACGGCGGCAGTGAAGTAGGAGACGCCTCTCCCATCCCCATAAAACCTCTCCCAGAGGGAGAGGTTTCTCTCGTTAAGCCCGCCGCCGCTGCGTGGCAGCCACCGCACCGCCGCCGCTAACCTCAAACCGCAACACCAACTCCGCCAGTTCGCCGGCTTCCAGCTTCAGGCTGGCCGAGGCGACGGTGGCTTCCTCGACCATGGCCGAGTTGCGCTGGGTGACCTCGTCCATGCGGTTGACGGCGGTGTTGACCTCCGACAGGCCCGTGGCCTGCTCGCGCGAGGACTCGGCGATCTCCAGGATCAGGCCGTCGATCTTGCCGACCTTGTCGACGATGGTGGCCAGGGCCTCGCCGGTCTCGCCGACCAGCCGCACGCCGCGGCCGACCTGCGAGGTGCTCCGGGCGATCAGGGCCTTGATCTCCTTGGCCGCCTCGGCCGAGCGCTGGGCCAGGGCCCGCACTTCCGAGGCGACGACCGCGAAGCCCTTGCCAGCGTCACCGGCGCGAGCAGCTTCGACGCCCGCGTTCAGCGCCAGAAGGTTGGTCTGGAAGGCGATCTCGTCGATCACCCCAATGATGCTGGTGATCTTGCCCGAGCTTTCCTCGATCTCGCCCATGGCCGCGACGGCCTCGCTGACGATCTCGCCCGAGCGGGTGGCGTCGATGCGGGCGGCCGAGGCCACCTGCGAGACCTGGCGCGCGCCCTCGGCGCTGCGGTTGACGGTGGCGGTGATCTGGTCGAGAGCGGCCGCGGCCTCCTCCAGGTTCGAGGCCTGGATCTCGGTGCGGCGCGACAGGTCGTCGGCGGCGATCGAGATCTCCTGCGCCCCCGCGCCGACGCTCTGGGTGGCCGAGGCCACCACGCCCATGGCGCCGTCCAGCGCGTCCATGGCGCTGTTGAAGTCGTCGCGCACCTTTGCGAACTGCGGCTCGACCGGCTTGTCGATGCGGTAGGTCAGGTTGTTGCGGGCCAGTTGGTCCAGGCCCGTGGCGATGGCGTTGACCGCATCGACCCGGCCGGTGACCACGGTGGCGAACTTCACGACCTTGGCGATGCGGCGCTTGTGGTCGAAGATCGGGTTGTACGAGGCCTGGATCCACACCGCGCGCCCGCCCTTGCCCAGGCGCTTGAACTCGGCGGCCACGAACTCGCCGGCGTTCAGCCGCGCCCAGAAGGCCGCGTAGCCCGGCGCGTCGACCTCTGCCGGCTCGACGAACATCCGGTGATGGCGGCCCTGGATCTCGCCCAGCGTATAGCCCAGGGCGTCGAGGAAGTTCTGGTTGGCGGTCAGGATCTCGCCGGCCGGGGTGAACTCGATCACCGCCTGGGCGCGGCCGATGGCCTCCATCTTGCCGTGCTGCTCGGCGGCGCGGCGCTTCTGCTCGGTGATGTCGGTGGCGATCTTGACGATGCGGGTCACCGCGCCGCGCGCGTTGCGGATCGGATTGTAGGAGGCCTGGATCCACACCTCGCGGCCGCCCTTGCCCACGCGCAGATATTCGCGGGCGTCGAACTCGCCGCGGCCAAGCTTCGCCCAGAAATTCGCATAGTCGCTGCTGGCGGCGTAGTCGGGCTCGACGAACAGGCTGTGGTGCTGGCCGACGATCTCGGACAGCGCGTAGCCCATCGCCGCACAGAAGTTCTCGTTCGCGGTCAGGATCCGGCCCTTCGGATCGAACTCGATGGTCGCCAGCGACCGGTCGAGGGCCGCCAGGGTCTCGACGGCCTGAACTTGCGAGCGGTTGAACATGGAAGCCCTTCCAATGCCGATCCGGCGCTTCGCCCGGAAAGCGTCCGGCAAGGAGAAACTTCAGGACGGTCAATAAATGATTGATACTTTCAAGTTGCGCCGCGGCGACGATTATATCCTGCCCCGCATTTTCGGTTTTGCACAAAATGCATCGTATTTAAGTCGTTGTTTTCCCAAGCACCGCGCAGCTTGTCCTGACGAGGTCAGCAATACTTCGTCACGAACTGCGGCAAATCCGCCGGCAGGGCGAAACGGGCGCAACCGCAGTGCACAAACTACCCGACCTCGCGATTAAAGGGAGCGGTAACAGGGTTCTTCGAGGCGCCTTGCGGGCCTCAACGCCTTGCCAGGGCGGGGCTGTGGACGATTTGCGAAAAGATCAGGCTTTTCGATCGTCCGGCCTAGGAAGGCGGCGCCGTTGTCCGTTCGGACAACGGATTGAAAATATGGGGGGCGGTTATCGTCCAAGTGCGGTTGCGCCTGCGAAATCACGCTCCTATAACGCCGCCACATTCAAGAACCGTCGCGGAAGACCGGTCCCCTCATGAACATTCACGAGCATCAAGCCAAAGCCGTCCTCGCGGAGTTCGGCGCCCCCGTCCCGCGTGGCTTCGCGGCGTTCACCGTCGATGAAGCCGTCGCCGCCGCCGAGAAGCTGGGCGGTCCGGTCTTCGTCGTGAAGAGCCAGATCCACGCCGGCGGCCGCGGCAAGGGCAAGTTCGAGGGCCTCGGCCCCGACGCCAAGGGCGGCGTCCGCGTCGTCAAGTCGGTCGAAGACGTCAAGACCAACGCCGCCGAAATGCTCGGCCGCGTGCTGGTGACGCACCAGACCGGCCCCAAGGGCAAGCAAGTGAACCGCCTCTACATCGAGGAAGGCGCTGCGATCGCCAAGGAATTCTACCTGTCGCTGCTGGTCGACCGTGAAACCTCGATGGTTTCGGTGGTCGCCTCGACCGAAGGCGGCATGGACATCGAAGACGTGGCCCACGCCACGCCGGAGAAGATCCACTCGTTCTCGATCGACCCCGCCACCGGCGTGTGGCCGACCCACCAGCGCGCGCTGGCCAAGGCCCTGGGCCTGACCGGCGGCCTGGCCAAGGAAGCCGCCGTGCTGCTGACGCAGCTCTACACGGCGTTCCTGGCCAAGGACATGGCGATGCTGGAGATCAACCCGCTGATCGTCACCGCCGACGACCACCTGCGCGTCCTGGACGCCAAGCTGTCGTTCGACGGCAACTCGCTGTTCCGTCACCCGGACATCCGCGAGCTGCGCGACGAGACCGAAGAAGACCCCAAGGAAATCGAAGCCAGCAAGTACGACCTGGCCTATATCGCCCTCGACGGCGAAATCGGCTGCATGGTCAACGGCGCGGGCCTGGCCATGGCCACCATGGACATCATCAAGCTGTACGGCGCCGAGCCGGCCAACTTCCTCGATGTCGGCGGCGGCGCTTCCAAGGAAAAGGTCACCGCGGCCTTCAAGATCATCACCGCCGATCCGGCCGTGAAGGGCATCCTGGTCAACATCTTCGGCGGCATCATGCGCTGCGACATCATCGCGGAAGGCGTCATCGCCGCCGTGAAGGAAGTCGGCCTGACCGTCCCGCTCGTCGTTCGCCTGGAAGGCACCAACGTCGAACTGGGTAAGAAAATCATCTCGGAAAGCGGCCTGAACGTCATCGCCGCCAACGATCTGTCTGACGGCGCCGAGAAGATCGTCGCGGCCGTGAAGGGTGCTCGCTAATCATGTCGATCCTCATCGGTTCTGAAACCAAGGTCATCACCCAGGGCTTCACCGGCGCCCAGGGCACGTTCCACTCGGAACAGGCCATCGCCTACGGCACCAAGATGGTCGGCGGCGTCACCCCGGGTAAGGGCGGTCAGACGCACATCGGCCTGCCGGTGTTCGACACCGTCGGCGAAGCCAAGGAAGCCACCGGCGCCGACGCTTCGGTGATCTACGTCCCGCCGCCCTTCGCGGCCGACTCGATCCTGGAAGCCATCGACGCGGAAATCCCGCTGATCGTCTGCATCACCGAAGGCATCCCGGTGCTGGACATGGTGCGCGTGAAGAAGGCCCTGCAAGGCTCCAAGTCGCGCCTGATCGGACCGAACTGCCCGGGCGTCCTGACCCCGAACCAGTGCAAGATCGGCATCATGCCGGGTTCGATCTTCTCGGAAGGCTCGGTCGGCGTCGTGTCGCGTTCGGGCACCCTGACCTACGAAGCCGTGTTCCAGACCACCAATGCGGGCCTAGGCCAGACCACGGCCGTCGGCATCGGCGGCGACCCGGTCAAGGGCACCGAGTTCATCGACGTCCTGGAACTGTTCCTGGCCGACGAAGCCACCAAGTCGATCGTCATGATCGGTGAAATCGGCGGCTCGGCCGAAGAAGAAGCGGCTCAGTTCCTGAAGGACGAAGCCAAGCGCGGCCGCAAGAAGCCCATGGTCGGCTTCATCGCCGGCCGCACGGCGCCTCCGGGCCGTCACATGGGTCACGCCGGCGCCATCATCTCGGGCGGCAAGGGCGGCGCCGAGGACAAGATCGCTGCGATGGAAGAAGCGGGCATCCGCGTCTCGCCGTCGCCGGCGAAGCTGGGCGAGACCCTGCTCGAAGTCCTCAAGGGCTAACAGACTAGACTACCGAAACCCCGCCTCGCGCGGGGCCCAGGTTTTTTGCGACCGCCAGTCGACGATCCGAAAAAATCACCTGGGCCCGCCGCAAGGCGCGGGCGACGGGAGATTGAGAGACTATATTTACGGGACCGGTGTCTAAACCGGTCCCGTAAACGGATCCGAAGCGCAGCGGCCGAAAATGGATAGCGGCCAACCGGTCGTCGCGCTTCATGTTTCAAACGAGCTCGTGATCCCGCCGGATGGCCTCGGCGGGCGAGCATCGAGGCGAAGACGATGGCGGACGACGCAGGCATCATCAATCAGGTCTTGACCGAGACCTCCTTCCTCTACGGCGCGAACGCCGCATTCGTTGAGGATCTCTACGCCCAGTGGGCGGAGAACCCCGGGTCGGTCGAGCCCTCTTGGAACGCCTTCTTCTCCTCGCTGGCCGAACAGGCCGACCAGGTCAAGCGCGCCGCCAAGGACCCGGCCTGGACGCCCAAGAGCGTGCCCGCCGCCCGGCCCGACTGGCTCTCGGCGCTTGACGGCCAATGGGCCAGCGTCGCCCCCGCCGTCGAAGCCAAGATCGCCAAGGCGGTCGAGGGCAAGGCCCCCGGCGCCTCCGCCGAAGCCGTCCGCGCCGCCACGCTGGACAGCCTGCGCGCCATCATGATGATCCGGGCCTACCGGATGCGCGGCCACCTCGCCGCCAACCTCGACCCCCTGGGCCTGGACCCCGCCAAGGACGCCAGCGAGCTGGATCCGGCGACCTACGGCTTCGCCGAGGCCGACTACGACCGTCCGATCTTCCTCGACTTCGTGCTGGGCCTGGAGACCGCCACGATCCGCGAGATCCTGTCGATCCTGCGCCGCACCTACTGCGGCAATGTCGGCGTCCAGTACATGCACATCTCCGACCCGGCCGAGAAGGCCTGGCTGCAGGAGCGCATCGAAGGCCGCGACAAGGAAATCGTCTTCACCAAGGAAGGCAAGGTCGCCATCCTCAAGAAGCTGATCGAGGCCGAAGGCTTCGAGCGCTTCCTGCACAAGCGTTTCCCCGGCACCAAGCGCTTCGGCCTCGACGGCGGCGAAGCCATGGTCCCGGCCATGGAGCAGATCATCAAGCGCGGCGGTTCGCTGGGCGTGAAGGACATCGTCCTGGGCATGCCGCACCGCGGCCGCCTGAACGTGCTGGCCGCCGTGATGGGCAAGCCCTACCACGTGATCTTCCACGAGTTCCAAGGCGGCTCGTCGGTCCCCTCCGACGTCGAAGGCTCGGGCGACGTGAAGTATCACATGGGCGCCTCGTCGGACCGTGAGTTCGACGACAACAAGGTCCACCTGTCGCTGACCGCCAATCCGTCGCACCTGGAAATCGTCAACCCGGTCGTCATCGGCAAGGCCCGCGCCAAGCAGGCCTTCCTGCTGCGCGAGACCCCGGACGCCGGCCGCGGCCACGTGCTGCCGCTGCTGCTGCACGGCGATGCGGCCTTCGCCGGCCAGGGCGTCGTGGCCGAGTGCTTCACCCTGTCGGGCCTGAAGGGCTACCGCACGGGCGGCACCATCCACTTCATCGTCAACAACCAGATCGGCTTCACGACCAGCCCGCGCTACTCGCGCAGCTCGCCCTACCCCAGCGACATGGCGCTGATGGTCGAAGCCCCGATCTTCCACGTGAACGGCGACGACCCCGAAGCCGTGGTCTTCGCGGCCAAGGTCGCCACCGAATATCGCCAGATGTTCGGCAAGGACGTGGTCATCGACATGGTCTGCTATCGCCGCTTCGGTCACAACGAAGGCGACGATCCGACCATGACGTCGCCGCTGATGTACGCGAAGATCAAGGGCCACCCCTCGACGCGCGAACTCTACGCCAACCGCCTGATCGCCGAAGGCCAGATCAGCCAGGCCGAGTCCGACGCCTGGGTCGGCGAGTTCGAGACCTTCCTCGACAAGGAATTCGAGTCCGGCAAGAGCTACAAGGCCAACAAGGCCGACTGGCTGGACGGCAAGTGGAAGGGCCTGGCCCAGCCGGGCGCCGAAGAGCGTCGCGGCAAGACCGACGTTCCGCTGGCCAAGCTGCAGGAACTGGGCGCCAAGATCACGGCGATCCCCGAGCGCATCGACGCCCACAAGACCGTCAAGCGCGCCATCGAGAACCGCCGCGACGCCATCAGCAAGGGCGAAGGCCTCGACTGGGGCACGGCCGAGCACCTGGCGTTCGCCACCCTGCTCGACGAAGGCTTCCCGGTTCGCCTGTCGGGCCAGGACTCGGTCCGCGGCACCTTCACCCAGCGCCACTCCGACGTCATCGACCAGAAGACCGAAGAGCACTACACGCCGCTGAACAACATCCGCGCCGGCCAGGCCAACTACGAAGTCATCGACTCGGCCCTGTCGGAAGAGGCGGTGCTGGGCTTCGAGTACGGCTTCTCGCTGGCCGACCCGAACACCCTGACCCTGTGGGAAGGCCAGTTCGGCGACTTCGTGAACGGCGCCCAGGTGGTGATCGACCAGTTCATCAGCTCGGGCGAGCGCAAGTGGCTGCGCATGAGCGGTCTCGTCATGCTGCTGCCGCACGGCTACGAAGGCCAGGGCCCCGAGCACAGCTCGGCCCGCCTCGAGCGCTTCCTGCAGTCGTGCGCGGAAGACAACATGCAGGTCGTCAACTGCACCACGCCGGCCAACTACTTCCACGCCCTGCGTCGCCAGATGCACCGTGAGTACCGCAAGCCGCTGATCGTGATGTCGCCCAAGAGCCTGCTGCGCCACAAGCGCGCCGTCTCGAACCTGTCGGACCTGGCCGAAGGCACCGCCTTCCACCGCGTGATGGTGGACGGCGCCGAGGCCGGCTGCGACGTCGGCGGCATCACCCTGAAGAGCGACGACCAGATCAAGCGCGTCATCATGTGCTCGGGCAAGGTCTACTTCGACCTGATCGACCAGCGCGCCAAGACCGGCCGCGACGACGTCTACATCCTGCGTCTGGAACAATTCTATCCGTGGCCGATGAAGTCGGTCATGGGCGTGCTGAACCGCTTCAAGAACGCCGAGCTGCTTTGGGTGCAGGAAGAGCCGAAGAACATGGGCGGCTGGACCTTCGTCGACCCGTGGATCGAGCTCACCCTCGACAAGATGGACATCAAGGCCAAGCGCGCCCGCTACGTGGGCCGCCCGGCGAGCGCCTCCACCGCCGCCGGCCTGATGAGCCGCCACCTCAAGGAACTCGAAGCCTTCCTCACCGAAGCCTTCGCCTAAAACTACCCAGGCCGCCGCGTCCCGGACTTGTCCGACAGGCGCGGCGGCTTAAGTTCGTCACCGACCCCGACCGCCAGATCAAAAGAGACATCGGAACCTAACCATGGCCGACATCATGACCCCCGCCCTGGGCGAATCCGTCACCGAAGCGACGGTCGCCCGCTGGACCAAGAAGGCCGGGGAGGCCGTGAAGAAGGACGAGCTGCTCGTCGAGCTGGAAACCGACAAGGTCAGCCTCGAAGTCGTCTCGCCGGCCGACGGCGTCCTGGCCGCCATCAGCGCCGAGGAAGGCGCCACCGTGGTTCCGGGCACGGTCCTGGGCGTGGTGACCGAAGGCGCGACCGCCTCGGCCGCTCCGGCCGCCGCCGCTCCGGCTCCGGCTCCGGCCGCTGCCCCGGCCCCCGCTCCCGCCGCTGCGCCGGCG
>NZ_QDKQ01000059.1 GCF_003116815.1 Caulobacter endophyticus
CCGCCCGTCCAAGGGTTCGCGCCGCCATGCACGCCTGGCCGCCAAGAAACGGGGCGCACTGCATGGGGAAGGGGCACAGGGCGGAAGAGGCCCGCGCGCCCCGGCCTGAGGCATAACGATCGCGCGGGGCGTTCAAGCTTCGTCGAAACGGTACTTAGAACTCACACATCCGGGCGAGGCCCCGGACGCCCCGCGCCCTCTCCATCAGCTCAGCGGCTTGCCGCGTGAGAGCGCGAGCCCGTACCCAAAGATCCTCCCCCTGAAGGGGGAGGTGGCCCGAAGGGCCGGAGGGGGAAGTGACTGATGAGATCAGTGCTCCCCCACGCCAGCAATCCCTTCCCCCTCAGTCGCTCCGCGACAGCTCCCCCTTCAGGGGGAGCATCTAGTGCGACCAACCTCCCCCTCGTGGGGGAGGCGGCCGAAGGCCGGTGGGGGGACGTTTTCAGCTTTCGAGGCGCCGGTCGATCCCGCACCAACTCCCCCCTCCGATCGCTGCGCGATCGCCTCCCCCACAGGGGGAGGTTCCTCTCTGGCGGACCCGACCCCCAAACGAAAAACGGCCCGGGCGTCGCCGTCCGGGCCGCGAAGTCAGAGGGGATGTTACTAGGGGGATACGCACTGGAAATGCACGTCGCGCGACTCCGGTTCCATGACGCTCTCGTGACGCCCTGCGACACTAAGTCTTTGTTTCCAGACGCCCCTCGATCCCGATCTCGGTAAACGCCCCTTAACCATCTGCGGCCACAAGGTAGGCTTCGAAGTGCTTCGGAGTGGTTCATGGCGCGAGTTGCGCGGCGATCGAATGTGGAGCTGGTCTGGGAGGCGGTGCGCTATGGCTGGGACCAGCCGTGGACGGCCCGGTTCCGGGGCGGCGTCCTGGCGGTTCTGGGCGCGGGTCTGCTGCTGTCCCTGGCCACCTACGACGCCTCCGATCCCAGCTTCAACGCCGTCAGCGGCGCGCCGGCCAGCAACGCCCTGGGCGGCGCCGGCGCGGTGATCGCCGACGTGGTCGTCCAGTCCCTCGGCCTGGCCGGCTGGGTGGCGGCGATCATGATGCTGGTGTTCGGCCTGGCCCGCACCGCCCAGCCCGATCCCGACGCCCATCGCCGCGAGCTGCGCGTGCGCGCCGGCGTCGGCGTGGCCGGCCTGCTGGCTCTCGCCGGCTTTCTCACCGTCCTGGCCAAGCCCGCCGTCTGGCCGCTGGCCAAGGGCCTGGGCGGGTTCTGGGGCGATGGTCTGCTGAACCTGCTGGCCGGCATCTTCAGCTTCGCCCACATCCCCGGCGCCCGCTTCATCGCCGCCCTGCTGCTGCTGGTCGGGGCAGTGATTGGCGTCGGCTACGCGCTCGGCGTGCGCCGCGTCGATCCCGAAAGCGTCATGGCTCTGGTCGCCCGCCTGACCGCGCCCCGCGAACGCGCCCCCCGCCAGGAGCGCGAGCCCGAGCCGGCCCGCGCCCCGCGCCCCAAAGCCGCCCCGCGCCGTCCGGTGCGCGACGCCATCGACGCCATCGACAACGACGAGCCCCAGGCCCCCGCGCCCCGCCGCGCCGCCCGCGCGGCCGCTGCGGCCGAGGACGACGACGGCATGGTCGTCGCGCCCCAGCCCGCGCCCCGCGCCGCCAAGGCCGCCCGTCCCGCACCGCCGCCGGTGGAGGACGACGAGGACGACTTCGCGCCCAGCTTCGAAACCCGCCCGCTGTCGATCCGCCAGCCCAAGGCGCCGGCCCCGTCCAGCAATCGCGAACTGCGCGAGCAGCAGAAGACCTTCGACTTCGAGGAAAACGAGGACGGTTTCCAGCTGCCGGAGCTGGCCATGCTGGCCAAGGCCAAGCCGCGCTCGTCGGAGTTCGACGAGGGCGCCCTGCGCCAGAACGCCCGCCTGCTGGAAAGCGTGCTGGCCGAGTTCGGCGTCAAGGGCCAGATCGACCAGATCCGTCCCGGCCCGGTCGTCACCATGTACGAGCTGGTGCCCGCGCCCGGCGTCAAGACCGCCCGCGTCGTGGCCCTGGCCGACGACATCGCCCGCTCGATGAGCGTGATCTCCTGCCGCGTCGCCGTCGCTCAAGGCCGCAACGCCATCGGCATCGAAATGCCGAACTTCAAGCGCGAGACCGTCTATCTGCGCGACCTGCTGTCCAGCGCCGACTACGACAAGGCCAGCTCGATCCTGCCCATGGCGCTCGGCGAAACCATCGGCGGCGAGCCCTATATCGCCGACCTGGCCAAGATGCCCCACCTGCTGATCGCCGGCACCACCGGCTCGGGCAAGTCGGTCGGCGTCAACGCCATGATCCTGTCGATCCTCTACAAGCTGCCGCCCGAGAAGTGCCGCTTCATCATGATCGACCCGAAGATGCTGGAACTGTCGGTCTATGACGGCATCCCGCACCTCTTGGCCCCCGTCGTGACCGATCCGAAGAAGGCCGTCGTGGCGCTGAAGTGGACCGTCCGCGAGATGGAGGACCGCTATCGCCGCATGTCCAAGATCGGCGTGCGCAACATCGGCGGCTACAACGAGAAGGCCAACGAGGCCCTCGAGAAGGGCGAACATTTCGAACGTACAGTTCAAACGGGGTTCGACGATGCCGGCCGCCCGATCTACGAGACCGAGCAGATCCGCCCCGAGGCCATGCCCTATCTGGTCGTGGTCATCGACGAGGTCGCCGACCTGATGATGGTGGCCGGCAAGGACATCGAAGGCGCCGTCCAGCGCCTGGCCCAGATGGCCCGCGCCGCCGGCATCCACCTGATCATGGCCACCCAGCGCCCGTCGGTCGACGTCATCACCGGCACCATCAAGGCCAACTTCCCGACCCGGATCAGCTTCCAGGTCACCTCCAAGATCGACGCCCGCACCATCCTGGGCGAACAGGGCGCCGAGCAGCTGCTGGGCCAGGGCGACATGCTCTACATGGCCGGCGGCGGCCGCATCACCCGCCTGCACGGCCCGTTCGTGTCGGATGGAGAAGTCGAGGCCGTGGCCAAGTTCCTGCGCGACCAGGGCATCCCCCAGTATCTGGAGGAAGTCACCGCCGGCGGCGACGAGGAGCAGGAAGAGGCCATCGAGGGCGCCTTCCAGGGCGAGGGCGGGGCCAACGATCTCTACGACCACGCCGTGGCCGTGGTCACCCGCGACCGCAAGGCCTCGACCAGCTACATCCAGCGCCGCCTGCAGATCGGCTACAACCGCGCGGCCTCGCTGATGGAGCGGATGGAGAAGGAAGGCGTCGTCGGCCCGGCCAACCACGCCGGCAAGCGCGAGATCCTCGCCCCGCCGCCGCCGCCGCTGTAGATTTCGTGATCCCTCTCCCCCTGCGGGAGAGGGTGGGCCCACGGAGTGGGGTCAGGTGAGGGGTTGCACGTACGAAAACGCCGTGACAGCCGATGGGCCGGTCGCGGCGTTTTTCGTTTGAGAGACCCCTCATCCGTCGGCTTTCGCCGACACCTTCTCCCGCAAGGGGAGAAGGGGGTTCAGACCAGAATGTTCAGCAGCGAGCCGGGGCGCAGGATCTTCTGCGGCTGTTCGGTCGGGGCGGTGAAGGCCTTGGGCGGCACGGTGCGGCGGGCCTGGGGCTCGGTCTGGGTCTGGAGCTGCACGGTCATCGGCGAGGCCGCCGGGCGCGCGCTGGTCGCATCGCTGACCGCCGCCTGGAAGAAGGCCGCCGCGCGCGACTGGCCGGCCGGGGTCACGGCGCCCGACGAGGGTCGGGCGGTGACGGCGGGCAGGCCGGTGGGGCGAACGGTGCTCATGACGCGGTTGATAGCATGGTTAATGCAGGGTGCGCGAGCGTGGTTAACGACGCACTAAGCGCAAAAGCGCGCGACGCTTCAACGCAGCCTGGAAACGAGTTCTTCCAGATCCTGCGGCGTGATCGGCCCGGTGTGCTTGGCCACCACCTGGCCTTGGGCGTCGACCACGAAGGTTTCGGGCACGCCGGTGACGCCGAACTCGACCCCCGCCCGGCCGTCGCGATCGACCAGCCGGGCGGCGAACGGATCGCCCAGGCGTCCCAGGAACGCCTCGGTGTTGGCCGGCGCGTCCTTGTAGGCGACGCCGACCACGCGCACGCCGCGCGCCTTCAGCGCCATCAGCTGCGGATGCTCGATCTCGCAAGGCGCGCACCAGGAGGCGAAGAAGTTGACCAGCATCGGCCCGTCGCCGGGGCTGCGAACCGGGGTCGGCGTCCCGCTGTCGAGGTCGGGCAGCGACAGGGCGGGCACGGCCTTGCCGACAAGGGCGTCGGGGCTGACCTGCGGATTGCGCTTGAGGGCGTAGCCGGCGAACAGCACCGCCAGGGCCGCCAGCACGATCAGCGGCGCGAAGGCCAGCCAGCGCTTCACGCGCGCGGGCCTTTGGCTTCGGCCTGCCGGCGCTCGGCCTCGGCGCGCCAGCGGCGGGCGGCCGAAAGGCTGTCGGCGATCATCCAGGCGAACACCGCCGCCGTCAGGACGAAGGCGGGCCAGACATAGATGGCGTACTTGCCGGCGTCGAAATCGAACTGCACGCGATCAGGCCTCCGCCGCCTTCAGGGCCAGGCTGCGGGCCTTGCGCCGCCAGACCAGGGCCCGGATCCGCACCAGCCACAGCGCGCCGAACGCCGACAGATAGGCCAGCTGCATCACCAGCATCGGCCAGGCGTAGACCGCCGGCAGCCGGTTCTCCGGCTTGGCCAGCAGGGTGGACGAGCCCTGGTGCAGGCTGTTCCACCAATCGACCGAGAACTTGACGATCGGCAGGTTGATGACGCCGACAAGGGCCAGAATGGCGGCGGCGCGGGCGGCCTTCTGCTCGTCGTCGATGCCGCCGCGCAAAGCCAGATAGCCCAGATAGAACAGCAGCAGCACCAGCACCGAGGTCAGTCGGGCGTCCCACACCCACCAGGTTCCCCACATCGGCTTGCCCCACAGCGAGCCGGTGGCCAGGGCCAGCACCGTGAAGGCCGCGCCCAGCGGGGCGCAGGCCTGGGCGGCGGCATCGGCCAGGGCGTGGCGGAACACCAGGGCCAGGAAGCTGGCGATCCCGAGGCAGAGATAGACGAACATCGCCAGCACGGCCGCCGGCACGTGGATGAACATCATCCGCACCGTGTCGCCCTGCTGGTAGTCCTCGGGAACCGTGAAGGTCAAAATGAGGCCGACCACCGCCAGCACGCCGGCGATCGCCCCGAACATCGGCGCGGCCCAGCGCGAGAAGGCCATGAACCGCTCGGGGTTGGCCAGGAAATCGAACGGGTTCTTGTTGTGGTTGCGGGCGCCCATCGACCTTGACTTAGATCGGCCGGAGGACGCCCGCAATCGTCTCTCGTCCTTACGAGCCCGACTTGCGCTGGATGATCACCCGGCGTTCGCCGAAACCACCCCTGGGACCCCGGGTCTCGAAGCGGCGGACGCTGACGTTCGGTCCGCCGGTCACTTCTGGACCGAGGGCGTCGAAGGCCTTCTTCTGGCTGGGGCTGAGCGCGTTGTAGAAGGCCCGGGTGGCGTCGGCGCGGCCCTTCAGGTCGGCGGCGACCTTGGCCATCCGCTCGGCCTGCTCGTCGAGGCGCTCAAGCGCGGTCGGCGGGGACTTGTCCTTGGCGCCCTCGTCGCGAACAGGCTTGGGTTCGGGGCGTTCCCTGGGGCCGGTGGCGGCGACGTAGGCCTTCAGGGCGCCTTCCTGGCGGTCGGTCAGTTGCAGCACGTCGCGCAGGCGCTGGACGCGGGCTTCCGGATCCTGGTGCGCCCGCACCGGCCCCACGCGGTCGCGGAACACCATGTGGCCGAAACTCGGCGGGGGCGGCGGAGGCTGCGGCGCTTCCGGCGCAGCGGGCGGGGGCGGCGGCGCGGCCGGCTGGGCCGAGGCGGCGACGACGCCGGCCGCGAGGGC
>NZ_QDKQ01000060.1 GCF_003116815.1 Caulobacter endophyticus
TCCTCGAGCGCGCCCTGGCCTGGCTCGCCCGCCACGGCGTCATCGTCCAGCGGGTCATGACCGACAACGGCTCGGCCTATCGCTCCAAGCTCTTCGCAAAGGCCCTCCAAGACGCCGGGGCCCGGCATGTGCGCACCAGGCCCTACACGCCCAGGACCAACGGCAAGGCCGAGCGCTTCATCCAGACCAGCCTGAGGGAGTGGGCCTATGGCCGGCCTTACGCCTGCTCCGACGACCGGGCCAAGGCCATCAAGCCCTGGACCGACGCCTACAACCTCGTGCGTCCACACTCCGGCATCAAAGGCCTCACGCCCTGGCAGCGGGCGAACAACCTTCTTGGAAACGACAGCTAGCGCTCGACGGCCGCGTCTTCGGCCGCTTCGGAACCCTGGCCAGCAGCGTCTCGGCCAGCCACGTCAGCGACCAGACCCGCATCGTCCGCCTCGACACTACCTGGTCCTGGTATGATCCTAGGCGAATGCTGGGTCTGCGTGGCGGCGACTACATCAACGGCGGTTTTGCCTGGACGCGGCCGATCCGCATGGCCGGCTTCCAGATCCGTCGCGACTTCGCCACTCGTCCGGATATCGTCACCATGCCGTCGCCGCGCCTGGCCGCCACCGCCGCCGCGCCCTCGACGCTGGAGCTCTATGTCAATGACAGCCGCATCCTCAGCCGTCCGGTGGGGGCTGGGCCGATCCGGATCGACGGACTGCCGTCGGCCCACGGCTACATCAACGTGCGTCTCGTCCTGGCCGACGCCGCCGGACGCCAGGTGGCGGTGGACGCGCCGTTTTTCGCCACGCCTCTGCTGCTGCGCAAGGGCTTGGCCGACTTCTCCGCCGAGGCCGGTTTCGCTCGTCGCGGCTTTGGCGTGGAGTCGGCCGACTACGCCGGTTCGGTGATCGGCTCGGCCAGCCTGCGCTACGGCGTGCTCGACGCCCTGACCCTGGAGGGCCACGTCGAGGCCGGCGCGGGCCTGGTGCAGGGCGGTGGCGGAGCCACCGTGCAGTTTGGCGGCCTGGGCGTGGTCTCGGCCTCGGCGGCGGTCAGCCATGTTGATGATCGCAGCGGCGCCCTGGCGGCCGTGGTCTTCGACAGCCGTTTCGCCGGCTTCTATATTTCCGGCATGAGCATGCGGGCCTCCGCGGGCTATCGCGATTTGGCCTCGGTGACCTCGCGTCCGTCTTTCTATCGCAACTGGAAGATGGCCGGCGACGAGCCGCCACGCGCCATCCACCAGGTGACGATCTCCAGCCCGCTGCGCCTGGCGCCGCTGATGCGGGGCGGCGACGCGCCCGTGGCCAGCGTCTCCTACAGCGCCCAGACGCCGGCGGCCGGCCCGCGCCGCCAGGTCTGGAGCGGTTCGCTGCGTCATACCCTGGCCGATCGGGTGACCGCCTACGTCACCGGCTATGCCAGCCGTGGCGAGCGGCGCGACGCCGGCGCCTTCTTCGGCATTTCCATTCCGCTGGGCGCGGCCGGCTCGGCGACTGCCGGCGTCCAGGCCCAGGGCGGCGACACCTTCGGCTTCGTCGAGGCCAGTCGCGCCGAGACCCAGGCTGACGGCAGCTATGGCTGGCGCGCACGGATAGAGCAGGGCGCTCGGCAGGCGGCCGAGGTGCAGGGCGCGTATCGCGGCCGCAACGCCCGGGTTTCGGGCGCGGTGCAATATGCCGACGGGGCCACGCGTGGCCAGGTGCAGGTCGAGGGCGCTGTGGCCTGGCTGGGCGGCGTCAGCGCGACCACCAATCGCCTGGAGGGCTCGTTCGCCCTGGTGGAGGTCGGGGCGCCGGGCGTGCCGGTGCTCTACCGGAACCAGAAGGTCGGCCGCAGCGACCGCAACGGCCGCCTCCTGGTGCGCAACCTCGAGGCCTTCGACGTCAACCGCCTGTCGATCGACAACCAGGATCTGCCGCTGGAGCTCGAGGCGGCTCAGACCGAGCGCACAGTCACGCCGATGGCCGGCGGCGGCGCGATCGTCCGTTTCGGCGTCGGCAAGAGCCCGCCGGCGGTGCTGCTGACCCTTCATCGGCCGGACGGCGCCTTCGTGCCGCCAGGGGCCGAGGTTATCCGCGCCGGCGTCGCCGAGCGGGCCATCGTCGGCTACGACGGCCAGACCTTCCTGACCGGCGTCACCGAGGACGGAGACCTACGTGTCGTCCTCGAAGACGGCGCGGAGTGCAACGCGCGCCTGGTCCTGGGCGCGGCCGCCAGCGAAGGAGGCCGGCATGTGGTCGACGCCGTTTGCCGTTAGTCCTTGGCGCCTGCGCCTGATGGCGCTGGCCGGATTGCTTGTCGCCACTTTCGTGTGGCTGGGCGCGCCGTCCTCGGCCCAGGCGGCCGCCAGTTGCACCGCCTCGGTTTCCAGCGTGAACCTGGGCTCGACCCTCAGCCCGCTGACGGCCGGCACGGTGGACGCCACCGCCAACCTCAACTTCAGCTGCACCGGCCTGGGATCGCTACTGAGCTATTCGCTGTGTCCCAATCTCGACGCGGGTTCGGGTGGCAGCAACGGGGCGGGCCAGCGCTACATGACCGGTCCCGGCGGCGCCACCGTGGCCTTCCAGGTCTACCAGGACGCGGCCCGCACCCAGCCTTGGGGGTCTTCGGCCCTGCTGGTGTTCGGAACCGTGCCGACCATCACCGCCAGCCCAGGAACGGGGACTACGATCAACGTCAACCAGACGGTCTATCTGCGGCTGACGACGACCACGACGACCGTTCCGGGCGCCTATTCGACCAGCTTCGTGGGCCAGAACTTCTTCTGGGGCCTGAACCTGCTCACCTGCGCCGGGGTGACCATCGGCTATGCGGTCGTGCCAGCCACCTTCACCTTCAGCGCCACCCTGATCCCCGACTGCACGATCTCGACCGGCAACCTGAACTTCGGAAACGTCGGCGTGCTCAGCGCCGCCAAGGACGCCCAGACGGGCATGTCGGTGACCTGCACCAAGGACACGCCCTACGCTATCGGCCTCGACAACGGCCAGCAGGGAACCTCGGCCACCGCCCGCCGGATGAAGGCCGCCGGTCAGTACGTCACCTACGGCATCTACAAGGACGAGGCGCGGGCTTCGCCCTGGGGGACGGGAGCAGGGCTGACGACCGGCGGCAGCGGTACCGGCGGCGCCCAGCCGCTCACCCTCTACGGCCGGGTCCCGGCCCAGACGACGCCGTCGCCGGGGACCTATGGCGACCAGGTGATCGCCACGGTCACCTACTGATCCAGATTCCAGGCGAAGGCCTCGCCCTCAAAGGCGTCTGCGCCTCGGCCGATGGCTGCGACGGCGGCGATCATCCGGCCGTTCCGGTCTAGCGCCGCGTCGGCCAGGGCGACCATCAGCGGGTTGGGCGTGCCCGAGGGCGACAGGGTCCGCAGGGTTTTCGCCAGATCGGCCTCGTCTCGCTGGGGCGCCAGTCGGCAGGCCAGGATGAAGGCCGCCGCCGTTGAGCGGCTGACGCCGGCGTAGCAATGCAGGAGCAGCGGCCGCGCGCCGTTCCAGCCCTCGGCGAACGCCAGCAGGTCGGCGATCATGGCCGCGCCGGGCGGCACGAGGTCCTCGCGCGGCTCGGCGATGTCATGGAAGGCCAGATGCAGCCGCTCGACGTCGGCCAGCTCCGGCGCCTGGGCGGTCGGCGACAGCAGGCTGATCACGTGCGAAGGGCCGTGCGCCGCCAGATGCGCGTCCAGCCGGCTCAGCGGGCAGACAGCCAGGATCATGCCAGCGCGGCCGCCAGGCCCAGCAAGGCGCCCAGCTCGGCCAGTTGCTCGATCGCGCCCAGCACGTCGCCGACATAGCCGCCTATCAGCCGCCGGGCCAGCAGGGCCATGGCCGCTGCAAGGGCAGCGGCGAGGCCTATGGCCGCAAGTGCGCCCAACGGCGGCGCCAGCAGCAGCGGCCACAGGCCCAGCAGCGCCGCGATCAGCACTTCGACCAGCTTCACGCCGTCGGGGGCGGGCTTGTACTTGGCGTCGGAACGGTTGCTGACGTGGGGCAGGGCGGCCATGGCCGCCACCGCGGCGACCCGGCCGATCCCGTGAGCGACGAACAAGGCCAGCGCCGCACTCGCCGGCGTCAGCGTGGCCAGGGTCGCGGCCTTGGTCCCCAGCACCGCCAGCAGGGCCAGCACGCCGTAGGTCCCGACGCGGCTGTCCTTCATGATCTCCAGGCGGCGCTCACGGTTCAAGCCGCCGCCCAGGCCGTCGGCGCTGTCGGCCAGGCCGTCCTCGTGGAAGCCGCCCGTCAGCAGCAGGCCCGCGCCCAGCGCCAGCAGAGCCGGAACCCAGCCACTCCAGACATGTCCGGCCGCCAGCAGGGCCAGCGCGCAGATTCCGCCGATCAGCAGGCCGACCAGCGGGAAGTAACGCGCCGATCGGGTGATCCAGTCCGGCTCGAAGCCGCGCAGGGGCGGGGTGGGCAGCCGGGTCAGGAACTGCACCGCGCAGAGCAGCAACTGGACCTGGCGACCGATCATCCCAGCACGTCGGCCAGGTCGGCTACTTCGGTCAGGAGGCTGGCCGCCGCCGCCAGAAGCGGCGCGGCCAGCACCGAGCCGGTGCCTTCGCCCAGCCGCAGGCCAAGGTCGAGCAGCGGTTCGGCGCCCAGGGCCGTCAGCATCGCCGCGTGGCCCTTCTCGGCAGAGGCATGGGCGAAGACGCAGTAGTCCAGGGCTTGGGGCGCCAGGCGTACGGCCGCCAGGGCCGCGGCGGTGGCGATGAAGCCGTCGACCAGCACCGGACGCCGCCGGGCGGCCGCGCCCAGCACCGCGCCGGCCATCATCGCGATCTCGCAGCCGCCAAACTCGGCCAGCACCGAGAAAGGGTCTTCGGCGTCGCTGCGGGCGGCGGCGCGAGCGATGGCGGCGGCCTTGCGGGCCAGGCCTTCGGCGTCATGCCCGGTTCCCTGGCCCACGCAGGCGTCCAGCGGCGCCGGCGCCAGGCGATGCATGACGAGGGCGGCGGCCGAGCTGTTGCCGATGCCCATCTCGCCGATGGCCAGAACGTCGGCTTCGTCGAGAGCTCGGCCAGCGATCTCGATGCCGCGCGTCAGGGCCAGATGTGTCTCCTGCCGCGTCAGGGCGGGCTCGCGGGCGGCGTTGCGGGCCCCCAGGCGCACCTTGGCGTCGATCAGGTCGGGATGGGCCGGCAGATCGGCGGCGACGCCGGCGTCAACCACCTTAACAGATACGTCCGTCGCCCGGGCGAAGGCGTTGACGCTGGAGCGTCCCGACAGAAACAGGCCGACCATCGCCACGGTGACGCTCGACGGATAGCTGGAGACGCCTTCCTGCGTCAGGCCATGGTCGCCCGCAAACACCAGCAGCGCGGCGCGCTCGGCGCGGGGCGCCAGGTCGTTCGCGATCAGGCCCAGACGTACGGCCAGGTCCTCGATCCTGCCCAGCGACCCCGGCGGCTTGGCCTTGCCGTCCAGCATGGCGCGGAGCTTGGGCTCCAGCGTGCGGTCGACGGCGGCGATCGGCGGGGGCGCGAAGGTCATTGGGTCAGTCTCCAGCCGCCCAGGCACAGCAGGGTGACCAGCAGCCACAGCAGGGCGCAGGCGCGGCGATAGATGCGAAGGCCTCGGCGCAGGTCAGTGAGGTCGGGCGCGCGGCCATCGCCGAAGCTCGGGCGATCGGTCGTCTCGCCGTCATAGCGGGCCGGACCGCCCAGCTTCACGCCCAAGGCGCCGGCCATGGCCGCCTCGGGCCAGCCGGCGTTAGGCGAGGCGTGCTTGCGGGCGTCACGGCGCATGACCGCCCAGCCCTGCCAGCCGGCGCCCAGGCAGATCAGCAGGCCCGCCAGCCGCGCGGGAACCCAGTTCATCACGTCGTCGGTCCTGGCCGCCGCCCAGCCGAACGCTCGCCAGCGCGGCTCCATGTGGCCGATCTGGCTGTCGGCGGTGTTCACCGCCTTGTAGGCGAAGAGGCCGGGCAGGCCGAACAGGGTGAGCCACGAGGCCGGGGCCACGACGCCGTCGTTGAAGCTTTCGGCCAGGCTCTCCAGCGCCGCCGCGGTGACGCCGTGCAGATCCAGGTCGTCCACGTCGCGCCCGACGATCAGGCTGACCGCCGCGCGAGCCGCGGGCAGGTCGCCTGCCTCCAGCGGGTCGAGCACCGCCATCACGTGCTGGTGCAGGCTGCGCTGGGCCAGGCCCAAAGTGGCCAGCAATGCGACGACCAGCGTCGCCAGAAGGCCGCTGTCGAAAGCCGCCTCCAGCAGGCTGCCGATCAGGATCGCCGCCCCGATCAGGATCGCCACCGTGACGATGCCCAGTTCCTTGCGGCGGACCTCGGTCGCCTCGGGCCGGTTCCACCGCCGCTCCATCGCCTCGATCGCCTTGCCGATCCAGGTCACCGGATGCGGCACTGCCTTGTGCAGGCCCTGCGGATAGCCCGCCAGGGCCTCGATCACGAGGGCCAGCGGAGGCGCGAGCAGCAGCGGTTCAGCCATGGCGTCCCACAAGTTCGATCAACGGGCCGGACTGGCCCTCGACCACTCTTGCCGTGACTCCATAGGCGTGGGCCAGCACGTCCGGCGTCAGGGCCTCGCGTGGCGGTCCGTCGGCGATCAGCTTGCCGTCGACCAGAACCAGCACCCGGTCGGCCAGCCGGGCGGCGATGGCCAGGTCGTGCAGGGTCATGACCACGCCCTGGCCGGGCTGGGCGGCGAAGCCGCGCATCAGGTCCACCGCGTCCAACTGGTGGCCGGGATCCAGGCCCGCCAGCGGCTCGTCGGCCAACAGCCAGTTCGGCTCGCCGGCCAGCACCCGGGCGAACAGGGCCCGGCCGCGCTCGCCGCCCGACAGGCTCTTCACCTCGCGGCGGGCGAGGCCTTCCAGGTCGGTGTGCTTGAGCGCGCGGGCCACGGCGAGCCGGTCGGCTTCGGAGAGCCCCCGCATGCCGCTGTGCGGCGTGCGGCCCAGGCCCACCAGGGTCTCGACGTCAACGGCCCAGGCCACTTCCGGTGTCTGCGGCAGGAAACCGATCTTCCTCGCCCGCTCGCGGTGCGACAGAGCGGCTAGCGGCGCGCCTTCCAGGCTGACGCCCCCCGCATCGGGCCTGCGCAAGCCCGCCAGGCAGGCCAGCAGGGTCGACTTGCCCGCGCCGTTGGGACCGACCACGGCCGTGACCTCGCCAGCCTTGAAGGTCGCGCTGACGCCATGCAGCACCGGGCGGCCGCCTAGCGAGACGGACAGGTTCTCGGCGCTAAGCGTGGCGCTGGAGAGAATGGCGGCGGTCATGCGAGCCTCCGGCGCATGGAGATCAGGAGAGCCAGGAAAAACGGCCCGCCGACGGCGGCGGTGGCCACGCCCAGCCGCATCTCAGCGGCCGAGGGCGTCAGCCGCACGACGATGTCGGCCGCCAGCACCAGGACCGAGCCGGCCAGGGCCGAGGGAATGAGCAGGGCGCCCGGCCGGTGTCCGACCAGAGGGCGCACGAGGTGCGGGGCGATCAGGCCGACGAAGCCGATCAGGCCCGTCACCGCCACGCTGGCGCCCGAGGCGATCCCCACGCCCACCGCCAGGATCACTCGCACGGCCGAGAGGTTGACGCCCAGGGCCGTCGCGCCCGTCTCGCCCAGGGTCAAAGCGTCCAGCGACTTGCGCAGGGTCAGCAGTATGGCCAGCCCCACCGCGATCAGCGGCACGGCCAGCCGCACCTCCTCGACGCTGCGGTCGGCCAGCGAGCCGAGCAGCCAGCTGATGATCTCCTGCGCCGCCCACGGATTGGGGGCCAGCGACAGGGCCAGGGCCACGCCGGCGCTGGCCACGGTGTTGAGGATCACACCGGCCAGCAGGAAGGTCACGGCGCCGCCAGTCGTGCCGGCCAAGGCCAGCATCAGCACGACGCCCAGGCCCGCGCCCAGGATCGCGCAGGCCGGCAGCAGCCAGGTCGCGGTGAAGGCCAGGCCCAGATAGAGGCTCATCACCGCGCCCAGGGCGGCCATGGACGACACGCCCAGTACGCCGGGGTCGGCCAGCGGGTTGCGGGTGTAGCCCTGCATGGCCGCGCCCGACATTCCCAGCGCCGCCCCGATGGCCACCGCCAGCACGGTGCGTGGCAGACGCAGCTCGAAGATGATCGCCCAGCGCGGATCGGCCCGGTCGACCCAGGCGCTCCAAGGCGCCCAGACCCGGCCGCTCATCAGCGACAGGCCGAACAATATGGTTATGGCCAGCAGGAGACCGCCGATCAGCAGCCAGGAACGTCGGGAATGGCTCATGCGTGGGCCTTCAGCACTTGGCGGCGGGCGGCCGCCAGGGTAGCGGCGGTGTCGATCAGGGTAGGGCCGCCGCAATAGAGCAGCCGTTCGGGAAAGACCGCCCGGGTCATGCGATGGCTCACGCTAGTCAGGGCGGGGTGGTTGAGCATGCGTTCGGCCCAGGTCGGGGCGTCGGGTCGCGCCTGGCCGGCCAGCAGTACCTGCGGCGGATCGTCCAGCAGCCTCTCCAGCGAGACGTTGCCCCACTTCTTCAGGCCATAGCGGCTGGCGACGTTCACGAAACCGGCGCGCTTCATCATCTCGTCGACCAGCGTGCCTTCGCCTGCCGCGAAGCCGTTGGGCTGGAACACCAGCGCCTCCAGGGGCTTGGACCCCCGCGGCGGGGCCGAGGCGGCCAGCGCCCGGTCGATGCGTGCGATCAGCGCCTCGCCGCGTTCGGGGTGGCCGGCGGCGTCGGCGATGCGGCGAATGTCGGCCTGGTTCTCGACCCAGCTGTTGGGCACCTTGAAGAGCTCGGCGCGCACGCCCAGGCGCTTCAGGGCCGCCCGGGTGGCGGGCGAGGAGTGGGCGGCGCTCAGCACGACGTCGGGCCGCAGCGCGATAACCTCCTCGGCGCTCTCGTAGGTGATCGGATAGGTCTTGGCGCGCTCGGCGATGCTCGACTGTTGCGGATCGCGGGCGTAGTGGCTCAGCGCCGCGATCTGGTCGCGATCGGCCACCTCGACCAGCACGCCGTCCAGGCAAGGGTTCAGCGAGACGATGCGCGGTTTCCGCGCCGCGGCCCTGGCCGAGCCCGCCGTAAGGCCTGCGGCCAAGCTCGCGCTCAGACCGGCGCCGATCGCCCCGCGACGGCTGAGCGGCGTCAAAACTCGACCCCGCGCTGAGCCTTGAAGCCCTGCTCGAAGGGGTGCTTGACCAGGGTCATCTCGGTGACCAGATCAGCGATCTCAAGCAGCTGTGGCTTGGCGTTGCGACCGGTCAGGCAGACATGCTTGTCGTTGGGGCGGGCCTTCAGCACCTCGACCACCTCGTCGATGTCGAGATAGTCGTAGCGCAGGGCGATGTTGATCTCGTCCAGCAGCACGAAGTCGAGCGCCGGGTCGGCGATCATCGCCTTGGACTCTTCCCAGGCGGCCCTGGCGGCGGCGATGTCGCGCTCGCGGTCCTGGGTGTCCCAGGTGAAGCCCTCGCCCATCACGCGATAGCGCACCTGGTCGGGAAAGCGGCTGAAGAACAGGCGCTCGCCGGTCTTCCACTTGCCCTTGATGAACTGCACCACGCCCACCTGCATGCCCCAGCCGAGCGAGCGGGCCACCATGCCGAAACCAGCCGACGACTTGCCCTTGCCGTCGCCCGTGTGGACCAGCAGCAGGCCCTTCTCGAGCGTCTTGGTTTTCATCAGCTCTTCGCGCTCGGCCTTGAGGGCGCGCATGGCTTCGGCGTGCTCGGCGTTGGCGGTCTCTTCGCTCATCGGGCGGTCTCCAGGGCGGCGGCCAGTCGCGCCCATTGGGCGTCGGATCCGGGCAGGCCGAAACGTAGCAGGCCTGCGTCGTGGTCGAAGGGGCGAGTGAGGACCCCGGCGCGCGCCAGGGCCTCGAAGCGTTGCATGGCGTCGGCGGCTTGGACCAGCCGGAACAGGCTAGTCCCGCCCATGATCTCGTAGCCTGCGCCGGCCAGCAGGGCGTCCAGTCGCGCGGCGGCGTCGGTCAGGCTGGCGCGCGTGGCGTCGGCCCAGGCGGTGTCGGGATAGGCCGCCAGGCCCGTGGCCAGGGCAGGAGCCGAAAGCGGCCATTCGCCAAGCGTGTCGCGCAGGCGGCGCGCCAGGGCCGGGCGGGCGATGACAAAGCCCAGCCGAAGGCCGGCCAGACCGTAGAACTTGCCGAACGAGCGCAGCACCACCAGCCGCTCGTGGCCGGGCGCGCCAGCGAAGCGGGCCACCGACAGCGACGGTTCGCACTCGACGAAGGCTTCGTCGACGACCGCGCCGCGCTGGCCCAGCGCCAGCACCGCCTCGGGCTTCAGGCTGCGGCCATCGGGATTGTTGGGGTTCACCACCACGCAGACGTCGGCCTGGGACGGATCGGCGACCAGTTCTGAGCCGGCGCGGCGCCAGGCGTGGGCATGGCTGGAATAGGTGGGCAGCGGCAGGCTCACGCGCCCGCGCGGCAGGATCTTTGGCAGCAGCCGGATGGCGGTTTCGCTGCCGGGCATGGCGACGACCCGAGCCGGATCGTCGACGCCGAAGGCCCGGGCTGCGACCGCTTCGAGCCTGGCCAGATTGTCCGGATCTGGCAGGCTGCCCCAGTCCTCGAAGGCCTGGGGCGGAACCGGATAGGGGCGGGGATTGATCCCCGTCGACAGGTCGAGCCACGGCGCGGGCGCGTCAGGAAAACGCGCCCGCGCCGCCGCCAGGCGGCCGCCGTGTCCGGAGAGGGACGACGGCGCGCCGCTCATCAGAACTTCGCCCGCACGCCGGCGAAGAAGCCGCGGCCCACAGAGCCGTAGCGGTAGATGGTCTGGTATTCCTTGTCGAAGAGGTTCTCGACGCGGCCGAACACCTCGAACTGCTCGTTGACCGGATAGGCTGCGCGCAGGTCGAACAGGGCGTAGCTCTTCAGGCGACGGGCGTTGGTGACGTTGTCGTAGCTTTCGCCCACGTACTGAACCGAGACGCCCGTGGTCAGGCCGTTGGTCCAGTCGTAGTCGGCGTTGAGGTTGGCCGTCTCGCTCGGGCGGCGCGGGAGGCGCTTGCCGTTATTGGTGGCCGACCGGTTGATGGCGTCCATGTTGGTGTAGTTGGCGCTCACCTGCAGGGCCGAGGTCACCTCGATCGTGGCTTCCAGCTCCACGCCGCTGGTCTCGGTCTTGGCGAAGTTGGCGTAGCCGCCGTAGTTCGGCGGGTTGTTGTTCGAAACATAGTCGATCTGGTTGGTGATGTCGCGATGGAACCAGGTCACGCCGGCGCGCACGCGGCCGTTCAGCACGCTGTGCTCGACGCCCAGATCGACGCTCTCGGACTCTTCGGGCTTCAGGGTGTCGTCGCCGTAGATGCTGTAGAGTTGGTACAGCGACGGAGCCTTGAAGCCTTCGCCGTAGTTGGCGCGGAACACCGTCACGCCGTCGTTCGGCGAGTAGGTGGCGCCGGCCTGGTAGACGGTGGCGTCGCCGAAGGCCGAGTGGTCTTCCTGGCGAACGCCGCCGGTCAGGGTCAGGCCCGCGATCGGCTTGGCCTGCAGCTGCAGGTACAGGCTGTCGGTACTGGCCGCGTGACGGTCGGGCGTCGGGTTGGGATCGAAGGTAGACGGCGAGGCGGTGCGGAACCACGAGCGCTCGGTCTCGGCGCCGAAGGTGGCGCGCAGGGCCTCGCTGATCGTCCAGGTGCCCTGGTACTCGAAGCGGCTGTTGGTGCCGCGCGCGTCGAAGGTCCTCGGCACGGTCGAGCTGGGATCGAAGTTGTCGCGGTCGGTCTGGGTGTAGCCATAGCCGAGGCGGTTCTTCAGCGCGCCGTCGAAGGCGCTCAGGCGCACGCCGGCGTAGGAGACCAGCTCCTTGGTCTTGCCGTATTCAGGGCTGTCGGCGAAGGCGAACAGCGGGGCGGGGAAGCCGTCGAACTCGTTCTTGGCGGCGGCGTAGGACGCGCGCAGGTCAACGGCGGCCCAGTCGGTGACGTTGAGGTCCAGGCGGCTGCTGATGGCGGCGTTGCGATAGCCGTCCTTCTCCTTGCCGCCATAAGACTTACCGAAGGCCGAGACGCCATCGGTGGTGTAGTAGGCGCCGGCCAGGCGGAAGCCGCCCCAGTCGCCGCCGGTGCTGACGGCGGCGTGGCCGTAGGCGGTGTCGCGCGAGCCGGCCTCGGCCGAGACCGTGGCGCCCAGCGGGCCGGTCGGCACGGCGGTGATCATGTTGACCACGCCGCCGATCGCCTGGCTGCCCCACAGGGTCGACTGCGAGCCGCGCAGCACTTCGATGCGGTTGATGTTGCCGGCCAGCAGGGTGGCGAAGTTGTAGCCGCCGCCCGTCGAGGACGGGTCGTTCAGCTTGACGCCGTCGATCAGCACCACGGTCTGGTCGGTCTCGGCGCCGCGGATGCGCAGTTGGGTCGAGCCGCCAACGCCGCCGTTGCGGGTGACGGTGACGCCCACGGTGCGCGAAAGCAGGTCGGAGACTACGACGGCCTGGGACTTCTTCAACGCTTCGGCATCGATGACGGTCATGCTGGTCGAGACTTCCGACAGCTTTTCCGGTTCACGGCCGGCGGTGACCACGATCTGGTCGACCGTCGCGGCGTCGTCGGCCATGGCGTAGGCGGGCAGGGCGAGGGCAGGAACTGCGGCCGCGAGGGCCAGCAGGGAAACAAGGCGCATGTCGTTCCTCCGTGCGCGACAAGAAGGAGCGTGCTCCAGCGAGGAACACGCCCGGACCAGGCGTCGTCATGCGGGGAAGAACCCGATCGTACGGCGCACCCCGGCCGGACGAAAAACGACAACGACAGGCAGGTCTCCTGGCTCGCGGGTCATCGTCGCTGGGCGTCGCCTTCCCAGGTCTTTTCCGAAGAACAGCCCCAGTGGCATGTGACGCGCGAACTCGCCGCTTACAGTTGCGGGGGCAGCCCAGGTTTCGCACCCGAGTTCCCTTTTCATCCTCTTTCGGAGGAACCTATCGCGTGAGCTGCACTATATGGTGCGCCGCACACCGTCAATCTGGAGGTCCACGCCTTGTCAGTCACTCTGGTCCTGGGCGGGGCCCGTTCCGGCAAGAGCGCCTTCGCGCAAGGGGCCGCCGAGATCGTCGCCGGATCGCGCGGCGTCACGCCGGTGATGATCGTCACCGCCCAGGCCTTCGACGCCGAGATGGAAGAGCGCATCGCGCGTCACCAGGCCGACCGGGGGCAGGCCTGGACGACGGTCGAGGCGCCCATGGACCTCGTTGCGGCCCTGCGCGGCCTGCCGCCGGGGGCCGTGGCGGTCGTCGACTGCCTCACCCTCTGGCTGACCAATCAGTTGCTGGCCGAGTGCGACCTTTCGTCCGCCGCCGCCCGCCTGATCGACGCAGTCGCCGGTTTCGACGGCGAGCTGTGGCTGGTCTCCAACGAGGTCGGCTGGGGCGTCGTGCCCGACAACGCCTTGGCCCGCAGGTTTCGCGACGAGGCCGGCCGGCTGCATCAGGCCCTGGCGGCGGCCGCCGACGCCGTGCACCTGGTCGCAGCCGGGCTAAGCCTGCGGATGAAGTGAGCCGCGCGACTCGGCCGCCGGTTGCTCAACTTCGGGAAATGCGACGATTGCGCACGCTGACACCGGGTGTCCCAGCATGGTTAAGACCTGTTCACACATTCGACAGGGCTGGGGCTGGCCATGCGACGTATCCTTATTGCGGAAGACGACATTCTCCTCGGCGGCGTCTACGAGATGCTGCTGGAGGACGCGGGCTTCGAGGTTCTCTGGAGCCGCGACGGCCGTGAGGCGCTGGACGCCTTCGACGCCTTCGCGCCCGACCTGCTGATCACCGACAATTCGATGCCGCGCATGACGGGGGCCGAGCTGATCCGTGCGGTGGAAGATCGCAACGTGCCGGTGTTGATGGTGTCGGCCAGCGATCCGCGCGTGCTGAAGGTCGAACCGGACATGTGGCTCGAAAAGCCGATCACTCCGGCGCGCCTGCTGAATGCGGTGCGCGCGATGCAGCACCGGAACGTTCAGGCCGCGGCCTGAAGGCCCAGCGCCAGCAGCGTCGCGACCACGCCCAATCCAACGACCCAGGCCGCGCAGAACGCCAGGGTGGGATGGCGTTGCCACCAGCGCGGATGGGGAACGCCGGTGATGGTCTTGTCGGTCATGCGGTCGTCTCGCGTGGTCTACGACAGACCAACGCGAGACGCCCGGACTTCAGTTCCCTCTAGCCGCCGAAGCCGCGCGAACCGCCGCCGAAGCCGCCGCGCGAGATGACGCTGCTGCGGCTCTGCACGCGGGCCGGCGCCTCGTAGCGCGAGGGCGCGTCGAAGCTGTCGCGACGCACCCGGCTGCGGCCGGAGAGGTAGTCGCGCGACACCGGATAACCCGAGCCGCTGTAGTACGTGCCGTCGCGGTCGCGATACATCGGCGCGCCGCGATAGCCGCCGCCCATGTTGTTGAGCGCCTGGCCGATGATGAAGCCGGTCAGCAGCGGGGTGAAGAAGCTGCCGCCATTGGCCTGGCTGCGCGGCACGCACTGGTCGACGCCGTAGCGCTCCTCGCAGCTCTGCCGGTCGGAATACTTCGGGGCGTTCTCGGCGCTGGCCTTCTGGGCCTCGTCATAGGCGCTCTGGCACTGGTCGGCGGTGAAGTCGCCCGAGGCCTTGCACTCGTCCAGACTGGCGAAGCTGGAGGCGTCGACCTTCTGGCCCGAGACCGCCGCCGGCGGATCGTCGCCCCACTGCGTGGCCGAGCCGGGATCGTCGCACGCGACCAGGGTGAAGGCCGTGCCGGCCATCAGGCCGGTCAGGGCCACGGCGCCGGAGCGCTTGCGGCGTTTGGGGGCGGCCTGGGGAATAATCGCGTTCATGCTCGGCCTCACGAGGTCATGCAGGCGGCGTTGAGCAGGCCGACGGCCAGCGAGATCGACGCAAGATAGACGCCGGCGGCCAGTTCGTTCTTCTCAATCCGCTCGATCAGGTCCTTGAGCACGGTGAAGCGCACCAGGGTGAAGGCGGCGATCTGGATAACGCCAGCCAGGAGCGCCCAGGCGGCGAATTCCATCAGGCTGACGGTGTGGCTGAGCGCCGAAGCCAGCGGCAGCACGTAGCCGACCACCGCGCCGCCCAGGGCGATGGCCGCGGCGACGTTGCCTTCGCGGATCAGCTTGGCTTCGTCATACGGCGTCACCGCCTGGTAGATGACCTTGAACACCACGGTGAACAGGCCGGCGGCGACGAAGGCCACCAGGAAGGCCAGGGCGCTCTCGCCGAAGGCTTGGACGTCGAACATCTAGAATATCCCCCTGTAAGGTGGCTTAGGCGCGGAATTCGCCCACTTCGAGCGGCATGCCGATCATGGTTTCGAACGAGACCTCGCGGTCTTCGGTCTCCATCTCGATGGCCAGCAGCAGTTCGCGGCCCTCGCCGGGCAGGTCGCGGGCGAACAGCATGCAGGTCTGAAAGATCTTGCGGTCGGGCACGCCGTCGCGGTCGTCGTGCAGTTCTTCCCAGAAGGTCACGGGGTCCTGGCTTTCGGCTTCGTCGCCGAACCAGAAGCGCTGATACTCGGGCAGGCCGGCGGCGTTGAAGCTGCGGGCGCGCAGGCGCTTGCCCCAGGCGTCGCGGTCGGTGCGGCCGCCTGGATAGGCGCTGTCCCAGGGCACGAAGATCGTCACGTCGGTCAGGCGCTGGCCGGCGCGGTCGTCCGACACGGCCTGAAACATCACGTGGTCGTCGGTATAGAACCGATGCACGAAGCCGCCGTCCTTCAGGTCCACCAGGCCCTGGGCGGTGATTTCCAGCGTGTCGCGGTCAAGCGGGAACTTGGTGTCGCTTCCGAACCGCTTCCACGCCAGCGGGTCCAGCCACACGGTTCGGCCCAGCGTCACGTTGCGGATGGCGGGCAGAGCCGACTCCGGGGCGGGTTCCTTGCGGCCGAATAAGCGACTGAACATGGCGGGTCCCTGCGATACTGCCCCTCATGTACGGCGCCAGCCTGCGCTGTAAAAGGGGCGACGCTCGCTCTCGACGGCTGGCGTTCGGCCTCCCATCTTGTATGAACACGGCCAAGATGGCCCGTTGAAGAGGATCACGACCCGATGAGTCAGACGCCCTGGACTGTCCGCTCGCTGAAGGCGGCCCTGGACGAAGCGCCCGGACGCGGCGCCGACGAGATCACCGTCGGCATCCTGGAAGGCGCCGACGAAATCCTGCTGGCCACCATGCACTGGCACGGCGACCTGGAGATCTACATCAGCGTCAGCGACCAGCAGGTCGCGGCTTCGGCCCTGCTGTGGCCGGTCGACGAACAGGAAGACCGCCACGCCTTCAACGAGTTCCTGCTCAAGGCCCAGAAGCTGGTGCCGCTGTCGAACTTCGGCATCTGCGTCGTCGGCGGCCGCGACTACTACGAACTGTTCGGCGAGCTCTCGACCACCACCTCGATCGAGGACATCCTGATCGAACTGCGCACCCTGGCCGAGAACGCCATCGAAGTGGCTTCCGACCTGCGCACTTCGTTCTCCTCCGCCGCCGCCTGACCCAAACCTAAGAATTTCCCGGAGCCTTCCGATGTCCATCTGGCGCAAGCTTTTCACCCTGGGTCGCGCCGGCGCCCACGAAGCCACGTCCGCCGTCGTCGACGCCAACGCCATCCGCATTCTCGACCAGGAGATTCGCGACGCCGACGCGGCCCAGGCCAAGGCGCGCGACAACCTCGCCACCCTGGTCGCCCGTCGCCGCATCCAGGAGAACGACGTCAAGAGCCTGCGCGAGCAGGTGGCCAAGTACGAGAACTCCGCCCGCGCCGCCGTCACCAAGGGCGACATGGACCTGGCCCGCCAGGTGGCCCAGCGCATCGCCGACATCGAGAGCGAGATCTCGCTGAAGGAGCCGCAGATCGGCTCCATGCGCGAGGCCGAGGACCAGCTGCACCAGGCCATCGCCGCCACCGACCGCCGCATCGACACGCTCAAGCGCGAGGTCGAGGTCGTGAAGGTCAACGAGTCCGTCCAGAAGGCGCAGGAAGCCGTCACCGCCCGTGGCGCGGGCGCCGGCGCTTCGCTGGGCTCGGCCGCCGACAGCCTGGCGCGGATCAAGGAGCGCCAGATGGTCCGCGGCGAGAAGATCAAGGCCGCCGGCGAGCTGGAAGACCGCCGTACCGGCGCGGATCTCGACGAGAAGCTGCGCGTGGCCGGCATCCTTCCAGGCCAGTCGTCGGCCGACGACATTCTGGCGCGCCTCGCGCCGCAGCCCGCCCCGCTGCAGATCGAGGACAAGGCCGCCGACGGCTCGAAGCCCGAATAAGGACCAAGCGTGCGTCGTCTTACCCTGACCCCTCGCGCCGACTGGCGCGAGAAGGCCGAGGCCGTTGGCTTCGTCTACCATCACACCGGCGGACAGGCCTATTGGGACGAGGGGACGGCGTACGCCTTCACCCTGCGCGAGATCGAGGAGGATTTGGAGCCGGCCGCCGCCGAGCTTCATGACCTGTGTCTCGACCTCGTTGACGAGGCGGCGGCCAGCGAGGAAATCCTCGAAAAGCTGTCCATCCCGCGCGAGCACTGGGACTTCGTCGCCGCCTCCTGGCGCGCCAAGGAACCCTCGCTCTACGGCCGCTTCGACTTCGGCTACGACGGATCAAGCCCGCCCAAGCTCTACGAATACAACGCCGACACCCCCACCAGCCTGTTCGAGGCGGCGACCTTCCAGTGGCTGTGGCTGGAGGACCTGCTGGGGCAGGGGGCTCTCCCCCCAGGGACCGATCAGTTCAACAGCCTGTTCGAGGCGATGCGCGATCGCTTCAAGCTGCTGTTCCCGACCGGCGGCTTCGTGCATTTCGCCAGCGACGACGAGGCGGTCGAGGATCGCCAGACGGTGCGGTTCCTGGAAGACCTCGCCGCCCAGGCGGGCCTGGATCCCAAGTTCGTGGCCATGAACGCCATCGGCCTCAACGAGGAGGGCCAGTTCGTCGACACCGACGGCTATCTGCTGCAGGCGGCGTTCAAGCTCTATCCGTGGGAGGACATGCTGCGCGAGCCCTACGCGGCCAACCTGGCCACGGCCAAGGTGCGCTGGCTGGAGCCGCCGTGGAAGGCGATCCTGTCCAATAAGGCGATCCTCCCGCTGCTGTGGGAGCGCCACAAGGGTCACCCCAACCTGCTTGAGGCCTATTTCGAAAGCGATCCGGCCGCCTCGGCGCTGGGCGCGAACTATGTGCGCAAGCCGCTGTTCTCGCGCGAGGGCGCCAATGTCGAGATCGTCGGCGCGGCCGCCGAGCCGGTGCTCGACCAGGGCTACGGAGCCGAGGGCGCGATCGTCCAGGCCTTCCACCCGCCGCCCAGCTTCGATGGCAGGCATCCGGTGGTGGGCGCCTGGATCGTCGGGGCCGAGCCCGTGGGCATGGGCATTCGCGAGGACGACAGCCAAGTCACCAAGAACCTCGCCCGCTTCGTGCCGCACATCATCGAGGGTTGACGCTATCGATCTCGTTGGATCGATCTTGCCTGCTCTCTCTCCCGTAAAATCCCCGCGAAAGCGGGGACCCAGGTGTTTTATCGTAGAGCGCCCCGCGTTTCAGAAAAAGCCTAGGCCCCCGCCTTCGCGGGGGTTTTACGGATGTGGGGGGAGGGCGAAGCCCGTGCTAGGCTCCAGCCCATGAGCGACTCCCAGGACGACGGCCCGCCCGGCGAAACCCCGATCCAGCGGGCCCTGCGCATCAAGCAGGCGGCGTTGGCCGCCAAGCCCAAGCCGCCGCGCGGCGGTCGCTTTCAACGCGAGCAGGCCAACCGCAAGGCGGCCGGCTCCACCAAGCCGTGGAACTGCTGATGGCCGGTCTCAAGGACAAGCGTGGCTTCATCGACAAGGATCGCCTCGATCTCTCCGAGCGCCAGGCCGTCGAATACTGGATGAAGCGCTGGGGTGTGACCCGCGACCAGATCACCACCGCCCACCGCAAGGTTGGCCGGATGACCAAGGACATCGCCGCCGAGCTTGGCAAGAAGCGCTGAGCGGTCGTTCCGTTCGCTGTGCGATCATTGTCATTTCGAGCGTCCTGGGGTGGCCTTCGACCAGTCCCCGCAAAGCGCTGCTATTCTCCGTGTGGCGACGTTTCGTGCCTTTGAAATGGCGCGTGCTGTCAAACTGCGATCAAGACAACGTTGTCATAGCAATGATTTGCTGAATTCTTGGCAAATCTGCGGGAACGCAACGCACATGTGGACGCGTTCTTGGCCAAAATGCTAGGGAGGCCACGGATATTGCACTGCGAGATTCAGATTTCGCGGGGCTGTTCCAGGGCGAGACGACCCCGGTAGAGGGCGCGGCCTTTCTTCACTTTATCGCAGGGTGAACTCAATATGCCGGTAGAGACGCTGACGAAGTCCCTTTGGGTCTATTCGTTCGGGGGAGGCGGCGCTGACGGCGACGCTTCCATGAAGAACCTCCTCGGAGGCAAGGGCGCCAATCTCGCCGAGATGTCGTCTCTGGGTCTGCCGGTTCCGCCCGGCTTTACGATCACCACCGAGGCTTGCGTCCACTATTACGCCAACGGCAAGCAATACCCCGCCGAGCTGGCCGGGCAGGTCGCCGCGGGACTGGCCAAGATCGAGGCCATCACCGGCAAGCGCTTCGGCGATGTGGCCAACCCGCTGCTGGTCTCGGTGCGCTCGGGCGCCCGGGCCTCGATGCCGGGCATGATGGACACCGTCCTGAACCTGGGCCTCAACGACGAGACCGTCGAGGGCCTGGCCAAGCTCTCGGGCGACCGCCGCTTCGCCTATGACAGCTACCGCCGCTTCATCCAGATGTACTCGAACGTCGTACTCGACCTTGAGCACCACATGTTCGAGGAGATCCTCGACGACCATAAGGATCGCCTGGACGTCCACGTCGACACCGGCCTTTCCGCCGACGACTGGGCTGGCGTCATCAAGGACTACAAGGCCGCCGTCCAGAACGAACTGGGCAAGCCGTTCCCGCAGGACGCCCAGGAACAGCTGTGGGGCGCCGTCGGCGCCGTGTTCGCCAGCTGGATGAACGACCGCGCCAAGTTCTATCGCCGCATGCACGACATCCCCGAAAGCTGGGGCACCGCCGTCAACATCCAGTCGATGGTGTTCGGCAACATGGGCGACACCTCGGCCACGGGCGTGGCCTTCACCCGCAATCCGTCCAACGGCGACAACCGCCTGTACGGCGAGTTCCTGATCAACGCCCAGGGCGAGGACGTCGTCGCCGGCATCCGCACGCCGCAGTCGCTGACCAAGGCCGCCCGCGAGGAAATGGGCGACACCGCGCCGTCGATGGAAGAGGCGATGCCGGAGGTGTTCGGCCAGTTCAAGACGGTGGTCGAGACGCTGGAACGCCACTACCGCGACATGCAGGACATCGAGTTCACGGTGGAGCAGGGCGTGCTCTACATGCTGCAAACTCGCAACGGCAAGCGCACCGCCAAGGCCGCGCTGAAGATCGCGGTCGACATGGCCGCCGAGGGCGTGATCAGCAAGGAAGAGGGCGTCAGCCGCGTCGAGCCGGCCTCGCTGGACCAACTGCTGCACCCGACCATCGATCCGACGGCTCATCGCGACGTCGTCACCGTCGGCCTGCCGGCCTCGCCCGGCGCGGCCACCGGCAAGATCGTCTTCGACAGCGACGAGGCCGAGAAGGTCGCCGCCAACGGCGAGGCCGTGATCCTGGTGCGCGAAGAGACCTCGCCCGAGGACATCCACGGCATGCACGCCGCCCGCGGCATCATCACCGCCCGCGGCGGCATGACCAGCCACGCCGCCGTCGTGGCGCGCGGCATGGGTCGTCCTTGCGTCTCGGGCGCCGGCGACGTGTCGATCTTCGCCAAGGAAGGCCTGTTCCGGGCCAAGGGCCGCGAGTTCAAGGCCGGCGAGGTGATCACCATCGACGGCTCCACCGGCGAGATCCTGGCTGGCGCGCCGAAGATGATCGAGCCCGAACTGACCGGCGACTTCGCCACGCTGATGGGCTGGGCCGACCAGGTCCGTCGCCTGAAGGTGCGGGCCAACGCCGAGACGCCGCTCGACGCCAAGACCGCCCGCCAGTTCGGCGCCGAAGGCATCGGCCTGTGCCGCACCGAGCATATGTTCTTCGACGACACCCGCATCGCCGCGGTGCGCGAGATGATCCTGGCCGACGACGAAGCCGGCCGCCGCACGGCGCTGGCCAAGATCGCGCCCTTCCAGAAGGCCGACTTCGTCGAGCTGTTCACGATCATGGAAGGCCTGCCGGTCACCATCCGCCTGCTCGACCCGCCGCTGCACGAGTTCCTTCCTCATACGGAAGAAGACGTTCAGGCCGTGGCCGTGGCCACGGGCCTGGACGCCGCCAAGCTGCTGCGCCGCGCCAAGGAACTGCACGAGACCAACCCCATGCTGGGCCACCGCGGCTGCCGCCTGGGCGTCTCCTATCCCGAGATCTACGAGATGCAGGTCCGGGCCATCCTCGAGGCGGCGTGCGAGATCGCCAAGTCGGGCAGGGCCGCGCCGGTGCCTGAGATCATGCACCCGCTGGTCGCCAAGGGCGAGGAGATGAAGTACCTGCGCGACCTTACCGACCGCGTCGCCAAGGCGGTGCTGGCCGAGCAGGGCGTCGAGCTGAAGTACACCGTAGGCACGATGGTCGAGCTGCCCCGCGCGGCCCTGCGCGCCGGCGATCTGGCCGCCAACGCCGAGTTCTTCAGCTTCGGCACCAACGACCTGACCCAGACGACGTTCGGCATCAGCCGCGACGACGCCGGCAAGTTCCTGGGCGCCTATATCGACAAGGGCATCTTCGAGAAGGACCCCTTCGTCAGTCTCGACCAGGACGGCGTGGGCGACCTGATCCGCATCGCGGCCGAGCGGGGCAGGGCGGCCCGTCCCGACGTCAAGCTCGGTATCTGCGGCGAGCACGGCGGCGACCCGGCCTCGATCGCGTTCTGCGAGAAGGTCGGCCTCGACTATGTCTCCTGCTCGCCCTACCGCGTGCCGATCGCCCGCCTGGCGGCCGCGCAGGCCGCGCTGGCTGGGAAGTAGGCGCTTCACGCCCTTACGTCTGAGCCAGATAACCCCGCCTCCCTCGCCCTCGTGGCGAGGGTCCATGGCGGCGTTGCTCAGGCCTGTCGGGATTGATGCTCACCATCGGGCGGCCTTCCCCAACCTGCGATACCAAGAACGGCCCCGCTCCCACGAGTGGGGCCGTTTTTCTTTGCGCGCCTGCTTGCATCGATATCGATAGGAAGCTATCTAAATAGATAGCAAGCTACCTATCGTTCTTCGAGCATCGTTACATGACGTCCCGCATTCCCAGCGAACGCACCTTCACGGGCGCGGTGCTGCGCCTGGCGCGCATCTACCGCCGTGAAGTCAATCGCGCCCTGGCCGAGCATGGCCTTTCCGACGCCCGCGCCCTGCCGGTGCTGCACATCGCCCGCGCCGGCTCGGGCATGCGGCAAGGTGTGCTGGCCGAGGAACTGGGCGTCGAGGGACCGTCCCTGGTCCGTGTGCTCGACCAGCTGTGCGCTGCGGGCCTAGTGGAGCGCCGCGACGACCCCGCCGACGGCCGCGCCAAGACCCTGCACCTGACCACCGACGGCGCGGCCCTGGCCGTGATCGCCGAAGACACCGTCCAGGCCGTCAGATCGCGCCTTCTGGTCGGGGTCAGCGATGAGGATCTGGCCGCCACCCTTCGCACCTTCGCCGCCTTCGAAGCGGCTCTGGACGCCGCCAACGGGCAGGGGATGTAAGAATCCCATGCCCAAGTTCGACCGGTGGACGCTGCTGTTCTCGCTGAACAGCTTCGTCGCCGCCATGCTCGCCCTCTGGATCGGCTTCGCCGTCGGCCTGCCGCGTCCGTACTGGGCCATGACCACGGCCTATATCGTCAGCCAGCCCCTGGCCGGGGCTGTGCGCTCCAAGGCGCTGTATCGCGTGCTCGGCACCATCCTGGGCGGGGCGGCGGCCGTGGCCATGGTGCCCAACCTTGTCAATGCGCCCGTCCTGCTGTGCCTGGCCCTGGCTCTCTGGGTCGGCGCCTGCCTG
This sequence comes from Caulobacter endophyticus, assembly GCF_003116815.1. Classification (GTDB taxonomy): domain Bacteria; phylum Pseudomonadota; class Alphaproteobacteria; order Caulobacterales; family Caulobacteraceae; genus Caulobacter; species Caulobacter endophyticus. The sequence continues at coordinate 22,943 of NZ_QDKQ01000060.1, forward strand.
ACCATCTCGCTGCTCGACCGCACCCCGCGCAGCTACGTTCTGATGCTGGCCGGCTACACGGCCGCCATCATCGGCTTCCCAGCCGTCAGCCAGCCCGGCGCGATCTTCGACCTAGCCGTCTGGCGCGTCGTCGAAATCGGCCTGGGGATCATCTGCGCCACCCTGGTCCACAGCCTGGTCTTCCCGCGTCCCGTCGGGACCGTCCTCCGCGCTCGCCTGGGCGCCTGGCTGGGCGAGGCCGACCGCTGGGCGCTGGACGTGCTGAAGGGCGCCGACGAAGAGGCCTTCGCCCGCGACCGCCAGCACCTGGCTGCCGCCGCCAGCGAGATCCAGATGCTTGCCACGCACCTGCCGTTCGACACCACCCGCCTGCGCGAGACCACCGGCGTCGTGCGGGCTTTGCATGAGCGGCTGCTGATCCTCATCCCCCTGCTGTCGGGCCTGGCCGATCGCATGCAGGCGCTGAAGGATGTCAAGGACCCCGCCGCCCGAGCGGCGCTGGACGCCGCCGTCGCCTGGATCGAGGCCGGCGCGACCCGCGGCCCTGGCCTGGAGCTTATCGACCACCTCAAGGCCGAAGCCGCCGCGCGGCGCGGCGGCGACTGGAACGCCCTCTTGGTCGAGAGCCTGCTGGTGCGCCTGGCCGAGACCGTCCAGGCCCTGGGCGAGGGGCATGCGCTGATGACCCGACTGAAGAATCCTGACGTCCCACTGTCGCCGAACCTGACGGCGGCCACCGCCAACGCCGCCCGCCGCCGCATGCACAGCGACCTGCCGTTGGCGCTTCTTTCGGGCGCGGCGGCCGCAATCGCCGTGCTGCTGTCCTGCGGCATCTGGATCGTCTCGGGCTGGGGCGACGGCGCCTCGGCGCCGGTGATGGCTGCGGTGTTCTGCTGCTTCTTTGCGGCCATGGACGACCCCGTGCCGGCGATCCGCAGCTTCGGAATCTTCACCCTGGTCTCGCTGCCGCTGTCGGCGCTCTACATGTTCGCCGTGCTGCCGGCCATCGACGGCTTCCCGCTGCTGGTCCTGACCCTGGCCCCGCCGCTGCTGTTCATCGGCTTGTTCATTCCCAATCCCAAGACCATGGGGGCGGGCCTAGCCACCCTGATCGGCTTCTGCAACGCCCTGGCCCTGCAAGAGACCTTCAGCGCCGACTTCGCGAGCTTCCTGAACATCAATCTCGGCCAGTTCGTCGGCCTGGGGGCGGCGATCTTCGTCACCGCCGCCATGCGCTCGATGAGCATCGACGCCGGCGCCCGTCGCCTGCTGTCGCGCACCTGGAAGGGCATCGCTCGCCTGGCGCGCGCCGGCCGCGCCCCGGAGCCGGCCGCTTTCGCCGCCGCCCTGGTCGACCGCCTGGGCCTGCTTAGCCCCAAGCTCGCCGCAGTCGGCCCGCGCCACGACCTCGTCGGCGTCGACGTGCTGCGCGACCTGCGGGTGGGCATGAACCTGGTGGCCGTCCAGACCGCTCGTGGCGACCTTTCCGGTCCGGCCCGCGCGTCGCTCGACGCCGTGCTGGGCGGGGTAGGCGATCACTATGCGGCCCTGTCGGCCGGCCGTCGCGCCCCGCCGCACGCCGACCTTCTGGCCAAGCTCGATCAGGCCCTCGGCCGCCTGGGCCAGGCCCAGTTCGTATCCGGCGGCGTCACCGGCCTCGTCGGCCTGCGCCGCAATCTCTTCCCCGACGCCCCCGCCTTCAATCCGGAGCCCGCCGCATGATCGGCGAATACAATATCGACGGCGTCTTTCTGTCGTCCGTCCTTGTCTCGGCCGTCTTGGCCCTCGTCGCCGCCTTCGTGCTCCGACGCGTGCTGTCCTGGGCCGGCGCCTACCGCTTCGTCTGGCATCCGGCGCTCTTCGACACCGCGCTCTTCGTCATCCTCTGGGCCGCCGCCGTGGCCCTTGTCCGTCGTTAAGAAAAACATGCCCCAGCTGAAAACTATCCTCCCCCAATCCGGCCGCGTCGCGGTCACCCTGGCCGTCGTCGCCGTCGCCGTGGTCGGGGGCAAGCGCCTCTGGGACCACTACCAGGTCGATCCCTGGACCCGTGACGGCCGCGTCCGCGCCGACATCGTCCAGGTCGCCCCCGACGTCTCGGGTCTGGTCACCGCCGTCCAGGTGGTCAACGACCAGACGGTCAAAGCCGGCCAGCCGCTGTTCTATGTCGACCGAGACCGTTACGCGCTTGCCCTGCGTCAGGCCGACGCGGCCGTTGCCGCCCAGAAGGCCCAACTGGCCCAGGCCCGTCGCGAGCTGGCCCGCAATCGCGTGCTGGGCGACCTTGTCGCTGGCGAAATCACCGAGCAGAGCCTGGCCAAGGTCGAGCAGGGGCAGGCCGCTTTGGCCCAGGCGCTCGCCGCCCGCGACCTGGCGGCCCTGAACCTGAAACGCACCCTGGTGGTCGCCCCCACCGACGGCTTTCTGTCGGACCTGACGTTGCGCACCGGTGACTACGTCACCGCCGGCAAGCCGGTGCTGGCCTTGATCGACAGCCGCTCCTACCGGGTCGAGGGCTACTTCGAGGAGACCAAGCTCAAGGGCCTGCACGTCGGCCAGAAGGTCAGCATCACGGTGATGGGCGAGGACAGGCCGCTGCACGGCCACATCCAGTCGATCGCGGCCGGCATCGAGGACCGTGACCGCGCCGCCGGCGCCAGCCTGTTGCCCAACGTCAATCCGACCTTCAGCTGGGTGCGCCTGGCCCAGCGCGTGCCCGTCCGCGTCGCCCTGGACGAGACGCCCAAGGACCTGCGCCTGATCGCCGGCCGCACAGCCACGGTCGCGGTGCTGGGCCAAGGAGATGGCGTGAGGGGCGAGGGCAAGGTCGTCGGCAAGGGAGCCGTCTCGTGACTATGACCCGCACCCTGGCGGCGGCCGCCTCGCTGCTGGCGCTCGCCGCCTGCACGACCGTCGGCCCGACCTACAAGCGGCCCGACGCGGCCAAGATCAACGAGCCGGCCGCGCAAGCCCCGTTCATGGGCGCCGCCAGCGCCGCCGTCAGCCAGGACCCCGTCCCAGACGGCTGGTGGAAGCTCTATGACGACGAGACCCTGAACGGACTGGTCGAACAAGCTCTGAGCGCCAATACGGACCTGCGTGTGGCCGCCGCCAACCTGGTCCGCGCCCGCGCCGTGGCCGGCGAGGCCGACGACGCCGGTGGTTTCTCGGTCGGCGCCTCGGGGGCGGCCATGCGCGCCCGCGAGTCCGGCGAGCAGTACCTGATGACCCAGCCCCTGCCGGTCGAGAACCTGGCTGACGCCGGCGTGAAGGTCTCCTACCAGGTCGACCTCGTGGGCCGGCTCAAGCGCGCCGCCGAAGCCGCCCACGCCGACGCCGACGCCAGCCAGGCCGCCCTGGATCTGGCCCGCGTAAGCGTCGCCGCCGACGTCGCCCGCGCCTATGTCGACGCCTGCTCGGCCGGCCATGAGATTCACGTGGCCGAACATAGTCTGGCGCTCCAGCAGAAGAGCCTGGAGGTCACGGGCCGCCTGATCGCCGCCGGTCGCGGCACGGCGCTGGACGCGACTCGCGCCCGCGCCCAGGTCGACCTGCAGCGCGCCGCCATCCCCACCTTCGAGGCCCACCGCAAGGCCGCGCTCTACAAGCTGGCCGTGCTCACTGGAAAACCGCCCGCTGAGTTCCCCGAGGCCGTGGAGGACTGCGCCTCACCGCCGAAGCTCGCCCAGCCCCTGCCGGTCGGCGACGGCGCGGCGCTGCTCAAGCGTCGTCCCGACGTGCGCCAGGCCGAGCGCACCCTGGCCGGCGCCACCGCCCGCATCGGCGTGGCGCGCGGCGCGCTCTATCCGAACGTCAGCTTCGGCATGGGCGCGGGCTCGACGGGCCTGCTGGCTGACATCGGCCAGCCCGCCGCCAACCGCTGGAGCCTGTCGGGCCTGATCTCCTGGACCCTGCCGGGCGAGGGCGAGCGCGCCCGCATCCGCGGGGCCGAAGCCGGCGCGGACGGGGCCCTGGCAAGGTTCGACGGAGTGGTGCTGAACGCCCTGCGCGAGACAGAGACGAGCCTGACCGCCTACGCCCACGAACTCGACCGCAACGCCGCCCTGCGCGCCGCCCGCGACGAGGCCGTCAAGGCCGAGCGCCAAGCCGCCACGCTCTACAAGGCCGGCCGCGCGCCCTACCTTCAGGGGCTGGACGCACAGCGCACTCTAGCGGGTGCGGAGGCGGCTCTGGCGGCGTCGGATGCGGCCGTGGCGGCCGACCAGGTCAACCTGTTCCTGGCGCTGGGCGGCGGCTGGGAAACCGCGCCGCCGGTGAAGGTGGTGCAGGCGCAGCGCTAGGAGAGGGCGAGCTCTCTCCGTGAAGGGGGAAGCCATGGGAACCGGATGCCGAGCTCGGCCCCTCGATCAAGCCACCAGAAGCCGCCGCCCACGGCGGCCGACGCTCAGACGGCGGCTGAACTTGAAAAGTCCCAGCAGGCTGACCGATGGATCCTCGCCACATGGGCGAGGAAGGCGCTCGTTCAGATCCTCCCTTTCTGGGGGAGGTGGCCTGGAGGGCCGGAGGGGGGTCACCCCGGCGCCCGCTCGCTCCAGAGGTCGAGGTCGTTCTCATGTCCGATCAGCGCCAGGCCCGAGGCGATCGACTCGAACTCGCCGCCGCTCTCGATCCGTTCCGCACCGAACCGGCGCAGGAAGATCTCACGCACCGCCGGCACGAAGGAGGAGCCCCCGGTCAGGAACACCCGGTCGACGCCCCCGGCCGTCAGGCCCGAGCGCTCCAGCGCTTGGTCAACGGCCGTCTCGATGGCCTTCAGTTCCGGGGCGATCCAGCTTTCGAACTCAGTCCGGGCGACGTCGCGTTCGATCACCACCGAGCCCGCCCTGAACGAGAACCGCGCCTCTTCCTTGCCTGACAGCGCCTCCTTCAGGCTCGAAACCGAACGGTAGAGGGCGTAGCCGTGATTGTCGTCGAGCACCTCGATCAGCCGGGCGATCTTCTCGGGTTCGACCGCCGTGCGCTCCAGGGCGCGGATGTCGCGCATGTCCTTGGAGGCCCGCAGCATGGCCAGTTGGTCCCAGCGGGCGAAGGCCGTGTAGTAGCGCTGCGGGATCGGCAGGCGGCTGGACATGGCCTTGTAGAGGCTGCCCTTGCCCAGTTCCGGCGACACCACATTGTCGATGATCCGGTAGTCGAAGGCGTCGCCGGCCACGCCGACGCCCGAGCGCGCAAGAGGAACCGAGCGCAGCTGGCCGCCTTGGCGCTCGAACCGCACGATCGAGAAGTCGCTGGTGCCGCCGCCGAAGTCGGCCACCAGCACCGTGGCGTCCTCCTTCAGCTGGCGGGCGAAGAAGAAGGCCGCGCCGACCGGTTCGTGGGCGTAGCGGATGTCGGTGAAGCCCAGGCGCTCGAAGGCGGCCTCGTAGCGCTTCAGGGCCAGGGCCTCGTCGGGGTTGCCGCCGGCGAAGGTCACCGGCCGGCCGACGATCACGCGCGGCGGCAGGTCGGCCATCTGGCCCTGCGCATGGTCGCGCAGCTTGAACAGGAACGCCGCCAGCAGGTCTTCGAACTGGTAGCGCTTGTCGAGGATCTTGGTCTCGGTAAAGGCCGCGCTGGCCGCGAACGTCTTGAACGACTGGACGAAGCGGGTCTCGAGCGGGTCTTCGACATAGGCTTCGATCGCCCAGGGGCCGGCCTCGATGACGCGCTCGGTCGGACGGCCGTCCGGGCCGGCCATCGAATGGAAGCTCAGCGCCGAGCGGAAGGCGAAGATGTCCTTATCGCCGACGGGAAAGCGCACCAGGCGCGCGGGGCCTTGGCCGTCGGCGATGGCGACGACGGTGTTGGTGGTGCCAAAATCGATGCCGATCGTCGGCTGGACGGCGGACGTCATGGGGAAGCTCGGGCCGGGGAGGGGGTCGTGCGTCCTACAGCCATCAGCGCAGGGGTCAAGCGACTTAACGGGGTTTTTACGTCGCAGCCGAAAAACTGCGTTCGACTACCGCGAATCCGGCGTGGACCAGACAAACATCCGGGGGGAAACGAACATGAAGCTCGACGATCTCAAGATCGCGTCGAAGGTCGCCCTGCCGGCCGTCGTGCTGGGCGTGGCCGTGCTGGCCTGTACGGGCCTGGGCGTCTGGCAGCAGAAGAGCCTGGACGCCGCCACCAGCCGCCTCGTCGAGCACCGCGCGCCCGCCGAAGTCCAGTCGGCACGCTTCAGCCGGCGCCTTGCCATGATGGGTCACGCCGCCCACCGCACCGTCACCTACGACGCTGGTTCCGAACAGGCCCAGGCCGCCTCGAGAGAGCTCGACAAGGTCTATGCCGAGGGCAAGGACAGTCTCGACAAGATGACCGGCTTCGACCCGGCGATCGCCGACAGGGCCGAGAGTTTCCGCGCCCGCATCGACGCTCTCTACGGCGAGGCGCGCGGCGCGGCGGACAAAGGCTTGTCCAACGATGACACCGGTGCCATGGCGCAACTGGCCGTCATGGATCCCGCGATCGACGGCCTCGCCAAGGATGTGAAGGCCTGGGGCGACGGCTATCACGAGGAGACTGACGCCATGGTCACGGCCGCCCGCGCCGAGGCGCAGCGCGGCGTGCTGCTGACCCTGCTGTTCGGCGTCGCGGCGGCCCTGGGCGGCGTGGCCTTCGCGCTCTGGATAGGTGCGGTGAAGATCTCGCGACCCGTGGCCGTGCTGTCGCGGGCCATGAACGACCTGGCCGAGGGCCGCCTGGAGACCGCCGTGGCCGGCGCCGGCCGCCGCGACGAGGTCGGGTTGATGGCCAAGGCCGTGCAGGTCTTCAAGGACAACGCCCTGGCCCTGAAAAGCGCCCAGGCCGAGCAGGCCCGCTCCCGTGTCGCCAGCGACGAGGAGCGCGGCCGCAACGAGCAGGCCCGCGAGGCCGCCGCCCGCGAGCAGGCCTTCGTCATGGAGACCATCGCCGACGGCCTGTCGCGCCTGTCGCGTGGCGACCTGACCGTGCGCGTGACCGAGGCTTTCCCGGATGGCTATCACCAGCTTCGCGATGACTTCAATGCCGCCATGGGCCACCTGGACGAGGCCATGGGTCAGATCCTGGCCGCCGTGGACGGCATCGGCCGGGGCTCGGACGAGATCGCCGCCGCCGCCGACCACACCGCCCGCCGCAGCGAGCAGCAGGCCGCTAGCCTGGAAGAAACCGCCGCCGCCCTGGACGAGATCACCGCCACCGTCCGTCGCGCCTCGCAGGGCGCCGGCGAGGCCGCCCGCGTGGTCGGCTCGGCCCGGGGCGACGCCGAGCGCTCCGGCGAAGTGGTGCGCGGCGCCGTCGAGGCCATGACCGGCATCGAAAGCTCCTCGCGCCAGATCGGCCAGATCATCGGCGTCATCGACGAAATCGCCTTCCAAACCAACCTGTTGGCTCTCAACGCCGGGGTCGAGGCCGCCCGGGCCGGAGAGGCGGGGCGCGGCTTCGCCGTCGTCGCCCAGGAGGTGCGCGCGCTCGCCCAGCGCAGCGCCGACGCCGCCAAGGAGATCAAGACCCTGATCTCGACCTCGGCCCGCCAGGTCGACGAGGGCGTCAAGCTGGTCGGCCAGACCGGCGAGGCCCTGGAAGGCATCGTCTGCAAGGTCGGCGAGATCGACGCCCTGGTGCGCGAACTGGCGGCTTCCGCCGGCGAGCAGGCCACCGGCCTCAACGAGGTCAATTCGGCCGTGAACCAGATGGACCAGGGCGTGCAGCAGAACGCCGCCATGGTCGAGGAGGCCAACGCCGTCGCCCACGCCCTCAAGAGCGAAATCGTCGGCCTGGTCGAGATGACGGAGCGGTTTCGGGTGTCCAGCGCGAGACAGGCGCGGAGCTTTCGCATGGCGGGGTAGGACTTCGTCGCATTGACATTTGGCCCGCGCACCCGTCCTTGGCGCGCTCACTTGAAAGGGCCGGCCTTTGGAACAGTTCGACGTCGTGGTGCTGGGAGCCGGCGCGGCCGGCATGATGTGCGCCATCGAGGCCGGCAAACGCGGTCGCAGCGTGCTGATCGTCGACCACGCCAAGGCGGCGGGCGAGAAGATCCGCATCAGCGGCGGCGGCCGCTGCAACTTCACCAATGTCGGCGCGACGCCCGCCAACTTCCTGTCGGCCAATCCGAAGTTCTGCGTCTCGGCCCTGCGCCGCTATCGCCCGGCCAACTTCATCGATCTGGTTAAGAAGCACGGCATCGCCTTCCACGAGAAGACGCTGGGCCAGCTGTTCTGCGACGGCTCCTCCAAGGAGATCATCGCCATGCTGCTGGACGAGATGGCCGAGGCCGGCGTCGTGCTGCGCCTGGAAACGGCGATTCAGGGCGTCGACAGGCAAGGCGAGGGTTTCGTTGTGGAGCTGTCGAGCGGCGCGGTCGCCTGCGCCTCGCTGGTGGTCGCCACCGGCGGCAAGTCGATCCCGAAGATGGGCGCGACGGGCGTGGGCTATGAAATCGCGCGGCAGTTCGGCCTGGCCATCATCGAGCCGCGTCCGGCCCTGGTGCCGCTGACCTTCGAGGCACGCACGCTTGAAAGGCTTTCGCCCCTGTCGGGCGTGTCGGTCGACGCCGTGGTGGCCAGCGGCAAGACCAAGTTCCGCGAAGGCATGCTGTTCACTCACCGGGGCCTGTCGGGCCCGTCGATCCTGCAGATCTCGTCCTATTGGCGCGAGGGCGGCGAGATCACGGTCGACATGGCGCCGGGCGTCGACGTTTTCGCCGCGCTGAAGGCCGAGCGTTCGACCAATGGCCGTCGCGCGCTGCACACCGTGCTGGGCGAGATCGTGCCCAAGCGGCTGGCCCAGAAGATCGTCGAGGACGAGGGCATCGCCGGTAACATCGCCGACTGTTCGGACAAGGTGCTGGCCCGTGTCGGCGGCGTCGTCAACGCCTGGACCTTCAAGCCGGTGGGCTCGGAAGGCTATCGCACGGCGGAAGTGACGCTGGGCGGGATCGACACCGATGAGCTGGATTCCCGCTCGATGATGGCCAAGTCCGTGCCGGGCCTGCACTTCATCGGCGAGGTTGTCGACGTGACTGGCTGGCTCGGCGGCTATAACTTCCAGTGGGCCTGGGCGTCGGGCTGGTGCGCAGGGCAGGCGGTCTAGAACCGGCCCGTCGGCTCGGCGGCGCCGTCGCCAAACGAAAGAGGGGGCTTTCGCCCCCTCGGAAAACTACTTCTTCTTGAACGGCTTCGGCTTGCCGCCGAACTCGCCCTTGGCCTTGAAGGGCTTGGGGCCCTTGAACGCCGGCTTGTCGCCGAAGGCGGGCTTGGCCTTGTAGGGCTTGGCCGGAGCGTCGCCGAACGCCTTGGGGGCGCGGGGCTTGTACTCGCGCGGACCGTCGGCGTTGTCGCGGCCTTCGGCGCGCGGCTTGTAGGCTCGCTTAGGCGCGCCGTCGCTTTCGATCGGCGAGTAGGGGCGCGGGGCCTCGTCGCGATCGCGCGGCTTGAAGTCGCGCGGCGGGCGCGGCTTGTAGTCGCCCTTCGGCTCGTCGCCGCGGCCGTACGGCTTGGCGCCGCTCACGCCGTCGCGGTCGTAGCCGCCCTGGCGCGGAGCGCGGGGAGCGCGGGGTGCGTCGTCGTAGTTGCGCGGACCACGGGGCGGACGCGAGTCGCCGTCGAAGTCACGCGGCGGACGCGGCGCGCGCGGACCGTCGCCGCGCGGGGCCGGCGCCGTGGTCGGGGTGATCTGGACGTCCTCGCGCACAGTGGTCTGCACCGCCGCGCCGAACTTCACAGCCGCCTCGGCCGAGATCTCGAACTTGGTGTCGTAATCGAAGATCCGGATCGAGCCGATGTCTTTCTTGGTGATGTGGCCCTGGCGGCAGATCAGCGGGATCAGCCACTTGGGATCGGCGTTGCCGCGACGGCCGACGCTGATGCGGAACCACTCCGAGCCGTCCATGCTGACGCGCGGCTCGCGCTCCGGGCGGTCGCCGTACTCGCGGGGCTCGCGCGGCTCACGCGAGCGCGGACCCGGATCGGCGCCGTGGCGCGGATCGTCATAGATTTCTTCCGGGGCCGGCAGCTTGGCGCGACGGGTGCGGATCAGGGCCGCGGCGATCTCGGTCGGGGTGCGCTTGGCCAGCATGGCTTCGGCCAGGGCCAGATCTTCCTCGTTGGTGGCTTCCAGGAAGATCGGATCGTCGAGCAGGCGCTCGGTGTCCTTGGCGCGGATCTCGTCGGCGCTCGGAGCGCCGCCCCAGACGCCTTCGACGCCGGCGGCGAACAGCAACTGCTCAGCCTTGCGGCGGCGGGTATAGGGCACGACGAGCGCCGAGACGCCCTTCTTGCCGGCCCGGCCGGTGCGGCCCGAACGGTGCAGCAGGGTGGCCTTGTTGACCGGCAGTTCGGCGTGGATGACGAGGCCCAGGTCCGGCAGGTCTAGGCCGCGGGCGGCGACGTCGGTGGCGACGCAGACGCGGGCGTGCCCGTCGCGCAGGGCCTGCAGGGCGTCGGCGCGTTCGCGCTGGCTCAGTTCGCCGGAGAGGCCGACGACGTCGAAGCCGCGTTCGCGCAGCTTGCTGTGCAGCGAGCGGACGCTTTCGCGGGTGTTGGCGAACACCAGGGCGCCGGGGCTTTCGAAATAGCGCAGCAGGTTGACGACCGCGTGCTCGGTCTCGTTCGGCGCCACGCGCACGGCGCGGTACTCGATGTCGCGGTGCGGCTCGTTGCGGTCGATGGTGTCGATGCGCAGGGCGTCGTTCTGGTAGTTCTTGGCCAGGGCGATGATGTCGCGCGCCAGGGTCGCCGAGAACAGCAGGGTGCGCCGGTCGGCCGGGGCGGCGTCGAGGATGAACTCGAGGTCCTCGCGGAAGCCCATGTCGAGCATCTCGTCGGCCTCGTCGAGGACGGCGACCTTCAGCTCGGAGAGATCCAGGTGGCCGCGCTCGATGTGGTCGCGCAGGCGGCCCGGGGTGCCGACGACGATGTGGGCGCCGAAGTTCAGGGCGCGCTGCTCGCGGCGGGCGTCCATGCCGCCGACGCAGTTGACGACCGTGGCGCCGGCCTGGGCGTAGAGCCATTCCAGTTCGCGATTGACCTGCATGGCCAGTTCGCGGGTCGGGGCGATGACCAGGGCCATCGGCAGGCCTGCCTTGGGCAGGCGCTCGGCCTCGCCCAGCAGGGTCGGGGCTGCGGCCAGGCCGAAGGCCACGGTCTTGCCCGAGCCGGTCTGGGCGCTGACCAGCAGGTCGCGGCCTTCGGCGCCGGCTTCCAGCACGGCGGCCTGTACGGGGGTGGGCTCGGCGTAACCCTGAGCAGCGAGCGCCCGCTCAAGAGCGGGGTGGGAGGCGGGGAAGGGCATCTTGGTCCAGTTCGATTCTGCAGGCGGCGAGCACACAAAAACGCCCGCGGCCTGCGCCACGACCAAATTACGACCCCGTTGTCCCGGACCCGTCTGATTGGTCACTTGTCATGAAAATAAACCTCTCCGGCCGCCAAAACGAGCCGTTTGCGCCAGCGAGGAAATTTGCAAGGGCGCGTTAAGACGCCAAACCGACGCGAAAGGCAAGGGGCGGCCGACGATTAGCGCCGACTGCGGCGCTTTGGCCGCAGGCGCCTCAATGAGAAACGCCCCGCCCGGAGGTCCGGACGGGGCGTCTTTCAAGGTGGCGACCGAGGCGATCAGGCTTTCGGCGGAGCCATCAGGGTCAGCTTGCTGGCCGTGGCCTTGGCGGCGTCGTGCTGCGTGGGCGGCAGCGGGATCAGGCCGCGGCCCTGCAGATAGCCGCCGCGGCCGGTGGCGGCGTCGGAGACGAACTCGTTCAGGAATTCCTTCAGGCCTGGCGTCACGCCGACCTGGCCCTTCTTCACGTAGATGAAGAGCGAGCGCGAGACGGGGTAGCTGCCGTTGGCGATGGTCTGCGGGGTGGGTTTCACGCCGTTGACGGCCGCGCCCTTGATGACGTTGGCGTTCTCTTCGAGGAACGAGAAGCCGAACACGCCCAGCGCGCCGGGCGTCTTGGTCAGGGTGCCGACGATGGCGTTGTCGTTCTCGCCCGCGTCGATCCAGGCGCCATCCTTGCGCATCGGGTCGACCTTGGCCTTGAAGCCCTTCTCGTCGGCGTCGTGCAGCTTCTTGATGGTCGGGAACTTCTTGGCGCCGCCTTCGATGGCCAGCTCGACCCAGGCGTCGCGGGTGCCCGAGGTGGGCGGCGGGCCGTAGACGAGGATGCGGTTGGCCGGCAGGCCCGAGCCCACGTCCTTCCAGGTTTTGTACGGGTTGTTCACGAACTGACCGCCGCGCAGGGCGTTCTGGGCGAGGCCGAGATACAGGTGTTCGAGCTTGAAGTTGTAGTCGGGCGACTTCTTGTCCATCGCGATGACGATGCCGTCGAAGCCGATCTTGATCTCGATGATGTCCTTGACGCCCTTGGCCTTGCAGGCCTCGAACTCGGACTTCTTCATCGGACGCGAGGCGTTGGCGATATCGGGGAAGCCTTCGCCCATGCCGCCGCAGAACATCTTGATGCCGCCGCCGGTGCCGAGGCTCTCGACCTTGGGCGACTTCTTGCCGGTCTTCTTGGCGAAGTTCTCGGCGACGCGGGTGCTGAACGGGAAGACGGTCGAGGAGCCGGCGGCCCAGACATAGTCACGGGCGGCGTGAGCGCTGGGAGCCAGGGCCAGCAGGCCAAGCGCGGCGGCGGCTCCGAGGAAGGCTTTCATGGACGACATCCTGATGGTCGGCTTGGGGCCATTTGGAATCTTGGACGTGTCGGGCGGACCCTTAAGAGGGAACGGTCTCCGACCTCGTCGACCGCAGATTAGCGGCGGCGAGGTCGGCTATTTGTCACAGTTCGGCGACAGATTTGCGACAGGTGACGGCTAAACGTCCGACCACGGATCAGGATGCACCCGCCGGCGGGCGCCGGTCCAGGACCTCCAGCACCTTTTCCTTCGGGCGCGCCAGCACCGCTCCCTTGGGCGTGACGACGATCGGGCGCTCGACCAGGATCGGGTGTTCGATCATCGCCGCAAGGATCACATCATCTGCGGCGGCCGGGTCGGTCAGGCCCAGTTCCTCGGCCGGGGTGCCCTTGACGCGCAACAGGCCGCGGGCGCCGAGGCCGGTTCGGGCGGCCAGATCCCTTAGCTGGTTCAGTGTCCAGCCCGCCTTCAGGTACTCGACCACGGTGGGCGCGTAGCCGGCGGCTTCGATGATCGCCAGGGTGTTGCGCGAGGTGCCGCACTTGGGATTGTGGAAGATGGTGATCGGAAAGTCGGTCATGGCGGCCTCTGGAGACGATGCGAGGCTGATAGCAGGCGACGAGCGGACCGGCCAAGTCGCCCTCGTCGCTTCAGAATAGTAGTTGCGATTCACTCGCATCAATGCGACTGGGACGCCCCGCCCGAAGAGGAGCGCCCCATGCGCGACGACCGGGGTCTGGACGACCCGCCGCCCACGCTCGACGAACTGCTCTCCGAGCCCATCGTCCGCCTGCTGATGCGCCGCGATGGCGTGGAGGAGGGCGAAGTGCGAAAGCTCATCGCCCGGGTGGCCTCCAGCCGCAGGTCCTAAAGTCCTTTCAGGATCAGGTTGGGCAGCACGCTGTTGTCCCATTCGGGCGTCTTGGGCGGATTGTCGCCGACGCGCAGCACGATCAGTCGCTTGGACGGCACGATGTAGACTACCTGGTTGGAGTTTCCGCAGAAGAGATAGAGGTCGTCGGCGGCGTAGGGCTCGCTGTGCAGAATCTTGGGCCAGGGCGTGTCGGGCGCCGCCCAGCCGCGACGCTCCACGTAGGGCGCGCCGATATAGACGCCCAGTCCGTAGTGAGGGTTCTGCTTCGTCGGGGTGCGCATCTCTCCGACATAGCCCGCGGGCAACAGCCGCTTGCCGGCATGGACCCCATCGTCGATCAGCAGGATGGCCAGGCGCAGCCAGCTCTCGGCCGGCAGCAGGATACAGCAGCCCGAGTGGGCCAGACCGCCCGGACGGTCGACCCAGATCTGGCCTCCGGGCGCGTCGATGGGCTTTAGCACTTCTTCGGAGATGAACTCGGCGTAGCGGCGACCGGTGGCGCGCTCGATGACCAGGGCCACCAGCTCGGAGGTGGCGTTGGCGTAGTCGTAGCGACTGCCCGGGGTGTTCACGAGCGGGTAGTCGTTGATCAGGATGTCGTCGTGACGCGGGTGCAGGTAGGCCCGGTTCAGCACGTCGGCCGGATCGGTGCTGAAGCCCTGCGGCAGGAAGCCGGTGCGCATGTCCAGAGTGTGGCGGACCAGGATCTCGGCCTTGGGCGTGCCCCTCCACTCGGTGATGAAGTCGGCGAGCGACTGGTCCAGCGACTTGATGACGCCCAGCTCAAGGGCCCTGCCGATGGCGACGGCGGTCAGCGGCTTGGCCAGCGACTTTGACGCCAGCAGGGTCGGGCGGCTGGCGCCGGCGAAGTAGGTCTCGCGTTCCAGCACGCCGTCGCGCCAAACCATGAAGGCCTTTGCTTTGCTTTGCTCGGCATAGGCCTGAGCCGAGTCGAGGGCGGCGGCGTCGATCGTGGCCGGCGAAGCGGCGGGAATCAGCGTGCGGCCGGCCGCCCCAGGCACGGGCTCGAGCGTGTCATAGGTCTCCTGCGGCGCATTGGCGGCGGCCTGAAAGCGCTGAAGATACAAGGCCTCGTCGGCTGACGTTACGGAAGTTTCAGCGCTCATCTCGGGCTCCGACGTTATGTGAGCCTGACCGTAAATCCACGAATTGCCACTTCGTTGACCGCGTGGTCAAATATCCGCCCTGCGAAAGAGCAGGCGACGCACAAAAGACGACTCCGACCGTTGCGGGGCTTCGTTGCGCTATCCGGCAAACGGATAGTCGGGACGTGGTTTCCGCCAGACCCCCGCCGCCACGGTCTGGAGTTCGCGTGAATCTGGAGGAGGCGTTTCGATGGAAAAAGGTGTGCCGATCAGGGCCATCAGCCGCTGCATCTCGGTGCTGCAGGCGATCAACCGGCGTGGTTCGCTGTCGATGATGGAGATCGCCCAAACCTCGGGCGTTCCCTATCCGACGGCCTGCCGCATCGTTCAGACCCTGCTGCACGAGAAGCTGATCGAGCGCGAGCCGGCGCGGAAGCGCTATCGCCCGACGATGCTGGTGCAGTCGCTGTCGCACGGGTTCCAGGAGAGCGATCGCCTGGTGGCCTGCGCCCGTCCGCACATCGTCGACCTGACCGCCAAGGTGACCTGGCCGGTCTCGATCGCCACGCGGGTCGGCCAGCAGATGATGATCCGCGACTCGACGCACACCATGACGTCGCTGACGCTGAACAACTACTATCCCGGCTACACCCTGCCGATCCTGGAGAGCGCAGCGGGCAAGGCGTATCTCGCCTTCGCCAGTCCCGACGAGCAGGCGGCCGTGCTGGAGGCCTATCGCCGCGGCGAGGGCCAGGTGGATCCGCTGACCCTGCAGTATGCCGAGTCCGGCGGGATGTTCTCCGACATCATCGAGGCGGGCGTGGCCACCAAGGGGCGCAACCCCTACACCGCCACCCCGGGCAAGACCTCGTCGATCGGCGCGCCGATCTTCAACAGCGAGGGCGTCTGCGGGGCGCTGGTGCTGGTGTTCTTCTCGTCGTCGATGAAGATGCCCGACGCGCTCAAGCAGTACGGCGACAAGCTGAAGATCGCCGCGGCGGCCATCAGTCGCGACCTGTCCGAGCCCCTGTCCCGCGCCGCCTAGCGGCGCGGGATGGCGCTTCAGGTCGTTTCTTTGGGTGTGTCCCATTGCGGATAGCGTCCCATGAGGAGGATCAGCGTGCCGCTGGCCACAAAGCCGGCGGCCGCGATCGCCAGGGCGCGGCCATAGCCGCCGTCATGGTCGTAGAGCGCTCCGAAGCCGATGGCGCCGATCGGAACGCCCAGCGAGATCGCCACCCCGATCAGGGCGTAGACGGCGCCGTAGGAACGCATGCCGAAATAGCGGGCGACGAAGAAGGCGGCGACGTCGACCTCGCCGCCCTGCGCCGCGCCGATCAGCAGCACGGCCAGCACCGCCAGCGGCCACTGGCCGTGGCCGGTCGCCAGCAGGCCCACGCCCAGCGCCGGCAGGACGAGGGCGATGGCGGCCGGGATCGGGGCCCAGAAGCGGTCGACCGCCCAGCCGACGACGATCCGGCCCAGGGCGACCGAAACGGCCAGCAGCGCCACCAGCCAGCCGGCGGCCCGGGCGTCGAGGCCCTGGTCGGTGAGGATCGGCTGAAGCTGGCTGATCACGCCCGTCAGGCCCGCCGTCGCCAGCAGGATCGCCAGGGCCAGGATCCAGAAGCGGCCGGTCTTCAGCGCCTGGCCGGCGGTCAGGCCGACCTGGGCGACCTGTCGGGCGGCGGCGATCTCGCCCGCGGCCGCGCCGCGCTTGGCCAGCCAGCGCGGGCGCTCCCACAGGGCCACCAAGACGGTGGGCAGGGCGACGAAGATCGACAGCGCCGCCAGCGCCGCATAGCCGCCACGCCAGCCATGATGGGTGATGACGAAGTTCAGCAGCGGCGCCGACAGCGCCGCGACCAGCGACACGCCGGTCAGCGTAAGCCCCAGCGAAAGGCCGCGGCCCTTCTCGAACCAGGTGTTGACCGCCCGGGTGTAGCCGATCGGCCCGGTGCCGCTGCCCAGGATGACCAGCAGGGCGAAGAGGCCGTAGAAGGCGCCCAGCGACGGAGGCATGGCCGCCAGCATCGCGTAGACCGCCGCCAGCAGGCCGATGGAGACCATCGCCACGGGCCGCACCCCGACCTTGTCGATCAGCCAGCCCAGCACGGGAGCCACGAACAGGGCCGCCAGGGCCGCGCCCTGGGCCTGGGCGATCTGGCCGCGCGTCCAGCCCAGATCGGCCTGCAGGGCCTTCACGAACAGCGAGCCGACATACTGCTGCAGGCTGATGCCGCAGCCGACCCCAACGCCTGCCGCCAGCACCACGCGCCAGCCCCTGCGGAACTCGTCCCGAACCTCGCTCACGCGTCACATCCCCCGGGCCGCCTGGCCCCAATGTCCCCAGTCGAGCATCCGACGGCCCGCGCGCGGCGCGCCATCGTTTCGCGCGGGCTGATCGACAGGCGGGGAGGGCGCGCGGCAAGGCGGCGGCCGGGCCGCCCCCGCTTCACAACAGCTTCCAGTTCATTCCGACGGAGTTTCCCATGGCGGACGCCAGCGACGCAGCGATCTTCGGCCCCTCGAAGGAGGTCCTGGGCTTCCTGGGCGAGGCCCATGGCCAGCTGATCGGCGAGGCCTTCGTCGAAGGACGCGGGCAGACCCTGATCGAGGTCGAGGATCCGGCCACCGAGCAGGTGATCGCCAAGGTGCGGGCCAGTTCGCCCGAGGATCTCGACCAGGCCGTGGCCGCGGCCCGCAAGGCCTTCAAGGGTTGGAGCCGCACCTCCGGCGCCGACCGGGCGCGGATCATGCTGCGCTTCGCCGACCTGCTGGAACGCGATGCGGAGACGCTGGCGCAGATCGAGACGCTGGAGAACGGCATGCCGGTCGCGCTGTCGGGCGCGACCATCAAGGGCTTCTGCGCCGACTATGTGCGCTATTACGCGGGCCTGGCCACCAAGCTGGAGGGCTCGACCATTCCAGCGAGGGCCAACGGCCGCGAGGCGCTGGATCTTCTGGTCTACACGGTGCGCGAGCCGGTGGGCGTGGTCGGGGCGATCGTGCCGTGGAACGTGCCGGTGTCGATGATCATCCTGAAGCTGGCGCCGGCCCTGGCGGCGGGCTGCACGCTGGTTTTGAAGAGCGCCGAGCTGACGCCGCTGACCTCGATCCTGGTGGCCCGCCTGTGGCTGGAGGCCGGCGGCCCGCCCGGCGTGTTCAACCTGATCCATGGCCTCGGCCACGAGATCGGCGCGGCGCTGGTCTCGCATCCGGGCGTCGACAAGATCACCTTCACGGGCTCGACGGCGGTGGGCAAGGAGATCGTCCGCGCGGTCAGCCATGACCTCAAGCGCGTGTCGCTGGAGCTGGGCGGCAAGTCGCCGTTCGTGATCTTCCCCGACGCGGACCTGGCCGACGCCATCCCGTCGGCGGCGATGGCCTGCTTCTTCCTGTCAGGCCAGAACTGCATGGCGGGCACGCGCCTGTTCGTGCACGAGAAGGTGCTGGAGCCGGTGCTGGAAGGCCTGGCCCAGACGGCCGCCTATCTGAAGGTCGGGCCGGGCCTGGACCCGACCACGATGATCGGCCCGCTGGTTTCGGGCCGCCAGAAGGGCAGGGTGCTGGAGCATGTGGAGGCCGCCGCCGCCGAGGGCGCGCGCCTGGCCTATTCCGGCGAGGTTCCTTCGGGGCCAGGGCACTATGTGGCGCCGACCATCTATGCCGACGTGACGCCGGGCATGCGCCTGGCTCGCGAGGAGGTGTTCGGGCCGGTGCTGGGCGTACAGAGCTTCGGCGACGATGACGAGGCGCTCCTGGCTGCGATCAACGCCACGACCTATGGCCTGTCGGGCTCGGTCTGGACCAGGGACCTGTCGCGCGCCCACCGGATGGCCCGCGCCATCGACAGCGGCCAGGTGGGGGTGAACATCCACGCCGCCCTGAGCCCGGAGACCCCGTTCGGCGGCAACCGCCAGTCGGGCTGGGGCCGCGAGTTCGGCCGCGAGGGCGTGGACGCGTACCTGAAGACCAAGGCCGTGAGCGTGAACCTGGGGGTGGGGTAGAGGGCGACGGCCTGTCGCCCCAGATGCTCCCCCTGAAGGGGGAGCTGTCGCGGAGCGACTGAGGGGGAAGGGGCTTCTGTGGTGGAGGGAGCACTGACCTCATCAGTCACTTCCCCCTCCGGCCCTCCGGGCCACCTCCCCCTTCGGGGGGAGGATCTTGGACACGCGACTTCGGCCTCACGCGGCTTGCCGCTGAGCTTGTGGAGAGGGCGCGGGGCGTCCGGGCCTCGCCCGGATGTGTGAGTTCTAAGTACCGTTTCGACGAAGCATAGACGCCCCGCGCGATCGTTACGCCTCAGGCCGGGGCGCGCGGGCCTCTTCCGCCCTGTGCCCCTTCCCCATGCAGTGCGCCCCGTTTCTTGGCGGCCAGGCGTGCATGGCGGCGCGAACCCTTGGACGGGCGGAAGGCCATGAACGGCAGCCTCCCGATGGATGGGTTTACGTCCCCCATCCTCATTTAAGCCTTCAGGCCCGGCTCACGCCGCTCCCTCAGCCCCGCTCGATCGCATCCACGTCGCACGCTTCGGGCCGGATCCTTGCGCCCTCTCCCTGTGACGGGACAGCTTTGATTATGCAGCGGGATTCAGCGCGTCTGATCCAGGCGGCTGAGAAAGTTGCAAGGGGTTGAGATCGTTGGGGTTCATCCGCCGAACGCCGGGGATCCACGCTGCTCTATCCCCATAACCAGGAACCTCCCCCTGTGGGGGAGGCGATCGCGGAGCGATCGGTGGGGGCAATCGGCCAGCCGACAGCAAGCTGATAACGTCCCCCCACCGGCCTTCGGCCGCCTCCCCCACGGGGGGAGGTTTTTGGGGGCTAGATCATCCCTTTGACGATCAAGTTCGGCAACACCGCATCGTCGAAATCCAGGCGCGGGCGGCCGATGCGGACGATGACCAGGTCGCGCGAGGGCGAGACATAGACGCGCTGGCCGCCGAAGCCGTCGAAATAGACGAGGTCGTCGGCCAGGAACGGCGCGCTGTGCGGGGCGGCGTAGGCGGTGGAGGGGCCGTAGGGGCGTTTGCCGTCTTCGACCGGGGCCGCGCGCCAGACCAGCAGGCCGTAGGCGGGATTGAGCGGGTTCGCCGCGGTGATCGTCGATATCCAGTCGGCCGGCAGCACCTGGCGCCCGTCGATCGCGCCGCCGCCCGCGACCAGCCGGCCCATCTGCAGCCAGTCGCGGGCCCGGGCCTGGAGGCCGGCGAAGAAGCGCGGCTCGCCGTCCTCGCGCTCGACCCACAGACGGGCGTCGGCGCCGCCCATCGGGCTCCACAGCGCCTTGGACAGGTAGGTCGCCGCATCGCCCAGGCCCTTGGCGGCGACGGCGCGCGACAGGGCCAGGCCGGCGATCTGGGCGGCGACGTTGTAGTAGTCGAAGATCTCGCCCGAGGGCCGCTGCGCCTGCACCGACAGGGCCGTCTCGCTGATCCTGTCGCCCAGCATCAGGGCCAGGGCGACGGGGTCGCCCTTGTCGAGGCTGTGCACCGTCAGGCCCGAGCTCATGCCCAGCAGGTGGCGCAGCGGGATCGCGCCGCGGGCGTCGTCGCGCCACTCAGCGATATAGAGGCCGACCGGATCGTCGATCGAGGCGATGGCGCCGTCGCGGATCGCCGCGCCGTAGAGCAGGCCCAGCGCCGACTTGTGCATCGAGAAGGTCTCGAACAGGCTGTCGGCCGACAGATGCGGCGCATAGGCCTCGTGCCGCAGGGCGCCGCCGGCGAAGACCAGCAGGGCCAGGCCGTCATGGGCGTCGGAATAGGCCTGGGCGGCGTCGAGGGCGGCTTGCGAGATCCCGCCCGGCACGACCGGCGAGGCGTCGGGCACGGCCGCGCCGGCCACCGGGCGCAGGGGGGCGTAGCCATGGATCTCGTCCACGCCTCGTCCGTTCATCGTCGTCATCCCAAGCCCCTGAAAAACATCCGTTACGAGCTGTGAACCTAGGCTCTAGCGCGGTTCGCAAACGCTTGCGCGCAAAGGCGCCCGCACAGCGGATAGCCCGTCCGCGACCCCTGTGAATCGAGGATGCGAGGACTAGCGTCGAGGCTGGAATTCCAGCGTCCCGGGGAGTGCGCCATGACCTTCGTCGTCCGTTCGGTCGAACCTCAGACGGAGGGGGCCAAAGCCTTCCTCGCCCAGCGTCGCAAGCAGCTCCTGATCGACGGCGCCTGGGTCGATGCGGCCGGCGGCGAGACCTTCGAGACCAAGGATCCGGCCACCGGCGTGGTGCTCGCCGACGTCGCCAAGGGCGGAGCGGCCGATGTCGACGCGGCCGTGGCCGCCGCCCGCAAGGCCTTCGAGGGCGGCGAGTGGCCCAGCCTGACGCCGATGCAGCGTTCGCGCCTGCTGTGGGCCTTGGCCGACCTGATCGAGGCCAATATCGACGAACTGGCCGAGCTGGAGACCCTCGACCAGGGCAAGCCGCTCTACGTCGGCCGTTGGGCCGAGATCCCCGGCGCGGTGAACCAGTTCCGTTACTATGCCGGCCTGGCCACGGCCATCGAAGGCCGCACGATCGACAGCTCGATCAACTACCAGCCGGCCGGCAAGCAGGTGGCCAGCTGGACCCTGCGCGAGCCGGTGGGCGTGGTCGCAGCCATCGTGCCGTGGAACTCGCCGCTGGTGCTGACCGCCATGAAGCTGGCGCCGGCCCTGGCCGCCGGCTGCACCGTGGTGCTGAAGCCCGCCGAAGACACCTCGCTGACCGCCGTGCGCCTGGCCCAGCTGGTGCAGCAGGCCGGTTTCCCGGCAGGCGTGCTGAACCTGGTCACGGGCCTGGGCGGCGAGGCCGGCGCGGCCCTGGCCGCGCATCCGGACGTCGACAAGGTGGCCTTCACCGGCTCGACCCCGACGGGCCGGGCGATCCTCGACGCGGCCAAGGGCAACCTCAAGAAGGTCAGCCTGGAGCTGGGCGGCAAGTCGCCGGTGGTGATCCTGCCGGACGCCGACCTGGATCTGGCCATCCCCGGCGCGGCCAACGCCATCTTCTTCAACGCCGGCCAGGTGTGCGTGGCCGGCTCGCGGCTCTACGCCCATCGTTCGATCTATGACCGGGTGGTCGAGGGGGTGGCGGCCCAGGCCAGGGGACTGCAGCTGGGTCATGGCCTGGATCCGGCCACCCACATGGGGCCGCTGGTCTCGCGCAAGCAGGCCGACCGCGTGGCCGGCTTCGTGGCTGGCGCAGCGGCGGCCGGGGCCGAGGTGCTGACCGGCGGCGTCCAAGGCGGCGACGAGGGGACCTTCGTAACCCCCGCCGTGGTGGCGCGGGTGACCGCCGACATGGCTATCGTCCGCGAGGAGGTGTTCGGTCCCGTGGTGGTCGTGCAGGCCTATGACGAGATCGACGAGGTGGTGGCCGCCGCCAACGACAGCGAGTTCGGCCTGGCCGCCAGCCTCTGGACCGAGAGCCTGTCGCACGCCCACCGCCTGTCGCGCCGCATCAAGGCCGGCACAGTGTGGATCAACTGCCACTCGATGTACGACAACGCCCTGCCGATCGGCGGGGTGAAGGCCTCGGGCTGGGGGCGCGACAGCGGCCAGGTCGCCCTCGACGGCTACCTGGAATGGAAGACGGTCTGCGCGGTCGTCTGATGGAAACCGTCGAGATCGCCATCGCCGACCGGCGGGTCCTGCTGACGGTGGCGAGGCCCGCTGGTCAGCCCAAGGCCGCCATCGCCTTTTCGCACGGCGCCTTCTCCGCGCCCGACAAGTATTCGGCCCTGCTGGAAGGTTGGGCGGCGGCCGGCCTGCTGGCGGCCGCGCCGCTGCACGTGGACAGCACCGACCACCCCGAGCGTTCGGCCTATGACCAGGGCGCGGTCTGGCGCACGCGGCTGGAGGACCAGGCCGCGACGCTGGACTGGCTGGCCGGGCAGGGGGCGCTTTGCCGAGATGATTGGGGGCTCGCCGCCGCCGGTCACTCGTTTGGCGCGCTGCTGGCGCTGGCGGCCGGGGGCGCGGGCGTGCTGGCCCCGCCCGGCGCGCCGACGCTGGATGCGCGCGTGAAAGCCGTGATCGCCCTGTCGCCGCCGCCGGCCACGCCGCCGCTGATCGGGCCGGAGGGCTTTGCGAGCACCGCCGCGCCGCTGCTGGTGCAGACCGGCGACGCCGACGTGCTGCCAGGCTTCGTCGACGACTGGCGCATGCGCCTGATCGCCTATGAGGCCCCGGCGCCGGGCGGCAGGCACGCGCTGGTGCTGCCGGGCGTCGATCACTATTTCGGCGGGCTGATCTGCCGGCCGGAGCTGCCGGGCCCGGCGCAGGCCGAGGGCTTCGCGCAGGCGCTTGCGGCCTCGGCGGACCTTGTGCTGGCCCATGCCGCCGGCGACGCTTCGGCGGCCGCCCGCATCGCCGCCCGGTCGAGCGATTGCAGCTTCACCACCCGCTGACCGTTCTGCGGATAGCGGGTCCGACACGCCTTTCAGCCAGGCGCGACGGGGTTAAAGTCCCTCATCGAAACAAGGTTTTAGAGGTGCCTCATGGACGCTCCGGCCCTGGCCCAACGCGGGCGCGCGTCGCTCGATTTCCAGGCGGGCATATCGAAGGCGACCTTCGGCCTGCACTTCGCCTCCGAGGCGGAGCTGGCCATGAAGGGCGTCACCGCCCAGACGATGCCCGACGACATGGATGAACGTCATGCCCTGGTCGTCGAGACCCTGGCCGACTCCAAGATCTTCAAGATCCGCGAGCTGTTCGGCGAATGGGCCTCGCGCACCCACGGCGCGCACTGCGACGAAGCCTTCGAGGAGCGTCGCGCGGTCATCGAGCCCTACCTCAAGGCCCTCGACGAAGGCCCGGCCACCCTGGACTACGGCGACGGCGAGACCCCGCCCAGCTACTGGAGCAAGGTCTGGTTCCACCGCACCACCGGCGGCTGGGACCACATCGACCACACCGGCTATGTCCACGGCGAGCTGGTGCACAAGCAACTGGTGGCGCGCGGCTACGGCGGCGACATCTTCGGCCAGCGCCGGGCCGCCGCCCAGCAGGCCCCGCGCCGCGACTACAAGGAAATCCTCGATATCGGCTGCGGCTCGGGCCACTTCACCCAGGCCCTGCAGGAGACTTTCCCGGAAGCCCAGATCACCGGCATCGACTGGTCGGCCCGCATGCTCGAACAGGCCCGTCGCGTGGCCAACGAGAAGGGCTGGAACTGGAAGCTGATGGTCAAGGGTGGCGAGAACTCCGGTTTCGCCGACGAGAGCTTCGATCTCGTGACAACCTTCATCCTGTTCCACGAGGCGCCGCCGCGGATCATCAAGGCGGTGCTGGAAGAGGCCTTCCGGATGCTGAAGCCGGGCGGCGACATCATCATGGCCGACGTGCCGCGCTATGCGGAAATCGATAAGATGGCGTCCTGGCGCTACGACTACCTGGCCAAGTGGGGCGGCGAGCCCTACTGGCGCGCCTCGGCCAGCATGGACCTGATCCAGACCTGCAAGGACATCGGCTTCGTCGACGTCGAGGGCGCGACCCAGGCTCCGACCCACTCGTACTACGTGCTGCGCGCTCACAAGCCCGCCTGATCCTTCCGACAACGAGCGAGCGACATGAACGCGATGAACCAGAAGACCTTCGAGCGCCCGATCTCCGAGCCGGTGAACCGCCGGATGCTGACCGTCGACCAGATCGACGACCTGGGCGAGGCCATCCTGTCCCTGACCCGCGAGATCTGGGTGCTGACCGACCGCGTCCACGTGCTGGAAGCGGTGCTGGAAAGCCACGGCGTGCTGGCCAACGCCGAGATCGACGCCTTCCAGCCGGGTCCGGAACTGCAGGCCCAGCTGAACGCCAAGCGCGACGCCATCGTCCAGAACCTGATGCGCGCGCTGCGCGCGGCTCCGGAAGCCCGGAGCTAGCCTCGTCCCCGCCGCAACTGCGCGGTGTTAGCCTGGCGCGGTCGGAAACGACCGCGCCGTTTTTTTGATCCCTCTCCCTGAAGGGAGAGGTGGCGCCGAAGCCGACGGAGAGGGAACGTCTTGTGGAGGTTGGAGGAGCCGCCGTGTAAGCGGAAACTTCCCCCTCCGGCCCTCCGGGTCACCTCCCCCTTCAGGGGGAGGGTCTTTATCAGAGCCCCAGCGCCCCCGGGTTCATCACGCCCTTCGGGTCCACCGCGGCCTTGATCGCACGGACCAGGTCCAGCGAAGGGGCCTCCAGCACTTCGCCGTACGGATACAGCTTGCCGAGCTGGAAGTGCACGGCGCCGTGCTGGGCGTAGAGCGCGATGATCTGGGCCTTGAGCTTGCCCACGAAGGCCGTGGTTTCGGGATCGTCGGCGTATTGGGGCAGGCTGGCCAGGTGCTCGGCGGGCAGGACGCCGGCGTGGTAGGCGGTCTGGGCGCCGGGCCAGTAGAGGGCGACCTCGTAGAGGAAGCCGGACGGGCGCAGCACCTCGAACATGCCGCCGCGCCAGACGCCGCGGGCTGTCATCTCGTCGGCGTGGCTGGCGTAGAGGGCTTCCAGGGCCTGGTGGAAGGCCGCGACATGGCTGTGGGGCAGGATGCCGTTCAGCGGGGCCCAGCGCTCGCCCTTGGGGCCAAGCACGTTGTAGAGCGGGGCGAACGGCATGCCGCGCACGATGGTCGGCATGGTGTTGGGGATCTCGACCCCCTCGGCCGTCATCAGGGTGCGCAGGCGGTCCAGCCGCGCCTTGGCCTCGCGGTCATCGACGCCCTCGAGGATGTAGTGGACCATGTACTGCGCCTTGCGCAGGGCGCGGTCGCCGGCCAGGGCCATCTTGCTCAGCTGCCTGAGGCCCGCGACCAGCGACGGCGAACTCTTCAGCACGGTCAGGGCCATCTGCACGACGGCGGCGTTGTCCTGGCGGGCGATCTGGCCCTGGGCCAGGGGGGCGTCGATGGCGAAGTGCTCGTCGTCGAGGCTCTCGATCGACGCCGCGCGCATGGCGCGGGCCAGGCTGGGCAGGTCTTCGAAGGCGAAGGAGGCGCATTGGAAGGCGGGCCTCTTGGCGATCAGCGGCAGGGTGATCCGCGCCTTGATCCCGAGCGCGCCGCAGTCGCCCAGGAACAGTCCGCAAAGATCGGGGCCGTACCAGCGAGCGAAGGGCGAGGCGCCGCGGGCGGCCGAGCCGGTCCGCAGCAGGGACCCGTCGGCGATGACGACGTCGACCGACACGGCCGACTCCGCCGAGCTGCCGTAGAGGCCCGAGCCGTGGCTGATGGCGTGCTGCGACATCGACCCGCCGATGGTGGCGGCGAGCCCCGAGAACGGGCCGAAGAACGGGGTGCGCAGGCCTAAGGGATCGAGCGCGTCCTTCAGCTGGGCCCAGGTGACCCCAGCCTCGACCGTGACATAGGCGTCGGTCTGGTTGATCTCGACGATGCGGGAAAGCGCGCCCGTGTCGATCAGCACCGTGTCGGCGCGGGTCGCCAGGTAGCCGTCGGTATAGGAGGCGCCCCCGCCGCGCGGGACGATGGCGACGCCCTCGGCCGCTGCCTCGCGCACGACCGCCTGCAACTGGTCGACATCGGCGGGGCGGACCACGGCCAGCGGCGTTTCCAGCCGGCGATAGACGTCGGTGGCGAAGGGCAGGGCGGCCTCGCCCGTCAGGACGCCGCCGGCGCCGACGATCGCCTCCAGGCGTGCAAGGAGGCCGGCGTCGGCCGGGGCGGTACGCG
This sequence comes from Caulobacter endophyticus, assembly GCF_003116815.1. GTDB lineage: Bacteria > Pseudomonadota > Alphaproteobacteria > Caulobacterales > Caulobacteraceae > Caulobacter > Caulobacter endophyticus. The sequence continues at coordinate 49,184 of NZ_QDKQ01000060.1, forward strand.
TCTTGACGGGCATAGGCTCTACTCAGATCAGGTCACAGGATCAGGTTTGGGCGATGTCTTCGATGGTGGCGCGGAAGCGCTCGGCCGTGTCGGCCGCGGCGGCTTCCGAGGCGTCCTTGCGGGCCAGGTAGAAGAGGCGGCCCAGGAAGTCCTGGCGCCAGGCCTCGCGGGCCTCCAGGGCGGGCTGGTCGAGCTGCAGGGCCTCGATCTCGGCGGCCAGGTCCAGGCCCTTGGCGGCATGGACGCGTTCGGCGCTGTCGAGGCGGTCGTGCAGCACGGCCAGTTCGTTGGCCAGGACCATGATCATCGACATGGCCTGGTCGAGGCCCGGGGCCTCGTAGAACTGCGGGCGCTTGCCCTTGGCATCGCGGATGACGTGCGGGCGCTCGGCCTGCGGAGCGTGGGCGTTCATCGTATTATCCTTCGAACTCATCAGGCCTTGCGGGCGATCAGGACTTCCCAGCCGCCGCCGGGAGCGTATTCGCCGGCGGCGAACTCGCGGTCGGAGACCGCCGCGCTGGCGTCCTGGCTGTAGCCGGCGGCTTGCTGGGCGACGAACTCCATGATGGCCATGGGCGCGGTGTCGAACTTGATGCTCTCGGGCGGGAAGCCGGCGGCCTTGGCCAGGGCGACCTGGTCGGTCTCGCGCATTGCGCCCCAGAACGGCTCGTTGTTGTACCAGGTCTCGTTGTCCAGGATGAACTGGGTGAACGGGTCCATGTTGTCGAACGGCGGCAGGTCGGCGTGGATCATGTAGCCGCCGGGCGCCAGCAGGCGGTGGCACTCGTTGAAGATGCGCGGCATGGCCTTGCCCGACGTCTCGTGCAGCAGGATGTGGCTGACGATCAGATCGAAGGAGCCGTCCTCGAAGCGGGTCTCCTCGGCGTTCATCTGGGCGAAGTTCACTTCGAGGCCCAGGCCCGCGGCGCGAGCATGCGCGTAGCGCACCTGCGGGGCGGCGACGTCGACGCCCCAGACTTCAGCCTCGGGGAACAGCTCCTTGTAGGGCAGGGTCGAGTGGCCGACCGTGCAGCCCAGATCGAGGATCCGCTTGGGCTTGAAGCCGTCCAGGCGCCGGTTGACGTAGTTGCAGACCGAGCGGCCCATGTCGTCGTTGAACGGGCCCATGTAGCCCATGGCGTAGAGATAGACGCCGCGGTCGTAGAGGGCGCCCGTCGAGATGTCGTCCGGGGCCACCGCGCCGGCATAGCCGCCGGGCATGCAGTGAATGTCGATCGAGGTGACGTAGCGCGGGGTCTCGAATTCCTCGGGCAGGTCGAGCTGGCCCTTGGCCGACGCCGACAGGCCGCGGGCCTTCTCGATCAGTTCGGGCAACTCGCGGTCGATCGTGACGTTGGTCGATTCCCAGAGCAGCTCCTGGGCGATGCGGTTGGCCGCGGCGTAGTGCTGGAAATAGAGGTCCTTGACCATGGCCGAGCGGATGTCGCGGCGGTCGGCGGGCGCGCGGCCATGCTCGCGCTCGAAGGCCTTGGCGGCGCGGACGCCGAACACGGGCCCCAGGCCCGGCAGCAGACCCTGCTGGATGAACTGCTTGAAGCTCTTGGTGAATTCCTGGCGCGAGCCCTCGTCATGGGTCGGCTTGGGCAGGATCGGGTGATCGACCTGCTGGAAGGTGTTGAGCATCTCGGCGGACATGGCGGCCTCCAAACAGCCGGCCCGGAAGGGCGGCGCGAACTGAGGCTAATCTGAAGGGGACCGATCAGTCAAAATATTGCGTTCAGCGGATGCTCCGCTAGGCGGTCAGCCCGGGCGCTGGGCAGGTGGGTGGCGGCTGGCGGGCAGGGAAGAGGCGTCCGCCAGAAAGCCCCTCTCCCAGAGGGAGAGGGAGGGGCCCGCCGCGACGCGGCGGGAGGGTGAGGGGTTACGAGGTCGGACGACGTGCCGGCGCTCCGTCGGGCGCCGTAACCCCTCACCCCGACCCTCTCCCTATGGGAGAGGGGGGCTTAAACCTCCACAGCCCCCGCGTCATACGCGAAGAGGCCCAGGGTCTCTTCGTTCTTGATCTCGGTCATGCCGTAGAGGTGGGCTTCGTCGCCTTCCAGGCGGTCGGCGTTGAGGTTGGATTCGACCTGGATGAAGCCGCATCGTTCCTTGCGGGCGGCTTCGTAGCGGGCCAGGGCTTCGGGAACGTCCGACGCGGCTTCGAAGGCGCGGGCCAGGACGAGGGCGTCCTCGATGGCGGCGGCGGCGCCCTGGCCCAGGAACGGGGTCATGGCGTGGGCGGCGTCGCCCAGCAGGGCCACGCGGCCGCCGCGCACCCAGGTCTTCAGGGGCTGGCGGGCGAAGACGGCCCACTTGTAGAGGGCGGCCGGGTCGATGGTGTCGAGCAGGGCCTGGACGTCGTCGCTCCAGCCCTCGAAGGTCTTGCGCAGGTCGGCGAGATCCGCGCGGATCGTCCAGCCTTCCTCGGCCCAGCCTTCCTGGCGGGCGAAGAAGACGAGGTTGAGCAGGGTGGAGCCTCGCAGCGGATAGCGCACGGCCATGCGGCCCGGGCCGATGTGGATGCCGGGGAAGTGGGCCAGATCCTCAAGCAGGGCGCTCTCGACCGGCACGATGGCGCGCCAGACGACGTGGCCGGTGAAGTGCGGCTCGCCCGGGTCGAAGCCCTTGCGCACGCCCGATTTCACGCCGTCGGCGCCGATCACGGCGTCGCCCTTGATCTCAGTTCCGTCGGCCAGGGCGGCGATCGCGCCGTCGGCAGTCGGCTCGGCGGCGACGCAAGGGCTGGACAGGCGCACAGTGGCCCGGCCGGTGGCCTCGAGCGCCTCGACCAGGATGGCGTGCAGGTCGGCGCGGTGGATGTAGACGTAAGGCGCGCCGTAGAGGTCTCGCACCTTCTGGCCGCGCTCGAAGGCGACAAGGTCGCGGCCGTCGGACCAGTGCTGCACCCGCTGGCGCTGGGGCTCGACGCCGGCCGTGGTGATCGCCTCGGCCAGGCCCAGGTGGTGATAGACGCGCATGGCGTTGGGGGCCAGGGTGACGCCGGCGCCGATCTCGCCAAGGGCGGGAGCCTGTTCCAGCACCTCGACGGTGTGGCCGGCCCGGGCCAGGGCGATGGCGGCGGTCAGGCCGCCGATGCCGGCGCCGGCGACGATCAGGTGCTGGGGACGCATGGGTAGTCTCCGGAACTTAGGCGCCAAATCAGGCTGCCAAAATCAGGCGTAGGTCGCCGCGTCGGCCAGCAGGGCGTCGAGCCCGGCGACCGCGTTCAGGCGGGGAAGGTCGAGAATGTCGAGGCCGTCGGTCGTGCCCTCGCTGCGCAGCATGGCCAGCCACTCGGGCGCGTAGCGGGCCAGGCCGTGCAGCAGCAGCATCGGGTGCAGGGCGATGGCGAAGCCCAGCTCCTGCAGTTCTGCGCCCGTGCGCACGGCGGTGATCCCGCCCTCGACCAGGTTGTGGACCAGGGGAACGCGGGCGGCGAAGCGCTCGGCCACGGCCCTGGTCTCTTCGAGCGTGCGGGGACCCTCGACGAAGACGATGTCGGCGCCGGCCTCCAGATAGGCCTCGGCGCGATCCATGGCGGCTTGCGGCCCCTCGACGCCGAGCGCATCCGTGCGGCCGATGATCAGGGTCTGCGAGCGGGCGTCGACGGCGGCGCGAACCTTGCCGACCATCTCTGCTACCGGGATCACGCCCTTGCCGCGGATATGGCCGCAGCGCTTGGGGAAGGTCTGGTCTTCCAGCTGCACGGCCGACGCGCCGGCCCGTTCCAGCACCTTGACCGTCCGCTGGGTGTTCAGCGCGTTGCCGAAACCCGTGTCGATGTCGACGATCAGCGGGATATCGACGCGGTCGGCGATGGCCCGCACCGCGTCGGCCAGCTCGCCGACGCCGACGAGGCCGACGTCCGGACGGCCCAGGCGGGCCAGCGACAGGGCCGCGCCCGACAGGAACGCGGCCTCGAAGCCGGCCTGCTCGACCAGCAGGGCCGAGAAGCCGTCATAGCAGCCGGGCGCGGCCAGCAGCCGGCGGCGGCCGTCGGGGCCGGCCGCCAGCCGCTGGCGCAGGCGAGCCCCGTTCACTCCGCGGCCTTGGCGCTGGCGCCGGTCGGGATGTGGCTCTCGTGGTTGGCCAGATACCAGTCGGCGATCTCCTCGCGGGTGGCGAACCACACGCCCGGCAGGTTCTTGGCGTGCTGGATGAATTCGCGCAGGGCGCGGATCCGGTAGGCCCGGCCCGAGACGTGCGGGTGGATGCCCACGTTCATGATCCGGCCCGAGGTGGCGCCTTCCTTGTAGAGGACGTTCAACTCCTCGATCATCACGTCGCGGTATTCGTCGGTGGTGTGGCCGCGACGGGTGAGCAGGGTGAAGTCGTTGATCTCGTTCGAATAGGGCGTCGAGACGATCGGGCCGTTCGGCGTGCGCAGCAGATAGGGCTGGTCGTCGTTGAGCAGGTCGCAATAGAAGGTGCAGCCGTGCTCGGCGAGGATGTCGGCGGTCTGCAGCGTGCCGCGCAGGGACGACGACAGCCAGCCCTTGGCGCGCTTGCCGACGTACTTCTCGTATTGCTCCAGCGAGCGCAGGACGATGTCGCGCTCCTTGGCCGGTTCATGGGCGAAGTCGGTCAGCAGCTCGCCCTGTTCCCAGTTGTGGGCCAGAAGCTCCCAGCCGCGCTCCAGGCAGGCGTCGGTCATGGCCTTGCGGCGCTCGAAGGTCACAGCGTTGGTGGTGCAGCTGGCCTTGACGCCCTGCTCGTCGAACAGGTCGAACAGCCGCCAGATGCCCACGCGCTGGCCGTACTCGCGCCAGGTGTAGTTGGGGAAGTCGGGCGTATCGCCGGCCAGCACGTCGGGCAGCACGGCCGGACCGCCGGCGTAGTACTTCTCCTTGGTCGGCTTGGTGAGGTCCCAGGTCTCCAGGTTGAAGGTCATGACCAGGGCCACGCGTGCGCCGTTCGGCCAGATCAGCGGCTTGCGGTGCGGGAGCGGAACGTAATCGTATTCCATGCCGGTACTCTCTGATCTCTGACGACTAGTGTTCCAGAAGGAGCGAGCCGAAGCCGTCCACCTTGTCCTGGATCCCCATGCTCCGGAGAGCATGCCAGTAGGTGGCGGTGTTGATGGCCACGACCGGCTTTTCCAGCCAGAACTCGGCGACGCCGGCGACCTTGGCGAAGGCCAGGTTGGTGCCGCACTGGACGACGGCGTCGGCGCCTTCGGAGACCTCGATGGCCGCGCGCTTGAGGGTCTGCGGATCCTCGTGGGCGATCAGCATCGGGGAGGGGGACTTCAGGCCCTTCACCTGGGTGACCTCGTAGCCCAGGTCCTCGAAGAACTTGCGCACCTGGTTGTCCCCGACCGGCATGTAGGGGGTGATGACCCCGATCTTCTTGATGCCCCCATAGGCCTTCAGCGCCGCGTCGACGGCGGTGGAGCCCATCACGACCGGCACCCCCCCGGTGCGCTCCAGCATGCGCTGGGTCAGGCGCTCGGCGCCGTCTGCGCCATCCCAGAAGGTCTCGGCCGACATGCCCATGACCACGCAGGCCGGGTCCATGGTCATGGCGACATCGACGCTGTCCATGGTCGCATCACGGATGTTCTGCAGCATCACCATGAACGACTCGTCGTCGGTGACCTTGGTGTCCGGTATGGCGATCCGCTGGAAGTGGTTGGTCACGCCGCGTGGGCGCATGTCGTCGTATTCGGGCTGGACGCTCGTGTTGGTCGACGGCGCGATCACCGCGTACTTCAGGCGGTGTCCCAATGAATCCGGCATGACGCTTCCTTCGACCTGCGACGTTTCGATGGTCGAGGAATGGCAAAGCCGAAGCGGCCGCGCCGCACCCCAGGAGCCGATATCCGCCCGGCGGATAGGAAAAGGCGCCGTCAGAGCGGGAAGGACGGGCGTCGCTAGGGTCGTCGTTGAACCACAACGGAAATTCCTCCGGGGGACGAGACCATGCCCGCCTTCATCATCGCCACCACCGTCATCACCGACCCGCCGCGCTTCATGGAGTACGTGAAGGCCATTTCGGGCCTGGCCGAGCGTTTCGGCGGCGAGACCTATGTCCGCGGTCCGGTGACCGAAGTGCTGGAGGGCGAGGTCCCCGAAGGCGAGCGCGTGATCGTCACCCGTTACCCCGACGCCGCCGCGGCCAAGGCCTATCTGCACTCTGACGAGTACCAGGCCGCCAAGCTCCTGCGGAAGAACGCGGGCGACGTCGTGGTCCGCATGATCGTCGTCGACTGATCAAGACGCGTGAGCCGGGGCGCGAGGGGGAAACCGCGCCCGCAACGCCGATCCAAAACTAGCGAGGTTCCGTGGAACGATTCCAAGTCGTCGTCGCCGGCGCTGGGCCCGTGGGCTCGGTCGCGGCCTATCGGCTGGCCCAACTGGGCGTCGAGGTGCTGCTGCTGGAGGCCGCGCCGCGCTGCCCAGAGGACCTGCGCGCCTCGACCATGCATCCGCCGACGCTCGACATGATGAAGGCGCTGGGGGTGCTGGACGAGCTGGAGGCCCAGGGCCTTCGCGCGCCGGTCTATCACTATCGCAATCGCCTGACGGGCGAGGTGATGGCCTTCGACATGAGCGAGCTGGCCGACATCAGCGAGCACCCCTACCGGCTGCAATGCGAGCAGTTCAAGCTGGCCCGCCTGCTGACCGAGAAGCTGGCCGCCCATCCCAAGGGCGAGGTGCGGTTCTCGCACCGCCTGGCCCACTTCACCCAGGACGACCAGGGCGTCACCGCCTCGATCGAGGCGCCCTTCGGCATCGAGCAGGTGCGTTGCGACTATCTGATCGGCGCCGACGGGGCCAATTCGATCGTTCGCAAGTGGCTGGACGTCGAGTTCGAGGGCTTCACCTATCCGGAGAAGTTCCTGACCCTGTCGACCGACTGGCCGCTGGAGGATCACTTCAAGGGCCTGGCCCACGTCAACTACGTGGCCGATCCCAAGGAGTGGTGCGTGCTGCTGCGGGTGCCGTCGCTGTGGCGCATCCTGGTGCCGGCCAATGGCGAGGAGAGCGACGAGGCGCTGCTGTCGGACGCCAAGAAGGAAGCCGTCTTCGGCGGCCTGCTGGGCGAGGGAGCATCGATCAAGACCGCGCACCGCACGCTCTACAAGGTGCACCAGCGGGTGGCCAAGACCTACCATGTGGGTCGCGTGCTGCTGGCCGGGGATGCGGCCCACCTCAACAACCCGCTGGGCGGGTTCGGCATGAACTCGGGCATCCACGACGTCTGGAGCCTGACGCAGAAGCTGGCCGAGATCCTGCTGGAGAAGGGCGACGCGCAGGCGCTGCTGCCGCTCTACGATCGCCAGCGGCGGGCGGTGATGCACAAGTTCATCCAGACCCAGACGATCGCCAACAAGGCGGCGATGGAGGCGGGCACGGCCGAGGCCTATGCCGAGCGCGAGGCCAAGATGCGCCAGATCCTGGCCGATCCGGAGCAGCGGCGCGAGTACCTGCTGCTGCAGTCTATGTACAAGAGCCTCGAGCTCGAAGCGGCGACGGCGTGAGGGCGGGGCGGTGATCCAGTTTCACACAATCCCGACCGCCAACGGCCAGAAGGTGCGGATCGTGCTGGAGGAGACGGGGCTGGCCTACAGGCTGGCCCCCATCGACCTCTATGCCGGCGAGCACAAGCGGCCTGACTACAAGGCCGCGCTGAGCCCGTTCGGCAAGGCGCCGGCGATCGTCGATCCCGATGGTCCCGGGGGCGAGCCGATCGTGCTGGCCGAGACCCTGGCCATCGCCTGGTACCTGGCCGAGAAGGCCGCAAGCGACCTTTTGCCCAAGGGGCCGGGCGAGCGGGCCGAGTTCCTGATGTGGGCCTCGGCGGTGTCGTCGCAGCTGGCCGGGGCCTTCACGAACCAGTTCGTGGCCACGGTGATGGCCCCGGAAAAGACCCCGTGGGCGATCGAGCGGTCGCTGGCCGACTGCCACGAGCAGCTGGCGGCGTTCGAGGCCCGGCTGGCCAGCCGCGTCTACATGCTGGGCGAGCGCTTCACGATCCTGGACGCACTGTTCTTCCCGATGGTGGCCAGCTCGGCCAGGCGCCTGGAAGGCGGGCTCGATCCCTACCCGAACCTGGCGCGCTACGAGGCCTTCATCGGCCAGCGGCCGGGCGTTCAGCGGGGCATGGCGGCGGGCTGACGCGAACGTCGTTCGCCTGCAACCTTGGCGCCGTACCGGGCTCGAAAACCTTGTGAGACAGTCGCCCGCACGGTTAACGCGAGGCGGCCCGGATGGAGCGCAGCTGGATCAAGGGCCGGGTCTTCGTCGTCGACGACGACCCGGTTCTGCTGAACTTCCTGGAGGGCGCGCTCGCCAGGTCCGGCTATCTGGTCCAGGCCTTCGAGACCGCCCGCAGCGCGCTGCACGCTGCCGCCATCGACCGGCCGGCGATCTGGCTTATCGACATCCGCATGCCCGACATGGACGGCATGGAGCTCCTGAAGATGCTGCGCGCCGGCGAGGAGCACCGGCAGACGCCGGTGATCATGGTGACGGGCGACGGGCGTCTCGACCGCATCGCCAGCGCCATGGGCGCGGGGGCGACGACCTACCTGCTGAAACCGTTCTCGCCCCAGCAGGTGGTGGAGAAGGTCTATGCCGCGCTGAGGTTGGGGTAAGGGAGCTACCCCCATCCCGTGAAATCCCTTCGCGGGGATTTCACGGATGATGGCAGGCGTGGCGAGAAACACTTACCAAGCCACCTCGGCGCCCGCCAGGTCGAGGAACTTGCCCGTATCGTCGAGGCTCAGCCCGGCGATGACCTTCTGCTGGCCTTCGACGCTTTCCTCGACGGAGTAGGGCGCGTCGGGGCCGCCGAGCGCGGTGCGGGTCCAGCCGGGGGCCATGGCGATGACGGTGACGCCGTCGCCCTTCAGTTCCACCGCCAGGCCCTTGGCCAGCATGTTCAGCGCCGCCTTGGACGAGCGGTAGGCGTGCGAGCCGCCGTAGATGTTGGTTCCGATCGAGGCCAGGCCGCTCGACATCATGACGATGGTCTTCTTGTCGCCGGCCTTCACGTTGTCGATCAGCGCCGCGGTGATCCGGAAGGGCGAGACGACGTTGGTGGCCAGAATGTCGGCCCAGATCTCGTAGTCCATCCCGTCCAGGGTCTGGTGGGCCATGCCCTCGGGCAGGGGAATGGGGCCGTAGGTGCCGGCGTTGTTGATCAGCACGTCGATCGCTGCGCCTCGAAGACGCTCGGCGAAGGCGGCGACGGAGCCCGCGTCGTTCACCGACAGCGCCTCGATGCGGACCTTGCCGGGATGTGCGGCGGCGATGGCCTGCAGGTCGTCGGCGGCGGCCGGATCGCGGCAGGTGGCGATGACGCCGGCGCCGGCGGCGGCGTATTGGCGGACGTGCTCCAGGCCGATGCCGCGATTGGCGCCGGTGATCAGGACCGTGGTCATGGCGTGCTCTCCTGTTCGTTGCTGGCGGCGACTTGAACCGCTCGCCGCGACGCGGGCGTGGCGGCGGCGATCTTCGCCGCTGTGCGGATAACGGGCCCGGCCGCCGGGAGCCGGCGAGGGACGGGCGCTAGGACCGAGGCTCAAAAGAGTCCGCTGGAGCCGCCCTTGACCGCCATCCTCAAGGCTTACGCCGATACGCCCGCCGGCCAGGTGCACCTGCGCCGGGTGGACGGCCCCGGCGATCCGATCGTGCTTCTGCACCGCACGCCGGTCAGCTCGGCCTGCTTCGACGGCGTTCTGGCCCGCCTGGCCGGCCGTCGCGCGGCCATCGCGCTTGATACGCCCGGCTTTGGCCAGTCGTTCCGTCCCAAGGGCCTGCCTTCGACGGCGGACTACGGGGCCTGGCTGCTGGCGGCGCTGGACGCCGTGGGCGTCGAGCGTTTCCACCTGGCCGGCCACCACACGGGCACCCACATCGGCGCCGAGATCGCCGTGGCCGCGCCGGGCCGCGTGCGCTCGCTGCTGCTGAACGGTGTGCTGTTCGCCACCGCCGCCGAACGCGAGATGTTCCGAACCCAGGTCGGCCAGGCCGCGCCGATCGATGCTCACGGCGCCTACCTGATCCAGTCCTGGGGCACGATGAAGGGGTTGATGCCCCGCTTCGACGCCCAACTCGTGCAGGCCGAGTTCCTGGGCGCGATCGGCGCGCCGGACGGCCGAAACCAGGCCTTCGGGGCGATCTTCGACCAGGACTTCGCCAGCGTCTTCAAGGGCGTGACCTGCCCGGTCACCGTGCTGCAGGCGGTTGACGACCCGCTGGCCGGCTTCGTCAGCCGCATCCGCACCGCACGGCCGGGCGTGGTGGTCACCACCCAGGGCAAGACCGGCGTCGCCGCGCCCGAACTCGAGCCCGAAATCTTCGCCGAAACCCTGCTGGCTTTCGCGGCCGGCGTCGAAACCACGCCTCCGAACACCCCCCTTCAATGGACTCCGCCCATGACCAATCGCCGTTTCTCCCTCGTCCGCGCCGAGCAGGGCTTCGAACTGGCCGACACCATCGTGCCGGTCCCGCAGCCGGGTCCGGGCGAGGTGCTGGTGCGCGTGCGCGCGGTGGCGCTGAATCGTCGCGACGTGATGATCCGCAAGGGCTGGTATCCGGTGGGCGAGGCCGACGGCTTCACCCCGCTGTCGGACGCCGCCGGCGAGATCGTCGCCCTGGGTGACGGGGTCGGAGACCTGGCGGTGGGCGATCGCGTGGCCTCGACCTTCTTCCAGGCCTGGCCGGAAGGGCGCATCACCTTCCCGGCGGTGATCTCGTCGCTGGGCGCCGGCGGCCCCGGCGTGCTGGCCGAGCACGTGGTGCTGTCGGCCGGCGGCGTGGTGAAGCTGCCCGACAGCCTCGACTTCGTGCAGGGCGCGACCCTGACCTGCTCGGGCGTGACGGCCTGGTCGTCGCTGGTGACGCACGGCGGCCTGAAGGCCGGCGACTGGGTGGTGACGCTGGGCACCGGCGGCGTCTCGCTGTGGGGTCTGCAGATCGCCAAGGCTTTTGGCGCCAGGGTGGCCGTGGTCGGCGGCGACGACGCCAAGCTGGCCCGCGCCAAGGAGCTGGGCGCCGACCTGACGGTAAACTATCGCACTACGCCCGACTGGGATGTCGCGGTGAAGGAAGCCACCGGCGGCGGCGTGCAGCACGCCCTGGAACTGGGCGGCGCCGGCACCCTGGCCAAGTCGCAGGCCAGCCTCGGCGTCGGCGGCCACGTGGCCGTCATTGGCGCGCTGGATGGCTTTGGCGGTACGCTGGACGCCTCGGCCATGGTCATGGCCGCCCAGCGCGCCACGGCGATCTCGGTGGGCTCGCGCGCCGACCACCAGGCGCTGTCGGACTTCGTGGCGGCCAAGGGCATCGTCCCGGTGGTCGACGCCGTCTTCGCCCTCGACGCCATCGAGGGCGCCTACACCCGCGCCGACCAGGGCGCGTTCGGCAAGGTGGTGGTGACGCTCTGATCGTGATCCTTCAACCCCTTGCGGGAGAAGGTGTCGGCGATGGCCGACGGATGAGGGGTCTCTCAAAAGCAAGACGCCGCGACAGCTGATCGGCTGTCGCGGCGTTTCTGTTCGTGCAACCCCTCACCCGACCCGCTGCGCGGCCCCCCTCTCCAGCAAGGGTAGAGGGCTCATGTTCAGGCTTCCACCACCTCGACCAGCGCCCCGCCAGGGGCGCGCAGGACGCCGGCGCGCTTGCCGCCGTAGACGGCGCCGGCGCGGACCGTGGGGGGCGCGATCCAGTCGCCCGTCACGCTGTCGAAGTCCGGATGCTTGAGGGTGCAGATGGCGACGCCCGGCGGCAGGGCGCCAGGGTGGCCGGGGCGCGCCGTGGCTTGCTCCGGGTACTGGTCGAACTCTAGGAAGACGTCCTTCTCAAACGTCGCCGTCGCCAGGGCGTGGCGGCTGTCTTTGGGAAGATCGAAGGCGTCGTTGATCATGTGGTAGACGATGGTCATCGGCGTGCCGACGTCCAGGCCCAGGGTCTGGGCGAACCAGCGGCCGCTGGCCTCCATGTCGTCGCTGGCCAGGACGAGGATGAACAGCTTGTCGATCAGGCTGCCGGGATGGGGCAGGCCATTGCCGGGCGAGATGATCTCGGTGAGGTAGACGATCTCGCCGTCGGGACCCTTGACCTGCATCGGATGGATGGTCGGCAGGCCGTCGATGCGCCTGGGCGGGCCGATGATCTCGAACGGCGCGTCCTGCATGCGGGCGTTCACGGCCATCACGTCCTGGCAGCAGATCTCGATCGCGGCCCAGCCGTAGGTGCGCAACGGCAGGTATTGGGGGGCCGGATCGCCCTCGACGAAGCGCAGGAAGACGTCGGCGCCGCTGGCCGGCTGCAGTACGGCGTAGGGCCGGCCGGCGCTGGCCGGGGCCCCCCAGCTTGCGGCGACGTCGGCGGGGACCTCGCCCTCTTCGACCACGGCGTAGTCCAGCCACTGGGCGTAGCGTTGCGCGGTCGCCCCGACGTTCGGCGTCACCAGGGTGGCGGCCCTAAGAAGGTTCATCGATATGTCCTTGAAATCGTAAGGGCTTCAGTCGCGCAGTTCGACGGCGACGTCTTCCGAAGCGACGTCGCCCGTGGCGGTCGCGGCTTCGGCCTCCTGCTGGACGATGCGCAGCACGCGGGAAAGGTATTCCTGCAGCCACAGGCCGCGCTCGGCGGCGGCCTCGGCCGACGGCTCGAAGCGCTCGATCTCGGTGCGATCGAGGCTGCCGCGGGATTCCAGCACGCGCTCCAGCGTGTCGAGCCGGGCGCGGGCGACGGCCAGCTCCTGGACCACGGCCATGGTGATGGCCAGCACGCGCTCGACTTCCGGATTGGCGAAGAAATAGGGGCGCTTGCCGGCGGGCTTGGCGCCGGCGTCGGCCAGGGCGTCTGCGATGCTCATCGTGACTTTCGCGCTCCGATCACGCGCCAGGCGGCCTTGCGGCCATAGTCTTCGCTGTCGTCGTCGGCGGCGTCGGGGAAGACCTCGCGGTCGACCACGGCGGTGACGCCGTCATGGATCAGCTCGCCTGCCGCAAAGCCGGCCTCGACCATGCGGGCGTCCAGGTCGATCTCGTGCAGCGTGCTCCAGAAGGGCTCGTTATTGTAGAAGGCGTCCCAGTCGCGCATGGCCTGCTCGAACAGCGGCATGGTCGGCGCGTATTGCGGTTGCTCGACGTGCAGCACGACGCCGCCGGGCGCCAGGACGCGGCGGCTCTCGGCGAAAATGGCCTTCATCGAGGTCAGCGACAGCTCGTGCAGGAACATCGTGGTCTGCACCCAGTCGAAGCTCTCGTTCTCGAAGCGCGACAGGTCGGCGCCGTCGGCCTGGACGAAGCGGATGTTCTCCACCCCCAGCGAAGCGGCGCGGGCGGCGGCGTAGCGCAGCATCGGCCCGCCGACGTCGATGGCGACGACCTCGGCGTCAGGAAAGGCCTGGGCGATCGGCAGCGCGCTGTGGCCGACCGTGGCGCCGATGTCGAGGATGCGGCGCGGCTTGAAGTCGGGAAGCCGGCGCTGCACCCAGCGCACCACGGCCTGGCCGCCGCCGTCGGAGAAGCGGCCGAGCAGCCCCCCGGTGGTGGCGAAGCCGCCGTGGTCGTAGTTGGCGCCGCCCGACACGTCGCCTTCGAAGCGCTCGACGTGATAGCTGCCGGGCATGCAGTGATGGTCGACGGCGCTCACATAGCGCGGGATCTTCAGGTCAGGGTCAAGCTCCAGCCGGTCGTGGCCGGCGTTCAGTGCGGCGGCCTTGGCGGCCAGCTCCTCGGCCTGACGCAGGGTGGTCCAGCGGCCGGCCTGCTGGCGCTGCTCCATGGTCAGGCGGCGAAGGGCCGACCAAGTCTGGAAGGCGGGATCCTTCAGCAGGGCCTTGCGGACCTCGTGGCGATCCCCAGGCGCGCGATCGTTGGCCTTCTCGAAGGCCGGCAGGGCGCGGGTTTCCCAGGCTTGCTTCACGCCGGGGATGAGGCGGGTGGAGAGGTGGCGGTTGAGCTGGGCCAGGACGTTCAGCCGCTCGACCTCGTCATGCGACATGTCGGGGAACACCCCATGGCGGCCGACCTTGCGATAGTCGGGCGGGCCGTCATAGGCCTGGATCGGCCCCTCGTTGACGCGACCGGTCATGGCGCACTCCTACTGACTTGGCGGGAGCTTGCGCCCGACCGGCGGGCGGCGGGCGCGCGACGGCGCGAAAATCCGCCTGTCAGGAATCTGGGAAGTCAGGCGCCGGGAACGGCCGCGCGCTCGCCGGCGGCGGCCTCGATGCGCTGCTCCTCGACGACGTGCTCGGAGGCGAAGCGGTAGCGGCCCAGCGGCAACAGGACGAGACCGCCGACCACCAGCAGGCCCGTGGCGATCAGCAGCGAGAGCTGGTAGCCGCCGGTGGCGTCGAAATCCGCCCCGAACGCCACAGGGCCCAGGCCCGAGCCGGCGGCGTAGGACAGGTAGAGGCAGCCATAGAGGGTCGAATAGGACCGCGCCCCGAAATAGCGGGCGATCAGGAAGGCCAGCAGGTCGAACTCCATGCCCGCCGCCATGCCGACCAGGGCGATGGCAAGGAGGGCGCCGGTGAAGCCGGGGGCCTGGCCGTGCAGGATCAGGCAGCCCAGCGCCGGCAGGCACAGCAGCACCAGCGCCACGGCCGGCGCCCAGAAGCGGTCGACCAGATAGCCGCCGGCCACGCGTCCGACGATCACCGACAGGCCGACCACGGGCGCCAGGCTGACGATCTCGGCCTTGCTGAAGCCCTTCAGCTTCAGCAGGTTCTCGAGGTTGGGCAGAGGGCCTGCGATGGCGAAGGAGAACAGCAGGAAGCCGCTGGCGATCAGCCAGAACTTCGGATTGCGCAGGGCTTGGGCCAGCGTCAGGCCCGGCAGGGGCTCGGTCTCGGTATGGACACGGCGAGCGCCGGGATCCTTGAAGGCCAGCAGCGCCACGGGCAGGGCGATGGCCAGGGGCAGGGCGCCGGTGACCAGATAGGCCGCACGCCAGCCGTGGGCCTCGATCATCCACATCAGGAACGGCTTGATCAGAAAGCCGAACACGCCGGTGCCCATCAAGGCGACGCCCAGAGCCAGACCCTTGTTCTTCTCGAAGCCGTTGTTGACCGCCCGGGTCCAGGTGGTGGGCAGGGTGCCGGCGCCGACCGCCCCCATGATCGCCCAGTTCAGATAGAACAGCGGCAGGGCGCCGTTGGTCAGCGCAAAGCCCATGAAGGCGAAGGCGAACAGAACCAGCGAGGTGATGGCCACGGGCCGCACGCCGATCCTGTCGCCCAGCCAGCCGACGAGCGGGCCGGCGATCATGACGGCCACCGTGGCCACCGGCAGGCCCAGCATGATCGAGGCGAAGCTCCAGCCGAACTCCTTGGCCAGCTGCGGGGCCAGCATGCCGATGCTGTAGAAGGGCAGGGGCGAGAGCCCCAGGCCCACGCCCAGCACGACGCTGAGCAGCAGCGGCCAGCCGCGGCGGAATTCGCCTGCCTGGTTTTCGGATAGTTTCGCCATCGCCGTTTGCCCCGCCGCGATCACATCGGTAGGCGAGGCAGCCTGGGGCGATGGATGTCGTCCGCAACAGGAATATCCGGAGCAGTCGCCTTGCGATCAGACGTCAGGCCCGGCGCCGCCCTCTCGGGGGTCAAGGTGCTCGATCTTTCCCGCGTGCTGGCTGGTCCGTGGGCGACCCAGGCCCTGGCCGACATGGGCGCCGAGGTGGTCAAGGTCGAGCGGCCCGGCGTCGGCGACGACACCCGGGCCTGGGGGCCCCCGTTCTTCGAGACGAGGGACGGGGAGCGCGGCGATGCGGCCTATTTCACCTGCGCCAACCGCAACAAGCGCTCGGTGACCATCGACATGGCCGACCCACGCGGGGCCGAGCTGATACGCCAGATGGCGGCGGAGGCCGACGTGGTCGTCGAGAACTTCAAGGTCGGCGGGCTGGCCAAGTACGGGCTCGACTACGAGAGCCTGGCGGCGATCAATCGGCGGATGGTCTACTGCTCGATCACGGGGTTTGGGCAGACCGGCCCCTACGCCGCGCGGGCCGGCTACGACTACATGATCCAGGGCATGGGCGGGCTGATGTCGATCACCGGCCAGCCGGACGGCGCGCCGGGCGCCGAGCCGATGAAGGTTGGGGTGGCGGTCGTCGACCTGTTCACCGGCCTCTATGCGGCCAACGCCATCCTGTGCGGCCTGCTGCACGCCCGTGCGACGGGCGAGGGCCAGCACATGGACATCGCCCTGTTCGACGTGCAGGCGGCCGTGCTCGCCAACCAGGCCAGCAACTATTTCGCGACCGGCAAAGCGCCCGGGCGCCTGGGCAACGCCCACCCCAACCTTGCACCCTACCAGGTGTTCGCCACGGCCGACGGGGCGATGGTGCTGGCGATCGGCAATGACGGCCAGTTCCGCGCCTTCGCCCATGCGGCCGATGCTCCGGAGCTGGCCGAGGACCCGCGCTTTGCGACCAACGCGCTGCGGGTGGCGGCGCGGGGCGAGCTGGCGCAGGTCATGGCCCCGATCCTGGCGCGCCGGGAGACCAGGGCCTGGATCGCCCTTCTGGAAGCCGTCGGCGTGCCGTGCGGGCCGATCAACATGATCGACCAGGTGTTCGAGGAGCCGCAGGCGGTGCATCGCGGCCTGGTGGTCGAGCAGGTACGCGGGGATCTCGCCGCCCCGATCCGCACGGTGGCCTCGCCGATCCGCGCCTCCAGGACCCCGGTGATCGTGGAGCGCCCGCCTCCGGCGCTGGGGGCGGATACGGCGGCGGTGCTGGCGGCGATGGGCAAGAGCGAAGCCGAGATCGCCGCGCTTGCGGAGGATGGCGTGATTTAGCGCGCCGCCCGCGCCACGCCTTCGGGCATGCCGCCGGCGAAGTCGATGACGCACATGGAGCCGTACGAGCGGTGGCCGCCGCAGGCGACGCCGGCGGCATTGTAGCCGGTCGACAGGATGTTGCGGCGGTGGCCGCGGCCGGGCACGCGGCTGTCGACCACGAGCTGGCGGACCACATCACGCGGATCCTCGTAGCCGTAGGAAATGTTCTCGGCCGACATGCCGGCATGGACGCCATACTTGCGCAGCCGCTGGCCAAGGCTCCCGGTCGCGCCGTGGCCGACCGAGCCGCGCGAGCCTTGCGCGCTGGCGTGGTCGCGGGCGGCGTCGTCGATGCGGCCGTCGGCGCCGAGCGGCGGCAGGGGGCGCTGGCGCTGCAGTTCGGCGACCGCCTCGTGCAGGGCTGCGGTGTCTTCACCGTAGAGCGGGTCTGACCGGCGCAGCTCCTCGGCATAGGCCTGGGGATTGGTGCGCACGTAGTTGATCTCGTCGAGGACCGCTTCCTCCAGGGTCTGGGCGGCGGCGACTTGAGGAAGGGCGAGCAGCAGCAATCCGGCGAACGCCAGGCCTGCGCGACGGTAAGAACGCATACGAACCTACAAGAACGGAAAGCCCCTCGGTGCGTGCCTTAGCACGCTTTCTCGGATTCGCATGGCGCCCGAACGCCGCACCCCCGGGACCTGCTATCCGCGAGGCGAGGAAACCAGCGAGGATCCGCCAAGGCGCCTTTCCAGGCGGCATCAAGACGGCCTGACAACCGCCGGATTCCGCGATGCTTCTCGCCCTGATCACGCTGCTGCACGTGCTGGTCTTCGTCTATTGGCTGGGCGGGGACCTGGGAGCCTTCTACACCTCGCGCTACGCCGCCGACCCGGCCCGCACGGTCAAGGAGCGGGGGCTTGCGCTGAAGGTGCTGGCGGACATCGACATGGCCCCGCGCACCTGCCTGATCCTGGCCCTGCCCACGGGCCTGACCCTGGCCAAGCTTAAGGGGTGGTGGGACGTCGCGCCGGAGGGCGTGGCCGCCGTCTGGGCGCTGTGCCTGTTCTGGCTGGTCATGGCGTGGGCCATCCACATCCATCACAGCCCGCCCAAGGCCGGTGTGCGCCGCATCGATATCGCCATCCGCTGGGGCGTCCTGGTCGCCCTGGCAGGGTTCGGCGCAGCCAGCCTCCTGGGTCTTGCGACCGCTCCGCTGTTCCTGGCCCTGAAGATGCTGATCCTGGCCGTGGCCATCGGCTGCGGCCTGTTCATCCGCAAGCTGCTGGCGCCGCTGGGGCCGCCCGTCGTGGCCATGATGACCACGGGCCCCACGCCGGAGGGCGACGCGATCATCGCCGACGTGCTGTCCAGGAGCCGCCCCGTCGTCGTCAGCCTCTGGATCCTGCTGATCCTCGCCGGCCTGCTCGGCCTGTGGACCCCGACCTGAAGGAGCCCCGCCATGACCCTGCGTTTCGAACCGACCATGGTGCGCGAAGACAAGACCGCGCGAGAGCTCTATGAGGCCGTGAAGGCCAATCCGGCACGGGCCCGCTTCGGCTTCGGGAGCAAGGCGGCGGTGGTCAATATCGACTTCCAGCAGGCCTATACGCGGCCCGACCTGTTCCCCAAGAGCGCCTACGTCACTGATCCCGACCAGATCGCCCATGTGAACCGCATCTCGGCCCTGGCTCGGGCGCGCGGCATGCCGGTGATCTGGACGCGGGTGATGTACAAGCCCGACGGCGGCGACGCCGGCGTCTGGGGCACGCGCACCGACACGCCCGACAGCCTGCAGAACATCAAGCAGGACAGCGAACGCCACACCTTCGATCCGCGCGTCGAGATCGATCAGGCCGTGGACCTGGTTTTCGACAAGCGCATGCCCAGCGCCTTCTTCGAGAGCCCGCTGCAGAGCTATCTGGTCTGGCACAAGGTCGACACCGTGATCCTCACCGGGGGCTCGACCAGCGGCTGCGTGCGCGCCAGCGCGGTCGAAAGCCTGTCCCGCGGCTACCGCACCATCGTTCCCGAGCAGTGCGTGGCCGACAAGCACGAGAGCTACCACTTCGCCAACCTGACGGATTTGCAGTTGAAGTACGCGGACGTGGTGGACGTTGAGGAAGTCGCTGAATGGTTGAAAGCCAAGGCTTGACCCTATCGCCGGTGGCCTTAAGCCTCACCGGCTTAGTGTTTGGGGGAAGGCATGCTGCGAGTTCTGGCGGCGGGTGTGTTGATCGGCGGTTTGATGGGCTCGCCGGCCCTGGCGGGATGGACCGCCGTCGAAGGCGCTCGCGCCGAGGCGGGTGATCCGCTGGTCTGGTGGCGCCTGGGCGAGCGTTCCGAAACGGCCAGCTACTGGTCGGCGCCCACGTCCGCGCCGGACGGCGAGCGCCAGGTCGAGGTCGTAACCCTTGGCAGCTGGACCAGGGGGGGAACGCCCAGGCTTCGCGTCTTGCGCGTCCGTCTCGATTGTGAGACCGGGGTCGGCCGCGAACAATGGGCTGGCTCCTACAAGCTGGGAGAGGCGTTCGGCGGGGCTTCCGAGCCATGGTCCACGCCACGCTTCTACGCTCAGCGCGGACCGGGCGACCTGAGGGCCTTCGCCTGCGGGCATGGCGCGGCCGGCGCCTTGCCTGACCTTGAGGCCGTGGCGGCCGACGCTGCTCGGCGACTGGGCTATGCGCCGCCGCCGGATCCGAATGCGCCGCCTCCGCCCCTGATGATCCCGCGGGCGCCGGCCTGGGAAAATGCGCCTTCGCCCAAGAACGAGTTGGGACCCCAGCAGCTGGTCTGGGAAAGCGGCCGCTTGAGCGTCTTCCTGATGACCGGAGGTCTCGTGCGCGATGGCGGCGCCGTCGCCGGCCGTTCGATGTGGCTGTCGGGCGCAGGTCAGGACGAGGGACAGCAGGGCTATCTGGTCCGTGCATTCCGAGCCGACTGCGCCGCGCGCAAGATCGGCTTTGCGGCGACCAGCTTCTGGCCGCGAACGACCACTGCCATGGGCGCGGGGGTGGAGTCCGGACCGGTCGCTCCTGAAACTCCGGCCCAGGCGGCGCTGCTCTCGACGGCCTGCGGCGAGGTCCAGCCCAAGCGCACCCTGGCCTCGACCTCGGAACTCCTGGCCTACGCCGCCGCGCCGAATGAGGATCTGACCTTCGTGGCGCGCCGGCAGAAGACGATCGAGGCGACGCAGATGCTTTGGTCGCGCACGCCCTCGGAAAAGACGCTGGCGAAGGCGCTGCCGCCGGGAACGGTGCAGGCAGGGCGCAATGAGTACACCTTCGTCTACTGCATCGTGGGCAAAGGTTATCGCCTGCAGGACTGCAAGGCGGCTGAATGGGCCGACAAGGCCCTGGCCGCGGCGCACCTTGCGTTGATGGACGAGTACCGGCCGGCCAAGTCCGTGAGCGGCGACGACACCTTGGGCCGCCGGGTGGTCTCGCGCATCGCCTGGACGCCACAAGGCGGCCAGATCGACCCGGTGCTGGTGCCCCTCAGCCAAATGCGGTGGGCCATGACGCCGGCCATCAAGGATCTGGAGCGGGCCTATGGCTCTTTGGAGCCGGCCGAAGCGACGATGTACTGCAAGGTGGCGGCGACTCGTCTGCTCGAACAGTGTCGGGCAATTGCGAGGGTGAACGGCAGGCCCGAGGAGATTACCGATCCTGCGTCCGTGAAACCGGACGCCGCGCCCAACCTGAAGCTGGCCGGGGCTCTGCTGCAGCGTTCGCTCTACTTCGTTCCGGCCTTACTGACCTCGATCGGCGAGCCCACGGCTGGACGGGCGGTCATGATCCCCGTGTCCTGGCCACCGGTCGGGCGATAGGCAAGAAAAAGCCGCCGGCTCAGAGAGCTGGCGGCCTTTGTGTGTGGAATTCCGGGAAGGAAATCCGCCCGGAGAGATCTAGTCGACGACCTGGTAGCGGCCCGAGGCGTCGGGGCAGACGCGGACGAAGCGCTTCTGGGTGCGGCCGTCGGGCAGGTAGATCGGGCTTTCGGCCAGGGTGCAGCCGTTGGCGTCGGCGCGGCCTTCGGTCACGCGGTAGGAGCGTTCCGACTCATAGGTGTAGCCGTTTCCGCCGCGACGATCGTAATAGGCGTCGTCATAGCCGCCGTTGTCGTAGCCGCGGTCATAGTCGTTGTAGGCGCGCGGCGGAGGGGGAGGCGGCGGGGGAACCGCGCCCGGGGCGCAGGCGGCCGAGCTGCGGCCGATGTTGCCGCCGACGACCGCGCCGAGCAGGCCGCCCAGCACTGCGCCTTCGGTCTTGGCGCCGCGACCCGCGACGCTGCCGCCGATGGCCGCGCCGATGCCGGCGCCGGCCAGGCCGCCGCCCGTGGTGCGGTTGGTCGTGCTGCGACGGCAGGGATCGTAGTAATAGCCGTTACGGTCGTAGGCCCCGCCCTGATAGGCGCCAGAGCCGTAGCCATAGCCCTGGGCGGAGGCGACGGTCGGAGCCGCGGCGCCGACGAGGGCCGCGCCGGCGACGAGGGCGCTGATGGCGGTCCGGATCATCATCTGGAAAACTCTCCCTGAAAGCGGGCGTGACGATCGGGGGACCGTCCGTTGTCCGCACCATGCCAAGCCGTACCTGAACGGCCGTTGACCGGACCGTTCATCTTCGTTCACGCACCAGATCATCCACGCATGAGGGCGTTGAATGGGGTATGACGCGCTCGAACTGGCTTCTTCGGCGTCGAACTGGGCGCTGACGAGGCGAAAATGGGGCCACGCTCGCGGCGAGGCTTGAACGGATCGGAACCAGTGCAGGTTCCCGAAGGCGACTTTTGAATGCGTGAACTGAAAATCGACGCCGTCGGCGGCCAGGGTGACGGCGTCGCCGCCGGCCCGGCCTTCGTGCCCCTGACCCTGCCGGGCGAGCGGATCACCGCCCGCATGGAGGGCCAGCGCGGAGAGCTGGTCGATGTCCTGGAGGCCAGCCCCGATCGGGTCGCGCCGCCGTGCAGGCACTTCGGCCATTGCGGCGGCTGCGCCCTGCAGCATTGGGACATCGCGCCCTATCTCGACTGGAAGCGCGAGCAGGTGCGTTTGCAGCTCAGGCGTGAACGCATCGAGGTGGAGATTCTGCCGACCTTCGCCTCGCCGCCGGCCTCGCGCCGCCGGGTGGCGCTGCACGCGCGCGGCGGCAAGGGCGGGGTGCGACTGGGCTTCAAGGAACGCCGTTCCTGGAACCTGGTGAAGATCGAGGAGTGCCCGGTCGCCCATCCGAAGATCGTCGCGGCCCTGCCGGGCCTGGCGCGCCTGGCCCAGCCGTTCCTGGAGCATCCGAAGTCGGCCCCGACCCTGCACGTCACCCTGACCGGTACGGGCCTGGACATCGACGTCACCGGGGTGGAGCGCAAGAGCGGCGGGCTGTCGGCCGACGCCCGGGTGCAGGCAGCGATGACCGCCGGCGAGTTCGACTTCGCCCGCGTCACCCTGGCCGGCGAGACGCTGTACATGGCCCGCCAGCCGCTGGTGAAGCTGGGCCCGGCCATCGTGCCGCTGCCGGCCGGCTCGTTCCTGCAGGCGGTGCCGGCGGCCGAACAGGCCATGGCCGACTTCGCCCTGGCCCACCTTGCCGGCGCCGGCCGGGTCGCGGACCTCTTCAGCGGCGTGGGCACCTTCAGCTTCCGCCTGGCCCAGAACTCGGCGGTCTACGCCGCCGACTTCTCCGAGCCGGCCATCGCCGCCCTGAAGGCCGCCGTCGGTTCGGCCCCGGGGCTGAAGGCGATCGTCGCCGAGGCCCGCGACCTGACCCGCCGCCCGGTGCTGTCGACCGAATTGGACAAGATGGACGCTGTTGTCTTCGATCCGCCGAGGGCCGGGGCGCTGGAGCAGACCGTCGAGATCGCCAAGTCGAAGGTCTCGCGCGTGGTCGGAATATCGTGCAACCCGACCACCTTCGCCCGCGACGCCGGCCTGCTGATCGACGCCGGTTTCAAGCTGGAGAAGGTGCTGCCGGTGGACCAGTTCCTCTGGTCGCCGCATATTGAGCTGGTCGGGGTGTTTTCGCGATGAGGCGAGGATGGGCCACAGCGGTGGTGAACGGCTAGGAACGGACCGGCCAGGAACGGACCGGCCAAGAACGGACCGGGGAGGCGGTCGTGGGGCGTTCGCGCTCGACGCCGCCGCCCAGCGGGGCAAGGCCGCGGCCAAGGCGGCCTGGTGGACCGCCGCTGGGGGCCTGGCCAAGTTCATGACCCGCCCGACCGAGGGCAAGGCCGCGCCGCGCTTTTCCTCCGACGCCCCGCCGGTTTCGCAGGCCCGCCTGCGCCGCGCCTATCTTTCGGCCTTCGAGAAGGACGCGGGCGACGTCGCCGCCGGCCTCTATCCGCCGATGGAGGACGCGCCCAGCCATCCGGCCGCCTCGATCCTCAAGGCCTGGGACTTCCTGGCCGACGCCCGGGAAGTCGACGGTCGGCGTCGCCGGGGCGACGGCGTCGAGGTGCGCGACGATCCGAAAAGCCAGGGCTATCCGGCCTATTATCGGCAGAACTTCCACTATCAGACCGGCGGCTGGTTCACCGCCGACAGCGCCCGTCGCTACGACGCCCAGGTCGAGGCGCTGTTCTCGGGCGCGGCCGGGGCGATGCGCCGACGGGCCCTGTCGCTGCTTGCGAAACACTGGCGGGGGAGGGATCAGCGCGCACTGGCCGCCATCGACGTGGCTTGCGGCTCAGGCGCCTTCCTGCGGGACTTGGCTGAGACCTTCCCGCGAGCGGCCCTGGCGGGCGTCGACCTGTCGCCGGCCTATCTGATCGAGGCGCGCACGCGGTCGGGGCGGGGCATGGTGCAGGCCAACGCCGAACGCCTGCCGGTGGCCGACGGCAGCCTGGACGCCGTGACCTGCGTCTACCTGTTCCACGAACTGCCGCCGCGCGTCCGGCCCATCGTCGCGGCCGAGCTGGTCCGGGTGCTGAAACCCGGCGGCGTGCTGGCGTTCGCCGACTCCGTCCAGCCGTCCGACGAGCCGCATCTGGCGCGAATGCTGGAGGCGTTTCCGGCCTATTTCCACGAGCCGTTCTACGGCAGCTATGCCGCGGAGGACCTGGAGGCGCTGTTTGCGGCTGTGGGCCTGCGGGTGATCGGGCGCGACAAGGCGTTCCTGACCAAGGCGCTGCTGCTGGAGAAGGCTCAGCAATGCTCCCCCTGAAGGGGGAGCTGTCGCGAAGCGACTGAGGGGGAAGGGATCGCGGCGTTGGAGCGCCCTGAACTCAGCAAAAGCTTCCCCCTCCGGCCCTTCGGGCCACCTTCCCCTTCAGGGGGAGGATCTTATTGCGCCTGACTGACCACCGCGAACCCGGCCCCTTGCGGATCCTGGCCCATGTAGATCCAGCTGCCGCCGGGCACCTGGTGGACGTCCATCATGGTCGTGGCGCCGGCCGCGAGGGCGCGGTCGCGGGCGGCCGAGGCGCTGTCGACCTGGGCGTAGTAGTTCCAGAACGAGACCGGCATGTCGGGAAGGCGGGTCATCATGCCGCCGATGTCGGGGCCGCCGGCCTCGTAGGCGAAGAGCTGGTAGGTTCCCATCGGGCCCATGTCGATGGCCTGCGTCTTCACCCAGCCGAACAGCTTGGAATAGAAGGAAAACGCCCCCTCCAGGTCGCCGGCCATCAGCTCGCGCCAGCCGAACGTGCCGGGCGCGCCGTCGGCGGGCTGCGGCGGAATCTCGTCGCGGGGGAACGGCTTGAACAGGGTGAAGACCGCGCCGTACGGGTCGGCGACGACCGAGAAGCGGCCAACGCCCGGAATGTCGTCGGCGGGCATGAACACCGAGCTGCCGGCCTCGACCACCTTGCCGACATAGGCGTCGACGTCGTCGACGAAGATGTAGCCGATCCAGCCGGGACGGGCGCCTTCCGGGCAGCCGCCTTCGGGCGTGAAGACGCCGCCGACCCCGGCCTCGCCGACATTGAGGATCATGTACGGGGTCGGGCCGGGCATGCCGGAATCCGTCGGCGTCCAGCCCACGACCTTGGCGTAGAAGGCGCATGCGGCGTCCACGTCGGTGGTCATCAGTTCGTACCAGCCGAACCGTCCGTTGGTTTCCGACATTGCTCTCTCCCTTTCTTCCGGCCCGGCTCGGGCCGTGTTGTGCGCAAGGACGAACGGCAGGGGGGCGGCCCGACATTCGGCGCGCGGATTTCTAGTCGGGCATGGTCTCGAAGGCGGCCAGGCCCTCCGGCAGCACCACCCAGTTGGGCTTGTCGCGCAGGAAGAGGGCCATGGTGGGGGCGAACAACGAGGCGTCGTCCAGCGAACCGGCATAGATCGTATGACTGTCGTCGACCCCGACCTCGCCGCCGAAGACGAGGCCGCCGCAGCCGGGGCAGGCGTTGCGCAGGGCTTCGCCGCCCCGGAAGGCCGGCGAGCGGACCTTCAGGGTTTCGCCGGTGATGGTCACCGCGGAGGCCGCAAAGCCCATGAACGGCACGAAGCCCGAACCCGAGGCCTTGCGGCAGTCGGCGCAGCAGCAATAGCCCTGGTACAGGGGCTCGCCCGTGGCGCTCCAGCGCACGGCGCCGCACAGGCATCCTCCGGCGTAACGGCGTTCCGTCGTCATGGGCGGCATTGATGGACCTTCCTGTGACAGGCGCAAGCGGGGAGAGCTCTGTCCGTCCCAGCGTCGTCATCCCGGGCGGAGGCGCGGCGCCCGCCGCAGACCCGGGACCCAGTAGACTGGGCTCAGCGCTAGAACCCGCCGCCTCGGCTGCGGCCGACGCAATGCGGCGATCCCGGGGTCCCGGATAAGCCCTGCGGGCTTTCCGGGATGACGAGACGGGGCATGGCTACGCGACTAGAACAAGCTCAACTGATCGCCCGTCTTGGGCGGAACGCGGAACTGGGTGACGTCCAGGCGGGGCAGGGGCCTGTCGAGCTCGAAACGCCTCAGGGCGGCGTGGAAGCGCTGGTTCAACACCTCGGCCACCGGGCCCTCGCCGGTCATGCGCTTGCCGAACTCGCTGTCATAGGCCGCCCCGCCGCGCATCTGGCGCACCAGCGACATAACCCGCTTGGCGCGGTCGGGATGGTCGGAGGCCAGCCACTGCTCGAACAGGCCATGGATCTCCATCGGCAGGCGGATGGCGACATAGCCGGCGGCGACCGCCCCGGCCGCCTTGGCGCGCTCCAGCACCGCCTCCATCTCGTGGTCGTTCAGCGAGGGGATGGCCGGGGCGAACATGACGATGGTCGGCACGCCGGCTTCGGAGAGCTGGCGCACGGCGTCGAGACGCCGCTCGGGCGTCGCCGCGCGCGGCTCCATGCTGCGGGCCAGCTTGCGGTCCAGCGTGGTGATCGACACGGCCGCGCGCGCCAGGCCCGCCCGTCCCATCTCGCCCAGAATGTCGAGGTCGCGGGTGATCAGGGCCGACTTGGTGATGATCGAGAACGGGTGGCGAAAGCGGCTCAGCGTCTCCAGCACGCCGCGCGTAACGCGCAGGGAGCGCTCCTGCGGCTGGTAAGGATCGGTGTCGCCGCCGATGTGGACGCTGCCTGCCTTGTAGGAGGGCTTGGACAGTTCGCGATCCAGCAGCTTGCCGGCTTCGGGCTTGAAGAACAGCTTGCTCTCGAAGTCGAGGCCGGGGGAGAGGCCGAGATAGGCGTGCGCAGGGCGGGCGTAGCAGTAGATGCAGCCATGCTCGCAGCCGCGATAGGGGTTGATCGAGCGGTCGAAACCGACGTCGGGGCTCTTGTTGCGGGCGATGACCGTCTTGGACTTCATGGCCAGCACGCTGGTGGTCAGCACGCGAGCGGCGTTGTCGTCCTCGGTCCAGCCGTCGTTGAAGGGTTCGGAGGTCAGGCTTTCGTAGCGGCCGGTCTCGTTGCTGCGCGCGCCGCGGCCGCGGGCGGCGGTTCCCTGCTTGTAGGCGGTGTCGGTGAAGGAGCGGCGCGTCTGCATGCAGGGCATCCTACGCCCACATCCAGAACATAACAAGAACGATGCTTGACGAGTGCGGCGACGAGGCTCCAAAGGCGAGGCATGATCTCGGTGATCCTTCCCGCCGTCGCGCCCGCGCATGCGCTCGCCCAGCTCCTGGCCCAGCTGGTGCCGGCCGCCGTCGACGGGCTCGTCAAGGAGGTGGTGATCGCCGGCGCCTCCGAGCCTGGGCTGGAGGCCCTGATCGAAGACAGCGGCGCGCGGTTCGTGATTACCGCCGGCGATCGCGGGGCGCTGCTGGCCGCCGGGGCGAAGGTCGCGCGGGGCGACTGGATCCTGACGCTGGATCCGACGCGCGGCCTGCCGGAAACCTGGCGCGGGCCGGTCGAGGCGCATCTGGCCGGCGGGGCGGGGGCTGCGGCGCTGCTGCTGGCCCCGGGCGGCTGGCTGGCGAGGCTGAACGCGGCCCCCTTGGGGCTGCTGGCGCGGCGGCTGGACTATGCGGCGACGGGCGGGTTTGCGGGGAGTACGCCGGAAAAGGCGCTGGCGGCGCGGCTTAAGGCGCGGAACGTAAGGCTCTAGCGCAGGCCCCCTCCGGTCCTCCGGGCCACCTCCCCTAAGAGGAGGAGGATCTGGCGAGGCCTGCGCCAACAAGATGCTCTCCCCCTGGGGGAGCTGTCGGCGTAGTCGACTGAAGGGGGCTTGGGGTTGTAAGCGCCCGTCGCCCCGCGTTATCGAGAACCCATGTCGTTCGCCCATGCCTCCGCCGCCGCATCCGTGAAGTGGGTCGGCTGGCTGCGGCGCCGGATCCGGTCGAGCGAGCTGTGGCTGATCGCCGTGGCGACGCTGATCGGTGTCGCCGCCGGGACCTTCGCGGTCGTGCAGGCCCAGGTCGCCCACGGCCTGCAGATGCTGCTGTTCGAGATCGACATCAACGAGCGCCTGAGCGCCCAGACCCATGTCGCGCCCTGGCGGCTGCTGGCCATTCCGGCCGGCGGGCTGCTGCTGGGCGGCGTCACCTGGGCCTGGATGAAGTACCGCCCGCGCCCGGCCGTCGACCCCGTGGAGGCCAACGCCCTGCACGGCGGGCGGCTTTCGATGAAGGACAGCGCCTTCATCTGCGGCCAGACCATGCTGTCGAACGGGGTGGGGGCCTCGGTCGGGCTTGAGGCCGCCTACGCTCAGGCCGGAGCAGCAGCGGCCTCGTTCGCCGGCCAGCGGCTGAACCTGCGCCGGGCCGACATGCGCACCCTGGTCGGGGCCGGGGCCGGGGCGGCCATCGCCGCCGCCTTCGGCGCGCCGCTGACGGGCGCCTTCTACGCCTTCGAGATCGTCATCGGGGCCTATACCGTCGCCAACCTGGCGCCTGTCGTGGCCGCCGCCCTGGCCGCAGTGCTGGTGGCCAGCAAGATGGGCGCGATCCCCTACCTGCTGAAGACCGACACCCAGGCCGTGCAGTCCTGGACCGACTACGGCCTCTACGCCCTGGTAGGCCTGGCCTGCGCGATCGTCGGCATCGGCCTGATGCGGCTGGTGGCCAACGCCGAGCGGCTGGTGACGCGCTCGCCGATCCCGCGCTGGCTGCGTCCGGCGATCGGCGGCATGGGCCTGGCGGCGCTGGCGCTGATCACGCCCCAGACCCTGTCGGCCGGTCACGGGGCCCTGCACATCAACCTGACGGCCGAGCTGCCGCTGAAGCTGCTCCTGCTGCTGCTGGCGATGAAGGCCCTGGCCTCGGTCATTTCGCTGAGCTTCGGCTTCCGGGGCGGCCTGTTCTTCGCCTCGCTGTTCCTGGGGGCGCTGCTGGGTCAGGTGTTCTCGGCCCTGTCGCTGCTGATCCCGTGGGCGCCCAGCCTGGATCCGACCGTGGCGGCCCTGGTCGGCATGGCCGCCCTGGGCGTGGCCGTGGTCGGCGGGCCCTTCACCATGTCGTTCCTGGTCCTGGAGGCGACCGGCGACTTCACCGTGGCGGCCGCGGCCCTGGTGGCCTCGATGATCGCCAGCGCCATGGTGCGCGAGACCTTCGGCTATTCGTTCTCGACCTGGCGGCTGCACCTGCGCGGCGAAACCATCCGCAGCGCCCACGACGTCTCGTGGATGCGGCCGCTGAGCGCGGGGCGTATGATGCGCAAGGACGTCCAGACCGTGCCGGCCGAGACGACCCTGGCCGAATTCCGACGCCGGTTCCCGCTGGGCTCTACCAAGCGGGTGATCATGGTCGACGGGGCGGGGCTCTATGCGGGCGTGATCCCGACCGCCAAGGCCTATGCCGAGGGGGGCGACGGAGAGCGGCCGGTGGCAGGGCTGGCGATCAATGCGGATGCGGCGCTGAAGCCCGAGCAGAGCATCAAGGACGTCATGCGCGCCTTCGACCGCAGCGAGACCGACGAACTGGCCGTGATCGACGACAAGCGCAACGTGCTGGGCGTGCTGTCCGAGGCCTACGCCACGCGGCGTTATGCCGAAGAGCTGGAGAAGGCGCGGCGCGAGCTGACAGGCGAGGCGGGGTAGGTTTCGTGACCCTCCCCCTGCAGGGGAGGTTTTAGCTTACAGGTCCAGCCGGAAGTCGATGACCTTGGCCCCGCTGGCCACGGCGTCCAGCGTACGGGTTTCCGCGCCCAGCAGGCGGCGGTAGGTCCAGTACGAGGCCATGACCTTCTCGACGTAGTTGCGGGTCTCGAGCGCCGGCAGGCTTTCGATCAGTAGCAGGCTGTCGCAGTCGGCGCCCAACTGCTGCTGCACCTTCAGCAGCGTGCCCGGACCGCCGTTGTAGGCGGCCACCGCGCGCAGCAGGTCGGGGCTCTGCAGGCCACGGTCCATCAGCCAGGTGAAGTAGTCCTGGCCGACACGCAGGTTGAAGGCCGGGTCGAACAGCGGGGTGTTGTCGGCCAGCAGCTTGTCGTCGCCGGCGGCGCGGGCGGCGGCGACGGGCATCAGTTGCATCAGGCCCACGGCCCCGGCGCCGGAAACGGCCATCGGGTCGAAGCGGCTTTCCTGGCGCACCAGGGCGTAGACCAGGGCCTTATTGAGCGTGAAGCCGCCCTTGGGCTCCAGCTCGGGCAGGGGGTAGTCCTCGCCGCCGATCTTCTTGACCGGGCGGCCGGCGTTGAACGGGGCGCGGGCGTTGAGCGCCAGGGTCAGGGCGCTCCAGTCGGCGCGGGCCTTGTCGTCGGCGGCCAGGGAGAGGCCGGCCCGCAGTTCCGCGCCGGCCTCGTTCCAGCGGCCAAGCTGCGCCAGCGAGGCGGCGCGGCGGGCGCGGATGTCGCCGGCCAGCAGCTTGTTCAGCGAGGCAGGGTCGGGACCGCTGTAGGAGACGCGGGTGATCAGGGCGGCGATCGGATCGTCCGGATCGTTGGCGACGGCGAGGCCCGCCATCGACAGCTGGCGGGCGGCGATCATGCCGTAGAAGGTCTGCGGGGCCTGGGCGGCCTGGCCCAGCAGCGCGCGGACGCCGTCGTTGTCGCCGGCCATGCCGGCCGAGCGGGCGGCCCAGAAGGCGCCGGCGGCGCGCAGCCAGTCGTCCTGGCTCTGGTCGTGGGCGACCTGTTCGAAATAGCCGCGGGCCTCGGTGTAGGATTCGAGGCGGAACGAGGCCAGGCCCGCGATCCAGCGCTCGCCCGAGGCCTTGGCCAGCTTCAGCGCGCCCTTCACGTCGCCGGAATAATAGGCTTCGCGAGCGGCGCGGCCCTTGTCGGCGGGGCCTGCCGAACGGCCGCCCTGGGCGACGTCGACGAACAGTTCGGGAGCCTTGGGCGCGGCCACGCGCGCCGGCTTGCGCTTCATGGCCAGGGCGTAGACGCGATCGGCGCCGGCCTCGTCGCCATAGAGCTTCAGCCAGCCGGTAAGGTCGTCGTAGCTGGCGGTGTAGGCCGTCGGGTGCATCAGGCGCACCAGCGACAGCTTGCCGATCAGGCTGCGGTTGCGGGTATTGGCGAAGGCGGCTTCGGCGGCGTCGAAATCGCCGCGCTCGGCGGCTCCGAAGGCGGCCTGATAGTAGCGCATGTCGCTGTCGGACAGCGGTTCAAGCCCCGCGGCCCTTGCTGCGGGCGCAGCGAGGTTCAGGCAAAGCGCGAGGGCCGAAACAACGGCCAGAGGGCGAGCGAAAAGCTGCAAATCGTATCCGCGCAAGCCTTTGAAAAGGCGGCGCGCGTCCCCGTTCCGACTGGTCAGCGGCTTGTTTAATGGGGGCGTTCGGGTCGATCAAGCCTTTCGGCCAGCATCAAGAGGTCCTGCCAGGCCTTCTTCTTGGCCGCCGGCTGGCGCAGCAGGAACGCCGGATGCAGGCTGGGCAAGGCCGGAACCTCGATCGCGCCGTCCTCCGAGCGCCATTCGAACCAGCGTCCGCGCAGCGAAAGAATGCCTTCCTCGCGCTTCAACATGCTCTTTGCCGAGGCGCCGCCGACCAGCAGGATCAGCTTCGGCTTGATGAGCATGATGGCTCGCTCGACGAACGGGGCGCAGACGGCCTGTTCCTGGGGCGTGGGCGTGCGATTGCCCGGCGGGCGCCAGAAGACGGTGTTGGTGATGAAGGCGCGCTCCTGCAGGCCGGCGGCCTTGAGCATGCGGTCCAGAAGCTGGCCGGCGCGGCCCACGAAAGGCTCGCCGCGCGCGTCTTCCTCGGCGCCGGGGCCTTCGCCGATGACCATCACCGGCGCATCGCCCGGACCGCGCGAGAACACCGCCTGCTTGGCGCCTTGCGTCTTGAGCGGGCAGCCGTCGAAGGCGGCGATGGCGGCGGCCAAGCTTTCGAGGTCGTTGCAGGCGGCGGCCAGTTCCCTGGCCTGGGCGGCGGCCGCGCCGATGTCGACGCCGCCGAACGCGCCGGGACGGGGAGAGGGAGCTGCGACCACCACCGGCTGGGGCTGGCTGCGGGCCCTAAGCAGGGCCGCGCCCTCGGCCAGGCGGTCGATCGGCTCGTCGGCGTAGCAGGCCTCGACGCCCGCATCGGCCCAGAAGGCCAGCAGGCTTTCGACGGCGCGCGGATCGACGGCGAGGCTCATGGGGTTTCTCTAGCGAGTATAATGATCTGCGTCACCGGAATGTCCGCGCTGCGGTGCAACAAAAACTCTAGGGTTTTCCTTGACCGCCGTGGCGTCACGTTCGGATAAAGTCCGACTCAAACAGGAAGAAGGCAGGCTCCGCGCAGAGCCTGGGGCGGGAGAAGCCATGAGCGAAGTCCTCGAACGCGAGTCGATGGAATACGACGTCGTCATCGTCGGGGGCGGCCCGGCGGGTCTGTCGGCGGCCATCCGTCTCAAGCAGATGGCCGAAAAGGCCGGAACCGAAGTCAGCGTGGCCCTGGTCGAGAAGGGCTCGGAGGTCGGCGCTCATATTCTTTCGGGCGCGGTCATCGATCCCAAGGCGCTGAACGAGCTGATCCCCGACTGGAAGGAAAAGGGCGCGCCGCTCGAGACGCCGGTCACCAAGGACAAGTTCCTGCTGCTGGGTCCGCAGGGCGAGCTTGGCCTGCCGATGTTCGCCATGCCGCCGTTCATGCACAACCACGGCTGCTACATCGCCTCGCTGGGCAACGTCACCCGCTGGCTGGCGGCCCAGGCCGAGGAGCTGGGCGTCGAGATCTATCCGGGCTTCGCCGCCTCGGACATGGTCTGGCGCGAGGACGGCTCGCTGAAGGGGGTGGTTGTCGGCGTCGTCGGCATCGCCAAGGACGGCCATGAGAAGCCCGACTACCAGCCGGGCATGGAGCTGCACGGCAAGTACGTGTTCATCGCCGAGGGCGTGCGCGGCTCGCTGGCCAAGCAGCTGATCGCCAAGTTCGAGCTCGACGCCGGCAAGTCGCCGCAGAAGTACGGCATCGGCCTCAAGGAGCTGTGGCAGATCCCGGCCGACAAGCACCAGCCGGGCCTGGCCCAGCACACCACCGGCTGGCCGCTGGACAACCAGACGGGCGGCGGCAGCTTCATGTACCACTTCGGGGACAACTACGTGTCCATCGGCTACGTGGTGCACCTGAACTACAAGAACCCCTGGCTGTCGCCCTTCGACGAGTTCCAGCGCTTCAAGCAGCACCCCTCTGTGCGTCCGTATCTGGAAGGTGGGAAACGCATCGCCTATGGCGCGCGGGCCATCACCGAGGGCGGCTACCAGTCGATCCCGAAGCTGTCGTTCCCCGGCGGCGTGCTGATCGGCTGCTCGGCCGGCTTCGTGAACGTGCCGCGCATCAAGGGCAGCCACAATGCCATGAAGACCGGCATGCTGGCCGCCGAGGAGGCCTTCAAGGCCATCGCCGCCGGCCGCGAGGGCGACGCGCTGGTCGAGTACGAGGCCGCCTTCGAGACGTCCTGGGTCGCCAAGGAGCTGAAGGTCGTCCGCAACGCCAAGCCGCTGCTAGGCAAGCTGGGCACCGCGCTCGGCGGCGCGGCCGGCATGTTCGACATGTGGTGCGCGCACCTCTTCGGCGGCTTCTCGTTCTTCGGCACGCTGAAGCATGACAAGACCGACGCGGCCTCTACGGGCCTGGCCAAGGACTACAAGCCGATCGTCTATCCCAAGCCCGACGGCGTGATCAGCTTCGACAAGCTGTCGAGCGTCTTCCTGTCGGCCACCAACCACGAGGAAGACCAGCCGGCGCACCTGAAGCTGAAGGACCCGAGCGTTCCGATCGACGTCAACCTGCCCAAGTATGGCGAACCGGCGCGCCTCTACTGCCCGGCCGGCGTCTACGAGGTGCTGTACGACGAGCAGGGGGCCAATCCGAAGTTCCAGATCAACGCCCAGAACTGCGTCCACTGCAAAACCTGCGACATCAAGGATCCGTCGCAGAACATCGTCTGGACCACGCCCGAAGGCGGCGGCGGCCCGAACTATCCGAACATGTAAGCGGAGATCCTCCCCCTGAAGGGGGAGGTGGCCCGGAGGGCCGGAGGGGGAAGTTCCTTCGGCCTTCGGGAGGGTGTTTCTTCAGCAGTCACGTCCCCCTCCGTCGGCTTCGCCGACACCTCCCCCTTCGGGGGGAGGATCTGAACTTGCCCGAAACCCTGAAACCTAAGAGGGTGGCGGCATGATGCGTCTCCGAGTCCTCCTGTCCCTGGCCTCCACCGCCGTGCTGGCCGCCTGCGCCACATCCGAACCCGCGCTGCGCGGGGCGCAGGAAGGCTGGAGCACTTCGCCGTGGAACGGCCGCTCGGCCTACGGCCAGTTTCTCGCCGGCCAGGCCGCGCTTGAGGATGGACGCAGCGAACAGGCCGCCGCCTACTTCCAGGCGGCCCGCAATCTGGGCGAGGACCCGGGCCTGCTGGGCGAGCGGGCCTTCACCGCCTCGCTGCTGGCCGGCGAGGTCGCTCGCGCCGCCGAACTGGCGCCGCGCGCCGAGGGGGGGACCGAGGGCGTGCGCCGCCTGGGCATGCTGACCGTGGCCGTCGACGCCCTGGCGCGCGGCAAGGCCAAGGACGCCCAAGCCCTGCTGGCCGATCCGGCCCTGGGCTTTCCGCACCGCCCGGCCGTGGCCCTGCTGACGCCGTGGGTCGCCCAGGCCGCCGGCGACGCGGCCAAGGCCCAGACCCTGCCCGAGCTGCGCAACGACCGCCTGGTGCAGTATTTCGGACAGCTTGGCCGCGCCGAGATCCTGGAACGGGCCGGCAAGCCCGCCGAGGCCGAAGCCGACTACAAGGCGCTGATGGAGGTCGCGGCCGTCCGGCCGATGTTCGCCCTCGACTACGGGGCGTTCCTGGAGCGCCGCAAGCGTCGCGACGAGGCCGTCGCCCTCTACGATTCCATCCTGGCCGAGAGTCCCAACGACCTGGCCCTGCAGGACGCGCGAGCGCGCGCCGTCGCCCGCAAGAGCCCGCCGGCGCTGGTCACCGGCCGCCAGGGCGCGGCCAACGCCCTGGTCGCCTGCGCGGCGGTGTTCACCAGCGAGCGCCAGAGCCAGTTCGCCCTGGCCTACCTGCGCCTGGCCCTGCACCTTGATCCCAAGCGCGAGGACGCGCTGCTGATGGTCGGCGACCTGCTCGACCAGGGCGGCGACGTCGAGGGCGCCCGGGCGGCCTACGCCAAGATACCGACCGGCTCGGCCCGCTACGCCTCGGCCCAGGGCAAGATCGCCTGGACGCTGCAGAACGCCGGCGACAAGGACGAGGCCATCGCCGTGGCCGAAGCCGCCGCCAAGGCGCCCGAGGCCGGCCGCTCGGCGCAGCTCGTCTATGCCGACCTGCTGCGCGCCAACGACCGTTGGGCCGACGCCGTGGCCGTGATCGACCCGCTGATCGCCGCCGAGAAGGACAAGCCTGACTGGCGTCTGCTCTACATGCGAGGCGTGTCGCTGGAGCGCGCCGGTCGCTGGCCCGACGCCGAGCGCGACCTGCAGCAGGCGCTGGACCTCAATCCGAACGAGCCCGAGCTGCTGAACTATCTCGGCTACTCCTGGATCGACCGCAACGAGCGCCTGCCCGAAGCCCTGGCCATGGTGCAGAAGGCCGTGAAGGCCAATCCCCAGTCGGGGGCCATGCTCGACTCGCTAGGTTGGGCCTATCACCGCCTTGGCGACGACAAGGCCGCGGTCGAGATGCTGGAGCAGGCCATCGAGTTCGAGCCTGGCGACCCGGACATCAACGATCACCTTGGCGACGTCTACTGGCGCCTGGGCCGCAAGACCGAGGCCCAGTTCCAGTGGCGCCGGGTGCTGAGCCTCGAGCCGACCGACGAGCAGAAGGCCGCCGCCGAGGCCAAGCTGAAGGACGGCCTGGGTTCCAAGGGCCCCGCCAAGGCGCCGGCCGTGGCCAACGGCGCCAACGCGCTGTAGGTCTAGGCCGCTCAAGCTTTCCAGGTATTCCTTCGATGCGCCGTTCCGCCTTCGCCCCGGCCAAGGTCAACCTGTTTCTGCATGTCGGCGGTCCCGACGCCGAGGGCTATCATCCGCTGTCGAGCCTGATGGTGTTCGCCGATGTGGGCGACACCGTCTCGATCCAGCCGGCCGACGCGCCGAGCTTCGAGACCACCGGCCGTTTCGGCGGCGATATTCCCATCGACGACGGCAACTTGGTGGTCCGTGCGGCCAAGGGCCTGCACGCGGCCATGGGCGGCCCTGCGCCGCCGGTGCGGCTGATCCTCGACAAGGCGCTGCCGATCGCGGCGGGCCTGGGCGGGGGCTCCAGTGACGCGGGCGCGACCTTGCGGCTGCTGCGCGAGGCGCTGGGCTATGAGCTGTCCGACGCCGAGCTGGAAGCCGTGGCCGGGGCGCTGGGCGCCGACGGCGTGCCGTGTCTGTGGGGCGCGCCGGTGATGGCGCAGGGCAGGGGAGAGCGGCTTTCGCCGGCTCCCGTGCTGCCGCAGTTGCACGCGGTGCTGGTCAACCCGTTGGTTCCGTCGCCGACCGGCGCGGTCTATCGCGCCTATGACGCCGCCGTCGATCCGCGCGGCGAGGCGCCGCCGCCGACGCCCGAGGCCTTCGAGAGCGTCGAGGAGGTCTGCGCCTGGCTGGCGGCGGTCACCCGCAACGACCTGCAGGCGCCGGCCGTGGCGCTGGAGCCGCGCATCGGGCAGGTGCTGGAGCTGCTGGCGGGCGAGCCCGAGGCGCTGCTGGCGCGAATGTCGGGCTCGGGCGCGACCTGTTTCGCGCTTTGCGCCGGCGACATCGAGGCCGAGGGCCTGGCCGAGCGCGTCGAGACCATGCGGCCCGACTGGTGGGTGCGTCGCTGCCGCCTGGGCGGGCCGTTCTAGGCGTTATCCTGAGGCGCCCGCGAGGCGGGCCTCGAAGGACGCAGGACCTGAACAACCGCTCTTGTCGAATGGCAAGGATTTCGGGCCAACATCCAGACCGAGCCAAGGAGCATCATATGGACCGTCGCCTGTTCCTCGCCGCCGCAGCCGCAGCGGCCGCCGCCACTTCGGCGCACGCCCAGGAAGCGGCTCCCGCGGCCCAGCCCGCCGCGCCGCCGCAGCCTGCGCCCAAGCCCCCGGTCCGCGTCGCCGTCGAGACGCCGCTGGGCAGGATCGTCATCGCGCTGCACACCAAGGAAGCGCCGATCACCACGGCCAACTTCCTGCGCTATGTCGACCAGAAGCGCTATGATGGCGCGACGTTCTTCCGGGCCTCGCGCGCGCCGGGCGCGCCGGAGTACGGCCTGATCCAGGGCGGGGTGCAGGGCGATCCCAAGCGCGTGCTGCCGCCGATCGCCCACGAACCGACCACCAAGACCGGCCTCAGGCACGTGTCGGGCGCGGTCTCGATCGCCCGCAATGCGCCGGGCACGGCGACCTCGGACTTCTTCATCCTGATCGGCGACGCCCCGGGGCTGGACGCCAATCCCGAGGCGGCCGGCGACAACCAGGGCTTTGCGGCTTTCGGCACGGTGGTGGAGGGCATGGACGTGGCCCAGAAGATCCTGGCCCTGCCGACCCCCGGCAAGGCGATCAACCCGGTGATGAAGGGCCAGATCATCGACCCGCCGCTGAAGATCATCTCGGCAAGGCGGGTTCCGTAGCGGGCGAGGATCACGCACTGACCGTACAAAGAAAAGGGCGCGGAGGCCGAAGCTTCCGCGCCCTTCTTTTCGGACCGTCTACCGGCCGAGCCCGAAGGCTCAGCTGTGGTAGGCGCGTTCCCCGTGCTCGGAGATGTCCAGGCCTTCTTCTTCGGCGTCAGGCGAGGCGCGCAGGCCGATCACCAGCTTGATGATGAAGAAGACGATGGCCGAAGCGATGGCCGACCAGATGATCGTGACGCCCACGCCCTTCAGCTGGGCGATCACCTGGGTGACCAGGTCGTAGGTGGCCGTGTCGCAGGTCGAGATGTCGCCGTCCTTGGCGCACGAGGTGTAGTCGACGACGCCGGCGCCGCCCCAGGCGGGGTTGACGACCAGGCCGGTGCCGATGGCGCCGACGATGCCGCCGATCCCGTGGATGCCGAAGGCGTCCAGGCTGTCGTCGTACTTCAGCGCGTTCTTGATGGTCGAGCAGAAGACGATGCAGATCGGCGAGACCACCAGGCCCAGGATCACCGCGCCCATCGGGCCCGAGAAGCCGGCGGCCGGGGTGATGGCCACGAGGCCGGCCACGATGCCCGAAGCCAGGCCCAGGGCCGACGGCTTCTTGCGGGTGACCCACTCGACCAGGATCCACGACAGGCCGGCGGCGGCGGTGGCCACGAAGGTGTTGACCATGGCCAGCGAGGCGTAGGCGTTGGATTCGAGGTTGGAGCCGGCGTTGAAACCGAACCAGCCCACCCACAGTAGGCCGGCGCCCACGAGGGTCAGGGTCAGCGAGTGCGGGGGCATCGGCTCCTTGCCGTAGCCTTGGCGCTTGCCGAGGATGATGGCGCCGACCAGGGCGGCGATACCGGCGTTGATGTGCACCACGGTGCCGCCGGCGAAGTCGAGGGCGCCGAAGCTCCAGATCAGGCCGGCCTTGACGGGCGCGGTCGGGTTCAGGGCGATGGCGTCAGGGCCCGGCCACCACCAGACCATGTGGGCCATCGGATAGTAGGACAGCAGCGGCCACAGGAAGGCGAAGGCGACGATGGCGGCGAACTTCATGCGCTCGACCAGCGAGCCGACCACCAGGGCCGCGGTGATGGCGGCGAAGGTCGACTGGAAGGCCACGAAGGTCAGTTCCGGGATCACGACGCCGGTCGAGAAGGTCGCGGCGTTCGTCGAGGTGGTCACGTCCTTCAGGAACAGGCGACCCAGGCCGCCGACGAAGCTGTCCCAGCTGCCGCCGTCGGTGAAGGCGAGGCTGTAGCCCCACAGCACCCAGGTGACGAAGCTGATCAGCGCGACGGTCGAGACCTGCATCATGACCGACAGCATGTTCTTGGAGCGGACCAGGCCGCCATAGAACAGGGCCAGGCCCGGCAGGATCATCAGCAGGACCAGCAGGGTCGAGGTCAGCATCCAGGCGTTGTCGCCCTTGTCCTGCTTGTCGACGATGGCGGGAGCGGCGGCTTCGGCGGGAGCAGCGGCCGGAGCCGCGGCGGCAGGCGCGGGCGCGGCCTCCGGTCCGGAAGACGTCAATGGCACGGCCCTGATCGCCCGCGTCCTCGACGGCGTCGGCGGCAAGGA
>NZ_QDKQ01000061.1 GCF_003116815.1 Caulobacter endophyticus
GCCACCGCTCCCGCCGCTGCGCCGGCGCCCGCCGCCGCGGCGCCTGCCGCTCCGGCCGCCGCGCCCGTCAGCCCGGCTCCGGCCCGCATCTCCGCCGAGAACGGCCTGGACCTGTCGAAGGTCGCCGGCACCGGCAAGGACGGCCGCGTGACCAAGGGCGACGCTCTGGCCGCCCTGGAAGCCCGCGCCAGCGCCCCGGCTCCGGCCGCCGCCCCGGCCGCGCCGCGCGCCCTGCACGAACGCGAAGAGCGCGTGAAGATGACGCGCCTGCGCCAGACGATCGCCCGTCGCCTGAAGGAAGCCCAGAACACCGCCGCCATGCTGACGACCTTCAACGAGGTCGACATGAGCGCGGTGATGGCCCTGCGCGCCCAGTACAAGGACGTCTTTGAAAAGCGTCACGGCGTGAAGCTGGGCTTCATGTCGTTCTTCACCAAGGCCGTCGTGGCCGCGCTGAAGGCGATCCCGGACGTCAACGCCGAGATCGACGGCCAGGACGTGATCTACAAGAACCACTACGACATCGGCGTCGCCGTCGGCACCGACAAGGGCCTGGTGGTTCCGGTCGTCCGTGACGCCGACGTGCTGAACCTGGCCGAGATCGAAAAGACCATCGGCGACCTCGGCAAGAAGGCCCGCACCGGCGGCCTGGCCATCGAGGACATGCAGGGCGGCACCTTCACGATCACCAACGGCGGCATCTACGGCTCGCTGATGTCGACCCCGATCCTGAACGCGCCGCAGTCGGGCATCCTGGGCATGCACGCGATCAAGGAACGCGCCATGGTCATCAACGGCAAGATCGAGATCCGTCCGATGATGTACCTGGCCCTCTCGTACGACCACCGCGTCGTCGACGGCGCCGGCGCCGTGACCTTCCTGGTGAAGGTCAAGGAAGCCCTGGAAGATCCGCAGCGCCTGCTGCTGGACCTGTAAGGCCAGCGTCCATCCAGAACGACGAAGGGGCCGCAAAAGCGGCCCCTTTTTCTTTGCCCGCACAACCGGTGGCCGCTCGGCGAGCACTAACCTCCGTGTTGCAGATTTTTGCTTTATCAACCTGACATGGCGACCCGACATGCTTAAGCTTGGACTGAGTTCATCAGTTCGCTTGGATCACGCTTTCGCATGCGCACCCGTATTTCCGCCGCCCTGGCCGCGTTGAGCCTGCTTCTCCCTGCCACCGCCGCTATCGCCCAAACGAACGAACGCTACACCTACGACGCGCTCGGACGCCTCACCGCCGTGGATCGCAGTACGGGGAACGGCACGGTCTATGAGTACGACGCGGCCGGCAACCGGACCCGGGTCGCTCCCTATCAGGGCTATCGCAACGCCGACTTCAGCGCCGGCCTCGGCGACTGGCAGGTCGCCACCTGGCAGGCGCCGGGCCACATCGTCAGCGTCAACAATCCAGGCTGGCATGGCAACGGCAACAACGTCCTGTGGTCCTACATCCCGGGCCAGCCTTCCAACGCCCTGGTCGATGTCCGCTCGGGCTGGACCGCGGTCACTCCCGGACGGATCTACGACGTCTCGGTCTACGCCGCTGAGCATCGCGGCAAGGCGCATGGCCTGGTGGAATTCTACGCCGCCGACAAGGCGACCCTGATCTCTACGGTCCTCATGGACGGAACCGCCAGGGACGGCGGGGCCGCCGACGGCGCCCTCGCCAACTTCAACCAGTTGGGCGCGTTCGTCGCTGCGCCTGCGGGAGCGGCCTATACCCGCCTGAACCTCCGCCTGGCGTCCAACGGCGGAGAACACCCCTACGCCTTCTTCACCCGCCCGGCGCTTTCGATCGCGGTCCCCCAGCAGGAGGTCGTCAATCCGCGGTTCAAGTACGGCAACTTCGGCTGGTCCCTGGCGCTCGCGAACACCGGGCCCACCGCCATCGGCGTGAACAACCCCGGTTGGTACGGCAACGGCAACGACGTTCTGTTCCTGTATGTCGCTGGCGCGACGACGAACGGCCTGATGGATCTTCGTTCGGACTTCATGCCGGCGGAACCCGGAGCGACCTACGAGGCGTCGGTGGCCGCGGCCCAGCACCGGGGGCAAGCCCAGCTGCTGATCGAGTTCTACGCCGCCGACAAGACCACCGTCCTGGCCCAGACCGCCCTGCCGGGCTCGGCCCGGGAAGGCGGCGCGTCCAATGGCGACATCGCCAACTTCAACATCCTGGGCGGCTTCGTCACCGCCCCGGCGGGCGCGGCCTATCGTCGGCTGAACCTCCGCCTGCACACGACCGGCGGCCAGGACCCCCACGCCTTCTTCACGCGTCCGATCTCGCGCAAGGCCACCAGCGGCCAGCAGCAGCTGACCACCTGGTCGTCGCTCTACGGCTCCTAGAAGACGCGACCAAAGAAACGGGCGAGCGGCCGCAAGGCCCCTCGCCCGTCGTCCCTTCCCCTCGCGGGAGAAGACTATTCAGCGTCCCAGCGGAACGCCGCGTCGATCCAGTCGCCGATCCGGCCGTCGGGGCGAGCCAGGCCGTAGACCTGGGCCATCTCCTCGTCGGTCAGGGTAAAGTCGAAGATCGCGAAGTTCTCGGCCAGGCGGACCGGGTTCTTGGTGCGCGGAATGGTGATCACGCCCTGCTGCACCTGCCAGCGCAAGGTCACCTGCCCCGGCGTCTTGCCGTACTTGTCGCCGATCGCTTTCAGCACCGGATCGTCGCCGACCTTGCCCTGGGCCAGCGGCGACCAGGCGGTGATCGAGGCGCCCAACCTGTCGGCCGTAGCCCGCAGGGTCTTCTGCGACAGATAGGGGTGATACTCGACCTGGTTGGTGGCCAACGGGGCTTCCGACAGGCTCGCGGCCTCCTGCATCAGCGCCGAGGGAAAGTTCGACAGGCCAATGGCGCGCGTGCGGCCGTCGGCCTTCACCGCGTTCAGTGCGGCGATGGTCTCGACCAGCGCCGGCTTGGGCTTGGGCCAGTGCAGCAGCAGGAGGTCGACCTGGTCGACCCGGAGCTTCCTAAGGCTCTCGTCGACCGAGCGCTGCAAATCACCGTCGGCGAACTTGTCGATCCAAACCTTGGTGGTGACGAAGATCTCGCTGCGCGGCACGCCGGTAGCCGCCAGGGCCGCGCCCACGTCCTGTTCGTTGCCGTAGATCTGGGCGGTGTCCACATGGCGATAGCCGAGCTCCAGCGCCTTCTCGGTCACGCTCTGGGCCAGGCCGTTCTCCAGTTGGTAGGTGCCCAGGCCGATGGCGGGGATCTCGACATCGCCCGAACGGACGCCGGGGGTGGGGTTCGACATGGGAAGCTCCGCAAAATCTGGTCTGGCGGATATAGGCGCCCTCAGGCGCCTTCGTCATGGGCGCGGGCGACCTTCTTCGGCACGCAGGCGCGCCAGTGGCGCGCGAGCAGGCGCGTGACCGTTCCGGCCTCCACCGCCGACAGCCGCGCCAGCACCATGGGATAGTTCCGGTAGTGGTCGGTGACGTAGAACGCCTCGGGCGCGGCCTCGATCAGCATTTCGCGCTCTTCGAACGGCACGCCGGGCAGCACCAGGCTGTCGCCGTCCTCCTTCAGGCGGGTCAGGAACTTGCCGTTCGCCTTGAGGCAGGGATAGCCATAGGACGTCCCGTTCGCGACCAGCGGCAGGCAAAGGGCGAAGGCGCGGACCTCGTCATAGGTAATGGGCATGGGCGAAGCTCCCTTCCCGCGACTATAGAGAGGCTATGAGCGCGGAAAACACCCTGAAGACGCCGATCCTCGTGCTGGGGGCCACCAGCCTGATCGGGACCTTCCTGATGCAGCGGCTGCAGGCCGACGGCCACGAGCCGATGGGGCTGTCGCGCCGGCCACCGGGAGGCGACGCCTGCTGGATCGACGCCGACCTCAAGGCCGACGACCTGGCCGAACAGCTGCCCGGCGCGGCCACGGTGTTCTCGCTGTCGCCGATCTGGCTGCTGCCGGTGGTGCTGCCGCTCCTGAAGGCGCGGGGCATGAAGCGCCTGGTGGCCTTCTCCTCGACCAGCCGCTTCACCAAGCAGGACTCGCCCGAGGCCTCCGAGCGCGCCGTGGCCAAGGCCCTGGCCGACGCCGAGGCCGCCGTCGAAGCCTTTTGCGCCGAGCACGGCGTGGCCTGGACCATACTGCGCCCCACCCTGATCTACGCCGAGGGCCGCGACGGCAACGTCAGTCGCCTGGCCGGCCTGATCCGTCGCTTCAAGGTGCTGCCGCTGTCGGGATCGGGCGACGGCCTGCGCCAGCCGGTCCATGCCGACGACCTGGCCGCCGGGGCCATCGCCGC
This sequence comes from Caulobacter endophyticus, assembly GCF_003116815.1. Lineage (GTDB taxonomy): Bacteria > Pseudomonadota > Alphaproteobacteria > Caulobacterales > Caulobacteraceae > Caulobacter > Caulobacter endophyticus. The sequence goes on from NZ_QDKQ01000061.1 coordinate 4,263, forward strand.
CGCAAGCGCGCCCGCCGCCTTCGACCGGTCCTACGCCCTGGTCGGCGGCGAGACCCTGCCCTATCGCGAGATGGCCCGCCGGGTGTTCGAGGGCCTGGGCCGCCGGCCGGCGATCCTCGTGCTGCCGCCCTGGCTTTTCGGCCTGCTGCTGACCCTGGCGCGGCCGTTCTTCCCCGGCGCCACGGCGGCCATGGGCGCGCGGATGAGCCAGGACCTGGCGTTCGACTCGGCCGATGCGGTCAGGGATTTCGGCTGGGCGCCGAGGGATTTCAGGCCTCGGTTCTGATGAACCTCCCCCTGTGGGGGAGGCGGCCGAAGGCCGGAGGGGGGACGTTTTCAGCTGCCGCTGGCGGGGCCGATTCAGCAGAAACTCCCCCCACCGATCGCTACGCGATCGCCTCCCCCACAGGGGGAGGCCCCGTCATCTTCAAGCCAACCCCGCCCTTCCATAATACAGCATCACTGCCGTCGGCCGCTTCAGCCCGCGGCGGATTCTCGGGCCGAACTTGGTCGCTGAAAGCAGGCGCTGGACCATCGCCTCGTCGCCGGCCCGGCGGAACGCCCTGGCCGAGGCCGACCACAGGGCCGTGGTCGCCGGATGCGGCAGGACGACGCCGGCCGCCAAGCCCAGGGCCAGGAGGCTCCAGCCGAAGGCGCGGTTCAGGATCGGGTCGGGACGGGTCATTGGATGTCTCCTTTCATGGGGTGGAGGAGGACCGCCGGGCTGGGCGGGTGGCGGTCCTTTCGGGCCGCCGAGCGAGCGTCTACTCGGCGGCGATGGGGGCCGCGTCGAACGCGATCCCCAGTCTCGAAGCCACGCCCGCGGCGTAGGCCGGGTCGGCGCGGTGGAAGTGAACGAGCTGCCGGCGCACGATCGCTTCCGGCACGCCCTGCATGGCCGCGGCGATGTTGCCGAACAGCTGGGCCTGCTGGTCCGGGCTCATCAGCCGGAAGAGCGCGCCCGGCTGGGCGTAGTCGTCATTGCCGGCGCGGTGATCGAACCGGTCGGCGTCGCCGTATAGGCGCAGCGGCGGCTCGGCGGCTGCAGCATCCTGTACCGGCCCGCCGAAGCTGCTGGGCTCGTACCAGGCCTGCGTCCGCTTCGGCGCGTCGAAGCGCATGGCGCCGTCGGCGTGGTAGTGGTTCACCGGACAGCGCGGCCTGTTGACCGGCAACGCCTCGTAATGCGTGCCCACCCGGTAGCGATGCGCGTCGGCATAGGCGAACAGCCGGCCCTGCAGCACCTTGTCGGGCGAGAAGCCGATCCCAGGCACGATGTTCGACGGCGAGAACGAGCTCTGCTCGACCTCGGCGAAGTAGTTGTCCGGGTTGCGGTTCAGCTCCAGCACGCCGACCTCGATCAGCGGGAAGTCGGCATGCGGCCACACCTTGGTCAGGTCGAACGGATCGAAGGCCGTCTCGCGCGCCTGGGCTTCCGTCATGATCTGCACCTTCAGGGTCCAGCGCGGGTAGTCGCCGCCCTCGATGGCCTCGAACAGGTCGCGCTGGGCGCTCTCGCGGTCGCCCGCGATCACCGCATCGCCCTCGTCGTTGGTCCAGGTGCGAATGCCCTGCTGGGACTTGAAGTGGAACTTCACCCAGACGCGCTCATTGGCGTCGTTGATGAAGCTGTAGGTGTGGCTGCCGAAGCCGTGCATGTGGCGATAGCCCTGCGGCAGGCCGCGGTCCGAGAACAGGATCGTCACCTGGTGCAGGCTTTCGGGCGAAAGGCTCCAGAAATCCCACATCGCCGTGGGCGAGCGCAGGTTCGACACCGGATGGCGCTTCTGGGTGCGGATGAAGTCGGGGAACTTCAGCGGATCGCGGATGAAGAAAACCGGGGTGTTGTTGCCCACCAGGTCCCAGTTGCCCTCCTCGGTATAGACCTTCAGGGCGAAGCCGCGCACGTCGCGCTCGGCGTCGGCCGCACCGCGCTCGCCGGCCACGGTGGAAAAGCGCAGCAGCACTTCGGACTGGGCGCCCGGCTGCAGGGCCTTGGCTTTCGTATAGGCGCTGATGTCGTGGGTGATGGTCAGCGTACCGTAGGCGGCCGAGCCCTTGGCGTGGACCACGCGCTCGGGGATGCGCTCGCGGTTCTGGTGCGCCAGCTTCTCGATCAGCTGGTAGTCCTGCATCAGCAGCGGGCCGCGCGGGCCGGCCGACAGGCTGTTCTGGTTGTCCGCGACGGGCGCGCCGGCCGTGGTGGTCAGGATGGTCTTGGTCATGTCGCCCTCGTCGAATGTCGTAGCGCCACTGTCGCCAGCGGCGTTCGATAAATCCAACTGATCGTTTTTCTCGGCAGGATCGGAAAGTTCTATCGAACATTAGCGCGGGCGATCACCCGGTTCTTGGAAGGACGCATCGGCTCGACCCGAGGGGCGCGGCGGTTTAAGCCAAGCCGCATGACCGCCATCCTGCCCGACGCCGCCGCCGCCAACTGGGTCGACCGCTACGCCCCGCAGTCCCTGCGCCCGTGGCTGAAACTGGGACGCTTCGACCGTCCGGCGGGCATCTGGCTGCTGATGCTGCCCGGCTGGCAGGGCATCGCCCTGGCGGCGGCCGAAAAGGGCCAGCTGCCAAACCCGTGGCTGCTGATCGCCTTCTTCGTCGGGGCGGCGCTGATGCGGGCGGCCGGCTGCGCCTTCAACGACATCGTCGACCGAGACTTCGACGCCCAGGTGGCCCGCACGGCCCTGCGCCCGATCCCGGCCGGCCTGATCACCGTCAAGCAGGCCTGGCTGTTCCTGGTCGGCTGCAGCCTGACCAGTTTCCTCATCCTGATCTGCCTGGGCTGGGTGGCCATCGGCCTAGGCGTGGCCTCGCTGGTGCTGGTGGCCGGCTATCCGTTCATGAAGCGGATCACCTGGTGGCCGCAGGCGTGGCTCGGCCTGACCTTCAACTGGGGCGCTCTCCTGGGCTACGCCGCCGCCACCCACACCCTGTCGTGGTCGGCCGCCCTGCTCTACGCCTCGGGCGTCTTCTGGACCCTCGGCTACGACACGATTTACGCCATCCAGGACATCGAGGACGACGCCCTGGCCGGCGTGAAGTCTTCGACCCGGCGCCTCGGCTCCAAGGTCCGCGAGGGCGTGGCGATCTTCTACGTCCTGGCCTTCGTGCTGGCCCTGGCGGCCGCCTGGGTCGGGGGGCTGGGTCCGCTGTTCCTGCCGCTGCTGGGCCTGTTTGGCCTGCACCTGTCGCGCCAGGCCTTCGCCACCAATGTCGACGACGGCCCCGGCGCGCTGAAGATCTTCAAGTCCAACGCCCAGGCCGGCGCGATCCTGGTTCTGGCCCTGGTGGCCGGGCTATGGACGCCAGCGGGGTTCTGAGGAACCTCCCCCTCTGGGGGAGGCGGCCGAAGGCCGGTGGGGGGCCGTTTTCAACCGCCGCCGAGGTGGCCGATTTCGTGATCCCTCCCCCCACCGATCGCTGACGCGATCGCCTCCCCCAGAGGGGGAGGTTCCTAGAACGGCCCCGCTCGATAGATCCGCTCCATCGAGCGTTCCAGCTCGCCCAGCCGGCGGTCATAGGCCCGGTTCAGGCAGGCGCGGTTGGCCTTGCAGCCCGCGCGATCGTTCAGCCAGGCCTGCTGCCCGTCCATCAGCGCGCCGCGCGCGCCCATGCCCATGGTGCGCTTGTTGATGTCGTAGAGCACGCTCATCCGCACGTCCTTGTTGTCGAGGCCGCGATCGGCGCAGATCGCCCGCTCGTCGGCTCGCCGGGCCTTGGCGCAGTCGAAGCTGGCCGCCTGCGCGGCTCCTGCAAGACCGAGGAAGACGAGAGCGGCGGCGATCGGCAAGCGCATGAAAACCCTCCGGAAACGGACGTGACCTAACGGCATTCTGTCGGGCTGAACCTGAATGTGCGATGATCCGTTCCATGGCCGTCGCCGCTCGCATCAAGCCGCAGGAGCTGTTCGCGCCCGAGGAATGGGCCCGCCTGTCGGCGCGCTCGTCCTGGCGCGGGATCGCCATGGTCGCCCATGCCTGGGCCGTGATCATGCTGGCCGGCGCCCTTTTCGTGATCTGGCCCAACCCGCTGACCTACATCCTCGCCGTCATGCTGATCGGCGCGCGGCAGCTGGGTCTCGCCATACTGATGCATGAGGCCGCTCACGGCGGCCTGCACCCCAACCTCAAGGTCAACGACTGGCTGGGCGAGTGGCTGTGCGCCGCCCCGCTGGGCGCCGCACTGAACAGCTACCGCCCCTATCACCTGACCCACCACAAGTTCGCCCAGCAGGCCGAGGACCCGGATCTGGTGCTCTCGGCCCCGTTCCCGACCACGCGCGCCTCGCTGCGCCGCAAGATCGTCCGCGACCTGACCGGCCAGACCTTCTTCAAGCAGCGGTTCGGGCCGATCATCGCGGGCCTGAAAAGGCGCAGCGACGGCCAGGCCCCCGGCGCGATCTTCGCCCGCGCGGCGGCCGGCCAGAAGCGGTTCCTGCTGATCAACCTGGCCATGCTGGTCGCGCTCAGCGCCGCCGGCCTGTGGTGGGCCTGGCTGGCGCTGTGGCTAGTTCCGATGGCCACCTGGTTCCCACTGGTCACCCGCCTGCGCAACATCGCCGAGCACGCCCTGGTGGCCAAGGACGAACCCGACCCGTTCCGCCACGCCCGCACCACCCGCGCCAGCTGGCTCGAACGGGCCCTCGTGGCGCCCTACCACGTCAACTTCCACGCCGAGCATCACCTGTTCATGCACGTGCCGTGCTGGAACCTGCCGCGCGCGCACCAACTGCTGCGGAAGAAGGGGCTGACGGAAGGCATGCTGACCGCGCCGGGTTATCTGACCGTGCTGAAGGCGGCCTCAGCCGGCAAGACCAAGGCCGCCTGAGAACGATCAGCCGCAGGATTTGGCGGTGTGCAGTTCCTTCAGAACCGCCTTGCGCTTGACGACCAGTTCCTCGGCCTTGTCGGCGTCCATGTAGTTGCCGACGGCGGCAGGCCAGAACAGCAGCACGGCGGCGACGTTGGCTTTGCTGACGCCCTTGTTGTGCTGAGCCTTCTCAAGGATCCCGTCCAGCTCCTTGTCCTGGGACGCGATTTGCTGGCAGGTCAGGCTCGCGTCCGACAGCTGCGTGGTGGCGACCTTGGTGTTGGTGGCGCACGCGCCAAGGCTCAGCATCGCCGCGCAAGCGGCGAGCACGATCTTCGTCTTCATGATAGTTCCCCCAAACGGTCTTTCACGGCGCTTCGCGATGGACGAAGCTTAGCCGTAAAGAACGGCGTTATTGGCCCCACCATGGCGCGAGTCGTCAAGATCAAACCGCCTATATGGCGAGTATCCTGAAACGAATCATGATCGTCCAGACCCTGGAAGGCCGCCGGGCCTTCATCGCCGACAACACCCGCCTGCTGCCCACGCCGCACGCGCCCGAGCTGGTGCTGCACCTGGCCGACGAGATCACGCCGCTGTGGAAGCTGACCGAGGAGGCGCTGGAGGAAATCGGCCTGCCGCCGCCGTTCTGGGCCTTCGCCTGGGCGGGCGGCCAGGCCCTGGCGCGCTACGTGCTCGACCATCCGCAGATCGTGCGCGGCAAGACCGTGATCGACTTCGCCACCGGCTCGGGCATCGTCGCCGTCGCGGCCATGAAGGCGGGCGCAAAGAGCGTGCTGGCGGCCGACATCGACGTCTTCTGCGAGGCCGCCGTGGCCATGAATGCAAATGCCAACGGCGTCGAGATCGCCTTCACCGACGCCAACCTGCTGGACGCCCCGCCACCGGCGGCCGACGTGCTGCTGGCCGGCGACATCTGCTACGAGGGCCCCATGGCGGCGGCGGTCATGGCCTGGCTGGCGCAGGGCCGCGCGGCCGGCGCCACGGTGCTGGTCGGCGACCCTGGCCGCACCTACTTCCCCAAGGACGGCCTCGAAAGGCTGGCCGAATACCAGGTGCCGACCACCCGCGAGCTGGAAGACCTGGCGATCAAGCGCACCAGCGTCTGGACTCTGCCCTGAGCGGAAGCTAGAACATAATGAGAACATTCTGAGAGGTGCGCCGATGCGCGAAGACGGCAAGATCGATTACATCGAGTGGGCGGGCGGCGAGCTGCCGGCGACCAAGGCCTTCTACGCGGCCGCCTTCGGCTGGAGCTTCACCGACTACGGTCCCGGCTACACCGCCTTCGAGGGCCAGGGCGCCGACGGCGGCTTCGTGGGCGACGTGACCGAAGAGCCGGCCAAGCCGCTGGTCATCCTCTACGCCAACGACCTGGAGGCCATGGAATCCAAGGTCGTCGCCGCCGGCGGCGTGGTGGTGAAGCCGATCTTCGAATTCCCCGGCGGCCGCCGCTTCCACTTCATCGACCCGGCCGGCAACGAACTGGCCGTCTGGAGCGCGACGGGGTTCGAGTAAAAGATCCTTCCCCTCTGGGGGAGGTGGCCCGGAGGGCCGGAGGGGGGACGGTTTCAACCGCCGCAGCCTTCACCGGCCTCCCCCCGCCGATCACTACGCGATCGCCTCCCCCACAGGGGGAGGTCCCGTCATTCTCGGAAAGCCCGACGCCGAAACCCGGCAGCAGCCTGTCGGCAGGACGTTTCTTATCGGCCCCAACAGGCCTATCTAGCCGCCCATGAGCGATTTCGACGACGAGGATGATGGCGCGGGCAAGCGCCGGGCGCTGTCCAACGGCCAGGTGCTGGGTTTCCTGGCGCGGTTCTGGCTGCGCCGCAAAGCGATCTTCGCCGCCGGCGTGGTCCTGACCCTGGTGGCCGTGGCTTTCGACCTGGCCCTGCCGTGGGCCTCGGGCAAGCTGATCGACGTGGTCGCCGCCGGCCAGAAGAGCCAGGCCTGGGGCGCCTGGGCGGCCTTCGTCGGCGTCTACCTGGCCTTCTCGCTGATCCGCAACCTCGCCCACCGCTTCTGGATTCCGCTGGCGGCCCGCAATATGGAGGAGATGACCAACGAGGGCTTCGCCCGCGTGCAGGCCTTCTCGTCCGACTGGCACGCCGACAGCTTCGCCGGCGCCACAGTGCGCAAGCTGACCCGCGCCATGTGGGGCTATGACAGCGTCACCGACGCCTTCACGATCTGGCTCGTGCCCAGCCTGATCGTGCTGGTCGGCCTGTCGGTGATGATGCTGGTGCGCCAGCCCCTGGCCGGTGCGATCTCGCTGGTCGTGGTGGTGCTGTACCTGGCGGTGAACCTGTGGATCACCGAGCGCTATGTCCGTCCGTCGAACCTGAAGTCCAACGCGCTGGACTCCGCCATCGGCGGGGCCCTGGCCGACGCGGTGACCTCCAATCCGACCGTCAAGGCGTTCGGCGCAGAGGCCCGCGAGACCGAGCGCCTGGCGCAGGTCACCGCCGCCTGGCGCGACGCGGTGATGGTCACCTGGAACCGCTTCACCGACGTGTGGCTGGGCCAGAACCTGCTGCTGGTCGTGCTGCAGGCGGGCCTTTCGGGCGCCATGGTCTGGGCCTGGCTGCAAGGCAAGGCCGGCCCAGGCGACGTCGCCTTCGCCATCACCGCCTTCCTGCTGATGAGCGGCTACCTGCGCAACATGGGCGAGAACATCCGCATGCTGCAGAAGGGCCTCGACGACAGCGAGGACGCCGCCGCATGGGCCCGGCTGACCCCGCAGATCGCCGATCAGGCGGGCGCTCCCGACTTCGTCCCCGGTCCGGGCGAGATCGCCTTCCAGGGCGTGACCTTCGCCTACCGCAACGCCGGCGCGCCGCTGTACGACCGCTTCTCGCTGGACATCGCGCCGGGCGAGAAGGTGGCCCTGGTCGGCCCGACGGGGTCGGGCAAGTCGACCTTCGTCAAGCTGATCCAGCGCCTGCACGACCTGCAGGGCGGGCGGATCCTGATCGACGGCCAGGACGTGGCCCGCGTGACCCAAGGGTCCTTGCGCCGCGCCATCGCCGTGGTGCCGCAGGACCCGGCCCTGTTCCACCGTTCCCTGCTCGACAACATCGCCTATGGCCGCCCCGACGCGACCTTCGACCAGGTGGTGGAAGCGGCGAAGAAGGCCCGCGCCCACGAGTTCATCCTCAAGCTGCCGCATGGCTACGACACCCTGGTGGGCGAGCGCGGCATCAAGCTGTCGGGCGGCGAGCGCCAGCGCGTGGCCATCGCCCGCGCCTTCCTCACCGACGCCCCGATCCTGGTGCTGGACGAGGCCACCTCGTCGCTCGACGTCGAGACCGAGGCCCTGGTGCAGGAAGCCGCCGAGGCGCTGATGCAGGGCCGCACCACGATCGTCATCGCCCACCGCCTGTCGACCGTGCGCGGCGCCGACCGCATCCTGGTGTTCCAGAACGGCCGGGTCGTCGAGGAAGGCCGCCACGCCGACCTCAAGGCCGCCGGCGGGGTCTATGCGCGACTGAACGCAGTCAGCGAGGGGGCGGCCTGAGAGCTCACGGCTTCTGCACCGGCTCGATCTTGGGCGGGCAAGTCTTGAGCTCGGGCAGGAAGCGCAACGTTCCAGACGGGCCGGCAAGATCGCGAACTGCCGGAACCGTCGCCTCCAGCGCGCCCTCGCGGACGGCGGCAGTGAAGTCGAAGCCTTCGCACGGCGTGGTATAGACGCCGATCTTGCGCCAGCCGTCGGTCGGCGACTGGCTGAACACCTCCAGCGCCCAGCGGTTGGTCATCAGGACCTCGGGCGCGCCGTCGCCGGTGACGTCGACAAGGCGGGCCTCGCAGGTCGCGCCGGCCTGCAGGCAGTTGCTGTCGGAACCCATGCTGCGCATGGCCTCGGCGAAGCCCTTCGGGGGGACCTCGCCCTTTGGATAATAGGTGATCCTGGGCGGCCGCGCCGCCGGCTCGGGCTTCGGATCGCGCAGATAGGGCCGCTCCTTCATGGCCCCGGCCTCGCGCGCCCGCCTGGCGACGACGGGATCGGCGTTGGCCTTCAGCCGGTCGAGCGCCTCGCGGCCGAAGCGGGCCGAGTCGAAGCGCAGGAACAGAAAGTCGAACGCCTCGGCCTTGACCGCACCGCGCTCCAGCCGCCGGACCTGGTCACCGACCGACAGCCTGCGCGGATCGGCCACGGGAGAGAACAGCGCCAGCAACAGGCCGACGGCCACGAAGGCCATGGCGATGTTGGTCGTCTCGAGCGACTTCATCCAGGCGCCGCGTCGCAGGGCGGCGGTCGCGTAGCCGATCGCATAGCCGGCGGCCACGACGACGCACGCGGCGGCGATCACCCGCTCGGGCGTCAGGCCGTACTGGGTCACCCGCAGCCAGACCGCATAGGCCGCCAGCGCCGTGATCGGGGCCAGCAGCAGCCCGGCCGCACGCGCGGCCCAGGCCAGCACGGCGGCCGGCCTCTCAGAGCCGTCCTGATAGGCGGCGTTGGTCAGCACGATCAGGAACGCCGCCGCGACCAGCAGCAGGGCCGCAGCCGCCTTGGTCGCCCACAGCGGCGCCAGTCCGGTGAACGGCAGGCTCGCCAGGAAGCCGCCGGCGATCAGCGCCATCAGCGGCAGCAGCCAGGCCAGCAGGGTCAGCGAAACCGTGCGCACCCCGCGCACCAGATTGGCCCGCACGTCGGTCAACTGCACGGCGGCGGCGAACACCACGGTGGTGGCCGGGAATGAGAAGAACTCCTGCTCAATCAGCCTCTGGATGGCGTCGATGCCGATCAGCTTGAACAGCTGGGCGGCCAGGAACAGCAGCAGCCAGAAGGCGCCGGTGAACAGCAGCGACAGCACCAGTTGCACGCCGTGCTTCCAGGTGACGTCGAAGTAGGTGGCGAAGCGGGCGATCGGCCGCCGCTCCATGTCGGCCGGCTGCACCAGGTGGTGGCCGATGAACAGCACCGCGGCGATGGCGCAGAACACCGGCGGATCAGGCAGGATCCGCGTGTAGTCCCCCGCATGGCGGTAATAGGTTGCGACCCAGATGTCGTAGGCGCTCAGGCCCGCCGCGACGATCACCGCGCCCAGCTTCCAGACGGCCAGGGTGCGAAGGCGCAGGCTCGACGCCCCGGCCAGCACCACGAACGGCGCATAGAGCACGGCCAGGCCAATGGCGGCGAACAGCATGGGGTGGATGGCCGGCCAGGCCTTGCGCTCGCCCGCCTCGTAGAGGCCGTAGAGCAGCAGACCCTGCGCCAGCCCCGTCGCCAGGCGCACCAGCGACGCGCGCCGGACGGCCTTGGGGTCGACGGTCTCGATCGCGGCGTCAGTCATCATACGTTCCACTCAACCATGAAAGGCGTTCGCAACTGAGCACAGCCGACATGCGCCGCCTAGGACGAAGCTTGGCCTGCATCCAATCTCCACATTCCCTTGATGGCCCGGCGAAGGCCCTGCCGCCTTGCCCCGACGCACCGCCGCTTCTAGGTTCCGCGCCGTTCCAGGAGTTTCCCCGCCCATGGCCTACCGCTCGCTTCGCGAATTCATCGACGTGCTGGAGGCCCAGGGCGAGCTGGTGCGGGTGAAGGAACCCGTCTCGTCGGTCCTGGAGATGACCGAGATTCAGACCCGCCTGCTGGCGACCGGCGGTCCGGCGGTCTTGTTCGAGCATGTGCTGCTGCCCGACGGGTCGCGCTCGCCCATGCCAGCCCTGGCCAACCTGTTCGGCACGGTCAAGCGCGTGGCCATGGGCGTGACCCTGGGCGGCGAGCCCCGCACCACCGCCGGCGAGCTGCGGGAGGTGGGCGAGCTTCTGGCCTTCCTGCGCCAGCCCCAGCCGCCCAAGGGCCTGAAGGACGCCATCGACATGCTGCCGCTGGCCAAGACGGTGCTGTCGATGCGTCCGGGCACGGTCAAGAAGGCGCCCGTGCAGGAGGTCGTCCTGACCGGCGACCAGATCGACCTTGCCAGGCTGCCGGTGCAGACCTGCTGGCCGGGCGAGCCCGCGCCGCTGATCACCTGGGGCCTGGTGGTCACCAAGGGCCCCAGCGACGACCGCGAGGACGACTTCAACCTCGGCATCTACCGCATGCAGGTGCTGGGCAAGGACAAGGCGATCATGCGCTGGCTGGCCCATCGCGGCGGGGCCCAGCACTACGCCCGCCACAAAAAGGCCGGCAAGAAGGAACCCCTGCCCTGCGCCGTCGTGCTGGGGGCCGATCCCGGCACGATCCTGGCCGCCGTGACGCCGGTGCCCGACACCTTGAGCGAATATCAGTTCGCCGGCCTGATGCGCGGCGCCAAGCTGGACCTCGTCCCGTGCAAGACCGTGCCGCTGATGGTCCCGGCCCAGGCCGAGATCGTGCTGGAGGGACACGTCCTGCTCGACGAGTACGAGGACGAAGGCCCCTACGGCGACCACACCGGCTACTACAACAGCGTCGAGAAGTTCCCGGTCTTCCAGGTGACCGCGATCACCATGCGCAAGGACCCCATCTACCTGACCACCTTCACCGGCCGTCCGCCGGACGAGCCCTCGGTGCTGGGCGAGGCGCTGAACGAGGTGTTCATCCCGCTGATCCGCCAGCAGTTCCCCGAGATCGTCGACTTCTGGCTGCCGCCCGAGGGCTGCTCCTACCGCATCGCCGTGGTGTCGATGAAGAAGGCCTATCCGGGCCACGCCAAGCGGGTGATGCTGGGCGTGTGGAGCTATCTGCGCCAGTTCATGTACACCAAGTGGGTGATCGTCGTGGACCACGACATCAACGCCCGCGACTGGAAGGACGTGATGTGGGCGATCAGCACCAAGATGGATCCGGCGCGGGACATCACGGTGATCGAGCACACGCCTATCGACTATCTCGACTTCGCCAGCCCCGTCAGCGGCCTGGGCTCCAAGATCGGTCTGGACGCCACCGACAAGTGGGAGCCGGAGACCAATCGCGAGTGGGGCGAGGAAATCCGCATGGACCAGTCGGTGGTCGATGCGGTCAGCGAGAAGTGGTCGCGCCTGGGCCTGCCGGGCGAGGGCAAGCCGATCTGGAAGACGAAGTAGAAAGCCCCTCCGGCCCTCCGGGCCACCTCCCCCAGCGGGGGAGGATCTGGAAGCGCCGCGCCACCCCTCTGGGGGAGCTGTCGCGGAGCGACCGAGGGGGTCTTGGCGGGGGGAATGGAAATGAAGACTCTAACCCTGGCGGCCCTGGCCGTCGCACTGATGGCGAGCACGGCGATGGCGCAGACCCCCACCACCAAGAAGCCCTGGGACGAAGCCTTCCTGCCCCCGGCCCCGCAATGGCAGGGCGCCAGCCAGGCGCTGATCCGCGACGGCTCCGATCCCTGGGTCACCGCCTTCGAGGCCGATCCCGGTCACGACTTTTCCCCCAACTACGTCGACACCCGCGCGTGGTTCGACAAGCTGGACAAGGCCAGCAAGCTGGTGCGCGTCGAGGACTTCGGCGTCTCGCCCGAGGGCCGGCCGATCTTCGCGGTGATCGCCAGCAAGGACGGCGAGAAGCTCGATCCCAAGAAGCCGCTGCTGCTCGTTCAGTGCGGCATCCACCCCGGCGAGATCGACGGCAAGGACGCCGGCATGATGCTGCTGCGCGACATGGCGTTTCACGGCAAGGGCGCCCTGCTCGACAAGGTCAACCTGGTGCTGATCCCGATCCTGTCGGTCGACGGTCACGAACGCTCGGGCCCCTATTCGCGCCCCAACCAGCGCGGGCCGCGCACCCAGGGCTGGCGCAACACCGCCACCAACCAAAACCTGAACCGCGACTTCATGAAGCTCGACCAGCCCGAGATGCAGGCGCTGAAGCGGCTTCAGGCCAAGTACCGCGCCGACCTGTACGTCGACGTCCACGTGACCGACGGCATGGATTACCAGTACGACGTGACCTACGGCTACAACGGCGAGGACGGCGTGTGGTCGCGCTCGCCGGCTACGGCCAAGTGGCTGGACGAGGCCTTCAAGCCGGCCATGAACCAGAGCCTGGAGGCCGAGGGCCACATCCCCGGCGAGCTGGTGTTCGGCATCGACGAGCGCAACCCCAAGGCCGGCCTGTCGGACGGGGGCTTAGGGGAGCGCTTCTCCAACGGCTGGGGCAGCGCCGCCCACGTGCCGACCATCCTGATCGAGAACCATAGCCTCAAGCCCCACGCCCAGCGGGTGCTCGGCACCTATGTCTTCATCGAGACGGCGCTGAAGCTGCTGGCGCAGAAGGGCGACAGCCTGCGCACCGCGATCGCCGCCGACAGCGCCCTGCGTCCGGCGACCATCCCGGCCAACTTCGTCGCCGACGACAAGCCGAGCGTGACCCGCGCCTTCAAGGGCATCCGCTACGAGACCTATGACAGCCCCGCATCGGGCGCGACCGAGATCCGCTGGCTGGGACAGGCCGATCCCGAACTCTGGCAGCTGCCGTTCTACAGCTCCCACCCACCCTCCAGCTGGCCCGCCCCAAGGCCTACTGGGTGCCCAGCTATCGCGCCGACATCATCGAGCGGCTGAAGCTGCATGGGGTGAAGGTCGAGACCCAGGACGCGTCCAGGACCGTCTCCGTAGAGATGATCCGCCTCGTCGAGCCCAAGCTCGCCCCGCGCGCCAACGAGGGCCACGTCCAGATGAGCGTCGAGCAGGTGACGACGGAAAGCCGAGACTGGACCTTCCCCAAGGGCTCGGTGCGGGTGTCGACCGACCAGCCGCTGGGCGACCTGGTGGTCCTGCTGCTCGAGCCGCAGTCGAGCGAAAGCGTCTTCGCCTGGGGCATGGTGCCCGAGGTGCTGAGCCGCGTCGAATATATCGAGCCCTACGCCATCGCCCCGCTGGCCGAGAAGATGATGGCCGCCGATCCGGCGCTGAAGGCGGAGTTCGAGGCCAAGCTGGCCGCCGAGCCCAAGTTCGCCGCCGATCCCGACGCGCGCCTGGCCTGGTTCTACAGGCGCACGCCCTTCTACGATCAGCGCCACCTGCTCTACCCGATCGCCCGGGAGAAGTAGGGGGGCAGGGCGCCGGCCTTCAGTCGTCGAGGCCGACGATCTCCTCGGCCCGGCGGGTGACCGCCGACAGGCGGTCGGCCCAGTCCTCGGCCAGGGCGTCGGGATCATCGCCCCGGCCCGCGCCCGTGGGGCCGTCCCAGACCATGGCGGCCTTGGCGAAGGGCAGCGGGATCAGGGTGCGGTCCCACGAGCCCAGGCGGATGCAGGGCTTGGCGGCCAGGCCCACGAAGATCACCGGCGCGCCGGTGACGCGGGCCAGGGACGGCGTGCCCTTCTCCATGTGTTCGGCCGGGCCGCGCGGGCCGTCCGGGGTGATGGCGATGCCGCCGCCGTCCTTCACCCACTTGACCATGTCGCGGAAGGCCTGCTCGCCATGCTTGTTCTTGGCGAGATCCGTCTTCTTGGCCGAGGAGCCGCGGATCGACGGGAAGCCCAGCTTCTCGACCGTGCGGGCGATGAACTCGCCGTCGTTGGACAGCGAGATCAGGGCGCGCATGTCCTGCCGGGCGGGGCTCTGGGGCCAACTGAGCGGCGACATCGGGATGCGCGAATGCCAGAAGCAAAGGATCGCGCCCGTGCCCTTGGTGCGTCCCTGCGCCCAGACGGCCTCGGCCTTGTCCTGGCCTTCGATCGTCATGCGCAGCGTCATGAAGACCAGCTTGGAGTAGCCGGCGAAGATCGAGGACAGGATCTTGATGACCAGGGGGGAACGCAGAGGCCTCAAGAGGCGGTCTCCTCGGAATCCGGAGTGGGGGCGTGGTCGAGGTCCTGCGCCTTGGCGAGGCGCGAATACAGGCCCTTGGCGCGGACGAGGCCGGCGTGGGTTCCGGTCTCGACGACGCGGCCCTTGTCGATGACGTAGATGCGGTCGGCGTGCTTCACGGTCGACAGCCGGTGGGCGATCAGGATGGTGGCGCGGCCGGCCATCAGGCGCTCCAGCGCCGCCTGCACCAGGGCCTCGCTCTCGGTGTCGAGCGCGCTGGTGGCCTCGTCGAGCAGCAGGATCGGGGCGTTCTTGAGGAAGGCGCGGGCGATGGCGATGCGCTGGCGCTGGCCGCCCGACAGGCGCGCGCCGGCCTCGCCGACGCGGGTGTCATAGCCTTCGGGCAGGGCGGAGACGAAGTCGTGGGCGGCGGCCTGGCGGGCGGCGGCCTGGATCTCGTCGTCGCTGGCGCCGGGCTTGGCGTAGGCGATGTTGGCGCGGATGGTGTCGTCGAACAGGAACGGCTCTTGCGTCACCAGGGCGATGCGGTCGCGCAGGCTCGCCAGGGTCACCGAGCGCACGTCGTGGCCGTCGATGCTCACCGAGCCGCCGACGACGTCGTAGAAGCGCGGGATCAGGTTCAGGATCGAGCTCTTGCCTCCCCCCGACGGGCCCACCAGCGCTACGGTCTCGCCCTTGCGCACGGTCAGCGACACGTCCGACAGGGCCGGCGCGCTTTCCCCGTAGGCGAAGTCCACATGGTCCAGGCTCACCGAGCCGTCGCCGGGCGGCAGGACCGGAGCGCCGGCGGGATCGACGATGGTCGCCTTGACGTCGAGGGCCGCGAAAAGGCGGCGGGAGGCGGTGAAGCCCTCGGCCATCACCGTCTGCAGGTTGGTCACCTGGCGCAGCGACTGGCCCGCGGCCATCAGCGCGGCCAGGAAGGCGGTGAAGTCGCCGGCGGTGATGCCGCCGGTCATGGCGCGCCAGCCTGTGTAGAGCAGCACCAGGGCGACGATGATGGTCGTGAAGGCCTCGGTGGCCGGGGCGGCCATCGACTTGGCGTTGCTGCCCTTGACCAGGTGCTTCTGGCGCCGCGCGATGACCTCGCCGACCCTTGCCTCCTCGTCGGCCTCGCGGTTCTCGATCTTGACGATCTTGATGCCGTCAAGGCTCTCCATGATCGCCGTCGACAGGTTCGAGGTCTCGCCCATGGCGCCCTTGGCGGCCTTGGTGGTCTTCCTGGAGAAGCGGCGGGTGATCAGGCTGACCACCGGTGCGATCAGCAGCACTGCGCCGGTCAGGATCGGGTCGTACCAGAACATCGTGCCGATGGCGCCGATGACCACCAGGCTCTCGCGCACGTAGTTCACGACGCCCGTGGTCGAGGCCTCGCGGATCAGGCCGGCGTCATAGAGCACCGAGGCGACGTACGAGCCCGAGTGGGCGCCGCGCAGCCGCGCCAGGTCGGCGCGGACCAGCCGGCGAAACAGCCCCACCTGGACGTCGCCGACGATGCCGTTGCCGATGCCGTTGATGATCCGGGCCTGCAGCACCTGGAAGACCGCGCGGAAGACGGCGATGCAGGCGATCGCCAGCGGGATGGTCCAGATGGCCTGCCGCGTCGGATGGGTGATCAGCTTGTCCACCGCCGGGCCGACCAGCCACAGCAGGAGCGCGGTGAGGCCGGCCACCAGCGCGGCGCAGACGACCGACACCACGAACCCCTTCCAGCGCGGCCGCAGGTAGTCGCGCCATACCCGCGCGGCCAGGGCGCGGTTGGAAAGCTCGGTCGCGGGCGCATCGGTCATGGGCGAGGGGTCGGATTTCGTGGGGAGACTGTCAAGGACGCCGGCGCCGCACTTTTGGATTTAAAGCGTGGCGGGCGCCGAAACCGCTGACACTTTCGGCTGCCACGCTTTGCCGGGTCAAACGACGCGGGGGTTTTGCAAATATCCCCCGTGGGCCCTATCTAGGCGCGTTTTCAGAGGATCGCCACTTGGCCGGTTTCGACCTTTCCACGCGCTGGGGGCGCTTCAAGACCTATCTCCACTTCCTGTGGAACGACCACGCATACCTGCGCGTGGGCTTCACCAACGCCCACTGGATCAGCCCCGAACTGGTGCGCACCAACCAGCCCTGGCCGTTCCAGCTGGCCTGGTGGAAGAAGCAGGGGATCAAGACGGTGGTCAACCTGCGCGGCGGCTTCGACGGCAGCTTCTACGCGCTGGAAAAGGACGCCTGCGAGCGCCTGGGCATCAAGATGGTCGATTTCGTGATCACCTCGCGCGAGGTGCCGATCCGGCAGCGGGTGCACGGCGCCAGGGAACTGTTCGAGACGATCGAATATCCGGCCCTGATCCACTGCAAGTCGGGGGCCGACCGGGCGGGCATCATGAGCGTGCTCTACGCCCACTATCGCCTGGGCCTGCCGATCGAGGAGGCCAAGAAGCAGCTGTCGGGCCGCTACCTCCACATCAGGGAGGGCAACACCGGGGTGCTCGACTACACCTTCGACCAGTATCTGGAGAAGGGCGCGCCCAAGGGGCTGACCTTCACCCAGTGGGTCGACAGCGACGACTACGATCCGGTGGAAATGAAGAAGACCTTCCGCGCCGGCATGCTGGGCAAGGTGCTGACCGACAAGCTGCTGCGGCGGGAATAGACGTCAGGAACCTCCCCCCGTGGGGGAGGTGTCGGCGAAGCCGACGGAGGGGGGAGGATCCGCCGAGGTTGCGGCCGCTCCCCCCACCGGCCCTTCGGGCCGCCTCCCCCACAGGGGGAGGTTCTTCAAGGATTAGTCCGCGCTCGGGTCCAGCAGCTTGTGGGCGTGGATGATGAAGTAGCGGGCGTGGGCGTTGTCGACGGTGGCCTGGGCCTTGGCCTTCCAGGCGGCGTGGGCGTCGTTGTAGGTCGGGTAGGCGCCGACGAATTCGACCTTCGACAGGTCGCGGAATTCGATGCCGGCGACATCCTTCAGTTCGCCACCGATCACGATATGAAGAAGCTGCTTGTCGGACATGGGGGAGCAAGATCCTGCGGAGTTTTTGATTATGGCAGGTCGATATGCCCGACGCGTGACAGGATCAACGGGTGAAGCGCCCTATTCGCGCAAACCAGGCTCGGAACCGTCGGATTCGGCCGATTGTAGGCGAATTTTCGGCCGAGGTGATCGGTAAGCAACGCTCCGGCCTCGCCGCAGATCAGGTCGGCGGCGGCCAGGTCCCACTCGCTCTTGGGGGTCAGGGCGATGGCGGCGTCGAAGGCGCCGGCCGCCACCAGGCAGATGCGGTAGGCGATCGAGTTGCGGGCCTCGACCCGCATGGCCGGCCAGGGCGTGGGCCAGGCCGGGTGGGCGAACATCTTGGCGTCGCCCAGCATGGCCGCGCCGTCCAGCGTGGTGGAGAGGCTGGGAGCGAGAGGCGCGCCGTTCATCGTCGCGCCGCCGCCGGCGATCGCCGCATAGGTCTCGTCTAGGGCCGGGGCATGGACGACGCCGGCGACCGGCCGGCCGTCCTCGACCACCGCCACCGAGACGGCGAACCAGGGCTTGTCCTTCATGAAGGCGACCGTGCCGTCGATCGGGTCGACCACGAACTGGCGGCCGGTTGTCAGGCGGGCCGGGTCGTCCACCGTCTCCTCCGACAGCCAGCCGTAGTCGGGCCGGGCCGCACGCAGCCGCTCCTTCAAGAGGGCGTCGACGGCCAGGTCGGCGTCGGTGACCGGCGAGCCGCCGTCCTTCGACCAGATCTTCACGCCCTTGGCCCGGGCCGCCAGGGCCAGGGCGCCGGCCTCGCGGGCAGCGTCGAGGATCAGGTCGAGGTCGCTCATCATTTGCCCGCGATCGCCAGGCCGTCGACCAGCAGGGACGGGCTGTTGCTGGCGCCGCGCAGCTCCAGGTCCGACCCCACCACCAGCCGGCCGTAGATGTCGATCAGGTTGCCGGCGACGGTGATCTCGGTGACCGGATAGGCCAGCTGGCCGTTCTCGAACCAGAAGCCCGAGCAGCCCACCGACCAGTCGCCTGTGTTGCCGTTCAGCGAGGGGCCGAACATCGAGGTGATGAAGAGGCCGTCCTTGGCCTGGCCCATCAGGCCGGCCAGGTCCAGCTCGCCCGGCTCCAGGGTCAGGTTGTGGGTCGAGACGCCCGGCGCCCCGGCCGAGCCGCGCGAGGCGTGCCCCGTGGTCTCCAGGTTCAGCTGGCGGGCGCTGGCGCTGTTGAGCAGCCAGGTGGTCAGCACGCCGTCGTCGACCAGGGCGCGGCGCACGGTGGTCACGCCCTCGTCGTCGAACGGAGCCGAGCCCAGGCCGCGCACGCGGTGCGGGTCGTCGGTCAGCTGCACGCCGGCGGCGAAGATCTTCTGGTTCAGCTTGTCCTTCAGGAACGAGGTGCCGCGGGCGATGGCCGGGCCGGAGATGGCCCCGATCAGCGGGCTGATCAGCGACATGGCCAGGCGGTTCTCGAAGATCACCGGGGCGGTGGTCGAGCCGATCTTGCGCGCGCCCAGGCGAGCGACAGCCTGCTGGCCGGCCTTGGCGCCGATGGTCTCGGGCGAGGGCAGGTCCTCCGCATGCCGCACCGAGCGGCCCTCGCCGCCGCGCTCCATGCCCGCGCCCTCGCCGGCGATCGCCGAGGCCGAGACGCCAAAGCCCGTGGCGGCGTGCTGGCCGGAGAAGCCGTCGCTGGTGACCAAGCGCCAGACGGTCGAACTCCAGCTCGACGAACCGCCGTCGGAATTGGTCACGCCCTCGATGGCGCGGGCGGCGGCCTCGGCGGCGCGGGCCTGGCCTTCCAGGGTCTCGGCTGAGGGCTCGTAGGCGTCGATCAGATCAAGGTCGGGGAACGGGCCCTTGGCCAGGCGGTCCTTCGGCGCGAAGCCGGCATAGGGATCCTCGGGGGCCAGGCGGGCCATGGCGACGGCGCGCTCGACCAGCTTGGCGCGAGCCTCGGGGCTGACGTCGGAACCGGAGACGGTGGCGCTGCGGCGGCCGACGAAGACGCGCAGGCCAAGGTCCTTGGCCTCCTCGCGCTCGACTTCCTCCAGCTCGCCCAGGCGCACGCCCACGGAAAGGGACTGGCGCTCGGCGAACACGGCCTCGGCGGCGTCGGCCCCGGCCTTGCGCGCGGCGGCGACGACGTCATGCAACAGGTTTTCGTCCATGGCGTCTTATGGCGAGGCGGGAGAGGCGGAGCAAGCGCCGCCCTCCGGTTTTAGGGAATAGCGTAGAACAGCAGGATCACGCCGCCGAAGACATAGGCCAGCCAGGTGCAGATCATGCCCACGGCGCGCGGCACCGAGACGCCGCCGCTGCGCGACAGGCCGACGGCGTGGACCAGGCGGCCGGCGAACAGCACCAGGCCCACGCCGTGGATGGCGACGGCCGGGGCGCCGACCACGGCCAGCACCGCCAGGATGCCCAAGCCGGTGGGGACGTACTCGCTGGCGTTGCCGAAGGCTCGCACGGCCTGGGCCAGTTCGGGCACGCCGCCGTCGCCCAGCGCCACCTTGTGCTTCTGGCGACCGCGCACGACCAGCAGAGACAGCACCAGCAGCAGGAAGACATGCAGGCCGGCCCAGAGAGCGGCGGCATGGCCGGAAGCGGAAACGTCCATCGACGGACCCTTCGTACAGAAAGCGGGGCCGCATAAGGCCCTGGCTTGTAAGCCGATGGCAACTGGTGACGTGACGGAAGCTTGGCCTTTGAAGCGCTATCGCAGGCTGTAGCCGCCGTCGGTGAACAGGGTGGTTCCCGTCGTGAAGCCGTTGGTCAGCAGGAACAGCACCGCCTGGGCGATCTCGGCTTCGGTCCCTGGGCGACCGACCAGCGAGCCGGCGGCCTGGCCGGCGAAGGCGGCGTCGCGGATCGGCGCGGGGCGGCGGGCCCAGAGGTCGCCGTCGATCGTGCCCGGCGCGATCACGTTGACCCTCGCCGGGGCCAAGTCGACCGCCAGGCCGCGCCCGAAGGCCTCGATCGCGCCGTTGGCGGCGGCGTAGAGCGCAGCCCCCTTCGGCGGCCGGGCGCTGGCCGCGCCCGACATCAGCACCACCGAGCCGTCGGGCGCGAGCTTGGGCGCGGCGGCCCGCACGCAGCGCACCTGACCCCAGAACTTGCCGTCGAACGGCGAGGCGATGGCCGCCTCGTCGGGATGGTCGAAGGGCGCGATCGCGTAGCTGGCGGCCGGCGTGAACAGGTGGTCGAGCCGCTCGATGCGGTCGAAGAAGGCCGCCACGGACCGGGCGTCGAACACGTCGACCGCCGCCGCCCGGGCGTTGGCGCCCAGCCCTTCGCAAGCGACCTCCAGCCGCCCTGACGAGCGCCCGCCAAGCACCACGCTTCCGCCGCCCTCGACGAAGGCCTTCGCCGTCGCCAGCCCGATCCCCGAGCCGCCGCCGATCACCACCAGGGTCTTGTCATCGTATCGCATGGCGCAACGCTAGGCGGCGCCGTGGGCGGACGAAAACGACTTGAATTCCGATCATTGCGGACTTCAGATCGGTAATGTCTTCGATCCCCTCCCTCGACAGCTACAGCGGCGTGCGGGCCTTCGTGGCCGTCGCCGAGCACCGCGGCTTCGCGGCCGCGGCCCCGATGCTGGGCCTGTCGCCGTCGGCGGTGGGCAAGGCCGTCGCCCGGCTGGAGGCGCGGCTGGGCGTACGCCTCCTGGCCCGCACCACCCGCAGCGTCGCCCTGACCGAGGACGGCCGCCTCTATCACGCCCGTTGCGTGGCGGCCCTGGCCGGCCTGGCGGACGCCGAGGCCGAGCTGAGGCAGGGACGGAGCGAGCCCTCGGGCCTGCTGCGCGTGGCCCTGCCGCCGTTGCTGGGCCGGACCTTCGTCATGCCCGTGCTGCTGGACCTGGTCGCCCGCTGGCCGGCCCTGCGGCTGGAGGCGAGCTTCGACGCCGCGCCCGTCGACCTGACCGCCGGGGGCGTCGACCTGGCGGTGCGGATCGGGCGGCTCGACGACCGCGCGGGCCTTTCCGCCCGGCCGCTGGGCGTCCAGCGGCGGGTGGTCTGCGCGACCCCGGCCTATCTCGACGCGCGCGGACGCCCCGGGACCGTGCAGGATCTCGCCGCCCACGACTGCCTGGCCGAGGCCCGCGACGGCCGCCCCGCGCCCTGGCCCTATGTCGACGCAGACGGCGCGGCGCGCAGCTTGGCGGTCGATGGCCGGGTGCGGATCGGCGACGCCCAGATGCTGGCGCAGGCCGCCCTGGCCGGCGCGGGGATCGCCATGGTCCCGCGCTGGCTGGTGGCCGAGGACCTGGTCGCCGGCCGGCTGGAGGCGGTGCTGGATGGAGTGTTCGACAGCCCCCTGCCCGTCAGCCTCGTCTGGCCGCGCACGCCCTGGCCCAGCGCCAGGCTGCGAGCGGCGATCGATGCCCTGGTCGACCGCTACGCCGCCCGGCCGCCCTGGGCGGTCTGAACCGTCTCGCGCGCCGCGCTTCCGCAGAAGACGCAGGGGTTTAGAAGATTGATCCTCGCCGCCCTTGGTGGGATGTAGACCCCATGCCGCACGACCATCCGGGCCACGACCACGATCATCATGATCACGACCATGGCCATGACCACGATCATGACCACCATCACGGCGGTCACGCGCATGGCCATCACCACCACGGTCACAGTCATGGCCATGGGCACGGCCATCATGGCCACAGCCACGCGCCCGCAGACTTCGGCCGCGCCTTCGCGATCGGCACGGCGCTGAACCTGGCCTTCGTGGCGGCCGAGGCCGCGGCCGGCTTCTTCACCGGCTCGCTGGCCCTGCTGGCCGACGCCGGCCACAATCTTTCCGACGTGCTGGGCCTGCTGCTGGCCTGGGGCGCCGCCGTGCTGGCCAAGCGCGCGCCGACGGGCCGCCGCACCTACGGCCTGCGCAAGGGCACGATCCTGGCCTCGCTGACCAACGCCGCCCTGCTGCTGGTGGCCGTCGGCGCCATCGCCTGGGAGGCCGTGCGCCGCTTCGCCGACCCGCAGCCGGTGCAGACCGGCCCGGTGATGATCGTCGCGGCCATCGGCATCGCCATCAACACCGCCACGGCGCTGATGTTCATGAAGGGCAGCAAGGACGACCTCAACGTGCGGGGCGCCTTCCTGCACATGGCCGCCGACGCCGCCGTATCGGCCGGCGTAGTGGTCGCGGCGCTCGCCATGTGGGCCACCGGCTGGCTGTGGCTCGACCCCGTGGTCAGCCTGGCCATCGTCGTGGTCATCGTGCTGGGCACCTGGGGCCTGCTGCGCGACTCCCTGGACCTGGCTTTGGACGCCGCCCCGCGCGGCATCGACCCTAAGGCCGTCGCCGACTGGCTGGCCAAGCAGCCGGGCGTCGCCGAGGTGCATGACCTGCACATCTGGGCCATGAGCACCACCGAGACGGCCATGACCGCCCATCTGGTGCGCCCCGACGAGGCCGACCACGACCAGTTCCTGCACGACGTCTGCGGCCAGCTCGCCAAGCGCTTCAACATCGGCCACTCGACCATCCAGATCGAGCGCGGCGGCCACGCCCACCCCTGCGCCCTGGCCGCCGAAGGCAGCGTGTGAGCCTGCCCTTTTCCCTGGCCCTCTATCGCGCCGCGACCACGGCCCTGACGCCGATCGCGCCCAGCCTGCTGCGCCGCCGCGCCGGCAGGGGCAAGGAGGACCCGGCCCGCCTGAACGAGCGCCTGGGCAGGCCGGCGATCCCACGGCCGCCGGGCGTTCTGGTCTGGCTGCACGGCGCCAGCGTCGGAGAGAGCCTGTCGATCCTGCCGCTGGTCGAGCGCCTGCGGGCCGAGCGGCCGGAGGCGACCGTGCTGGTCACTTCGGGCACGGTCACCTCCGCCGAGCTTTTGGCCAGGCGCCTGCCGCCGGGCGCCATCCACCAGTACCTGCCGGTCGACACGCCCAGCGGCGCGGCCCGCTTCCTCGACCACTGGCGGCCGGATCTGGCCGTCTTCGTCGAGAGCGAGCTGTGGCCGAACCTGCTGCTCGCCGCCAAGGCGCGGGGAACGAAACTGGCCCTGGTCTCGGCCAAGCTGTCGGACAAGAGCTATCGCAGCTGGCAGGGCCGGCCGCTGGCGGCCGCCTGGCTGTTCGCGGGCTTTGATCTGATCCTGGCCCAGGACGGCCGCGCGGCCGACCGCTTCGAAAGCCTGGGCGGAACCGTGGCCGGCGAGGCCGACCTGAAGTTCGGCTCGCCGTCCCTGCCTGTCGACGAGGCCGAGTACGCCCGCCTGCGCTTCCAGCTTACCGACCGGCCGCTGCTGCTGGCCGCCAGCACCCATCCGGGCGAGGACGAGATCGTGCTCGACGCCGTGGCCGGCTTCCACCTGGCCCCGCGCCTCGTCATCGTGCCGCGCCACCCCGCGCGCGGCCAAGCGATCCTGGAGATGGCCAGGGCGCGCGGTCTCGAAGCCGTAAGCCGCAGCGAGGCGCCGGGCGCCGTGGCCGAGGTGATTGTCGCCGACACGCTTGGCGAGATGGGCCTGTGGTACCGCCTGGCCGATCTGGCGGTCGTCTGCGGTAGCCTGGTTCCCGGCATCGGCGGTCACAACCCGCTGGAGCCGGCGCGGCTGGACTGTCCGATCGTCTCGGGCCCGCATGTCGAGAACTGGCTGACGGCCTATGCCGACCTCGCCGCCGTCGAGGGCTGCGCCCATGCCGACGCCTCGGTGCTGGGCCAGCGGCTTTCGGCCCTGCTGGAGACGCCCGAAAGGCTCAAGGCCCAGGCCGCCCGGGCCAGGGCCTTCGTCGAGGCCCGCGACGCCACGGCCCGCGAGGGCCTGTCGCGCATCCTGGAACTCGCGCCGCCCAATCTCGTGCAAGGGGTTTCCGCATGAAGCTCTCGACCCCCCGCTGGTGGTACCGCCGCGAGGGCGGCCCCGCCCCGCTGACCCGCGCCCTGCTGACCCCGCTGTCGTGGATCTGGGCCAGCGCGACGGCCCGCCGCATCGCCAGGGCGACCCCGGCCGATCCCGGCACGCCGGTGATCTGTGTCGGCAACCTCACGGCCGGCGGCGTGGGCAAGACCCCGATCGTGCGCGAGCTGCTGCTGGTGCTGAACAACGGCGGCGTGGCGGCCCATGGCCTGTCGCGCGGCTATGGCGGCTCGCTGAAGGGCCCGCTGCGCGTCGATCCGACCCGTCACAAGGCCGGAGAGGTCGGCGACGAGCCGCTGATGCTGGCCCAGGACTTCCCGATCTGGGTGTCGCGCGACCGCGTGGCCGGCGCGACCGCCGCCGCCGCGGCCGGGGCCCAGGTCATCGTCATGGACGACGGCCACCAGAACCCGGATCTGGCCAAGACCCTGTCGCTGGTGGTGGTCGATGGCGAGACCCGCGACGACGAGTGGCCGTTCGGCGACGGCCGGGTGTTTCCCGCAGGACCCATGCGCGAGCCGCTGGCCGTGGGCCTGGCGAGAGCCGACGCGGTGATCGTTCTGCTGCCGGCCGACCTGCCGCAGGTCGATCCGCAGCTGCTGGCCCTGCTGGCCTCCAAGCCCGTGCTGATCGCCCGACTGGAGCCGGCCGCCCCGCCGCCGGGCGGGCCGCAGGTCGGCTTCGCCGGGGTGGGCAAGCCCTGGAAGGTCGAGCGCGCCCTGCAGGCCGCCGGCTGCGACCTCGTCGACTTCGCCCCCTTCCCCGACCACGGCGCCTATAGCGAGGACACCCTGCGGGGCCTGGCCGAACGGGCGCGAGACCTGGGCGCCAGCCTGATCACGACGGAAAAGGACTGGATCCGCCTGCCCCCGGCCTGGCGCGAGCGCGTGGCCGCCTGGCCGGTGCGGGCGCGGTTCGAGGACGAAGAGGCGCTAGCGCGGGTGTTGGCGGGCTTGGCCTGATCCAAGAAAAAACTCCCTTCCCCCTTGATGGGGGAAGGGTCGGGGATGGGGGTGGCTACGGCATAGACCGCTGCCGACGGCGCCTGACGCCAAGTCAGCAGATCACCCCCACCCAACCCTCCCCCATCAAGGGGGATGGCTTCCAGTGGCCTACTTCACCACCACCCCGCCCTTGATCACCGTCTCCACCTTCTGCAGCACCGAGACGTCGCTGAGCGGGTCGCCCGACACCGCCACCAGGTCCGCCGCCTTGCCCGGAGCCAGCGCGCCGACCTCGGCCGAGATCCCCAGGTGGTCGGCGGCGTTCACCGTCGCGGCCCGGATGGCGTCCAGGGGCGACAGGCCGGCGCGGTTCAGCAGCACGAACTCGTAGGCGTTGTCGCCGTGGGCGCTGACGCCGCTGTCGGTGCCGAAGGCGATCTTGACGCCGCCGGCGTTGGCGCGACGGGCCATGTCCAGCATCTTGGGGCCGGCTTCCAGGGCCTTGGCGGTCTGGGCGGGCGTGAAGAAGTTGCCCGGGCTGGCGGCGATGCGGGCCACGTAGTCGCCGGCCATCAGGGTCGGCACCAGATAGGCGCCGTTCTTCTTGAAGAGGGCGATGCTCTCGTTGTCGAGATAGGTGCCGTGCTCGATGGAGTCGCCGCCCGCCTTGAGGAAGGCGTTGATGCCGTCCACCCCGTGGGCGTGGGCGGTGACGCGGCGGCCCATGCGGTGGGCGCTCTCGACGATCGCGGCCAGCTCGTTGTCGGAGAACTGCTGCGACAGGCCCGCGGCGGTGTTGGAGAGCACACCGCCCGTGGCGGTGATCTTGATGATGTCGGCCCCGCGCCAGACCTGCTCGCGCACCGCGCGGCGGCAGTCGTCGGGACCCGAGCACACCGATTCGGGCCGCAGGACGTGCATGACCTCCTCGCTGTAGCCGTTGACGTCGCCGTGGCCGCCGTGGATCGACACGGCCGAGCCGGCGGCGATGATCCGCGGGCCCACCACGTCGCCGCGCTTGATGCCGGCCCGCAGGGCGAAGATGGCGGCGTTGTCGGCCCCCAGGTCGGCCACGGTGGTGAAGCCGGCCATCAGGGTCTTGCGGGCGTAGCCGGCCCCGACCATGGCCTGGTCGGCCGACGACTGTGTCACCTCGTCGAGGCGCGAGGTCGGACCCTGCTGGCCGGTCAGGTGCACGTGGCTGTCGATGAAGCCGGGCAGCACGAAGCGGTCCTTCAGGTCGACCACCACCCCGCCGGGCTCGGACACGTAGCCGTCGGCGATCCGCACCACCTTGCCGTCCTGCAGCACCACCGTCTTGGCGGTCTCGACCTTGCCGCTGGCCGGGTCGGCCAGCAGCTTGCCGGCCTGGACGAAGGTCAGCGGGCCGGCTGCCTGAGCCGCGGCGAACGACAGGGCGGCGGCCGCGACGCCGAGCGCGGCGGCGGCCAGGAAACGGATACGCATGGAGTTCAAGCCCCTCTGGAACGATCTCGCCCCTCCCCAGGGGCGTCGGCGGCAGGATGGCGGGCGGAAGCCAGGCCGTCACGCCATTTTCTTCGCGAGAACGGCCGGTTTCAAACCGTAAAACCCCCGCGAAAGCGGGGGCCCAGGTGTTTTATCGTCGAGCCCCGCGCGTTGCAGAAAAAGCCTGGGTCCCCACTTTCGCGGGGATTTTACGGAAGAAAAGTCAGGCCCCAGCCTTCTGCGCGAACGCCCACGCCCCCTTGGCCAGCACCGGCACCCGGGCCTCCATCAGCTGGGCGTGGGCGCTGGCGGCCGTGCCGTCGCGCACGCGGCCGACGATGCCCTGGCAGATGCCGGCCAGGCGGAAGAGGTTGTAGCTGAAGTACCAGTCCAGCTGCGGCAGGCCCTGCCGCCCGGTGGCGGCGCAGTAGCGGGCTACGGCCTCCTCGATGGTGGGGATGCCGTAGGTGGTCAGGTCGCTGATCTCGGCCAGCCCCCCGCGCTGGTCGGACGGCATCACCCAGTTCATCAGGAAATAGGTGAAGTCGGCCAGCGGATTGCCCAGGGTCGACAGCTCCCAGTCCAGCACTGCGATCACGCGCGGCTCGGTGGGATGCAGGATCATGTTGTCGAGGCGATAATCGCCATGGACGATCGAGGTCTGATCGTCGCTCGGCGCACTGGCCGGCAGCCAGTCGATCAGCCGGTCCATCTCGTCGATCTTCGTGGTCTCGCTGGCGCGGTACTGCTTGGTCCAGCGGTCGATCTGGCGGGTGAAGTAGTTGCCGGGCTTGCCGTAGTCGGCCAGGCCCACGGCGGCGTAGTCGACATTGTGCAGGGCCGCCAGGGTGTCGATCTGGGCCTCGTAGATCGCCCGCCGCTCTGGCGGCGCGTAGTCCGGCAGGGTCCCGTCCCAGAGGATGCGGCCTTCGACGTTGTCCATCACATAGAAGATCGTGCCGATCACGCCTTCGTCCATGCACAGGGCGTAGGGCCGGGCGACCGGGAAGCCTGCTTGGTGCAGGCCCGAGATCACCTTGAACTCGCGGTCGACGGCGTGGGCGC
Source organism: Caulobacter endophyticus (assembly GCF_003116815.1). Taxonomy (GTDB): domain Bacteria; phylum Pseudomonadota; class Alphaproteobacteria; order Caulobacterales; family Caulobacteraceae; genus Caulobacter; species Caulobacter endophyticus. Next base: position 32,112 of record NZ_QDKQ01000061.1, read on the forward strand.
TGGGCAGCAGCTTGCCAGGCGGCTTGCGGCGCAGGACGTAGCGCTTGGCCGGCGTCACCAGCTGGTAGGTGGGATTGCTCTGCCCGCCCTTGAACTGGCGCACTTCCAGCGGGCCGGCATAGCCCTCGACATTGGCCTCCAGCCAGGCGGCCAAGGCGGCCTCGTCGATCGCATGGCGCGGATCGACCGGCTTGGTGCCCGAATTCAGCTCCTGAGCGGACGGCTCGGCCACGGCGCTTCACTCCCAACGTTTGTTTGAATGGGAGTTTAGAGACGGGAGCGCGGTGCGCAATACCAAACCCCCTTCCCCCTTGATGGGCGTGTTGCTTAAAACGGCGGATCGTCGAGGTTGAGGTGGCGGACGGGCGGCCGAGAGGCTGATGAGCCACTCTGGAGGCTCTTTTGCCGGGCGGAGGGGGCTTTTTTC
>NZ_QDKQ01000062.1 GCF_003116815.1 Caulobacter endophyticus
TGTTCAGACCGGAGACATCCGAAACAGGTGTGCCGGGACATCCGTGACGGTTTCAGGATAGCGCGTCGGGTGCGCGCAGGTCGATGGAGGCGACGCGGGTGGTTCTGAAGAAGACGTCGTAGAGACCGTCGACGGAGGTGGGCCTGACGGCGAGGATCTTGCCTCTGAAGGCCTTCGGTACGCGCCACCTTTGCCTAAGGAAGCTGATGCGGGCTTCGGAGGAGACGCGGCGCAACTGGTCGTCGCAGGCGTATTCGAAGGGCTCGACGCGGGGTCGGTAGGGCCGCGGACTGACGGCGTAACGCCCAATGGGCGGGGCCATGCCCAGGGCCTCGTGGGGGCGCTCGAGGTTGTAGCAGTCTCGCCAGGCCAGGAAGCGACGGGCCGCTTGCAGAAGATCCTCGAAGGGCGGGCCGGACATGGCTTCGGCCTTGAGGGTGCGATGGAAGCGCTCGTCCTTGCCCTGGGTCTGGGGATGGAACGGCCGGGAGTGGCCGATGCGGATATCCTGCTCCAGCAGCCAGACGCCCAAGGGCGTGAAGGGGTCGCGCGGACCGTTGCCCCAGGGCGGACCATTGTCCATGGTCATGCGGGCAGGCAGGCCGTAGCGCTCGAAAGCCTCAGTCAGCCGGGCTTGGACCGTGGCCGTGCGCTGGTTCTCGCAGGCGGCCAGGACTACGCAGAAGCGCGAGTGGTCGTCCAGCACGGTGAGCGGGTGCAGCCGTCCCGTCCCCATGGCCACATGGCCCTTGAAGTCCATCTGCCACAGGTCGTTGGGCGCGGGGTGCTCGAAGCGCACGAAGGCCTGGGCCCCGCCGCCGAACGTTCCCAGCTCCACCCCGTGGCGATGCAGGATCCGAGTGATGGTCGAAGGCGAAGGCCCTTGGCCCCGCCCTGCGCGCAGCACCGCTGCGATCTTGCGTCCGCCCCAGGCCGGATGCTCGGCCCGCACCGCAAGAACCGCCTGCTCCACCTGCCCGCTGGCCTTCGCCGGCGATCTTCGCGGCCGCCGCGATCGCGCTTCCAGCCCCGCCTCGCCCTCGGCTGCAAACCGCGCCAACAGCCGATACCCCAGACTCGGGCTCACGCCGAACCGGCGGCACAGCTCCCGGCGATTGGCCCCCTCCACCTGCGCCAGGCGCACAAACTCTCGCTTGCGATCCATCGCGGAAACTCCCGTGAACGGCATCCAGACCTCCACAGCGAAGGCCCAAAGGTGTCACGGATGTCCCGGCACACCTGTTTCGGATGTCTCCGGTCTGAACA
>NZ_QDKQ01000063.1 GCF_003116815.1 Caulobacter endophyticus
CCCACCGGCATCAGCGCCTCGGCGAAACTGAACTGACCCGTCTGCTTCACCGCCATGCCTGGCCTCCCCGTACTAAACCCAGGGAATCACAATCGGCTAATTTCGCAACACGCCCGCAAGGGGAGAGGAGAGGCTCTAGGCCTTGGCCCGGCTCCACAGCCGTTCGTGGATGTTGAAGGCCACGGTCTGGACCATCGGTTCGACGATCCCCACCGCCAGGGCCACGCGCCAGTCGCGGGTCAGGGCGTAGGCGACCCCGATGGCGACGGTCAGGTGCATGGTGGCGTAGGTGGCGGTCTTGAGGGCGAGGCGCATGGCGCGGTCTCTTGTTGCGATTGATTATCAATATAAGAAATGGGCGCACCTCTGCAAGTGTCGCGAAGCGGATTCGCCCACCGCCGGATGCGCCAAACGCCTTGCAGGCCCTTCCCTGTCGGCTCGATTACGGTAATGTCCGTGGTCCATTGACGACGGGGCCGTCGCGCAGGGGGATTCTCTCGATCCGCCGCGGCCCGCGTCCAGCCTGGACCGAGAAATGAAGCTTACCATCGAGCGGGCGGCGCTGCTGAAGGCGCTGGGTCACGTGCAGAGCGTCGTCGAGCGCCGCAACACCATCCCGATCCTGTCGAACATCCTGCTGTCGGCGGACCGCGACACCCTCTCGTTCTCGGCCACCGACCTGGACATGGAAATCATCGACGAGGGCCTGGCCCAGATCGACGTGCCCGGCCAGATCACCGCCCCGGCCCACACCCTGTACGAGATCGTCCGCAAGCTGCCGGACGGTTCGGACGTGTCGCTGAACTTCAGCGGCGACGATCCGCGCCTGGTGATCCAGACGGGCCGCTCGCGCTTCAACCTGCCGGTGCTGCCGGCCGGCGACTTCCCGGTGATGAGCAACGAGGGCCTGTCGGGCCGCATCGCCGTCGACGTCAACGAGCTGATGCGCCTGATCGACAAGACGCGCTTCGCGATCTCGACCGAAGAGACCCGCTACTACCTGAACGGCCTCTATCTCCATACGGTCAACGAAGGCGGCGAGACCAAGCTTCGCGCCGTGGCCACCGACGGCCACCGCCTGGCCCTGGCCGAGATGCCGGCGCCGGAAGGCTCGGCCGGCCTGCCGGGCGTGATCGTGCCGCGCAAGACCATCGCCGAGGCCCGCCGCCTGCTGGAAGACGCCGGCGAGTCGATCGACCTGCAGGTCTCGCCCCAGAAGGTCCGCTTCGAGTTCGGCCGCGCCGCCCTGACCTCCAAGGTCATCGACGGCTCGTTCCCCGACTACATGCGCGTTATCCCCAAGGACAACGCCAAGATCCTGACGCTGGACAACGACCTGTTCGCCAAGGCCGTCGACCGGGTGGCCACCATCTCGGCCGAGAAGAGCCGCTCTGTGAAGCTGGCCATCGAGCCGGGCCGCATCACCCTGACCGTCCGCAACATGGAAGCCGGCCAGGCCGTGGAAGAGGTCGAGGTCGACTACGACGGCGAGCCCTTCGAGATCGGCTTCAACGCCCGCTACCTGCTGGACGTCTGCGGCCAGATCGGCGGCCCGCAGGCCGAGTTCCGCTTCGCCGACCCGGCCTCGCCCACCCTGGTGGTGGACCCGACCGACCCGGGCGTGAAGTACGTGCTGATGCCGCTGCGGGTTTAATTGAGAATTCTGGGCTCGGTTTTTCACCGTACAATCCCCGCGAAAGCGGGGACCCAGGCTTTTTCTGAAACCCACGGCGCTCGACGACAAAACACCTGGGTCCCCGCTTTCGCGGGGATTGTACGGAAGTAGAGGAGCGTTCGAGGGGGCTGGTCGTGGCGTTCTACGTCTAAATCGTCGCCAGTCGCCGCAACGGAACGCTCTACATCGGTCATACTGATGACCTCGCCCGCCGTATCTGGGAGCACCAGGAGAAGGTCCGGCCAGGTTTCACCCGGAAAATACGACGTCGGGATCCTGGTCTGGTACGAGGTCCACGACACCCGCGAGTCCGCTCTGATCCGCGAGCGCCAGATGAAGAAATGGCGCCGGCTCTGGAAGCTGGAACTCATCGAACGCACCAACCCGGGCTGGCGCGATCTGGCCCAGGATCTGAACTGCTAGATCGACCGGAGACGCCCTCGTGAAATCCCGCCTGTTCGCCCTGAGCCTCGCCCTGGCGTTGTCGACCTCGACGCTCGCTCTGGCCCAAACCCAGCCCGTAGAACGTCGCGAGATCGGCAATCAGATCCTCGAGAACGTGCCGGTCGCCGCGCCTTCGATCCGCGAGAGCCTGGCGCGCTACCAGAACGCCCGCAGCGCCAGCTTCCAGGACTGGGCGGCCGGCGGCGGCATGCTGATCGTCACGCGTTTCGGCAACACCAACCAGATCCACAAGGTCGCCGCCCCGGGCGCCGACCGCAGCCAGCTGACCTTTCACGACGAGCCGGTCAGCGGCGTCCACACCCTGCCGGGCGGCGACGTGCTGTTCTCCAAGGACACCGGCGGCGACGAGTGGTTCCAGCTGTTCGTCCGCGACGCCTCGGGCAAGGAGGTCCAGCTGACCGAACCGGGCACGCGCAACCAGTCGCCGGCCTGGTCGGGCGACGGCAAGGTGCTGGTCTGGAGCCGCGCGACCAAGGGCGCGGCCAACTACGACGTCGTCATGCGCGATCCCGCCGCGCCGGACGGTCGGCGGGTGATCTTCAAGGGCGAGGGCCAGGTCTCGCCGATCGACGTCTCGCCCGACGGCAAGACCGTGCTGCTGGGCCGCTATTTCTCGATCGGCGAAAGCAAGCGCTGGCTGCTGGACGTGGCCACCGGCAAGACCACCGAGCTGAACCCGGTCAAGGGCAAGGTCTCGTACGACGGCGGGCTCTTCACGCCCGGCGGCAAGTCGATCCTGATGCTGTCGGACGAGGGCTCGGACTTCATGCGCCTGGTGGAGTTCGATCTGGCCACCGGCAAGAAGGCCCTGGTCTCGGGCGAGCGTCCCTGGGACGTCGAGGACTTCAAGCTGTCGAAGGACGGCCGGGTGCTGGCCTATGTGGTCAACGAGGACGGCTATTCGAAGCTGGTGGTGCAGGACTTCCGCACCCGCCGCGCCCTGCCGCAGCCGCAGCTGCCGGGCGGCGTGGTCTCCAACCTCGCCTTCTCGGAAGATGGTTCGAAGATCGGCTTTTCCCTGGCCACGCCCACGGCGGCCAGCGACGCCTGGAGCTTTGACCTGGCCAGCGGCCAGGTGACGCGCTGGACGGCCTCGGAGCTGGGCGGCCTGGACGCCAGGGCCCTGGTCAGCCCCGAGCTGGTGCGCTTCCCCTCGTTCGACAAGCGCTCGATCCCGGCCTTCGTCTACAAGCCAAAGCTCGCGGCCGGCCAGAAGGCGCCGGTGATCATCGACATCCACGGCGGCCCCGAAGGCCAGTCGCGGCCGGTCTTCAACCCATTCCACCAGCACACAACGGCCGAGCTGGGGGCTGCGGTGATCGTCACCAACGTCCGCGGCTCGTCGGGCTATGGCAAGACCTTCCTTAACCTCGACAACGCCGAGAAGCGCGAGGATTCGGTCAAGGACATCGGCGCGCTGCTGGACTGGATCAAGACCCAGCCGGACCTCGATGCGAGCCGCGTCGTCGTCTATGGCCAGTCCTATGGCGGCTACATGTCGCTGGCGGTGATGACCCACTATTCCGACCGCCTGGCCGGCGGGGTCGAGCGCTACGGCATCTCCAACTTCGTCTCGTTCCTGCAGAACACCGAGGCCTATCGCCGCGACCTGCGCCGGGCCGAGTACGGCGACGAGCGTGATCCCAAGATGCTGAAGGCCTTCGAGACGATCTCGCCGCTCAACAACGTGGGCAAGATCACCAAGCCGATGCTGGTCATGCAGGGCTGGAACGATCCGCGGGTCCCGAAGTCGGAGTCCGACCAGGTGGTCGAGAAGCTGCGCGAGAAGGGCGTGGAGACCTGGTACGTCCAGTTCAAGGATGAGGGCCACGGCTTCGCCAAGAAGATCAACAACGACCGCCGCCGCGAGGTCGAGACCCAGTTCCTGCAGAAGGTGCTGGGAACCGGCGCGGCCCAGTGAGCAATCGAGGCGGTCCCGCCGGCCTGCTGCGCGAGGACCGCTTCGACGACCTCTTCGAGCGCATGCTGACCCTGTGGGCGGCGATCGATTTCTCGGACTGCACGACATGGTTCGAGCGGTCGGAGACGGTGGCGGCCGCCTTCGCCTCGCTGGAGTACGCGGTGGATCTGGCGGCGATGAACGTCGCGGTGCATCGCGCCATCGCGGTCGACGCGCCGTTCGAAGCGCCGGTGCGCGAACTGGTCGACCGCGCGATCGCCCGCGAGGTGTTCGAGGTCGAGATGCGCCGGGTCCTGCTCGGCGCGACGGGCGTCTGGCGCCTGACCGAGGTCGAGGTCGCGCGGGGGTATTTCGGGTAGGGGGCGCTCCAACGTCCGGGCCAAGCCCCAAACCGCCCCTTGCTCCCGCTCCTCCTGCCATGCCAACGTCCGTTTCATAAGAAAACGGGAGGCGCCGCCATGGCCAGGATCAGCTACATGACTGTCGGTTCGAACAGGCTGGAGGAGGCCAAGGCCTTCTACGACGCCCTGCTGGGCTCGATCGGCATGCGCCCCCTGTTCGAGCATCCGTCCGGCGGACGGCTCTATCGCGGCAAGGGCGTGGGCATGTTCGGGGTGCTGGGCCCCTATGACGGCAATCCCGCCTGCATCGGCAACGGCATGATGGGCGGCTTCGACTTCGAAACCCGCGAGGAGGTCGACGCCTTTCACGCCAAGGCCATCGAACTGGGCGGCGCCTGCGAGGGCGCGCCGGGCGAGCGCATGCCCAAGGCCTATTTCGCCTATTTCCGCGATCTCGATGGCAACAAGCTGTGCGCCTACCGGCTGGGGGAGTGATCACAAGAGGGAGGTTCTTTTTTCCGCCGTGATCCGGGCGTAGCGCGGCGAAGTCGCAGTCTTCCGGAGACCCCCATGCGCCTGGCCTGGGACCGTATCGTCGTCGTGCTCGTCAGCGCCGGGGCCTGGGCCGTGGTGCTGCTGGCCGGACCGCATCTGATGCACGGCCTGCGGACCGCGCCGCGCCTGCTGGCCCATGCCGGCGGGCGGCGTTGGCAAGGCTAGGGCGCAGGCCTCAAGGCGTAAAAGCGCCTATAGGTTTGATCGTGGCTCCGTGCGAACCTGTGCTTGTGTTTTGCGGCGGGGGAGCCATGAAGATCATCTACAGTCAGGGGCCGGCGCCCGGGTACAAGTTCTGGTACGGCCTGAAGGGCGGTGAAGACCCGACGTTCGTGGACCTCCGGATAGGAAATCGCCCGAAGGTGCAGATAACGTCGAAGGGCTACGATTTCCCTTTGTACATCGAGATACCGGAGGACGCGGATGGCGAGTATCTGACGGTATGGGCGTCTTCGGGGGGGCAAAACCGTGACAATGTCAGCCTGAGGATCGAGCCGGACCCCTTCATGGAAGATTTCACGCACTTCGATGCGGAAAAGCGCCGGGCCATGCGTGATTACATGGTGCTGTCAGCGAGGCCTATGGGCCGGGACCGGTAATAGGCTAGAAGGCGTGGGTGAGCCGCGCCGCCCTGCTTTCCTTGATGCTGACCGATTTCCGGTCCTACGAGCGCGCTCGCCTGATCACCGGCGGGCGCAGCGTCTATCTGTTCGGCCCCAACGGTTCGGGCAAGACCAACCTGCTGGAGGCCGTCAGCCTGCTGTCGCCGGGCAAGGGGCTGCGCGGGTCCAGTCTGGCGGAGGTAGGCCGCCGCATGCCCGGCGAGGGCGTCGGCCGGGCCTGGGCCGTGGCCGCCGAGGTCGAGCAGGCCGACGGCGAGGTGCTGAAGGTCGGCACCGGCACGGAATTGGCCGGGGCCTCCCGCCGCATCGTCCGCATCGAGGGCGAGACCGTGCCGCCGGGAAGGCTGGCCGACCACGTGCGGCCCATGTGGCTGACCCCCGCCCAGGACCGCCTGTTTCTCGAAGCCGCGTCCGAGCGGCGCAAGTTCTTCGACCGGCTGGTGTTCGCCGCCGAACCGGCCCACGCCAGCCACGCCAACGCCTACGAAAAGGCCCAGCGCGAGCGCATGCGCCTGCTGAGCGACGCCGCCGACGGCGGGGCGCCGGCCGACCCGGCCTGGCTGACGGTGCTGGAGGCGCGCCTGGCGGGCGCCGGGGCGCTGATGGCGGAGGCGAGGGCGCGCACGCTGATCGCCCTGCAGGCCGAGATCGACGGACGCGGCGACCGGCCGTTCCCGCAGGCCCGCCTGACCCTGACCGGGCCCTGGGAGCTGATGGCCCTGGACGGGGTTCCGACCGCCGAAATCGAGCTGCAGCTCGCCCAGGCCCTGGCCGCCGCGCGGCCGCGCGACGGGGCCGCGGGCAGGGCCTTGACAGGCCCGCACCGGGGCGATCTGGCCGTGTTCCACGTCGACAAGGACCGTCCGGCCTCGGAATGCTCCACCGGCGAGCAAAAAGCGCTGATTTTGAACCTGGTTTTGGCCCAGGCGGCGAGACTTTCGCGTGCGGAATCCGCGCCGAATCCTATAGTGTTGCTCGACGAAGTCGCCGCGCATCTCGACCTCACCCGGCGAGCCGCTCTGGCCGACGAACTCACGGCGCTCAAGCTCCAGGCCTTCCTCACCGGCACGGACGAGTCGCTGTTCGACCATCTCAAGGGTCGGGCGTTGGGCGTTCGCGTCAGCGAGGCCGGCCTGATCCCCATTGAGTCTACGGCTCTGGAAGACGAATGACCGAGAATACCGAAGGCCAAGTCCCCGAAGTTCCCGAAGAAGCCGTCGCCGGCGAATACGGCGCGGACTCGATCAAGGTCCTCAAGGGCCTGGACGCGGTGCGCAAGCGCCCGGGCATGTACATCGGCGACACCGACGACGGTTCGGGCCTGCACCACATGGTCTACGAGGTGGTGGACAACGCCATCGACGAAGCCCTGGCCGGCCACGCCACCAAGGTGCAGGTGATCCTCAACGCCGACGGTTCGGTGACGGTCACCGACGACGGCCGCGGCATCCCCACCGACATCCACGAGGGCGAAGGCGTCTCGGCGGCCGAGGTCATCATGACCCAGCTGCACGCCGGCGGTAAGTTCGACCAGAACAGCTACAAGGTCTCGGGCGGCCTGCACGGCGTGGGCGTCTCGGTCGTCAACGCGCTTTCTGACTGGCTTGAGCTGCTGATCCACCGCAACGGCAAGGTCCACCAGATGCGCTTCGAGCGCGGCGACGCGGTGACCTCGCTGGCCGTGACCGGCGACTCGCCGGTGCGCGACGACGGCCCCAAGGCCGGCGAGACCCTGACGGGCACCGAAGTGACCTTCTTCCCGTCGAAGGAGACCTTCTCGTTCATCGAGTTCGACCGGAAGACCCTCGAGCACCGCCTGCGCGAGCTGGCGTTCCTGAACTCGGGCGTGACCATCTGGTTCAAGGATCACCGCGACGCCGAGCCGTGGGAAGAGAAGCTGTTCTTCGAAGGCGGCATCGAGGCCTTCGTCCGTCACCTCGACAAGGCCAAGACGCCGCTGCTCAAGACGCCGATCACGGTGCGCGGGACCAAGGACAAGGTCGAGCTCGACCTGGCGATGTGGTGGAACGACAGCTACCACGAGCACATGCTATGCTTCACCAACAACATCCCGCAGCGGGATGGCGGCACGCACCTTTCGGCCTTCCGCGGCGCCCTGACCCGGGTGATCAGCAACTACGCCGAAAGCTCGGGCATCCTGAAGAAGGAGAAGGTCAACCTGGGCGGCGAAGACAGCCGCGAGGGCCTGACCTGCGTGCTGTCGGTCAAGGTGCCCGACCCCAAGTTCAGCTCGCAGACCAAGGACAAGCTGGTCTCGTCGGAAGTGCGCCCGGCCGTCGAAAACCTGGTGGCCGAGGGCCTCTCGACCTGGTTCGAGGAACACCCGAACGAGGCCAAGCAGATCGTCAGCAAGATCGCCGAGGCCGCCGCGGCCCGCGAAGCCGCCCGCAAGGCGCGCGAGCTGACCCGTCGCAAGAGCGCGCTCGATATCACCAGCCTGCCCGGCAAGCTGGCCGACTGCTCCGAGCGTGACCCAGCCAAGTCCGAAATCTTCATCGTCGAGGGCGACTCGGCCGGCGGCTCGGCCAAGCAGGCCCGCAACCGCGACAACCAGGCCGTCCTGCCGCTGCGCGGCAAGATCCTGAACGTCGAGCGCGCCCGCTTCGACAAGATGCTGTCGTCCGACCAGATCGGCACGCTGATCACGGCGCTGGGCGCCGGCATCGGCCGCGACGACTTCAATCCCGACAAGGTGCGCTACCACAAGATCGTGCTGATGACCGACGCCGACGTCGACGGCGCCCACATCCGCACGCTTCTGCTGACCTTCTTCTACCGGCAGATGCCGCAGCTGATCGAGCGCGGCTACATCTACATCGCCCAGCCGCCGCTCTACAAAGCCGCCAAGGGCAAGTCGTCGCGCTACCTCAAGGACGACGCCGAAATGGACGCGTTCCTGGTGGACGAGGGCGTCGACGGCGCGGAGTTGGACCTGTCGTCGGGCGAGCGCCTGATCGGCCAGGACCTCCTGGCCCTGGTGCAGCTGGCCCGCGCGGCCAAGGCCAATATCGACCGCCTGGCGGCCCGCGCCCCGGCCTCGGCCATCGAGCAGGCGGCCCTGGCCGGCCTGCTGGGCGAGACCCCGGACGCGACCGCCGCGGCCGGCCGTCTCGACCTCTACAACGAGGAGGGCGATGGCCCCTGGAGCGGCGAGCGCGGCGACACCGGCTTCGTCTTCAGCCGCGTGCGTCGCGGCGTGTCGGAGCGCGTGGTGCTCGACGACGTGCTGCTGCACGCCGCCGACGCCCGCCGCCTGGCCGAGCGCGCCGCCAACCTGGCCGGGGTGTTCGCCAAGCCGGCCGTCTTCCGCCGCAAGGACAAGAGCACGACCGTTCGCGGTCCGCTCGACCTGGTGCAGGCCGTGCTCGACGCCGGCCGCAAGGGCCTGACCATCCAGCGCTACAAGGGTCTGGGCGAGATGAACCCCGATCAGCTGTGGGAAACCACGCTGGACGTCGACGCCCGCACCCTGCTGCAGGTCAAGGTCAACCACGCCGACGACGCCGACGACATGTTCAGCCGCCTGATGGGCGACCTGGTCGAGCCGCGCCGCGAGTTCATCCAGGAAAACGCCCTGGACGCCGAAGTCGACGTCTGACGGCGAACGGCTTCCTTGCGAAAATGAAACCCTCCCGAGCCGGCCGGTTCGGGAGGGTTTTTCATTTGGGGCGGCGATGAAGCCGCCTGTCCCGCTAGGGAGGTTCTCATCACGCCGCAGGCGGAATGTCGGCCTTGGTCGGGCGGAACATCTCGAACATGGCGGCGGGATCCACCGCGACATAGTCGCCGCGGCCGCCCCAGCGCAGGATCGGCTCGCCGGCGGGGGCGTCGTAGACGCGGTCCGGCCGGATCAGGCGGCGGTCGATGTGGACGGCGACGACCTCGCCGAAGGTCATCCAGGTCTCCACCGCCTCGCCGGCCGCCGTGGTCAGCTGGAACGACTGGGTGACGCGGCACTCGAAGTTCACCGGGCTTTCCAGCACGCGCGGCGCGGCGACGAGCGTACCGGGAACGGCCGTCAGGCCGGCCAGCTCGAACTCGTCCTGGCCGGGGGCGGCGGGAGCCGAGGTGGTGTTCATCGCCTGCGCCAGCTCGCGCGTGGCCAGGTTCCAGCAGAACACGCCGGTGGCCTGGACGTTGGCGATGGTGTCCTTCCAGCCCGTCGAGGCGAAGCCGACGATCGGCGGAGCGTAGTTGAAGGCGTTGAAGAAGCTGTAGGGCGCAAGGTTGCGCTGGCCTTGACCGTCGACGCTGGAGATCCAGCCTATCGGGCGCGGCCCGACGATGGCGTTGAACGGATCGTGGGCCAGGCCGTGGCCGTCGCGGGGGTGGTAGACATAGGCGTCGGCGGCGGCCATGCGGGGGCTCCAGGTTGGAGCTGTGCAGGTGGGGATGGGAGAGGGGTTCGGCAACAAGATGCTCCCCCTGAAGGGGGAGCTGTCGCTGAGCGACTGAGGGGGGAAGGTCTGCGAAGTCGGCCGCCTCTGCGGTAGCTGATAACGTCCCCCCTCCGGCCCTTCGGGCCACCTCCCCCAGAGGGGGGAGGATCTTGTCAGCTCCAACCGCCTCCCAGCGCCTTGTAGATGGCCACCACGTCGGTGTTCACGCCGGTCTCGGCGACGGTCAGGGAGTCCTCCGCCGCCAGCAGGGTGCGTTCGGCGTCGAGCAGCACGAGAAAGTCGATGCCGCCCTCCTTGTACTGGATCCTCGCCAGCTCGGCGGCGCGGCGGGAGGCTGCGGCCTGGTCGGCCAGGCTCTTCAGCCGCGCCTGGCGCTGGGCGTAGGAGACCAGCGCCGTCTCCAGGTCCTCGATCGCCGCCAGCACCGTCTGGTCGTAGGCCGCCAGGGCCGCATCGTTGCGGGCTTCCGCCGCCTTCAGCCGCGCCCGGGCGCCGCCGAGGTCGAGCGCGGGCCAGCTGACCGCCGGGGCGACCGACCAGGCCTGGCTGGCGCTGTTTCCGAAGCCCGACGACGTGCCCGACAGGAAGCCGACAAAGCCGGTCACCCGCACGCGCGGGAAGAGGTCGGCCGTAGCCACCCCGACCTTGGCGGTCTGGGCCGCCAGGCGTCGTTCGGCCGCCTGCACGTCGGGGCGGCGGCGAAGGAAATCGGAGGCCTCGCCGATCGGCAGGGCGGCGACCAGCGGCGCGGGCTCTTCGGCGCGGGGGGCGAGCTGGGCGTCCAGCGCGCCGGGCCGCTGGCCGGTCAGCACGGCCAGGCGGTAGTTGGCGCGGGTGGCGGCTGTGACCAGGTCGGGGATCGTGCCTTCCGTGGCGTTGAGGCGCGCCTCGGCGCTGGCCACGTCGATCGCCCCGCCGGCGCCGGCCTCGAACCGCACGCGCGTCAGGCGCAGGGTGTCGCGCTGGGTCTCGAGGTTGCGGCGGGCCACCGCCAGGCGGGCCTGGGCGCCGCGCAGTTCCAGGTAGTTTCGGGCCACCTCGGCGGCGACGCTGACCTGCACGTCGTGCAGGTCGGCCTGGGCCGCGCCGGCCTCGGCGCTGGCGGCCTGCACGCCGCGGCGCACGCGGCCGAAGAGATCGATCTCCCAGGCCGCATCGAGGCCGGCGCGATAGCTCTCGACCTCCACCCGCTGGTCGCTGAAGCCGGGCTGCTGCTGCTTGGTGTCGGTATAGCCGCCCGAGGCGGTGACGCGCGGGATCTGGTCGAGACGCGCGTCCTTGAACAGGGCGCGGGCCTCGTCGACCCTGGCCACGGCGACCTTGAGGTCGAGATTGGCCGCCAGGGCCTGGGAAACGAGGGCGTCGAGCGTCGGGTCGCCGAACGCCTTCCACCACTGGGCCTCGGGATTGGCGGTCGTGGAGGCGACGGCGGGCGTCGCGTTCTGGAGGGCGACGGGGGCGGGCGTCGGGGCCTTGTAGGTCGGGCCGACGGCGCAGGCCGTGGCCAGCAGCGAGGCGCCGGCGACGAGAGCGATTTTGAGGAAGGTCATGGAGAACCTCGGAAGGTCTCCCTTCCCCCTTTGATGGGGGAAGGGTCGGGGATGGGGGTGACAGCGTTTCAGGATGGGGAGGCGGCCGATGCCGCATTCACCCCCACCCCTGCCCCTCCCCCATCGAGGGGGAGGGGAGGAGACGGGCGGCGTCAATGCGCCTGCGCCTCCACCGCCGGCGGGGCCGTCTTGACGGTCGCCAGCGACTTGCGGCCCGAGAGCCGGCGGATGACGTAGTAGAACACCGGCGTCAGGATCAGGCCGAAGACGGTCACGCCCAGCATGCCGGCGAACACCGCCACGCCCATGGCCCGGCGCATCTCGGCCCCGGCCCCGTGCGACACGACCAGCGGCCAGACGCCCATGATGAAGGCGATCGAGGTCATCAGGATGGGACGCAGGCGCAGGCGGCAGGCTTCCAGCACCGCCTGCAGCGGCGTGTCGCCCTCGATCTCGCGTTCGCGGGCGAACTCGACGATCAGGATGGCGTTCTTGCACGCCAGCCCCACCAGCACGATCAGGCCGATCTGGGTGAAGATGTTGTTGTCGCCGCCGGTGACCAGCACGCCGACCAGGGCCGACAGCAGGGTCATGGGCACGATCAGGATCACCACCAGCGGCAGGCTCCAGCTTTCGTACTGGGCCACCAGCACCAGGAAGGCCAGCAGCACGCACAGCGGGAAGATGTAGATCGCCGTGTTGCCGGCCAGGATCTGCTGGTAGGTCAGCTCGGTCCATTCGAAGCCGATGCCGCCCGGCAGTTCCTCTGCCGCGATCTTCTCCAGCGCCGCCTGGGCCTGGCCGGTCGAGAAGCCGGGCGCCGGGCCGCCGTTGATCTCGGCGGTCAGCATGCCGTTGTAGTGCATCTCGCGGTCGGGACCGGTGGCCTCCTTGAAGCTGACGAAGGCGCCCAGCGGGATCATCTGGCCGTCGCCGTTGCGGGTCTGCAGGCGCAGCATCTGCTCGGGCTGCAGACGGAAGTCCTGGTCGGCCTGCACGTTGACCTCGTAGGTCCGTCCGAAGCGGTTGAAGTCGTTGACGTACAGCGAGCCCAGATAGACCTGCAGGGTCTCGAAGAGGTCGGTCAGCGACACGCCCTGGGCGCGGGCCTTCTCGCGGTCGATATCGGCCTGGATCTTGGGCACGCTGACCTGGTAGCTGGAGAACACGCCGGCCAGGGCCGGATCCTTCTGGGCCTTGGCGATGATCGCCTGGGTCTGCTTGTAGAGCTCGTCCGAGCCCAGGCCGGCCTTGTCGACGATCTGCATGCGGAAGCCGCCGATGGTGCCCAGCCCCTGCACGGACGGCGGCGGGAAGACCGCGATCTGGGCGTCGGGGATGGCGGCGAACTTCTGGTTCAGCTGGCCTACGATGGCGCCGGCCGACAGGTCCTTGGAGCGGCGGTCCTTGAAGTCGCTGAGCGGGAAGAACACCGCGCCGGCGTTGGGGCTGTTGATGAAGCCGTTGGCCGACAGGCCAGGGAAGGCCACCGAGTGTTCGATGCCCGGGGTCTTCATGGCGATGTCGCCCATCTGCTTGATCACGGCCTCGGTGCGGTCCAGCGAGGCGGCGTCGGGCAGTTGCACGACGGCGACCACATAGGCCTTGTCCTGCTGCGGCACGAAGCCGGACGGGGTGCGGGCGAAGGCCAGCGCCGTCAGGACCAGCAGGCCGCCATAGACGAACAGCGAGGCGGTCGAACGGCCCAGGGTCATCTTCACGCCGCGGACATAGCCGTTCGAGGCGCGGTGGAAGACCTTGTTGAACGGAACGAACAGCCAGCCCAGCAGGCGGTCGATCAGCTTCTGGAAGCGGTCCTTGGGCGCGTGGTGCGACTTCAGGAGCACGGCGGCCAGGGCCGGCGACAGGGTCAGCGAGTTGACGGCCGAGATGATCGTCGAGATGGCGATCGTCAGGGCGAACTGACGGTAGAACTGGCCCGACAGGCCGGTGATGAAGGCCGTGGGGATGAACACCGCGCACAGCACCAGGGCCACGGCGATGATCGGGCCGGTGACCTCGCTCATCGCCTTGCGGGTGGCCTCGGGCGGCGACAGGCCGTTCTCGATATGCCGCTCGACGTTCTCGACCACGACGATGGCGTCATCGACGACGATGCCGATGGCCAGCACTAGGCCAAACAGGGTCAGAGCGTTGAGGCCGAAGCCCAGCAGCAGCATGATCGCGAAGGTGCCGATCAGCGACACCGGCACGGCCAGCAGCGGGATCACCGAGGCCCGCCAGCCCTGCAGGAAGATCACCACCACGATGACCACCAGGATGATGGCCTCGATCAGGGTGTGGACGACCGAGTCGATGCTTTCCTGCACGAAGGCGGTGGTGTCGTAGATGATCTCGTAGTCGACGCCCTCGGGGAAATCCTTCTTCAGCTCCTGCATGGTCTTCTTGACCTCGGCCGCCATTTCCAGGGCGTTGGAGCCGGGGCGCTGGAAGATCGGCACGGCGACGGCCGACTTGTTGTCCAGCAGGGAGCGCAGGGCGTAGTTGTTGGCGCCCAGTTCGACGCGGGCCACGTCGCCCAGGCGGGTGATCTGGCCGTCGGCGCCCGAGCGGATGATGACGTTGCGGAACTGGTCCTCGTCGGTCAGGCGCCCGGGGGCGTTGATCGACAGCTGGAATTCGGCGCCCGAGCCGGCGTTGGGCGGCGCGCCCAACTGGCCGGCGGCCACCTGGACGTTCTGCTCGCGCAGGGCCCGCACGACGTCGCCGGCGGTCATGCCGAGGGCCGCCACCTTCTCCGGATCCAGCCACACCCGCATGGAGTAGGCGCCGGCGCCGAAGATCTGCACGTCGCCCACGCCGTCGATGCGCTTCAGCCGGTCGCGCACGTTCAGCTGCGCGTAGTTGCTGAGGTACAGCATGTCGTAGCGGTTGTTGGGCGAGATCATGTGCACGACCAGGGTCAGGTCGGGCGAGGCCTTGTTGGTGGTCACGCCGATGCGCTGCACCTCCTGGGGCAGTTTCGGCAGGGCCTGGGCCACGCGGTTCTGCACCTGCACCTGGGCCTTATCCAGGTCGGTGCCGAGCGCGAAGGTCACGGTCAGGATCATGGCCCCGTCCGAGGCCGACTGGGACGACTGGTAGATCATCCCCTCGACGCCGTTGATGGCCTGTTCCAGCGGCGAGGCGACGGTCTCGCCGATCACCGACGGGTTGGCGCCCGGATAGGCCGCGCGCACCACGACGGTCGGCGGCACCACTTCGGGGTACTCGCTGATCGGCAGGTTGGGCAGGGCCACCAGCCCCGCGATGAAGATGACGATGGACAGCACGGCGGCGAACCGCGGTCGTCCGACGAAGAATTTTGCGAAATTCATGGGGAGCGTCCGGCAAGGGGAGGGACGTAAGGGGGCGTTCCCTCCCCCTGGATGGGGGAGGGCTAGGGTGGGGGTGTCTGCGGCGGTGGGGCTGGCGCCTTATCCTGACGCGCTGTCACCCCCATCCCCGGCCCTTCCCCCATCGAGGGGGAAGGGAGAGGGCACTAGTTCTGGCTCGTGCTCGTGGCCACCGAGGCCACCTTCTGCGGGCCGACTTCCAGCTGGCCCAGATCCGCGGCCTGGGTCTTCACCGCCACCGGAGCGACGGTGTCGCCGGGCTTGACCTTCTGCAGGCCGCCGACGATCACCCGGTCGCCGGGCTTGAGGCCCTGGCGGACGACGCGCAGGTTGCCGGCCAGCGGACCTACCTCGACCGGGCGGTACTGGGCCTTGTTGTCGGCGCCGACGACGATGACGTAGCGCTTGCCCAGGTCGGTCGCGATGGCGCGGTCGGGCGCCAGGGCGACGGTCTGGCTGGCGGCGCTGACCAGGCGGATGCGGGCGAACAGGCCCGGCGTGAACTTGCCGTCGGCATTGGCGAAGATCGCCCGGCCGCTGATCGTGCCGCTCTTGGCGTCGAGCGCGTTGTCGATGAACGACAGCTTGCCCTCGTGCGGATAGCCGTCTTCGGTCATCAGGCCCATATAGACGGGGCTTTGCTTGCCGCGCTCGGCGGCGGCGTACTTCAGGAAGGTCTGCTCGTCGGCGCTGAAGGCCGCATAGATGGGCGCGTCGGAGACCACGGTGGTCAGCATGTCGGCCTGGGTGACCAGGTTGCCGCGGGTGATGCGGGCCTTGGAGACGCGGCCGTCGATCGGCGAGACCACGCGGGTCCATTCCAGGTTCAGGCGGGCGGTCTGCAGGGCGGCCTGGGCGGCGGCGAGATTGGCCTGGGCGGCCTTTTCCTCGGAGGCCAGGCGGTCGAATTCGCTGCGGGCCAGGGCGTTCTGGTCGATCAGCCGCTGGCCGCGCTCGCGGTTGACGACGGCCAGGTCGAGGCCGGCCTTGGCCCGGGCCACCTCGGCGCCGGCGCGGGCGGCTTCGGCCTGGAACGGGCGCGGGTCGATCTCGAACAACACCTGGCCCTTGCGGACATAGGCGCCTTCGGAAAAGCGCACGGCGTTCACGTAGCCGCCGACCCGGGGGCGGATGTCGACGGTGTCGACCGCCTCGAGGCGGCCGGTGAAGTCGTCCCACTGGCGCAGCGACTTGAAGGCCACGTCGGCGACGGTGACCTGCACGGCGGGGGCGGGGCCCTGTTCGGGCTTGGCCTGGGCGCTGCAGGCGGCGAGAACTGCCAGCGCGGCGAGGCCGGCGAAGGTGTTGATGGCTTGGCGCATCGGAAGACCTGTCGAGAAAGACACCCGGGGGAGCGGGCGGACGGGGAGGAGAAGCAGGTACGCTTGGGGAACTATTCCCAGGTCGGCGGACGGTAGGGCCGCGACGACCGGGGGCGGGGCTTGGGCGCGGCGGCCTTGCCGATCCACCGCTGGATCGACCGGCCGTGACGCGCGGCGCTGGCCAGCCACCCTGTGGAGAGGCAGGCCTGGGTCGCTTCGGGGGCGGCGTTGATGTCGCTCGCGTTCGGCATGGCTTGCGCTCCGTTCAAGGGGTAATAGGGGGAGAAATGTCGCAGGGTCTGTTGCTTGACTTGGCTCGGCGGAATTACGATTTAGGATGTGACGATACCGTTCGGTATCACTCCATGGCGGAGAGATACTGACCGGTAACTCTCACGTCAAGGCGAGGTGCTGCGAAAATGGCTGCGAGAAAATCTGGGGAGGTCGGCTCGGGGGAGCTGGGAGCCGGGACGGCGTGCGCGCCGGACGGTCCGCCGGCGTCCAAGAGGCCCGCCCGCGACCGGATCTTCGAGACGGCCCGCGAGCTCTTCTACCAGCACGGCATCCGGGCGGTCGGCGTCGAGGCCATCGCGGCCGAGGCCGAGGCCACCAAGATGACCCTGTACCGGAACTTCCCGTCCAAGGACGAGCTGGTCGCCGAGGTGCTGCGCGAACAGGAGCGCGAATACTGGGCCTGGTGGGACGGCGTCACGGCCATGTGCTGCAGCGATCCGCGCGGCCAGCTCGAGGCGATTTTCGACGCCTTCGAGACCAAGGCCTGCGACATGAACATCCACGGCTGCCCGCTGGCCAACGCCGCCATCGAGCTGCACGAGGAGAACCATCCCGCCCAGCAGGTGTCGGTGAACTACAAGCGCTCGCTGCACGGCCGGCTGATCGACCTGTGCCGCCGCGCCGGCGCCGCCGATGACGAACTGGCCGACGCCCTGATGCTCTTGATGGAGGGCTCCTACACCGCCCGCGTCACCCTCGGCGCCGACGGTCCCGCCCGCTCGGTGGCCCGCGCCGCGCGCAGCCTGATCCGGGTGCACCTGGGATAGGGGTCCCGTTCGGCTTCGCCCGAAGATCCTCCCCCCTCCGGGGCCCTCTGGGGGAGGTGGCCCGGAGGGCCGGAGGGGGGCGTTTCGAAGTTGGTCGTTTCTTCGGCGACGCCTCTCCATTCAAGGAGAGCGTCCTATCGCCCGATCTTCGCCGCCAGCCCGCGCGCCCCGGCCACGGCGTCGGCCCAGGTGACCTCGAACCCGGCGTCGTCGCCGTAGTATGGATCGGCCACGGCCTCTCCGGCCCGCCCCTCGACGTGATCCAGCAGCAGGCTCAGCCGCGCGCGGCTCCCCGCCGGCGCCAGGCGCTTCAGGTTGCGCAGGTTGTCGAGATCCAGCGCCACCACATGGTCGAAGCGCTCGAAGTCGCCGGCCGTCACCTGCCGGGCCGCATAGCCGCCGATCTCCACCCCATGCCTTCGCGCCGTCGCCTGCGCCCGCCGATCCGGCGGATCGCCCGCGTGCCAGCCGCCGGTGCCGGCGGAATCCACGACCACGTCCAACCCCAGCCGTTTGACCTCCAGCCTGAACGCGGCCTCGGCCAACGGCGAGCGACAGATATTGCCCAGGCAGACGAAGAGTACGGAAACGCTCATGCCGCAGCGCTAAGGCCAAACCCGCCGCGCCGGCAACTCTGAATTTTCAGGAGGTTCTTCAAGGAGAAGAAGAATGGCGCGCCCGGAACGATTCGAACGTCCGACCCTCAGATTCGTAGTCTGATGCTCTATCCAGCTGAGCTACGGGCGCGCACTGCCTTGCGGCGAGGCGGGGGAGATACCCCGGACCCTGGGGGTGTGCAAGCGTCTTGTCGCAAGAAAGTCGCCGAAGCCGGTGGATAACCGCGCGATCCCTTGAAACATAAGGGTTTCCGGTGGTGAAAAAGATGTCGCAGGGGCGTGCGCGGGCGATTTTTCGCGAGCGTGGTGGCGGCGTCGGGGGCATGGTTCGTCGAATCTCCGCCGTCCGAGTCGGATTTCCGACGCCCTGGCCGGCCCGTTTCGCGCCCCAACGCCCGGTCTTCCGAAGGATCCGCCCATGCGCCTGCCCGTTCTCGCCGCCCTCGCCGTCCTGACCGCTTGCGGGGGGATCGCCGGCTGCGCGACCACGGCGGCGGCGCCGGATGCGGTCAAGCCGGCCGTCTCGGCGCCGAAGACCGCTCCCAGGACGTCTGGCGCGGCCGCCGCCTACAGCCCGCGCGGCATGGTGGCCTCGGCCAATCCGCTGGCCACCGAAGCGGGCCTGCGGGTGTTGCGCGAAGGCGGTTCGGCGGTCGACGCCGCCGTGGCCGTGCAGGCGGTGCTGGGCCTGGTGGAGCCGCAGAGCTCGGGCCTGGGCGGCGGCTCGTTCATGGTCTTCTACGACGCCAGGACCGGCAAGGTGACGGCCTATGACGGCCGCGAGACCGCCCCGGCGGCCGCGACGCCGGCCCTGTTCCTGGGCGACGACGGCAAGCCGGTGTCGTTCATCGCCGCGGTGCTGTCGGGCCGCTCGACCGGCGTGCCGGGCGCAGTGGCCATGCTAGCCCAGGCCCAGAAGGAGTACGGCGCCATCGGCTGGGACCGCCTGTTCCTCGACGCCGAAAAGCTGGCCGACCAGGGCTTCGTGGTCAGTCCCCGCCTGGCCTCGATGATCAACGGCCGCTCGCCCCAGGGCCAGACGCCCGACGCAACCGCCTATTTCACCAAGCCGGGCGGCCAGCGCTACCAGGCCGGAGAGACGCTGAAGAACCCCGCCTACGCCGCCACCGTGCGCCGCCTGGCCGCCGAAGGTCCCTCGGCCCTCTATGAAGGCCCGCTGGCGCAGGCCATCGTCGCCAAGCTGCACGAGGGCGAGCGCCCTTCGGCCATGACCCTGGCGGACCTGAAGGCCTACAAGCCGCGCTCGGACGACGCCCTGTGCCGGCCGTGGAAGGTCTACACCGTCTGCGTGCCCAACCCGTCGTCGAGCGGGGTGTCGCTGCTGCAGGCGCTGCTGATGCTCGAGCACACCGACATCTCAAGGCGCAACCGGAACGACCCGATCGCCTGGACCCAGATCGCCGAGGCCGAGCGCGTCATGTACGCCGACCGCGACCGCTATGTCGGCGACCCGGGCAAGGTGAGCGTGCCGGTCGAAGGGCTGCTGGAGCCGGCCTATGTGAAGGCGCGCGCCAGGCTGATTGGCGAGACGGCCGGTCCCGCCCCGAGCTTTGGCCTGCCCAAGGGCGCGCCCAGGGTCGGTCCGGACTCGACGATCGAGCCGGGCGGCACCACCCACTTCGTGATCGTCGACGCGGCCGGCAACGTGGTGTCGATGACCACCACGGTCGAGAGCATCTTCGGCTCGGGCCGGATGGTCGGCGGCTTCTTCCTCAACAACCAGCTGACCGACTTCAACTTTGCGCCGACCGACAAGGACGGCCTGCCCGGCGCCAACGCCGTGGCCGGGGGCAAGCGCCCGCGCTCGTCGATGTCGCCGGTTGTGGTGCTGGACGGCAAGGGCAAGTTCCTGGCCGCCGTCGGCTCGCCGGGCGGCTCGGCCATCCTGTCCTATAATCTGAAGGCCATGGTCGGGGTGTTCGACTGGGGCCTGTCGATGCAGGAGGCCGTCGCCCTGCCCAACCTGGTGGCGCGCGGCGACACTTTCTCGGGCGAGGTGGGCCGCTTCGGCCCCGAACTGACCGCGGCCCTGCAGGCGCGCGGCGTTATGGTCAAGGAAGGCCAGAACGAGAATTCGGGACTGCACGGGGTGATCGTGCGTGAGGGCGGCGTGCTGGAAGGCGGCGCGGATCCGCGTCGCGAAGGCGTGGCCAAGGGTCTGGAGTAGGCGCTGGGAATAGATCCTCCCCCTGAAGGGGGAGGTGGCCCGAAGGGCCGGAGGGGGAAGCGGCTGCTGAAGCGCCGCTATCACTTCCCCCTCAGTCGGCTTCGCCGACAGCTCCCCCTTCAGGGGGAGCATCTTTCTACGGCAGCGGACGCGGCTTGCGGTCTTCGCCGATGGCGACGAACGTGAACACGCCCTGCGTCACCTTGTGGGCCTTCTCGCCATCGCGGCGGCGGCGCCAGGCTTCGACCTCGACCTTCAGCGAGGTGCGGCCCGTATGGACGATGCGCGCGAACAGGCTGACCTCGTCGCCGACGAACACCGGGCTGATGAACACCATGCCGTCGACGGCGATGGTGGCGCAGCGGCCGGCCGCCCGGTGGAAGGCGATCGAGGCCGCGGCCAGGTCCATCTGAGACAGCAGCCAGCCGCCGAAGATGTCGCCTTCGGGGTTGGTGTCCGAGGGCATGGCGATGGCGCGCAGGACCGGCGGGTCGTGCGGCCACTCGGCGGCTTCCCACGCCTTGGCGAGGGTCTCGGCGCGCGGGCCGGAGAGCGAGGAATCGTCCACGGGTTAGTGGCCGCCCGGGCCTTCGTAGACGCCGGGGGCGAGACGCTCGTCCTCGTCGTGGCCGGCGTGGGTCGAGGCGATGAAGCGGCGATCGCAATAGGGGCAGTCGACCGAACCGGCTTCGCCCATCTCCAGCCAAACGCGCGGATGGCCCAGCGCGCCGCCGACGCCGTCGCAGGCGATGCGGTGCGAGTGGACGTGGATGATCTCGGGGGCGGGACCGGCGCCGATCTCGGCCACGGCGACATCCATGGCGGTGGGGGCGGTCGGAGCTTCGGACTTGGCCTTGGCCATGGGGAACTACCTTCGAATTCTGAGCGCGGCCTTGGCTAGGCGGCGAACGAGGCATACCTATGCGACGCGTCGGCGCCCCGTCAATTCGACGAAGCCGCGCATGCTTCTGTTTTCAAGGCCTTCCGCCCCCGATTGGACGCTTCATGGACCTGCCTGCCTACGCGATCGAAGCCGAGGGCCTGTTCAAGACCTATCCCGCCACCAAGACCGCGCCCGAGAAGCGCGCGCTGAACGGCATCGACCTGAAGGTGCCGCGCGGTTCGATCTTCGGCCTGCTGGGTCCCAACGGGGCGGGCAAGTCCACCTTCATCAACATCCTGGCCGGCCTGACCCGCAAGTCCAGCGGCACTGTGCGGATCTGGGGCCGCGACATCGACGAGCGCCCGCGCGACGCCCGCGCCGCCATCGGCGTGGTGCCGCAGGAACTGGCCGCCGACGTCTTCTTCACCCCGCGCGAGTCGCTGGAGGTGCAGGCCGGCTATTACGGCGTGCCCAAGAACGAGCGCCGCACCGACGAGCTGCTGAACGCCCTGGGCCTGGGCGACAAGGCCAATGCTTATGTCCGCCAGCTGTCGGGCGGCATGAAGCGGCGCCTGATGGTGGCCAAGGCCATGGTCCACCAGCCGCCGGTGCTGATCCTCGACGAGCCGACCGCCGGGGTCGACGTCGAGCTGCGCCGCCAGCTTTGGGAATATGTGAAGGGCCTGCACGAGCTGGGCGTGACCATCGTGCTGACCACCCACTACCTGGAAGAGGCCCAGGAACTGTGCGACCAGATCGCCATCGTCAACCGCGGCGAGGTGGTGGTCTGCGAGCCGACCCCGACTTTGCTGCGCCGCATGGATATCCGCAACGTGGTGGTGACGCCGGAGAGCCCCCTGGACGCGGCCCCCGTGCTGGAAGGCTTCGAGACCAGGGGCCGCGCCGGCGGCGCCTTCTCGGTCAGCTATCGCACGGGCCAGTCGAGCGTCGAGCACGTGCTGGCCGCCGTGCGCGCGGCGGGCGTGTCGATCAAGGATATCGCCACCGAAGATCCGGACCTGGAGGACGTGTTCGTGTCGCTGACCTACGGCGATCCGAACGCCAAGGATCCGCTGAAGACTTGAAACAGGAACCTCCCCCGATGGGGGAGGCGGCCGAAGGCCGGTGGGGGGACGTTTTCAGCTGCCGAGCAGGGCGGCCGATTTCGTCGTCATTTCCCCCCACCGTCGGCTTCGCCGACACCTCCCCCACAGGGGGAGGTTCCTTGTTGATTGGCTTCAAGACAACGCCTTCACGAACGCCCGCACCACCGTCGCCGAATTGTCCGCCGCCAGCCGCAGGAACACCGGGAACTGGTTGGTGGCCGGATCGCCGCCGGCCAGGTCCGACAGGCTGCGGAAGGCGATGAACGGGGTCTTGTTCACGTAGGCCACCTGGGCCACGGCGGCGCTCTCCATGTCGAGCACGCGGGCGCCGAAGGTCTTGTGGGCGTAGTCGCGGAAGGCGGCGTTGTCGACGAACACCGGGCCCGAGCCGCCGGCCCCGCCGACCACCACCTTGGGCGGCTTGGCCAGACACTGGTCGGCCGCGCAGCGCTTCAAGGCCAGGCCCTCCACCGACTTGCGGGCAAGAGCGATCAGCGCCGGATCGGCGGCGAACGACAGCCGGTCCTCGGGCTTGCTCGGATCCTGCGTCACCGTCACCGCGCGCGGATGCATCATGCCGAAATTGGGCAGATCGCTGACCAGGCCGGGCGTCGGCGAAAAGCCGCCCGGAACCTCTCGGGCATAGGCCATTTCCGAGGTCTGGGCCCAGGTCTCGGGCGCCACCACGTCGCCGACTTCAAGTCCGGGGTCCGCGCCGCCAGCCACGCCGGAGAAGACGATGCGGCTGACGTGGAAGCGGTCCAGCGCGGCCTGGGTGGTCATGGCCGCATTGACCATGCTGATCCCCGACAGGAACAGCACCACCGGCTTGCCCTCCAGCGTGCCGGTGACGAAGCGCGTGCCGGCGGCCGTGAATTCCTTCTTGTTCGAGGTCGCCGCCTCCAGCGCCGCCATTTCCGGCGGGAAGGCGCTGACCACGGCCGTGCGCGGCGCGGTGTCAAAGCGCTCGGCGGCGGCCGCGCCGATCGGCGCCGACAGCAGGGCGAGAGCAAGGGCGGTCGAGGCGATACGCATGGCGAGGCTTCCGGTGGTCGATTCGGCGGCAACCTAGCCTCGCGAACGCCGCCCCCGGAAGGCCGCACGGCGCCGCTGTTGCATCGACTCCCCTAAGCGACGATTTTCGCGCCGTTTTTCAGCGAGCGGGGCAGGCATGCGGGCTTGGATTCTCAGAACATTGGTCGCTCTCGCGGCCATCCTTGGCGCGACCGCGCCGGCCATGGCGGCTTCCAAGCCGATCCCGATCAAGGTGGTGGTCGTCACCACCTTCGAGATCGGGGCCGACACCGGCGACGTCGCCGGCGAGTTCCAGCCCTGGGTCGAGGGCTGGCCGCTGAAGCGCGAAATCAAGGTGCCGGGCATCCGCCACGTCGCCCGCTATTCCGACGACGGCGTGCTGGCCATCGTCAGCGACATGCGCGGCCGCACCCGTGAAAGCGTCGCGGCCCTGATCCTGTCCAACCAGTTCGACCTGACCAAGGCCTACTGGATCGTCAGCGGCATCGCCGGCGTCGATCCTGCGTCCGCCTCGGTCGGCAGCGCCGCCTGGGCCCGATACGTCGTCGACGCCGACCCGATCTACGAGGTCGACGACCGCGAGATCCCGGCCGACTGGCCCTACGGCCTCTATTCCAACGACGCCGATCGTCCCAACGTGAAGGGCAAGGCCGAGGGGGCCAGCGCCATGGTTTGGACCCTGGATCGCGGCCTGGTCGACTGGGCCTATGAGCTGACCAAGGACGTGGCGCTGCCCGACAATCCCGATCTGGTCAAACTGCGCGCCGGCTATGTGAAGGAGCCGCTGGCGGCCCGCCCGCCTTTCGTGCTGCAGGGCGACGCCCTGGGCGCGGTGCGCTTCTGGCACGGGACGCACCGCACCCAGTGGGCCCGCGACTGGGTCAGGCTCTGGACCGACGGCGCGGGGACCTTCACCATGAGCGACTGCGAAGACCAGGGGATCCTCGACGTGCTCGACGCCCATGCCGACAGCGGCCGCATCGATCGGCGCCGGGTGCTGGTGCTGCGCACCGCCAGCAACTACACGCGCCCGCCCCTGGGCGAGCCGACCTTCCCGCGCGTGCTGCACGACGACGGCGCCAAGGCCGCCTTCGAAGCCGAATTCCTGGTCGGAGGCGTTGTCGCCCGCGACCTCGTCAAGAACTGGGACCGTCGCGCGGCGGCCCTGCCTCAGGCTGGAGCCCGATAGGCCATGCTCGAACGTCTCTTCAAGCTGCAGGCCCAGGGGACCAACGTCCGCACCGAGGTGCTGGCCGGCTTCACCACCTTCATGACCATGGCCTATATCGTCGTGGTCAATCCGGCGATCCTGGCCGAGACCGGCATGCCGGTGGCCGCCGTCGCCGCCGCCACCTGCCTGGCCGCCGGCCTGGGCTCGATCCTGATGGGCCTGATCGCCAACTACCCGCTGGCCCTGGCGCCGGGCATGGGCCTCAACGCCTACTTCACCTACACCGTGGTCAAGGGCATGGGCGTGCCGTGGGAAACTGCGCTGGGCTGCGTGTTCATCTCAGGCGTGGCCTTCCTGATCCTGACCGTGGCGGGCATCCGCCAGATGATCGTGGGGGCGATCCCCCGGCCGCTGTTCTCGGCGGTCGCGGCGGGCGTTGGCCTGTTCATCGCCTTCATCGGCCTGAAAAGCGCCGGCGTCATCGTCGCCGACCCGGCCACGGCCGTGGCCCTGGGCGACCTGACCACCCCGACGGCGGCCCTGGCCCTGATCGGCCTCGTCGTCATCGCGGCCCTGCAGGCCTGGCGGGTGAAGGGCGCGATCCTGATCGGCATCCTGCTGGCCGCCGTGGCCGGCTGGCTGCTGGGCCTGTCGAAGTTCACGCCGGGCGCCTACAGCCTCTCGGACCTGTCGGCGACCATGTTCAAGATGGACATCGGCGCGGCCCTGCACCTGCAGGGCGGCATGGGCATCGCCCTGCTCGAGATCATCTTCGTCTTCCTGTTCGTCGACCTGTTCGACAATGTCGGCACCCTGGTGGCCGTCACCAAGAAGGCCGGTCTCGTCGAGCCCGACGGCACGATCCCGCGGCTCAACCGCATCCTCACCGCCGACTCCGCCGCCACCATGATCGGCGCGGCGGCCGGCACCAGCACCGTCTGCAGCTACATCGAGAGCGCCTCGGGCGTCACCGCCGGCGGCCGCACGGGCCTGACCGCCGTGGTGGTCGGGATCCTCTTCCTGATCACCCTGTTCTTCGCCCCGCTGGTGCAGGCCATCCCGGCCGCCGCCACCGCTCCGGCCCTGGTGCTGGTGGGGGCGCTGATGATCGGCTCGCTGGCCGAGGTCGACTGGACCGACCCGACGGTGGCCATCCCGGCCTTCCTGACGGTGATCACCATCCCGCTGACCTTCTCGATCGCCAACGGCCTGGCGTTCGGCATCACCAGCTACGCGATCCTCAAGGCCGCGACCGGCAAGCTGCGCAAGGGCGACTGGCTGCTGGTGATCCTCGCGGCGCTGTTCGTCATCCGCTTCGTCTATCTGGCGAAAGGCTGACCAAAACCCTTTGCGCGAGCGCGGCTTTCGGCTAAGACCGCGCTTCCGCAAGGCGGATGCACCCGTAGCTCAGCTGGATAGAGCGTTGCCCTCCGAAGGCAAAGGTCACACGTTCGAATCGTGTCGGGTGCGCCAGTCGTCTTGCCAAGAAATGCGCGCCCGTAGCTCAGCTGGATAGAGCATCAGACTACGAATCTGAGGGTCGGACGTTCGAATCGTTCCGGGCGCGCCACTTCGGTTTGAAACTGCGAACTTCGATAATCGCTGTGGTTTCGCCCGTTGAGGCGACCAAGGTTCGCAGCAAATCGGTCCAATTTCCCATAATTTGGATTTCTTTCGTCGAGAGCACTTCAACGCGCTGAGCCACGGCGCGGACGTGTTCGCGGCGATATGAGCCGTCTTCGGCCCCGCAGCCTACTGAGCCATAGAGGCTTGAACTAGATGAACAGCTCTCCAGGCCTTATCGACATCAGCATCCCCAGGGACGTCGCTCTCGTCCTGTTCGAATGGCTGGCGGACATGCGCGAGACCGCCAGCGCCGCGGGCAGGATCGCCGGACAGGAGGAGCAACTTCTTTTAGCCGAACACGTGGCGCTCGACACCCTGGAGGCGGCCCTCGAGGTCAAGTTGGAGGAGGTCTTTCTGCCCGAGTACAAGTCGATCGTTCAGGCGGCCAGGGACAGGCTGTCTTCGACCGCGAACGAATAGCACGGACCCGTTCGGTCCTGTGTTTTGGCACAGTGACGCACCAGGAGCGCTCGCCAAAAGCTTCACAGCGGCCCGCAGGCTGCGGGGTGGGGCGAGATGCGAAATTTCATGCCGATGGCCCGACAGGCTTCCGCGTTCAAGCGCGTGCTCGGCTTTGGGCTGGCGGCCTTGCCCGCCGCCTTCGCCTTTCCCCAACCGTTCCCGGCGGAGATGGTCGTCACAGGATGGCAATAGCCCCTTGGGGATCGCCCCGAGGCGCCGAGGGGGCGGGGCGAGGTTTCAGGAGAATTGCGGAGTTGCTGCTTGGCTCGGCGAAATCGGCCGCCGCCGCTGCGGGAAGCGATCTGCCAGGACTGGTCGAGGAGCCATTCTGCCGTGGCCGGCTAGACGTGCCCGGTGTCCTGCTGATTGTCTTTTCCGGCCTTGGAACACATGCGGCGCGGCCATACGATTTTTCCGGCCTCGCGCACCGGCCCGACTGCTCGGTGCTGCTGGTCCGCGATCCTTCCGACAGTTGGTTCCACGGCGTTCCGGGCGTTGAGGGCGGCGCGGAAGGGTTCGCCCGACGCCTGGCCGCATATGCGCGCGGCTACTCGCGCGTCGTCTGCGTAGGCTACAGCATGGGCGGCTACGCGGCCCTGCTTTTCGGCAGATTGCTGCAGGCCGACGTCACTCTGTCCTTCGCGCCGCAGACCGTGCTGACCGCATGCGGCATGGCGCGGCTGGCCGATCCACGCTGGCGAGACCACCTGGACAAGGTGCGAGCGCTCGAAGCGCCCCGCGGACTTATGGACCTGAAAGCCCTATTCGCGGAAACCGCCGCTTCCGCCGCTCGCCGCCGAACCTCGATCTACTTCCCGGCGGCCGGCGACGCGCTGGACCGATTGCATGCGCGCCGCCTCTCCGACCACGCAGATCTGGTCGAGTTGGGCGACGACGTCGCCCACTCAGGTTTTGCGATCTGGCTGAGGCGGTCGGGCGCCCTGCGGCTTTTGATCGACGAGGCGGTTGGCGGCATCCGTGGAAACCTTGCTGGCGCGACCGATCGCTACGCGCGCTGGCTGGACGGACTGGCCTACGAATTGTGGATCGACCCGCCTTCCCAATGGGGCCGAGCGGCAGGCGAGGTTCGGGTGACCGGCGTCGTCCACAAGATCGGGAACGGTGTGCTGGCCGTCGACGGCTCTTCGGAACGCCCCGTCCGGGTGGGCGCCCGGCGTCTGTCCATCGACGGTCGGGCTCCGTGGCCAGTGGAATGGCGACACGACTTCGACGCATCTGCGCTGGTCCCGGGCGGCAAGTATCCATTCGGTCTGTGCTTCCAGTCGTCGCAGTTGCCCGCCGGGCCCAACCCGATCTCGATCTCACTGGTCAAGGAGCACGAGTTCTGGTTTCGAGACCTTGGACTTCCGGAGACCGTCCTCGTCCTCTGAGGTCGCCACGCGAGCCTGGCGTCGCCGGCCTAAGCCTGTTGTGGCTTGCCGCGCGGGGCCAGGGCCGTTTCCAGGCAGCCGATGATGCTGTCGCCGCTGAAGGGTTTCTTCAGGAAGCAGGTGGCGCCGAGATCCAGGCCTCGGGTGCGGGCGCGGTCGTCGTCGAAGGCGGTGATCAGGATCACCGGCGTGGGCACGCCGCGTTCGCCCAGGGCCTGCTGGATGTCGAACCCGGACAGGCCGGGCATCTGCACGTCGCTGATCAGGCAGTCGGCGCCGGCCGAGACCTCCGAGGCCAGGAAGGCGGCGGCGGAGTCGAAGGTGGCGACGCGGTGGCCCAGCGAGCGGATCAGGGCCTCCAGCGAGGCCCGGATGGCTTCGTCGTCGTCCACGACGGCGATCAACGGGGCTTGCGACACCAACTGGTCCTTCCGGGTCCCGCCGGCCTGTTCAGGCTGCCGACGGCGACGAGCCCTCTATCTGCCGCAAGCGGGCGGCGGGCGGAACTATACTCGGGTGTGTGGCGTCAGGTCGCGGAGGCGCCCTTGGCGCCCAGCTGCTCGGCCATGCGCACGAACTCGACCACCGAGCGGGCCTCCATCTTCCGCATGGCCGCGCCGCGATGGATCTTCACCGTGATCTCCGACAGGCCGATCTCGAAGGCGATCTGCTTGTTCATCAGGCCATCGGCGACCAGGGCCATGACCTGGCGCTCGCGCATGGTCAGGGTCTCGTAGCGGCGGCGCACCTCGTCCAGGCCCGAACGCTCGGCGCGCTGGGCCTGGTCGCGGTCTATGGCGGCCATCACCGCGTCTAGCATGTCCTGGTCGCGGAAGGGCTTGGCCAGGAAGTCGACGGCGCCGGCCTTCATGCCGCGCACGGTCATGGGGATGTCCCCATGGCCGGTCATCAGCACCACCGGCATGCGGATATCGGCGGCGTTGAGCTGGGCCTGGAAGTCGAGACCGCTCACCCCCGGGAGTCGAACGTCCAAGACAAGGCACCCGGCGTCATGCGCATGTCCCGAACGGAAGAAGTCCTGGGCGTTGCCGAACAGGCGCGTATCCAGCCCGACCGACCGGAACAGGCTGTCGAGGGCCTCTCTCAAGGGGCCGTCGTCATCGACAATGTGCACCGTCGGGCTGGGCATGGGACGAATAGCTGGACCCGCCGCTGGCGCGGCGTCAACAATGGGGGAGCGCATCCCTTCGGTGAGCTCGATGCACGACCGTCCGGCCGACGTCTTGAACATATCGGACAATAGTTTGGCCGGACTCCTGGACGCGGCCCACGAGCCGATCCTGGTGCGCGACCTGGAGGGGCGGATCCTGTTCTGGAACCAGGGCTGCGAGGCCCTGTACGGCCATGGGCGGGAGGCCGCGCGGGGAGCGTATGCGCCGCGGCTGCTGGCCACGGTCTTTCCCGCGCCGCTGGAGGAGATCACCGCCCGCCTGTTGGCCGAAGGGCGCTGGGAGGGCGAGGTCAGGCGGCGCCTGGCCGACGGCCGCGAGGCGGTGATCGCCCTGCGCTGGTCGCTGGGCCGCGACGCCTCGGACGCGGCCTGGGTGCTGGAGACCGGCCGCGACGTCACGGAGGCCCGCTCGGCCGAGGAGGCCCTGCGCCGCAGCGAGTACCGCTTCCGCAACGTCTTCCACGCCATGAGCGTGTCGTTCTGGGAGCTGGACTTCTCGGCCCTGGCCGGAATGTTCGGGGCCTTGCGCGCGCGCGGCGTGACCAGCCTGCGCGCCCACATCGCCGAGAATCCCGGCTTCGTGCGCGAAATGATGCGGGCCAGCCAGGTCGTCGACGTCAACGACAAGTCGCTGCAGCTGTTCGAGGCCACGCGCGAGCAGCTGCTGGGTCCGGTCGACCGCTTCTGGCCGCCGTGCAGCGAGCACGTCTTCGCCGCCAGCGTCATCGCCGCGCTGGAAAAGAGGCCGCACTACGAAAGCGAGGCGCGCTTCCGCACCTATGGCGGCCGCGAGTTCGACGGCCTGTTCACCTGCTGCTATCCGCGCGAATACCTGCCGCAGGGCGCGACCCTGGTGGGCGTCATCGACATCACCGACCGCCTGAGGGCCCAGGAGGACCTGCAGCGCGTGCAGGCCGAACTGGCCCATGCGGCGCGGATCTCGACCCTGGGCGAACTGACCGCCTCGATCGCCCACGAGGTCAACCAGCCGCTGTCGGCGATCGTCACCAACGGCGAGGCGGGACTGCGCTGGCTGAGGCGCCAGACGCCCGACCTCGACGAGGTGGTTCGGGCCTTCGACCGGATGATCGGCGAGGCCAACCGCGCCTCCGGAGTCATCGGCCGCATCCGCACCATGGCGGTGAAGGGCGAACCCGAGACGGCGCGCCTGGCGCTGGGGCCGCTGGTGGAGGACTCCGTTCTGCTGGTGCGGCGCGAACTGACCGTCCACGACGTGGCCTTGCGCGTGCAGGTTCCGGCCGACCTGCCGGAGGTGCTGGGAGACCGGGTCCAGCTGCAGCAGGTGCTGGTCAACCTGATGGTCAACGCCGCCCAGGCCATGGCCGGCGCGGAGGAGCGGGTGCTGGCCGTCCGCGCCGAGGCGCAGGGCGAGGGCGTGGCCCTGTCGGTGACCGACACCGGGCCCGGCGTGCCGCCCGAGCGGCTGGCCCGGCTGTTCGACGCCTTCTACACGACCAAGGCCGGCGGCATGGGCATGGGCCTGTCGATCTGCCGGACCATCGTCCAGGCCCATGGCGGCGAGATCGTCGCGATCTCGGAGCCGGGGCAGGGGGCGAGCTTCGTGCTGAAACTGCCGCGCGCAGAACCTGCGCAAGAGGCAGATTGCTGAAAAATGCTCATCAACCCGTGCAAATCTGAGCGGCTAATTTTACGGTCGCGCGCGCGGTAGTTTGGCTTTGCGAGGCTCCTTCCCGAGTCTCCGCCTCCCCAGAAAAGCCAATCGGAATATCCTGCACATGGCCATCAAAGCCTATGGCGCCTTCGCCGCCGACAAGCCGCTGGAAGCGATGGACATCACGCGCCGCGCGGTCGGCCCAAACGACGTCCAGATCGAGATCGCCTATTGCGGCGTCTGCCACTCCGACCTGCACACCGTGCGCTCGGAATGGGCCGGCACCCTCTTCCCTTGCGTGCCCGGCCACGAGATCGTCGGCCGCGTCTCGGCCGTCGGCGGCCAGGTCAGCCGCTTCAAGGAAGGCGACGTCGTCGGCGTCGGCTGCATGGTCGACAGCTGCAAGCACTGCCACTCGTGCGACGAGGGCCTGGAGCAGTTCTGCGAGAACGGCTTCGTGGGCACCTATAACGGCCCCACCGCCGACGCCCCCGGCCACACCCTGGGCGGCTATTCGCAGCAGATCGTCGTCAAGGACGACTTCGTGCTGAAGATCAGCCACCCCGAGGAGCAGCTGGCCGCCGTGGCCCCGCTGCTGTGCGCGGGCATCACCACCTGGTCGCCGCTGCGCCACTGGAACGTCGGCCCGGGCAAGAAGGTCGGCGTTGTCGGCATCGGCGGCCTTGGCCACATGGGCGTCAAGCTGGCCCACGCCCTGGGCGCGCACGTGGTGGCCTTCACGACCTCGGAAGCCAAGCGCCAGGACGCCCTGGACCTGGGCGCCGACGAGGTGGTGGTGTCGCGCAACGAAGGCGAGATGGCCGCCCACGCGGGCTCGTTCGACTTCATCCTCAACACCGTCTCGGCCAGCCACAGCCTCGACGCCTTCACCGCCCTCCTGAAGCGCGACGGGACCCTGTGCCTGGTCGGCGTGCCGGAGCATGCTCACCCCAGCCCCGACGTGTCTGCCCTGATCTTCAAGCGTCGCGCCATCGCCGGCTCGCTGATCGGCGGCATCGCCGAGACGCAGGAGATGCTCGACTTCTGCGCCGAGCACGGCATCGTCTCGGAGATCGAGAAGATCGACATCCAGCAGATCGAGACCGCTTACGAGCGCATGCAGAAGAGCGACGTGAAGTACCGCTTCGTGATCGACAGCGCCTCGCTGGCCAAGGCGTAGGTTCGGGTTCCGCGCGGTCTTCGGGCCGCGCGGACACTTCTCCGGTTACCGCTCTCATACCTGGGTATGACCCCGCCAAACCCAGGGAGCGCGACGATAAGCCCAGGTGCGATGGCGGCGCGGTCCCGCATCCAAGAACAATGATCCTTGAGAACGAGAGGGCCCGTGGGGGGCGCTCCAGCCAGGGATCGAAACCATGTCTTTCCTCGCCGTCGACACCGCCAGCGCCACCCCGGTCGAGGGCCTGCTGGCCGCACCGGATCTCGTGGGCGAGGCCCGCAGCTTCGCCGACCTGCGCGAGGTGCTGGCCGCCCTGGAGCGCTCGCTGGAGCCGGACGCGCGCGCCGCGCGCGCCCTGGTCGCCCGGGCCTCGGCCATCGTCATCGGCGCGACCCCGCCCGCCCCGATCCAGGGCGGCCTTGCTCCCTGGCAGGCGCGCAAGCTGCGCAAGCACATCGACGAGAACCTCGACGGCAACCTGACCACGGCCGCGCTGGGCGACCTGGTGGCGTTGAGCGCCAGCTATTTCGGCCGCGCCTTCAAGGCGACCTTCGGCGAGACGCCGCACGCCTACATCACCCGCCGCCGGCTGGAGCTGGCCAGGGACCTGATGCTGGCCACCCGCGATCCGCTGAGCCAGATCGCCTACCAATGCGGCTTCGCCGACCAGTCGCACCTGTGCCGGCTGTTCCGCCGCTCGGCCGGGGTCGCGCCGCAGGCCTGGCGACGGGCCAACCGCCTGGCCGCATAGGCTGAAACGGGCTCGCCTTCTCCACCGAAAGCTGCAAGGCTCGCCCGGTCAAGATCGGGGGGATGCGGCGATGAAGTGGATGACGATGCTGGCCTGCGCGGCCGCGCTGGCGACGGCTCCGGCGCTGGCCTGGGCGGAAAGCACGCCCGAGCAGCGGGCCGCCGCCAAGGCCGAGGGCGACGCCATGCTGGCCAAGGCCGGCGCCGCGGCGTTCTTCGACAACATCAGCGACCGCGAGGGCGAGAGCGGAGTGACCTTGCAGCACAAGGACTCCGGCCTGCTCTGCGTGTTCACGCCGGGGCGCGAGGGCAACGAAGTGATCCTGTTCAAGCCGGACGGAACCGACGTCGGCTGCCGGATCGTGACCTTCGCCGACAGCCGCACGGTCTATGCCACAAAGTCCGACCTGACGCTCGATCAGGCCATGGGCATGGCGGTGACGGCTCTGAAGGTCAGGCACCCCAAGGCCAAGCCCTATCGCGGCAAGGCCTCGCAGATCGTGGCCATGATGCAGGCCTCGGGGAAGCTGCCGCCCAGCCGCACCGAGCGCTTCATCGACGGCGCCAGTTACGAGAGCGTCTCGGTGGCGGCGATCGCCGGCTGGGAAATCAAGATGCGCATGAGCGGCGAGGCCGCCAACGCCCAGTTCCTGGCCAACGCCGGCGATGGGATGGGCTGGCTGGTCTATGTGGTGAAGGCGGCTCAGCGGCATGGCCTGGGCCCCTTGGCGGCGGCCCCGGCTCCGGGCTCCTGAGCGCCGCCTCTCCACCCAGCGACCGTTCCGGCCTAACCGCGCGCCGGCCGGGACGATCCGGGCCAAACACCCTCCGGGAGACCCAGGAGGACAAGGCCATGGCCAGGTGGTTGAAGACCGGCGCCGACGTGACGGCGGTGGCGAACGCGGACCGGGCGGTGCGCGAGACGGTGGAAGGCATTCTGGCCGACGTGGCCGCGCGCGGCGACGCGGCGGTGCGCGAGCTGTCTGTGAAGTTCGATGGTTGGGACCGCGAGAGCTATCGCCTGTCGCCGGCCGAGATCCAGGCCTGCATCGACCAGCTGTCGGACCGCGACCTAGCCGACATCGAATTCGCCCAGGCCCAGGTCAAGAACTTCGCCCAGAAGCAGCGTGAGACGCTGCTGGACCTCGAGGTCGAGACCCTGCCCGGCGTGGTGCTGGGCCACAAGCACATCCCGGTGAGCGCGGCCGGCTGCTACGTGCCCGGCGGCAAGTAT
Source organism: Caulobacter endophyticus (assembly GCF_003116815.1). Lineage (GTDB taxonomy): Bacteria > Pseudomonadota > Alphaproteobacteria > Caulobacterales > Caulobacteraceae > Caulobacter > Caulobacter endophyticus. The sequence continues at coordinate 33,759 of NZ_QDKQ01000063.1, forward strand.
CCGCTACTGGCCTCGGCCCACATGTCGGTGCTGACGGCCAAGGTGGCCGGCGTGCCGCGCGTGGTCACCTGCGCTCCGCCGTTCGGCGGCAAGCCCGCGCCGGCCATCGTCGCGGCCCAGGCCCTGGCCGGCGCCGACGAGATCTACTGCCTGGGCGGGGTGCAGGCGGTGGCGGCCATGGCGCTGGGCACGGAGACCATCGCGCCGGTCGACATGCTGGTCGGCCCCGGCAACGCCTATGTGGCCGAGGCCAAGCGCCAGCTGTTCGGCCGCGTGGGCATCGACCTCTTCGCCGGCCCGACCGAGACCCTGGTCATCGCCGACGACACGGTGGACGGCGAGCTGTGCGCCACCGACCTGCTGGGCCAGGCCGAGCACGGCCCCGACAGCCCGGCCATTCTGCTGACCACCTCGCGCAAGCTGGCCGAAGACACCATCGCCTGGGTCGAGAAGCTGCTTGAGATCCTGCCGACCGCCGCCGTGGCCCGCCGGGCCTGGGAGGGCTTCGGCCAGGTGATCCTCGTCGACAGCGACGCCGAGATGGTCGAGATCGCCGACAAGATCGCCTCCGAGCACGTGCAGGTGATGACCGCAGACCCCGACTACTTCCTGCGCCACATGACCAACTACGGCGCGCTGTTCCTGGGCGAGCGGACCAACGTCTCGTTCGGCGACAAGGTGATCGGCACCAACCACACCCTGCCGACCAAGCTGGCGGCCCGGTACACCGGCGGCCTTTGGGTGGGCAAGTTCCTCAAGACCTGCACCTACCAGAAGGTGCTGACGAACGAGGCCTCGGCCCTGGTCGGCGAATACTGCTCGCGCCTGTGCGCCCTGGAAGGCTTCGCCGGCCACGGCGAGCAGGCCAATATCCGCGTGCGCCGCTACGGCGGACGCGAGGTGCCCTATGCGGGCGCGGCCTCGCCGGTTCTGGCGGCGGAGTAGGGCCTTGGATCTGCCGCGCGCGCCCTCGTTCCGCCTCGACGGCCGCCGGGCCCTGGTGACGGGGGCGGGCAGGGGCATTGGCCTGGCCGCCGCCACGGCCCTGGCGCAGGCCGGCGCGGCGGTGACCCTGGCGGCCCGCTCGGCCGGCGAGATCGAGGCGGCGGCGCAAGCCATCCGCGGCCAGGGCGGGCAGGCGCAGGCGCTGGTGCTCGATGTCGGCGACCTTTCGGCGGTGAAGGCCGCCATCGCCGCGCGGCCGGCTTTCGACGTGCTGGTCAACAACGCGGGCACCAACCGCCCCAAGCCCTTCGTCGAGGTGACGGAAGACGACTACGACGCCGTGCTCGACCTCAACCTGAAGGCCGCCTTCTTCGTCGCCCAGGCCGTAGCGGCGCGGATGGTCGAGGCCCGGGTGAAGGGCTCGATCGTCAACCTGACCTCGCAGATGGGCCATGTGGGCGGCGCGCGGCGCAGCCTCTACTGCGCCAGCAAATGGGGGCTTGAGGGGCTGTCCAAGGCCATGGCGCTGGACCTCGCTCCGCACGGAATCCGCGTCAACACCATCGCCCCGACCTTCATCGAGACCCCGCTGACCAAGCCGTTCTTCGAGGACCAGGCCTTCCTCGACAGCGTGCTGGCCAGGATCAAGCTGGGGCGCCTGGGCCAGGTGGAAGACCTGATGGGCGCGGTGGTGTTCCTGGCCAGCGACGCCAGCGCCCTGATGACCGGCAGCGCCCTGGTGGTCGACGGCGGCTGGACCGCCGACTGAGGGCTCGACGCCTTCCGCGAGCTAGGCTAGGCCTCGCTCACCAGTGCGGGCATGGCGAAACTGGTAGACGCAGCAGACTTAAAATCTGCCAGCCGCAAGGCTATGCCGGTTCGATCCCGGCTGCCCGCACCAAGTCGTTTCCCGGACTAGACGATCGTCAGCGTGGAATCGAGCGTTCCATCCACGGTGAAGGCGGCGGGCGTTCCGGGGATGACCGTATTGGAGAAGACCAACATGCCGGGGCTGCCGTTGGCCCCTCCGGTGAAAAGCCCGCGACACGATCAGGTCGCCGCTTAACGTCGCCGGGTCCTGCGGATTGGAAACGAAGTTCGCGGCGGGCGCCGCGGCGACGGGATCATGGTCGCCAGGGCGGCGACGCAAAGTCAGGCTTTGCGAGCGCGCGATGCGCGTCTCTACTGCATGGTGACGCCGGAAACGGAGAGAGATCCGGTGAGGGTGCACCAAGAAGAGGCCCCGCCTATGGTCACTTCGATCAGTTCCATCGTGCTGCTGTTGGGAGAGTAGTTGTCGCTCGACCAACGGATATAGGGCGTCCCGCTGCATGAGCCCAAGACGGTCGTGATTTCCATGCCGTAGACGATGACGTGCTGTGCGCCGAACGGATGGATCTGCCATGAGAACCCGACCGGCCCGATCAGCCAGCCGCACTGCCAATCTCCCGGGGCGAACGAGCCGCCCGTCACCCAGATGTAGGATCCGCCGCCCATAACCTGTCCGGTAAGGGTGACATCGCACGAGACAGTGGTCGTCTCCTGGATCAGCAAGCTGCCAGTGATCGTCACAGGGCCGGAAGCGGGCGTGAAGGTCTGGGCCGACGCCTGGAGCGGCGTGGCCAGGCCGGCGACAGCCAGGGCAGAGGCAACAGCAGCGTATTTCAGCACGGCGCATCTCCCCGTTCGCGAGCTTCTGGCCGCGATCTTCTGGTTTGATGTGCTACTTACACCATTTTAAGTTGATGGTAAACGTCAGGGTTGCGCCGGTCGCTCAGGTTCTCGTGGCCCTTTTGCCTGCGTGCGCCCTGCGCCGTCGCCACGCCAACACCCCCAGCCCCGCCGCGAACGCCACCAGCTCGGCGTAGCTCCACAGGTAGTAGGCCGAGAAGAAGCCCCATTGCCTCAGCGAGCGGTCCAGCGCGAAGGCGACGTGGGTCAGCACGATCAGCAGCTGGAAGGCCGTCATGAACAGCAGCCAGACCCGGCGGTCGAACAGGGTCAGGCCGACCAGCACGCTGAGATAGATCAGGTCGACGGCGAAGATGCCCCACTGGGTGAGGCTCTTGTCCTCGATCTCGGCCAGGGCCGAGGCGACCCAGGCCAGGATGGTGGCTGCGGCCAGGATCCGCTCCAGCCGGCCGCCCATCCATAGCGCCACGCCGCAGACGACGAACATCGCGCCGGCGCCGAGCTGGGTCGGCAGGATGCTGAACATGAGGCCCCCGAACAGTGTCCGGGGGCCATTGTCGCGACGAATCGTGACGGCCGGAAGAGGGCTGTCGGCTAGCCGACCAAGACGGAGGTCAGGCCGACTTCACCACTTCCAGGAAGCCGGTACGGGTGGGGTCGACCTCGTCGGCCTTGTCGCCGCCGCCGACCAGGGTGACTCGGCGCAGGCCGATCTGGTCCTTGGCGTCGGCCAGGGCGCCATGGGCGGCGATCAGCGAGCGGCGGACCTCGGCAAGGCCCGAGGCGGCCTCCATCACGTGGTCGACGGCCTGCTGGCCGACCCCGGCGGCGACCCGGGCCTGAAGGCGGGCGCGGGGCATGGCGGCGATCAACTCGCCCATGGCGGCCAGGGTGTTGTCCACGGCCTCCTCGGCGGTGAACAGGCGGGTGGCCAGGTGCTCGGCGACGATACGGCGGTTCATGAAGCGGTTGTCCCCTCGGAAGTCCGGCGCTCCGGCAGGCGCGGTCCGGACGATGATCGAAGGCGCCGGCGGCGGCGCCTTCGTGGGGAAGGCGCATCAGCCGTGGCGCAGGTTCTGGAAGAGCTCGACCACCTGGCGGGCGCTGAGCAGCCCGCCGATCAGCATGGCGAAGCCGAGCGCGATGGCCAGGACGGCCAGGAGGCGGAAGGCGGGCGTCAGAGCATGGTCGAGTCCTCCGCGTACTTCTCGCGGAATCCCTCGTCCAGCACCGTGGCGGTGATGGTCAGGACCTCCCTCAGCACCATCTCGGCCGGCTTGGCCGCGGCCTCCTTGCGGATCGCCGAGACCAGGTCGGCCACCAGCGGCGAAAGGTCCGGCGGAGCCAGGTCCGTCAGCTGGCGCTGCAGCTGGGACCAGCCGAAGGGCGGGAGCGCCGGCTCCGGCGGCAGGGGCGGCCAGGCCTGCTCGAAGGCGTTCACCGCCTGGCGGATCTGACGGGCCTTCCAGACCAGCAGGCTCAGGCGATGCTCCTGCAGGCTGGTCGGCGCGGCCGGCGTCGGCGGCGGATTGTTTCACTGCGGTCGAAGGCCTCGGTTGATGGCGAGGCCGACGGTGGCGAGGAGGACGGGACGACCGCCAGTCCGATTGGGTCGGGGTGGGATCGAATCCCATAGTCGTCGGCGGCGAATCCCACAGGGCTTGCCCCGCCCGCGGCGATCCGTTCGTGCTCGCTCAGCACCCGTGCGGCGGCCCGCCGGCCGTTGACGCCCAGCTTGCGGCAGGCGCTTTCGACCAGGGCGTCGGCGCGCGACTTGGAGACCCCCATCAGAGGCCCGATTTCCTTGGAAAGCCTGTGCTCGCTGACCAGCCGAAGGGCTTCGCGTTCGCGCTTGGTCAACAGTTCGAGGCCGGCGGCGATGTGGGGCGTGTCAGGCATGAGGGCGAGCGAAACTAAACTACTCGATCTAAGAGGGAGGTGCGTTGCGGCCGGTGACGGCTACGTCGATAGATAGCCGAGTTCTGTGAGCTTCGGATAATTTCGATGACGACAACCGGCCCGGATCCCATCGACGTCGCGGTCGGCACCCGCATCCGTATTCGTCGTCGTTATCTGAAGGTCAGTCAGGACGACCTGGCCGCGGCGCTGGGCCTGACCTTCCAGCAGATCCAGAAATACGAGCGAGGCGAGAACCGCGTCTCGGCCTCGATGCTGGTGCGCATCGCCGGCCGGCTGGAGACCACGGTGGCCGCCCTGGTCGGAGAGGACGCGCCGAGCGGCGAGGATTCGGCGATGCTGGCGGCCCTGACCCTGCCGGGCGCGCTGGATCTGCTGCATGCCTACGCCGCCGCCGGCCCCAAGACCCAGCGGGCGCTGCTGGGCCTGGCCCAGTCGCTGCTGGCGGCCGACGAGGACTTATAGCGGCCTTACGCCTCCAGTCGCGCGACGTTGGAGACGCCCAGGTCCGCCAGGGACTTTTCCAGCTCGACGGCGGCGGCCTCGACCTCGGCGGGGTCGCGGCCGCGGATCACCAGGCTGGCGCCGTAGACGTCCGGCGGGGCGAAGAACGGATAGCTGCCGATCGACAGGTCCGGATGGGCCTTGGCCACCGCTTCCAGCGGCGCGGCGATCGTGCCTTCACCGGAGCCGGTGACGCGGACGGTGGTCGCCACCACGACCGCGCCGGTGCGCAGGCGCGGGCCGACGTCGTCGAGCATGCCGCGCATGATCGCCGGCACGCCGGCCAGCACGAACACGTTCTCCTTCTGGAAGCCGGGCGGGCCTTGCACGGGGTTCTTCACCAGGCTGCCGCCCTCGGGCACGTGGGCCATGCGTCGGCGGGCGGCGTTGGGCTCGCCCCAGCGCTCGCGCAGCATGGCCATGATCTCGGGATGCTCGGGCGCGGTGACGCCGAAGGCCTTGGCCACCGAATCGGCGGTGATGTCGTCGTGGGTGGGGCCGATGCCGCCGGTGGTGATGACATAGTCGTACTTGATGCGCAGGGCGTTGACCGCGTCGATGATCTCCTGCTCGACGTCGGGCACGACGCGCGCTTCGCAGAGGTCCACACCATAGGTCGCCAGGTATTTGGCGATGGCGTTCAGGTTCACGTCCTGGGTGCGGCCCGAGAGGATCTCGTCGCCGATGATCAGAACCGCCGCCGTCACGCGTTCGCTGGCCGTCATGGTTCCGATCCCTTACATCGCTGGAGCTTCTTCCACCGACCGACTTAAGGCCCGCATGCTCCTCCCGCAACCGCTGACCCGCGGCCGCATCGTCCAGCGCTACAAGCGGTTCTTCTGCGACCTGGTGCTGGACGACGGCCGCGAGATCACCGCCCACTGCCCCAACTCCGGCGCCATGCTGGGCGTGAACCTGCCTGGGCAGGGGGCGTGGGTCTCCTGGTCCGACGATCCCAAGCGCAAGCTGGCCTGGACGCTGCAGCTGGTCGAGGCCGCGGGGCCGGACGGGACGGGCCTCGTCGGCATCAACACCCTGCTGCCCAACAAGCTGGTCGCCGAGGCCCTGGCCGGCGGGGTCATCCCCGAATTGACGGGCTACGCCTCGATCCGGCCCGAGGTGAAGTACGCGGCCGCCAGCCGGGTCGACTTCCTGCTCACCGATCCCGACCGCCCGCCGTGCTGGCTGGAGGTCAAGAACGTCCACCTGTCGCGCTCGCCGGGGCTGGCCGAGTTCCCCGACTGCAAGGCCGCTCGCTCGACCCGCCACCTTGAGGACCTCGCGGCCCAGGTGCGCGAGGGCCATCGCGCTGTGGCTCTGTTCGTGGTGCAGCGCGAGGACTGCGAGGCGTTCCAGCCCTGCCGCGAACTGGATCCGGCCTTCGCCGCGGGCCTCGACCGCGCGGCCGAGGCAGGGGTGGAGATCATGGTCTGGGCGTGTGCGATGAGCACGCAGGAGATCAAGGTCGCACGGCCGTTGGTGTGGAGGCATTGACGGGTTCCTTCCGCCTTGATGGGGGAGGGAGCATTCCGCGATGCGACGCCGGTTGAAATTTCATGCTATGGTCGCGACATAAGCCCGACCGGCATCTGTATTTGCGGCGCGCCTTCGGGGCCGCGCCCCCGTTTGAGATTGAACGCCATGACCCTCGACGACGCCTTCGAGATCGAGACCGAGACCCGCACGGGCCAGATCAAGATCCACAAGCCCGAAGACTTCGAGGGCATGCGCCGCGCCGGCCGCTTGGCCGCCGAGTGCCTGGACATGCTGATCCCGCACGTCGTGCCGGGCGTGTCGACCGACCACCTGGACAAGCTGGCCCGCGAGTTCATCCTCGACCACGGCGCCCTGCCGGCCTGCCTTTTCTATCGCGGCTATCCCAAGACCGTCTGCATCTCGCGCAACCACGTGGTCTGCCACGGCATCCCGGGCGACTGGACCCTGCGCGAGGGCGATATCGCCAATATCGACGTCACGGTCATCGTCGACGGCTGGCACGGCGACACCTCGCGGATGTATGGCGTCGGCGAGGTCGGTCCGCGCGCCCGTCGCCTGGTCGACATCACCTATGAAAGCCTGGCCCGGGGCCTGGCGGCCGTGAAGCCGGGCGCGACCCTGGGCGATATCGGCCACGCCATCCAGTCGTATGTCGAGGCTCAGCGCTGCAGCGTCGTGCGCGACTTCTGCGGCCATGGCCTGGGCAAGGTGTTCCACGACGCGCCCAACATCCTGCACTTCGGCCGTCCCGGTCAGGGCGCGGTGCTGAAGGCGGGCATGTTCTTCACCGTCGAGCCGATGGTGAACCTGGGCAAGCCGGCGGTGAAGGTGCTGGGCGACGGCTGGACGGCCGTGACCCGCGACAAGTCGCTGTCGGCCCAGTGCGAGCATTCGATCGGTGTGACGGAAGATGGCTGCGAGATCTTCACGGCCTCGCCCACCGGCCTGTTCCAGCCGCCGATGCACGGCGCCTGAGCGCATCCCTTACGGGCGCGAAGCCACTAGGCGAAACTGACATTTCAGCCTACCTATCAGTCCGGAGACAACCTTCGGAGCGGTTCCGTGCGCCAGCCTTCGCCCCTGCGGGCCCCTGACGACGCCCCCTACAACGTCGCTGGAGGCGGCGCGCGGTCGCGCATGCTGGTGCTGGACGTCTGCTCCTCGTCGGGGCTGGAGGACTGGTCGCCGGACCTGCAGAAGGCCAAGGTCTACGAGAAGATCCTGCTCGACCTGATCCTGGGCGAACTGCCGCCCGGCGCGCGCCTGGACGAGCAGTCGTTGGCCGCCCGTTACGACGCGGGCCTGGCGGGCGTGCGCGACGCCCTGGGGCGCCTGGCGCTGGAAGGCCTCGTCATCCGCCGCGCCCGTTCGGGCACGACGGTGGCGCCGCTGGACCTCGTCGACCTGCGCCAGGGCTACGAGGCCCGGGCGTTGATCGAGCCGCACTGCGCGGGCCTGGCCGCCCGCCACGCCTCAAAGGCCGATATCGCCGCCATCAAGGCCGTGTTCGACGACGCCGAGGCCGCCGCCAAGGCCCGCGACCTGCCGGCGCTGGTGGCCATGGACCAGCGCTTCCACGCCGCCGTGGCGCGCGCTTCGGGCAACCTCGCCCTGGCGCGCATCCTGATACCCCTGCAGCACAAGGCCGCCCGTTTCTGGGTGTTCTCGTTCGGCGGCGCCACCGAGGCCGAACTGATGGCCGACATCGAGCAGCACCGCGAGGTCGCCGACGTTATCGCCAGCGGCGACGTCGAGGCCTCCAGGGCGGCCATGATGCGGGTGCTGAGCGTGACGCCCGAGGCCGTGCAGCGGCCGCCGGTGGAAGCCTAGGCGCCAAGTCCTCCCCATCGAGGGGGAGGGGACGCGCACAACCTTCCATCCAGTCCAGATTTGGACTATATATAAATCCGGATGGAGGCATGCATGTCGCTCGCAAGGCGCAAACCCGTCGAAGTCGCCGCCGGTCCGGGCGTGCTGGACCTGTCGCGGTTCTCCGCCGCCAACCGTCGGCGGCTCAGCGCCCCGGGGCTTCGCACCTTCCTGTCGATCGCCGACCTGTGGGGCCTGACAGAGGACGAGCGACTGCTGGTGCTGGGCCTGCCGTCGCGCTCGACCTACTACAACTGGATCAAGGCGGTGCGGGAGCATCGCGACATCACGCTCGACCTCGACATGCTGACCCGCATCTCGGCGGTGTTGGGCGTGCACCAGGCGCTGGGCGTGCTGCACGCCAGCGAGCGCGAGGGCGTGGCCTGGCTGCGCAATCCGCACGCCGCGCCGCTGTTCGGCGGCCGCGCGCCGATCGCGCTCCTGGCCTGCGGAACCCAGGACGGCCTGATCAGCGTGCGCCGCTTTCTCGACGCCGCGCGCGGCGGGCTCTACATGCCGCCGGGCGATATCGATCGTGATTTCCGACCCTACGAAGACGCCGAGATCGTCTTCTCGTGAGCGGCGAGGCCCTCGTCCCGGCGCCGCGTCCGGCCTTCCGCCTGATCCCGTCGCGATTTCCGCCGATCGGCCTGTTCGACACCGTGGCGACGGCGGCCGACCTCGACGCGGTGATGGACCTGGCCGGCTGGACCAACGACCGGCTGGTGGCCGAGCGCATCGCGCGCCTGCCGGTGGCGGAGCGGGTCTACGGCCGGCTCAACGCCAGCATCGTCATGGCCTCGTTCCTGCACGTGGCGCCGGGCGGCATGCGCTTCAACGGTCCCGATCTGGGCGCCTGGTACGCCGCCGCGCGCCTGGCCACGGCGGTGGCCGAGGTGGCCCACCACCTGCGCCGTGAAGCGGCCGCCATGGGCGCGGCTTCGCTGAGCCGCCAATACCGCGTCTACACCGCGCGGCTGGAGGGGCGGTATCTCGATCTTCAGGGGCAGCGGGCCGCGCGGCCCGACGTCTACGCCAGCGACGACTACGCGGCCGGCCAGGTGCTGGGCGAGGCGGTGCGCGCCTCGGGCGGGGCGGGGATCGTGTTCGACAGCCTGCGCCACGCCGGCGGGATCAATGTCGTCGCACACCGCCCCCGCAACGTTCAAGACGTGACGCAGGGCGACCATTACGAACTGCGGGTGCAGGCCGCCTCGCGCCGCATCGAGGCTCGGAAGCTGGCCGCCTGACGGCCCTCCGTGGCTTGTCGGCGACAGGACGCGGAACATCCCGCCAACTGTGAGGCTTTCCCGACACAGGGTCTTGGCAATTCGTTCTAAAATGTCAGAAGAGATTTTGACGAACGTCAAGTGATCCCCATTTGGTGCGGCGAGGCGGGGCCATGGTCCCGCTCTCAGGAGCCCGCCCGCATGTCCCGCCGCCTCGCCCTGCTCGCCGCTACTGCCTTCGCCGGCCTCGCCGCCGTCTCGGCCGCGCGCGCCGACGATCAGTTGGCCGAGGTCGACGCGGTTGTGGTGGTCGCCCGCGACCGCAATGCGGGCCTCTTGGAAAAGCAGCCCAACGACACCGTCTTCGGCCTCGACAAGCCGCTGATCGAGACGCCGCGCTCGGCCAGCTTCGTCTCCGACCTGACGCTGCAGCGCTACGGCATCGAGACCATCGACGGCCTGACGGCGGTGTCGCCGGGGACCTACACCGCCAGCTTCTACGGCGTGCCCGGCGCCCTCAACATCCGCGGCACCCTGGCCGAGAACTACTTCCGCGGCTTCAAGCGCATCGAGAACCGCGGCACCTACGCCACCCCGATCGGCGCCGCCGACCAGATCCAGATCGTGCGCGGCCCGCCCACCCCGATCTACGGCTCGGGCAAGGTCGGGGGCATGCTCAACTTCATTCCCAAGTCCGGCAAGGGCGAGGGCGGCTACCTGACCGCGCCCGAAGGCGAACTGACCGCTGCCTTCGGCAGCTACAACCGCAAGAACGCCACCGCTCAGGTCGGCCTGCCGGCCAATTTCGGAAACGTGGTCGGCGGCGTGCATGTCTATGGCGAGGTCGAGGACAGCCATAGCTACTATCGCGGCATCTATCCGCGCCGTCAGACCCTGCAGGTGTCGTCCGACTTCGACCTGGGCGGCGGCTGGAGCACGGCGCTGGGGGGCATGGTCTATCGCTCGAAGGGCGACGTTCAGACCGCCGGCTGGAACCGCCTGACGCAGGACCTGATCGATAACGGAACCTACGCCACGGGCCGCGATATGAGCCTAGTGGACGCCGACGGCAACGGCCGCCTGACGCCCAACGAGACCGGAGGGGCGCTGTACCTGCCCTATTACGGCTTCCCTACCAGCGACGCGGCCCACACGCTGGATACGGGCGTGGGCACGACAAAGCTGTCGCCGCGCACGGTCTATGTTTCGGGCGCCGACTTCTCGAAGACGGCGACCAACACCCTCTATTTCGACATCGCCAGGAAGCTGTCGCCTGACAGCGCGGTGAAGCTGCAGCTGTTCTACGACGCCCTGGAGAACAAGCGTTTCGTCTCCTACGGCTATCCCGCGCGGTTCGACAGCAATGTCTGGGAGGCGCGTCTGACCTACGAGTTCGCCAATCGCTTCCTCGACGAGGCGGTGGTCGCACGCTCGTTCGTCGGCGCCTCTTATCGCGGCTTCAAGGGTCGCCGGAGGGAGAGCTACAACAGCGGCCTGATCGCCCTGGACCGCCGCGACCTGTCGGTGGGCCAGACCGCCACCGACCTGATCGGCAGCCCGTTCACCGACCCGTCGATGACCTGGGAGAACGACAACCACAGCAAGTGGACGCAGGCCGGGATCTTCTTCACCACCGACATCAAGGTGGGCGAGAAGCTGAACCTGGTGCTGGGCGGTCGCTACGACGACTACGACGTCACGTCGGAAGACACCGGATCGCTGAGCTTCACCACGCCTGGCGAGCAGCGCGCCGCCAAGGGCAAGGGGACCTACACCGCCAGCGCCACCTACAAGGCCCCGTTCGGCCTGATGCCCTACATCACCTACGCCAAGGCCAGCGCGCTCGAGATGAGCCAGGCCGGCGACATCAACCCGGGCCTGGTGGCCGACGCCGGCGACGCCTGGCTGTCGGACAGCGACCTGGCCGAGGCCGGGGTGAAGTTTCAATGGCTGAGGGGCGCGCTGATCGGCTCGCTGGCAGGCTATCGCCAGAACCGCACCCAGCTGATGGGCATCAACGGCGACCCGGCCGGCACGCGCTCGAAGGGCGTCGAGCTGGAGGTGCGCTGGCTGGCCAGCCAGCATTTCAGCTTAACCTTCTCGGGCAACACCCAGCGCACGACGGTGAAGGGTCCCGACACCTCGTTCCAGTACGTGCCGACCTATACGGCGGGCGTGCCGGGGACGCAGGGCTATGGCGGCTCCTACGTGGTGTGGAGCTTCGCCAGCATCCGGCCGGGCGACTACGACTACACCCTGATCCCGAAATCGGTGGTCAGCCTGTATGGCGCCTATGCGTCGGACCAGTACGACTGGGGCAAGCTCTACGGGACGCTGGGCGTGACCCACGTGACCAAGACCTCGGGCACGGTTCCTGGCGCAGTGGTCTATCCGGCCTATGCGGTCGTGAACGGTTCGCTGGCCTACGAGCACGGCCCCTACACGGCCACGCTCAACGTCGATAATCTGCTGGACGAGCTCTATTTCACGCCCGTCGCCGACACCTACGCCAATCTCGCCGCCCTTCCCGGCAAGGGGCGCGAGTGGCGGATCACCCTCGCAAGGCGCTTCTGATGACGAACCACCAGATCCAGCACCGGCCGTGGCTGCTGCTGGGCGCCTTCAGCCTGCTGCTGTTCCTGATCACCGCGGCGACCTACTCGTCGCTGGGCGTGGTGATCCCGGCCATGGTTCCGGAACTGGGCTGGAGCTGGCAGAACGCGTTCCTGGGCTTCACCGTCATGGGGGTGGCCACCGGCGCCTCGTCCTGGCTGCCGACCCTGCTGATCCGCCGTTGGGGCGTGCGGGCGACGCTGGTCGCGGGCGCGGCGGTGATGGCCGCCGGCCTGGCCCTGCTGGCCAGGGTGCAAGGCCTGCCGGCCTATTTCCTGGCCACGGCCCTGCTGGGGATCGGCTTCCAGGCCGCGGCCCTGATCCCGGGCACGCACGTGCTGTCGGCGATCTTCCGCCAGCGGGCCCTGCCGTTCGGGATCTACTTCACCAGCGGCGCCCTGGGCGGCGTGGCCGGCCCGCTGCTGGTGCTGGCCAGCCAGGACGCCTTCGACGGCCAGTGGCGGACCTACTGGGCGCTGCAGGCGGTGGTCATCGGCCTTCTGGGCCTGCTGTGCGCCGCCGTGGTCGGCGGGCCGAAGTGGCTGGAGGAGGCCGGCCGGGCCATGGATCGCCTGACCGCCGCCGAGGCCAAGTCCGCTCCGGCCCATCCGCGCGTCTTCCGCACCGACCACGACTGGAGCGTCCGCGACGCGGTGCGCACGCCGCAGTTCGCCATACTGGTGGCGGCCTATTTCAGCCACCTGCTGGCCGGCGTCACCGCCGCCAGCCTTACCCAGGCCCACCTGACCGAGCTGGGCGTGGCCGGCGTCGTCGCGGCCGGGGCGCTGAGCGCCGAGGGCCTGATGCAGGTCGCCGCCCGCATGGCCGGCGGCGCGGTGGGCGACCGCATCGATCCGCGCTGGCTGCTGGTGCTGGCCCAGGGCCTGCTGGTCGCGGGCCTGCTGGCCCTGTCGCACGCCACCACCCTGCCGCTGCAGGCGCTGTACGCCGTGGGTGTTGGCCTGGGCTTTGGCCTGACGGTGCTGGCGGTGAGCCTGCTGCTGCTCAACTATTTTGGCCGGCGCAACAACGTCGAGCTGTTCTCGCTGGTCTGCCTGGTGGGCGCGGTGTCGGCGGCGGGACCGTTCATCGGCGGCTTCATGCGCGACCGGCTGGGCAGCTTCACCCCGACCTTCCAGCTGTTCGCGGCCCTGACGGCGGCGGTGTTCGTCGCCGTGCTGCTGATGCGTCCGCCCAAGCCGCGCACGGCCCCGGGGCGAGGCTGAAGTGGAGGCCGCCGCCAACCTCTGACCCGGTCTCGCGCCGTCACGCTTTTGGTCTATGGTCGCGCCTGACTCGTAAGGTGAACGGGCAGGCGTGGAGGCGACGATGGGGCGTGACGGCGGGCGCAAGGAATTCGGCGTCTTCCTGCCCGTGGCCAACGGCGGCTGGATCGTTTCCAGCACCACGCCCACGCTCGACGGCCTCTATCCGCAGAACCGCGCCGCCGCTGTGCTCGCCGACCAGATCGGCCTCGATTTCGTGATGTCTATGGCCAAGTTCCGGGGGTTTGGCGGCGACACCGACCACTGGGGCGCGGCCCTGGAGTCGGTGACCCTGATGGCCGCCCTGGCCGAGGCCACCAGCCGAGTGAAGATCTGGGCCACCCTGCACCCGCTGCTGCAGAACCCGGCCGTGGCCGCCAAGATGATTTCCACCCTGGACCACATCAGCGGCGGCCGCGCGGGCCTCAACATCGTCGCCGGCGCCTATCGCGACGAGTTCGCCCAGATGGGGGCCTGGGACGACGGCCTTGACCACGACGCCCGCTATGCCCTGGCCGAGGAGTGGACGCAGCTGGTCAAGCGGCTGTGGACCGAGGACAGCGTCAGCCATGAGGGCCGCTTCTTCACCCTGACCGACTGCCAGTCCAGGCCCAAGCCGCTTTCGCAGCCGCGCCCCGAGCTGATCTGCGCAGGCGTCTCCGAGCGGGGCTTTTCCTTCGCGGTGACCGAGGCCGACGCTTGCTTCATCGGCGGCGAGGACGAGACGGCCCTGCGCGACGCCAGCCGCCGGGCCAAGGCGCGGGCGGCCGAGTTGGGCAAGGCGATCCGCACCTACGCCATGTGCACCATCGTGCACGCGGCGACCGACGCCGAGGCGCAGGGCTTGGCCGATCGCTATCGCGACGGGGTGGACATGGGCGCGGTCACCACCATGTTGTCCAACTGGGGCGTGCCGCCCGAGCGCCTGGCCGAAACCGCCGCGCGCCAGGGGGCGTTCATGACCCGCACCGTGATCGGCGCGCCGGTGACCTGCGGCGCGCAGATCCGGGACCTGGTCGAAACCTGCGAGCTGGACGGGCTGATGCTGATCTTTCCCGACTACGAGACCGGCCTCTCCATGTTCGGCGCCGAGATCCTGCCGGGCCTGCGCGAGGCCTATCCATGAACGCCAGGCCGATCACCGCGCAGGACGGCCTGGCGGACTGGATCGCCCCGTCGCGGACGGCGCTGGTGATCGTCGACATGCAGGTGGACTTCGCCGCTCCCGATGGCGTCATCGGCCGGTTCGGCGTCGACCTGTCTTCGGTCGCGGCGGCCCTGGAGAAGGCGCAGCGCCTGGCGCAGGCCGCGCGGGCCGCTGGGGCGCCCGTGGTGTTCGTCGGACTGGAGACCACGCCGCAGAGCGATCCTCCGACCCTGCTGGAGCGCATGCGCAGGCGCGGCGGCGATCCAGAGATCGAGCGGGTGATCTGTCGCAAGGGAACACGCGGCGCCGACTTCCACGGCCCCTTGCCCGCGCCGGGCGAGCTGGTGATCCAAAAGCCGCGCTACAGCGCCTTCGTCGGAACCGACCTTGACGCGCGGCTGCGCTCGCGCGGCGTCGACACTCTGATCGTCTGTGGCCTGACCACCGAATGCTGCGTCGACAGCACGGTGCGTGACGCCTTCCACCTCGACTACCACGTGTTCG
Organism: Caulobacter endophyticus; assembly: GCF_003116815.1. Lineage (GTDB taxonomy): Bacteria > Pseudomonadota > Alphaproteobacteria > Caulobacterales > Caulobacteraceae > Caulobacter > Caulobacter endophyticus. The sequence continues at coordinate 48,941 of NZ_QDKQ01000063.1, forward strand.
TCGCCGCCGACGCCTGCGCGGCCTACGAGTCCGACCTGCACGAGGGCGCGCTGAAGAGCCTGGGGCTGTCCTTCGCCCTGACGCCGGACGCGTCCGAGATCGAGGACGCCTGGGCGGCCGCAGCCCGCTAGGGACCGGCGCACGAAAAAGCCGCCCGGGCGGAACCCGGGCGGCTCGTTTCCGATCCTTCGGCCCGCGGGGCTTAGAAGGTCGCCTTCAGGGTGGCGGCCACGCGCGACTTGTAGATGTCGCCCCAGCCGTGCTCGGCGGTGTCCCAGTAACGCAGGTCCAGGCCGAGGTTGCCGGTGATGGCGTAGGTGGCGCCGACGTTCCAGGTGGCGTAGCCGTCGGTGTCTTCGTAGTCCTGCTTGCCCAGGGCGCCGCTCAGGCTGAGCTTGTCGTTCAACGGGTAGGAGGCGTTGACTTCGTAATAAAGCGAGCTGCCGACGTCGCCGGTGTACTTGGGCGAGTAGTAAAGGGCGCCGCCGACGGTGGCCTTGCCGATCGGCTGCACCACGGCGGCCTTCAGCTCGGTATAGCTGTACTTGCCGGGGGTCAGGCCCTTGTCCTTCGAGTAGCCGTAGTAGAGCACGGCGAAGTCGAACGAGGTCGTGCCGACGGTCGGCTTCACGCCGGCGTAGAAGTCGATTTCCACGGACGGGTCGTCGGCGCCGAAGTCGACGTTCGAAGCCCACACGCCGGCATAACCGATGCCGTAGCCGAGATCGACGCCGCCGAACACTTGCGGGTCTTCGTTGGTCTGGCTGACGCCGCGGAACACATAGTCGCTGGCGATGCCGACGTTGTACGAGAGGCTGACTTCCTGAGCCATGGCGGCGCCGCCGAGGGCGACCGAGGCGGTGGCGGCGGCCAGCGCGAGCTTGAAGAACTTCATCCGTGTTATCCCCTTTTTTGTTAGCCCGCTGGGATTGTGGTCCCAACTTGTGCGGCGCCTGCAAGCGCGTTCCTTCACAAGCCGGGATTAACCGCGGGCCATGCTTCAGTTGCAATCAGCGGGGGCACAGCGCCAGCATTAAGAACACGGATCGCCCAAAACTTGGGCAACTGTGGCGCATTTGCTGCAGCATCGGCGCATCGGCCACAGTTATCGTCAAGTTGTCGATCCGCGTTTGCCTGCGGCTTCAGCGCATCGACAGGGGCGCGGCGCCTAGGTGCAGGCCGGCATCGACCAGCAGGGTCTCGCCGGTGACATGGCGGGCGGCGGGCGAGGCCAGGAACACGGCGGCGCCGGCCACGTCCTCGGCGGTGGAGGCGACCTGCAGCGGCGTGGCCGCCGCCGCCCCGGCCCGCAGGCGCGCCACCCGGTCCTCGTCCATGGCCTTGCCGAACCAGGGGGTGTCGATGAAGCCGGGGCAGATGGCGTTGACGCGGATCTTCGGCGCAAGCGCCCGGGCCAGCGACAGGGTCATGGTGGTCATCGCCCCCTTGGAGGCGGCGTAGGGAACCGACGAGCCGTTGCCCATGACGCCGGCGATCGAGCTGGTGTTGACCACGGCGCCCGGACGCGGCGCGGCCTCCAGCAGGCTGCGGGCGGCGCGGACCATTTGGAAGGCGCCGACCACATTGACCGAATAGAGCTTGAGAAAGTCTTCGGCGTTCACCGCGTCGAGGTCGCCGTGCTGCGGGGCGAACTTGGTCATGCCGGCGTTGTTGAACAGGGCGTCGATACGGCCCGAGGGGGCGGCGGCCTCGACGATCCGGCGGCAGTCGGCGTCGTCGGCGACATCGCCCTTGGCCAGCAAGGCCTTGGCGCCGAGGGCCTCGACCTGGCGGGCGGTCTCCTCGGCCTCCTCGCCGCTGCGGGCGAAGTTGACCACCACGAGCCCCGCGCCCCGGCGGGCGGTCTCGACCGCAATCGCCCGGCCAAGGCCCGTCGAAGCCCCCGTGACCACCACCGTGAAGCCGTCGAAGTCCGTCATGGCGTCTCTCCCAAACGCGTGTTTGCGACACCGTAGCGAGGGCGCCGGCGCTTGTCTCGCGAAGGGCGGAGGCCTAAATCGCCGCCATGACCGAACTTTCCGTGACCCAGCTGGGCCAGACCGTCGCCGCTCCCGAAAGCCCGGAAGCCGCCGTCCTCGAGGCCGTGCCGAACCCGCAGAACGACGTGCTGTACCTGGCGCGCTTCGTGGCGCCCGAATTCACCTCGCTGTGCCCGGTGACGGGCCAGCCCGACTTCGCTCACCTCGTGATCGACTACGCGCCGGGCGACTGGCTGATCGAGAGCAAGTCGCTGAAGCTCTACCTGACCAGCTTCCGCAACCATGGCTCGTTCCACGAGGACTGCACCGTCAAGGTGGCCCGCAAGATCGTCGAGGTCGCCAAGCCCCGCTGGCTGCGCATCGGCGGCTACTGGTACCCGCGCGGCGGCATCCCGATCGACGTCTTCTGGCAGACCGGTCCGGCGCCGGAAGGCCTGTGGGTGCCGGATCAAGGCGTGGCGCCATATCGCGGCCGGGGCTAAGAGGCCTTTACCCCGATCGGGGTGAAAGCGACGTTACGTATAGCGTCCCCCGCCAGCACGATGTTCTCCAGAGGTGTTTGGCGGGGGTTGCGCACGCGATGGACCATTCCGCCCTTGGCGACGAGGGTGAAAAGTTCACAATCTATAAGTACCAACGAGACGATGCGTTTGGAGGAATCCAAGGTCATGTATTCTAGGACCCCCTCATAGCCGATCGCCGCGCCGTTAAGTTCCAGACTGGTGACGACATAGGCGATGGCGCCTTCAGCAGCAGTAGCCTCGGCCAGCCAACCGTAGAGGGCGTTGCGAACGAGACCGTGTGAGCGCAATTGCCACCCGATAAATAGGCGCGTCGCAAAGAAGGTGGCTATCGTGATGGCGCTGAGGTTGCTCAGCACCCACAGCAGGTCAGCGCCGCGCTCGGCTTCTGACGCCTGTGGTAGATGAAGCGCGACGGCGTATGGGTTGGGATAATTGCCTCCGAAGCCGAGGCCGTACATTGCTGACAACACGAAATGCGCTGCCAGAGCACCGCTAGTGACGAGGGCTAGGGTGATGACGGAGTTCGGTGGTGGTGGCGACGCTTCCAGCCGTGTTCGAAAGCCGCCTGAGTAGACGCCAGCGACAAAGGCGAAACCGGGCGCCAGCAGGAAAAGCGCTAGAACGAGGGTGAAGCTGAAGATCACCCGATCCGACGCGGCCGCGACGATTGGATTGGCGCCGCAGTCTCAGTTGCAGGCGGTACACGCAACACTCCATCCTTGTCGGGCGTTGCGTTAGCTAGCACCTCGCTCCACGATCCATAGCGGTCGCGAGCTTGGCGGAGAGCTTTCAAAGTCTCGGATGACGTGACTTTCATGCTCCGAGTATGGCGTCGCCAACAGTAACCGCCAAGTCGAAATATGAGTGCTTCCTTCTAGTCGTGCCGCCACTCACTCGTGATCGCCGCCACATCCGGCCGCACGCGCTCCAGAGGCTGTTCCGCCGACGTGCCGATGTAGAGGAAGCCAGCGACCTTCTCGGTTTCGCCGACGCCCAGGATATCCAGCGCCCGCTGGTCGAAGCTGTACCAGTCGGTGATCCAGTTGGCGCCGTAGCCCATGGCCGATGCCGCCAGCAGCAGCTGGGTGCAGACCGCGCCGGCGCTCATCACCTGCTCCCACTCGGGCACCTCGTGCGGCACGGGCCGCGAGATCACCGCGATGGCCAGGGGCGGGGTCGTCAGCTTGCGCATGGCCGCCGTGGCCTTGGTGGGGTTGGCCTGGTCGGCGGCCAGCGGCGCGATCTTCGCTGCGAACGCGGCCTTGGCCTCGCCGCGCAGGATCACGAACCGCCAGGGAAAGAGCTTGCCGTGGTCGGGCACGCGGGCGGCCAGGCGCAGCAGGTCCGCCAGCTCCTCCTCGCTGGGGCCGGGCGCGACGATGGACATCGCCGAGGCCGAGCGGCGTCGCGCCAGGAAGGCGAGGACCTCGGGCGCGGGCTCGATCGCGATCGCTTCGCCGAATTCGGGGGCGGGGGGAATGGAACCGGCCAAGACGATCTCCTGAAAGCGCGCTACAGGCACGTCACCTATGGCCGAGCCCCGGCCGGCACAAGTCGCGAGTCGTTCGCATGTCCGATAAAAACGGCTGGCTGAAACCGCACGGCGAGCCGTGGGGCGTCACCAGCGCCAGGGTCGTCTACGACAATCCCTGGATCAATGTGACGGAGTACCAGGCGATCGCCCCCACGGGCAGCCCGGCGCTGTACGGCAAGGTCAGCTTCAAGAACCAGGCGATCGGGGTCGTGCCGCTGCACGCCGACGGCACGGTGACCCTGGTGGGCCAGGCCCGCTTTCCGCGCGGCAACTACAGCTGGGAAATCCCCGAGGGCGGCGCGCCGATGGACGAGGATCCGCTGGACGGGGCCAGGCGCGAACTGGCCGAGGAGGTCGGACTGGTCGCCGCCGACTGGCGTCCGATCCTGACGATGGAGCTTTCCAACTCGATCAGCGACGAGTTCGCCCACGGCTTCCTGGCCATGGACCTGTCGCCGACCAGGGCCGAGCCGGACGACACCGAGGACCTGGCCGTGGCCCGCGTGCCGTTCGCTCAAGCGCTGGAAGCGGCGGTCACTGGGCGGATGCCCGACTCGTTGACGGTGGCGTTATTGCTCCGGGTGCACCATATGGCGGTCGTGGGCGAGCTGCCGGCCGATCTGGCCGCGCTCGTCCTGGCTCGCTGATCGGGGCGGCCGTCTGTCCGGCTGGAGCGTTTTGAATAAGTATGCTCTAGTCTCCGCTGGGAAGGGAGAGCCCCGTGGCCAAGCACCTTGAAGTCGTGACCGAGCGCGCCGCGCCGCCCGTGTGGGCCGCCCTGCGCAACCAGGCCGAACATGCCGCCAAGGCCGAACCGGCCCTGGCTTCGCTGCTCAACGCCGTGATCCTAAGCCACGACAACCTGGCCGACGCCCTGACCTTCCAGCTGGCCCGCAAGCTGGGCGACCAGGAGATGCGGGCCATGACCGCCCGCGAGTTCGCCGCCGAGGCCTTCGAAAGCGATCCGGCCCTGGTGGCCGCCGCCGAGGCCGACCTGCGCGCTGTGTTCGAGCGCGACCCGGCCACCAAGGGCTATGTCCAGCCGTTCCTGTTCTTCAAGGGCTTCCTCGCCCTGCAGACCCACCGCGTGTCGCACTGGCTGTGGGAGAACAACCGCGAGACCCTGGCCTTCTACCTGCAGAGCCGCGCCAGCGAGGTCTTCCAGGTGGACATCCACCCGGCCTCTCGCGTGGGCGCCGGCGTGTTCATCGACCACGGCACTGGCATCGTCATCGGCGAGACGGCGGTGGTCGGCGACGACGTCTCGATGCTGCACGGCGTGACCCTCGGCGGCACCGGCGCCGAGCGCGGCGATCGTCACCCCAAGATCGGCAAGGGCGTGCTGCTGGGCGCGGGCGCCAAGGTGCTGGGCAACATCCAGATCGGCGACTACGCCAAGGTCGCCTCGGGTTCGGTGGTTCTAAAGCCCATCCCCCCGCACTGCACGGCCGCAGGCGTGCCGGCCCGCATCGTCAACTGCCCCACCTGCGAAGAGCCGGCCCGCACCATGGACCACACCCTGGCCGACGTAGTGTACGACTACGTGATCTGAGCGGCGCGACCTCCTTCGAGGCTCGCCTGCGGCTAGCCCCTCAGGTTGAGGATGCCGTTGCAATGACTTCCTCATCCTGAGGCGCCCGCGCAGCGGGCCTCGAAGGACGCACGGCCGGTCAATCGCGTCTCTTGCGGCTCGGGCCTCACCGTCATCCCGTAGACCGCCAGCGCCCACAGCGCCGCGACCGCCGCCCACTGGGCCGGCGTGATTTTCCGCTGTCTGTCCATGCATCGCTTATCGGGCGGTTGCCCGGTCGCGGCTAACGACTTATCGGTCGGGGTCTGTGAGGTTTCATCACATGGTCCGACGTCCGCTGCCGCCGCTGAACGCCCTGCGCGCCTTCGAGGCCTTTGGCCGGCGCGGCCGCATGACCCTGGCCGCCGACGAGCTTTGCGTCACCCACGGGGCGGTCAGCCGTCAGGTTCGCCAGCTTGAGGATCATCTCGGCGTCGCCCTGACCGGGGGGCCGCGCAATCGTCTGACCATGACCGAGGCGGGGCTGAAGCTGGCCCAGGGGCTGACGCGGGCCTTCGACATCCTGGAAGAGGCCGTGCCGCGTCCGCCGGAGAACGAGCCAGGGCCGACCGTCGTCTCGTGCCTGCCGACCTTCGCCATGAAATGGCTGATCCCGCGCCTGCCCGACTTTCTCGAGCGCTTCCCTGACACGCCGATCCGGGTGGCCGAGTCCAACGGGCCGTTCGACTTCCGCGCCGACGGGATCGACCTGGCGATCCGCATGCGCGACCCGGCCGGTCCGCCCTCGCCCGATGGCGAGGCGACGGCCTTCCTCGACACCCACGTGGGTCCGGTCGTGGCCCCGTATCTGGCGGCGCGGGCGTCGAGCATCTACGGGCTGCTGGCCTTGCCGCGCCTACACACCAAAACCTTCCTGCACGGCTGGGACCAGTGGGCCGGCCGAGCGGGGGTAACCCTGCCGCCGGCCGGGGTGGTGCGCGAGTTCGACCACTATTTCTATATGATCGAGGCCGCCGCGGCTGGCCTGGGCGTGGCCATGGTTCCTCACGCCTTCGTCGAGCGCGACCTGGCTGCCGGCCGGCTGGTCGCGCCGCTGGGCATGGTTCATGAACCCACCCTGCTGTGCGCCCTAACTCCTAAGGCAGGCGCCTCGCGCGGGGCGCGGCGGTTCCGCGACTGGCTGGTGGAGCAGGGGCGGGCCTGCCCGCCCCCGTCGTTTTCTCAACAGTCCTGAGCGGGCGCCCGCGCAAAAGGCCTTACACTTTGCGCTGCGGACCTCTAGTTTCCCGCCATTCCGCCCCACGGGGGCGAAAGACCAACAACAAGATCAGGAGCCCCCCGTGGACGCCGCCGCCATCGCCAAGCTCGAAGCCCACCTGAAGCGCACCTTCGGCAACCCGCACATCGCCGTGAAGGCCCGTCCGAAGCAGAAGGACTCGGCCGAGGTCGAGGTGAAGGGCGAATTCATCGGCGTCGTCTTCCAGGACGAAGACGAGGACGGCTCCTACATGTTCGAGATGGCCATCCTGGCCGAAGATCTCGACTAAGCCTTTCGCTCCCAGCGATTGGAAAAAGCGACCACCCTGGCTATCCTGCCTGGGTGGTCGTTTTCTATGGCGAGGGCGGCATGCCTGACGGGACCTGGAGCCTGGCCGAAGCCGAGGCCAAGTTCGGCGAAGTGGTCGAGCGCGCCCGCACGCAGGGGCCGCAGCACCTGACGCGAGACGGTCAGGACGCCGCCGTCGTCCTGTCGGCCGAGGAGTACGAGCGGCTGCGGGGCGCGGCGCCGCAGAAGCCGCCGTCCTGGCTCGATCCCAAATATCGTGTCCTCAGCGACGAGGAACACGCCGAGCTTTTCGCTCGTGACCAGGATCCTGGTCGGGTCGTCGAGTTCTGATGTTCCTGCTCGACACCAACGTCTTCTCCGACACCACGAAGCTGAAGCCTCATCCGGGCCTCCCTGATGGCTGGCGGATCAGCCCGTGTCGGCGCTGTTCATCAGCGCCATGAGCGTGGCCGAGGCCGGTTATGGCGTCGAGCGGCTGGCGCCGGGCCAGAAAGCCGACAGGCTGCGGGCGTGGCTCGAAGAGGTGATCGCCGACTTTGGCCAGCGCGTGCTGCCCGTCGATGCCGAGGTCGCCAAGGCCCAGGCCCGCATTCGTCGCGCGGCCGAGAACGCCAGGCGCACCATGCCGTCCATCGACGCCTTGCTCGCGGCGACGGCCGAGGTGCATCGTTTGACCCTGGTCACCCGCAACGTCCGGGATTTCGAGGCCTGGGGCGGACCCGTCCTTGACCCCTGGAACGCTTAGGCCGCGACCGCCTTCGCCCCACGCCGGATCAGCAGCGAGGCGCCCGCCGCGATCAGGCCGGCGACGCCCGCCAGCACGAAGGCCTGGACGTACTGGCCCTGGGCGGCGCGGATCAGGCCCGCGCCCACCGCGGCGGTGGCTGCGCCCAACTGGTGGCCGGCGGCGATCCAGCCGAACACGATCGGGCCGTCGCGGTCGCCGAACGCCTCCGTGGCCAGTCGCGCGGTCGGGGGCACGGTGGCGATCCAGTCCAGGCCGTAGAACACCGCGAACACCGACAGGCTGACGATCGAGAAGTCCGAATAGGGCAGGTAGATCAGCGATAGCCCGCGCAGGGCGTAGTAGACGAAGAGCAGCTTGCGCGGGTCGTAGCGGTCGGTCAGCCAGCCCGAGGCCGTCGTGCCGAAGAGGTCGAACAGACCCATCAGGGCCAGCAGGCCGGCGGCGCGGACTTCGGGCATGCCCCGATCGCCGCAGAAGGCGATCATGTGCACGCCGATCAGGCCGTTGGTGGTCAGGCCGCAGATGAAGAAGCCCAGGAACAGCAGCCAGAAGGTGCGGGTCCTGCTCGCCCGCGCCAGGGCTCCGAAGGCGCCGGCCAGCGCGTTGGAGGCGGACGCCCGCTGCGGCTCCTGCCAGTCGTCGCCCGCGCCGAATGGCTTGTGGCCTATGTCGGCGGGGCGCTCGGGGATCAGCAGCCAGGCGATCGGGGCCATGATCGCGGCGACGGCGGCCACGGTCAGCACCACGGGGCGCCAGCCGCCGTGTTCGGCGATGAAGGCCATGGCCGGCAGGAAGATCAGCGACCCCGTCGCGGTGGCGGCGGTCAGCAGGCCCAGCATCAGGCCGCGCCGCTCGACGAACCAGCGATTGACGATGGTCGCGCCCAGCACCATGGCCACCGCCCCGCTGCCGAAGCCGGCCAGCACGCCCCAGGTGGCGATGTAGTGCCAGCTTTCCGTCATGAACGCCGACAGGCCGGTGGAGACGGCCATCAGCACCAGGGCCAGGCTCACCGTCCTGCGCACGCCGAACGACTGCATCAGCGCCGCCGCGAACGGGCCGGTGAGGCCGTAGAGGAAGATGCCGATGGCCGCGGCCAGCGAGATCGATCCGCGGTCCCAGCCGAAGCTCTTTTCCAGCGGCAGGATCAGCACGCCCGGCGCGGCGCGCAGGCCGGCGGCGGCCAGCAGGGCCAGGAAGGTCACGCCGGCCACCACGAAGGCGTAGTTGCGGCCGAAGGGGCGTCGGATGCTCGCCATGCTGGCTTCCTCGCAGAGAATGTAACCGATCGGTACGTACCTTGATGGCGTTGTACGTACCGGTTAGTAACATCGTCAAGAGGCCTTATTTCCGATGACGAAGAACGACGCCGACGCCCCCCTTCACCTGCAGCCCTACGGCCCGGGTCCGCGCGCGGCCGAGAAGATCTTCGAGACGGCCCGCGACCTGTTCTATCGCGAGGGCATCCGCGCCGTGGGCGTCGACGAGATCGTCAGCAAGGCGGGCGTGACCAAGCCCAGCCTCTATCGCAGCTTCAAGTCCAAGGACGACCTGGTCGCCGCCGTGCTTCGCGAGGTCGAGGAGGGCTTCTGGGATCGCTTCAAGTCGGCCGAGGACGCCTTTCCGGATGATCCCAAGGCCCAGATGGTCGCCTATTTCGAGGGCTTGGCCGCGCGCTCGGGCGGGGCCGACTATCGCGGCTGCGCGCTCAGCAACGCCGTCGTCGAGTATCCGGATCGCAGCCACGCCGGCCGGGCGGTATCGCAAACCCACAAGCAGGATCTGCGCGAACGCCTGCGGGCCAAGGCGCAGGCGATGGGCGCTTCCGATCCCAAGGCCCTGGGCGATGCGATGATGCTGCTGATCGAGGGCGTGTTCACCTCCAGCCAGATGTTCGACGACGACGACAAGCCGGCCCTGGCGGTGGTGGGCGCGGTCAAGGCCCTGATCACGGCCTACTGCCCGTGAGCCATCCCCTCGACCGCCCCGTCTGGTCCTGCCTGACCGGCCGGCAGGCGCATCTGGCGATCGTGCGGGGCGGCGCCCTGCGCATGGATCCGGACTTTGGCCTGTTCGCCGCCGTCGCCGACGAGACGCCGGAGAGCCTGGCGTCGCTGGGCGAACTGGTGCGCGAGCATGGCGGCAGCGGCCTGGTGGAGCTTGGGCAACCGCCTCTGGTTCCGGGGACGGTCATGCTGTCCAGCGCCCTGTGCTGGCAGATGGCGGCGCGGGCGGTCACGCCCCTGAAGCCGCTCGATTTCGAGATCGTCGCGCTGGGCGACGCCGACGCGGCCGAGATGCTGGCTCTGGCCACCCTGACCAAGCCGGGGCCGTTCTTCGCCCGCACCCACGAACTGGGCGAGTTCGTCGGGGTGCAGGTCGGCGGCGAGCTGGCGGCCATGGCCGGCGAGCGGATGCGTCCCGACGGCTTCACCGAGGTCAGCGGCGTCTGCACCCATCCCGGTCATCGGGGGAAGGGCTATGCCGCGGGCCTGATGGCGCATGTGGCGGGGAGAATCCTGGCGCGCGGCGAGACGCCGTTCCTGCACAGCTACGCCGACAACGCCGGGGCCAACGCGCTCTACCAGGCCCTGGGTTTCGCGCGCCGGGCCGACCTCTGGTTCACGGTGCTGGCCCCCGAATAGGAAAAGGCCCGGAAGCGAAAGCTTCCGGGCCTTTCGGTTTCGAGAGGGAAGGGCCGATCAGGCGTCTTCGATCTTGCGAGCCTGGACGCGGCACCAGCCGTACAGCGCCGCCACGAGGATCGCCGCGACGACCAGGGCGATGATCATGCCCAGGTGCTCGGGGGGCGGGTGGGCGATGGCCAGCGGGGCGCCCTTGTTGGTCGAGACGATCAGCAGGGCCAGGGCCACGTTGAACAGGCTCTCACCGACGATGAAGCCCGAGGCGATCAGCACGCCCAGGCGCTTGGCGACCTCGGCCTTGCGGTCCTTGGAGACCACGCGCTCGAAGATCCAGCCGGCGACGGCGCCGACGACCACCGGGGCGGTCACGGCGCTGGGCAGGTAGATGGCCAGGCCCACGCCCAGCGGCGGCAGGCTGAAGCGGTCCTTGCTGGCGCGTCGCAGGACGATGTCGACCACGACGAGACCAAGGCCGATCAGGGCGCCGACGCCCAGCAGGTCCCACTGCAGGTTATGGCCGATGACGCCCTTGGCCAGGGTCGAGATCAGCGTCGCCTGGGGCGCGGCCAGCGGCTCGGCGCCGGGCACGACGTGCAGGTTCGGCGCGCCGACGAAGCCGTTCGACTTGGCCAGCAGGTCCAGCACGAACGGGATGACGGTCGCGCCCGACAGCACGCCGATCACCAGGGCCGACTGCTGCTTCCACGGGGTGGCGTCGACCAGCTGGCCGGTCTTCAGGTCCTGCAGGTTGTCGTTGGCCACGACGGCCACGGCCAGGACGGTGGCGGTGACGTAGAGGGCGAAGGCGACCAGGGCCTTGGCGGCGTCGGGGCCGATCAGGCCGCGGCCGATGGCGCCGACCAGCAGCGAGGCGCCCAGCACGGTCAGGATGGCGATGCCCGAGACCGGGCTGTTGGACGAGCCGATCAGGCCGGCCATGTAGCCGCAGACGGCCGCGGCCAGCAGGCCGGCGAACACCAGGTAGGCGACGGCGGCGATGGTCAGCGGCAGGGCGAGGGCGCCGGCCGGACCGCCCAGGGCGAAGGCCGCCAGCAGCCAGCCGGCCGGGGCCAGCAGGGCCACCGACACCAGGCCGACGACGAAGATCGGGATGTCCTGCTCGACGCGGGGAATGTCGCCCGAGCCGGCGCGGCGGGCCTTGCCGGCCTCGAAGGCCGACACCAGGCCGCGCCAGATGGGAACCACCAGCTTGCCGAGAGTCCAGATGGCGGCCGCGCCGATGACGCCCGCGCCCAGGAAGCGCACCTTGGTGGCCCAGACGCTCAGGGCGTGGTCGGCGACGCTCATGCCGGCCTCGGCGGGGAACACGCCGGTGAGGATGGGCACCAGCACCGCCCAGGCGATGAACAGGCCGGTGAACATGGCGATGCCGACGGTGATGCCCATCAGGTGGCCCGCGCCCATCAGGGCCAGCGAGCTGGAGGCGCCGATGCCGGTCGCGCCCTTGCCGACCTTGACGAAGGCGGCGACTTCGGCGGCGAAGATCTTGGCCGCGCCCAGGGCCGCGAAGGCGGCCGAGGCGAGCGTGCCGGCGATCACGGCCCACAGGCCCGCCTTGCCCTCGGCCGCGCCTTCACGCGAACCCGAGCCGACCTTCAGCACCTCGGCGGCGGCGACGCCTTCCGGATAGGGCAGGGGCGAATTGGTCACCAGCGCCCGGCGCAGGGGGATCGTGTACATCACGCCCAGGATGCCGCCGACGGCGCAGATGCCGAAGGTGGCCAGGAACGGGATGTTCGACCACCAGCCGATCATCAGCAGGCCCGGCAGCACGAAGATCACCGACGACAGCGTGCCCGCGGCCGAGGCGATCGTCTGGACGATGTTGTTCTCCTGGATCGTCGAGGTCCGGAAGAAGCGCAGCAGGGCCATCGAGATCACGGCGGCCGGGATCGAGGTGGCGAAGGTCAGGCCGACCTTCAGCCCCAGATAGACCTGGGCGGCCGTGAAGACGACGGTGATGAGAATGCCCAGTATCACGCCGCGGAGCGTGAACTCCGAGCGCGGGGCGGCGGTGATATCGGACATAGGGGTCCCGGAAACAGTTAAGGCGGCCGGACCTTGCCGTCCGGCCGCCTCATACTCAAGCCTTTCGAGGTTTGAACTGTTACAAAATCACAGATTGAGGGTCACAAAACGCCCAGCATCTCGGCCACCAGGGGATGGCGGACGATGTCGCGGTCTTCCAGGCGCATGACGGCGATGTTGGACATCGCTTCGAAGCGGTCGGCCACGTCGCCCAGGCCCGAGATGCCCGGCAGCAGGTCCGACTGGTTCGGGTCGCCCGTGACCACCATGGTCGAGTGCCAGCCCAGGCGCGTCAGCAGCATCTTCAGCTGCATGTAGGTGCAGTTCTGGGCCTCGTCGATCACCACGAAGGCGTTGTTCAGCGTGCGGCCGCGCATGAAGCCGACCGGAGCGATCTCGATCGCGCCCTCGGCCATCAGGGCCCGCATGCGCTTGACCGAGAGGCGGTCGGTCAGGGCGTCGTAGAGCGGCCGCAGATAGGGGGCCAGCTTGTCTTCCATGTCGCCCGGCAGGTAGCCGATCGACTCCCCGGCCTCGACGGCGGGGCGGGAGAGAACGATGCGGTTGACCCGGCCCGCCTCCAGGGCCTCGACGGCCTTGGCGATGGCCAGATAGGTCTTGCCGGTGCCGGCCGGGCCAAGGGCCAGGACCAGGTTCTTGCTGTCCATGGCCTCCATCAGCTGGGCCTGGCCGGGCGATTTCGGTTTTATCGTCTTGATGTAGCTCTGATCCCTGGGCGCGTTGTCGGCGTCGCCGAGGGGCGACCAGCCGCCGCGATGCTCCACCGGCAGGCGACGCACCTTGGCGTCGTCGTCGTAGCGGCCGTCGGCGCCTTCGCGCACCATCCGCTTCAGGGCTCGCTTGGTCATCAAAGCCTCCATTCAGGCATGAAAAAAGGACGAGGCCGTAAGGCGTCGTCCTTGGATCGATGGGCGGAGCAGAAGACGGAGCCGCAGGCGCGGCCGGGCGGCTCGGTGGAGCCCCAGGAAGGCGGTGCTGTACGCCGGAACGCCGAACGCAAGACCCTGTTCTCCGTCGTCAGGAGGCCGCGGTCGGTATGGTCCGCGGCGGATACGGAAGGAAGTCTCCCGATGAGAGGATGTTCCATGCCGAATCACCGGATTTACAATGGGGTGATTATGGTTTCTGAGCGATTAAGTTTTTACGTGCCAAAAGAACACGGGGTGTACGGATGACTGTCTATTCGTTGGGCGATACCGCCCCCCAGCTTCCTCCGGAGGGCGAATACTGGATAGCCCCGACCGCCAGCGTGATGGGGAACGTCGTGCTCAAGCAGAACGCCAGCATCTGGTGGGGCGCGGTGCTGCGCGGCGACAACGACCCGATCACGATCGGCGAGAACAGCAACATCCAGGACGGTTCGGTGCTGCATACCGACGCTGGCGTCCCGCTGACCATCGGCGCCAACGTCACTGTCGGCCACATGGTGATGCTGCACGGCTGCACGATCGGCGACGGCTCGCTGATCGGCATCGGCTCGATCATCCTCAATGGCGCCAGGATCGGGAAGAACTGCCTGATCGGCGCCGGCGCCCTGATCACCGAGGGCAAGGAGATTCCCGACAATTCGATGGTGGTCGGCGCGCCGGGCAAGATCATCCGCGAGGTCAGCGAGCACCAGGCGATGATCCTGCAGGCCTCGGCCCTGCACTATGTCGAGAACTGGAAGCGCTATCGCGCCGGCCTGAAGGCGCTTTAAAGCAGGCCGCCTGAGAGAAAGCGCAGGAGCGCCGCCCGGAGGGGGGGATGGGCGGCGCTCCTGTCAGACCCGCGCAAAGGGGCTTGATGCGCGGGGCCTTCTCACGGCGGCGGCGGGACTGTCGCGGCCGTGGAAGTCGGATGGGCCGGTTGGGCGCTCTCCACGAAGCCGCCGGCCGATCTGATGACCGTCATGATGTCGGCCGGCCCTTCCGATCGGATTAAGGTTGAGTTCGCGCAAAATGCGTAACGGCGTTCGGCATTTCATCGGCGCAGGCGGGAAGGCAGGCCTGTCCCGCCGGGACGTCGGACAGCCTCATGCAACCAGGACTGCAAGGCGGGATGGGACAGGGCGGCTCCGCCGTTCCCGCGCCGTAGACTGGTCGGGATCATGGCCGCCGCTTCCCGCCGTCGACGACCGCCTGGCGTGACCAGGGCGCGGGAGCACGCGCTCCGCGTACTTTCCGCATCGGAGAGGCGCTGGCCTGGCTCGCCCCGACGTCATGGCGGCGAGTTCGGGGCCTGATCGGCAAAGGTGCGGCAATATGACCAGCGTCGCACGCGCGGCTCAATGAGCGCGCTGCGGCCCGAAATCGGGGCGTAGGCCGCCTTCGGGAACCGCGCTCACGCGATCCCTGGATCCGCCGTCAAAGTGCCTAGCCGGCGCTCGCAGCCATGATGCACGGGCTGCGAGCGGCCAGGGGCGGCGTCAGCTGCCGGGCGTGACGGTCACTTCGGTGCGGTTGCCGGCGGCGTCGTACTTGTAGATCACGACCCGGCCCGTGGAGTAGCGCGCCTCGACCAGGCGGCCCTGCGGATCGTACTTGTATTGCACGGTCTCGGCCAAGGCGGATCCGCCGACAGCCAGGAGGCTGAGAGACGCCATGGTGGCGAGCAGCACCGACTTCATGTGTGACATACTCCATTCCAACGACAAGAAACGGGGAGGCGACCACGTCTCCAACCCGGGCCTGCAACCGCAAGTCTAAAGTCGCGCCTTCGGAAATTCGCCCAGAGGTTGCTCTCTTTCCGGGTTATCCACAGATAATTATGTCGTCCTGGTTGTGTAGCTGGGCCGTAGGTCCGCAACTTCGGCGCGAGGGGCGCGTGCGATGCGCCGTTTTCGTGCTGTGGGGCTTACATGCGTCTTGGTTTGAAGCGGCTCGCGCGCCTGAGCGCGATGCTGTGTGCGTCCAGCTGCCTTTCGGGCATGGCCTTCGCCCAGGCCCTGCCGATCCCCCCGGAACACTACGAGACCGACGCTCGCGGCGTCGACGTGATCACCGGCAAGATCATCACCACCTCGACCGACCTGGTGATCGGCCAGCCCGGCAAGGGCGGCATCGCCTACAGCCGCACCAACTTCAACGCCAACTATGTGGGCTACTGGCGCGACAACCTGTCGGGCACCCTGAACTATTCAGGCTCGAACTACATGGTCAGCCTCGGCAACATGACCGTGCGGTTCGTGAAGTCGGGCAACATCTTCACCCCGACCTCGACGACCGGCGCGACTCTGACGCTGCTGAACGGCCAGTACATCTTCACGACCCCGGACGGGACCAAGGCGATCTTCGAACGCAACTGGACCCGCCCGCTCAGCCAAGCGGCGATCGCCAACGAGGCGGTCCTGCTGTCGCTGACCCGGCCGGGCGGCGAGACGATGATCTACAACTACCAGATCGTCGACGAGGCTTGCTATCACTGGGATATCAGCGGTTTCTGCTATGAAAGCGAAACTGTCTCGCGCCTGCGCACGGTGGACAGCAACCACGGCTACCAGATATTCTACGAATACCAATCCGACCGGGTCGGGTACGACTACACGTCCGCCTGGAAGACCATCCGCAAGGTCAGCGCCCGCAACAGCCGGATCGACCAATGCGAGGCCTTCGAAGGCTCCTGCACCCAGAACCGCCAGGACTGGCCGTCGATCACCTACGCCCAGAGCGGCGCGACCTTCACCGCCACCGACCACACCGGCGCCCAGACCGTCTACAGCCAGTCCTCCTTCGCCATCAGCGGCACGCGGACCATCCAGCCCCCAGGCCAAGCGGCGGTCAACTTCACCCTGGATAACACCGGGCGCGTAACCAGCCTGACCGATACGACGGGCACCTGGAACTACGTCTATTCCGACGCGGGGACCACGCGCACGACGACGGTGACCGGCCCTCTGTCGCACCAGGACACCTACACCTCGAACCTGTCGATCGGCCGCCTGACCTCGGTCAACGACAGCCTGAACCGCACGACGAGCTATGAGTACGACACCGCCGGCCGGCTGACCAAGTCGACCAATCCGGAAGGCGACTACGCGCAGTTCACTTATGACGCACGCGGCAACGTCACCCAGGTTCGCCAGGTGGCCAAGGCTGGTTCGGGCCTGGCTGACGTGATCACCTCGGCCGTATATCCGGCGTCGTGCTCGAACGTCGTGACCTGCAACAAGCCGACCTCGACGACCGACGCCGTGGGCAAGGTCACCGACTATACCTACGACGGCACGCACGGCGGCGTGCTGACCGTGACCCTGCCGGCAGGCGCCGACGGCGCCCGCCCGCAGACCCGTTACACCTACGCCCAGCAGACGGCGTGGGCCGGCATGACGCCGGTCTACAAGCTGGTCTCGACGGCGTCTTGCGTGACGGGTTCGAGCTGCGCGGCCAGCAACGAGGTCAAGCAGACCGTCGACTACGGCTCTCCGAGCACGCCCAACAACCTGCTGCCGATGACGGTCGGTTCGGGCTCCGGCGACGGCGCGCTGTGGGCCTCGTCGAGCATGACCTATGACGACTTCGGCAACCTGCTGACGATCGACGGTCCCTTGGCCGGCTCGGCCGATACGGTGCGCTACCGCTATGACGCGGCGCGCCGGATCGTCGGCGCGGTCGGTCCCGACCCGGACGGCGGCGGCGCGCTGAAGCACCGCGCTGTCCGCTACTCTTACGACGCCGCCGGCCGCCCGACGATCGTCGAGCAGGGCGTCGTCGCCAGCCAGTCGGACGCCGACTGGTCCGCGATCGTCGTCTTCCAGCAGGACCTGACCAGGTACGACGCCGCCGGTCGCGTCACGCACAAGGCGCTGAACGCCGCCGGCGTCATCCAATCGGTCAACCAGTACAGCTATGACGACATCGGGCGCACGACCTGCGCGACGGTGCGGATGAACCCTTCGGCCTTCGGAACCTGGCCGAACTTCTCGAGCCTGCCCGCCTCGGCCTGCACGCTCGGGGCCGAAGGCGCCGACGGTCCCGACCGCATTACCTACAACGTCTATGACAGCGCCGACCGTCTGACCGAAACCTATGCCGGCTGGGCCACGAACACGCCGGTGCGCGAGGGCCGCTACGAGTATACGCCCAACGGCCTCCTGTATTGGGTCGCCGACGCCAAGAACAACCTAACCCAACTTCAATACGACGGCTTCGACCGTCTCTATCGCGTCTATTTCCCCAAGGCCGCGGTGGGACAGATGAGCGCCAACGGCGACGACTTGGAGCAGTACGCCTACGACGCCGCGGGCCGGATGACCAAGCGCCGCCTGCGCGACAGCCAGGAGATCGACTACGCTTATGACGCCAACGGCAACCTGACCAGCCAGACCCGCCCCGGCGGCTGGCCTGGCCGCAGCTACGCCTACGACAACCTGGGCCGCGCCACCTCGATCGCCTTTTCGGGCTACAGCCTTGGCCTGACCTACGACGCCCTGGGCCGCATCACCGCCGCGTCGGCGCCGCAGGGCGCGATGAGCTACCAGTACGACCTGGCCGGCAACCGCACGCGAGTGACCTGGCCCGACGGCTTCTACGCCAGCTACGAGTACGACCTGGCGGGGGCACCGGTCATGGTGAGGGAGAACGGATCGCTTGTCCTTGTCGCCTATGGCTATGACGACCTGGGCCGCCGCGCCGTGTTGTGGCGCGGTAACAGCGTCAACACCTGGTACGGTTACGACGCCGCCTCGCGACTGAACTATCTCAGCCACGACCTGGCCGGAACGGCCCAGGACCAGACCTACACCTACGGCTACAACGCCGCCGGCCAGATCACCTCGCGCACGGCCACCAACGACGCCTATCGCTATGTCGGCGGCGCGTCGGGAACCAAGACCTACGCCAGCAACGGCCTCAACCAGTACACGACGGTTGGCGGCGTGACCCAGGGCTACGACGCCAACGGCAACCTGTCGTCCGATGGCGCCACGACCTTCACCTACGATCCGGACAACGCCCTGCGCACTGCGTCCAGCGGTGGACAGCTGTCGGTCGATCCGGCCGGGCGGATCTATCACGCCACCTCGCCTGGCCTCGGCGCGACCCAGTTCCTCTACGACGGCATGAACCTGTCGGCGGAGTACAACACCTCAGGCGGCATGCTGCGCCGCTACATCCCCGGCCCGGGCATGGACGAGCCGCTGGCCTGGTACGAAGGCGCCGACACGGCCAACCGCAACTGGTACGCGGCCGACGAGCGCGGCTCGGTCGTCGCCGTCACCAACGGCGCGGGTGCGGCCGTGGGCATCAACAGCTACGACGAGTACGGCGTGCCGGCCGCGAACAACATGGGCCGCTATCAATACACCGGCCAGACCTGGCTGCCGGAAGTGGGGGTCTACAACTACAAGGCCCGGGTCTACTCGCCGTCCCTCGGCCGGTTCATGCAGACCGATCCGATCGGCTACGCGGATGGGATCAACTGGCAGGCCTATGTCGGGAACGATCCGATCAATCTGGTCGATCCTCTTGGCCTTCAAGCCAAGGCAAACTGCGACCCGATCCCCACGCGCCCCGATCTCCCCGGCGACTCCAATGCCAAGGATTGCCCGAAGGACACTTACGAGTTCGCGTTTCTCCCTGGAAGCATGGCCGCTTTGGGGGGCATCCGGGGCGGCGGCGGTGGGGCCGCTAAAGGGAGTGATAATGGTTGTGGCATTGTTGCCTCATTCTTAGGGCCGTTGGTTGCGGCTTCGCCTCAAGTCGCGGCACAAGTGGGGCCTAAGGTAACTCTAGGCGCAATCGCATCGGGGGCGGCAGCTCTCACGCTGCCCCTACTAGTGACGAGCGATACTCCGCAGCCCAAGCCGCAATACGTCGTTAGGGGGGGGATCGCCACGCCTGACGCGCTAATAAAGGGAACAACGCCTGTCTCTTTCCCTGGCGTCTCCAGTGGCTTTTCGGCGACTTCAGCGCCGAGAATGAGCGTGGAGCAACTTGCCCACGCTGCCAACTATCCAAATGGAAGCATTAGCTATACAACAGTTCAGCAGTTGAGGAGCATTGGGGTAAATGTCGTCAATTCGCCTACGGGCAGCAATAAGCTGCATGTAACTGTATCGGTGCCGTATCCACTGAGTCGAGAGCAGGCCGAAAAGGTGAGTGCTCAATTTAAAGTTAGGCCAAATCCAGCGAAATGTAAGTAAGTATATGCAAGAAATATTTTTTGATACAAATGCTGGCGATTGGTCTGGGGGTTATTTTCTTTGGTTTGATAGTTCAAAGATTGATCTGTCGAAAATTGAAGGCGGGCCTAAGGATGGAATGCATGTAATATTGGTTCATGATGATGGCGATCCGGTATTTATTGAGGCGGTTCTTTTTTATAGCGATGAATACATGACGTGGATGGGGCGTCCCTTGCGTCTGCTGGAGCGGCCAACATCCTTACGGTAAGGGCTTCGAGCAGTTCTCGAGCATCCGAAGCGCGTGGCGCTCAGAAGCTGCCCCTAGTTCAAACCGCTCCCCTCCCCTGCCGCGCTTGGCAGCGGGTGAGTCCCGACCGCGCGGGCGGTGAAGTGTTCGACGGCTAGCTTCCGGCCGTCGAGCGCCTAGCCCCTCGCGTGGATCGTCTAGAGGTGGGCGACGTAGCCGTCGGCACGCAGTTCCACCATCAAGGGGTGGGGGCTGGCTAGCAATCCCACTAGGCTTTCCCCGGCCTACGGCCTGAACTCCAGCCGCTCTCGCCCCGCCCCCAACCCTGCATAGGGGGCGCAGGCTTCGATCGCGCGGGCGGCGGAGCGTTCGGCGGCCAGTCTCTGGCCGTCAACCGCCTGGCCCTCGCGGCGGATCGTCTGTAGCCGGACGACGTCGCCGGCCATCCCCAGCTCCACCATCAGCGAGACCTGCAGCTTGCCTGGCGAGCGCCAGCAGGGCGCGACCCGTTTCCACAGGTCGCCCGACGGCGCGGCCGGGCGCTGGCCGACGACCGGCAGGGCCGCGCCGCCGAACACGTCGATGCCGGCCAGGCCTTCGCCGGCCTTGAGGCCCGAGGATCCTCCCCGTCCTTCTCCGGCGGCCGGCGCGGTGGACGCGGCAGGAGTCGCGGAGGTCTCATTTCTCGCTGCCTGGCGGGCGGGCGTCGGCCGGCTTTGCAGCAGTTCGTCCAGGCGCCTTCCGGTTTCGTCGGTCGACGGGGGTGGGGAGGGCGGCTGTTGCGTGGACGCGTGCAGACGCTCGAACGGCCGGCTGGGCGTGGCCGCCTCGCCCTTCGGGCCGGCCTGTCCGCCCTGGACCAAGGTCACCTGGACGCTGTGCGCGGTCAGGTCGCTCGGCGTCTGCGCCGGCCAGCGCGCCAGCAGCAGGGCCGCCAGGCCCGCGTGCCCCAGCAGCGCCAGCAGCGCGGCGCCGGCGCTCAGGCGCGTGTCGTCGGGCTCTGCGGGGGCGGCGGATATGCGCATGGTCGGGCTAACCGATGCGCGAAACCGCAGGTTGGAGCAATGGCAAAGCTGAACCTGTTCGTGCGGATCGTGCGGTGGGATGGGGACAACGCGCGATTGCGCCTATCCGGGGGGCGGGGGGCGTGGTACCTCCCTTAAGGGTTGTGACAGGCGGGGGCGCTTGCGCGGCGCGAAGTTGAGCGAACGTGCGGCACATGGTTGGCGTAATGGTGAGGGACAGGACGGCTACGCCTTGGCCGACGCGCTGGTGGCCGTCACCGTGCTGTCCTCGGCCCTCGTCCTTGTCCTGGCCGCCGTGCAGATGGCTGGCCGCGTCTCCCGCGCCGCCGTCGAAACCCGCCAGGCCGACCTCCTCCTTCGCGAGCGGATCGAGGCCACGCGCGGACAGCTGGGCGTCTGGGCGGGCGAGGCGCCGTTCCCATGGCGGGTCGAGGCGCGGATGGTCGGCGAGGACCGCTCGGGCCTGGGCGGTCCCTGCATGCGGCGCGCCGAGGCCCGGCCGCGCGACGAGGCCCGCCCCTATGTCCTGGAAACGCTCGACACCTGCATCGACGAGGCCGCCCGTGGCGGATGACGGCTACACCCTGGCCGAGGCCCTGGCGGCGGTGACCGTGGTCGGCCTGGCGATCGGCGGCATGAGCCTGGCCGTCACCACCATCGCCGGCCAGCAGCGCCGGATCGAGACCGCGCATCGCGGCCTGGACGCCCAGGGCGCGGCGGACCTGACCCTGCAACGCCTGCTCGACGGCCAGGGGCCGTTCGGCCGGGCCTCCGACCCAAGCTTTTCCGGCTCCGCATCGGCCCTGACCTTCGCCTGCGGGGCGGCGACCTGCCGGGCCCGCATCGAGGAGGGACGGCGCGGCTCGGTCCTGGTCGTCGCCAAGGCCGGCGCCCCTGTCGAGCGCCGACCGCTGACCATGGCCTCGGCCCGTTTCGCCTATGTCGGCGAGGCCGGCGAGACGCTTGCCCGCTGGCCGGCCGGCGGCGGCCGGCTGCGGGCCGTGATGATCCGACGTGGCGGCGCCGGCCGGCCCGTCGCCCACGCACGCCTGGATGTCGACGAAGGCCGCGACTGTCAGTTCGACGCCGTGATCGGCGAATGCCGGGAGACCGCGCCATGATCCCCCGCATCGACCTGCGCCTCATCGACGAGGCGATCGAGGCGGCCGCCGCGCCGCCGGCGCCGCCGCCGGCCCGGCCCAGCGTGTTCAGCCGCCTGGTGGTGGTCCCGGCCGGCTGGCCCTGGGACCAGACCCGCGCGGCCCGGTTGGAGGCCAGCCACGGCGCGCCGGTGCCGATCGCCCAGCTGCAGCTTCAGCTGCGCCGTCTGGCGCCCTGGCGCTCGAACGAACCGGCCCGGTTCGCCGCCTGCTACGTGCGGACCGAGGAACTGACCGAGCGCCTGGTCGAGACCGTCGAGATCGAGGGCCAGCGCGTCGAGGCGACCTTCGATCCGCCGGAGGCGGCGGCGCGGCGGGCGCGGCTGATGCTGGGCGTCGGCCTGGCCAGCGCCCTGGCGGCGGCGCTGCTGGCCATGGCCGTAGGCGGCGCCCTGTCGGCCCGCTTCGAAGCCGAGGAACGACTGTCGGCGATGGAGACGGAACTGGCCGCCAAGATGCGCCGGCAGCAGGCCCTGCAGGCGGCGGAGCGGGAGTCGCGGCTGCTGGCCTCGGCCCAGCCGGGCGACGACGTCGGGGCTGCGCTGCGGGCCCTGGCCTGGGCGGGCTCGGCCCGCTCGCCGGATGCTCGCATCGAGGCCTGGCGCTGGGACCATGGCGTGGCCGCCGTCGAGGCGCGCGGCGAGGATCCGCCGTTCATGGAAACCGGCGCGGCCCGGCGCGACGAGCGGCCGCTGCGACGCGGGGTCTATCTCTGGGTCATCGAGCCGGACGCGGCGGGAGGCCGCCCATGAGCCGGCGGGGGCTGCAAGGACCGGCCCTGGCGGCGGCGGCGGCGATCGCCGTTGCGGTGGGGGCGCTCGGCGCGGCGGCGGGGCTGTCGGCGCTGTCGCGGCCCGACGACTACGACGCGCGCCTGGAAAAGCTGAACGCCGGCATCGCCACCCTGACCAAGGCGAAGGCTCGCGGCGGCGGCGACGGGCCGACCTATTCGCGCGGCGCGATCTGCCGGGGCGGCGTCGAGAGCGGCGCCGAGACGGTGCGCGCCCTGATCCGGGCCGGCGGGGCGGGCCTGGAGGTCTCCGAGCTGAGCTTCGCCGCCGCGCCCGAGGCCGAGGTCGCGGGCCTGAGGGCCACGGGCTTCCGCTTCCGGGCCGTCGGTCCCTACGACAAGGCCACGGGCCTGCTGGCCGCCATGGCCGGGGCCGAGCCGAAGATCTTCGCCGACAAGGCCGACCTCGTTTCCCAGGGCGCGGCCGTTTCTCTCACCTTCTCCGGACGCTTCTATTGCTCGACGCTCGCACCAACCTGATCGCGGCGGCTGGAGCCGCCGGCCTGACGATCGGCGCCGTGGGCTGGCTGATCGCCGGGGGTGGCGGCGCGGTCGACGAGGCGCGTTCGGCCTTGAGCGCGGTGTCGGTTCCCCGCTCGGCGCCGTCCGACGTCCTGCCGCCGTCGGCGGCCAGCGCCCAGCTGTTCGGCCAGTCGGCCGGGGCCGGCGGAGATCCGGCCGTGACCCTGAGCGGCCTGGCCCGGATGCCCGGCCGCCGGCAGGCCCTGCTGTCGATCGGCGGCAAGCCGGCCGTGTGGATGAACGAAGGCGAGCGCGTCGACGGCGTCATCCTGCGCGAGGTCGGCGGCGGCCAGGTCACCCTCGACATGCCCCGCGGCATGGTCGACCTGCGCCTGGGCGAAAGCACCGGCGCGGCGGCCGTCGCTGCGGCCGCGCCCGCGGGCGGTCCAACGCCGTCGCCGGCGATCGGCGGCGACGCC
>NZ_QDKQ01000064.1 GCF_003116815.1 Caulobacter endophyticus
AGCCGCGCATTCTCATGCACGTTCATCCGGGGCCTCCGGGCTAGAGTTTGGAGCTTCGCAACCCCAGCCTCTCAGCACCGCCCCGGGTGAACAACCTTCATAGCTTCGACACCTAGCGCTTCCGCGTCGCGACGCTGAACCGCGCGGGCGTTGGCGCCGGCGGGGCCTTGGCCTGGCGCAGTTCGCCCTGCGCCTGGCGGACGATCTCCCAGCCGCCGTGCAGGGCCAGGGCGGCCATCACCGCGGCCACCGCCAGGTCGGGCCAGCGCGATCCCGTGCCGAACACGCCGACAGCCGCCAGCATCACCGCCACGTTGCCGATGGCGTCGTTGCGCGAACAGATCCACACCGAGCGCATGTTGGCGTCGCCGGTGCGGAAGCCGTAGAGCATGATCGCCACGGCGACGTTGGCGACCAGTGCGGCCAGGCCCAGGGCGCCCATCACCGGCGCCTCGGGGGTTCGTCCCTCGAAAACGCCCCACAGCGTCGTGGCGCTGACCCAGAGCCCGAAAGCCAGCATGGTCGCGCCCTTCAGCATCGCCGCCCGGGCCCGCCAGGCCAGGGCCATGCCCGCCACGCCCAGGCTGATGGCGTAGTTGGCCGCGTCACCGAGAAAATCCAGGGAGTCGGCCTGCAGTGCCGCCGAGCCTGACAGCAGGCCCGCCGTCCCCTCGACCAGGAACATGCCGCCGTTGACTACCAGGGCGATCCACAGCGCCAGGCGCCAGCGGCCCGCGGGCGGAGCGGTTTCGGGCTTGCAAAGATCGTCGCCGCAGCAGCCGGACATCTGGACCTCCATCGAGAAAGCCCCATCTCTGCACCCTGTAGTCGCTACAGGGTCAAGAGCATGTCGACGCTATCGATCGGGGATCTGGCCCGCCGCACAGGCGTGCCGGTCGAGACCATCCGCTACTACGAGCGCATGGGCCTCTTGCCCAAGCCGCCGCGCACCGAGGGCAACTATCGCGCCTACGAGGCCACGCACGAGCGTCGGCTGGCCTTCATCAAGCGCTCGCGGGACCTGGGGTTCGGGCTCGACGCCATCCGGGCCCTGCTGGACCTGGCCGACGGCGCCGACCGGCCCTGCGGCGAGGTCGACGCCCTGGCCCGCGACCAGCTGGCCGAGGTCGAACGCAAGATCGCCGACCTGACGGCCATGCGGGCCGAGCTGCAGGACATGCTGGGCCACTGCCGCAACGACACCGTCGCCGACTGCGAGATCATCGGGCGACTGCGGGGGGCGGTAGAATAGATGCTCCCCCGCTGGGGGAGCTGTCGCGGAGCGACTGAGGGGGGACGTTTTCAGCTGCCGCGGAAGCTGAAAACGTCCCCTCTCCGGCCCTCTGGGCCACCTCCCCCAGAGGGGGAGGATCAAGACTTAAGCCGCCTCGACGTCCAGTGAGTAGCCGGCCGAGCGGACGGTGCGGATGGGGTCGGCTTCGGTGGAGCCGTTCAGGGCCTTGCGCAGGCGGCCGATGTGGACGTCGACCGTGCGGGCCTCGACATAGACGTCCGAGCCCCAGACGGCGTCCAGCAGCTGTTCGCGGCTGAACACCCGGCCCGGATGCTGCATCAGATAGTCGAGCAGGCGAAACTCGGTCGGGCCGAGGTGCACTTCCTTGCCCTGGCGCTTCACGCGGTGGGCGACCCGGTCGATGACGATGTCGCCGACCGTGATGCGGTCGTCGGCCAGGGCCGGACGGATGCGGCGCATCACGGCGCGGACCCGGGCGGTCAGCTCGACCATCGAGAACGGCTTGACCACATAGTCGTCGGCGCCGGTGTCGAGGCCGCGGATGCGGTCGCTCTCCTCGCCGCGCGCCGTCAGCATGATGATCGGCACGTTGCGGGTGTCGGTGCGGCCGCGCAGGCGGCGGCAGACCTCGATGCCCGAGACCTTGGGCAGCATCCAGTCGAGGATGACCAGGTCCGGCGCGCGTTCGCTGGCCAGTGTCAAGGCTTCCTCGCCATCGGCGGCCACCGCGACCTGGTAGCCCTCCTTGTCGAGGTTGTAGTGAAGCAGGGTGGCCAGGGCGTCCTCGTCCTCGACCACCAGAACGTACGGAGTCACTTTTAAAGGCCTCCCGAAAGCTTACTGAGCGACGACATCGAGCTTGGGACGCTGGGAGATGATCTCCTCGCCCGTCAGCTCGAAATGGATGATCTCGGCGATGTTGGTGGCGTGATCGCCGATCCGCTCGAGGTTCTTGGCGACGAAGAGCAGATGCGTGCACGCGTTGATCGTGCGCGGATCGCCCATCATGTAGGTCAGCAGTTCGCGGAAGATCGAGTTGTAGTGCTCGTCGACTTCCTCGTCGCTGCTCCAGACGTTGATGGCGCGCTGCACGTCAGAGGCCGTGTAGGCGTCCAGCACGTCCTTGAGACGGCTCTGCACCAGGCGGCCCATGCGCTCGATAGAGCGGGTCAGGGCGCTCATCGGCTCGGCCTCGGTCAGGATCAGGGCGCGCTTGCCGATGTTCTTGGCCATGTCGCCGCAGCGCTCAAGGCTCATCGAGATCTTCAGGGCGGCGACGGCGTGGCGCAGGTCCACGGCCATCGGCTGGCGCAGGGCGATCAGGCGGAAGGCCTTGCGCTCGATCTCGACCTGCAGCGTGTCGAGGCGCTCGTCGCGGCCGACCACCAGCTGGGCCAGCGGGGCGTCGCGGCGGGCGATGCACTCGACGGCGTCGGCCACCTGGGCTTCGGCGAGGCCGCCCATGCGGGTCACCTCGGCGGTCAGGTGGTTCAGCTCTTCGCCGTAGGATTTGACGGTATGCTCGGTCATGTCCTCGTCCCCTCCCGCCTAGCCGAAGCGGCCGGTGATGTAGTCCTGGGTGCGGCTGTCGCGAGGATTGGTGAACATCTCCTCGGTCGGGCCGCTCTCGACCAGCTTGCCCAGGTGGAAGAAGGCCGTCTTCTGCGACACGCGGGCGGCCTGGGCCATCGAGTGGGTGACGATGACGATGCAGAACTGGCTGCGCAGCTCGTCGATCAGCTCCTCGATCTTGGCGGTGGCGATCGGGTCCAGCGCCGAGCAGGGCTCGTCCATCAGGATCACTTCAGGCGAGACCGCGATGGCGCGAGCGATGACCAGACGCTGCTGCTGGCCGCCCGACAAACCCGTGCCGGGTTGATGCAGGCGGTCGGCGACCTCGTTCCAGAGGCCGGCCTTCTTGAGGCTGCTCTCGACGATGGCCTCCAGCTCGTCCTTGCGGGTGGCCAGGCCGTGAATCTTCGGGCCGTAGGCGACGTTCTCGAAGATGGTCTTGGGGAACGGGTTGGGCTTCTGGAACACCATGCCGACGCGCGAGCGCAGCACCACCGGGTCGACGCTCTTGGCGTTGACGTCGGCGCCGTCGATCTCGATCGAGCCCTGCACGCGGGCCGACGGGATGGTGTCGTTCATCCGGTTGATGCAGCGCAGGAAGGTCGACTTGCCGCAGCCCGACGGGCCGATGAAGGCGGTGACCGACTTGGCCGGGATGTCGAGGTTGACGTCGAACAGCGCCTGCTTCTCGCCGTAGAACACCTTGACGTCGCGGGCGCGGATCTTGAAGTCGCGGCTCTCGACCACGCCGTGGCCCTGGGGCACGGCGGTGTGGATGACGGGCGCGGCGACGGAAGCGTCGCGGTTCTGGGTGGGCATGGCGTGTCCCTGGACGAGGGCCTGAGCTTTGGGATGGGTGAAGGTCATCGGGATCCTACCACCGGCGTTCGAAGCGGCGGCGCAGGATGACGGCCGCGGCGTTCATGACGATCATGAAGATCAGAAGGACGAGAATGGCCGCGGCGGTGCGTTCGTGGAAGGCGCGTTCCGACGCGTTCTCCCAGATGAACACCTGGACCGGCAGGACGGTCGAGGCGCCGGTGAAGCCTTCCGGCACGCCCGGCACGAACGAGACCATGCCGATCATCAGCAGCGGGGCGGTTTCGCCCAGGGCGTGGGCCAGCGACAGGATGGCGCCGGTCATCACGCCCGGCATGGCCAGCGGCAGAACGTGGTGGAACACGGTCTGGGCCCTGGAGGCGCCGACGCCGAGGGCGGCTTCGCGGATCGAGGGCGGCACGGCCTTGAGCGCCGAGCGGGTGGCGATGATCACGGTCGGCAGGGCCATCAGGGCCAGCACAAGACCCCCGACGAGGGGAGAACTGCGCGGCACGTGCAGCCAGTTGATGAACAGGGCCAGGCCCAGCAGGCCGTAGACGATCGAGGGGACGGCCGCGAGGTTGTTGATGTTGACCTCGATGACGTCGGTCCAGCGGTTCTTCGGGGCGAACTCTTCCAGGTAGACGGCGGCCAGCACGCCGACCGGCACCGCGATCAGGGCGGTGATGACCAGCATCAGGGCCGAGCCGACCACCGCGCCCAGCACGCCGGCCTGTTCGGGCTCGGTCGAGTCGGACTTGGTGAAGAAGCCGAAGTTGAAGCCGCCCTTGACGGTGCCGTCCTTCTCCAGCTGGTCCAGCCAGGTCAGTTGCTGGTTGTCGAGCTTGCGGTCTTCCTCAGGCGTAGAGCGCTTGATCTCGCCCTTGTAGTAGAGGTCGGCGTCGGCCTTGACCGGACCGGTGACCTCGATCGTCTTGCCGATCACCGACGGGTCGGCCTTGATCTTGTCGAGCAGCTGGAAGCCGAGATCGCGCGAGACCAGGTCCATGACCTTGCCCGAGGTCGTGCCCAGGTCGTCGTCCTGGATGTTCAGCTTCTTCATCACCGCCTCGGCGACGATGTAGTCGTAGTTGACCCCGTCCAGCGCCGAGCGGTCGATACGGTCCGGGTTCAGGTAGACCGGCACGCTGATCGAGTGGGTCTCGAAGGTGGTGTAGCCCTGGGCGACGATGCGGCCGACCAGCACGACCAGGAAGATCATGGCCACGACGATGGCGGCGATCCCCTGCGCCTTGAACCACATCTCCGAGCGGTAGCGCTTCTTCAGGCGCGCCTCGGCGGCCGAGAGCTGCGGGCGGGGACCCTGCTCGCGCGGGGCGGCGCCGGCGTTGATGGCGGCGTCAGTCATATTGTTCCCGATACTTCTGGACGATGCGCAGGGCGATGATGTTGAGCGCCAGGGTCACGACGAACAGCGTCAGGCCCAGGCCGAAGGCCGAGAGCGTCTTGGGGCTGTCGAACTCCTGGTCGCCGGTCAGCAGGGTGACGATCTGCACCGTGACGGTGGTGACCGTGTCCAGCGGGTTGGCGGTCAGCTTGGCCTGCAGGCCGGCGGCCATGGTCACGATCATGGTCTCGCCGACGGCGCGGGAGATGGCCAGCAGCATGGCGGCCATGATGCCCGGCAGGGCGGCGGGAAGGATGACCTTCTTGACCGTCTCGGACTTGGTGGCGCCCATGGCGTAGCTGCCGTCGCGCAGGGATTGCGGCACGGCGTTGATGATGTCGTCCGACAGCGACGAGACGAACGGGATCAGCATGATCCCCATCACCACGCCGGCCACCAGGGCCATCTGGTTCTGCACCTGCATCAGGTACTGGGCGATCCCATCGAGCGGGCCGCCGGCCATGCCCTCGCCGATCGCATTGAAGAAGGCGCGGAACAGCGGGCCCACCGTCAGGGCGGCGAAGAAGCCGTAGACGACGGTCGGCACCCCGGCCAGCACCTCGAGCAGCGGCTTGACCACGGAGCGAACGCGGCGGTCGGCGTATTCCGAAAGGTAGATCGCCGAGTAGAGGCCGACCGGCGCGGCCACCAGCATGGCGATCAGCATGATCAGGAAGGTGCCGGCGAACAGCGGCACGGCCCCGAAGGCGCCCGACGAGGCCACTTGGTCGGCGCGCATGGCGATCTGCGGGCTCCACTCGGTGCCGAACAGGAACGACAGCGGATTGACGCTCTGGAAGAAGCGCCAGCTTTCCCAGACCAGCGACAGCACGATGCCGAGCGTGGTCAGCACGGCGGCGACCGAGCAGGCGATCAGCAGGCCGTTGATCCAGCCTTCGACGCGGTTGCGGGCGCGGAACTCAAGGCCGACGCGCGGCAGCGCCAGCAGCGCGCCGATCAGGGCCACAAGGGCGGCCAGGGCGATGGTGCTGTAGCGGACGGTGGCGGTGATCCTGCGCGACTCTTCGACCTTGGCGTCGAGAGCGGTCTTCAGTTCGCCCTCGTAGACGACTTCGGACGGCGACTCCTTGGCCGCGATGGCGCGGGCGTCGCCGAAGAACACGTCCTGGCGGTCGGGGGTCAGAGAGGCGATGGCGGCAGGACGCTCGGCCTGCAGCACCGCTTCCTCGATGCGGCCGCCGAACACGGCGCCGAGCAGCAGGAGCAGGGCGGCCGGGGCGCCGGCCCAGAGGGCGGCGTAGGCGCCGTAATAGTTGGGCAGCGAGTGCAGGCGCACCGAGGCGCCGCCGGCGGCCTTGAGCGCTCGGCCGCGGCCAAGCAGGAACGCCGCCAGCGCGAACAGCGCCAGGAACAGGAGCGAGAGCCAGGTCAGCATGCGTGAAGCGGTCTTGCGCTGGATGCGAAGACGGCGCCCGTTGCACCGCCCCGCCCGTCAACCGATCTATGCCGGCCGGGCGACGACCTTATGCGACGTTTCTACGACAGTTTTACGACACCGGCCTGGGCAGGTTCTTCCGAGGCCGGAAGATCCTTGTCCTGCAAGGACTTGGCCATCGGCAGGTAGACCCCGAAGGTGGCCCCCTCGCCCCGCACGGACTCCACGTGCAGCCCCCCGCGATGACGGTTGACGATGTGCTTGACGATGGCCAGGCCCAGGCCCGTGCCCTGGCGCTCGCCGCTCTTCTGTCCCTCGACGCGGTAGAAGCGCTCGGTCAGGCGCGGCAGGTGCTCGCGGGCGATGCCAGGGCCACGGTCGCTGACCCGCAGGCCGGCGTAGAACTCCTCGACGTCGGAATGGTCGGGCGTAAGCAGCGACAGGCGGGCGGCGGCCGGGTCGCGCGCGGCGACGGCCGTGGCCGGGGTCAGGCCCGGGAAGATCTCGACCCGCACCGTCCCGTCCTTGGGCGTGTACTTGATGGCGTTGTCCACCAGGTTCTGGATCACCTGGACGATCTGGTCGCGATCGCCCTCGACCACCGCCGCGCCGCGCGGCGGCAGGACGGAATCGAAGCTGACCTGCTTGTCGCGGGCCTGCGGGGCCAGGGCGTCGATGACGTCCTGCGCGGCCATGGCCAGGTCGACGCGGCCGGCCGGAGCGATGTGCTCGTTCAGCTCGATGCGCGACAGGCTCATCAGGTCGTCGATCAGGCGCGACATGCGTTCG
This sequence comes from Caulobacter endophyticus, assembly GCF_003116815.1. Classification (GTDB taxonomy): domain Bacteria; phylum Pseudomonadota; class Alphaproteobacteria; order Caulobacterales; family Caulobacteraceae; genus Caulobacter; species Caulobacter endophyticus. Next base: position 7,240 of record NZ_QDKQ01000064.1, read on the forward strand.
GCCTGGGCCTGCATGATGGCCAGGAACCTGTCGCGCGCGCCCGGATCCTCCTTGGCGTGGCCGCGCAGGGTCTCGATGAAGCCCGACAGCGAGGCCAGCGGCGTGCGCAGTTCGTGGCTGGCGTTGGCCAGGAAGTCGGCGCGGGTGCGCTCGCTGCGCCGGATGTCGGTTTCGTCGCGGAGCACCAGCAGGGCCAGCTGCGAGCCGGCCTCGTCGCGGCCCAGCGGCCGGGCCCGGGCCGACCAGTCGCGCCCCTGCGAACCGACGCCGGTCCATTCCACCGTGCGCTCGACGCCGCCGAACAGGGCCTCGTCCACCGCCTCCAGCACCTGCGGGCTGCGCACGGCGGTGACCAGCAGGGCGCCCTCGCGGATGCGGAAGCGATCGCGGGCGGCGGCGTTGGCGAACACGAAGCGCCGGCCGGTCAGGTCGTCGGCCTCTTCGGCGGCGATGACCATCAGGGGGTCGGGCAGGTTTTCGAGGATGACGGCGAAGGGCGGGGCCCGGTCGGCCGAGGCCGCGGCGGGGGCGAGGCTCAGCACCGAGTCGTCGAGCCGCCGGCGCAGGCGGCGCAGCAGGGTGACCCCTCCGACGCCCAGCAGCAGCGCGGCAGGCAAGGCCACGCCCGGCTTGGCCGCGCCCATGGCGGTCATGGCCACCAGCGCCGTCGGCCCGGCGGCCACCGCCGTCCAAGCCCCCGCCCAGGCTCCGGCCAGACCGGCGCCCCAGCGCTCCGGCGCGACCGGCGAAACGGGTGTGAGGGTGGGCATGGCGGGCGTCCGGGCTTCCTGGATAGGGCGAAGGCCTCCGGCTGTACGGGGCGGGGGCCAAGGCTCGTAGGCCAGTTTTGTGACGATGCGATGATTCGACGAACCAGATATGGCGCCGCCGCGGAGCATGGGATAGACGGGGAACCCCCGGATGCGTGTCGGGTGCGGAAGTCACCGCAATTTCGCCGCAACCTGACGCAATCTGGGGATCGAGGGAATTCTCCTTAGGGTGGTCTGTTCGTATGCAGCGCAAGGTCCTGGTCGCGACGGTCGCGGCCGCTCCTCTGATGGCTATCGCCTTGGCCGCACAGGCCGAGACGGTGGTGAACACCGCGCGGACCACGCCCATCGCCACAGGCACGGCCGGGGCGAACGGCGCGGCCGATGATGTCAAGATCGACACGGCCGGCTCGATCAAGGTCACCACGCCCGGCGCGCTGGTGACGCTGAACAGCAACAATAAGGTCACCAGCGGCGGGACGCTGAGCGCCCAGGGCGTCAACGACTCGACGGGCATCCTGATCATCGGCGGCGTGACCGGTACGGTCACCAACACCAGCACGATCACGCTCGACGAGGACTACACCCCGACCGACACCGACTCGGACGGCGACCTCGACGGCGCCTTCGCCCTGGGCAGCAACCGCTACGGCATCCGCCTGACCGGTCCTGGCGCCTTCACCGGCGACATCATCAACAGCGGCGGCTCGATCCTCATCGAGGGCAACAACTCTGCCGGCATCTCGCTGGAGAGCGCCCTCAACGGCAACCTGACCCTCGGCAACACGACCGCCGCGTCGGCCGCCATCTCGGTCACCGGCAACAACAGCTACGGCGTGCGCGTCGCCGCCCCGGTCAGCGGCAAGGTGTCCATGACCGCCGGCACCATCTCGGCCCTGGGCCAGAATGCGACCGGCTTCGCGGTCGACGGCGACGTCGGCGGCGCAGTCCTGCTGCAGGGCGCGATCAGCGCGACCGGCTACCGCTACACCACCCGCCCGGCCGACAAGACCGTGCGCGACAAGCTCGACGCCGACGACCTGCTGCAGGGCGGTCCGGCCGTGCGCATCGCCGGCAATGTCGGCGGCGGCGTCTTCCTCGACATCCGCCCGACCGACAGCGACACCACCAAGACCGACGAAGACGGCGACGGCATCGACGACGCCCTGGAGGGCAACTCGGCGCTGGCCGTCTACGGCTCGGCCCCCGCCCTGCTGGTCGGTTCGGACACCAAGGCCATCACCCTCGGCGTCATCGGCACGGGCGACAACGCCTACGGCCTGCGCGTGCGCGGCGGCATCTCGGCCAACGGCGTCTATGACGGCGTCAGCTCGACCGGCATCCAGCTGGGCGGCAACGCCGGCCAGTCGACCACCATCACCAACGGCGCGAGCCTCGAGGCGACCCTGACCTCGCAGGCCTACGAGGCCAACGCCAACGGCGTGCGGGTGACCGCCGGCGCCAACGCGCCGGTGATCGTCAACAAGGGCACGATCACCACGAACAGCGTCTCCGAAGGCCTGTTCGACTCCCGCGGCGTCATCATCGAGGCCGGCGCCAACGTTCCGTCCCTGCGCAACGGCGGCGTGATCATCTCCACCGTCTACGGCGAGAAGGGCTCGTCCTACGGCGTGATCGACTATTCGGGCGGCCTCAACGCGATCGAGAACACCGGCTCGATCATCGCGGCCATCTCGCCCACCGACGACGCCGACGACAAGGACGACGCCGACACCGATCCCAGCAACGAGACGATCACCGGCAAGGCCGTGGCGATCGACGTCAGCCGCAACACCACCGGCGTCACCCTGACCCAGAACGGCGTCGTCAGCACCGACAAGACCCTGCCCGACGCCGACGGCGACGGCGTGCCCGACAACGCCGAGCCGTCGATCATCGGCCAGATCCGCTTCGGCTCGGGCGCCGACACCTTCAACGTCCTGAACGGCGCCGTGATCGGCGACATCTCGTTCGGCGGCGGCGCCGACAAGTTCCGCATCGACGGCGGCGCGGCCGTGGTCGGCGCGCTCGACAGCGGCGACGGCCAGCTGGACGTCACCATCGGCAAGGGCTCGCTGGGCATCAGCAACGCCCAGGCCATCAATGTCACGAGCCTGACCCTCGGCGCCGAGAGCAAGCTGGTGTTCACGGCCGATCCGACGGCGGGAACCAACACCCGCCTGGTGGTCTCGGGCGCGGCCAACATCGCCTCGGGCGCGCAGCTTGGCCTGCGCCTGACCAGCCTCCTGACCGCGCCGACCTCGTACAACGTCATCAGCGCCGGCTCGCTGACCAGCGGCGTCTTCGGCCAGGGCCTGCTCGACAACGCGCCGTACATGTACGTCGCCACCGCCCGCGCCGCCGGCAACGACGTCTATCTGGACGTGCGCCGCCGCACCGCCGCGGAGATCGGCCTGGCCCGCTCGGGCTCCCAGGCCTACGACACGCTGTTCGGCTCGCTGGCCGGCGACAAGGACGTCGCCAACCTGTTCCTGGGCATCAACGACAAGGGCACGTTCGTCCACAACTACAACCAGCTGCTGCCCGACCAGGGCGAGGGGATGTTCGCCACGCTGCAGAACATCAACCAGCAGATCTCGGCGGCCACCGCGATCCGGCCCGATCCGGGCGACCGTTATGGCCCCGACAGCATCTGGGTGCAGGAGATCAACGGCCTGGTGCGCCGCGAGGACGGCGAGACTCTAGGCACCGACACCCAGGCCTTCGGCTTCGTGGCCGGCTACGAGGCCATGGGCGACGCGGGCGGGGCCCTGGGCGTGACCCTGGCCTACACCGCGCTGGAAGAACACGACACGGTCGCCCAGGTGGGCGAGCAGACCACCGCCTCGATCGTCCAGGCCGGCGTCTACTGGCGCCGTTCGGTCGGTCCCTGGCGCTTCAACATGGGCGGCGGCGCCGGCTACGGCTGGTTCGAGAGCAACCGCGTGCTGTTCCTCGACCTCAACGGCGACGGCGTCACCGACGAGGATCGCGTGACCAAGGCCGACTGGGGCGCGGTGACCGCCAACGCCTTCGCCGGCGCGGCCTACGAGGCCAAGCTGGGCCGGTTCTTCACCCGTCCCGAAGCGCGCATGGACTACACCTACCTGAACGAAAGCAGCCACGACGAAGTCGGCGGCGGCGAGGTTCTGGACGGCGCCATCGGCAGCCGCAAGTGGAGCAACCTGTCGGGCGACCTGGGCCTGGTCATGGGCGCCGACTTCGGTCGCGAAGTGTGGCTGCGCCCCGAAGTGCGCGTCGGCTACCGCAAGACCATCGCCGGCAGCCTGGCCGACACCGTCGTGACCAAGAAGAACGGCAAGTACGTGCTGGAAGCCTTCGACAACCGCGACGGCGCCCTGACCCTGGGCTTCGCCCTGCGGGCCGGCACGGCCATGTCCTACGTCGCCCTGGAAGGCGGCGCGGAAAGCACCAAGCGCCAGAAGCGCTACAACGTGAAGCTCACCGGCCGGACGATGTTCTAGACCGCCCGACTGCCAGGTGGAGTTGAAGGCCCCGCACAACGCGCGGGGCCTTTTTCTTTGGATTGTCCGCTCCCGGAGCGACGTTTGGCCGCAGCAGCGAACAAAACCAAGGACTTGGATCGTCAAAGCTCCATTTAGGCCTACTCGTTAGTCATATTCTCCTGAGCAATAGGACGGCGGCCCCAGCCCGCCGCGAGGGGAAGACCGTGACCATCAACCGCCTTGCCTCGCGCATGGCCCTGATCGCCTGCGCCTCGACGCTGGCGATCGCGGGCGGCGCCCAGGCGCAGACGTCGACGCCGAGCGACCAGCAGGCTCGGATCGAGGCCTTGGAAGCGCAGCTGAAGTTCCTGCAGCAGCAGATCAACGACCTGAAGGCCGCCAGCGCCGCCGCCCCGGTTCCGACGGCCGTCCCTGCAGCGGCGCCCATGCCGATCCAGGTTGCCGCCAGCGCGCCCGCCGCCGCGCCGAAGGCGGCCCCTGCCGCATCGCCGCTGCCGGCCGCCACCGTCAGCATCGCCGCCGGCCGCCCGACCATCGCCTCCACCGACGGCGCCTTCACCGCCAGCCTGCACGGGGTGATGCAGCTCGACACCGCCCACTACTTCCAGGACAAGGGCCTGCCGGCGGTGATCGGCAACGGTCGCGACCTCAACAGCGGCAGCAACTTCCGCCGCGCGCGCCTGGGTCTCGACGGCCGGTTCTTCAGGAACTTCGACTATTCGATCCTGCTCGACTTCGGCGGCAACGGGACCGACGGGCCCGGCATGCTCCAGGAGCTGTTCGTCCAGTACAACTACGCGCCGTTCAAGGTGCGGGTCGGGGCCTTTGCGCCCAGCGTGGGCCTGAGCGACGCGGCGTCGCAGAACGGTTCGCTGTTCCCCGAGCGCCCGGCGATCGCCGAGATGGTGCGGGGCCTGGCCGCCGCCGACCGCCGCTATGGCCTGCAGGTGCAGACCTCGGGCGAGAACTGGCTGCTGTCGGCCGCCGCCACCGGCGGCAAGAGCGGCGATGCGCAGACCTTCGACGAGCAGCAGGCCTATGTCGGCCGCGCCGCCTTCGCCCCGATCAAGAGCAAGGACTGGCTGCTGCACCTGGGCGTCAACGGCGGCTACATCGCCACCCCGGCCCAGGCGGCGGTCGGCGGCGCCTACGCCCTGACCCTGGCCGAGCGGCCCGAGCTGCGCGTCGACGGGGCCACCCTGGTCTCGACCGGCGCCCTGGACGCCAGGAACCTGCGCCACCTGGGCGCCGAGCTTGCCGTGCAGCACAAGAGCCTGCTGATCCAGAGCGAAGTGTTCGACCTTGCGCTGGAACGCCGCAACGCCGCCGCGGGCGTCAGCGACCCGAAGTTCGGCGGCTGGTACGTCGAGGGCGGCCTGGTGCTGACCGGCGAGAGCCGCCGCTACAACGCCTCGACCTTCGCCTTCGACGCCCCGTCCATCGCCCACCCCTTCGACCCGAAGGCGGGCCAGTGGGGCGCCTGGGAGCTGGCGGCGCGCTATTCGGTGCTCGACCTCAACCACCACGAACTGGCCGCCCTGGCCGCCGACCGGGTGCGCGGCGGCGAGCAGACGATCTGGAGCGCGGGGGTCAACTGGTTCCCCAACTCGGTGACGAAGGTTTCGCTGGACTATCTGGACGTCGACATCGACCGGCTGGACCCGGCCGGCGGCGCGATCCCGCTGAGCCAGGGCTACCAGGCGGTCAACCTGCGCAGCCAGTTCGCGTTCTGACGAGGTTGGTGACGGGCCATCCCATGGCCCGTCATCTCCGCCCTTCTTGGCAGGCTGCCCCTCCGGCGCCTAGGCAGCCTTCAGGTCAGGTCGAACGATCGCCCAGAAGCTCGCCGTCGCGGCCACGCCCAAAGCCGCGCTCATTGCCAGCACCGCTGGATCGAGCCCGAACTCGACGGCCAACCCCATGCTGGTCGCTTCCCCCGCCGAAACGATCAGCGCTCGCCCCAAGCCCGTGACAAGGGCGGCGGCCAAGCCTCCCGCGACAACGGTCACCCCCAAGCCGGTCCGTCGACGAGCGCCCAGATGGGCAAAGAGAGGAAGGCCGACCACCAGCATGACGAGGTAGGCGACAATCGCCACCGTGACCGCGGCCGCCGCCGGATATGGCCCCCGGCTCCAAAGCGCCCAGGCAAAGGCGAGAATGGGCGCCCACAGCGGCGCAAGCCAGAAAGCAATGATCGTTCGGCTCGGCCTGGCCAGGAACGTGGCGGCCGCCACGAGCAGGAGAACTCCCGGTGCGGAATTGAGCGCGACGCCCAGTCCCGTTACCGGCCCGCCCGATCTAGCCCCGCTCCATATCCAGTAGGCGGTCGGCGCCAGGTACAGCACCCCTAGTGCGATCAGCGCGGCGGCTACGAGACGTGTTTTCGTGACAATCATCGAAACAACTTCAGACGGGCTTCGATTGAAATCATAGTGCGATGCGGACGCATGCGCAGCCCTCAGGTTGCAAGGCCTGATCTGAACCACTCCGCCCGCAAGTACTGAAAAGCGTCACTTGCGACCGCGCGAGCGGCCCGCATAGATGCGCCCATGACCAACCCGTCCAAGACCGAGCGGATGGACCTGCGGCGTTCGATCGGGAACCGGGTCGTCCCGACGCCCGTCGCGCGTGGCCCCGCCGCGGCCTGCCTCTGGCCGCATGCGTGCTTCGAGTGCCGCAAGTCCTGGAAGCTGAGCAACGCCGCCGCCGGCGCCTGCCCGGAGTGCGCGCGGCCGTTGCATTGGATGGGCCGGGCCTTCAAGGCGCCTCGCAAGGCCGACAAGGACCAGTGGACCAAGGTCCGGCTCCTGTGGCTCGCCGGGTTTCGCTTCGTCAGTCACACGCGGGGGCGGGAGGCCGAGCCCTTCCCGGACCGTCCAGGCGAGGTCGAGGCGTTCGTCCGACGAAACCCCGAGCATCCCTTCCGGATCGAGCGCTGACCGGCGAGCGCCGCTTTCTGATGCCTCCATCAGAAACATTCGCGCGCGTGGCGGCCGCCTGATCGGTCAAGGTCGCGGCGTTATCCGAGAGGACGCCCGATGACCCTGTTCCGCCTTCCCACCCGTCGTGACCTCGCGGTCGGCGCGGGCGCCCTGGCGGCTGCGCCCGCGAGCGCGCTGGCCCAGAAGGCGCCCAAGGTCGTCACCCTGTTGAACGTCAGCTACGACCCCACCCGTGAGCTCTACCAGGACATCAACCCGGCCTTCGCCGCCTACTGGAAGCGCCGGGTGGGCCAGACGCTGGAGATCCGCCAGAGCCACGGGGGTTCGGGCAAGCAGGCGCGCTCGGTGATCGACGGGCTGCAGGCCGACGTCGTCACCCTGGCGCTGGCGGACGACATCGACCAGATCGCCGCCCGCGGGCTGACGGCGGCCAACTGGCAGTCGCGCCTGCCGCAGAACTCGGCCCCCTACGCCTCGACGATCGTGTTCCTGGTGCGCAAGGGCAACCCCAAGCGGATCAAGGACTGGGGCGACATCGTCAAACCCGGGGTGGCGATCATCACCCCCAATCCCAAGACCGGCGGCGCGCCGCGCTGGGCGTATCTGGCCGCCTGGGCCTGGGCGCTGAAGCAGCCGGGCGGCAATGACGCCTCGGCCCAGGCGTTCGTGCGCCAGCTCTATCGCCAGGTCCCGGTGCTCGACAGCGGGGCGCGCGGCTCGATGACCACCTTCGCCCAGCGAGGCGTCGGCGACGTGCTGCTGACCTGGGAGAACGAGGCCCACCTGGCCCGCCAGGAGTTCGCCGCCGACGGGCTGGAGATCGTCTATCCGTCGCGCTCGATCCTGGCCGAGCCGTCAGTGGCCGTGGTCGACAGCGTGGTGAAGCGGCGCGGCACGAAGCTGGTCGCCGAAGGGTATCTCAACTTCCTCTACAGCCCGCTGGCCCAGGACCTGATCGGCAAGCATCACTACCGCCCGCGCAACGCCCAGGCGGCGGCGAAATACGCCGCCAAGTTCCCCAAGATCCCGTTGGCCACCATCGACGGCCAGTTCGGCGGCTGGAAGAAAGCGCAGGGCCGCCACTTCGCCGACGGCGGCGTCTTCGATCAAATCTACCGGCCGTGAGAGTCTTCTTGGGCGTGAAGCCTACCTGGACAATAGGGTATGACGCCTCCATCCGGTTCGTGCGTTAATCGCTCGGACCCATCGGAGCCAAGAGCGACATCGCCATGACCAACGCCTTCAAGTCTCCCACCCGGCGCGGCCTGCTCGGCGCGGCGGGCGCCGGCGCCGCCGCTTTCGGGGCCCCCGCCCTGCTGGCGGGCCAGGCCCAGGCCGCCGGGTCGCTGACCCTGCTGAACGTCAGCTACGACCCGACCCGCGAGCTCTACAAGGATATCAACACCGCCTACGCCCGGTACTGGAAGGACAAGGTCGGCCAGACCCTGACCATCAACCAGAGCCACGGCGGCTCGGGCAAGCAGGCCCGCTCGGTGATCGACGGCCTGCAGGCAGACGTGGTCACGCTGGCCCTGGCCTACGATATCGATGAAATCGCCGACAAGGCCAAGCTCCTGCCGGCCAACTGGCAGTCGCGCCTGCCGCAGAACTCGACGCCCTACACCTCGACGATCGTGTTCCTGGTCCGCAAGGGCAACCCGAAGAAGATCGCCGACTGGCCGGATCTGGTGAAGCCGGGCGTCGGCGTCATCACTCCCAACCCGAAAACCTCGGGCGGGGCGCGCTGGAACTACCTGGCCGCCTGGGCCTGGGCGCTGAAGCAGCCGGGCGGCAATCCGGCCAAGGCCGAGGCCTATCTGAAGGACCTGTTCAACCACGTGCCGGTGCTCGACACCGGCGCCCGCGGCGCCACCACCACCTTCACCCAGCGCGGCATCGGCGACGTGCTGCTGGCCTGGGAGAACGAAGCGTTCCTGGCGCTGGAGGAACTGCCGGGCCAGTTCGAGATCGCGGTGCCCTCCCGATCGATCCTGGCCGAGCCGCCGGTGGCCCTGGTCGACAAGAACGTCGACCGCCACAAGACCCGCCTGGCCGCCACGGGGTACCTCAACTTCCTCTACAGCCCGCTGGCCCAGGAGCTGATCGCCAAGCACCACTACCGTCCGCGCAACGCGGCCGTGGCCAAGAAGTACGCCGGCAAGTTCAAGTCGATCCCGCTGTCGACCATCGACGACACCTTCGGCGGCTGGAAGAAGGCCCAGGCCACCCACTTCGCCGACGGCGGCGTCTTCGACCGCATCTACCGTCCGAAATAGGCGCAGCTTTCACAGCTTGACCATTCCAGGCGCGGCGGTCCCCATGGGGCCGCCGCGTCTTGCGTTTCCACGCTGAAGCTTTGTCGGGAACCCGACCCTTAAAAGCACGTTCAGCCGATGACGGGGCGTCCATCGAACAAGCCGGGGTCGGGCTCAGGAATGACGGATTATCTGAAGTCGCAACGGGCGGGCGATCAGCTCGCGACCGAGCACGGCATCGACGACCCTTTCGCCGCCGCCATCCGCGCCACCCGCATGGCCATGATCGTCACCGACGCCACCCAGGCCGACAATCCGATCATCTTCGCCAACGACGCCTTCCTGCGGCTGACCGGCTACGCCCGGGCCGAGGTGATCGGCCGCAACTGCCGCTTCCTGCAGGGACCCGACACCGATCCCGCCTCGGTCGGCGATCTGCGGCTGGCGATCGCTTCGGGCGAGGACATCGCCATCGACATCCTCAACTACCGCAAGGACGGCAGCAGCTTCTGGAACGCGCTGTACCTCAGCCCCGTGCGCAACAAGCTGGGCGAGATCATCTACTTCTTCGGCTCGCAGCTGGACGTCAGCGACAAGAAGCAGACCGAGGCCCACCTGCGCGCGACCCGCAGCGACCTGGAGGACGCCGTCGAGGCGCGCACCCGCGAGCTGTCCCAGGCCCTGGAGCAGAAGACCGCCCTGCTGCACGAGGTCGACCACCGGGTGAAAAACAACCTGCAGCTCATCTCCTCGCTGCTGCTGCTGCAGAACCGGCGCGAGAAGGAGCCGGCGGTCAAGCACAGCCTGCGCGGCATGCTGGAACGGGTGAACGCCATCGCCACCGTCCACCGCCGGCTGTTCCAGAGCGAGGACGTCGAGCGCTTCGACGTCTCGGCCTTCGTGCGCGACCTTGTCTCGGACATGGCCGGCTCGGCCAATCGCGACGAGATCCGCGTCAGCCTGGACCTGGAGCGCGTGGACGTGCCGGCCTCCAAGGCCGCACCGCTCGCCCTGGTGATCAGCGAGCTGTTCTCAAACGCCCTGCGCCACGGTTTTCCGGAGGGGCGCGGAGGACACATCTCGGTATCGATCACTCGCACGAACGGCGAGTTCCGGATCGAAATCGCCGACGACGGCGTTGGAATGGCTGAAGGGGCCCGGACTTCGGGTTTCGGACTGACCATCGTCCAGCTGCTGTGCCAGCAGCTGAAGGCGCGGTCCGAGACGACAAGCGCCGAGCCCGGAACCCGTGTCGTCGTCAACCTGCCCGTCAACGGCGCGCACCATTAGGAACCAGTGACCCATGCCAGGGCGCGCGTTGGATGTGTTGATCGTCGAGGACGAGGTGCTGCTGGCGGCCGAGCTGGAGTACCTGGTCCAGGAAGTGGGCTACCACCCGGTGGGCTGCGCCATGAGCTCGGACGAGGCCGTGGACCTGGCCAAGTCGCTGCACCCCGATCTGGCCCTTGTCGACGTCCATCTGCGCGATGGCCCGACCGGCGTCGACGTGGTGCGCAAGATCCATGACGACTGCGGCTGCGTGGCCCTGTTCATGACCGCCAATGTCAAGCGCCTGCCGGAGGACTTCGCCGGCGCCTGCGGGGTGATCGGCAAGCCCTATTCCGAGCACGGGGTGAAGACGGCCCTGGCCTATCTGGCCGTCTGCATGGACGAGGGCCGCGCCCCGGGTCTGCCGCCGGTAGGGCTGGAGCTGGCGCCCGCCTTCGCCGAGCTCTGGGGCCTGACCGAAATGCCGCGCACGGCCTGATGGCCGAGATCCACCCCGCCGCCGTCTTCGTCGGGACCGCCGCGGCCCTGCTGTCGATCACCAGCTTCGCCCCTCAGATCGTCAAGATCCTGCGGGAGAAGGACGCCTCGTCGGTGTCGCTGCGGACCTACGTAGTGACCGTGACGGGCTTTTCCTGCTGGCTGGCCTACGGCCTGATGATCAAGGCCTGGCCGGTCGCGCTTTCGAACCTCGCCTGCCTGGCCATGTCGGCCGCCGTGCTCGCGCTGAAATGGCGCTATGGGCGCCAGGGGTCCGGAGACGACGTCAAAGGGTGACAGGGGGGGCGGGGTCCGCTATCGAGGCGCGCCTAATTTCGCGCACCAGGACCACCGCCCTTGACCAACGTCGCCGAGGAAGCTGGCTGGGCCACCGCCAAGACCCTGGCCGAGGCCCTGCCCTATATCCAGATCTACGACCGCGAGACGGTCGTGATCAAATACGGCGGCCACGCCATGGGCCAGGAAGAGGTGGCCAAGCTGTTCGCCGCCGACGCCGTGCTGCTGAAGCTGCTGGGCGTGCATCCCGTCGTCGTCCACGGCGGCGGTCCGCAGATCAGCCGCATGCTCGACAAGGCCGGCGTCAAGTCGACCTTCATCGACGGCCTGCGCGTCACCGACGAGGCGACGATGGAAGTGGCCGAGATGGTTCTCTCGGGCGCCATCAACAAGGAGATCGCCAACTGGATCACGCTCGCGGGGGCTGAAGCCGACGTGCGCGGCGTGGGCCTGTCGGGCAAGGACGCCCGCCTGATCACGGCCGAGAAGGTGACCCGGACCAGGAAGGATCCGGACAGCAACATCGAACAGGCCGTCGACCTGGGCTTCGTGGGCGAGCCGACCAAGGTCGACCCGCACCTGATCCAGGCCCTGCTGACCTCGGAAACCGACTACATCCCGGTGATCGCCCCGATCGGCGTCTCCGAGCAGGGCGAGACCTTCAACATCAACGCCGACACCGTGGCCGGAGCGCTCGCCGGCGCCCTGAAGGCCAAGCGGATGCTGATGCTGACCGACATCAAGGGCGTGCTCGACGCCGACGGCGAGCTGATCCGCGAGATGACGATCGAGCAGGCTCGCCAGCTGATCGCCGACGGCGTGGCCACCGGCGGCATGATCCCCAAGCTCGAGAACGCCATCCACGCCGTGGAGAGCGGCGTCGAGGCCGTGGTCATCCTCGACGGCCGCCGCCCGCACGCCATGCTGGTCGAACTGTTCAGCGAGCACGGCGCGGGCACGCTGATCTCGAAATGATCGACAGGATCCTCCCCCTGTGGGGGAGGTGGCCCGAAGGGCCGGAGGGGGGCCGTTCTCAGCTTCCGCCGCGCCAAGGTCCCTCCCCTTTCCGTCCGCTGCGCGGGCGCCTCCCCCACAGGGGGAGGTTCTAGCCATGGCCGCCGACCTCGCCCACGTCGACACCTGGCTGTTCGACCTCGACAACACCCTCTACCCGGCCGAGACCGAGTTCATGGGCCTGATCGAGGGCCGGATGACCGACTTCGTCGAGCGCTTCACGGGCCTGCCCCGCGAAGAGGCCCGGGCCCTGCAGAAGAAGTATTATCTGGAGCACGGCACCACCCTGGCCGGGCTGATGACCTATCACGGCATGGACCCCGCCCAGTTCCTGGAGGAGGTGCACGACGTCTCGATGGAGAACCTGGTCCCCGACCAGGCGCTGCATGAGGCCATCAAGGCCCTGCCCGGCCGCCGGCTGGTGTTCACCAACGGCTCGCTAGGCCATGCCGAGCGGGTGCTGGGCCATCTGGGCCTGCGGGGCCTGTTCGAGGACGTCTTCGCCATCGAGACGGCCGACTACATTCCCAAGCCCTCGCTGGCGACCTTCGACAAGATCACCAAGCTGCACGCCATCGATCCGCCGACCACGGCCTTCTTCGAAGACAGCGAAAAGAACCTCGTCCCGGCCGCGCGGCTGGGCATGACCACCGTCCTGGTCGGCGCCCACGCGGCCGCATCGACCTCCGAATACGTCCACCACCGCACCAACGACCTCGCCGGGTTCCTGAGCTCGGCGCGCCTGAAGGGATCCGACCAATGACCGCCCTTACACTCGCCGACCTGCAGACCGAGATCGAAGCCGCCTGGGAAGCCCGCGACGGCGTCTCCACCGCCACCACCGGCCCGGTCCGCACCGCCGTGGAGGAAGCCCTGCTGCTGCTCGACAGCGGCAAGGCCCGCGTCTCGGAAAAGATCGACGGCGAGTGGACCACCCACCAGTGGCTGAAGAAGGCCGTGCTGCTGTCGTTCCGCCTCAACCCCAACACCGTCATGCGCGCCGGCTCGCTGGGCGGCGGCGTGGGTCCGTGGTGGGACAAGGTGCCCAACAAGTTCGACGGCTGGGAAGCCCCGCAGTTCGAGGCCGGCGGCTTCCGCGCCGTGCCGGGCGCGATCGTGCGCCGCGGCGCCCACATCGCCAAGAACGTCATCCTGATGCCGTCCTTCGTGAACATCGGCGGCTTCGTCGACGAGGGGACCATGGTCGACACCTGGGTGACGGTCGGCTCGTGCGCCCAGATCGGCAAGCACGTCCACCTGTCGGGCGGCGTCGGCATCGGCGGCGTGCTGGAACCGCTGCAGGCCAACCCGACCATCATCGAGGACAACTGCTTCATCGGCGCGCGTTCGGAAGTCGTCGAAGGCGTGGTCGTGGGCGAGGGCTCGGTCCTGTCGATGGGCGTCTACCTGTCGGCCTCGACCAAGATCGTCGACCGCAAGACCGGCGAGATCCACATCGGCAAGGTGCCGCCCTACAGCGTCGTGGTGCCGGGCAGCCTGCCCGACAAGAACGGCGGCCCGAGCCTGTATTGCGCCGTGATCGTCAAGACGGTCGACGCCCAGACCCGCTCGAAGACCTCGATCAACGACCTGCTGCGCGACTGATCCGCGCCGGATGGGGCGGCCCTGGGGGTCGCCCCGCCTCTTCCTGATCCCTTTCCCCGGCGGACGGATCAGGCTCTTGTCGCCCCATGCGGGGCCTGGCCGACAGACTGAAACCGATCTTCGCCTTCTCCGGCCGCGCCTCGCGGCTGGACTACTGGCGTGCGCAGGTCGGGCTGGCCCTGGCCACCGCGCTGGTGCTGACCCTGACGGTGCTGGCCACGATGGCCGGCGGCTGGCTGGGGGCGGTTCCCGGACTGCTGTTCCTGCCGGTGCTGGCGGCGGGCGTGGCCATCGCGGTGCGACGCCTGCACGACCGGGGCAAGCCGGCCTGGTGGATGGCCGTCTTCGCCGCCGGCCCCTACGCGCTGAGCGGCCTGGCCAGCGGGCTCTACGCCGGCGACTCGGTGCTGATCCTGGCCGCGCCGCTGCTGGCCCTCGCCGCCATGGCCCTGTCGCTCTGGGCCTGGGTGGAGCTAGGCTTCCTGCGCGGCGCGCGGGGCAAGAACCGCTACGGACCCGAACCCGCCCGCCGCTGAAGCCCGCCGCTAGCGGGTGGCCTCGTGGACTTCCTTCTTGGCGGCCTGGCCGGCTTCCTTGCTTTCACGCGTGATGTCCTTGCCGGCTTCCTGGGCCGCGTCGCCGGCCTTGGCGCCGGCGTCCTTGGCCGCGTCGACGGCGTCGCCGGCGGCGGCCTTCAGCTCGGCGGCGGTCTCCTTGCTGCTTTCCTTCAGCGCCGTGCCGGCTTCCTTGACGTCCGGATCGTTCTTGATCTCGTTGGCGGCGTCCTTGATGTCCTGGCCGGCGGCGCTGGCGCCTTCCTTGATCTGCTGGGCGTGCTGGTCCGAGCAGGCGGCGGCCGACAGGGCCAGGGCGGAGACGGCGATCAGGGCGAGGGTGCGCATCTAGTGTTCCTCCGACGATCCGGTTTGCGAAGAGTCGGGCAGAGAACGGCGGTCGAACGGTCGAGGTTCCGACTCTGGGGCTCGCTTGGGGCCGACGCACGGCTTTCCCCAGCGCGCTCCGACCGCTAAACCCCCGCCATGCGCATCGCCTTCCTCGGAACTCCCGATTTCGCCGTCGCCTGCCTGGCCGAGCTGGTCGCCAGCGGCCATGAGATCGCCTGTGTCTATTCCCAACCGCCCGCCCCGCGCGGCCGCGGCCAGGAGCTGAAGCCCTCGCCGGTCCACGCCTTCGCCGAAGGGCTGGGCCTGCCGGTGCGCACGCCGGTCTCGATGAAAACCCCCGAGGAGATCGAGGCCTTCAAGGCGCTGGACCTCGACGCGGCCGTCGTCGTCGCCTTCGGCCAGATCCTCGTGAAGGACGTGCTCGACGCCCCCAGGCTGGGCTGCTTCAACCTGCACGCCAGCCTCCTGCCGCGCTGGCGCGGCGCCGCCCCGATCCAGCGGGCCATCATGGCCGGCGACCCTGTCACCGGCGTCCAGGTGATGCGGATGAGCGAGGGCCTCGACGAGGGCCCCGTGCTGCTTTCGGAAACGGTGCGCATCGACGCGCTGGACACCGTCGCCAGCCTGCATGACCGCCTGGCCGCCGTCGGCGCCCGCATCCTGCCCGTGGCCCTGGCCGCCGTCGAGCGCGGCGGCGCGATCGAGACCCCGCAGAGCGACGAGGGCGTCACCTACGCCAGGAAGATCAGGCCGGCCGAGGCCCGCATCGACTGGACGCGTTCGGCCGCCGAGGTCGACCGCCATATCCGCGGCCTCTCGCCCTTCCCCGGCGCCTGGTTCGAGGCCCCGTCGGACAAGGGTCCGGTGCGTGTGAAGGCCCTGCTGTCGACGGTGGAGGACGCTTCCGGCGCGCCGGGAACGGTGCTCGACGACGCTTTGCTGATCGCCTGCGGCGAGGGCGCGGTGCGCCTGCTCAAGGCCCAGCGCGAGGGCAAGGGCGTGCAGGAGGCCGAGGTCTTCCTGCGCGGCTTCCCGCTGGCGACCGGGACGGTCCTGGCCTGATGCCCCGCTACCGCCTCCTCGTCGAGTACGACGGCCGTCCCTATTCGGGCTTCCAGGCCCAGGCGACCCTGCCCAGCGTGCAGGGGGCGATCGAGGCGGCGGTGAAGGCCTTCTCCGGCCAGGAGCTGCGTATCGCCGCGGCCGGCCGCACCGACACCGGCGTACATGCGACGGGCCAGGTCGTGCATGTGGACCTCGAGCGCGACTGGCCGCCCCAGACGGTGATGAACGCGCTGAACGCCCACCTCACCCGCGAGGCGGTGTCGATCCTTGACGCGCAGGTCGCGCCGGAGGGCTGGCATGCGCGGTTCTCGGCCAACGAGCGGCGCTACCTTTACCGGATCCTCAACCGCCGCGCCCCGCCGGCCCTCGACAAGGGCAAGGTCTGGCACATGAAGAAGGATCTCGACCACGAGGCCATGCATGCGGCGGCCCAGGCCCTGGTGGGCCTGCACGACTTCACCACCTTCCGCGACATGCACTGCCAGGCCCAGAGCCCGATGAAGACCCTGGACGTGGCCCGCGTGCGGCGGGTGGGCGAGGAGATTCATCTCGACTTCGAGGCGCGCAGCTTCCTGCATCGTCAGGTGCGCTCGATGACCGGGACGCTGGTCGAGGTGGGCGCCGGCCGCTGGGCGCCCGACGATGTGAAGAAAGCTCTGGAGGCGAAGGACCGCCGCGCCTGCGGACCGGTGGCCCCGGCCGACGGCCTTTACCTGGTGGGCGTGGGCTACGAGGACTGAAGTCCCGACCCGCGGCCTTCGCCGGCTCGACATCCGGCGAAGGCCGCGAGGGGCCGGAGGCCGACCGACATCGGCCTCCGGAGGAAAGCCCCCGGGGTTGGAGGGAACGAGGGCTTTCGAAAGGCGTCAATCGTCCGAAACGCGCTCGGCGATCCAGACCGATCCCAGCGCCAGCATGAACACGCCGAAGGCGGCGAGGACGAAACCAAGATAGACGAGCTGGGCGATCGGCATGGCGGGCTCCATCGGGGAACGGATGGAGGTTGCGCCCGCGGGCGACGGGTCGCCTTGATCTGGGTCAACCGTCGATCGTGACCCGGGCGCGCTCCAGCAGAAGCTGATCGACCTGGGCCCCGGCCGCGCGAGCGGCCAGGATCGCCTCAGCCAAGCCCGAAAGGCCGTCATTCAGGCGCAGGGCGCGGCCTGATCGCGTTTCGAAGACGATCTGGCCCCAGAGGTTGCTCCGCACGTGGACGACCTCCTTCCAGGCGATCCATGGGCCGTCGATTCCTAGGCTGCTGCGCACCTGCACGCCGTTCTCGTCGAGCCGCATCCGCCAGTTGCCAGCCGCGACGATCAGCAGGAGTCCACCGAGGCCAAAGCCTCCGCACACCATCACCCAGGCCCAGAAGTCGTCCCGGCGTGGTGTCATGTGGCCAAGCAGGCCGATGCCCAGGAAGAACACGGCCATCGTCACGCCAAGGAGGCCCACCGCCGTCTGGATGGCTGGTGTGCGATGCTCGCCGGGCCGCTGCGGAGTGAAACGCGTGACCAGCCATTGGAACAGCCAGAACAGGCCGCCGATCAGACACAGGACGACGGGGCCGACGACAAAAGCGGCGATCATGCCAAGACCTCTCCGATCAGCCAGGCTTCGCCGGTGATCTCCAGCGGCGGGTCGTCGTCGCGATAGAGCATGTCGAAGCCCTCGACCGCGAAGCCCGCTGGGACCCTCAGGTCCAGATGCCGCACGAGGGCCTGGTCGGCGCGGGGCGTCCAGCGGCGCCATTCGTCGTCGCGCTGGCGGAAGGCGTCGTAGGCGGCCGGGTCGAAGAACACGCAGATCTCGCTGGCGAAGAGATCCGGCCAGCCCAGGATCGCCACCACCCGCGTCTCGCCAAGGTGGGCCGGCTTCTCCGCCGCCAGGCGGGCGGCCGTGTCGATCAGCACCTGGGCGCAGGCGGCCTGCACCGGCCGCCGCCCCGCGGGGCCGCGCACGATGTCGCTGCGCACAGGGATCTTCCAGTTGTGGTAGCCCAGCCCCTCCCAGGGCGCGGCGGGAAAGGCCAGGGCGTCGGCCCGCCGGCGCAGCGCCCGCAGCTCGCGCACGACGTCGTACCGGTCGCGGCGTCCACGTCCGTTCATCACAGCACCGAGCAGTTGGTCAGCTGGCTGAACGCCTCCAGCGCGCTGGCGCCGACCACCGACGTGCCGAAGCGGTCGAGCTCTGGCGACCAGACGGCCACCGTCGCCTTGCCGGGAACCACCGCGACGACGCCGCCGCCGACGCCGCTCTTGGCCGGCAGGCCGACGCGGTAGGCGAAGCTGCCGACGCTGTCATAGATGCCGCAGGTCAGCAGCAGGGCGTTGAGGCGCCGGGTCAGGCGCTCGGCGAAGATGGTTTCCTCGACCACGGGCGAGAAGCCGCCGGCCGCCAGCGGCAGGAAGGCCCGCGCCAGCTGGCGGCAGCTCATGGTCAGGGCGCACTGGCGGCTATAGGCGGCGACCACGGCTTCCGGATCGTGGCGCACCGTGCCCTTGCCGCGCATCAGGTTGGCGATGGCGCGGTTCTGCCAGGCGTTGTCGAGCTCGGAGGCGGCCACCGCCTCGTCGATCGCCACCGGGCTGTCGGCGAGGAAGCCGGCGAAGCCCCGCACCAGGGCGGCGGGGTCCTTGACCTTGTCCAGCAGGATATCGGTCACCGCCAGGGCGCCGGCGTTGATGAACGGATTGCGCGGAAAGCCGCCCTCGGCCTCGAGCAAGGAGAGGTGGTTGAACGGCGTGCCCGACGGCTCCTTGCCCACCCGGGTCCACACCTCGTCGCCGATGCGGTTGAGCGCCAGGCCCAGGGAAAACACCTTGGTGATGCTCTGGACCGAGAAGCCCTCGTCGGCGTCGCCGATCACGTGCTCGCCGCCCTCGACCGTGCGCACCGCCATGCCGAACTTCGTCGCCGGCACGGTGGCCAGTTGCGGGATGTAGTCGGGCACCCGGCCCTTGCCGAAGTGCGGTTTCACCAGCACCGCGACCTCGGCCAGGACTTCGTCGATGGAGAGCTCGTTCATGGCTCCCTGTTTAGCCGACGTAATCAGGGTTGTCGGCCCGCAGGCCAAGGACGCCGTCGAGGCGACGCCTGTCTTCCTCGTCCAGCCGCCGCGCATAAAGCCGGACGCAGGCGGAAAGCTCTCCCCGGCTCACAGCCCCATGGGGCACGACGTGAAGGATAGGGGCGTCCTCCAGGCGCTCTATCCAATGCAGCGCCGGCTCGCCCCAGTCGGGAGACAGATCAACCCGGCGGCCCCCAGCGAAGGTGACGACATAGGCCAGCTTGAGCCGCTTCGAACGGCCGTGTTCCACGCAGTTCAAGGCCACGCCGGTCGCCGCGCTCCAGGGCGCCCGGGCGATGACCTCCCGGTTCTTCAGCCAAACGACCTCGTCGATAGTGGCGATACCGCGCCGATGGCCGGAAAATACCGCGACAGCCGCCGTGGCTCCGGCCAAGACCAGGACCAGCAGGGTCAGCACGCGGCCCCTCGCCTTCCGGCCCAGAGTCGGGTGGAGACGCCAGTTTCGGACGCCGAAAAGCCCAGGGACAAAATAGAACGGCACCGCGCCGACCAACAGGGTCAGCCAAGGTGGGGGACCGTCCATGCGCCAGGCCGCGACGACGTTCCGCGTCTCGGCGGCCGCCATCTCCAGACGCATGTCGTTTCGGGCGTCCACCCACAGCAAGGCGGCGATGAACAGGCCCGCCATGCCGACAGCCAGCGCCCAACCCAGCAGCTGCTCGGTCAGCGAGAACTCGCCGTCATAATCTTTGGCCCGGATCATCAGCCCTTGTCGCCCGACGAGGGTTGATGGAGGATTTCAATCCCTGGTCGCACCGTGGCTAGGCGAACGCCTCGAAATACCGCCGGATCAGCGCGGTGTAGGCGCCGGCCAGCTGGCGGACCTCTTCCACCGGCACGCGCTCGTCCACCTGGTGCATGGTCGAGCCGACGAGGCCGAACTCGACTACCGGGCAGAGGGCGCGGATGAAGCGGGCGTCGCTGGTGCCGCCGGTGGTCGACAGCTCGGGCACGCGGCCCGTGGCGTCGCCCACGGCGCCCACGATGACGTCGGTGAAGGCGCCCGGCTGCGTCAGGAAGGCCTCGCCGCTGATCTTGCACAGGGCCTCGACACGGCCCGAGAAGCCCTCGGCCGCCTCGCGGCACTCCTGCTCGATCCAGGCGGCCAGGTCCTTGCCCTTGTGGGCCGGGTTGAAGCGGATGTTGATGCGGGCCTTGGCCGAGGCGGGAATGACGTTGGTGGCGGGGTTGCCGACGTCGACCGTGGTGACCTCCAGGTTCGACGGCTGGAACCCGGTATAGCCCTCGTCCAGCACGCGGCCCTGCAGGCGCGAGAGGATGTCGACCATCACCGGGATCGGGTTGGCCGCCCGGTGCGGATAGGCCACGTGGCCCTGTTTGCCGTCGACGGCGATCCAGGCGTTGATGCTGCCGCGCCGGCCGATCTTGACCATGTCGCCCAGCAGGTTGGCGCTGGTTGGCTCGCCGACGATGCAGTGGTCGATGATCTCGCCCTCGGCCGCCAGGGCCTCGACCACCTTGACCGTGCCGTCCTCGGCCACGCCCTCCTCGTCGCCGGTGATCAGGAAGCTGATCGAGCCGGGGACCTCCTCGGTATGGGCCACGGCCGAGACGAAGGCGGCGATCGCCGACTTCATGTCGACCGCGCCGCGGCCGTATAGCACCCCGTCCTTGATCTCGGCCTCGAAGGGACCGGCGGTCCAGGCCGCGTCGTCGCCCACCGGCACCACGTCGGTATGGCCGGCGAAGCA
The DNA here is from genome assembly GCF_003116815.1 of Caulobacter endophyticus. Classification (GTDB taxonomy): domain Bacteria; phylum Pseudomonadota; class Alphaproteobacteria; order Caulobacterales; family Caulobacteraceae; genus Caulobacter; species Caulobacter endophyticus. The sequence continues at coordinate 28,148 of NZ_QDKQ01000064.1, forward strand.
GAGGTTGGGCTGGGCCGTCCCGCGCCTGGCGTAGAGGTTTTCGATCTCGCCGAACTTCATGCGGCGGCAGTCAAACCCCAGGCCTTCCAGCTGGCGCTGCAGCACGTCCATCGCGCCCTCGTCGGCGGGCGTGACGGACGGGCGGCGGATCAGGGCCTGGGCGAGCTCGACGGGGTCGATGCTGACGGAAACGGGCGCGGGGCTGGTCATGCTGCAGGCTTTAGGCTTCCCATGGGCGGGACGCAAACCACGCACGAATATCTCCCGCTGCGAACACCCCAAGGCCGACCATGCCCAAGATCGACATCGACCAGGCCCCCACCCGTCACGGCACGGCCTATCCCTCGCCCTTCGACGAGCCGTGCCGGGCGCGCAAGCGCTGGAAGCTGGGCGACGCGGTCGGCCTGACCCAGTTCGGGGTCAACCTGATGCGGCTGGAGCCCGGAACCTGGTCCAGCCAGCGCCACTGGCACACGGCGGAAGACGAGTTCGTCTGGGTGGTCGAGGGCGAGGTGGTGCTGGTCGAGGATGAGGGCGAGACGATCCTTCGGGCCGGCGACTGCGCGGGCTTCAAGGCGGGTGTTCCCAACGGCCACCAGATCCAGAACCGCTCGAACGCGCCGGCCGTGCTGCTGGAGATGGGCTCGCGCCGGCCAGGCGAGGACGGCTGCGACTATCCGGACCTGGATCTCATCATCCGCCCGGGCGAGGAGACCTATCGGCATCGCGACGGGACGCCCTACGAGACCGAAAGCGGACGCAAGCGTTAGCGGCGCTGGATCAATTCCCTTCTCCCATCGGGAGAAGGAGGGGCCCGCGCCGTCAGCCGTGGGAGGATGAGGGGATAAGGCGGTCGAGGGTGAAACCCCTCACCCTCCCATCGCTTCGCGACGGGCCCCTCCCTCTCCCTATGGGAGAGGTGGACTTGTGCATGGGCCCGCCGACGCGAGAAGGACGGAATACCGTCGTTCTTGGCCACACTTGCAAGCTCCGCAGGCGGAACCATATGTCGAGCGCGGGCGCTGAATTTACAGACCCGAAACGGACCTGAAACACGCCATGGCGGCCAAGGCCCTCATCGCTCTCGCCATCGTCGCGGCCATCGCCGTCGGACTGCTGCTGCCGATCCCCGGCCGCAACCACAAGGCCGAGGCGACCCAGTCGCAGATCGAGACCATCGACATCAAGGGCGGCTGAATTGCTAGCTGATGAAACTTGCTAGCTCGTCGCCGTCGTAAGCGATGAACACCCAGCCATGATCTTGCTCGTGGAAATCTTCAAAGCGGATTTCCCCAACACAGTACGCATCGCTCTCCGCGCGCACTCGCTCGCCGACATGCGGGCCAGCTTCCAACAGCTTGCAGAAAATATGAACTTCCACTGCGGTTAGCTTTTCACCCTTGGGGGTGGTCGCTTCCGTGTGGGTGATTTCACCATCGTATTCTCTAGACCAGCCGGTCTGACTGACGCGGATCGGTCCAAGAAACTTGCACGCACGAACGATGTTCATGACTTTCTCCATTTGCAGGCCTGCGGCGTCATCCGACGGCGCTATGGAGTTGATCATGCTCTCGCTTAGGGTGAGTCGCAAGCTCTAAGGCCGCCCCTGCTTGGCCAGATCCTCGGTCCGCGCGGCGCATCCCTTTAACGTCGCCCCATCCAGCCAGACCTCGGCCGCATGGCTGAACACCCGGTCGGACATGCCGTCCGAGCAAGGCTGCGGTGTCAGGCGGAAGACCAGCCGATGCCCCTCCGCGCCGGCCTCGCCCGGCTGCTCGGCGTCCCAGACGCCCTGCTCGCCGTCGATCCGGACGCCGGGATTGGGCAGGCTGACGGCCCCGCCCTCCATGCGGTCCAGCGTCAGGACGGTCTCACGTACCCGGCCTGCCCAGAACGGCTCGGTGCCCGCCAGGTCGAAGTCGCCGGCATAGTCGGGACCGGGCGCCACGCCGGCCGGCGCGTCGGCCGGCGCGGACGCCGCCCCCTCGGCCGCGCCCAGCGGACCGTCGCCGCATCCGGCCAGCAGCAGGCAGACGGCGAAGACGGCGGTGGATCGGATCATGCGGGCGCTATCCTCGAAGCGGCGGCTCAAGCTAGAATCCGGCCACGATGAATCACAACGCCCGCCCCGTCTTCTATGAATTCTTCGCCGGCGGCGGCATGGCCCGCATCGGCCTCGGCGAAGGCTGGAATTGCGCCTTCGCCAACGATTTCGACCCGGTGAAGGCGCAGACCTATCGCGCCAACTTCGAAGGCGCCGACGATCACTTCCACACCGGCGACGTCTTCAAGCTGGAGGCGTCCGACCTGCCAGGCCAGGCGGATCTCGCCTGGGCGTCCAGCCCCTGCCAGGACTTCAGCCTGGCCGGCGCGCGGGCGGGCCTGCACGGCGGGCGCTCCTCGGCCTTCTTCGGCTTCTGGCGGCTGATCGAGGCGCTGGAGGACGAGGGCCGCGCCCCGACCACCATCGTCATCGAAAACGTCGTCGGGCTTCTGACCTCGCACCGGGGCGAGGACTTCACGGCCCTGTGCCAGGCGCTGGCCGACCAGGGCTACCGCTTCGGCGCGCTGGAGATCGACGCCTCCAGCTTCACCCCCCAGTCGCGGCCGCGCGTCTTCGTCGTCGCCACCCGCGCCGACGCCAGTGATCTGACCGGCCAGGGGCCGTTCCACAGCCGCGCCGTGCGCGAGGCCGCCGCCCGCCTGCCCCAGGCGCTGAAGGACAAGTGGCTGTGGTGGGCTCTGCCCGCCCCGCCGGCCCGCAACACCGATCTCTCCACCGTGCTGGAGCCTGACGACGCCGTCGAATGGCGCAGCGACGAAGCCACCGCCGCGCTGCTGGAACTGATGGCTCCGGCTCACCGCGCCTCGGTGGACGCCCGGATCGCCAGCGGCGAGCGCGCCGTCGGCGGCGTATTCCGGCGCATGCGCGGCGGCGAACAGCGCGCCGAGGTGCGCTTCGACGGCCTGGCCGGCTGCCTGCGCACGCCGCGCGGCGGCTCCTCGCGCCAGACGCTTCTCGTCATCGACAAGGGCGCCGTGCGCTCGCGCCTGGTCACCCCCCGCGAAGGCGCCCGGCTGATGGGCCTGCCCGACAGCTACGAGCTGCCCAGGAGCGCCACGGCCGGCCTGCACGTGATCGGCGACGGCGTGGCCGCCCCGGCCGTGCGCTGGCTGGCGGAGCACCTTTTGACTCCGCTCGCTGCCAGGAAAACTGCAGCCCTGGCGGCCGAATAGGTCGCTGACAGGCCAATCCCCACGGCCTAAGGTGGAGATCACCCAAGGGTCGAAATTCAAACGCTCCGAGAGATCACCATGGACGACGCTTCCAGCCTGTACGACGCCGCTCGCTTCAAGCGCGCCGGCCGGGGCAAGATCTACGACTCCATCATCGACACCGTCGGCGACACCCCGCTGATCCGCCTGCCGCGCCTGTCGGCCGAGCTGAAGCCCAAGGGCGAGGTCGTGGCCAAGCTCGAGTTCTTCAACCCGCTGTCGTCGGTCAAGGACCGCATCGGCGTGGCGATGATCGAGTATCTCGAAGCCAAGGGTCTCTTGAAGCCGGGCGGTTCGATCGTCGAGCCGACCAGCGGCAACACGGGCATCGCCCTGGCCTTCGTGGCCGCCGCCAAGGGCTACAAGCTGACCCTGGTCATGCCCGAAAGCATGTCGATCGAGCGCCGCAAGATGCTGCTGCTGCTCGGCGCCAAGCTGGAACTGACCCCGGCCGAGAAGGGCATGCGCGGCGCCGTCGCCCGCGCCCAGGAAATCGTCGACGCCACCCCCGGCGCGGTGATGCCCCAGCAGTTCGAGAATACCGCCAATCCGCTGATCCACCGCGTCTCGACCGCCGAGGAAATCTGGAACGACACGGCCGGCGCCGTGGACGCCGTGGTCTCGGGCGTCGGCACCGGCGGCACGATCACCGGCGTCGGCCAGGTGCTCAAAGCCCGCAAGCCGGGCCTGAAGATGGTGGCGGTCGAGCCGGAAGCCTCGGCCGTGCTGTCGGGCGGCCAGCCGGGTCCGCACAAGATCCAGGGCATCGGCGCCGGCTTCGTGCCGGGCATCCTCGATCGCGGCGTCATCGACGACATCGTCCAGGTCAGCAACGACGACGCCTTCGCCATGGCCCGCAAGGCCGCCTCGACCGAAGGCCTGACCGTCGGCATCAGCTCGGGCGCAGCCCTGACCGCCGCCTTCGACCTGGCCCTGCGCGACGAATATGCCGGCAAGCTGATCGTAGCGATCATCCCCAGCTTCGCCGAACGCTACCTGTCGACGGCCCTGTTCGAGGGGCTGTAGGGCGTTCTGAGCGCGTGGTCCTCGTCCTTAGCTTGTCGAAGGACGAGGGTTTCGCCACCGCGTTTCAGGCCCTCATTCCATGACCAAACTCAAGGTCGGCATCGTCGGCTGCGGGGTAGGCGGCATGGCCTCCGCCCTCGCGCTCGCCCGCCAGGGCCATGCCGTGATGCTGCTGGAAGCCTTCGAGCAGCCGCGGCCTGTCGGCTCGGGCCTGCTGCTTCAGCCCACGGGCCTGGCGGCCCTGCGCGCGCTTGGGCTGGAAGACGCCGTGCGGACCGCCGGCGCCCCGGTGCAGGAACTGATCGGCCACGACAGCCTTGGCCGCCGGGTGATGGCCCTGGACTACGGCGACTGGCGGCGCGGCGCCCACGGCGTCGGCATCCATCGCGCCGCCCTGTTCGACGCCCTGCATGCGCCCCTGGCCCCCGCGGGGGTCGAGATCGTCACCGGCGCCCGGATCGTCCGCCTGGAGAACACCGCTCGCCCGGTGCTGCACGACGACGCCGGCCGCGCCTTCGGTCCCTTCGACATCGTGCTGGCGGCGGACGGCTCGGCCTCGGCCCTGCGTCCGCTACTCAGGCCCAGGGCCCGCGCCCCGGTCTATCCGTGGGGCGCGGTGTGGACCAACATCAGCGACCCCGACGGCCGCTTCGCCGGCGCCCTGCGGCAGGTCTATCACCGGGCCGAGGTAATGTGCGGCGCCCTGCCGGTGGGCCTGGGGCCGGACGGCGAGGAAAACTGCACGGCGGTGTTCTGGTCGGTCCCCGTGGCCGGCATGGACGAGTTCCTGGCCGGAGATTTCTCCACCTGGCGCGACCAGCGCCTGGCCCCTTTGTGGCCTGGCCTGGCCGAAGCCTTCGCCGGCCACGCCGACTGGAGCGGCTTCTCGCGGGCCATCTATCGCGACGTTTACGTCGGTCGCTGGGACGTGGGCGCCTGCGCGCTGATCGGCGACGCCGCCCATGGCACGAGCCCCCAGCTGGGCCAGGGCGCCAACCTGGCCCTCGTCGACGCCGTCGAGCTGGCCGACCGGCTGCAGACCGTTCCCTCGCCCGCCGCCCTGAAGGGCTGGCAGGCCGGCCGCCGACGTCATACCGGCCTCTACCAGCTGGCCTCCAGGGCCCTGACCCCGCTCTTCCAGTCGCGCGGCCGGTTCTGGCCGGCGGTGCGCACCTTCGCCTTCACCCCGACCTCGCGCCTGCCGGGCTTCAGGCAAATCGGCGCGAGGCTGCTGACCGGCACGCTGCGCCTGGGCCGCTTCCCGCGCGTTACGCGTCCATGACCCCGCCGACCACCGACGTCTTCGACCCGGCCAAGCGCTCGGCCGTCATGGCCAGGGTCAGGAGCAAGGACACCACGCCCGAGAAGGCCCTGCGGCGCCTGCTGACCAGCCTGGGCGCCCGCTATCGCCTGCATCGAAAGGACCTGCCCGGCTCGCCCGACGTGGTGATGCCGGGGCGCAGGCTGGCCTTCTTCGTCCACGGCTGCTTCTGGCACGGCCACGACTGCAAGCGCGGCGCCCGCGTGCCCCAGGCCAACCGCGACTACTGGCTGGCCAAGGTGGCCAGGAACAAGGCCCGCGACGCCCGCAACGAGGCCGCGCTCATCGACGCCGGCTGGCGTGTCGAGACGATCTGGGAATGCCAGATGAAGGACGAGGCCGCGCTGGTGGAACGGCTGAAGCTTACCCTCTCCCGTGGGAGAGTTTTGATCAAGGGTAGGAGATGTATTGCCTAAGCCGCCGCCGTTCGCGACGGGGCGGCCGACAGCACCTCGACCAGGGCCCCGTGCAGCTGGGCCGGGTCGATGGGCTTGGCGACGTGGGCGTCCATGCCGGCGGCGCGGCAGGCGTCCCAGTCCTTGGCGGTCGAGGAGGCGGTGACCGCGATCACCGGAACCTCGCGGTTGGGGCCCGGCTCGCCGCGCAGGATGCGGGTGGTCTCGCGTCCGCCGAGGCCGGGCATATAGACGTCCATCAGCACCACGTCGAAGGCGCTCGCGCCCAGCAGCTCCAGGGCCCGCTCGCCGGACTCGGCCAGGACGGGGGTGACGCCGAAGGTCTGCAGGACGAGCTCGACGGCCCGGCGGTTGACCACGTGGTCGTCGACCACCAGCACCCGGGTCCCGGCGATCGATGCGGCGTCGGCGCTGGCGGGCGGGGCCTGCGCCTCGTCCAGACGCACGGTCAGGCGTAGGGTCGCGCCCTTGCCCAGGCCGTCGCTGGCCACGGTGATGTCGCCGCCCATCAGGCGGGCCAGTTCACGGCTGATCACCAGGCCCAGGCCCGAGCCGCCATGCCGGCGCACGACCTCGGCGGTCAGCTGGTCGAAGGGCGTGAACAGGCGCGGCAGGGCCTCGGGCTCGATGCCCCGGCCGGTGTCGACGATGGCGATCTCCAGCGTCCAGCCCTCGCCCTGGCGATGGGCGGCCAGGAACACCGCCACCTCGCCCAGCTCGGTGAACTTGATGGCGTTGGACAAAAGGTTGTTGAGCACCTGGCGCAGGCGAAGGCTGTCGCCGGCCACCCAGCGCGGCAGGCCCGCCGCCCCCTCGATGCGCAGCCGCAGGCCCTTCTTCTGCACCTCGGGCCGCCACAGACGCAGGGTGTCGGCCAGGGCCTGGCGCAGGTCGTAGGGCGCGCGCTCCACGGCCATGCGGCCAGCTTCCAGCCGCGAGAAATCCAGAAGGTCGTTCAGCAGGGTGCGCATCATGCCGCCGGCGTCGGCGATCAGCTGGGCGTGGACCTTCGCGCTGGCCTCGGGAACCTCGCTGTGCAGGCGGGCCGCGCCGGCCAGGATGGCGCTGATCGGGGTGCGCAGCTCGTGGCTGATCATGGCCACGAAGGCGCTTTTGGCGGCGACGGCCTCCTCGGCCTCGTGGCGGCGGCGCTCGGCCTCGGCCTTGGCGGCCTCCTCGGCCCTCAGCGCGGCCTCCAGGGTGCGGGCGGCCACCGCCACCGAAACGATCAGCAGCAGCACCCCGAACCACAGGGCGTTGGCCAGGGGCGCGCCGGGATTGGCGGCCCGGCCGATGAACGGCGCGATCAGCAGGTAGACGACGTGCGGCGCCGCGGCCGCCAGGGTCGCCGACCTGAGGCTGACATTGACGACGATGACGTTGAGCAGGGCGCCCGCCAGCAGCATGCCGCCCAGGGTGGGGGCGAAGCGCTCGGATGAGGCGAACAGCGGCAGGGCGAGAGCCCCGAAGATGATCGAGGTGACCGCCGGCATGATCGCCAGCGCCCAATGCCGCCAGCCGGTCAGGAAGCGCTCGGGCGCGGCCTTCAGCCGCCGGAACAGCCACAGCTCGAACAGCTGGGCCAGGGTGTAGACCGCCGCCCAGGCCCAGACCCAGTCCATGCCGATGAAGACGTAGAGGATGACGGCGATCGAGATGGTGGCGACCAGGCGCAGATAGACGTTGCCCCGCCGCGCCGCGGCGGCGTGCACGATCGCCGCTTGCCGATCCTTGACGTTGATGGACCTGGCGCTCATGGCGCTGCCCCCGCTGGCCCGAACTCGAAAAAGTCCCGCCCCACCATGGGCGACAGACGCTAAGAGGGCGTGAAAGAACGCCATTCTCTCAATGGCACGCCGTGGCGGGACTTGGCGAGGGCGGTAAGGGGCTGCCGGGCGATTCGCCGCACCCCGCCCGCGAAACAGGCGATTCCGGCCAGCTCGGAAGGGATCAGGCCGGGCGGCCGAGCAGCCGGTCGAGATCCTCGGGCGTCAGGCCGTCGATCTCCAGCCGCTTTAGGCGGGCGGTCGCGCCGCTCGCCACGCGCACGGCCGAGCGCGACACCGCCAGGCGCTTGGCCAGGAGCGCCACGAGGGCGGCGTTGGCCTCGCCCTCGACCGGCGGGGCGCTGACCCGCACCTTCAGATAGGGCCGGCCGTCGGCGTCGGCGGCCCAGCCGTCGACGGCGTCGCGCCCGCCCCGAGGGGTCAGGCGCACGGCCAGGACGGCGCAGCTCACGGCTGGATCAGCCGAGGATGCTAAGCAGGGTGTTGCGCAGCGGGAACAGCAGGAAGCTCTGCACGCCGATGATCACCAGGATCAGGATGATCGGGGTGATGTCGACGCCGCCCAGCGGCGGGATGACCTTGCGCAGCGGGGCCAGCAGGGGCCGCGTCACCGCGTCGAGGAAGCGGCTGATCTGATAGACGGCGTTGTTGCGCAGGTTGATGACGTCGAAGGCCACCAGCCAGCTGATGATCGCGCTGATGATCACCGCCCACTTCAGCAGGTCCAGGAGGGCGTTGAGGATGAAGAAGACGAAATAGATCAGCGGGGCCATGTGGGTTCCAGGCTGGAGCGTGGCGACCGAAGATAGGATCGGTTTCGGGCGCCCGCCACGCTCGCGGTGTTCGATGAGAGCCGCCCGCTCGCCCCGATGTCGCCATCGCGGCCAGGCCGGCTCCCGGTCGTCGACTTCTTGCCCGCCCCCGCCCTCCCTGGCAAGGCCGAGCTGTTTTCGCCCAAGCCGCAACTGCCGCTTGACGGACGCTCCCGGTCACCGTATCTCCGCGCTTCCTTGGGGCCGTAGCTCAGATGGTAGAGCGCCTCGTTCGCAATGAGGAGGTCAGGGGTTCGATTCCCCTCGGCTCCACCAAGGACCTTTCCGGACATCGATGAATAGGCCGACGGCTCGCCTGGGGTGGCGGACGGATATCGCCTGGCTTCTCCGGCGCCCAGGAGCCTGAACGAAAAAGGGCGGGGTTTCCCCCGCCCTTTCCGTTGTCGTGCTGACCGCCGGTCTCACGCCGTCGGGCGCGGGCCAGCCAGGCTGGTGTAGAGGTCCGGGCGGCGGTCGCGGAAGAAGCCCCAGGCGGCGCGGTGGGTGGTCAGGTAGTCGAGGTCGAAGGTCCCGCTGACGAGGCCCTCTTCGCTGGTTCCCAGTTCGCTGACCAGGTCGCCGCGATGGTCGGCCACGAAGGACGAGCCGTAGAAGGTCTGGCCGCCGTTGGGATAGTTCTCCCACGGCTCGAAGCCGATGCGGTTGGCGCCGATCACCGGGATCACGTTGCTGACCGCGTGGCCCTGCATCGCCCGCTGCCAGGGCAGGGTGGTGATCAGGCTGGGGTCATGCGGCTCGCTGCCGATGGCCGTGGGGTAGAACAGGGCCTCGGCGCCCATCAGGGCCATGGCCCGGGCGCATTCGGGGTACCACTGGTCCCAGCAGATGCCCACGCCGATGCGGCCGAAACGCGTGTCCCAGACCTTGAAGCCGGTGTCGCCCGGACGGAAGTAGTACTTTTCCTGGTAGCCGGGGCCGTCGGGGATGTGGCTCTTGCGGTAGAGGCCCAGCATCGAGCCGTCGGCGTCGGCCATCACCAGGCTGTTGAAGTAGTGCGGGCCCTCGCGCTCGAAGATCGAGATCGGGATGACCACGCCCAGCTCGCCGGCCAGGGGGGCGATGGCTTTCACCACCGGGTGCTCGCGCCACGGATGCGCCTGCGCGAACCAGCGCTCTTCCTGGGTGACGCAGAAGTAGGGTCCCTGGAACAGCTCCGACGGCAGGATCACCTGCGCGCCGCCGGCGGCGGCCTCGCGGATGAAGGCTTCCGTCTTCTTGATGTTGGCTTCCAGGTCCAGGCCGTAGGAGGTCTGGATGGCGGCGACGCTGAGCGTACGGGTCATGCGGACTTTACTCCTCGGGTTCTTGCTGGCTGATGCAGTGGAACGAGCCGCCGCCGGTCAGGATCGCGATCGAGGGCAGGCCTATGACCTGGCGCTCGGGGAACAGGCCCCTGATCACCTCGACGGCGAAGGCGCCCGACTCCTCGGCGTAGATCGGCACGATCACCGCCTCGTTGGCGATCAGGAAGTTCATGTGCGAGGCCGGGATCGGCTCGCCGTCCTCGTCGAGGATGCGGCCCGGCGAGGGAATGCGCACGACCTGCAGCGGCGAGCCGCGGCTGTCGGTCATCGAGCCCAGCAGGCGGGCGGTCTCGGCATAGACCTCGGCGTTGGGATCATCGGCGCCGAAGGCCATCGGGCAGGCGACGACCCCCGGGGCGACGAAGCGGGCCAGGTTGTCGACGTGGCCGTCAGTATGGTCGTTGAGCAGGCCGTCGCCCAGCCACAGCACCTTCCTGACGCCCATCGAGGCGGCGAAGGCGGCGGTGATCGCGGCTTCGTCCATGCCTGGGTTGCGGTTGTCGTTCAGCACGCACTGGCGGGTGGTCAGCACCGTGCCCAGGCCGTCGTGGTCGAGCGAGCCGCCTTCGAGCACGAAGTCGTTGCGGACCAGCGGCGCGCCCGAGGCGGCGGCGATCTGCTCGGCGACAATGTCGTCGCCCTCCATCTCGTACTTGCCGCCCCAGCCGTTGAACTTGAAGCCGGCCGCCGAGGCGCCCTTGTCGGTGGCGGTGAAGATCGGGCCGGTGTCGCGCAGCCAAATGTCGCCGAACTGGCCGCGGACGATCTCGACGGTCGTGTCCGACAGCAGGGCGCGGGCGGCGGCCTCGGCCTCGTCGCCCACGACCATCAGGCGCACACGCTCGCCGCCCGGGCCGGCCAGGGCGCGGGCGAGGTCGGCGACCTCCTTCTGGGCCGGCTCGAGGTCTTCCTTCCAATGCTCGCCATGGCTCGGGAAGCCCAGCCACATGGCGCGGTGCGGAGCCCACTCGGCGGGAACGGTGAGGGTCATTTTCGAAACCTGGTCAAAACGAGGGGCGCAGATGGCCCCGGATGGCCCGGGGGTCAAGCGCGCGTTCTAGCAAATTGGTGCGACAAAAGAAAAAGGGCGGCTCCGAAGAGCCGCCCTTCCCCATCTTACGTGTCCAAGTTCGATTAGAACTTGGCGTGCAGGGTGACCATGACGGTGCGCGGGTAGCCCGGCTGACCGGTGCCGGTGCCCGACGGGTTCACCGACAGGTCGCCGAGGTACTTCTCGTCCGACAGGTTCTTGACGTTCAGCTGGATGTACGAGCCCTTCGCGCCGAACTGGTCGAGCGTGTAGCGCGCGTCCAGGTCCAGCAGAGCGTAGCTCGGCACCTTTTCGGTGTTGGTCAGGTTGGTCCAGCGCTCGCCGACGTACTTGGCCTGGACGCCGACGCTGAAGGCCTCGGTGATGTCCCAGTCGACGCGCATGCCGCCCTGGTACTTCGGGGTTTCGTACAGTTCCTTGCCCTTGGTCGGCAGGGTGGTGCCGGCCGAGGTGCCCGGGATGTTCGACTGGATCTCGGAGTCGACATACGAGAACGAGGCGTAGAAGCCGAGGTAGTCGACCGGACGAACGCCCAGCTGGGCGTCGAAGCCCTTCAGCACCACGTCGCCGACGTTGACCGAGAAGGCGATGTTGTCCTGCTCGTTGAACGCGCGTTCGATGCGGTTGGTGAAGTCGTTGTAGTACATCGAGGCCGCGAACAGGACCGTCGAGTTCTGGAAGCGGTAGCCGATGTCGTAGACGTTGGCGGTTTCCGGATCCGGATCGGTCATCTTGCGGTCGTACAGGTCGTCAGTACGCGGCGCAGACAGGGTCTGGGCGTAGCTGAAGTAGACCGACTGGGCGCCGGTCAGCTTGTAGCTGGCGCCGAAGTTCGGCAGCACGTCGTCGTACTTGCGGTTGAACTTGCGCGGACGGCCGTACTGGGTCGAACCTTGACCCGGCAGGGTGACCAGGGTCTGGCCATTGCCGTCGTCAGTGCCCGCGACGGCGGTCGGGGCCTGGTTGGTGCAGTAGGCGTTGAACGTGTCGACCTGGTAGCAGAAGTTGTTCAGCTCGCGCTTGAAGAACGGGGCGCGCAGGCCGACGTTCACGAGCAGGGCGTCATCCATGAACTTGCCGCGGTATTCCACCGAGAACTGGTTCAGGGTCGCCACCGAGACGCGGTCGCGACGACGCAGGATGCTGCCGTCCGAGAGCTTGATCGGCTGGCCGTAGCCGTCCTTGCCGCCGAACACGTCGTTCGGGTTCATCTGCAGGTCGAAGGTCGTGTACTGACCGGTCTGACGGTGGTTGGCCGTGTCGAAGGTGTAGGCCGCACGCACGCTCTGGCTGTCCGAGAACTTCCAGATCGCCGACGAGGTCACGCCGTAACGACGGGTGTTGGTGATGTTGGGGCCGTACAGCAGGACGGTGTCGAGCGTGTCGCCGTCGCCGTTCAGGTCCAGGCCGCCGGTCAGGGACGAACCGCGGATGAAGCCGTTGCCGGTGCCGCTGCCGTCTTCACGGAAGAGGGCGCGGCCGCCGCCGTTGGCCAGGGTGTACTGGAAGTACGGGTCGGCCGTGACGATCAGGTTCTCGCCGATGTGGAACAGCGACTGACCGCGGATGTTGCCGGTGTTCGACGGGTTGATGTTGTACTTGTAGCAGGTGCCGGTGTTCAGATCGACCTGAGCGGTGCCGGCGACCGGCGTGGCGCGGTTACAGGCGCCAGCGGCGTTCGTGCCCGAGACCGCGTCGGTGTAGCCGACGCCCGTGCCGGCCTGGAAGGCCGCCAGCGACATGCGGTTGATGAAGTTGTTGCGGTTTTCGTTGTAGTTGGCGATCAGGCTGACGAAGTCGCCGTTGTCGCCGATCGGCTGATAGATGCGGGCGTTGAACTGCTTCTTGTGGATCTTGCCCGGGCCGTTGAAGATGTCGTTCTTCGACTCCGCGTAGCTGATCCAGGCGCTGGTGCCGAGCGGGCCAATGGCGCCGGTGTCGATAACGCCGAAGAAGCGCTTGAAGTTCTGCTCGCCGCCCTGCAGCTCGATCGTGGCGCCGAAGTCTTCCGAGGGCTTGCGGGTGACGTAGTTGATGGTGCCGCCGGCGGCCGCGGCCGTCGGGCTGTCGACGTCGGTCGTGCCCAGGTTCACGTCAACCTTGGAGATCAGTTCCGAGTCCATCTGCTGGTTCGGGTAGATGGCGTAGTTGCCGCTGTCGTTCAGCGGAATGCCGTCCTGCAGCAGGGCGACGCGCTGGCTGTCGAAGCCGCGGATGTTGATGTCGCCGCCGGCCGAACCGAAGGCGTCGTTGTTGGTGAAGTTCACGCCCGGCATCAGGTTCAGCGAATCCAGGATGGTCTGGCCGGGAACCTGGCGGGAGATGAATTCCTGCGTGATGGTCGAGCGCGACTTCGGAACGGTCTGCGAAACGATCGCGCCGTTCTGGTTGCGGGTGGTGGTCGCGGTGACGACGATGGCTTCGACGGCGTCGGTGCCGGTCGACTGGGCGAAAGCGGCGGTCGACGCCAGCAGGCTGCCGACCAGCGCGGTCGACGCCAGGCAGGCGATTTTTTTCGTGTTCATATCGAAGGATCCCCTCATTCTTTGACGCGAGCCCTAAAGGTGAGCATCAATCCGCATCGTTCCGGGGGTTTAGCGAAACATTTCGAAGGTTTGGTGACGGAAAGGCCACGATCGCCCAGAAACCGCCATAACGACGGTCGTTTGCGGAACGATTGGTCAGATTCCACTTACTTGGCTAAGGAGAGGGCATGACCGTGACCGCCTTGTCCGCCTTGGATTCCGAAGCCCGCGCCTGGCGCCTGACGCTCATCGCGGTCGGCTTGCTGACGATCGTCCGGGTGCTGGCGATTTTTTCCACGCCGCTGGAGCTGTACCCGGACGAAGCCCAGTACTGGCTTTGGTCGCGGACCCTCGACTTCGGCTACTATTCCAAGCCGCCGATGGTGGCCTGGGTGATCTGGCTGACCACCCAGATCGGCGGCGACGCCGAGGCCTGGTTGCGGCTGGGCGCCCCCCTGCTGCACGGGGCCACCGCCCTGGTGCTTTATCGCATCGCCCGCCGCCTCTACGGCGGCTGGACCGGCATGGCGGCCGCGGCGGTCTACGCCCTGATGCCGGGCGTGGCCCTGTCCTCGGCGGTGATCGGCACCGACGCGCCGCTGCTGTTCTTCCTGGCGCTGACGATCTGGGCCTACGTCTCGCTGCCGGCCGCTGAAGCCGGCCGCAAGCGCCTCCTCGTCGCCGCCGGCCTGGGCGCGGCGCTGGGTCTGGCCTTCCTGTCGAAGTACGCGGCGGTCTACGTCCTCTTCAGCATCGGCGCGCACCTGGCTCTTTCCCGCGAGGCCCGCAAGGTGTGGACCTGGCCGATGGCCCTGGCCTTCTTCGGCGTGCTGATCGCCGTCTTCGCGCCCAACCTGATCTGGAACGCCGCCCACAAGTTCGCGACGGTCGAGCATACCGCCGCCAACGCCAACTGGGGGGCCAAGTCGCTGTTCAATCCGCGCGAGCTGGTCGAGTTCATCGGCTCGCAGTTCGGGGTGTTCGGCCCCCTGCCCTTCGGCGTCCTGCTGGGCGGCGGCATCGTGCTGGCGGTGCGCCGCAAGCTTGCGCCCGCCGACGTGCTGCTGCTGTGCTTCGCCCTGCCCCCGCTGCTGACCGTAGCTGGCCAGGCCTTCGTCAGCCGCGCCAACGCCAACTGGGCGGCCGCGGCCTATGTCGCCGGCTCGGTGCTGGCGGCCGGCTGGATGGTGCGCTGGGGCGCGCGCAGGTGGCTGATCGCCGGCCTGGCCGTGCAAGGCGTGTTCGCGGGCCTGTTCCTGGCCTGCCTGACCAACCCGCGGCTGGCCGACGGCATCGGCCTCTCCAACAGCTTCAAGCGGGTGCGCGGCTGGGACCAGACGGTGCAGGCGATCATCGACCGGGCCCGCGAGGAGCAGGCCGGCGTCGGCGTGACCTCGGTGGCCGTCGACGACCGCTTCCTGTTCAACGTGGCGGCCTATTACGGCCGCGACTACTGGGGCACGTTCGGCGCCCCGCCGCTGCGCATCTGGGTGCACGAGGCCCATCCGCAGAACCAGGCCGAGACCGAGGCCCCGCTGACGGCCGAGTACGGACGCCGCGCGCTGGTCGCCAGCCTGGAGGGCGTCTACCGCGCCAAGATCGAGCAGGACTTCAAGGCCCATTCGGGCGACGAGATCGTCCGCGTGCGCCTGGACGCCAAGCGCAACCGCCGCACCGACCTGTTCATCGCCGAGGGCTTCGCGCCCGTGCCGCGCGATCCGAAGACCGGCCTGCCGCCGGATCCGGAGAACGGGGGATCGACGGCGCGATAGGGAGGCCCTCCCCCTCTGGGGGAGGTTCCTAGGGGTCTTCCCCCTCAGTCGCTCCGCGACAGCTCCCCCTTCAGGGGGAGCATCTTGATCAGTCCTTCATCCGCCACGTCGCCCCGGTCGGGCTGTCCATGACCACCACGCCAAGCGCGTCGAGTTCGCCGCGGATGGCGTCGGCGGCGGTCCAGTCCTTGGCGGTGCGGGCCGCGACGCGGCGGGCCAGCAGGTCTTCCACCTGGGCCTTCAGCTCGTCGGAGGCGTCGCCTTCGAACCAGCTGTCGGGGTCGGCCTGCAGGAAGCCCAGGAGGGCGCCGGCCTCGAGCAGGCGCGACTTGTGGATCGCCACCTCGGTCAGGTCGCCGGCGGTGACGGCCTTCTCGATGGCGCTGGACACCTCGAACAGCTTGGCGACGGCGGCCGGGGTGTTGAGGTCGTCGCACAGGGCGTCCATCACCTCCTGCGGGGCCTCGACGGCCTGGTCGGGGACGACGTCCTTGGCGCGGCGCAGGGCGCCGTAGAGACGGTCGAGCGACTTGCGGCTCTGCTCCAGCAATTCCGGCGTCCAGTCCAGCGGCTGGCGGTAGTGAGCGCTCAGCAGGGCCCAGCGCACCACCTCGCCCGGCACGGTCTTGACCAGTTCGTGCGGGATGATGACGTTGCCCAGGCTCTTGGACATTTTCTCGCCGGCCATGTCGAGGAAGCCGTTGTGCATCCAGTAGCGGGCGTAGGTCGGCAGGCCATGGGCGCAGCGGCCCTGGGCCACCTCGTTCTCATGGTGGGGAAACTGCAGGTCGATACCGCCGGCGTGGATGTCGATCGGCAGGCCCAGCTGCTTGTCGATCATCGCCGAGCACTCGATGTGCCAGCCCGGACGCCCCGCGCCCCAGGGGCTTTCCCACTCGGGCTCGTTCTCCTTGGAGGGTTTCCACAGCACGAAGTCGGCCGGGTGGCGCTTGTAGGGCGCGACCTCGACGCGGGCGCCGGCGATCATCTCGTCCAGCGGCCGGCCGGAAAGCTGGCCGTAGTCGGGGAAGCTCTGGGTGTCGAAGAGCACGTGGCCGTCGGCCGCGTAGGCGCTGCCGTTGTCCACCAGCTTGCCGATCATCTCGACGATGGCGCCGATGTGGTCGGTGGCCTTGGGCTCCAGCGTCGGGCGCAGGGCCCCGAGAGCGTCGGCGTCCTGGTGATAGGCCTCAAGATAGCGGTCGGTGATGACCTTGATCTCGACGCCCTCGTCTGCGGCCTTCTTGTTGATCTTGTCGTCGACGTCGGTGACGTTGCGCGCATAGACCACCGCCTCGTCGCCGAACTCGTGGCGCAGCAGGCGGAACAAGACGTCGAAGGCCACCACCGGACGGAAGTTGCCGATGTGGGCGTAGCCGTAGACCGTCGGTCCACAGACATACATCGTCACCCGGTCGCGATCGGCGGGAACGAAGTCGCGCTTCTCGCGCGCCATGGTGTCGTAGAGCCTGATGGTCATGAAAAGTCGGTCGCCTTGACGCAGCGGAAGGGTGTTGTCGGATCGAAAAACCGGACCCATATAGCGGGGTGCGCGCCTTCGAACCATGTCTTTGCGACGTGAAAGACGCGCCTTGAACGGGTGGCACGCGTAATTCCAGGGCGACAGGCGTCCTGGCGCAACTCAGCCCGTGGAAAGAACCCCCTCGACAACATGGACGCACTGACCCGCGAGCGAACCCTGATCGGCACGGATGACGCCGGTCTTGATCTTGAACCCGCCCAGCGCCCCACCCGCGACGAAGCCATGGCCGCCGTGCGGACTCTGCTGGCCTGGGCCGGCGACAATCCCGACCGCGAGGGCCTGCTCGACACGCCCCAGCGCGTGGTCGACGCCTATGGCGAGTGGTTCGCCGGCTACCAGGGCGATCCGGCCAAGGAGCTGTCGCGCACCTTCGAGGACGTGCAGGGCTATGACGACATGGTCATGCTGCGCGGCATCGACGTGCAGAGCCACTGCGAGCACCACATGGCGCCGTTCCTGGGCAAGGCCTGGGTGGCCTACATGCCCACCGGCAAGGTCGTGGGCCTGTCGAAACTGGCGCGCCTCGTGGAAATCTACGCCAAGCGCCTGCAGACCCAGGAAACCATGACCATGCAGGTCGCCGACGCCATCGAGGACCACCTCTCGGCCGCCGGCGTGGCCGTGCTGATCGACGCCGAGCACCAGTGCATGAGCACCCGCGGCGTCCACCATCACGACGTCTCGACCATCACCACCCAGTTCCGCGGCGTGTTCAAGACCGACAAGGTCCTGCAGCAGCGGTTCATGGACCTGGTGCGGAAGTAGGCTGCAAAGATGCCCCCCCTCTGGGGGAGGTGGCCCGTAGGGCTGGAGGGGGGCCGTTTTCAGCTTCCGAGATGCTGGACGGCCTCAGCCCCTTCCCTCTCCGTCGGCTTCGCCGACACCCTTCAGGGAGAGGGTTTCTACGCCGCCGCCCGGATCCCCTCGCGCAGGCGTTCGACGCAGGCGTCGAGCGGGCGGTGGACGAGGCTGACCAGCACGAAGCTGATGGTCATCAGCAGGTACCAGGCGCCCAGCTTCTCGATCGGCACCATGTGCCAGCCCTCGCGCTGGCTGGGATAGATCCAGGCGCCGGCGGCCGTGCCCAGGTTCTCGGCCAGCCAGATGAACAGCGCCACCAGCATCAGGCCCAGCAGCAGCGGCATGCGCCGCGCGACGCGATCGGGCGTGTAGACGATCCAGCAGCGGCCGAACAGCAGCGCCGACAGCACGAACAGGCCCAGCCGCATGTCGGTGACGTAGTGGTGGCTGAAGAAGTTGATGTAGATCAGCACCGCCAGGATATGCGCGCTCCAGAACGGCGGATAGCGCACGAAGGTGAACTCGAAGAGCCGCCAGGCGCGGGCGATGTAGCTGCCGACGCAGGCGTACATGAAGCCGGTGAACAGCGGCACGCCGCCGATCCGCAGGACGCTGTCCTCGGGATAGATCCACGAGCCGTGGGCGGTCTTGAAGATCTCCATGACCGTGCCGACCATGTGGAAGATCAGGATCACCGCCGCCTCGTCCCAGCGTTCGAGCTTGAGCAACAGCAGCAGCGCCTGGATGGCGACCGAGGCGATGACGAGAAAGTCGTAGCGGGCGAGCGCCGCGTCGTGAGGCCAGAACAGGTAGGTGCCGACCAGCAGGGCCAGCATCAGGCCCCCGAACAGGCACGCCCAGGCCTGCTTGAGGCCGAACAGCAGGAACTCGTAGGCCCATGCGTTGGCCTTCGAGCGCTGCGCCCATGGACGCGCCCAGCGGTCCAACGCCGCCACGCCATCCTTGATCCTGGACTTGAGGTCCATCGTCCCTGTCGTTCCGTCCCCCGCCGGTGCGCGGAGGCTAGCCCAAACCGGGGGTGATGCGCCATATGTCATTGATGACCAGCCCGATCTTCCCCGCCGCCCCCGACAAGCAGGCCCTGGAACGGGGCCCGGCTCTCGCCCCGCGCTTCGACGCCAACGGCCTGGTGGCCGCGGTCGCCCAGCATGCCGACACCGGCGAGATCCTGATGCTGGCCTGGATGAACGACGAGGCCCTGAAGCTGACGCTGGACACTGGCGTGGCCCACTATTTCAGCCGCTCGCGCAACGGCCTTTGGAAGAAGGGCGAGACCAGCGGCCAGCTGCAGATCGTCACCCAGGTGCGGATCGACTGCGACCAGGACGCGGTCGTGATCAAGGTGCGGCCGCAGGGCGACGGCGGGGCCTGTCACGTGGGCTTCCGCTCGTGCTTCTATCGCGTCTGGGAGAACGGCCAGCTGGTCGAGCGGGAAGAAGAGCACGTCCATGACCACGCCTGAGGCCCTGCTGGCCTTCACCCTGGCCGCGTCCTTGCTGACCATCACCCCGGGCCTCGACACCGCGCTCGTCCTGCGCAGCGCCGCCACCGAGGGCCCACGCCGGGCGGCTGCCGCGGCTATGGGCATCGGCATGGGCTGCCTGGTCTGGGGGATGGCCGCGGCCTTCGGGGCAGGCGCTCTGCTGACCGCTTCGGAACTGGCCTATACGGCGCTGAAGTGGGCCGGCGCGGCGTATCTGGTCTGGATGGGCGTGAAGATGCTGTGGAAGCCCCGCGACCGCTTCGAGCCGGGCGCGGTGTCGCCCACCGGCGGCGGGCTGGCGGACTCGTTCCGGCGGGGCCTGTTCACCAACCTGCTCAATCCCAAGGTCGGGGTGTTCTACATCTCGTTCCTGCCGCAGTTCGTGCCGGCCGGCGCCAATCCTGGCGTGTTCGGCACGCTGCTGGCGGGGATCCATGTGCTGCTGGGCCTGGCCTGGGCCGGCCTGCTGATCGCCGCCACCGCGCCGCTCGCCGGCCTGCTGCGCGAGGCGGCCGTGGTGCGCTGGCTCGACCGCATCAGCGGCGGGGTGTTCATCGCCTTCGGCCTGCGCCTGGCGTTGGAGCGGCGCTGAACTGCCGTGCGTCCTTCGAGGCTCGGCGCCGCCTCGCACCTAAGGACGAGGAGTTCAGAGCTGCCAGCTCCCCATCCCGAGGCGCCCGCGCAGCGGGCCCCGAAGCACGCAACGCCCCTTACGCTTCGCTGAGCGCCTTCACCCCGCCGCCCTCGGCAGGCGTCACCACGAACGTCTTCAGCACGCTGGTGGTGTAGTCGGTCGACAGGATGGTCGAGACGGCGACCAGCTCGCCGGTGGCCTTGCCCTTCTCCAGGGTCAGCAGGACGAAGCCCTTGGCGCTGGGGTGAGCGTACTTGACCTCGCGATTGCGCTGCACGAAGGCCTCGCCGATCGGCGCGCCCGGCATCAGGTCGCCGTAGCCGGGCGAGGTGATCGAGGTTGCGCCGAACTCAGCGGCCACGCGGCTGGAGCCGGTGTCATCCCACAGCTCGTTGGCCCAGAACATGTGGCTGTCGCCGGCCAGCACGATCGGGGCGGCCTTGCTGGCCTTGAAGATGTCGTAGACCCGCTGGCGATCGACCGGATAGCCGTCCCAGGCGTCGAGATTGGACGGGATGTCGAAGGCCGACATGGCCACGCTCTTGGCCACCCGGCCCCGGGCGTAGTCGGGCAGGGCCGCGACCATGGCGTCGAACTTCCCAGCGCCCATCGTGGCCTTCAGGTTGGGGGCGGCGACGCGGGCCATGACCACCTGGTTGCCCAGCACCTGCCAGGCCGTGCCGGCCTTGACCGAGGCGTCGACCTCGCGGGCCAGCCACTGCTCCTGGCCCTCGCCCATCATCCGGCGCGATGGGTCCTTCCACTTGGCGACGAAGGCCTCGACCTGCGGCTTGCCGTCGGCCGAGAACGCCAGGTCCTTGGCGTAGTCCAACTGCTCAGTGCGGGCGGTGAGGCGCGTCTCGACCATCAGGAGGGTGGCGACATCGCCGAACTGGAAGCGACGCCAGGCGGCCTCCGGCAGGGTTCCGGCCGAGGGCTCGCGGATCGGCATCCACTCGTAATAGGCCTTGAGCGCGGCGGCCTTGCGCGCGGCCCAGTCGCCCTCGCCCTTTTCAGGATCGTGGTTCTCGGCCCCGCCGACCCAGCTGTCATTGGCCGTCTCGTGGTCGTCCCAGACCACGATCCACGGCGCGCGGGCGTGGGCGGCCTGCAGCATCGGATCGGTCTTGTAGATCGCGTGGCGGCGGCGGTAGTCGCTGAGCGAGACGATCTCGTGCGGCGGATCGGGCTGGCGCTGGGCGGCGACCGGCGAGCTCATGCCGTAGTCCTTGGGACCGCCGCCATACTCGTAGATGTAGTCGCCCAGGTGCAGCACCGCGTCGACGCGCGGCAGCCTGGCGATGGCGTCGTAGGCGGTGAAGTAGCCGTTCGGATAGAGCGAGCAGGAGGCGACGGCCAGGACCACGTCCTTCACCGATCCCTGCGGCAGGGTGCGGGTGCGGCCGACGATCCCCTCGCCCACCGGCTTGCCGGCCTTCAGCGGGCGGAAGCGGAAGTGATAGTCCGTGCCCGGTTTCAGGCCCGTCGCATCGACCTTGACCGTCCAGTCGCGGCCGGCGTCGGTGAGCGCCTGGCCCTGGGCGACGATGGTCTTGAAGCCTTCGTCGGTCGCCACGTCCCAGCGCAGGGCGACGGGCGCGCCGGCCCCGTCGGCGGTGATGCGTGTCCACAGGATCACCCGGTCCGAAAGCGGATCGCCCGAAGCCAAGCCGTGGGCGAAGCGGACTTCGCCCTCGAAGGTCTTGGAAGCGGCGGCCGCGACGGGCGTAGCCGCGCCGGAGCCGAGCAGGGCCAGAAGCCCGCGACGATCGATCTTCATGCAACGCACTCCCCGACTGGACGCCCGCGACGTCTTGCGGTGGCGTTAGCGGCGGCCCGCGACAACCTTATGACGCACAGGGTTATTCGGAAAAGAGATCCTCCCCCTCTGGCGGAGGTGGCGCGAAGCGTTGGAGGGGGGGCGCCTTCAGCTGACGAGACGTTGGCGGACACTTCGCTCGGCCGCTCCGCGACAGTTCCCCTTCGGGGGAAGCGTCTACCCGCGCCCCAGCTGCGTCGGCCCGCGATAGAGCCGGCGCCAGACCCACTCCAGCGGCCCCATGGAAAAGCGCTCCAGCCACCAGCGCGACCACAGCACCTGGGCGATCCAGATCGCGACCACGATCAGGGCCAAGGCCGGACGATCGAGGCGGGCGAAAAGGCCAAGACCGCGGCCGCCGTAGAAGATGGCGGTCATCACCAGCGACTGGGCGATATAGTTTGTGAAGGCCATCTGGCCGACGGGCGCCAGGACGGCGGGGATCTTCTTCCAGAAACCGGCCGAACGCGCCGCCAGGGCCATCAAGCCCACATAGGCCAGGGTGGTGAGCGGCGCGGTGACCATCTGCAAGACCTCGGCAAGGCGCAGGTCGCGTTCCTGCATGCCGTTCAGCGCAAAGGCGAAGTAGGGCCAGCCGACCAGGGCGAGGGCGGCCAGGCCGACCGCGATCAGCACCCCGTAGGTCCGGCTGGAGACTGCGCCCGTGAACACGCCTTTCTTGTAGGCGCCCAGGCCGATCATCATAAGGCCGGTCGTAAGCAGGAAGATGATCGGCTCGAAGGGCAGGTTCTCCAGCCGCTCGCGGGCGTTGATCGCCAGGGACGACAGGAAGTCGCCGCGATAGGCGGCGATCGCCGCCGCTCCTCGGGCGGCCTCCTGCACGGCGTCAGCGGCGACGTCGGCGGGCGTGGCGAGGGCCAGCAGGGTCACCAGCGCGAAGGCGGCCCACAGGCCTATCCCCCAGGACAGCAGCCGGCGGGCCGGCCACGAACGGGCCTGGGCCACGGCGAAACCGGCCAGGGCGTAGCTCAGCAGCACGTCGCCCCACCAGATGGCGAAGCCGTGAATGATCCCGAACACCAGGAGCCAGCCGAGGCGGCGGTAGAGCACTCCGCCCCTGCCCTCAGGTCCCTTCTCGCCGCCGACCAGGAACATCGAGATCCCGAACAGCATCGAGAACAGGGTGACGAACTTGCGCTGGAACAGCCACTGGGTGACCAGCCACACCGACATCGTCCCCGGCCCCGTCCCGAACGGCCAGGCGCGCACGCTGTCGCTGAGCTCCATGGGAAACGCAAAGCCCGGCGCGTTGCACAGGAGGATGCCCAGCACCCCCAGCCCCCGCAGGGCGTCGAGCAGGATGATGCGGTCTTTGTCAGCGGCCATCGGGCCCGTTCCCCCCGGAGTTCGGCGGCGATGGTGGCCTGCGTCGCGGGCGGGGGGTAGTCTCTATTCCCTTCCCCCTTGATGGGGGAAGGGTCGGGGGATGGAGGTGTTGCTGACTTGGCCGCGATGCGCCGCGTCCGCCGCCGTGGTCACCCCCGCCCCTGCCCCTCCCCGACAAGGGGAGGGGTGGAGAACGACGAGAGGGATCCGGATTACCCCTGCACCGACAGCTCGCGCAGCGCTGCGTTGGCGATGGTGAGCTTGGCGAAGGTCCAGCCGCCGCCGGCCTGTTCGATGTCTTCCACCGTGCGCTTGGCGGCCTTGACGCGGTCGGCGCGCAGGGCCGCCCAGGAGGCGACCGCCTGCTTGGCCGAGGCCTCGTCGTCGCCGGCCTGGGCGTTGGCCGAGAACTTCAGCACCGCCTGGGTGATGGCGGCCTGCTCGAACAGCAGATCCTCGATCAGGCGACGCACGGCCAGGCGCTCGAAGCTGTCGCCGCCGACGAACTGACCGGCCGCCCAGCGCAGGCGGTCGAAGCCCAGCGCCGCGCCGACCTGGTGATAGAGACGGGCGACGTTCTCGACCGACCAGCTGGACGCATTGCCCAGGTCGACGAGGTCGGCGGCCGTGGTCACCGGCTGCAGGGCGGCGACCGCTTCGGCCAGGGCCTGGGGCGCGCCGTCGGCGACATAGGCCTTGGCGCGCTTGGCCGTGGTCTTCTGCTCGAAGGCCGACAGGATGGCCGGGGTCTTGTCCTTCAGGGCCGCCACCGACGGACCATAGGCCTCGACCAGTTGCTGGACGCTGGACTTGTCGCGGAAGGCCCGGCGGGCCAGCCAGAAGGTCAGGCTGCGCAGGGCGTAGGCCAGGGCCTTGTAGAGGGCGGTCTGGCCCTCGGCGCCGGCCCGGTTGTCCAGGGCCGAGACCTGGTCCCACAGGGCGTCGACGCCCAGGATCTCGCGGGCGGCGGCGAAGCCGACCACCAGGGCCTCGACGTCGCAGCCGGCGGCGGCCCTCAGGCGGCTCGGGAAGGTCGGGCCGCACATGTTGACCATCTGGTTGCCGACCACCGTGGCGATGATCTCGCGCTTCAGGCGGTGCTTCTGCATCGCGTCGGCATAGACGCCCAGCGCCTTGGGGAAGTAGCCGCGCAGGGTGGTCTCGAACCAGGGATCATCCGGCGCGCGCGAGGCGATGATGTCGTCGAACAGATCCAGCTTGCCGTAGGCCAGCAGCACGGCCAGCTCCGGACGCGTCAGGCCCTTCCTGGCCTGGGCGCGGTCGGCCAGGACGGCGGCCTCGGGCAGGCCCTCGACCTTGCGGTCCAGGCGGCCGCGGGCCTCCAGCTCGCTCATGAAGCGGGCGTGGGCCTCCAGCTCCTCGGCGCTGTCGCTTTCGAGCAGCGTCAGGGCCAGGGTCTGGTCGTAGTTGTGCTCCAGCACGTGATGGGCGACGTCGTCGGTCATCGAGGCCAGCAGCGTGTTGCGGTCCGGACGGGTCAGCTCGCCCGAGCGCTCCAGCAGGCCGGTGAGGATCTTGATGTTGACCTCGTGGTCGGAGCTGTCGACGCCGGCGCTGTTGTCGATGGCGTCGGTGTTCGAGTGGCCGCCAGCTTGCGCGAACTCAATGCGGCCCGCTTGGGTGAGGCCGAGGTTCGCGCCCTCGCCCACCACCTTGACGCGCAGGTCGGCGCCGTTGACGCGGATGGCGTCGTTGGCCTTGTCGCCGGCGTCGGCGTTGGTCTCGCCCTTGGCCTTCACATAGGTGCCGATGCCGCCGAGATAGAGCAGCTCGGCGCGCGACTTGAGGATCGCGGTCATCAGCTCGGCCGGCGAGACGCTGGCGGCCTTCAGGTCGAGCATCGCCTGGACCTCGGGCGACAGCGGGATCTCCTTCTGGTTACGCGGCACGATGGCCCCGCCCTTGGAGAGCTTGCTGGCGTCATAGTCGGCCCACGAGGAACGCGGCAGCTTGAACATGCGGTCGCGCTCGGCCCACGAGACGGCCGGATCCGGATCGGGATCGAGGAAGATGTGACGGTGGTCGAAGGCGGCCAAGAGCTTGGTCTGCTTGGACAGCAGCATGCCGTTGCCGAACACGTCGCCCGACATGTCGCCCACGCCGACCACGGTGAAGGGCTCTGCCTGGATATCCTTGCCGAGTTCCCGGAAGTGGCGCTTGACCGCCTCCCAGGCGCCGCGGGCGGTGATGCCCATGACCTTGTGGTCGTAGCCGACCGAACCGCCCGAGGCGAAGGCGTCGCCCAGCCAGAAGCCGTAGGATTCCGCCAGACCGTTGGCGATGTCGGAGAAGGTGGCCGTGCCCTTGTCGGCGGCGACGACCAGGTAGGGATCCTCGCCGTCGTGGGCGACCACCGCCGGCGGGGCGATCACCTGGTTGTCGGCGTCGATGTTGTCGGTGATGTCCAAGAGGCCCGACAGGAAGGTCTTGTAGGCGCGGATGGCCTCGGCCTGGATGGCGTCGCGGTCGCCGCCGCGCGGCAGCTGCTTGGGATAGAAGCCGCCCTTCGAGCCGACCGGCACGATGACCGCGTTCTTGACCTGCTGGGCCTTCACCAGGCCCAGGACCTCGGTGCGGAAGTCGTCGCGGCGGTCGCTCCAGCGCAGGCCGCCGCGGGCGACGGGGCCGAAGCGCAGGTGCACGCCCTCGACGTGCGGGGCCGAGACGTAGATTTCGCGATAGGGCTTGGGCGCGGGCAGGTCGGCCAGTTCGCGCGAGGCGATCTTGAAGCTGATGTGCGGCTTGGCCGCGCCGTCCTCGCCGGACTGGTAGAAGTTGGTGCGCTGGATCGCGCCCACCAGTGCGGCGATGCGGCGCAGCGCGCGGTCGGCGTCCAGGCTTTCGACCGCCTGCAGGGCCTCGGTGATCTTTTCCGCCACGGCCTGCGCCTGCGCCTTGCGGGCGGTCAGGTCGGCGGCGATGGCCGGGTCGAACTTGATGCGGAAGAGATCCAGGATCAGGCGCGCGACGCCCGGATTGTCGGCCAGGGCGGCTTCCTGCACGGCCTGCGACGGATCGAGGCCCGTCTGCTGGCGATAGCGGGCCAGGCCTCGGACCAGCGCGGCCTCGCGCCAGCCGATGCCCAGTTCCAGCACCAGGCGGTTGAAGCCGTCGCTTTCGGCCTTGCCCGTCCAGATGGCGACGAAGGCGGCCTCGAAGGCGCCCTTCACGTCGGCGAACGACAGGTGCTCGCCTTCCTCGTCGCGCAGCACGAACTCGTGCACCCAGGTCGGGGCCCTCAGGCCGTCGATGGTGGGCTTCAGCTTGAAGCCGTCCTCGATAAGGGCCTTCAGGCCCATGTGCTCGAGGATGGGCAGCACGTCGGCCAGCGGCGCGGCCGCGCCCGGACGATAGAGCTTGAAGCGGAAGGTCATGGCGTCGTCGCCGTCGCGGCGGAAGGCCCGCACCCGCACGGCCTCGCCGGCCTTCAGGTCGTCGACCACCGCGATGTCGGCCAGGGCCTCGGGCGCGTCGTACTGGTCGCGATAGCCGGGCGGGAAGGCGCCGGTCCAGCGCGCGAGGGTGTCGACCACCGGACGGGTGGCGCCGCGCTCGCGGACGATGGCTTCGAAGCGGTCGTCCCAGGTGCGGGTGGTCTCGGCGATGGCCGCTTCCAGCGCGGCCAGGTCCGGCTCGGGATGGACGCCCGGCTTGACGCCGAGGATGTAGTGGACACGCGCCAGCGGAGCGTCGGAGAAGCTCGGGTAATAGGCCGAGACGCGGCCCTCGAAGGCCTCGCTCAGCAGGTCGCCGGCGCGCTGGCGCACGCCCGAGTCATAGCGCTCGCGCGGGACGAACAGCAGGGCCGAGATGAAGCGGTCGAACGGGTCGCGGCGGGTGAACAGGCGCACGCGCGGGCGGTCGTAGAGGTGCAGCACGCCCAGGGCCATGGAGAGCAGGTCGCCCTCCTCGATCTGGAACAGCTCGTCGCGCGGCCAGGTCTCGAGGATGTTGCGCAGGCGCTTGCCGTTGTGGCTGTCGGGATCCTTGCCGGCCTGGCCGAGCACGTGCTCGACCTTGCGGCGGATCAGCGGCACCTCGTGGGCGGGGGTCTCATAGGCCTCGGCGGTGAACAGGCCGACGAACCGGACCTCGCCCGAGGGCTTGCCGTCGGCGCCGTAGCGGCGCACGCCGACATAGTCCATGTAGCCGCGGCGATGGACGCGCGAGCGCAGGTTCGACTTGGCCACGACCAGCGGGGCGCCCAGCAGCAAGTGGTCGCGCACCTGCGGCGACAGGATCGCCGGCTCGCTTTCGCGGCGCAGGACGGTGCGGGTCTGGTCGCGCAGCACGCCCAGGCTGCCTTCCGGCTGGTACAGGGGCTCTTCGGCGGCATAGCCGCCGTCGGCGGTGCGGGGATATTCGTAGACCCGCGCGCCCAGGAACACGAAGTGGTCGCCTTCCAGCCAGTCGAGGAAGTCCAGGCCTTCGGCCCGCTCTTCGGCCGGAATCTCGACCTGGGCGCCGCGCAGCTCGTCGATCGTGCGGCGCATCAGGGCGCGCATGGCGTCGAAGTCGTCGACGGCGCGATGGACGTCGGCCAGGGCGTCGCGGACGGCGGTCAGCAGGGCCGCCTCGCGGTCGGCGCCGACCGGCTCCAGCCACACCTGGATCAGCGAGCGGCGCTGGCCGGCCAGCTCGACCATCGGGTGGAACATGGCCCGCACCGAGAAGCCGGTCTCGGCGATGGCGCCCATGATCGAATCGACGAGGAAGGGACGGTCGGGCTGGACGATCTCGAGCACGTCGCCGCCCTGGGCGGCGCGCACGCGCAGGGCCAGGGGTTCGTCGGCGGAGGCCTCGGCGAAACGGTAGAGGGCGGCGAGCTCCGCGGCCACGTCTCCAGCCTGCAGGCCGGGCAGCTCCTCGGCCGACCAGTCTTCCGCGGCCAGGGCCGCGAACTGGGCCTGGACAGGGGTGAGCGCACCGCCGAAAGCCGTTTCCAGAGCCGCGCTCAGGGCCGTGCCCTGGGCGCTGGACGCCTGTTGGTTCGCCTTGCGGTCAATCTCGCCGACCATGGGTTTTTCCTCGCGAATTTTTGGCGACAACCTAGCCCTTTCCCACGCGCATTCAACCGACACGCCTGAGAACCGAACAATATTTTGCCTAAACTGCCAAATTCCGAAGGAAGCGCCACCCACATTTGTATTCGGACGCCCCGCCCGAGGATTGTTCGGAAATGCTGCTTTCCGAACACGGAAGCGCCGCCGGTGGGGGGAGACCGGCGGCGCAGGCCCGCCTGGGGGGAAGCGGCGGGCGTTTTCCGCGTTCGACGCGCCAAGTAAAGCAGGCCGGCGTCGCGCGGGACCGGGATTGGGGGGCTCCCGGCGCCAACTCTAGATAGGAGCGCTCCCAGGAAATTTAAGTCCCTTTTTTCGAACTTGGCTTTTTTCTCGGAGATCCCTGTTTGGCGACCCCCGCGGGGCCGTGGCCAGTGGCCCGCTCACTGGTCGGATCGCCGTCTTCCGACAGCAGGATGGCGATCCAGCGGGTGCCGTCGAACTGGGCCAGGATCAGCATCAGGGCCACGGTCAGGGGCGTCGACAGGAACATGCCGATGCCGCCCCACAGCGCGCCCCAGACGGCCAGGGAAAGCAGGACGACGGTGGGGTCCATGTTCAGGCTGTCGCCCTGCATGCGCGGCAGCACGACATTGCCGACGACGAAGAAGATCACCTGCAGGGACCCGGCAAGGATCAGGGCCGGCAGAAGGGTGTGGGGAAACTGCACCAAAGCAAACAGCGGCGGCAGGATGCAGCCGATGGCCCCGCCGATGATCGGGATGTAGGCGGCGATGAAGATCAGGAAAGCCCAGAAGAAGGCGTTGTCGAGCCCGACCAGGGCCATCACCGCCCAGGCGGCCACGGCGATCATCAGGCCGGTGACGGTCTGGATCCACAGGTACTGTTCCACGCCGTTGCGGATGCGCTGGAACAGCTGGACCGAACGGTCGCGCTCGGCGTGGTGCGGGAACAGGGCGACGATCTTGCGCGAGAAGCCACGGCGCGAGGCGATGATGAAGCCCAGATAGATCAGCACCAGCACGGCGTTGGAGGCGAAGTTCTGCAGGCTGCCGGCGATCGCGCCGACATATTGCTGCGGATTGAGCTGGGCGATCACGTCGTCGAGCGTGGGCGCCACGCGCACGCCCACCAGGCCGGCGATCTTGGCGATCACCTCGTTGAGGCGCGGGGCGTAGGCCTTGGCCTGGCCCACGAAGCCCGCACCGTTCTCGACCACGATCCACACCGAGCCGCCGAACAGCAGCAGCGACAGCACGATGGCCGTCGGCAGGGCCAGCTTCTGCGGGAACTTCGGCACCCGCACGGTCAGCACGCGGGCGAAACTGTCGATCATCACGGCCAGGAAGATGGCCAGGACCAGAGGGGTGAGGATGCCGCGCATGTAGTAGAGGGCCGCACCCGCCGCGACCACCGCCAGGAAGACGACGGCGTTGCGGCTGGTGATCGAGGGCGTGAAGGTCGTCATCGACGGGAATCTCTGCTGGCGTAAGTCTTGCCGGACATTGTTCAGGCCGATTGGCGAGAGACAAGGCCGGAGCTAGGCTTAAGCCTCAATCATGTAGGGAAGTTGCGCATGACCTTGGCGATCGGCGACGGTGAAATCCTCATCGGCCTTGGCGAGGGCCCCGTCACCCAGCGGCTGGACCGCTCGAACCGCCACGGCGTGGTGGCCGGCGCCACCGGCACCGGCAAGACGGTGACGCTGCAGGTCATGGCCCAGGCCTTCGCCGACGCGGGCGTGCCGGTGTTCGCCGCCGACGTGAAGGGCGACCTCTCGGGCGTCGCCGCCCTGGGCACGCCCAACGAGAAGATGCTGGCCCGCGCCGCGTCGATGGACATCACCCTGACCCCGGCGGCCCCGCCGACCATCTTCTGGGACCTGTTCGGCGAGAAGGGCCACCCGATCCGCACGACCATCTCCGAGATGGGGCCGCTGCTGCTGTCGCGCCTCCTGGAGCTGAACGACGTGCAGGAGGGGGTGCTGACCATCACCTTCCACGTCGCCGACCAGGACGGCCTCTTGCTGCTCGACCTGAAGGATCTTCAAGCGGCGCTGAAGTACGTGGCCGACAACGCCGGCGAGATCGGCGTCCAGTACGGCAACGTCTCGGCCGCCACGGTCGGCGCGATCCAGCGCAAGCTGCTGACCCTGCAGACGCAGGGGGCCGAGCACTTCTTCGGCGAGCCGGCCCTGAACCTCTCCGACATCATGCGCACCGACGTGGCCGGGCGCGGCTATGTCAACGTCCTGGCGGCCGACAGGCTGATCCAGTCGCCCAAGCTCTATTCGACCTTCCTGCTGTGGCTGCTGTCGGAGCTCTTCGAAGAGCTGCCCGAGGTGGGCGATCCGGAAAAGCCCAAGCTCGTCTTCTTCTTCGACGAGGCGCACCTGCTGTTCAACGACGCGCCCAAGCCCTTGCTGGAGAAGATCGAGCAGGTGGTGCGCCTGATCCGCTCCAAGGGCGTGGGCATCTATTTCGTCACCCAGAACCCGGCCGACATTCCCGACGCGGTGCTGGGCCAGCTGGGCGCGCGCGTGCAGCACGCGCTGCGCGCCTACACGCCCGCCGACCAGAAGGGGCTGAAGGCGGCGGCCCAGTCGTTCCGGGTCAATCCGGCCTTCGACACCGCAGAGACCATCCAGGCCCTGGGCGTGGGCGAGGCCCTGGTCTCGGTGCTCGACGCCAAGGGCGCGCCGTGCGTGGTGCAGAAGACCCTGATCCGCCCGCCGGCCTCGCGCCTGGGCCCGCTGACGCCGGAGGAGCGCGCCGCGGCCATGGCCAAGAGCCCGGTGGCCGACCTCTACGACACCGCCCAGGACCGCGCCTCGGCCTACGAGACCCTGCAGGGCCGCGCCGCCCAGGCCCAGAAGGACGCAGCCGCCGCCGCCAGCGCCGCCGAAGCCGACCGCCAGCGCGCGGCCGAAGCCAAGGTGCGCGAACGCGAGCGCGCCCAGGAAGAACGCCAAGCCGCCCGCGCCTCGCGGCCCCGCGCGTCGTCCAACCGCCAGGGCATGGCCGAGACCTTCGCCAAGTCGCTGCTGCGCACCGTGGCCAGCCAGGCCGGCCGCGAGATCATGCGGGGGTTGCTGGGGGGCCTGAGCCGGCGGCGGTAGGAACCTCCCCCTCTGGGGGAGGATCTTTAGCGCACCGCCTCGGCCAGGGCCCGGTGCAGCTGCTCTATCCGGAACGGCTTGCGCAGCACCGGCCAGGGCAGGTCTTCCAGGGCCGCGGCCAGGCGGTCGCCCGCGTAGCCGGTGGTCAGCAGCACGGCCGTCTCAGGCGTACGCTCGGCGACGATACGGCCCAGCTCCACGCCGCTGACGCCGCCCGGCATGACGAGGTCCGACAGCAGGACGTCGAAGGCGGCCTCGGTCTCCAGCCGGGCCAGGGCCGCGCGGCCGTGCTCGGCGGTGACGACGACGCAGCCCAGCTCCGACAGCGCGCCTTCCGTGATGGCCCGGACGCTGGCGTCGTCCTCGACCAGCAGCACCCGCACGCCGGTGAGATCGGCGATCGGCGCGTCCTCGGCCTTCTCGGCGACGATCCCGTCGGAAGCGGCGGCCGGCAGGTGCAGCGAGACGGTGGTTCCCCTGCCCTCCTGGCTGTCGATGGTCACCGCCCCGCCGCACTGGCGCACAAAACCATAGACCTGGGCCAGGCCAAGGCCCGTGCCCTTGCCGACCTCCTTGGTGGTGAAGAACGGCTCGAACACCCGGCCCAGCACCTCGGGCGACATGCCATGGCCGGTGTCGCTGACCGCCACCCGCACATAGTCGCCGGCCGGGGCTTCGCCCGCCTGTCCCTCGGCCAGGCGCTCGGAGGCGACCTCGACGGTGATCGTGCCGTCGTCGGGGGTGGCGTCGACGGCGTTGACCACCAGATTGAGCAGGGCCGCCTCGAACTGGGCGGCGTCGACGCGGCTGGCGCCGGCCTCGCGGTCGGCGCGGACCACCAGGCTCTTGGCGTCGCCGGCGGCGCGGCGCACGAGCGGCTCGACCTGCAGGATCAGGCCGGCGATATCGACGACCTCCAGCTTCAGTTCCTGGCTGCGCGAGAAGGCCAGCAGCTGGCGGGTCAGGCGCTCGCCCCGCTGGCCGGCGGCCAGGGCCGCCTCGCCCAGGCGCTTCACCCGCGCCACGTCGTCGGGGCGCTTGAGGATCATGTCGAGCCCGCCGACCATCACCGTCAGCAGGTTGTTGAAGTCGTGGGCGACCCCGCCGGTCAGCCGGCCGACGGTCTCCAGCCGCTGCGACTGGGCGAGCGCCGCCTCGGTCTTGGCGCGTTCGGCGATGCTGGCTTCGAGCGCGGCGGTGCGCTCGACGACGCGGGCTTCGAGGTCCAGCGTGGTCTCGACCACCTCGGTATTGTCGAAGCAGCTGCCGATATAGCCCTGGAACTGGCCGTAGGCGTCGTAGCGAGGGGCGCCGGCGCTGCTGATCCAGCGCCAGGCGCCGTCGGCGCGGCGCAGGCGGAAGGCGGCGCGGAATGGCCGGCGAGCCTCGATGGCGGCGGCCGCCTCGCCCTCGGCGGCCGATAGGTCGTCGGGATGCACGCCGGCCGCCCATCCGCGCCCCAGCTCTTCTTCCATGCTGCGGCCGGTGAATTTCAGCCAGGCGTCGTTGAACCAGACGCAGGCGCCGTCGACGCCGGAAATCCAGATCATCACCGGGGCGGCGTTGGCCACGCCCCGGAACTGCTCCTCGCTGGTGCGCAGGGCCGCCTGGGCGCGCCGCTCGCGGGTCACGTCGCGAAAGGTCACCGCCAGCCCCTCGGTGATGCGTACGCCGCTGGAGCGCACCCAGTGCTCCTCGCCGTCGATCACCCGGCGCACCTCAAGGTCGTCGGGGCCGCCCTCGTCGAGCAGGCGGGTCAGGCGATCGATCATCTGCTGGCCCGTCTCGTCGCGAAACACGTCGCGCACCCGGCGGCCGATCAGGGTGGAGACGCCGCGCGGCCGCAGGGCCTGGGCGGCGGGATTGGCATAGGTCCAGCGGAAGTCGTCGATCCGGCCCGCCCGCCGCACGGGCTCGAGGATCACGAAGGCGTCGAGCGAGGCGTCCTGGGCGATACGGAAGCGCTCCTCGGCGGCCAGGCCGCTGCGCACGGCCAGCCGCAGGGCGGCGACGAACAGCACGATCAGGCCGCTGCTCAGGCCGAAGGTGGCCAGTTGCGCGGCCTGGGCGGTCTCCAGCGGACCGCTCATCCACAACAGGCGGACCAGCAGGGCGCTGGCCAGCACCGAGGCCAGGCCCGCCCATAGGCCGCCGACCAGGGCGGCCAGCATCACCGCCACGAAGAAGGGCGGGAAATTGCTGGGGTGGTCGGTCAGGGTCGCCGCGCCCACGCGGGCGGCCGCCGCCAGCGCCACGGCCGCGCCGGCCAGGCAGAACCGAAGAACCGGGCGATCGACCGACGATGCGAACCGGATCGTCGCCCGACTGAGAAACTGGCCCATTACGCTAGCCCCGCGTCGCCGGGCGCACCCCCGCCGACGACGCAGGTGCTAACGCCGGCCAACGGCAGAGGTTCCCGCGCAGGTTGCTTCTGATCAGGCCGCGCCGCGGGCCTTGGTCTCGACCTCCGCGGCGGCGGCCGCCGCGGCGCGGGCCAGGGTCCAGGCCGACAGGCTGTCGATCGGGCCGGGACGGCCGATGGCGTAGCCCTGCAGCTCGGCGCA
The DNA here is from genome assembly GCF_003116815.1 of Caulobacter endophyticus. Lineage (GTDB taxonomy): Bacteria > Pseudomonadota > Alphaproteobacteria > Caulobacterales > Caulobacteraceae > Caulobacter > Caulobacter endophyticus. The sequence continues at coordinate 61,831 of NZ_QDKQ01000064.1, forward strand.
GGACTCGCCGCGCAGGAAGTCGATCTGCTCCTGGGTCTCGACGCCCTCGGCCACGACCGGGATCTCCAGGCTGCGGCCCAGGCCCAGCACGGCGCGCACGATGACGGTGGCGCGGTCGTGGCGGTGGATGTTCTCCACGAAGCTCTTGTCGATCTTGATCTTGTCGAACGGGAACGACTGCAGGGTCGACAGCGACGAGAAGCCGGTGCCGAAGTCGTCCATGGCGATGCGAACGCCCAGGGCCTTCAGGCGGCGCAGGTTGTCGAGCGCGCGCTGGTAGTCCTTGAACAGGGCGCTTTCGGTGATCTCCAGCTCCAGGCGCGAGGGCGACAGGCCGGTGGCGATCAGCACCTCGTGCACCAGGGTCGGCAGGTTCGGCTGGTTCAGCTGCAGCGGCGACAGGTTGACGGCGATGCGCAGCGGGCGGTCCCAGCTGGCGGCGTCGGCGCAGGCGCGGCGCAGGACCCATTCGCCCAGCTGGGTGATCAGGCCGTTCTCCTCGGCCACCGGAATGAACTCCAGCGGCGGGACCATGCCGCGCACCGGGTGCTTCCAGCGGACCAGGGCCTCGAAGCCGCAGACCTCGCCGTCGGCGGCGCGGGCCAGGGGCTGGTAGAACACCACCAGTTCCTCGTCGGTGATCGCCTGGCGCAGCTCGCGGGCCAGGGTGCGACGTTCACGGATGGTCTCGTCCATCTCGCGCTTGAAAAAGCGATAGACGCCCCGGCCGCTTTCCTTGGCGCGGTAGAGGGCCATGTCGGCGTTGGCCAGCAGGGCCTCGGCGGTGCGGCCGTCATCGGGGAACAGCGACACGCCCAGGCTCGCGCCCATGGCCAGGTCCTGGCCTTCGTAGACGGCAGGGACCGACAGCTGCTCGAGCACGCGGCCAGCCAGTTCGGCGGCGGCGGCGGGCTGATCGCCGGCGGCGATCTGCACCAGGATGAACTCGTCGCCGCCCAGGCGCGCGGCGAAGGACGGGGCGGTCACGGCGTCCTGCAGGCGGCGCGCGGCCTCGACCAGCAGGGCGTCGCCCGCCAGGTGGCCGTGCAGGTCGTTGGCTTCCTTGAAGTGATCAAGATCGATGCAGACCAGCGACAGCGTCTCGCCGGAAGCCTCGACGCGCTCCAGGGCCGCGGCCAGGCGCGCTTGCAGCGAATTGCGGTTGGGCAGGCCGGTCAGGCCGTCGTGTTCGGCCAGGTAGCGGATCTTCTCTTCGGCCGAGCGGCGCTCGCGCAGGTCGCGGATGGCCAGCACGGTCAGGCCCGAGGTCTCGGTGCGGGCGCCGTCGTCCATCAGGCGCGAGAACACCTCGACGGGAATGGCCCGACCGCCGGCCAGGGGCTGAAGAAGCCCTTCGCGGCGCACGCCCTCGCGGGCCGGCTCCTTGCCGTCAAAAGTCAGCATGGCGTTGTAGAGCGGCTTGCCGACCAGCTCGCCCAGCGGGGCGCCGGCCAGTTCGGCGAAGGCGGCGTTGGCGTCGTTGATGCGGCCGTCCTGGACCACGACGATGCCTTCGTAGGCGGCGTTGGCCAGGCGGCGGATGCGGTCCAGCGCCGAGCGGCTGGTCGAGGACTCGATGGTCACCGCGCCCAGGCCGCCCAGGATGATCAGGCCCGTGATCGAGGTCACGGCCAGGGTCAGCATGGCGCCCGACAGCAGCTGGTCGGGCACGACGACGTTGACGTCGGGAACGATGGTGACCGCGCCCATGCCGGTGAAGTGCAGGCCGCAGACGCCCAGCGTCAGCACCGTGCCGCCGATCAGTTGCTTGGCCAGCGAACGGGCGCGGCCGGCGACGACCAAGGCCACGGCCGACAGGCTCACGCCGATCACCACCGAGGCGGCGACGGTGGCCTGTTCCCAGACCACATAGCCTTGGGTGACGAAGGCCGACATGCCGGTGAAGTGCATCGCGCCGATGCCCAGGCCCAGCAGCAGGCCGCCGGCGCAGTCGTTGGTCCGGGTGCGCTCGGCCGAGGCCACGGCGAAGCCGGCGGCCATGAACAGCACGGCGATCATCAGCGACAGCAGCGTGCCGGCCGGGCTGTAGCCCGTCTTCAGGCCGGGATCGTAGGCGACCATGGCGATGAAGTGGGTGGCCCAGACGCCCGAGCCGGCGACGAGGCCGGTGAGCAGCAGCCAGGCGCCGCGCACGAGACCGCGCGCGCCGCGCAGGCGCGAGAATAGCCGGAAGGCCGTGAAGCAGGCGGCGAAGCAGACGAGGCCCGCGACGAGCACGAGCCTGAAGTCGTGCTGCCCCGTCAGGCAGGTCAGAACCTTCAACAAAGGCGTTCCCCCAGAGTGGTCCTACCCACTCTGTGCGGAAAGATACAAAAAAATGGTTTCTATTACGCGGCCAGGTAGTCGCAGGCGCGGCCTATCGCCGCGCCTCGTGGTCAATGAGATCCTAATCCGATCCAGGCCCCGGAAAACGCCACGCCTGCTTTTGCAGTCTTAAAAGAAGCGCTCGCCGATACGGACCGTGTCGCCCGGCGCGACCTGGGTCGACGGGGTCAGGCTCATCTTGGTCTCTTTCTCCTCGCCGAGACGCTTGATGTAGACCTTGTTCTTGTCGGCCCGGTAGGTGTAGCCGCCGGCGGTGGCCACGGCGTTCTGAACAGTCAGGCCCGAGGTGTAGGGATAGGTGCCCGGCTTGCTGACCTCGCCCAGGATATAGAACGGACGGAAGTTCAGCACCTCGGCGCTAACGCGCGGCTGCTTGAGGTAGCCGTTGCGCAGGGCGGTCTCGACCGTTTCCTGGAACTGGCGGACGCTAAGGCCGGCGGCCTTGACCTCGCCCAGCAGCGGCAGGGACACCAGGCCCGAGCCGGTGACGAAGAATTCGCCCGAAAGCGTGGGCTCGCCAAAGACGGTGACCCGAACCTTGTCGCCCGAACCGAGCTGGTAGTCGGGATCGACGGGCGCGGCCGGCGCCCCAGTGGTCGGACCGGCGGGAAGCGCGCCTTGCGGCGCCGCAGCAGCGGCGGCGGGAGGCGGCGGAGCGGTATCCTGGGCGTGGGCAATCGGCGCCGTCGCGGCGAGGGCCAGGCAGATCGAAGCCGCCCGAATAAAGCGTCGAACGGTAATCATTCTCGTCAGTCTCTCGGCTGCGTCCCTCTGAGGTCTCATCGCATGGAGACTCAGGACCCACAAGCTTCACACCGGGACGGGGCGTCGTTTTCGCGCTTGCAGCATGGTCGGGGCGCCCTGCCCCACCCGGACCGCGGTCAGAACGCCTGTCGCATAGGCTCCGGTGTCGACATTGATCCGGTCACGGCCCAGGAACGGCTCCTCGTCGGGAGTGTGGCCGTGCACCACGACCATGCCCAGGCCGTGCGGCTGGTGCAGGAAGTCGCCCCGGATCCACAGCAGGTCCTGCGGATCCTGGTCGACCAGCGGCCGGCCCGGCCGCACGCCAGCGTGGACGAACAGATAGTCGCCGTAGACGGCGGTCAGCTCCAGCTGCCGCAGGAAGTTCAGGTGGCGCAGGGGCAGGTTGCGCTGGAACTGCTCCTGCGCCGCGCGCCAGGCCTCGGGGTCGCGCCCCACCGGCCGCGCCACGCCGTATGAGGCCAGGGTCTCGCCCCCGCCGAACTCGGTCCAGACCGGGCCGCCCTCGGGGCTGTCGAGGAATTGCAGCAGGGTCTGCTCGTGATTGCCCATCAGCGCCCGCACCTCGAAGCCCGAGGCGCCGCCCGAGGCGGCCTTCAGCGCGGCGATGCGGTCGACGACCCCGGCCGAGTCCGGCCCGCGGTCCACATAGTCCCCGACGAACACGATGACCGGCAGGTCCTGCCGGCCAAGCGCGGCGAAGTCGGCGGCCACGACGTCGAGAAGCTGGTCGAGCAGGTCGAGACGGCCGTGAATGTCGCCCACGCCGTAAACCACTCGGCCGTCGGCGGAGGCTGCTTCGGACTTGGATCGAGACTTGGGGCGCAGGAAGCCGAAGACCATGGACCTGAAGACGATTGAGGAGGATCGGAAGGGTCGTTCTCCAAAATGCCTTACGCGCAAGGGCGCTTCAACCGCCGCCTTGCGTATTTACGATAAATAAACCGCAATTCTCGATATCAATTTAACCCTGAATATTCACCAGCGATTACCAATAACATCAAATAAACCAGATTGATTATACGTTAAAACACCAAGCATTTTGACCTCGAATTCAATGGATATCCCGATGATGCGCTCACGAACTTCGCGAGCCCGTCATGAAGATCACCGCCCTGGTCAAGACCGCCGCCGACTACGGCGCCCCGACCCGGCTGATCGAGACCACGGTCGAGGTCAACGCCGCCCGCAAGAAGGCCATGGCCGACAAGGTCGCCGCCGTGCTCGGAACCGAGGACCTCTCGGGCAAGACCGTCGGCGTGCTGGGCGTGACCTTCAAGCCCAACACCGACGACATGCGCGACGCCCCCAGTCTCGACATCCTGCCGGCCCTGCAGGCCAAGGGCGCCAAGGTCCAGGCCTTCGACCCCGAGGGCCGCCACGAGGCCGAGGCCCTGCTGCCCGGCGTCACCTTCGTGGCCGGCCCCTACGAGGCCGCCGACAAGGCCGACGTGCTGCTGATCCTCACCGAGTGGGACCAGTTCCGCGCCCTCGACCTGGAACGCCTCAAGACCCTGCTGGCCGCCCCCGTCGTCGTCGACCTGCGCAACGTCTACAAGCCCCACGAAATGGTCCGCAACGGCTTCACCTACGCCTCGGTGGGGCGCGGGGCATGAGCGCCGGACCGGTCATCGTCACCGGCGCGGCCGGCTTCATCGGCATGCACGTCGCCGAACGCCTGCTGGCGCGCGGCGAGACGGTGATCGGCGTCGACGTCTTCAACGCCTATTACGACCCGGCCCTGAAGGACGCCCGCGCCGCGCGCCTGGAAGGCCGCCCGGGCTTTTCGATGATCCGCCTGGACATCGCCGACCACGAGGCCCTGCTGGAGCTGGTGAAATCGTCGGGCGCCCGGCGGATCGTCCATCTGGCCGCCCAGGCCGGCGTGCGCTACTCGATCGACAATCCCTTCGCCTATGAGCGCTCGAACCTGGCCGGACACCTGTCGGTGCTGGAAGCCTGCCGCCACGGCGGGGTCGAGGCCCTGGTCTACGCCTCGTCCAGCAGCGTCTATGGCGAGCGGCCGCTGGCCGGCGAGGGCTTCAAGGAAACCGATCCGGCCGAGGCGCCGGTGTCGCTGTACGCGGCCACCAAGCGCTCGTGCGAGCTGATCAGCCAGAGCTACGCCAGCCTGTACGGCTTCCCGCAGGCGGGCCTGCGGTTCTTCACCGTCTATGGCCCCTGGGGCCGGCCGGACATGGCCTATTTCAGCTTCACCCAGAAGATCCTGCGCGGCGAGCCGATCGAGGTCTATGGCGAGGGCCGGATGGCCCGCGACTTCACCTATATCGACGACATCGTCGACGGCATCGTCGGGGTGCTCGACAACCCGCCGCCGCAAGGCGGGCACGAGGTCTACAACATCGGCGACAGCAATCCGGTCGGCCTGATGGACATGATCGCCGCCCTCGAAAGCGCCATCGGCCGAAACGCCGAAAAGGTGTTCCTGCCGATGCAGCCCGGCGACGTGCCGGCGACCTATGCCGACGTTTCCAAGCTGCATGCCCTGACCGGCTACCAGCCGAAGGTCGGGGTCGAGGAAGGCCTGCAGCGCTTCGCGGCCTGGTACGGCGACTTCTACGGCCGCTGAGGCGACGACCCGATCACGACCGCGCTTGGAGCGTCGCCAGCAGGTCGCGAGAGAAATCGGTGAAACTGTCGGCGATCACCGTGGCGTCGTCTTCGAGATCGACGCCAGGGAACGACTGAAAGATCTGGCCCGCCACGCCCTTGCGACCAGGATGCAGGTCGAGGACGAGATGGTTTGAGCCCATGAACCCGGCGAAGGGGATCCAACGCCGGTCCCAGAGCACGGGCCGAATCCGGTTTTCCGCGATGTGCGCGATCCGCCCCTCGCCGGCGAACAGCGCCTTCATCGTGTCCATGGTCTCGATGATCTCGGCGACCGGCAGGAACCGGTTGTACTCGACGAGCCAAGCCGTCTCGCCCAGATCGTTCTGGCCGTCCATCGTCGCCAGGTACGCCTTGAAGCTGTCGGGAAGCCGCGCGCCCACCCGTCGCTCCAGCGCATCGATCTCCCGCGTGCTCGCAGGCGGATTGAGGCTGGCGAGAACCTCGGGCGTCGAGGCCAACTGCGCGATGATCTCGGGCCACATGCAGCTCACGATAGCACCCGACAAGCGATAAGCCGAGCACCATCGCGCAGGTCGCCCCCTTACTCGGCCGCCTGGCCCGCGATCATCGCCTCGCGCATGGCCTGGGCCTGTTCGGGCGAGACGCCCATGGCCGCCAGGATCGGCGAGGGCGTACGTACGTCCCAGCTGCTGCGCGGGCCGATGGTGATGCCGCCGTCGACGACGATGTGCGTGCCGCTGACGAAGGCGCTGTCGTCGCTGGCCAGATAGAGGGCCGCGGCGGCTATGTCTTCGGGCAGGCCGGCCTTGGCGATCGGCTGGATCTTGGGTCCGACCTCGGCGACACGGGCGGCCATCTGGTCGGCGACGTCCCGGGAAAGCCCGATCGAGGCTCCGAAGATCGAGGTGGCGATCAGGCCCGGGCAGATGGCGTTGACCCGCACGCCCAGCGGCGACAGCTCGGCCGCCGCGCAGCGGGTCATGTGGATCACCGCCGCCTTGGCCGAGGAATAGGCCAGCGGCCCGAAGCCGGCCTGCAGGCCGGCGATCGAGGCGGTGTTGATGATCGAGCCGCCGCCCCGGGCGCGCATGGCCGGCAGGCCGTGCTTCATGCCCAGCACAGGGCCCCGCAGCAGCACCGCGAAGGTCGCGTCCCAGGCCGCGCCCGTCATGTCGGCCACGCCGTTGGGCGCGCCGCCGTGTCCGGCGTTGTTGAACAGGATGTCGAGCCCGCCGAAGGCCTCGGCAGCCAGGCCGATGGCGGCGGCGATATCGTCCTCGACCGTGACGTCGCAGCGGGCAAAGCGCACGGCGTTGGGGAAACGCTGCTCCAGCATCGCCCCCTTCTCGCCTTGCAGGTCGGCGGCGATCACCCGTGCGCCCTGGGCGACGAACAGTTCGACGGTTCCCAGGCCTATGCCCGAGCAGGCTCCGGTGACGACGGCGACCTTGCCGTCCAGACGTCCGCCCATGCGGCATCCTCCCTATTGGCGCGCAGCCTCTGGGAGCGGGCCGCTTGGCGCGGCGGGATCATGGGACGGCCGGGCGCGGGCGGCCAGCCTTACCTGGCGTCAGCCAGCCGAGGCGCGGCCGAACAGCGGACGCCCCTGCGCGGGACGCCGGGTCACCAGGCTGAACAGCAGCCAGAGGGCGCACGGAACCAGCATCACCGCCCAGGCCAGGACGAGGCCCGCCAGGCCGAAGACGGCGCAGACGCGCTGCCACGCATTCGGCTGCTCGGTCGCGCGGCGACGCGGCTTCTTTTCGATCTTCAAACCCATTGGTCCCCCACGGACGTCCGGTTAAGGCTTGAGCGCGAGATCGGTGGCCCGCCGATAGGCGGCCTCCGGCGGAACGGCGTTCTTCTTTTTGCCCGGCTTCAGCTGCCGCGCAAGAGCCCTTCGGGCGTCGACCATGGCCGGACCGAACAGATGCCACGGCTCGACGCAGTAGCGGGTGAACAGCCGCTCGGGATCGGCCATCAGCCGGAACAGCCATTCCATGCCCACCTGGCCCATCCAGCGCGGCGCGGCCAACTGGACGCCGGCCTCGTAGTCGAAGGCGCCGCCGACCGTGAAGCCGACGCAGGGCGCGAGCTTCTTGTGGTTCTCCAGCAGCCACTTCTCCTGGCGCGGCATGCCCATGCCGACGAAGAGGATATCGGGCTTGTAGGCCTTGATCTTCTCGACCACGGCCTCGTTTTCCGCCGAGCCGTCGGTGACGTCGAAATAGCCCTGATGGCTCTCGACCTGGGCGGCCGGCCAGTCGCGACGGATGTTTTCCAGCGCCTTGTCGGCCACGCCCGGGGCGCCGCCGACGAAGAACACCTTCCAGTTCTCCTTGGTGGCGCGCGCCCAGAAGTCGTTGCGCCAGTCCAGATAGGTGCAGCGGTGGAAGCGGCGACTGGCCCGGCCGACGATGCGCGCCCAGAAGATCAGCGGCACGCTGTCGACTTCGATCAGCTCGGCGGCCTTGAAGAAGTCGACGACCTGCGGGTCCTTCTGCAGCAGATACAGGCTGTGCAGGTTGTGGTTGGCGACGATTGCGCCCTTGCCGCCCGCGATCCGGCCCGCCACGAAGTGGAAGACCTCCTCGGGGCGCACGAGATCCATCTCGCCCCCGAGCACCTTCACGCGCTCCTCGGGTCGACGGTTCATGCGGTAAGGGCGGCGCGCCTCTACGGGAAACGCGTCGCGAGCAGGAAGGAACATCTGAACGCCGCCTCCGACTATTCGAAGAGCAGCAATAGCCCAGGTGACCTAACCGGTTTGCTAAGGGACGTCCTTACCGACCGTTTAACCGTATGATTTTACTGCTGTTTCAGAACGGGACGGCAGAGGGGCGATTTGCGAAGACTTAACCACTCTCGCCACGCCACCTACTCCACCGTAACCACCACCTTGCCCATGGCCTTGCGGCTGGCGAGGTGGGCGATGGCGTCGCCTGCCTTTTCCAGCGGAAAGCGCTCGGAGACGTACGGCTTGATCTTGCCGGTGGCGTAGAGGTCCATCAGTTCGCGCACATTGGCCGCGTGGCCGGCCGGATCGCGGGCGACGGCCGCGCCCCAGAACACGCCGACGATGTCGCACGACTTGAGCAGGGTCAGGTTCAGCGGAATCTTCGGAATGCCCGACGGGAAGCCGATCACCAGCATGCGTCCGCCCCAGCCGGCGGCGCGGATGGTGGCTTCGGAATAGTCGCCGCCGACCGCGTCATAGGCCACGTCCCAGCCATTGGGGCCGCAGGCGGCCTTCAGTTGGTCGGCCAGGACCTTCTGGCCGTCCTTGTCGAACGGGCCGCGGGCGTAGACGACGCCGGCGTCGGCGCCGCGCGAGATGGCCAGGTCGACCTTCTCCTGGCTGGAGGCCGCCGCGATGACCCGCGCCCCCATGGCCTTGCCCAGCTCCACCGCCGCAAGGCCGACGCCGCCGGCCGCGCCGAGCACCAGCAGGGTCTGGCCCGGCTTGAGGAAGCCCCGGTCCTTCAGGGCGTAGTACGAGGTGCCGTAGGTCAGGATGAAGGCCGAGGCCTCGTCGAAGGGCATGGCGTCGGGGATCGGCGTGCAGCGAGCGGCCTCGACGGCCAGCTTGTCGGCCATGCCGCCCCAGCCGGTCGAGGCCAGCACCCGCTGGCCGACCGACAGGCTGGTGACGCCCTCGCCCAAGGCCGCGACCACGCCTGAAACCTCGCCGCCGGGGGCGAAGGGGCGCTGCGGCTTGAACTGGTACATGTCCTGGATGATCAGCAGGTCGGGATAGTTGACCCCGCAGGCCTTGACGTCGATCAGCACCTGGCCGGGCGCGGGAACCGGATCGGGCAGTTCCTCCAGCACCAGGGACTCGGGACCGCCGACTTCCTTGCTGAGCACCGCCTTCATCTCGCTTCTCCCTAGTTCTTGCTTTTAACAGCGCGCGACGGCCGCCAAAACCGCTCACACTTTTGGCTGTCGCGCTTTAGAAGGCCGACGCTAGCGCAGGCGCGACGACCGAGAAAGCCAAATGTCAAACAAACGTTTTACCCTCGCCCTGCACGGCGGCGCCGGCGCCAAGCGCGGCCATGACTACTCGGTCGAGATCGCCCACATGCGCGGCCTGATCGAGGCCGGACGCGATCGGCTGGCGGCTGGCGCCTCGGCGCTGGACGTGGTGGTCGAGACGGTCGCCGCACTGGAAGCCAGCGGGCTCTACATCGCCGGCAAGGGCGCCTCGCCCAACGCCGCGGGCGAATACGAACTGGACGCCAGCCTGATGGACGGCGCCACCAGCCGCGCCGGTTCGGTGGCCGCGCTGCAAGGCTTCGCCAGCCCGATCCGCGCCGCCCGAGCGGTGATGGACCAGACCCCGCACGTGATGCTGGCCGGCGAGGGCGCCATGGCCTTCGCCCGCGCCCAGGGGCTGGAAACCGTAGAGGACCCGGAAGGCTACTACACCCGCGCCGGAGCCTTCGAGGACAACGCCCCGCCCGGCGGTCTTCCCACCGGCACGGTGGGCTGCGTGGCGCTGGACCAGGACGGGCGCCTGGCCGCCGCCACCTCGACGGCCGGCGTGTTTGGCAAGCTGCCCGGCCGGGTGGGCGACAGCCCGATCATCGGCGCGGGCGCCTGGGCCGACGGCTGGGCCGCGGTCTCGTGCACCGGCCAGGGCGAATACTTCATCCGCACCGCCGTCGGCGTGCAGATCGCCCACCGCATCCGCTTCGGCGGCCAGAGCCTGGAAGAAGCCGCGCGCGGCGCCATCCGGGGCGTGGCCGACCTGGGCGGCCACGGCGGCCTGGTGTCGATTGACCGCGAGGGCAATGTCGCCATGCCCTTCGCCTCCAGCGGCCTCAAGCGCGCGGCGCTGCTGCCGGACGGAACCATCGTCGCCGAAGCCTTCTGATTGGGCGACGGCGACCGCAAAGCCGTCATAAGTCGCCGCTAGGCCTCTTGGCGTCTTGACCCGGACGGGACCTCCGCCAAGAAGAGCCGGGGGCGACCTTCAACCGATCGCTGAACGGAGCGCGACCTTGGGCGAAACCATTCTGGTGGCCGGCGGCGCGGGCTATATCGGCTCGCACACCTGCCTGCGGCTGGCCGAAGCCGGCTTCACGCCCGTGGTCTACGACAACCTCTCCAACGGCTGGGAAAGCTTCGTCCAGTGGGGCCCGCTGGAGGTGGGCGACATCAACGACGCCGCTCGTCTCGACGAAGTCTTCGCCAAGCACAGGCCGGTCGCCGTCATCCACTTCGCCGCCTTCATCGAGGTGGGCTTCTCGGTGGCCGAGCCCGGCCCGTTCTACGGCAACAATGTCGGCGGCACGATCACCCTGGTCGAGGCCGCCCGCGGGGCCGGGATCGACAAGCTGGTGTTCTCGTCGACCTGCGCCACCTACGGCGCGCCGGTGCGCGTGCCCATGGACGAGTCCCACCCCCAGGCGCCGCTCAATCCCTATGGCCGCAGCAAGCTGATGGTCGAGGAGATCCTGCGCGACATGGACCGCTACAAGGGCTTCCGCTCGGTGGTTCTGCGCTACTTCAACGCCGCCGGCGCCGACCCGCAGGGGCGCATCGGCGAGAAGCACGAGCCGGAGACCCACGCCATCCCGCTGGCCATCGCCGCGGCGCGGGGCGAGCGCGACAGGTTCATGCTGTTCGGCGAGGACTACGACACCCGCGACGGCACCTGCGTGCGCGACTACATCCACGTGCTGGACCTGGCCGACGCCCACGTGGCGGCGCTGAAGTGGCTGCTGGCCGGCAAGGACAGCGCCGCCTTCAACCTGGGCACCGGCACGGGCACGAGCGTCAAGGAACTGGTCGGCGCCATCGAGCGGCGCTCGAACCGGCCGTTCCCGCTGGAGCCGGCGCCGCGCCGCGACGGCGACGCCCCGAGCCTGGTGGCCGACAACGGCAAGGCCCGCGACCTGCTGGGCTGGACCCCGCGTTATGGTCTCGACGAGATCATCGAGCACGCCTGGGCTTGGCACGCCAACGGCGCGGGCGCCCTCAAGCGCTGACGGCGATAAAGCCGCTTTCCCGCCCGGGTGGAAACCCACTAGCCTGACCGCATGAACGGCTTGGCCCTCGCTCTCTTCTGGCTTGCGGCGACGTCTCCGGCGGTCGCGGCGGACGGTGCGGCCGCCGTGCGGGCCGGCGCCGACGGACGCGGCGAAGTCCGGGCGACCATCGACATCCCCGCCCCGCCCGAGCGGGTGTGGCGCACGATCCTCGACTGCCGGCTGGCCTCGCGCATGACCCCCAGCGTCAAGCGCTGCACGGTGCTGGAGCGCTCGCCCGACGGCCGCGCCGAGACCCGCGAGCACTGGATCAAGCGCGGCCTGTTCTCGCCGATGCTGCGGTCGGTGTCGCGTCTGGAGCTGGACCCAAGCCGGCGCATCGGCTTTCGCTGCATCGGCGGCGACATCGACGACTGCGAAGGCCAGTGGCTGCTGACTCCGCTGGAGAACGGAACGGCCACGCGAGTGGTCTATGAGAACAAGGTCAGCGCTCCATTCGGCCTGCCGGCCGGGATGGCGGCGGCCGCCATGCGCCGCGACGTGCCCGCCGCCCTGCAGGCCCTCAGGCGCGAATGCCTGGGAGACAGGCCATGAGCCATCCCGAACCGCTGTGGCTGTTCGACGGGGTCTGCAACCTGTGCTCGGGTTCGGTGCGCGCGGTGCTGGCCATCGACCGCAAGGGGATCATGCGCTTCACCCCGATCCAGTCGGACTACGGCCGGGCCCTGGCGCTCGCCCACGGGATCGATCCGGACCATCCGGCCAGCTTCCTCTATCTCGATAACGGCCAGGCGCTGGAAAAGAGCGCGGCGATCCTGGCCCTGCTGCGACGGCTGGGCGGACCATGGTCGTGGCTGGCGGCGGTCGTCGGCGTGCTGCCCAGGGCCTGGCTCGATGCCGGCTACGACTGGCTGGCCGCCAACCGCTACCGGCTGATGGGCAAGCGCTCGACCTGCATGGTTCCGACGCTGGCGCAGCGGGCCCGCTTCGTGCTCGAACCGCCGGCCGCATGAGCATCCACGACCCTGGGGGCGTGTTCCCGCGCGCGCTGGGCAAGGCCTTCGCCGACCTGCCGCAGGCCGTGCGCGCCGCCCATCACGGCGCGACGCCCGTAGCGCTGCACGGCCACGCCCGGGCGCGGGGCGACGGCGGCCCCGCGGTGATGGTCCGGCAGCTGCAGAGCCTGCCCGCCCCGGGCGTCCATGCCACGGCGGTGTTCATCACGCCCCTGCCGGGCGGCGGCGAGGCATGGAGCCGGCGTTTCGGCGGCCGGGCCTTCGCCTCGCACGTCCACCCCGCGCTTGGCGATCCGTTCGCCTTCGAGGAAACGGTCGGCCTGCTGACCTTCCGCTTCCACGCCTCGCCCCGCGCCGACGGCTTTTCCTGGAACTTCGAGAGCTGGCGGTTGGGGCGGCTGCCCCTGCCGACGGCCTGGGCGCCACGCACGCGGGCCCGCATCTTCGCGCGCGACGGACTTTACCGCTTCCGCGTGCTGGTCGCCCATCCTTGGCTGGGCGTGATCTTCGGCTATGCCGGGCGGCTGGAAAGCCGGCCCTAGGCTCTGGCCTTCTTCAGCTTGGCCTTGCGCAAGCGCGCGTTGATGGCCGGCCGGCAGACCGACAGGCCCAGGATCAGAGGCGCCAGCATCACCGCCAGCGCATAGCGCTGGATGCTGTCGGCCCGCTTGATGAAGTAGCGCGCCAGGCCCACGCCCTTGTGGAACTCGACCTTGACCGGGTGTTCCAGGCTGGTGTGACCCAGGTGGATGACGCGGGCGTTGGGATGGAACAGCACCTGGCCGCCGGCCTGGCGGGCGCGCCAGCACAGGTCGACGTCCTCGACGTGCAGGAAGTAGCCCTCGTCGAACCCGGCCAGGGCGTCGAAGTCCGTCCGGCGCAGGGCGAAGCAGGCGCCCGAGATGGTCGGCATCGACGTCGGCTCGGCGGGCAGAGGCTCATGCTCGCGGTGGATCTCGAACCGCTTGAACCGCGCCACCTTCTGGCTGAGCTGCGAAAGGCTGAGCAGGGTGGTGACCGGCGTCACCTCGCCGCGACGACCGCCGCGCTGCTCGGTGCCGTCGATGTTCATGACCCGCGCGCCCATTACGGTCGGGACCGGCTGGTCGCGGAAGGCCGCGACCATCGCAGGCACGCAGTCCGGTTGCAGGTATGCGTCGGGATTGAGGAAGATCAGGTATTCGCCCTGCGCCACCTGGGCGCCGAGATTGGCCCCCCTGGCGAAGCCGACATTGCCGTGTCCCTGCACCAGCTGCACGCGAGGCTCGGTCAGGCCGAGCGCCCGCAGCATGTCGGCCTCCTGCGGCGAGGAGCCGTTATCGACGATGACGAACTCGTCGACCATCGGCTCGGCCAGCACGTGGCGGATGCTGTCGACCAGCGCTTCTCCCGTCCAGTAGACGACCATCACCACCGAAACCAAGGGCTTGGCGGGACGCGCGCCTGCGGCGAGGACCGTAAAGGACGGGAGAATGCTGTTCATGTCAGACCTGGGCAGGCTCCGGCATGGCTTGCGGAGCCAGAGCCCGCGCGAGGTCCGGAGGCGTGGCCTCCTGGCCCAGCACCGACAGCGCCTCGTCGAGCGACAGGATCTGCTGACCCTCGCCGCCCAGGCGCCGCAGGGCGACTTGCCCCGTCTCCGCTTCCTTACGCCCGACCACTGCGATCACGGGAACCTTTGCGAGGCTGTGCTCGCGAATCTTGTAGTTGATCTTCTCGTTACGCAGGTCGACCTCCGCGCGCAATCCCGCCGCAGTCAACCGCTCAACGACAGTCCGCGCGTAATCGTCCGCATCCGACGTGATCGTCGCCACGACGATCTGCGTCGGCGCCAGCCAAAGCGGCAGATGGCCCGCGTAGTTTTCCAACAAGATACCGATAAACCGCTCGAACGACCCCAGGATCGCGCGATGCAGCATCACCGGCCGCTTCTTGGATCCGTCTTCGGCAACGTATTCGGCGTCCAAACGTTCCGGGAGCACGTAGTCCAACTGCAGCGTGCCGCAGGTCCACTCGCGACCGATGGCGTCCTGCACGATGAAGTCCAGCTTGGGCGCGTAGAAGGCGCCGTCGCCCTCTGCGATCACCGGCTCGACGCCGGCCAGGCGCGCAGCCTCGGCCAGCATGCCTTCGGCCTTGTCCCAGAACTCGTCCGAACCGGCGCGCAGTTCCGGGCGCGTGGCCAGGGCGATGTACTTGGTCGTCATGCCAAGGTCGGCGTGGATCATCCGCGCCAGGCGGATGAAGCGTTCGGTCTCCTCGACGATCTGGTCTTCACGGCAGAAGATGTGGGCGTCGTCCTGGGTGAAGGCGCGCACCCGCATCAGGCCGTGCAGCGCGCCCGACGGCTCGTAGCGGTGGCAGGCGCCGAACTCGGCCATGCGCATCGGCAGCTCACGGTACGAGCGCTGGCCGACATTCCAGATCTGCACGTGGCCCGGGCAGTTCATCGGCTTGAGGGACAGGATCTCGCCTTCGACGGTCTCGCAGACGAACATGTTGGCGCGGTACTTGTCCCAGTGGCCCGAGTTCTCCCAGAAGGTCTTGTCCAGGACCTGGGGCGTCTTGACCTCGATATAGCCGGCGCGGTCGAGGCTGCGGCGCATGTAGGCTTCGAGGTTCTGCCACAGCTTCCAGCCCTTGGGATGCCAGAAGACCATGCCCCGGCCTTCTTCCTGCATGTGGAAGAGGCCGAGCGCCTTGCCCAGCTTGCGGTGATCGCGCTTCTCGGCTTCCTCGATGCGCTTCAGATAGGCTTCGAGGTCGGCTTCCGAGGCCCAGCTCGTGCCGTAGATGCGCTGCAGCTGGGCGTTGTTCTGGTCGCCGCGCCAGTAGGCGCCGGCCAGCTTGGTCAGCTTGAAGGCCTTGCCGACGTGCTTGGTCGACGGCAGGTGCGGCCCGCGGCAGAGGTCCTTCCAGGCCCCCTGGCGATAGACCGTGATCGTGTCCGTGCCCGGCAGGTCGCGGATGATCTGGGCCTTATATTGCTCGCCGATCTCGTCGAAGTGCTTGATGGCCTCGTCGCGGTCCCAGACCTCGCGCGTGATCTTCTCGTCGCGGTCGACGATCTCCTTCATGCGCTTTTCGATCGTCGCCAGGTCGTCCAGGCTGAACGGCTCGTCGCGGGCGAAGTCGTAGTAGAAGCCGTCCTCGACGTTGGGGCCGATCGTCACCTGCGTGCCGGGGAACAGCTCCTGCACGGCCTCGGCCAGCACGTGGGCGGTGTCGTGGCGGATCGTGTCGAGAGCCTCGGGGGCGTCGCGCGTCAGGATCTCGAACTTGCGCTCGCCGGTCAGCAGGTCGGGCGTCAGGACGCGATCGAGGTCGAGCACCTGGCCGTCCAGCTTGATCAGCAGGGCCTTCTTCTCGAGCGACTTGGAAATGGCCGCGGCGACGTCACGCCCCGTCGAGCCGTCGGGGTACTGACGGGAGGAGCCGTCGGGGAAAACCAGATCGATCATTCTTCACACATCCACTTGCGCGGCTCGCGCGGCGGAGGCGGCGGGTCGTACCCCCAGCCTCCGAACGGATTGCAGCGGCATATCCGTCGCAGAGCGAGCCAGGACCCCTTGGCGGGTCCGTGATCCTTGAGCGCCTGGGCCGCGTATTCCGAGCAGGTCGGCAGGTAGCGGCACTGGCGCCCGATGAGAGGCGAGAGCGTCAACTTGTAGGCGCGCAGGCCGAAGTCGACGACGCGGTGATAAAGGCTCATGCCGGCGCTTTCGCGAACGGAGTCGGGGACTTATCGCACCCGCGAAAAGCTCCGATCAAGCGGCGCCGGCGCGGCTAGTTCGCGTTTGGGTCGCCCCTGTGGCCTTCCGGACAGCCTCGACCGCGGCCTCGAACGCCAAAAGCGTCGAGGCGTGACGGGCAGGATAGTCCTTGACCGGCTCCAGCACGGCGAGCTCCGCAAAGCGGCCCGCAGGGTGCGGGCCGTTCGCCTTCAGCATAGCGGCCAGGGCGTCGCGGGCCAACTCAAGTTCGGAAAGATCCGCGCCGATCACGTTGGCGCCCAGCACGGCGGCGCTGGCCTGGCCCAGGGCGCAGGCCGAAACCTCCTGGGCGAAGTCGGCGACCTTGCCGTCCTTGACCACGACGTCGACGAGGATCCGGCTGCCGCACAGCTTGGCCGCCCGCTCGGCGCTGGCGTCCGGCGCGGCCAGGCGTCCGGCTCGCGGCATGTTGGCCACGAGGTTGAGGATCCTGGCGCTGTAGAGATCGTCGATCATCCGGCTTCAGATGGGGCGGCCGCGCGCGCTTGCCAGAGGGCCTCGGCGCGGTCGCGCACCGCCTCGCCCATGGCCGTGAAGGCGGCCTTCAGGGCGCGGCGCTCGTCCTTGGAGATCCACTTGACCAGCAGGCCCATGAACAGCTCGCCGTTCGAGAAGGTGGCGTTGCTCTCGCCCATGTTCTCGACTTCCAGGTAGCGGATGGCCGTGACGAAGCCGCCCAGGCGCTGGCTGCGCCAGTGCAGCTGCTCGTAGGGCACCCAGTCCTGGACGATCGGCTGGATCACCTTGACCGGGCGGTCGGCGATCGCCTCTTCCAGGGTCAGGGCCGTGCCGATCTTCAGCTGGCCGGCGGCCTTGACGTAGAGCGGGTTCCACTCGTGCCAGCGCTCGAACTCGGACACGACTTCCCAGACGATCTCGGCGGGGGCCTGGACCCCGATACGGTGCTCGACGGCGCGTTTCATGGTCGCGATCTAGCACATCCAGGGGGTGGAGCTACAGGCGTGAATTGATCCGCCCATCAGCGCTTGGCCGGCAATACGGCCATCAGGGCGCGGGTGAAGCCGACCGGGGCCACGGTCAGGTGATCCTCGTCTTCCAGTACGGTCGAGCGCACCTTCAGGCCCCGATAGCCGTGCGATCTGAGCGCCTGCTCCATGGCCTTCATGTCGGCGACCATGTCGGGGCCGGTGGTATTGCGCGCGCTGGGGCCCGGCGCCTCGTAGCCGCCGACATACATGAAGACGTCGGCCGGCAGGTCCTTGTGGGCGCGGGCGTAGTCGGCCTCCATGGTCATGATGTGGCGCTTGTCGAACCAGAAGGACGGACTGCCCAGCACATAGGCGTGGAACATCGCCGGGTCGGTGAACAGAACCTGCGCGCCCAGCAGGCCGCCATAGGAATGGCCCAGCAGCACCCGCTTGGCGGGATCGGCGCGGAAGCGGCCCTCGACGAAGGGGATCACCTGGCTTTTCAGATAGGCCTGATAGGCCGCCCCCTGGCCGTGGACGGCGGCGCCGGCGTTGCGGGGGCCGTTGGGCGTGGGCGTGTAGTCGCGATTGCGGCTGACGACGCCGTTGTCGCCGCGCGAATAGGACAGGCCCACGAGGATGAACTCCTCGATCACCGGCCCGTCCAGGTTCACCCGCCGCGCGACCTGGCGGATGATCGGGAACGCGTAGTCTGCGTCGGTGACGAAGACCACCGGATAGCGCCGCCTTGGGCTGGCTTCATAGCTGGCCGGCAGGCTGACGAAGACCTCGTAGTCGCGGCCCGAAACGGGGTCGGGCACGGTCCAGACCTGGGTGCCCTTCAGCACATAGGGGCCGCCTTCGACCTGGGCGGCGGAGACCGCGGCCGCAGGCGGCGCCGACTGGGCGTCGGCCTTTTCTGTGCAGGCCGACATCAGGCCCGCCGCCAGCAGCGTCATCGCCAGTCCAAATGCCCGCATGCCCGATTCCCCTGAAAGCTGCACCGGGGCACCCTAGGGGCGAATGTGGCGAAACTCGGCCTTGGCGCATCTCAGGCCCCGACCGCGCGCTTGCAGACTGGCAGGGCGCAGCCCTCCAGCAAGATGGCGTTGGCCCAGGCGCTGCAGCCGGCCATCAGGGCGAAGTAGTCGCGCATGGGCCGGCCAATTGCGCCCGATGGAAACCCTCTCTTTGAGAGAGGAAACTAGAGAGCCACCTCAAACGCCGCCTCGGTCTTGGCCTTGACCTCGTCCACGCTCACGTCCGGCGCCAGCTCGATCAGCTTCACCGGGCTCTTGCCGCGGTTGATCTCGAAGACGCCCAGCTCGGTGATCAGCAGATCCACGACGCCGGCGCCGGTCAGCGGCAGCGAGCATTGCTTGAGCAGCTTGGGCGCGCCCGACTTCTCGCAGTGGTCCATGACCACCACCACGCGCTTGACGCCCGCCACCAGGTCCATGGCGCCGCCCATGCCCTTGACCATCTTGCCCGGCACCATCCAGTTGGCGAGGTCGCCGGTCTCTGACACCTGCATGCCGCCCAGGATCGACAGGGCGATGTGGCCGCCACGGATCATGGCGAAGCTGTCGGCCGAGCTGAAGTACGAGCTCGAATCCAGCTCGGTGATCGTCTGCTTGCCGGCGTTGATCAGGTCGGCGTCCTCTTCGCCCTCGTAGGGGAAGGGGCCCATGCCCAGCATGCCGTTCTCGCTTTGCAGCGTCACGTGCATGCCCTCGGGGATGTAGTTGGCCACCAGGGTCGGGATGCCGATGCCGAGGTTGACGTAGAAGCCGTCGCGCAGCTCCTTGGCGGCGCGGGCCGCCATCTCGTCGCGGGTCCAGGCCATTACGCTTGCTCCTTGGCTTCGCGGGGACGCGTGGTGACGCGTTCGATGCGCTTCTCGAACTTGGCGCCCTTGATCAGGCGGTCGACGAAGATGCCGGGGGTATGGATGTTGTCCTTGTCGAGCGCGCCGATCTCGACCAGTTCCTCGACCTCGACGACGGTAGCCTTGCCGGCCGTGGCCATCATCGGATTGAAGTTGCGGGCGGTCTTTCGGTAGACGAGGTTGCCCTCGGCGTCGGCCTTCCAGGCCTTGACGATCGAGAGGTCGGCGGTCAGGCCGCGCTCCATCACGTACATCTCGCCGTCGAATTCGCGCACTTCCTTGCCCTCGGCCACCAGGGTGCCGTAGCCGGTGCGCGTGAAGAAGGCCGGGATGCCCGCGCCGCCGGCGCGGATGCGTTCGGCCAGAGTGCCCTGCGGATTGAACTCCAGTTCGAGCTCCCCACTCAGGTATAGCTGTTCGAACAGCTTGTTCTCGCCCACATAGGACGAGACCATCTTCTTGATCTGACGGTTCTCCAGCAGGATGCCCAAGCCGAATCCGTCGACCCCGCAGTTGTTGGAGATGACCGTGAGGTCCTTGACCCCCGTCTCGCGGATCGCCGCGATCAGGTTTTCGGGAATGCCGCAGAGGCCAAAGCCTCCGGCCATGATGGTCATGCCGTCGAACAGCAGACCGGCCAACGCTTCGGCGGCGTCGGATTTCACCTTGTCGACCATGCTTCCTCCCGGAGCGACGTTCGCCGACTGCTCTCGCCCGCCGGCCGGAGAAATTCAAGCCTTGATGAATAAATTTTCCCGTCACGTGGATGCTGTAGGCGGCCGGGCGTGACGAACCAGCCTAGCACCCCGATCGTGACGCCCGCCACCGCCGGCGCCCTGCTGACCCTGGCCCATCCGGCGCTTGAGCGATCGCGCGCCAATCGCGTGCTGGCCAAGGCGGCCAAGGCACTTTCCGGCGTCACCTTCCACGACCTTTACGAGACCTATCCGGACTTTTCGATCGATATCGAGGCCGAGCAGCAGAAGCTGGTTCAGCACGACATCATAGCCCTGCAGTTCCCGCTGTTCTGGTACTCGCCGCCGGCCCTGATGAAGGAATGGCTGGATCTGGTCTGGCTGCACGGCTTCGCCTACGGCCTGGGCGGCGACGCCCTGGCCGGCAAGCGCCTGTTCGTGGCCTGCACCACCGGCGGCCCGGCCCAGGCCTATCATGCCAAGGGCTACAACCGCTTCACCCTGGACGAATTCCTGCGCCCGCTGGAGCAGACGGCCTATCTGTGCGGCATGGTCTGGGAAACGCCGTTCGTGGTGCATGGGGCGGCGATGAAGGACGACGAGCAGCTGAAAGCCGAAGCCCTGCGCTACCAGGCGCGGATGTCGGCCCTGCTGGCCGCCGACCACGCGGCCGAGGGAGCGTAGAGCATGGAACCGTTCCTCAAGCAGACCCTGGTCTATCTGGGCGCGGCCGTCATCTCGGTGCCGATCGCCAAGCGCCTGGGGCTGGGCTCGGTGCTGGGCTACCTGATCGCCGGCGTGCTCATCGGCCCGGCCATGCTGTCGCTGGTGGGCGAGCAGCACGACGTCATGCGCTTCGCCGAGTTCGGCGTCGTCATCCTGCTGTTCCTGATCGGCCTGGAGGTGCGCCCCTCCACCCTGTGGGAGATGCGCAAGACGATCTTCGGCCTAGGGGGCGCCCAGGTGGTGGGCACGGCCCTGGCCGTGGCCGCCGTCGGCTACCTCCTCAGCCTGCCCTGGCAGACGGCCCTGGCCGTGGGCCTGGTTCTGGCCATGTCCTCGACCGCCATCGTGCTGCAGACCCTGGACGAGAAGGGCCTGCGCCAGGGGCCGGTCGGCCGCGCCGCCTTCGGCGTGCTGCTGCTGCAGGACCTGGCGGTGATCCCGATGTTCGCGCTGCTGCCGCTCCTGGCCACCGTGGCGCCCGACGCCCATGCCGAGGGCGCCGGCGGCCATGGGGCCAGCCTGATCTCGCACCTGCCGGCCTGGGCTCAAGGGCTGGCCGTGCTGGGCGCGGTGGGCGTCGTCGTCGGCAGCGGCCGGTTCATCGTGCGGCCGATCTTCCGCTTCATCGCCGAGGCCCGCCTGCGCGAGATCTTCACCGCCGCGGCCCTGCTGATCGTCGTGGGCGTGGCCGGCCTGATGCAGTCGGTGGGCCTATCTCCCGCTCTTGGGGCTTTCCTGGCCGGGGTGGTGCTGGCCGAGAGCGAGTTCCGCCGCGAACTGGAAACCGACATCGAGCCGTTCCGCGGCCTCTTGCTAGGCCTCTTCTTCATCACTGTCGGCGCCGGCATCGACCTGACCCTGATCGCCCGCCAGCCGCTGACCCTGATCGGCCTGGTGCTGGGCCTGATGGTCCTGAAGTTCGCGGTGATGTTCGGCATCGCCCGCATCGCCGGCGCGCAGGGCCGCAGCGCCGCCGCCGTGGCCACCGCCCTGGCCCAGGGCGGCGAGTTCGCCTTCGTGCTGCTGAGCTTCACGGTCGGCGCCGGCGTCATCGGCGCGGACCTGGCGGCCCTGCTGACCGCCACGGTCGCGGTCTCCATGGCCCTGACGCCGGTGGCCATGATCCTGTACGAGCGCATCGCCGAGCTGATGAACGCGGCCATAGCCGACGTCGAGCCGGAAGCCCCGCAGTTCGACGAGGGCGAGCCCGACATCATCATCGCCGGCTTCGGACGCTTTGGTCAGATCACCGGCCGCCTGCTTCAGGCCAACGGCTTCAAGTCGACGGTTCTGGACAGCGACATCGAGCAGATCGAGCTTTTGCGGCGCTTCGGCCGGCGGGTGCACTATGGCGACGCCACGCGCCTGGACCTGCTGCGCGCCGCCGGCGCCGAGCACGCCCGCATGCTGATCGTCGCGCTGGACGACCGCGAAAAGACCGCCGAACTGGTCGAGACCGCCCGCAAGGCCTTCCCCAACCTGATCATCCTGGCCCGCGCCTGGGACCGCCGCCACGCCTACGACCTCTTGGCCAACGGCGCCGACGCGGTGGAGCGCGAGACCTTCGAGGCCGCCCTGGCCCTGGGCTCGACGGCCCTGCAGAAGCTGGGCTTCCGGGCCCACAAGGCCTTCCGCGCCACTTCGTTCTTCCGCCGCCACGACCGCAAGACCTTCGAGGACCTCAAGCCGATGTGGGGCCAGGAAGAGGCCTACATCCTGGCCTCGCGCGACGCGGCCCAGACCATGGACCGGCTGCTCGCCGCCGACCTTGCGCGCATGCGTCCCGGCGAGGCCGGCGGCGCCTGGGACACGGCCGCCCGCGACGAGGAACTGCGCAAGCTGGCCCAGCGCAAGGGCGACGCGGGCGGCGAGACCGAAACCGCCGAAGCCGACGGCTGGACGCGAACGCCTCCGCAGGGCTAGAGCAGGGAAAAGGGCCGGGTTCGGCGCGACAAGAACGGGAAAGAAGCGGCATGTACCTGGAGTGCTATCCCACCGAGAGCCGGCCGCCGGAAATCGTGCCCGGGCGTCCGCAGCGGGCCTGGATGGACAACTTCGCCGACCGCCACCCCTATCGCTGCCTGCCGCTGACCATGGCCAACACCACCGGCTGGGAGATCCTGTGCCCGGTCGGCTTCGAGGCCACCTGGAACGGCGGCGTCCACCAGAACGACATCACCTTCAAGGCCGACCACCCGCACCCGGGCTTCGACGACTTCGTCAAGTCGCACTTCTCGCGCGGGACGATCACCTTCCACACCGGCTACCTGTTCCGCACGCCGCCGGACTGGCTGATCTGGACCATGGGCCCGCCCAACCACATCAAGGACGGCATCCAGCCGCTGGCGGGCCTCGTCGAGACCGACTGGCTGCCCTTCCCCTTCACGATGAACTGGGTCTTCACCCGCCCCGGCACGGTGCGCTTCAACAAGGGCGAGCCGTTCTGCTTCATCACCATGATCCAGGACAAGCCGCTGGAGACGGTGCAGCCGGTGATCCGGCACTTCAACTCCAACCCCGACATGCGCAAGCAGTACGATGTCTGGGCCGAGAAGCGCGGCGAGTTCAACGCCCGCATCGCCGCCCGCGACCCGGCCGCCACCAAGGAGGCCTGGCAGCGCTTCTACTTCAAGGGCGAACTGCCCGAGGAGATCGAGGCCCCCGCCCCCAAGGGCCACGTCAACAAGCGCCGCCTGAAGGCGCCGAAGATCGGGTTCTGACCCCTCCTCCCTTCCCCCTTTGATGGGGGAAGGGTCGGGGATGGGGGTGACTGCCGAGCCGGCGACGGCGCGGCGTTTGACGCCGCACCCTCCCCTGCCCCTCCCCCATCAAGGGGGAGGGAAGTATGGACGCTTGAGGCGCCGCCCCTCCTAACCCCGCCGCAGCAGCTTCCCCGCCAGCCAGCGGCGCACGGGTTCGTCGTAGAGCTTGAGGCTGACCCAGGCGATCGCCACCGCCGCCACGAACACCCCAGCCCCGACCAGCGCGCCCTGAGCGGCGGGGATCTTATGGTCCACCACCCAGGCGGTGTAGACGTAGATCAGCGGATAGTGGGTGATGTAGAGCGGATAGGACAGGTCGCCGAAGAAGCGGGCGACGCGCAGGCTGGGGCCCTCGACATCCTTCTCGCCGGCGCCGATGGCGACGATCAGCGGGAACAGCAGGATCACGCAGGCGGCCTCGTACAGGCCGTTGACCCACAGGCGCTCAGGGCCGCCGAAGCGCGGCAAGGCCAGTGCAATCACCAGCAGCAAGCTGCACAGAGCAAAGCCGTGGCGGATCTTGATCCGCCTGCCCAGGCGCATCAGCAGTACGCCCGCGAAGAACGGGAACATCACCCTGGTCAGGCCGATCTGGACCCCCTTGGCGTCCAGCGCCCAGCCGCCGATGACGTCTCCGCGCGGGCCCAGCACCAGAAGGCCGACTAGCGCCAGGGCCGAGATCGCGACCAAGACGGCCAGCCAGCGGATCGGCAGCTTTCGCAGGCCCACGGCGTAGAGGATGTTGGCGACATACTCGTAGAACAGCGACCATTGCGGGCCGTTCAGCGGATAGATCTCGCCCCAGCCGCGGATCTCCGCCGAGGGCAGGAGCGGGATCATCACGAAACTCAGCAGCAGCACGCCGGTCACCTGCCAGGCGGTGACGGTCTCGAGCTTCGGGAACATCGGCGAATGCTGGAAGGCCAGCAGGGCCGCGCCGATCAGGCCGCCGATGACGATCATCGGCTGCAGGCGCACGAGGCGGCGCTTGTAGAACTGCCGCTGGCTCATGCCGGCGCCCTGGGCGCCCCAGCGGTCGTCATAGGCGTAGGCGACCACGAAGCCCGACAGCAGGAAGAAGAAGTCCACCGCCAGATAGCCGTGGTTGATGATCTGCTTGTGCGGGCTGCCGCCGGAATAGGCCTCGAACAGGTGGAAGGCGACCACCATCAGGGCGGCCACGCCGCGCAGGCCGTCGAGGACGACATAGTGGCTCTTGGCGGGCGCTGTGGCGTCCGTCGAGGTCGCGGCGGCAAAGGTCATGGGCAAGCTTCGCTGATGATGAGTCGCGCAAAAGCTTGGTTGGCTTCTTTCCCCCGACCACAACCCTCTTTACGACCGGAGCTCTCTAAGGCCGAGCCTGGCCCGTGCGTCTCAGAGGTTCAGCAGCAGGCGGCTGGCCGCCCACGCCGTCGCAAGCCAGAACAGACCGCTGATCGCGCCGCCGAACACCAGGGCGCGGCGGAACTCGCGGCTGTGCAGAAGACCGGGCGCGACGACGGGCCGCGAATGCTGCGTGTGGAACACCTCGGATTTCCTCCCGTGGCCCGGCGCTGTGGGGGCTCGCGCCGTTAACCACGAGAAAGACGATGTCACGAAACTGACGAAACACAACCTGAGCCGTCGCCTTTTAGGCGGGTTTCAGCCGCTTTTTCGCCCAAATTAGTGCGTCCGCACGGAACATTATTGCTCAGACGGCCTTCACCGCCGCGGCGATGTCGCCGACCACCTTTCGCACCAGCGCCGGGTCGTCGCCCTCGGCCATGATGCGGATCAGCGGCTCGGTGCCCGAAGCGCGCACGACGATGCGGCCGGCCCCGTTCAGCTGGGCCTCGCCGTCGGCGATCGCCTCCTTCACCGCCTTGGCCTCCAGCGGCTTGCCGCCGGCGAAGCGGACGTTTTCCAGCAGCTGCGGCACCGGCTCGAACTGGCGGGCCAGGGCGCTCATCGGCCGGCCGCTCTCGACCATCACCGCCAGCACCTGCAGGGCGGCGATCAAACCATCGCCCGTGGTCGAGAAGTCCGACAGGATCAGGTGGCCCGACTGCTCGCCGCCGACATTGAAGCCGCCTTCGCGCATGCGCTGCATGACGTAGCGGTCGCCCACCGAGGTGCGCTCCAGGGTCAGGCCCAGCCCGCCGAGCTGCCGCTCAAGGCCCAGGTTCGACATTACGGTGGCCACGACGCCGCCGCCCTTCAGCGCGCCGGCCTTGGCGAAGGCCGCCGCGATGATGGCCATGATCTGGTCGCCGTCGACCACAAGGCCCTTCTCGTCGCAGATCACCAGCCGGTCGGCGTCGCCGTCGAGCGCGATGCCGATATCGGCGCGATAGTCGCGCACCAGCTTGGCCATCGCGTCCGGGTGGGTCGAGCCGCATTCCTCGTTGATGTTGGTGCCGTCGGGCGTCACGCCCAGGCTGATGACCTCGGCGCCCAGCTCGTAGAGCGCGGTGGGGGCCACCTTGTAGGCCGCGCCATTGGCGCAATCGATGACGATGCGCAGGCCCGACAGGGACAGGTGACGCGGGAAGGTCGCCTTGACGATCTCGACATAGCGGGCCTGGGCGTCGTCGATGCGCTTGACGCGGCCAAGGTCGCGCGGGGCCGCCAGGCCCTCCTGCAGGCCCTCGTCCATCAGGGCCTCGATCTTCAGCTCCTGCTCGTCCGACAGCTTGTAGCCGTCGGGACCGAACAGCTTGATGCCGTTGTCGGCGAAGTTGTTGTGCGAGGCCGAGATCATGATGCCCAGGTCGGCGCGCATCGAACGGGTCATCATCGCCACGGCCGGGGTCGGCAGCGGACCGAACAGGCGCACGTCCATGCCCACGCTGGTCAGGCCCGCCACCAGGGCCGGCTCGATCATGTAGCCCGACAGGCGGGTGTCCTTGCCGATCACCACCAGGTGGCGGCGGTCGTCCTGCGAGCGGAACAGCTTGCCGGCCGCCAGGCCGACGCGCAGGGCGACTTCGGCGGTCATCGGATGCTTGTTGGCCTGGCCGCGGATGCCGTCGGTGCCGAAATAGGCGCGCTTGCTCATGGTCGTCGTCTTCGTCGCTGTGCGGGTCGCTGTGTGAATCGGATCGACGCCATATAGAGCGTCTTCGAAGTCTCGTACGGACCGCGAAACGATCCGAAATGCAGATTTACGTCGCCGGCCCCTGCACGAGTGCTAAAGGCCGCGCTCGAAATATCCCCGGCTGGTAGCAATAAGTCCTCCAGGCGCGTTCTACAAAGGATCATGTCCCATGTGCGGCATCATCGGCATCGTCGGTAAGGCCCCCGTCGCCGAGCGTCTGGTCGAGAGCCTAAAGCGGCTCGAGTACCGGGGCTACGACTCCGCCGGCGTGGCCGGCGTGGTCGGAAACAGCGTCGAGCGCCGCCGGGCCAAGGGCAAGATCAAGGCCCTGGAAGAGGTGCTGGCCGCCGATCCTCTGGTCGCCACCACCGGCATCGGCCACACCCGCTGGGCCACCCACGGCGCGCCGAACGTCCAGAACGCCCACCCCCATAGCGCCGGCCGCGTGACCCTGGTGCACAACGGCATCATCGAGAACTTCGCCGAACTGAAGGCCGAGCTGGCCGCCGCCGGCCGGGTGTTCGAGAGCGACACCGACACCGAGGTGATCGCCCACCTGATCGACGCCGAACTGGCTACGGGCCTTGCGCCCATCGACGCCTTCAAGGCCACGCTCGACCGCCTGACCGGGGCCTATGCGCTGGCCGTGCTGATCGAGGGCGCCGACAACCTGGTGCTGGGCGCCCGCCGCGGCAGCCCGCTGGTGGTGGGCGAGGGCCAGGGCGAGATGTTCCTGGGCTCGGACGCGCTGGCGGTAGGCCCCTTCACCAACCGGGTGATCTATCTCGACGAGGGCGACTACGTGGCCCTCGACCACGACAGCGCCCGCATCTTCGACGCCTCGGGCGCGGCGGTGACCCGCCCCGTCCGCGTGGTGCCGACCAGCGCCGTGATGATGGAGAAGGGTAACTACCGCCACTTCATGGAAAAGGAGATCCATGACCAGCCCGAGGGGTGCCAGCGCACCATCGCGGCCTATGTGGACGCCCTGACCAGCAAGACCGCCGTCCCGGGCGACGTCGACTGGGCCAGGCTGGAACGCATCCAGATCGTCGCCTGCGGCACCTCCTACATCGCCGGCGTCGTCGGCAAGTACCTGATCGAGCAGTTGGCCGACCTGCCGGTGGACGTCGAGATCGCCTCGGAGTTCCGCTATCGCCAGCCGGCCCTGCGGCCGGGCGCCCTGGTGGTGGCCATGTCGCAGTCGGGCGAGACCGCCGACACGCTTGCGGCCCTGCGCTACTGCAAGGCCAAGGGCATGAAGAGCGCCGTGGTGGTCAACGCCACGGAGTCGACCATGGCCCGCGAGGTCGACGTGGTCTGGCCGATCCACTGCGGTCCCGAGATCGGCGTGGCCTCGACCAAGGCCTTCACCGCCCAGGTCAGCGTGCTGACCGCCATCGCCGTCGCCGCCGCCAAGGCGCGCGGAACCATCGACGCGGCCGAGGAGCAGCGCCTGGTCAAGGTGCTGCTGGAGGCCCCGCGCCTGATCGCCGAGGCCATCGGCCTGGAAGACGCGCTGAAGGACATCGCCGCCGACGTGGCCAAGGCCCGCGACGTGCTCTACCTGGGCCGCGGCCCGATGTCGGCCCTGGCCCTGGAAGGCGCGCTGAAGCTCAAGGAGATCAGCTACATCCACGCCGAGGGATACGCCGCCGGCGAGCTGAAGCACGGCCCGATCGCCCTGGTGGACGACAAGACCCCGATCGTCATCCTCGCGCCCTACGACAGCTGGTTCGAGAAGTCGGCCTCGAACATGAGCGAGGTCATGGCGCGCGGCGGCCAGGTGATCTTCATCACCGACACCGAAGGCGTGAAGCACGCCCCCGAGGGCGCCAAGGTGGTGGTCACCGCCCCGGCCAGCGATCCGCTGGTCTCGACCCTGGTGATGTCGGCCCCGATCCAGCTGCTGGCCTACCACGTGGCCGTCATCAAGGGCGCCGACGTCGACCAGCCGCGCAACCTGGCCAAATCGGTGACGGTGGAATAATTCCTCTCCCAGAGGGAGAGGGGCTCAGGACACCAGCCCCGCCAGGATCGACGGCTTCACCTTCAGGCCGGTATCGCTGAACACTAGGTCCTCGCGGCCGAAATATTCGTGCTGGCGGCCGGCGCACCAGTCGGTGGTGACGACGGTGAGGTGAGTCTTGTCCGGACGCGTGGGGCCGCTGGCGTAGGCGAAGTCGCCGGTCAGCCTGTCGAACGGGAAGCCACTGTCCTGGTCGGTGCGGGTGAGGATGTCGGCGAGAGTCGCCGCATCGACCTGCGCCTTCACGATCTTGCCGTCGAAACGCACCACCGCGTCATAGGCGTAGCGGGAGAGGTCGCCGGCCGGCAGGCCCATGCCCAGGGTCGTGTGGCCCATGAAGCCGATATCGGCGCCGGCCGCGCGGGCCATCAGGCCGGCGACGTGGCGGCCCGTATCGCCCAGCGACAGCGCCCTGGGGACCTTGGCGACCACCGCCCGCTCCTCGGGCGTCAGGGTCGCGGCGAGAGTGTCGTTCACCCGGCGGGCCAGGGCCGGATCTGCCGGCCCGCGCGGATCGACGACCACGCGGGAGATGCGGATCGGATCGGCCTTTCGGGCGCGATCGATGGTGGCGACCGTCAGCGGCTGGCCCCAGGCGCCGGTGTGGACGTAACGGCTGGTCCCTTGCGCGCGCTCGACGGTCAGGTGGTTGTGGCCGCCCAGGAACAGGGTGCGTTCGGGCAGGCCGGCCAGCAGCGGCCGGTCGGCGGGCAGGCCCGCATGGCTCATCACCACCAGCATGCCGTCTTCGGGCGGCGCGGCCGGCAGGTTGGCCTGGGCCCATGGGGTCGGAGCTGGGATCGACAGGTCCGGACGTATCGCCTTGGGATAGGTGTCGATCGAGTTGGTGGCCCAGCCGATCAGGTGGACAGGGAAGCCGAGGTCGAGCGTGGCGCGCGAGCTCGCCACTGGACGGCCGGTGCGCTTGTCGACGATGTTGCTGATCACGGTGATGCCCAGGGCCCGGGCGCGGTCGGCGGCGGCGGCGACGTCCTCCACGAGGTCGGCGTCGTGGTTGCCGATATTGATCACCGTGGGGGCCAGACTGGCGACCGCTTCCAGGAACGCCCAGTCGAGGAGGCCGTGGGTGCGCTTGGCCACCACGTTGCCGGCTTCGAAGAGGTCGCCGTTCAGCAGGATCAGGCTGGGGGCGGCGTCGCGCCGAACGATGCGGCGCATGGCCTCCAGCAGGGCCGGGGTGATCCCGTAGGCCGAGTGCAGGTCCGACAGCATCAGCACCTTGGCCCGGCCCGTGGCCGCGCCCGCGTGCGGGCCGAAGGACAGGCTCATGGCCGCCGCCGCGCCGCCCAGCACCGTGCGCCGATTGAAACCGTTCATGCCCGCCTGCCTCCAGGGAAAGTCGCGCCTTGCCTAGACCGCTCCAGGCAAGGCGCCAACCGGGCTTTGGATGGTCAGCGTTCGCTGTCGAGGTGGGCCATCATCGCCGGCGCGTAGCGCTCGCCGGCCGCCGCGCCCCTGGGCACGGCCGCCTCGATCGCCGCCAGATCCTGAGCCAACAGGACGACGTCGAGCGCGCCCAGGGCCTCGGCCAGGCGATCGCGGCGGCGCGCGCCCACCAGCGGGATGATGTCGTCGCCGCGCGAAGCGACCCAGGCGATGGCGATCTGGGCGACCGTCGCGCCCTTGCTGTCGGCCACCGCCCGCAGGGTTTCGACCAGCGCCAGGTTGCGGTCGAGGTTCTCGCCCTGGAAGCGCGGGGAGTGGCCCCGGAAATCGCGAGCCTCGCGCCCTGCGTCCTTGCTCCAGTGGCCGCTGATCAGGCCCCGCGACAGCACGCCATAGGCGGTGAGGCCGATCCCAAGCTCGCGCAGGGTGGGCAGGATGGCGTCCTCGATCCTGCGCGAGATCAGCGAATATTCGATCTGCAGGTCGCAGATCGGCGCCACGGCGGCGGCGCGGCGGATGGTTTCGGGGCCGACCTCCGACAGGCCGATGTGGCGGATATAGCCGGCGTCGCGCAGTTCGACGAGCGCGCCCATGGTGTCTTCGATCGGCACGTCGGGATCCAGCCGCGACGGGCGGTAGATGTCGATGTGGTCGACCCGCAGGCGGCGCAGCGAATAGGTCACGAAGTTGCGGGCCGCCTTGGGCCGGCTGTCGAAGCCGAGGAAGGCGCCGTCCGGGCCGCGCAGGGCGCCGAACTTGACGCTGATCACGGCCTTGTCGCGGTCCTGCCCCTGCAGAGCCTGCGCGATCAGCATCTCGTTGTGGCCCATGCCGTAGAAATCGCCGGTGTCGAGCAGGGTGATCCCCGCCTCCATGGACGCATGGATGGTGGCGATGGCCTCGTCCCGGTCGGCCGGGCCGTAGAGGTCGTCGGACATGCCCATACAGCCAAGGCCGAGGGCCGAGACGGCGGGACCGGTGTTGCCGAGCTTGAGCGTACGCATGCGGATCTCCTTGGATGGCGACGCCCCGCTCGAAGACTGGGGAGGACGCCGCGGGTGTTGGACGAGCCGACTATGACCTCGCGCGACCTGTGCGATAATCCGGCCAGCGGCGCACGGGCCGTTTGGAATTTCGCACAATGGCCAGCCCCGACCTCGCCGATCTCGACGCCTTCGCCGCGGTGGCGCGCGCCAGGAGCTTTCGCGGCGCGGCCGTGGGACGCGGGGTGTCGCCCTCATCGCTGAGCGAGGCGGTGCGGCGGCTGGAGACGGCGCTGGGCGTGCGCCTGCTCAACCGCACCACCCGCAGCGTCACATCCACCGAGGCCGGCGAGCGCCTGCTGGAACGCCTGGCCCCGGCCCTGGCCGAAGTCGC
Organism: Caulobacter endophyticus; assembly: GCF_003116815.1. Lineage (GTDB taxonomy): Bacteria > Pseudomonadota > Alphaproteobacteria > Caulobacterales > Caulobacteraceae > Caulobacter > Caulobacter endophyticus. The sequence goes on from NZ_QDKQ01000064.1 coordinate 93,208, forward strand.
CGGCGCCCTGGACGCGGTGAACCAGTTCCGCGACAGCCCGACCGGAACCCTGAAGCTGAACGTGCCCATCGTTGTGGCCCGCCTCGTCCTGCCCGAGATCGTCGGCCCGTTCCTGAAGGCCAATCCCGGGATCACCCTGGAAATCACCGCCGAGGACACCTTCGTCGACGTGCTGGCGGCGGGGGCCGACGCCGGGGTGCGCTACGGCGAGCGGCTGGAGAAGGACATGATCGCCGTGCCGCTGTCGGGTCCGCAACGCTATCAGGCGGCCGCCTCGCCCGACTTCCTGGTGCGGCATGGCGTGCCCCGCCACCCGCGCGACCTGTTGTCGCTGCCCTGCATCCGCCATCGCTTTTCCAGCGGCGCCCTCATCGTCATGGAGTTCGAAAAGGACGGCGAGATCGTGCGCATCGCTCCCGACGGACCGCTGATCAGCTCGTCGATGGAGCTGGAGCTGCGGGCCGCCGAGGAGGGCCTGGGGGTCATCGCCAGTTTCGAGGGATTCCTTGCGGCGTCGGTGGCCGCGGGGCGCCTCGTGCCGATACTGGAGGACTGGAACCCGCCGTTCGAGGGCCCCTTCCTCTACTATCCCAGCCGCCGGCACATGCCCGCGCCGCTGCGGGCCTTCATCGACTTCATCCGGGCCCGACGGCCCGAAATCTGAGTCTCTCCAAGAAATCCAAATTTCTGGGGCGTTTGCCGCCTGTTCACCGTCGCCTGTCATGCTCCTGGCGAAAGAACGAGGGGCTACAGCCGATGATCGTCCGCCGCCGCACCGCCGCCCGCCAGGGCGGGGCGCTCGCCCGCGCAACCACGCGCCTGGGCGGCTTCCGGTCCGACCGACGCGGCGCCATCGCCGTCTGGGTCGCGCTGAGCCTGATCCCGTTGTGCCTGCTGGTGTTCGGCTTCTTCGACCTCAGCCGGATGAGCATCGAGCGACGGCGCCTGCAGGACTCGCTGGACGCGGCCACCCTGATCGCCGCCCGCTCGACCGCTACCGACACCGACACCCTGACCACTCTGGGCAAGGCCGCCCTGGCCTCGGAGCTGGGAAAGTCGATCACCAGCGCCAGCTTCGTCGGCTCGACCAACGGCAAGCAGGTGACCGGCACGGCCAGCGTCACCATCGACGCGATCATGCTGGGCATGATCGGCAAGAGCAAACTGACCGTCGGCGCCCAGTCGGTAGTCGTGCGCGCCGCCAACAACCTGGAAATCGCCCTGGTGCTCGACATCACCGGCTCGATGTCCGGCACGCGGATCAGCGACCTGAAGACCGCCGCCACCGACCTGGTCGATATCGTCGTGCAGGACGTCCAGGACCCCTACTATTCCAAGGTCGCCATCGTGCCCTACTCGATGGGCGTCAATGTCGACACCTATGCCGACGCCGTGCGCGGCGCCGTGCCGACCGCTTCGCTGTCTTCGGCCGCCTGGAACACCGGCGTCGCCAAGACCGTGTCCAGCTTCACCAACGGAACCTCGACCACCGTCACCACCTCGGCCGCCCACGGCCTGGCGGTCAACGACTACGCCATGGTGTTCGGCTCCAACCAGAGCTCGATGAACGGCAAGGTCCTGCGGGTCACCTCCGTGGCCTCGACCACAAAGTTCACCGGCGCCAACCAGTCGGGCACGACGATCAGCTCCGGCTCCAGCGGCTCGGTCTACAAGTGCCTGAACTCGGGCTGCACCTTCGTCTTCACCACCCAGTCGACGCACGTGTTCCAGAGCGGCGACCAGCTGAAGCTGACCGGCGTCACCAACCTGACGGCGCTGAACAGCGCCAACCCGACCATCACCTCGGTCTCGGGCCAGGCCCTGACCAGCAGCCTGCTGCCCACCGCCCACTCGTCCTACGCCACCACCACCGCCGGTGCGAACGGATCGGCCTCGTGCCTGAGCACCTCGCGCAGCGATATCAGCTGCGCCAACCTGAACTTCACCAACGCCAACAACAGCGCAAAGTCGCTACCCCTGAGCACCTGCGCCACCGAGCGCACGGGCAGCTACGCCTATACCGACGATTCCCCGTCCACCGCCCTGGTCGGCCGCAACTACGAGGCCTCGAGCAACCCGTGCCCGGGGCCGACGATCACCCCGCTGACCTCGGACCGCACGGTGCTGAAGAACCAGATCTCGACGCTGGACGACGGCGGCTCGACCGCCGGCCAAATCGGCCTGGCCTGGGGCTGGTACATGGTGTCGCCGAACTTCGCCTATCTGTGGCCCAAGGCCAGCCAGAAGCCCGCCGCCTACGGCACGGCCGAGACCATGAAGATCGTGGTGATGATGACCGACGGCGCCTTCAACACCCCCTACTGCAAGGGCGTGATCGCCGCCAACGCGGGCTCCGGCTCCGGCTCGGCCTCCGACCACATCAACTGCAACGCCACCAACGGCGACGCCACGGCCCAGGCCAAGGAGCTGTGCACCAAGATCAAGGCCAAGAACGTGGTGGTGTTCACCGTCGGCTTCGACGTCGACTCCACCGCCAAGTCGATGCTGACCACCTGCGCCACCAAGACCACCCAGGCCTACTTCCCCGCCACCGGAGGCGAGCTGAAGACCGCCTTCAAGTCGATCGCCCAGGAAATCTCGGCCCTGCGGATCGCCAAGTAGCGACCAACCCTGTCGCGGCGCATGAAAAAGGCCCCGTCCGCGAGGACGGGGCCTTCGTCGTTCAGGGACCGCGCCGGCCGATCAGGCCAGCTTGATCTCGCGCAGGCGCTGCTGGAGGAACTCGTCGGCCGTGATCGGCTCCGGATAGCGGTCCGGGTTCTCCTCGGTCACGCAGTTGGGCAGGGTCTTGATCTCGTAGTCCGACGCGAAGTGCAGGAAGAACGGCGTCGAATAGCGCGGCAGGTGGCGGCGCTCCGGCGGCGGGTTCTGCACGCGGTGGATGGTCGAGGGCAGGACATGATTGGTCAGGCGCTCGAGCATGTCGCCGATGTTGATGACGATGCAGCCCGGGGGCGGGTTGATCGGCAGCCACTCGCCATTGCGGTCGAGCAGCTCCAGGCCGCCCTCTTCGGCGCCGAGCAGCAGGGTGATGGTGTTGATGTCGCCGTGGGCGCCGGCGCGCACGCCGGTGGCGTCCTGCGGGATCGGCGGATAGTGCAGCAGGCGAAGCACCGAATTGCCGTTCTCGACGGTCGGCTTGAAGAACTCGCGGTCGAGCTTCAGGTAGGTGGCGATGGCCTCCAGCACCTTGCCGCCCATGCTGTCGAGCGCGTTGTAGAGCCAGCTGACGTCATGCTTGAAGGCCGGGATCTCGGCCGGCCAGACGTTGTCGGCCATGGTGGCGCGGAAGCGGTGGCCGGGCGGCAGGTCGCGGCCCATGTGCCAGAATTCCTTCAGGTCGTAGTGCGTGGCGCCCTTGGCGGTCTCGACGCCGAACGGGATGTAGCCGCGCGCGCCGCCCTTGACCCCGGCGTACTGCTTCTTGGTTTCGACCGGCAGGGCGAAGAAGGCCTTGGTGTCGGAGATGGCCGCGTCGATGCGATCCTGCGGCAGGTCGTACTCCGACAGCACCGCAAAGCCATAGCGCTCGAACGAAGCGCCCAGCTCCTGGGCGAAGCGCGCGAAGTCCTTGCTGTAAAGGGTGAACGAGATGGGCTCGATGGCGGATGCGGACACGGTTGGCCTTCGAAGATTAGTAAGACGGGCCTTACTACACCCAACAGGCGGCGGAACGAAGGCCGTTCATTCCCCGCTCATCTGGTTTGTCGGAACTTGACTATAAACGGGCGCGTTTGCCCGGCTTGAGCTTACACTCGGCACGACCAACGACAGGATCCCGGCCATGACGACCAAGAAGACCGCGTTCCGCGCCGCTGCTTTCGGCGCGCTCCTGATCGGCGCTGGCGCGATGACGGCCTGCACCACCACCGACCCGTACACGGGCATGCCCGTTCGCAACAACACCGGCACCGGCGCCCTGGCCGGCGCCGCTGGCGGCGCCTTGCTGGGTTACCTGACCAACACCAACAAGGGCGAGCAGGGCCGCAAGAACGCGCTGATCGGCGCGGGCATCGGCGCGCTGGCCGGCGGCGCGGTCGGCAACTACATGGACCGCCAGCAGGCCGACTTCCGCCGCAGCCTGGAAGGTTCGGGCGTCGCCATCCGCCGCAACGGCGACCAGATCGTCCTGGTCATGCCCAGCGACGTGACCTTCGCCGTCGACAAGTCGGACGTGCAGCCGCAGTTCACCCGTGTGCTCGACGACGTGGCCCGCACCCTGAACGCCTATCCCCAGACGACCATCGACGTGGTCGGCCACGCCGACAGCACCGGTCCGGACGACTACAACCAGGCCCTGTCCGAGCGCCGCGCCGGCTCGGTGGCGGGCTATCTGACGGGTCCCGGCCGCGTTCTGCCCGACCGCGTCTTCGTGGCCGGCCAGGGCGAGCGCCAGCCGATCGCCAGCAACGACACCGCCGAGGGCCGCGCCCAGAACCGCCGGGTCGAGATCATCCTGCGTCCGCTGACCCAGTAGGCGGAGGCGGCGGGATCGTCCTTGAAAGGGGCAGGGCGGCTTGACCAGCGGCCCCGCCCTTCGCTTTACAAGACCCCATGAAGACCCGCGCCGACCTCTTCGCCTTCTTCGACGCCCACGACGTCGACCACGCCACCCTCGACCATCCGCCGGTGTTCCGCGTCGAGGAGGGGCTCGAGATCAAGAAGGCCCTGCCCGGCGGCCACACCAAGAACCTGTTCCTCAAGGACGCCAAGGGCCAGCTGTGGCTGATCTCGGCGCTCGGCGAGACGACCATCGACCTCAAGAAGCTGCATCACGTGATCGGCTCGGGCCGGCTGTCGTTCGGCCCCGAGGCCATGATGGTCGAGACCCTGGGCGTCACGCCCGGCTCGGTCACCGCCTTCGGCCTGATCAACGACGGCGAGCGCAGGATCCGCTTCGTGCTCGACAAGGCGCTGAGCGAGGCCGATCCGGTGAACTTCCACCCGCTGAAGAACGACGCCACCACCGCCGTCAGCCAGGCCGGCTTCCGCCGCTTCCTGTCCGCGCTGGGGATCGAGCCGATGATCGTCGACTTCGAGGCGATGGCCGTCGTCGGCTGACGCCGGGTCCTAGCGCTGGGGCCCCACCCGGAAGCGCAGGCATGCGCCGCGGGCGCGCACGGTCGGCTCGCCGGTGCAGTCCAGATCGACCGTCGCCGGGCGCAGCGCCGTCAGCTTGCGACCGGCCGGCGCGGTCAGGCAGTCGCTCAGGGTCTTGGCCATCTTCTCCAGCTCGACATGGTGGGTGGCGCGGGCATAGCCCTCCCACAGCACGGTGCGGGCCTCGTCAGGCGTCGCCGGCGAGCCGGCCAGCACCGCGTACATGTAGACCGCATCGGCGGTTTCGTCGGCCGGCCAGAAGAACACCGCCTCGTGGCTGTCGGCCGGCGGGGTCGAGCCGATGAAGGCGTACAGCGGATCGCACGCCATCGCCTTGGCCGGTCCCGCCGGCTGAGCCGCCTGGCCCGCGCAGCAAAGGCCCAGCACCGTCGCCAGGGCCAGGCCCGCAGGTACGCGCGATACGAAACGATGGATCATGTGGGTCCTGGCGGAACACCCCGAACGGGCGGCGCGCACCATCGCCGCCAAACGCCTTCACAGCAAGAAGGCGCAGCCCCCGATTGCGAACCGCCTCGCCAAGGACCATCTTGCGGCGCTGAGCGTCCGCGCACGAGAGAAGAAGCAGTCATGTCCCTGATCGGTGAAAAGCCGGCCCCCATCCCGGCCGGCGGCAAAAGCGAGCACATCAAGGACGGAACCGACGCCAGCTTCCTGGCCGACGTCATCGAGGCCTCGAAGACACAGCCGGTCATCGTCGACTTCTGGGCCACCTGGTGCGGCCCCTGCCGCCAGCTGACCCCGGCGCTGGAAAAGGTGGTCACCGCCGCCAAGGGCGCGGTCAAGCTGGTCAAGATCGACGTCGACAAGAACCCGGGCTTCGCCGGCCAGCTGCGCGTGCAGTCGATCCCCACCGTCTACGCCTTCGTCGACGGCCAGCCGGTGGACGGCTTCCAGGGCGCCCTGCCCGAAAGCCAGATCCAGCAGTTCGTCGAGCGCATCTCGGGACCGCCGGCCGCCGGCGCCGTTGACGAACTGCTGGCCATGGCCAAGGAGAGCCTGGACGTCGAGGACCGGGGTGGCGCGGCCCAGGCCTTCGCCCAGGTGCTGCAGATGGAGCCCGACAACATCAAGGCGCTGGGCGGTCTGGCTCGCGTCTACCTGGCGGGGGGCGACCTGGAGCGCGCGGCCGAGATCGCCGACATGGCCCCGGCCAACGCCAAGGACCCGGACCTGGAAAGCGTGCGCGCGGCGCTGAAGCTGGCCGAAGCCGCTCCGTCCGAGACCGCCGCCTTCGAACAGCGCCTGGCCGCCGACGCCGACGACCACGAGGCCCGGCTCGAACTGGCCAAGGCCCTGGCCGGCGCCGGCCGGCTGGACGAGGCCAGCGACCAGCTGCTGACCATCATCCAGCGCGATCGCACCTGGAATGACGACGCCGCCCGCAAGCAGCTGCTGACGGTGTTCGAGGCGGCCGGTCCGACCTCGGAAGTCGCCAAGCAGGGCCGCAAGCGCCTGTCGTCGATCCTGTTCAGCTAGGGCGCGTCGGGCGAAGGTGTCGCCCCGCGCGCTCCAACCCTGAGGAAACCCCGGCGCGGTCACGCGTTCAGAACAGTCCAGTCAAGGAGGCCGCCATGCCGGGCGTATACCGGAAGACCCTCGACCTGCCGCTGGTCATTCCCGTCTTTCCTCTGGACGGGGTGCTGCTGCTGCCCGGCGGGCAGCTGCCGCTGAACATCTTCGAGCCGCGCTACCTGAACATGCTCGACGACGCCATGTCGGGCGAGCGGATGATCGGCATGGTCCAGACCCGGCCGGGCGGCGACGCCACGCGGCCGGCGCTGGCCCCTATCGGCTGCGCGGGACGGGTGACCAGCTTCGCCGAGACCAGCGACGGCCGCTACCTGATCACCCTGACCGGGGTAGCGCGGTCCGGCTGGGCGAGGAATTGCCGACTCAGACCCCCTACCGCCAGGTGCGGGCCGACTTCGCGCCCTACGACCTGGATCTCCGCGAGGACCAGCAAGAGCCTGTCGGCGATTCCGCGCCGCTGCTGAACGCCCTGCGCCGCTATCTCGACCACCGCGGCCTGGCCATCGACTGGAGCGAGGCCCAGGCTGCGCCGTCAGACGCCCTGATCAACAGCCTGGCCATGGCCCTGCCGTTCGATCCGCTGGAGAAGCAGGCCCTGCTCGAAGCCCGTACGATCGCCGACCGCCGCAGCACCCTCGTGGCGCTGCTGGAGATCGACGCGGCCCAGGACGACGACGAGCCGCCGTCGGTGCAGTAGAGCGCGGCGGAGATGCCCTGCGTCCTTCGAGGCGGGCCAAGGCCCGCGCCTCAGGATGAAGGTTGTTTCAGTGCAATGACGTCTTCATCCTGAGGTGCGAGGCGCAGCCGAGCCTCGAAGGACGCATGGCGCGGACGCGCCGCCTACGGCTTCACTGCATCCCAGGCGGCCACCTGATAGCCGTTTTCCGACAGGCATTGGGCGACGGCAGCCTTGTGGCGCTCATCATAGGCCGCGCGCTGGCTCTTGGTGCCCTTGGCCTTGTCGTAGGGCACCTTCAGGACGAGGCCCGTCGGACCCGGCTGCAGATCGCGAGCCGTGGCGCTGGCGGGGTGAACCTTGAAGCCGCTGGTCTTGCCCGCGCGCACCTCGTCGCGGCACGAGGCGAAGGTGCTGGCGAAGGCCTTCTCGTCGCTGGCCCCCGCCGACAGCCGCGGGCTGTAGGCGTTTTCGGCGCCCATAGAGCCGCCCATGGAGCCGCAAGCGGCCAGGGTCAGGGTGCTGGTGGCCACGGCGGCGGCCAAGAAGGTCCGTTCGATGACGGTCATGTGGCTATCCGGGATCGTTGTTATCGCTTCTGCGACAACCGCGAGCCTGCGCGAGAGGTTCCGGTACGGGGTTTCCCATTTGGAAACCCCGATCTAGAACAGCGCCATGACCGCCGCTCCTCCGCCCCCGCCCGTCGACGTCGATCCGCGCCTGCTGGAGGTGCTGGTCTGCCCGGTGACCCGCGCGCCGCTGTTCTACGACCGCGCCCGCGGCGAGCTCGTCAGCCACACGGCCAAGCTGGCCTATCCGATCCGCGACGGTGTGCCGATCATGCTGCCGGAAGAAGCCCGCAGCCTGGCGGACGGGGAGTAGAACCCCTCCGGCCCTACGGGCCACCTCCCCCAACGAGGGAGGATTTGGATGCCCCGTCTGGGGGAGCTGTCGCGAAGCGACTGAGGGAGGCCTAAAGCGCCGTCCCGCGCAAAAGCTTGGGTAGATCGCCCACCCCGCCGCCGGCCTCATGCATGAAGAACCGGCGCGCTGGCGCGATGCGGTTGACCGCCGCCATGCCGATCCCGCGCGCCGCGCGCAGAAGCGGGTTGTCGTTGGAGAACAGCCGCACGAAGCCGTCGAAGGCCAGGGCGTTGGTGACGTTGTCGAACCGGCGCCAGCGGGCGTAGCGCTCCAGCGTCGCCTCGGCGCCGATGTCCTCGCCGTTGCGGATCGCCTCGACCACCACCTCGGCCAGGGCCGCGGCGTCCTTGAGGCCAAGGTTCAGCCCCTGGCCGGCGATCGGGTGCACGCCGTGGGCGGCGTCGCCGATCAGGGCCAGGCGCGGCGCGGTCAGGCGCTCGGCCAGCGACAGCGACAACGGATAGACGAACACCGGCCCGGCCATCTCGACCTGCCCCAGGAAGTCGCCGAAGCGGCGCATCAGGTGGGCGTGGAAGGCCTCGGGGCTGGCGTGGCGCAGCGCCTCGCCGCGGGCGGTGCTCTCGGTCCAGACCAGGCTGGCGCGGTTGTCGGTCAGCGGCAGGATGGCGAAAGGGCCGCTGGGCAGGAAATATTCATGCGCCACGCCCTCGTGCGGGTGCTGCATCTTCACCGTGGCGACGACGCCGCTCTGGCCATAGCCCCAGCCGATGTCGCCGATGCCGGCCGCCTTGCGCAGGGCCGAGTTGCGCCCTTCGGCGCTGACCGCCAGCGGCGCGCTCAGCACCCGGCCGTCGGCGAGCGTGACACGCGCGCCAGAAGCGTCGACCTCCAGGCCCTTCGCGCCGGCCGGGGCGATGACCTCGATGCCCTTTTCGATGGCGACCATGGACAGGGCCGCGCGGATCTGGCGGTTCTCGATCAGGTAGCCCAGAGGCTCGCCTTCCGAGCGGTCGGCGATCTCGCCGCTGTCGAAGCGCAGGAAGAAGGGCGAGGGCTTTCCGGAAGCCGCGCCCGGCGCCTTGCCGTCGGTGACCAGGATCTGCTCGATGCGCTGGGCGTGGGGCGCCAGGGCCTCGCCAGCGCCGATCGCCCGCCATTGGCGAAACGACGAGTACGCAATGGCCGACGAGCGGCCGTCGAAGGTCGGCGCCAGCTGAGCGTCGAAGGGCTGCGGGTCGACCAGCAGCGGCCTGACGCCGCCGGAAGCGAGGGCGAGCGCCAGGGTGGTTCCGGCCATGCCGGCCCCGGCGATGATGACGTCGGCGTCGTGCTTGCGCATGGCGTGGGTATGCGCCCGCGCCGGGCGTGCTGTCCAGTTGGACGAAGCGTCCGACGGGCCCTTAGGGAGCCGCCTCGGCCTCGCCATATAGGCAAAGCAAGATTTTTCCTCCAGACGCGGCCATCCGCCGCTGCGTTTGCAAAACCATGCCCTTGCCTACCCGCGTTACGAGGCGTAACGGGACGGCGCATTTCCCCTTGTCGGGGCTGAAAGATTGGAGACTGCGATGGGTTACCGGGTCGCCGTGGTCGGCGCCACGGGCAACGTGGGCCGCGAGATGTTCAACATCCTCGAGGAAGTTAAATTCCCCGTGGAGAAGATGCACGCCATCGCCTCGCGCAAATCCATCGGCACGGAGGTCTCGTTCGGCAGCCAGATCCTCAAGTGCGAGGACCTTGAGCAGTTCGACTTCTCCAAGGTCGACATCGTGCTGATGAGCGCCGGCGGCTCGATCTCGGCCGCCTGGGGCGAGAAGATCGGCGCGGCCGGTCCGATCGTGATCGACAACTCCAGCCACTTCCGGATGGACCCGGACGTGCCGCTGGTGGTGCCGGAAGTGAATCCGGACGCCGTCAACAGCATCCCCAAGAACATCATCGCCAACCCCAACTGCTCGACCGCCCAGCTGGTGGTGGCGCTGAAGCCGCTGCACGACGAGGTGCCGATCAAGCGCGTGGTGGTGTCGACCTACCAGTCGGTTTCCGGCGCGGGCAAGGAAGGCATGGACGAGCTGTGGGACCAGACCAAGGGCGTCTTCGTCCTGGGCGCGCCCGAGCCCAAGAAGTTCACCAAGCAGATCGCCTTCAACGTCATTCCCCACATCGACGTCTTCATGGACGACGGCTTCACCAAGGAAGAGTGGAAGATGACCGTCGAGACCCAGAAGATCCTGGATCCGGCCATCCAACTGGTCGCCACCTGCGTGCGCGTGCCGGTGATGGTGGGCCACTCGGAATCGGTCAACATCGAGTTCACCGGTCCGCTGGACGAGGACGACGCCCGCGAGATCCTGCGCGACGCCGAAGGGATCGTGGTGGTCGATAAGCGCGAGAACGGCGGCTACATCACGCCGAAGGAAAGCCAGGGCGAGTTCCCGGTCTACGTGTCGCGCATCCGCAAGGACCCGACCGTCGAGCACGGCATCGCCCTCTGGTGCGTCGCCGACAACCTGCGCAAAGGCGCGGCCCTGAACGCCGTGCAGATCGCCCAGCTGCTGCACGACAAGGGCCTGATCAAGCAGAAGACCCTGGCCTAAGACGACTTCTCCCCGTCGTCCTTCCGCCAGAGGAGGGACGACGGGAACGCCTTACGGCGAACCTTCGCACCCTCCAGAGCGCGGGCCCGCAAGATGTGGGCGGACAGCGGGATCCCTATCTGTCAGATCCCTCCGCGAAAGGTGCGGTCCATGCCTCCCAGTCCGTCCACAGACGCGCGTTCGGCCTATCTCGCCGGCGTCGGCTGCTATCTGCTCTGGGGCTTCCTGCCCCTCTATTTCCATACCCTGTCGATCATGGGCGTCACCTCGTTCGAAATGATCGCGCATCGGACGCTATGGTCGGTGATCTGGGCCGGGGGCCTCGTCCTGCTGGCCAGGCAGGGCGGCCAGGTGGGCGAGGTGCTGCGCCAGCCCAAGACCCTGGGCATACTGCTGCTCTCGACCCTGGCGATCTTCGGCAACTGGACGATCTACGTGCTGGCGGTGAACGCCGGCCGGGTGATCGAGGCCAGCCTCGGCTACTACATCAACCCGCTGATGAACATGGCGGCCGGCGCCCTGCTGTTCCGCGAGCGCATGAGCGCCGAGGGCAAGGTCGCCATCGGCCTGGCCGCGATCGGCGTGGCCATCCAGACCATCGCCCTGGGCCACCTGCCGCTGGTGTCGCTGGGCCTGGCGCTCAGCTTCTGCATCTATGCGATCCTCAAGAAGCAGGTGAAGGCCGACGCCCAGACGGGCCTGTTCATCGAGTGCGCCTATCTGGCGATCCCCGGCCTGCTCTATGTCTGGCATCTGCAGTCGACCGGCGCCGGGCACTTCACCCAGGACGCCCGCACGGCGATCTTGCTGCTGGCCGCCGGCCCCGCCACCGTCGTGCCCCTGGCCCTGTTCGCCTGGTCGGCCCGCCGCCTGCCGCTGAGCGCCATGGGCTTCCTGCAGTTCATCGCCCCGACCCTGCAGTTCCTGCTGGGCGTGTTCCTGGGCGAGGCCTTCACGCCGCTGCGGGCGCTGTCGTTCGTGTTCATCTGGCTGGGCGTGGCGGCCTTCGCCTACGGCGCCTGGAAGCGCACGCGAACGGCGCCAGCCGCCGCCTGAACCGTCACGGCCGACAAACGTTGGTCAATTTGTCGCACCGCCGCTGGCCCTTAAGCCGGCGGCAAGACGCGCTGCGTCAGGTATGCCGACAGACTTGATGCTGGGGGAACCATGTCCACGGAAACCATCACCACGCCCGATCTGGCCGCCGTGCTCGAGGCCCTGTCGGTCGAAATGTCGCTGGCCGCCGAGGCCTGCGGGCACCTCGACAGCGCTCTGGGCAAGATCCTCGAGAACACTCCACCAGAGTCGCGCATGGCCGTGATGCAGGAGCTGCACACGGTCGATCACCTGGCCCAGCACATCACCGCCATCACCGACTTCACGGCCAAGCTGGTGCAGTCCGCTCCGGAAGGCGTGCCGCTGGCCGTGCAGGACGCCCTGTCGACCATCACCCTGGGCGCGGTGGCCGAACGCCTGAGAGGCCGGCTGGCGGTCTGATCAGCCCTGCGTCCTTCGACGCACGGCCTCATAGACTCGCGTACGCCGCCTTGATCAGGCTGACCGCGCGCGGATCGCCGATCAGTTCGTTGCCCTGGCGGTTCATCACGTAAGAGCCCGAGACGCCGCTCTTCGGATCGGCGAAGGCGCAGGAGCCGCCCCAGCCCGAATGGCCGAAGGCGTCGGCCGTCGGGCCGTAGAAGAAGTTGGGCGTGTTGCGCATGAAGCCCGCGCCCCAGCTGATCTGATAGGGCAGCACGAGGTCCTGGCCGGCGATGCGCTCGGCGCGGGCCTTTTCCATCGTCTCCGGCGACAGGATCTTCACGCCGTCGAGCGTGCCGCCGCTGGCCAGGGCGCCCATCAGGCGGGCCAGGGAATGGGCGGTGGCGTGACCGTTGGCCGAGGGGATCTCGGCCCGGCGCCACTCGCCGGTGCCGCGGCCGCCGGGCGCGGCCCACTTGGTCATAAAGGCGGCCTTCACCGCGTCGTTGATCTCGCCGAACTTCGGGAAGGCGGTCGGGCGCATCAGGTCGGCGCAGCGCGCATGCTCGCTGTCGGGCAGGCCGATCCAGATGTCGAGGCCCAGCGGCTGGGCCAGGTCCTCGCGAAGCGCCGTGCCCATGGTGCGGCCATCGACGCGGCGGAAGATCTCGCCGGCCGTGAAGCCGAACGTCACCGGATGGTAGCCGCTGGCCGAGCCGATCGGCCACAGCGGGGCCATCGCCGCCAGTTTCACGGTCGTCGCCTCCCAGTCGAACCAGATGGCCGGGTCGACCTCGTCGAGGAAGCCGGACAGGCCGTCCTGGTGCGACATCACCTGGCCGACGGTGACGTCCTGCTTGCCGGCCTGGGCGAACTCCGGCCAGACGGAAGCGACGCTCGTGTCGTAGGTCAGCTTGCCCTGGTCGACCAGGCGCGCAACCAGCAGGGCTGCGATCGCCTTGGTGGTCGAGAACAGCGGGGTCAGGGTGTCGGGCCCGAAGGCGACCTGATGCTTGCGGTCCGCATAGCCGGCCATCAGGTCGACCACCACCTGGCCGTCGATCGCCAGGGTGAAGCGCGCGCCAAGCTCGCCGCCGCCCGGCGAGGCCGGATCGAAATTGGCCTCGAAGGCTTCGTAGACCTGGGCGAACGGGGCGGGGCAGACGCCGGTGATGTCGAGGCTCATGAAGTTTCGTCTAGCCCGCCGGGCCGGGGTTTGTCATCCGAAGGACAGTGCGATGCGTAACCGGAGCCCGCCGATGAAGCCCGATGTCCTGCAGCTCAAGGCCCTTTCCCCGCAGCTCGAAGCCGGGCTGGAGGCGGCCTACACGGTCCACCGCCCCTATCGGGCCGCCGATCCGGACGCCTTGATCGCGCAGGTCGCGGGCAAAGCGCGGGCCGTGGTCACCGGCGGCGACCTGGGCGTGCCCGCCGACCTCTGGGACCGCCTGCCGGCCCTGGAGATCGTCGCCGTACACGGCGTCGGTCTCGACAAGGTCGACCTCGATATCGCCGCCGCGCGAGGCGTGACCGTCACCACCACGCCGGGCGTGCTGACCCGGGACGTGGCGGAACTGGCGATCGGGCTGTGGCTTGCCCTCTCACGCCGCATGGTGACCGCCGACCGCTATGTGCGCGAGGGCCGCTGGGCCAAGGCCGAGCGCCTCCCCCTGGCGCGACGGGCCAGCGGCCGCAAGGTCGGGATCCTCGGGCTTGGCCAGATCGGCAGGGCGATCGCGGTCATGGCCGCGCCGTTCACCAGCGAGATCGCCTATCACAGTCGCAGACCGGTTGAGGAGGTCGCCCACGCCTACCATCCCAGCCCCGAGGCTCTAGCTGAAGCGGTGGACGTACTATTCCTAGTCACGCCCGGCGACGCTGGCCAGTTGGTCGACGCGGCCGTGCTGAAGGCGTTGGGGCCTGACGGCCTGCTGATCAATGTCGCACGCGGTTCGGTGGTCGACGAGACCGCCCTGGTCGCGGCCCTGGCGAATGGGACGATCGCGGGCGCGGGGCTCGACGTGTTTGAGGACGAGCCGAACGTGCCGGAGGCGCTGTGGGCGATGGAAAACGTCGTGCTGCAACCCCACCGCGGCAGCGCCACCGAAGAGGCGCGGTCGGCAATGGCCACGCTTGTGCTGGCGAACCTGTCGCGGCATTTCGAGACTTGAGAACGGCGCGCCGACCGAACCGCCACTGTCGTACCGAAAAGCGCGTAGCGCTTGGGCCAGGAACCCGGAGTGCGCTTCGGAGGCTCCGGGGGCGGCATCGCCACCATCACCGCGCGGCACGGTTATAGCGCCTGTATATCCCACACGATTTGGCCGAATGGATTTAATAATGACGCACGTCCCACCCGTTCTTTTTGTTCTCAGAACCACGAATTATGTGGGCGTCACGCTTCAAGACCTGCCAGATCAAGATATTTCCCATGTAAAGATATTCGGGATTGGCGGCGGCAGACTGAGGCTTGGCGGCGTCGCCAGCGATATGAGAAACGAGATCGCTGAATCCATCGCGCACCGCCTGCCGTCACCTTTGCGTGTATACGCTAGCGCAAGCCGAGATAACCTTCCCGACCTGATGGCTTCCGGTCACCTGATCGTGGTCTCACAGGCTTTTCGCTCAACTGTCGGCGATTGGGACCGCCTGGAATACATCCCGATTGAACTGGAAACAGGAAAGGACATTGCCTCAAACGAGCTCGGCGGAGGCGATGTCATTGATGGATACTATATCCTGAATTGCTGGAATAGGGTGGACTGCGTAGACTGGGAAAAGTCTACGTTCGGAAACAAAGCCAACATTAAAGATAAAATATTTTCCGGATGGACGAAACTTATACTTCGCGCCCACAATGATGCGCAGGGAATATTTGCCATACATGGATTAATTAAAAATAGTCGCTTCATATCTCCTGACATGGCGCGGCTGATTTACAATTCCGACTTGAAGGCAAATATCGATAAAATACCCCTGGATATGTCTTCCAGGGATTCTATCATAAGCGCCTCCGAAAGGGCCGATCTATATCTGAAAGCTATTTTTTAGACTTTACGAACCGCATCCCGGGCGAGCCCGCCAGAGAACGAGGATCGCCCCTAGGCCAGCCGCTCGATGCGCACCGTCGGCGAGGTCTGCTTGATGCGGGCAGCCATGGCCACGATCGGCAGCTCCGGCGCGTTCCAGATGTTGGCGGCGGTGACGGTCTCGGCGACGCCGCCGACGGCGCGGGCCAGGCCGTAGGACAGGGTCTGGCCTTCGAGGATCGAGGCGGCGAACAGGGCGGTCAAAAGGTCGCCGGTGCCGCTGGGCGAGCGCTCGGCCTTGGCGTGGGCGGCCAGCCAGCCTTCCTTGCGATCTGCGTAGACGACGCCGATCTCGTTTCCGCGCTGCACCGACGAGACGATCACCGGCTTGTTCAGCAGGCGGGCGGCGCGAACGGCCCCGGCCGGATCGCGCACCTCCGCGCCGGTCAGGCGCTGCAGTTCCCAAGCGTTGGGGGCGACGATATCGGCGCGCGGGATCAGGTCGGCGGCGATCGCGTCGGCCACCTCGGCGGGCACGTAGAGGCCCTTGCCGGCGTCGCCCATGGTCGGATCGACGATGATGGTCGGCTTGCGGCCCGAAGACCCGTCGCGTGGCGCGGCCCGCACGGCGTCGATGGCGCGGGCGGCCGCGCGCACCTGGGCGGCCGTGGCGAAATAGCCGGTGATGACGAGGTCGGTCAGGCCGAACAGGCCGTTGGCCTCCAGCCCGTCGAGCATGCCCTCGACCACCTCGATCGGCACCGGCGCGCCGCCGGGAACGCCCCAGCCGGGATGGCGGCCGAACAGCACGGTCGGCACGACCATGGTGTCGATGCGGAACTGGGTCAGGGCCGCGGCCTGGGCGGTGGCGCCGACCTGGCTGCCGGCGACATGGCTGGAAATGAGAAGCGCGAGCGGCATGGCCAAAGCGATTAGCCGAGCCTGCGGAACTTGAACAGGGCGTCACGACGGCAAAACCGAGGCCGCCGTCTCGCTGCCGCCTCCGCAACAAAAAAGCCCGCTCCGAAGAGCGGGCTTTCCGTGAAACGCCTGTCGGCGGTTCGCCTAGTAGCGGTAGTGGTCCGGCTTGAACGGACCGGCTTCCGGCACGCCGATGTAGTCGGCCTGGTCCTTGCTCAGCGTCGAGAGCTTGGCGCCCAGCTTCTCCAGGTGGAGGAAGGCGACCTTCTCGTCGAGGTGCTTGGGCAGGGTGTAGACCTCGTTCTTGTAGGCGTCCTTGTTGGTCCACAGTTCGATCTGGGCCAGGGTCTGGTTGGTGAACGAGGCCGACATCACGAACGAGGGGTGGCCCGTGGCGTTGCCCAGGTTCACCAGACGGCCTTCCGACAGCAGGATGATCTTCTTGCCGTCCGGGAATTCCACGTGGTGGACCTGCGGCTTGATCTCGTCCCACTTGAAGTTCTTCAGGCCGGCGACCTGAATTTCCGAGTCGAAGTGACCGATGTTGCAGACGATGGCGTTGTTCTTCATCTGCCGCATGTGGTCGACGGTGATGACGTCCTTGTTGCCGGTCGCCGTCACGTAGATGTCGGCCTTGCCGGCGACGTCGTCCAGCGTCTGGACTTCGTAGCCTTCCATCGCCGCCTGCAGGGCGCAGATCGGGTCGATTTCGGTGACGATCACGCGGGCGCCGCCTTGGCGCAAGCTGGCGGCCGAACCCTTGCCCACGTCGCCGTAGCCGCAGACCACCGCGACCTTGCCCGACAGCATGACGTCGGTGCCGCGACGGATCGCGTCGACCAGCGATTCACGGCAGCCGTACAGGTTGTCGAACTTCGACTTGGTGACGCTGTCGTTGACGTTGATGGCCGGGAACGGCAGGTCGCCCTTCTGAGCCATCTGATACAGACGGTGCACGCCCGTGGTGGTTTCTTCCGACACGCCGCCGATGGCGTCGCGGATGGCCGAGTAGAAGCCCGGCTTTTCGGCCAGGTAGCGCTTCATCACGGTGTAGAGCGCTTCTTCTTCCTCGTTGGTCGGGTTGTTGAGGATCGACGGATCCTTCTCGGCCTTCGGGCCGAGGACGCACAGCAGGGTCGCGTCGCCGCCGTCGTCGAGGATCAGGTTCGGGTAGCCGCCGTCGTGCCACTCGAAGATCTTGTGGGCGTATTCCCAGTACTCGACCAGGTTTTCGCCCTTGAAGGCGAAGACCGGGATGCCGGCGGCGGCGATGGCGGCGGCGGCGTGATCCTGGGTCGAGAAGATGTTGCACGAAGCCCAGCGGACTTCGGCGCCGAGAGCCGTCAGGGTCTCGATCAGCACGCCGGTCTGGATGGTCATGTGCAGGCTGCCGGCGATGCGGGCGCCCTTCAGGATCTGCTGCGGGCCGTACTCAGCGCGCGTGGCCATCAGGCCCGGCATTTCGGTCTCGGCGATCGCGAGTTCCTTGCGGCCGAAGTCGGCGAGCGAGATGTCCTTGACGATGTAGTCAGCCACGTTTCGGCTCCTGATGGGGGTGTCTTGTGCGCTCTATAGCGCGCGGCGGCGACACTGGCAAACTGACATAAAGATTTCCTTATGTCCGCCAGCCCAAGAAAGCGGCAAGGCGAATACGCGCGACGGGAGAACTGGCGTGACCCTTGCGGACGACCGCGGCTCTAGTGCCAATGTGGGATGTGGGGGACTATCGATATGCGCTCGCCGAGCCGGCCTTTCTTCAAGGCCTATGAAGTCGTGGCCATCGTGGCCTTCGTCATCGTCGCCGCCGTCGTCGGCAGCCTGAAACTCGTCTACTGATTTAGGCTCCGGACAGGCGATCAGGGAACGGAACGGCGTTCGCCGCGCGTTGTAGGCGGATGCCGGAAGGTTCCGTTTCGACACCGCCGCCGCCGACCAGCCCCGGGCGCAAGCCCGGGAGCCGCTGGCGCGCCCTGCCCCGATCGGCCCGCTGGGGCATCGGCGGCGCCCTGCTGATCCTGGCGGCCATCGTCGCCTTCTTCGTCTGGTTCGACTGGAACATGCTGCGCGGACCGGTCGGTCGGTTCGCTTCGGCCCAGCTGAAGCGCGAGGTGAGGATCGACGGCGACCTGCGCGTCCATCCCTGGTCGTTCTCGCCCAAGGCCGAGGCCTACGGTCTGTTCGTGGGCCAGCCCGGCTGGGCGCCCAAGACCGGTCCGCAGGCGGGCCACATGGCCAGGGTCGATCGCGTGGCGGTGCAGATCAAGCTGCTGCCGCTGCTGAAGGGCGATGTGATCCTGCCGCTGGTGGCCGTCGACCGTCCGGACGTGCGCCTGCTGCGCGAGGCCTCGGGCCGCGCCAACTGGACCTTCGGCGACCCGAACAAGAAGCGCACCAAGCCGCTGAAGCTGCCGGCCATCCAGCACTTCGTCATCAACGAGGGCGCCTTGCGGGTCGAGGACCGCCAGCGCGACGTGCTGTTCACCGGCACGGTCAGTTCCAACGAGCACGCCAGCGGCGACGGCAAGGGCCGCTTCGTGCTGGAGGGCAAGGGCACGTATAATCGCCAGCCGTTCCTGGCGCGGGTGACCGGCGGCCCGCTACTGAACATCTCGCCCAACCGGCCCTACCCGTTCGACGCCGAGGTCAGCGCCGGTACGACCAGGGTCAGCGCCGAGGGTTCGATCACCAAGCCGTTCGACCTGGCTCGCTTCGAGAGCGACCTGACGGTGGCCGGCAGCGACCTCAACCGTCTCTATGGCCTGACTGGCCTGACCCTGCCCAACACTCCGCCCTACCGCATCAGCGGCCACCTGACGCGCAAGGGCGGGCGGTTCGACTTCCAGAAGTTCTCGGGCCGCATCGGCGACAGTGACGTCAGCGGCGACCTCTTCGTGCTGGTCGATCGCGAACGGCCCTACCTGGAGGCCGACCTGCGTTCGAAGCGCCTGGACTTCGACGACCTGGGCAGCCTGGTCGGCGCCGCCCCGGCCACGGGTCGCGGCGAGACCGCCTCGGCCGGCCAGAAGGTCGAAGCCGGCCAGCGCGAGGCCACCGGCCGCCTCCTGCCCGACGCCACCCTGCAGACCGACCGCGTTCGGGCCATGGACGCCAAGGTCACCTATCGCGCCCTGGCGGTGAACGCGCCCAACCTGCCGCTGCAGAAGGTCCGGCTGGACCTGACGCTCGACAAGGGCGTGCTGAACATGGACCCGATCGCCTTCACCTTCTCGCGCGGCGACCTGGCCGGCAAGGTGCGGCTGGACGCGCGGCCCAGCGTGCCGGTCACCGACCTTGATTTGCGCCTGACCAACGCCAAGCTGGAGGACTTCATCCCGCTGAAGACCGGCGGCAAGCCGGCCATCGAGGGCGGCATCGTGGCCCGGGCCAAGCTGCGCGGCGTCGGCAACTCGGTGCACCGCGCCGCGGCCTCGTCGAACGGCACGGTGACCCTGGTCGCCCCCAAAGGCCAGGTGCGCCAGGCCTTCGCCGAGCTGCTGGGCGTCAACGCCTCCAAGGGCCTGCTGATGCTGCTGTCGAAAGACAACAAGGAGACCAGCCTGCGCTGCGCCGTGGCCAGTTTCGACGTGAAGGACGGCGTCATGCGCGCCGACAAGATCATCGCCGACACCGGCGTCGTCGTCGCCAAGGGCGAGGGTACGATCAACCTGAAGACCGAGCGCCTGGACCTGCGCATTGAGGGCGACAGCAAGAAGCCGCGCCTGGTGCGCCTGTTCATCCCGATCGAGATCAAGGGGCCGCTCGGCAAGCCAGACATCAATCTGCAGCCCGGCGGCGCCATCGCCCAGGGCGGCGTGGCCGCGGCTCTGGGCTCGCTGCTCAGCCCGCTGGCGGCGATCCTGCCCTTCGTCACCCCCGGCCTGGAAAAGGACGCCGACTGCGCCGGCTTGGTGGCCGACGCCCGAGGCGAGGGCGTGGCGGTGCGCGCCAGCCAGACCACCCAGGCCAAGCCCAAGAAGGAAAAATAGCCGTCACCAGAACGGCTTGAGGCCTTTCAGTTCGGCCATGGCCCCCTTGGCCTCGACCATCAGCTTGCCGGTCGCCGCCTGTGCGGCCGACAGGGCGCCGGCGGCGTAGGCGGCCTGGGGGTCGCCGTCGGCCAGGGCCGCTTCGCGGGCCAGGCTGGCGCCCAGGGTCTGGTCGTTGAGGCCGCCCAGGGCGTCCTGCAGGTCGCGGGTCGCGGCGGACCATCGCTCCAGGCGCTTGGGATGGTCGGGAAACAGCGGGGCCAGGGCGTCGATGGCGTAGCGCAGGCCCTTGCCCCGGATGCGCAGGCGATGACGCTCGTGGTCGTCCAGCGCGTCCAGGTTCTTTCCGCGCGACAGCACGTCCTTGGACAGTTTCCTGAGCCGGCCGGCGGCGAAGGCCCTGGCGGGCGTTCCGCGATCTTCGACCCGCTCGGGATCGGCCAGCCAGTCGCCGGCCTCCAGCCAGGCGGCGATGTCGAGCGCCAGCGGGCCGAAGCGGTCGGGCGAAGCGGCTTCCAGGGCGCGGGCGTAGGCCGCTTGCTGGGCGTCGATCAGCGCCTTGCCCAGCGCCCCCACCCCCTCGACCGGCTGCGGATCGGCCTCGGCGGCCGGACGCCAGGTCCCGGCGATATAGACGTCGAGGTCGCGGGCCGGACCCAGGGCGTCGGCCAGGGCCTTCAGCGCCTCGGAGGCCGGCGTGGCGCCCAGCTTGCCGGTGACGGGACGAAACAGCTTCAGAAGGGCGCGCAGGCGGCGGGCCGCCACGCGCAGATTGTGCACCGCATCGGGGCCGGGCAGGTCGGCCAGGGCCTCGGCTGCCACGCACAGCCGGCCAAGCGCCGTGTTGCCCAGGGCCTGGAAGGCCTCGGCGGCGGTCATGTCGCGGGTCAGGACGGCGGCCTCGCGGCGCGCGCCGGGCGCTTCGCCCAGGGCCAGGGCGTAGCCGCGCTCGGCCTTGCTGACCAAGGACAGGCGCAGCGGCGCGTGGGCCATCAGGTCGCGCGCCAGATCGAACAGGGCCGCGGGATCACCGGTCTTCAGCTCCAGCTCCAGCTCGCTGACGGCGGCGCGGTCGATCCCCGCCTGAAGCTCGCCGCGATCCAGCGCAGCCTCGATCACCGCCCCGCCGTGCTCGACCATGCGAAGGGTGCGCTCGACCTTGGCGGCGAAGATCGGCGCCAGAACGTCGCCGTTGACGATGCGGCCGGCCGGGGTCTGGTCCAGCAGGTCGCGGTCGGGACCGGGCCCGGTGACAGGCGCCTCCCACTCTCCACGGGCGAAGACGCCGCCGGCCGAGGCCGATTTCAGGGTCTGCTTGCGGCCGCCGTCGCCGTCGCGCACCCGCAGGCCAAAGCCCGCCCGGCGCAGGGCGTGGTCGGCGGTGTCGTAATAGGTGGCGTCGAGCCGGCGCACCGCGCCTTCCGCCCCCAGGCGGTCCAGGATCGCATCGGAAGCCTCCGGGGCGATCAGGAACTTCAGTTCGATTTCGCGATCCATGATCCGACTATAACCACCTTGCAGGCGTTTGACTTCCGCAACGCAACAACGCGCGGATGCGCGGGCCGTCTTGCCATTCGGATCGCCCAAGTTCAAACCTCCCCGCCATGACGCCGATCAACATCTCCGCACAGCCCCGCCATGACTGGACCCTCCAGGAGGTCGAAGCGCTGTTCGCCCTGCCGTTCATGGAGCTGGTGTTCGAGGCCGCGCGCGTTCACCGCGCCTGGTTCGACCCCTCCGAGATGCAGCTGTCGCAGCTGCTGTCGGTCAAGACCGGCGGCTGCGCCGAGAACTGCGGCTACTGCAGCCAGAGCGCCCACTTCAAGACCGGCCTTAAGGCCGAGAAGCTGATGGAGCCGGCCGTGGTGATCGCCAAGGCCAAGGCCGCTCGCGACGGCGGCGCCCAGCGCTTCTGCATGGGAGCTGCCTGGCGTGAGCTGAAGGACCGCGACCTGCCCAAGCTGGCGCAGATGATCGGCGGCGTGAAGGCGCTGGGCATGGAAACCTGCGCGACCCTGGGCATGCTGACGGCCGAACAGGCCAAGCAGCTGAAGGACGCGGGCCTGGACTACTACAACCACAACCTCGACACCGGTCCGGACTACTACAAGGACGTGGTGACGACCCGCACCTACCAGGAGCGCCTCGACACCCTGGCCTATGTGCGCGACGCCGGCATGAGCACCTGCTGCGGCGGCATCGTCGGCATGGGCGAGACCCGCCGCGACCGCGCCGGCCTGCTGCACCAGCTGGCCACCCTGCCCGCCCATCCCGACAGCCTGCCGATCAACGGGCTGGTGCCGATCAGCGGCACGCCGCTGGGCGACCAGATCCTGGCCGAAGGCGAAAAGGCCATCGACTCCATCGAGTTCGTGCGCACCATCGCCGTGGCCCGCATCGTCTGCCCCAAGGCCATGGTCCGCCTGTCAGCCGGCCGCGAGGGCATGAACCGCGAGCTGCAGGCCCTGTGCTTCCTGGCCGGCGCCAACTCGATCTTCGTCGGCGGCAAGCTGCTGACCACGCCGCTGCCCGACATGGACGACGACAGCCGCCTGTTCCACGACCTGGATCTCAAGCCGATGGTCATGGTGAAGGCCGAGGTAGCCGCGCCGGAAGCCGTTCCGGCGGAGTGATCCGTTCCCCATAAAACCCCCGCGAAAGCGGGGTCCAGGTTTTTTCCGAAACCTGCGGCGCTCGACGATAAAACACCTGGCCCGCCGCTTTCGCGGGGATTTTACGGGTAAGGGGCACGAACGGCCCCGCCCCGTTTCTGGACGAAATTTAATGAAGGCGGGCCCGAGGCTCGCTTGTCCCGGATGCCCCGCAACCTATGGTGCGGGGCATCTTCGCTTTTACGCGAAAACCTATTCGGGGCTCTTCATGAAGCTGTTCGCCTCCGCCGCAGTCGCGGCGTTGCTCCTCGCCAACCCGGTGCTCGCCCAAGCCGCGCCCAAGCCCGCCGCCAAGGTCACGGGCCAGCTGGCCCAGCTGCCCAGCGTCGACATCCCCTACACCAAGTTCACCCTGGCCAACGGCCTGACGGTGATCGTCCACGAGGACCACAAGGCCCCGATCGTCGCGGTCAATGTCTGGTACCACGTCGGCTCCAAGAACGAGCCCAAGGGCCGCACGGGCTTTGCCCACCTGTTCGAACACCTGATGTTCAACGGCTCGGAGAACTTCAACGACGACTGGTTCAAGGCGCTGGAGAAAATCGGCGCCACCGACATGAACGGCACGACGAACGAAGACCGCACCAACTACTTCCAGAACGTGCCGACCGCGGCGCTGGACCAGGTGCTGTGGCTCGAGAGCGACCGCATGGGCCACCTCGTGGGCGCCATCGACAAGGCCAAGCTCGATGAGCAGCGCGGCGTCGTCCAGAACGAGAAGCGCCAGGGCGAGAACCAGCCCTACGGCAAGGTCTGGGACGTGATCACCGCCAGCACCTACGACCCCGATCACCCCTACGGCCACACGGTCATCGGCGAGATGGCCGACCTGGACGCCGCCTCGCTGGACGACGTCAAGGACTGGTTCAAGAACTACTACGGCCCCGCCAACGCCGTGCTGGTGCTGGCCGGCGACATCACCCCGGCCGAGGCCAAGGCGAAGGTCGAAAAGTATTTCGGCGACATCCCCTCGGGCCCGCCGGTCATGCGTCAGAAGGCCTGGGTGGCCAAGCGCACCGGCAGCCAGCGCGCCGAGATGCAGGACCGCGTGCCTCAGTCGCGCATCTACAAGGTCTGGAACATCCCGCAATACGGCACCGCGGAGTCCGACTACCTGGCCCTGCTGGGCGACGTGCTGGTCTCCGACAAGACCTCGCGCCTCTACCAGCGTCTGGTCTACACCGACCAGGTCGCCACCAATGTCGGCGCGGGCGTCAACGACAGCGAGATCGGCAGCCAGTTCATGGTGACGATCACGGTCAAGCCGGGCGGCGACGTGGCCGCCGTCGAGAAGGCCTTCGACGAGGAGTTCCAGCGCCTGCTGCGTGACGGCCCCACGCCCGAGGAAGTGGCCAAGGTCCGCACCCTGACCCTGTCGAACTTCGTGCGCGGGGTCGAGCGGATCGGCGGCTTCGGCGGCAAGTCCGACATCCTGGCCGAGAGCCAGGTGTTCCTGGGCTCGCCCGACGCCTACAAGACCAGCCTTGAACGGGTCCGCACCGCCACGGCGGCCCAGCTGCAGGCGGCCGGCAAGGCCTGGCTGACCGACGGCGACTTCACCCTGACCGTGACGCCGTTCCCGACCTACTCGACCACGGCCGGCGCCGATCGCAAGACCATGCCCGAGGCCGGCCCGACCAAGGCCCCGGCCTTCGTGAAGCTGGAGCGCGCCACCCTTTCGAACGGGATCAAGGTGATCCTGGCCGAGCGTCATGAGACCCCGCAGATCCGCATGGGCATGCTGTTCGACGCCGGCGTCGCCGCCAGCGCCGGCGACAAGGCCGGCCTGACCGGCATCACCACCAGCATGCTGACCGAGGGCACCAGGAACCGCGACGGCCTGACCATCAGCCGCGAACTGGCCCAGCTGGGCGCGGGCATCGGCTCGGGCAGCGGCCAGGACTTCACCCAGGTGTCGCTCAACACCCTGACCACGACCCTGGACCCGGCCCTGGCCATCTATGCCGACGTGCTCAAGAACCCGGCCTTCAAGGCCGAGGACCTCGACAGGCTGAAGAAGCAGGCCATCGCCGGGGTGCAGCAGGCCAAGCAGAACCCGCAGGCCATGTCGAGCCGCATCCTGCCGGTGCTGACCTATGGCGCCGGCTCGCCCTACGGCCAGCTGACCACCGAGGCCTCGGTGGCCTCGATCACGCGCGACGATCTGGTGCGCTTCCAGAGCACCTGGCTGCAGCCGCAAGGCGCGACCCTGGTGGTGGTGGGCGACACCACCCTGCAAACGCTGCTGCCGAAGCTGGAAGCCCAGCTGGGCGGCTGGACGGGCGCCCCGACCAAGACCAAGGCCCCGGTCGAGGCCCCGCCCAGCAAGGCGGCCGTCTACCTGATCGACAAGCCCGGCGCCCAGCAGTCGGTGATCGCCGCCGGCAACCTGCTGCCGCCGCGCGATCCCAACGACCAGGCCGCCATCGACGCGTTCAACACCCTGTTCGGCGGCGACTTCGTCTCGCGCCTGAACATGAACCTGCGCGAGGACAAGCACTGGTCCTACGGCGCCTTCTCGGGCGTTCGCGACGCCCGCGGCTCGCGCCTGTTCCTGATCCGCGCCCCTGTCCAGACCGACAAGACCGCCGAGTCGTTCTCCGAAGCCCGCAAGGAGCTGACCGACATCATCGGTCCGCGCCCCGTCACCCCGGCCGAGCTGGCCAAGGCCCAGAACAGCCTGACCCTGTCGATGCCCGGCAACTGGGAGACCGGCGAGGCCGTGGCCGATTCCATCGGCGAGCTGGTCAATTACGGCCTGCCCGACAGCTATTTCGACGAGTACCCCGCCGACGTGCGCTCGGTGACCGTCGAAAGCGCCACGGCGGCCGCGAAAAAGGTGATCAAGCCGGACGAGCTGGTCTGGGTGGTCGTCGGCGACCGCGCCGTGATCGAACCCAAGCTCAAGGCCCTGAAGCTCGACATCAAGGTGATCGACGCCGACGGCAAGCCGGTCCAGTAGGGCCGGTCGAAGCGACGGAAACGAAGGGCGGTCCTCTCGGGCCGCCCTTTTCCTTTGCCGGCCCTTTTCGTTTGTCGAGAGGGGCGGGCGCCGCGATAAGCCGCCTGACAGCCCCGACCAGGAGACGCGCCGTGCAGCAGCCGACCGAGATCATCGTCCTCAGCGACGGCCCGGCCAACGTCATCCAGGGCGCCTGGCCCGACCGCACGATCGACCTGGTCACCCGCGCCGAGCTGCACGCCTTCCGCGTCGAGGCCCCCAAGGGCCGGGTGCTGGTCTGCGCCGGCGGCGGCTATCTGCGATTGATGCACGACCGCGAGGGCGTCGAGGTTGCCCTGTGGCTGAACGGCCTGGGCTACGACGCCTATGTGCTGGCCCACCGCCTGCCGGGCGCTGAGAGCCCGGACGGGGTCTGGCCTTTCGACATCGCCCTGACCGACGGTATGGCGGCCCTGGCGGCGATCCCGACCGACCTGCCGCGCTTCGTGCTGGGCCTCTCATCCGGCGGCCACCTGGCCGGAACCCTGGCCTGCCAGAAGGCTGCGGACCTCTCCGGCGTGCTGATCACCTACGCGCCGATCAACGCCAACCACCGCGACTACAAGGCCCCGGCCGGCAAGCCGGACTATCCGCCCGTGGAGAAGCAGGCCTTCTACGACGCCTGGCCGATCGGCATCGCCGCGCAGCCGCATGGCGCCCCGGCCTGCCCGGTGTTCCTGGCCTACGCCCTGCTGGACGAGGTGGTGCCGGTCGAGCACGCGCTGAACTTCATCAAGACCGCCCGCGACCTGAAGCTGGATCTGGACGCCCACGTCTTCGGCCAGGCCCCGCACGGCTTCGCCCTGCGCGAACTGGCGGGCACGCAAGGGTCGTGGCTGGAGCTCGCGGCGCGGTGGATGGTGGAAAAGGCGGGCTGAGAGGGCGCAAGCTCTCGCTCGCCCCAGTTTGCTTTCCTGGGCCCTGGCCCAGGATCCATGGTTCAGCCGCTCAGACTTCGCAGGACCGCCATGGGTCTGAGCGGACGCAGGCATGGACCCTCGCCACACGCGAGGGAGGCGTTCAAAGAGGGATGCGAGGGCCTGAAGCCCTACCGCTCCTCGTCGAAGCGGTTGCCGACCAGTTCGACCAGGGCGTCGACGGCGGCTTCGGCCTCGGGGCCTTCGGCGGCGATATCGATGGTGGAGCCGATGCCGGCGGCCAGCATCATCAGGCCCATGATCGAGCGGGCGTCGACGCTGGAGCCCTCTCGGGCGACCTTGACCTCGGCGTCGAAGCCGGAGGCCAGCTTGACGAACTTGGCCGAGGCCCGGGCGTGCAGCCCGCGCTCGTTGATGATCTCGACCGTGGCTGTCGCCGTTCGACTCATTTTTCTCCCGCCAGCACGTAGGAGGCCACGGAGATGTATTTGCGTCCAGCCTCCTGGGCGTGGGCGACGCAGGCGTCCAGGTCGTCGCGGGTGCGCACGCTGGCCAGCTTGATCAGCATCGGCAGGTTCAGGCCGGCGATCACCTCGGCCTTGGTCTGCTCCATGACCGAGATGGCCAGGTTGCTGGGCGTGCCGCCGAACATGTCGGTCAGCAGGATGACCCCTGCGCCGTCGTCGACGGCGGCGCAGGCCTTCAGAATGTCCGACCGGCGACGCTCCATGTCGTCTTCCGGCCCAATGCAGATGGCCTTCACCGCGGTCTGCGGCCCCACCACATGCTCCATGGCGGAAACGAATTCCTCCGCCAAACGCCCGTGCGTGACGATCACGAGCCCGATCATGCCTGGTCTCTCAAACGGGATCCCCTTCGCCCGATACGGCAGGGAGGCGCCGCGCGGGTCGCCTTGATACGCTTGTTAGGGGGCGACTCCAAGATGCTCCAGCATCCTGCCGATCTTCGCAGGCGCGGCGGGCTCCAGCGGCCACAGCTCGAAAGCCGGCAAATCCAACCCCAGAAGGCGTTCGGTGCGAGGCTGGGGCAGGCGTTCGACGCTGGCCGGGTCGTCGACGCAGCGCACCAGAAGGCAGATTTCGGCCAGCGGCAGGGCCGGTTCCGGCGCGATCCCGAAGCCGCGGACCTCCACGAGCCCCCTCAGCGGGTCGGGCGCGCGGCCATAGAGCCGTCCATCGGAAACGAAGGTCACCACCCGGTCGTCGGCCACCAGCCGAAAGCCCGCCTCCAGCGCCCGCAGGGCCAGGTCGCTCTTGCCCGCACCCGACGCGCCCTCGATCAGCACCCCGCGCCACAGGCCGCCAACGCGGCGCGCCACCAGGCCCGCGTGGCGGATCACTCGCGGCTCCCGTGGCCGTCGCGGCCGCCGTGATGGCCATGATGGCCGTGATGATGACCGTCGCGACCTTCGCGATGCTCGGGCAGCTCGACCACGAACCGCGCGCCGATCACCTTGCCGTCCTGGTCCTGGCGATTCTCGGCATGAATCCGGCCGCCATGCGCCTCGACGATCTGGCGGGCGATCGACAGGCCAAGGCCCGAATTGCCGCCGAACGCCCGGCCCTTGGGCCGCGAGGTGTAGAAGCGCTCGAAGATGGTCTCCAGATTGTCGGGCGGGATGCCGGGACCGTCGTCCTCGACCGTGGCCGCCAGCCGGCCGTTCTGGCGCACCAGTCCGACCCGCACCTCGCCGTCGCCGGCGCTGAACGAGCGGGCGTTGTCGATCAGATTGCGGAACACCTGGCTGACCGGGATCTCGCGGGCCATCACCCGCGAGGCTCCGGTCGGCGTGCCCACCAGCCGCACGCGGACGCTGAACGGCGGCTCCTCGCCGCGCACCTGGGCCTCGTAGATGCCCACCGCCTCGGTCAGAAGGCGGCCAAGATCGATCGGCTTGGGCAGCTCGCGCGACAGCTCGGCGTCGAGGCGCGAGGCGTTCGAAATGTCGGTGACCAGCCGGTCGAGGCGCCCGACGTCCTGCTGCAATATGCCCAGCAGGCGCTGTCGGGCCTTGGCCTCGGTGACGAGGTCGAGCGTCTCGATGGCCGAGCGGATCGAGGTCAGCGGGTTCTTGATCTCGTGGGCGACGTCGGCCGCGAAGCGCTCGATGGCCCCCATGCGCTCGGACAGGGCTTCGGTCATCTCCTCCAGCGATCTGGAGAGGTCGCCGATCTCGTCGTTGCGGCGCGAAATGTCGGGCAGGCTGATGGCGCGCGCGCCCTCAAGGCGCACGTGGTCGGCGGCCCGGGCCATTCGCAGGACCGGCTGGGCCACCAGGCGGTGCAGCAGCACGGACGACACCAGCACCGCGCCCACGGCCACCAGCACGAAGGGCAGCAGGGCCTTGCGCTCGGCGCCGATGATCTCGTCGACGTCGCCGGCCTCGACGGTCAGCACGCCCAGCACCGCGCGGACGTGCTGGATCGGGATCGACACCGACACCACCCGCTCGCCGTTCTCGGCCAGGCGCACCTGCTTGACCGTCTCGCCCATGCGGGCGCGCTCGATCTCCTGCTCGAACTCGGCCTTGGCGCGTTCGAGGGCGCGGGGCTTGGCGTCCTTGTCCTGCAGCGACAGGCGGAAGCCGTTGTCGCCCGACTTGCGGGCTGGCGGCAGCACCTTCCACTCGACCCGGTCCTCGACCAGGTAAGAGTCGGCCAGCAGGCGGCCCTCGCCGTCATAGAGGCGGGCGCGCTGGGAATGGCCGCTGAAGAACGACTGCAGGATGTCGTTGGCCGCCGCCACGTCGAGCGCCGGCTCGGGCTCGCCCACGGTGGCGGCCCGTTCGATGATGTTGGCGATCAGCTCGCCCTGGGTGCTGAGGCTGTCGATGCGGGCGTTGATCAGGCCGCTGCGCAGTTCGTTCAGGACCAGCGCCCCGACCACCAGGATGGCCAGGGCCAGCAGGTTCAGGCCGATGATCAGCCGCCCCAGCCGCGACGCGCGCGGCCAGGTCAGCCGACGCCGGTCGCGCGGCCCAGCCTCGGGCCCGACCTCAGGCTTCGCGGTAGCGGTAGCCGACGCCATACAGGGTTTCGATGGAATCGAACTCGGGGTCCACCTGGCGGAACTTCTTGCGCATCCGCTTGATATGGCTGTCGATCGTGCGGTCGTCGACATAGACCTGATCGTCGTAGGCGGCGTCCATCAGGTTGTCGCGGCTCTTCACGAAGCCAGGGCGCTGGGCCAGCGACTGCAGCAGCAGGAACTCGGTGACCGTCAGGCGCACCGGCTTGCCGTCCCACAGGCTGTCGTGACGGGCCGGGTCGAGCGTCAGCTTGCCGCGCTTCATGACCTTGGAGCCCGCGGCGCCGGCCGGGCCGGGCGCGGCCGGGTCCTCCTCGTCGGGACGGGCCCGGCGCAGGACGGCCTTCACGCGTTCGAGCAGCAGGCGCTGGCTGAACGGCTTGTGCATGTAGTCGTCGGCCCCGAGGTTGAAGCCGAGGATCTCGTCGATCTCGTCGTCCTTCGAGGTCAGCATGATGACCGGCGTCTCGGAGGACTGGCGCAGGCGACGCAGCACTTCCATGCCGTCCATGCGCGGCATCTTGACGTCGAGGATCACGAGGTCGGGCGGATTGCTCTCCACCGCCTCGAGACCCGAGACGCCGTCGTAATAGGCCTTCACCGTGTGGCCGTGGCTCTCCAGGGCCAGGGAGACCGAAGCGACGATGTTCTCGTCGTCGTCGATGAGCGTGATCTCGGCCAAGCCGTCTAGTCCTCCGAATACCTTCCCGGTGATCCTATCGACCACCGCGCCCCGCTACAACGCACGGAGCGGCCAAGCTTTCCATCGGGCGTTGTCGAACCCTATTGCGGCCGGGGCGTGGCGGGCTTGGACACAGTTGCGGCAACTGCGCCGAACGATAGTCTTGGCCCTTCAACCTCGCCTTAAGGTCTCGCAAGTCATAGTCACGATCCAGGAGCCCCATAAAGCCCATGAGCGACCAGGTCCATTACGAGCTATTCGTGCGCCGCAAGGTCGGCGCGCAATGGACTCTGGACATGGCGACCGAGATTCGCAGCCACGCCCTGGCCCAGGCCGAGGAAGTGCTGAACTCGGGGCGCGCCGTCGCCGTGCGGGTCTCGAAAGAGACCCTGGACCCCGACACCCGCGAATATCGCTCCATCTCGATCTTCACCAAGGGCATGGTCGACGGCGGCAAGCCGAAGAAGCCGGTGGAAGAGATGGAGCCGCTGTGCGTGCAGCCGGCCGACCTCTACACCGCCCACGCCCGCGACCGCATCGGCCGCCTGCTGGAAAGCTGGCTGCAGCGCCATAAGGCCACGCCCTTCGAGCTGCTGCACCGGCCCGACCTGGTCGAAAAGCTGGAAGCCTCCGGCACCGACCTGCAGCACGCCCTGCAGAAGATCGCCATTCCCGAGGCCGAGGCCCGGGGCATGTCGGTCCATGAGCTGATCCGCAACTTCCAGGGCCTGGTCGAGCGCTCGGTCGCCAACCTGATGAAGGCCTTCAAGAAAGGCCAGCTGCCGGACCTCGACAAGGAAGGCTTCGCCAAGGCCGCCGAACGTCTGACCGCCGATCCCGACCGCGCCTTCCTGCTGGGCGCCGGCGTCGCCGCCTCGATCGCCCCGGCCAAGGACTGGAGCGAGAAGATCGCCCGCCTGCTCGACCTGGCCGACGCCGCGCCGGCCGAGCCCAAGGCCCGCGCCGCGGCCCTGGCCGCCATCGAAACTCCGCTCGCCGAGATCATCGGCTCCAAGGCCGGCATGGCCGACCTGCTCAACACCGCCGACGACCTGGGCTCGACCCTGGCCGCCATGACCCGCCTCGCCGGCGGCTCGCAGGTCGAGATGCTGATCAAGGTCGAGGCCAGCGTCCGCGCCTGCATGCCGGAGCTGTCGGGCACCGCCAGGCGCCTGGGCCAGTGGCTGTGCGGCGACACCTTCCCCACCGTCCGCGCCTCGATCGCCCGCCGGGTGCTCAAGGAGTTGAACGGCGTGCGCCGCCTCAAGCCGACCGACGCAGAGAGCGAGATCGAGCACCTGCGCGCCCTGGCCATGAGCCTGACGGCCGCCGCGGGCCGCATCCTGCCGGCCGAGGACATCACCGCGGCCTTCACCACCCGCTCCAAGACCCTGCTCAACGGCGACTTCATCGAGGCCCTGCTGGGCCGCGACCGCTCGGCCCGCGAGGAGATCGTCATGCTGATCCGCCTGGCCGAGAACGTCATGGGCGCGGTCAACAAGCGCCACGCCGCCCGCTGGCTGTCGGCCAACATCCAGGCCATGCGCTTCGAGAAGGAGATGCGCCAGGGTCCCGACACCCCGTCGGTGAAGCTGGCCGGCCTGGCGGCGCTGCAGAAGTCGCTGACGCGTTCTGGCCTCGTGGTCGAGGACTACGAGCCCCTGTGCGCCAAGCTGGGCGAGGTCGGCGGCATGGTCGAGGCTGACGCCCGCCTGCTGTCGCTGCTGGTCCGCGCGCCCGCGCCCCTGCCCCAGCGCCTGAGCCTGCTGGCCAAGCTGGCGATGGGCGAGGCCGGCCCCACCGGTCCGGTCGCCGACCGCGCCCGGCTCGAAGCCCTGAAGCTGGCCCGCGCCCCCGAGGCCCGCGAAGCCCTGGCCGCCAGCCCCGAGACCCTCGACCTGCTCAAGGGCCTGGTGCAGCAGCAACAGGCGGCCTGAGGCTCATCTCCAAGCGTGTCCGCGACCCGAACTACTCAGATCGCGGCAAGACGCGAAGGCCTGAGAAGGCCGACACATGGATCCTAGGCACAAGGCCTAGGAAGGCGGGAAGAAGCAGGACACAAGCCTAAAGCCCCAACGTCCGCGCCAGCGCCTCGACCACCCGCTCGGGGTCCCCGTCATCCATGCCGGGATAGAGCGGCAGGGTCAGGCAGCGGCCATACCAGGCGTCGGCGCCGGGCAGGTCGGCCAGGCCATACCGGTTCACATAGTAGGGCTGGCGGTGAACGGGGATGTAGTGGACCTGGGTTCCGATCCCCTGCGCCTTCAGGCTTTCGACCACCGCCGCGCGGGTGGTCATGGCGGCTTCGAAGTCGATCAGCACGGTCAGCAGGTGCAGGGCCGGGTCGGACCATGACGGGCTGGCGGCCAGCCGCACCAGCGGCGACATCGGCTCCAGCAGCGCCTGGTAGCGCGCCGTCAGCGCCCGCCGGCGTTCGACGAAGCGGTCGAGCTTGGCCAGTTGCGAGATCCCCAGGGCGCAGAGCACGTCGGGGATGCGGTAGTTGAAGCCCAGCTCCGGCATCTCGTAGACCCAGGGCTCAGCCCCGGCCGGACGCACCATGCCGTGGCCGCGCAAGGATCGGGCCTTGGCCGCCAGGGCGGCGTCGTTGGTGGTCAGCATGCCGCCCTCGCCGGTGGCCAGGGTCTTGACCGGATGGAACGAGAAGCTGGCGAAGCTGGAATAGGCGCAGTCGCCGACCGGGTGGGCCTCGTTGCCGAAGGCGCCGGCCGAGCCCAGGGCGTGCGGAGCGTCCTCGACCAGCACCGCACCAGCCGCGCTGGCCATGGCCTTCAGCGCCGGCAGGTCGCAGACGTCGCCGCGCAGGTGCACCGGCAGTACGGCCCGCACCCGGCGCTCGCCCGCGCGCGCCAGGGCGTCGGCCAGGGCAGCGGGCGTCATCAGGCCGCTGTCGGGATCGACATCGGCGAACACCACCTCGGCCCCGACGTAGCGGGCGCAGTTGGCTGTGGCCAGGAAGGTCACCGACGGGACGATGCACACGTCGCCTTCGCCGACGCCCAGGGCCATCATCGCCAGGTGCAGGGTCGCCGTGCCATTGGAGACGGCGATGGCGTGCTGCGCCCCGACCTTCTGCTTGAAGGCGGTCTCGAAGGCCTCGACCGTCGGGCCCGTGGTCAGGAAATCGGCGCGCAGGGCCTGCGCGACAGCCGCGATGTCGTCGTCCTCGATGGTCTGCCGACCGTAGGGGAGGAAGCCGCTCATCGCGCGGCCTTCTCCTCCAGCATGGCCAGCAGGCCTTCGGGCGAGAGCCAGTCGTGGTTGTTGTCGCTGCTGTAGGAAAAGTCTTCGGCCACGCGCTTGGCGCCGTCGGCCTCGGAATAGGGCTCGCGGCCGAACTCGGCGAAGTTGGGCTCGATGGCGAAGCGGTCGTCGAACTCGACGGTCGAGCGCGCGTCGTCGGCGCTGATCATGATCTCGTGCAGCTTCTCGCCGGGACGGATGCCGATGACCTTGACCCCCGCGCTCGGCGACATGGCCTTGACCAGGTCGGGCATGGCCATCGACGGGATCTTGGGCACGAAGATCTCGCCGCCGCGCATCAGGTTCAGCGACGACAGCACGAAGTCGACGCCCTCGTTCAGCGTGATCCAGAAGCGGGTCATGCGCGGATCGGTGATCGGCAGCTCGGTCGCGCCCTGGTCCAGCAGGCGGCGATAGAGCGGCACGACGCTGCCGCGCGAGCCGACCACATTGCCGTAGCGCACGACGCAGAACCGCGTGCCGATATCGCCCGACAGGTTGTTGGCGGCCACGAAGGTCTTGTCCGAGGCCAGCTTGGTCGCGCCGTAGAGGTTGGTGGGGTTGCAGGCCTTGTCGGTCGACAGGGCCACCACCTGCTTCACATGGTTGTTGAGGCTGGCCCAGACCACGTTCTCGGCGCCCAGCACGTTGGTGTGGATGCACTCCGAGGGATTATACTCGGCCGCCGGCACCTGCTTCAGCGCTGCAGCGTGGATGACGATGTCGACCCCACGCAGGGCCAGGGTCAGCCGCTCGCGGTCGCGCACGTCGCCCAGGAAGAAGCGCAGCTTGGCGAAGTCGGCCTCGCCGAACTGCTCGCGCAGTTCCAGCTGCATGTCGCTCTGCTTCAGCTCGTCGCGCGAATAGATGATGACCTTGCGCGGGCTCGACCGCTTGAGCACCGTCTCGATGAACCGGCGTCCGAACGAGCCGGTGCCGCCGGTGACCAGGATCACCTTGCCGTCAAGGTCGAGGGATTGCGGTGAAAAGCGTCCCAAGATCAGCCTCCTCGCACCCGCCGCGCGCGCATCTGACGCACGGGGAATCTAGGTTAACGCGTTTGTGCGGCGCCAGACGTAAAGAGGACGTCAACCACGACGGGTTATGCGGAAGGCCATGCGCCGCACCCTCGCCCTCCTCGCCGCCGTCCTGACGCTCGCCGGTCTTTGCGCCTCGCCCGCCCTGGCCAGCGGCGGCGAAGCCAAGAAGGAGGCGCCGCCCACCTATTTCGCCCTGCCCACCATCACCGCCTCGGCCATCCGCCGCGACGGCCGCAAGGGCGTGATGACGCTGGAGACCGGCATCGAGGCCAAGGACCCCAAGGTCATGGAATACGCCCAGGCCTCGACCCCGCGCCTGCGCGCGGCCTTCGCCCAGGTGCTGATGACCTATGCCTCGGGCCTGCGCCGCGGGGCCGCCCCCGATCTCGACTACATCGGCGCCGAGATGCAGAAAGCCGCCGATCGCACCCTGGGCCGCAAGGGCGCGCGCGTCCTGCTCGGCTCGGCGATGGTCAACTAGGACGCGGGCTTGCCCTTGCGCCGCGCGCGGAAGAACCCGCGCAGCAGGTCGGCGCTCTCCTGCGCCATCACCCCGCCCGTCGTTTCCGGCCGCCAGTGGCAGGTGGGCTGGGCGAAGAACTTCGGGCCGTGGACCACCGCTCCGCCCTTGGGATCGTCGGCGCCCCAGACCACCCGGCCGATGCGGGCGTGGCTGATCGCCCCGGCGCACATGGCGCAGGGCTCCAGCGTCACCACCAGGGTCAGGTCGGTCAGCCGATAGTTCTCAAGCTTCGCCGCCGCCAGCCGCATGACCGCGATCTCGGCATGGGCCGTGGGATCATGCGCCGCGATCGGGCCGTTGCCAGCCCGCGCGATCACCTCGCCCGTCTTCGGATCCAGGATCACCGCCCCCACCGGCGTCTCGCCCCGCTCGGCGGCCGCGCGGGCCTCGTCGAGGGCCAGGGCCATGGCGTCTTCGTCGGTGATGGGAGAGGCCTCCGGCTGCTGGACTTGATCCTATGGCGGTTCGGCGCCATCACCACAAGAAGCCCATCGTGAGATGCGCCCCTCCCGTCGAAGGAACCAAGCCATGACCGACAAGTACCAGCCCGCCCTGCACGACGCCGTCGAGCATGACGCCGACGCCGAGGGCGGCGAGCGCGTCGCCAAGGCCCTGGCCCGCGCGGGCGTGGCGTCGCGGCGCGAGGTCGAGCGGCTGATCGAGGCCGGCAAGGTCGTGCTGAACGGCCAGGTGCTGACCACCCCGGCCGTGCGCGTGTTTCCCGGCGACCTGCTGGTCGTCGACGGCAAGCTGGTCGAGGATCGCCAGCCCACCCGCCTGTTCCGTTATCACAAGCCCACCGGCCTGGTGACCACCCACAACGACCCCAAGGAGCGCCCGACCGTATTCGGCGCCCTGCCCCACGGCCTGCCGCGGGTGATCTCGGTGGGCCGCCTCGACCTCAACTCCGAGGGCCTGCTGCTGCTGACCAACGACGGCGAGCTGTCGCGCGCCCTGGAGATGCCGCAGAACGCCTGGACCCGCCGCTATCGCGCCCGCGCCTTCGGCCACGCCACCCAGGAGACCCTGGACAAGCTGAAGGACGGCACGACCATCGAGGGCGTCCGCTACGGCCCGATCGAGGCGCGCCTCGACAAGGCGCAGGACAAGGCCGGCGGCGGCCGCAACGTCTGGATCACGGTCACCCTGTCGGAAGGCAAGAACCGCGAGGTCCGCAAGGTGCTGGAGTCGGTGGGCCTGAAGGTCAACCGCCTGATCCGCCTGTCCTACGGCCCGTTCGCCCTGGGCACGCTGCAGGCCGGCCAGGTCGAGGAGGTCGGCCCCCGGGTGATCCGCGAACTGCTGGCCGGCGTCATAGCCGACGAGAACATGCCCACGGGCGACAAGCCGCAGTTCGTCGGCGTCGCCGACCCGCTGTACGCTCCGGGCGTGGCCAAGGACGGCGAGCGCCTGCGCGGCGGCGAGATCCAGCGCCGCGCCCCCACGGGCCGCGCCCCGCAGATCGCCACGCCCAAGGTCGAGGAGCCCAAGAAGGTCTACAAGGCCGGCTGGGCCAAGGCCAAGATCCGCACGGATGGCCACAAGTCCAAGACCCACAAGCCCAAGTCGATCGACACCAAGTTCGTCACCGAGGCCCCGGGCCGCGGCAAGCCGGGCGCGAAGGGTGCTGCGGCCAAGGGTGCTGCGGCCAAGGGTGCGGCGACCAAGGGTCCGGCACGCAAGAGCGCGGTGGGCAAGCCGGGCGCCCGCCCCGCCGGCAAGGCCGCCCCGCAAGGCGCCCCGCGCGGCAATGTCGCTCCGGCGCGTCCGACCAAGCCGGCCGGCTTCAAGGGTCCGCGCCCGACCGGAGCCAAGCCTGCCCCGCGCGGACCCAAGCGGTAGTTTCCAAAGAACGGCCTTCCTGGGCCTTGCGCCCTGGATCCATCGTTCGGCCGCTCAGGCCCTTCGCGGACGACCAAGGTCCGAACAGCGACCGGCATGGGCCCTCGCCACGCGGGCGAGGGAAGCAATGTGGTTGTCGCGGTGGGGCGCCGAACGCTCGCCCCTAGCGCCGATCCGCCAGCCGTTCGGCCAGGGTGCGGGTGCGGCGCACCACGGTGACCAGGGTCCCGGCGGCGATCACCGCCAGGCCCAGCGCCAGCGCCTCGCCCCGGCCGCTCCACAGCGGTTCGAAGGCGGCGATGACGCAGGTCGCCGTCAGGGCGGCCATGCGATGCGGCTTGGCCATGGGTCCGGAGAAGTCGGCGTCGAAGCCGAGCCCTCGGCCAAGCTCGCGCACATAGGCCGTCAGCATGGCCAGGGCCGCGCAGATCCAGCCCAGGGCCGGCCCGCCGGAGAAACCCGCGCTCATCGCGCCATAGCCGGCGCCGGCCAGGAACAGCACGTCGGCGATACGGTCGGGCAGCTCGTTCCAGATCGGGCCGTAGGGGCTGGCGCGGCCGTGCTCCACCGCCACCA
Source organism: Caulobacter endophyticus (assembly GCF_003116815.1). Taxonomy (GTDB): domain Bacteria; phylum Pseudomonadota; class Alphaproteobacteria; order Caulobacterales; family Caulobacteraceae; genus Caulobacter; species Caulobacter endophyticus. The sequence continues at coordinate 130,976 of NZ_QDKQ01000064.1, forward strand.
TGCCGTCCAGCAGGTTGCAGGCCAGGCGCAGCTGGATGCAGGTCGCGGCCAGCACCAGGCACAGCGAGCGCCAGCCGTCCTCGACCCCGCCGCTGGCCGCCAGCAACGCGCCGCCCAGCACCGCGAAGGCGAGACCCAGGCCCGAGATCACGTCGGCGGAGACCCCCTTGCCGGCGATGGCGGCGGCCAGGCGAGCGGCCCATGCGGCGCTGCGGGTCTTCAGCGGCCGGCGGTTGGCGAGGTCGGGCGCTCCGGCCTCCGTAGAAGCGGTCTCGGGAGCGTCGGTCATGGCGCGGCCTTTCTCCGGTCGGCGACCAGGCGGGCGTTGTAGGCGATGGCGTAGAGCGTCGACATCGTCCAGGGAAAGGCGATCGTCGCCAGAAGTTCCGGCGTGCCGATCAGGCGATGGACGAGGACCAGGATCGTCAGGATGGCGCTGGCGGTCATAGCCGGCGGCAGGGCCAGGGCGACGAAACCGGAGAACCGGCCGTCCAGCCGCTCCAGCGTCTTCTTGAGCAGCGCCGTCAGCCCGGCCGACAGCAGGCCCTGGGCGAGGGCCGGAACCCAGGCCAGGCCGTGGGCGCGGTTGGCCCACAAGGTCCAGCCGCCCATCAGCAGGAAGCCGAACGCCGCATGGACCAGGCTGGAGCGCAGGATGCGCGACATCGACGAGAACTCCCCGGCTCGTAACCGTCGGCAACTAGGCTATACCGGGAGTAGTGCGAACGGGAGCGTCCATGGACTTGATCGGCGATCTGACCGGACATGCGGTCCGCTTCCTGGCCGCGCAGCCCCGGCCGCTGCTGGCGGGCCTGGCCGGAGTGGTGATCCTGCTGGGCGTGGCCAGCGCCATCGCCGCGGTGCTGCCGCGCCTGAAGCCCGGCCAGTCGTACGAGGAGCTGCGGCTGCGCATCGTCTCGTGGTGGGGGATGGTGGCCCTGCTGGCCGGCGCCCTGCTGCTGGGCTGGCAGGCGACCACCGCCGTCTTCGCCTTCATCTCGTTCCTGGCCCTGCGCGAGTTCCTGTCGCTGGCCGTACGCCGGCGCGAGGACAGGCCGGCGATCCTGGCGGCCTATCTGTGCCTGCTGGCCGCCTACGGCTTCATCTTCGCCGACCGCTACATGTTCTACCTGGTGTTCATCCCGGTGTGGGTGTTCCTGGGGTTGCCGGCGCTGATGGCCCTGATCGGCCAGACCAAGGGCTACCTCGCCAGCGCGGCGACCTTCCACTGGGGCCTGGTCACCTGCGTCTACAATCTGGGCTTCGTCGCCTTCCTGATGCGCGTGCCGGAAACCGAGCACCTGCCGGCCGGCGCGGCGGGCCTGGTGTTCTTCCTGCTGCTGGCCACCGAGTTCAACGACGTGGCCCAATACGTCTGGGGCAAGCTTTTCGGCCGCCGCAAGATCCTGCCGAGCGTCAGCCCCAACAAGACCTGGGAAGGCTTCCTGGGCGGCTGGATCACCACCGCCGCGCTGATCTGGTTCGTGGGTCCGGTGTTCACGCCGCTGACCGGCCACGGCCTGCTGGTCGTCGCCCTGGTGCTGCCGGCGGCGGGCTTCGCGGGCGACGTGACCATGAGCGCCATCAAGCGCGACATCGGGGTCAAGGACACCTCGCACGCCATCCCCGGCCACGGCGGGGTGCTGGACCGCGCCGACAGCCTGACCTTCACCGCCCCGCTCTACTTCCACCTTATGGCGCTGTTCGCGCTGGACCGGTTCTGATCTAGTCGCGCCGTGCGCCTGCTCCGCTTTCTCCTGCTCGTCCTCGTCGCCCGGCCGCTGGCCGTGCTGATGACCGGCGCCGACGTCTCCGGTCGCGAGCGCCTGCCGCTGAAGGGCCCGGCGATCATCGCCGCCAACCACGCCAGCCACGTCGACACCCTGCTGATGCTGTCGATCTTTCCGTCGCGGGCGGTGTCTAAGCTGCGGCCGGCGGCGGCGGCCGACTACTTCCTGCGGGATCCGGTGATCGGCTGGTTCTCGCGCCACGTGATCGGCATCGTGCCGGTGGCGCGCAGCAAGGCGGGCCGCCGCGCGGCCCAAGGCCTGGGCCAAGGCGAGGGCGAGGACGTGCTGGCCCCCGCCCGCGCCGCCCTGGCGGCGGGCGAGATCGTGCTGGTCTTCCCCGAGGGCACGCGCGGCGACGGCGCCAGCGACGCTATGGGCCAGTTGAAGGGCGGTGTCGCGCGCCTGGCCGAAGCCTTTCCCGAGGCCCCGGTGATCCCGGTGTGGATCCAGGGCGCGGGCCGCGTACTGCCCAAGGGCGCCAGCGTGCCGGTGCCGCTGAACTGCGCGGTTCTGGTAGGCGAGCCCGTGGCCTGGACCGGCAAGCGGACGGCCTTCATGGACGCCCTGCGCGAGGCCATGCTGGCCCTGAAGGCCCAGGCCCCGCCGCTGCGCTGGTCGGACGAGGCCGACGACAAGGAAATCTAGGCCGTCGCCACCCCGGCCCAGCGCGACAGGCGCGGCGTGCGGGCCACCAGCTCGGCCAGGCCGACATAGATCCCCAGCATCACCACGCAGATCGGCAGCACCTCCCAGCGGAAGGGATGCGGCGGCTCGGGCGTCAGGGTCATGGGCTGCAGGAACAGCACGATGACGATGTTGTTGGCCGCGTGGGCGCCGACCGCGAACTCGACGCCGCCCAGCCGCAGGGTGGCCCAGGCCAGGCCGACGCCCAGCACCGCCCGCACCAGGAAGGCGTCGGGATTGGGGTCGAAATGGATGGTCGAGAAGGCCACGCCGTTGATCAGCAGGATCAGCCACACCCGGCGCGTGAAGGCGCCCGTCAGCTTCAGCAGCCAGCCGCGGAACACCAGTTCTTCCGCCGCCGCGGCCAGCAGCAGCAGGCCGATCGCGCCGGCGGCGTGGACCAGGCGACCGTCCAGGCTGGAGGTCAGGGTCAGGATCGGCATGGGCGGCGCGTGCGGATCGAGGCGGGCGCTGGCCGCCAGCAGCGGGCCGACGGTCACGGCGAACAGGGCCAGGCCCAGCAGGGTCAGGCGCCAGCGATAGGCCGGGGCGCTGGTCAGGTAGCTGCGCAGGCGCCGCTCGTGCAGCAGGGCGGCGACGCCGGCGAAGGCCACGGCCATGCCGCCGTTGGTCGCCGTCACCAGGCACAGCACGAACAGCAGGGTGATCAGGTCCAGGCCGCCGGCCTTGGGATTGGACAGCGATTTGAGCAGATCCATGGCCTGGTCGAAGCCGCCGTCGACGAGGCCGGTGAACAGGGCCATGACGAAGACCCCGCCGATCACGGCCGCCAGGGCCGCGGCGACCGCCCCGACCGGCAGGCTCAGCAGGACCCGCCCGATGCGCCGGTCAGCCGGCGTCAGGTCGTCCAGAAACGCCGAACGTCTCACGTCCTCGAACACAGCCCGTTCCCATACAGCACCCGCCTCTTCGCTAGTCGGCGGCGAGGCCAAGGAAAAGAGGTTTCGAGCAAAGTCGGCCCACGACTTGCCGTCACGCGGCAATGACGGCACACATCGGCGGTTGTCGATGGGGGTTTCATGAGCAAGTCGCTGAACCAGGACGTGGACGAGGCGGCCGACCGCCACCTGCACCGGCTAGTGCTGTTTTCCGACGCGGTCTTCGCGATCGCCATCACCCTGCTGGCCATCGAGATCCATCCGCCCGAACACTGGCATGGCGTCGCCGACCTGTTTGGCCAGATGGGCCACAAGCTGTGGGCCTATGCGGTGAGCTTCGCGGTCATCGGCGTCTACTGGATCAGCCACCGGCGGATCTTCGCCCGCCTGCGCGGCGCCAACGGCGTGCTCGACGTGCTGAACCTCATCGTGCTGGGCCTGGTCGCCCTGCTGCCCCTGACCACCGAGCTCCTGTGGGAGCACGCCTCGCCCGAGGCTGCCTTCGTCTATGTGGGCCCAGTGGCGGCGATCGGCGTCGCCATGTCGGTCGTCTGGGGCTACGCCGCCTTCGCCGGCGAACTGGCCGGCCGCGTGCATCGCGGCGAGGCCCTGTTCACCCTGGCCCGCACGGCGGTCGCGCCCGGCCTGATGTGCGGCCTTATCCTGTTCAGCCTGAACCATATCTGGGGCCTGATCCCGCTGGCCCTGGCCATCGCCGCCTTCGTAGCCGGCGGCCGGTTCATGCGCCGCCGCGCCGCCGTCGGCGGACTCGAAACCGAAGTGCAAGCCGAGGAGGCCGCGGCCTGATGCGCATCGTCTCGGGCCAGTATCGCGGCAAGGCCATCGCCACCCCGCCGGGCGACGCCACCCGCCCCACCTCCGACCGCGCCCGCCAGGCCGTGTTCAACATCCTCGAGCACGCCGCCTGGGCGCCGGAGCTGCATGGCGCGCGGGTGATCGACGTGTTCGCGGGCTCCGGAGCGCTGGGCCTCGAGGCGATCTCGCGCGGGGCGGAGAACTGCCTGTTCGTAGAGACCAACGAAGCCGCGCGCGGCGCGATCCGCCAGAACATCGACGCCTTCGGCCTGTTCGGCCAGACCCGCGTGCACCGCCGCGACGCCACCGACCTTGGCCCCCGCCCGGCCAGCGCCGGTCCGGCCTTCGACATCGCCTTCCTCGATCCGCCCTACGCCAAGGGCCTGGGCGAGAAGGCCCTGGCCGAGCTGGTCGCCGGCGGCTGGCTGGCGCCGAACGCGATCGTGGTCTTCGAGCGCGGAGTCGGCGAGCCCGACCCTGTGCTGGAGAGCTTCGAGACCCTGGACGCCCGCGACTACGGCGCGGCCCGGGTGCTGTTCCTGCGGCTGCTGTGAGCGCTCTGCGTCCTCCGGGGCTCCCCTTCGGGTCGCACCTCAGGATGAGAACGCTGTTACACTGACTCCCTCATCCCGAGGCGCCCGCAAAGCGGGCCTTGAGGGACGCAAGGAAGTTCACCCTAAGGCTGCTTGCCCGGCCAGACCAGGAAGCCGTACTCGTCGCGGCCGGCCGAGGTCCAGGTCGCATAGCCGTAGCCGCCTTGGGGCGGCGGCGGATAGGCGCCGTACGCGTCACTGTCGTAGCGGCTCTCGCGGCTGTATTCGTAGCCTTCTTCCTGGCGCGAATAGCCGCCCTGGGCGTAGGCCGGCGGGGCATAGGCCGGGCCGTCGTCGTGACGGCGGCTGTAGCGGTCGGGCACATAGTCCTGTTGCGGCGTCGGCGGATAGGCCTGAGGCGGCGGCGCGCCACGGTCGTCGACCCGCAGCGGCGGGCGGCCATAGCTCCAGCGGTCGAAGTCACTCCAGCCGCGCTCGCCGTCGTCGCACTCCACCCGCTCCCAGCGATAGGCGCCACCGGGGCCGGTCACACGACGATTGACGCATTCGCCGGGCCGGGTGTCGGGTGGCAGGATCTCGGGATCAACCGGCAGGCTCGAGCGGTCAGGCGGACCGCCGGCCAGGCCGTAGCGGTCTCCGGCGAGAGCCGGCGAAGCCAGGGCGATCCCGGCGGCGAAGACGAAAAGGACAAGTTGGCGCATGGGGGATACTCCAGGCCCGCCAATAGACCAGAGCCCGGCGAGCCGCGCGCGCTTTTTCGCCATGAAGGCGAGCTTAACCATTGTTGGACGTGGCTTTTCCCCATCGCCGTCCTCGCCTAGAGTGCGTTCAAACAATTGTTCGGCATGGACGGGACGATGGCGATCGAGGCTGTGATCTGGGATTTCGGCGGCGTGTTCACCACCTCGCCCTTCGAGGCCTTCCGGCGCTATGAGGCGAAGAACGACCTGCCCACCGACTTCATCCGTTCGGTCAACGCCCTCGATCCGGACACCAACGCCTGGGCCCGGTTCGAACGGGCGCAGATCGATGCGGCGACCTTCGACGCGCTGTTCCTAGAGGAGGCCACGCGACTTGGCCACGCCGTGCCGGGACGCGACGTGCTGCCCCTGCTGTCGGGCGAGGTCCGCCCCCGCATGGTCGCGGCGCTGAAGGCCTGCAAGGCGCGGTTCAAGGTCGGTTGCATCACCAACAACGTGCCGGGCGCCGGCCATGGCGCGGGCATGGCGGCCTCCGCCGAGAAAGCCGCCGCCGTGGCCGAGATCATGGCCCAGTTCGACGCCCTGATCGAAAGCTCCAAGGCCGGTGTGCGCAAGCCCGATCCGCGCATCTACCAGATGATGTGCGACCTGCTGGGCGTCGCGCCGGAGCGTTGCGTCTACCTCGACGACCTGGGGATCAACTGCAAGCCGGCGGCGGCCCTCGGCATGGTCGCCATCAAGGTCTCCGGCGAGGACCAGGCGCTGGCGGAGCTTGCGGCCGCCACCGGATTGTCGTTCTGAAGGCGGCAGAAGCCTCAGGAGTCGCCCCCATGACCGCCCCCGCCAAGATCGGCGCCGCCGCCGCCCTGTCCCAGCTCCAGGGATGGACCGCCGCCGACGGCAAGGACGCCATCGAGAAGACCTTCCGCTTCGCCGACTTCAACGCCGCCTTCGGCTTCATGACCCGCGTGGCCATCGAGGCCGACAAGCGCGACCACCACCCCGAGTGGTTCAATGTCTACAACCGCGTCGAGGTGACCCTGACCACCCACGATTGCGACGGCGTCAGCGAGCGCGACGTGCAGCTGGCCAGATTCATGGACGCGATCTCGGGCTGATCCCCCTTCCCCTCCCCCCGCATCCAGTTCAAACTATCGTTTGAATTATAGGGAGGACGCCGAATGGCGCAGACCACGGGCCGGGTCGCCGGCAAGAAGGCCTTCATCACCGGCGCGGCCCAGGGCCTGGGCGCGGCGGCGGCGCGCAAGCTGGCCTCGGAAGGCGCCAAGGTCGCCCTGGCCGACATCAATGTCGACGGGGCCAAGGCCGCGGCTGCCGAGATCAACGCCGCCCACGGCGCCGGCACGGCCTTCGCCTACGCCCTCGACGTCACCCAGGAGGACCAGTGGATCGGGGCCCTAGAGGCGGCGGCGGCCGACATGGGCGGCCTCTCGGTGCTGGTCAACAACGCGGGGGTGGCCGGCGACAAGCCGCTGGAGCAGATGGAGTTCGACCTCTGGAAGAGGATCATGTCGATCAATGTCGACAGCGTCTTCCTGGGGGCCAAGCATGCCCTGACCCACATGCGCGCCCACCAGCCTGGCTCGATCGTCAACATCAGCTCGATCGCCGGCCTGATCGCCAACCACAACTCGCCGGCCTACAACGCCTCCAAGGCCGGGGTCTGGCTGCTGTCCAAGAACATCGCGCTCTACTGCGCCAAGCTCGGGCTCGACATTCGCTCGAACTCGATCCACCCGACCTTCATCGACACCCCGATCCTGGATCCTCTGAGCCAGCGCCTGGGCAAGGAAGAGGCCCACGCCAAGCTGGGCCGGCAGATCCCGCTGGGCCACATCGGCGAGCCCGACGACATCGCCAACGCCGTGCTCTACCTGGCCAGCGACGAGAGCAAGTTCATGACCGGCGCCGAGCTGAAGCTCGACGGCGGGATTTCGGCGATGTGATCCGGAGATCCTCTCCCTGTGGGAGAGGTGTCGGCGCAGCCGACGGAGAGGGGAGGGACTTGGGCCGTCCAGCGTCTTGAAAGCTGAAAACGGCCCCCCTCCGGCCCTCCGGGCCACCTCCCCCAGAGGGGGAGGATTTTAGCGCCGGGATGCTCCCCCTTTGGGGAAGCTGTCGCGAAGCGACCGAGGGGGCCTAACGCGGCGCCCTTTTCGCCAGGATCCGCTGCAGCGTGCGACGGTGCATATTCAGCCGGCGGGCCGTCTCGGAAACGTTATGGCCGCACATCTCGTAGACGCGCTGGATGTGCTCCCAGCGCACGCGGTCGGCGCTCATCGGGTTTTCCGGCGGGGCGGGGGCGGCGTCCTTGGCGGCCAGCAGGGCGCGAGCCACGTCGTCGGCGTCGGCCGGCTTGGAAAGATAGTCGACCACCCCGGCCTTCACGGCCGCGACGGCGGTGGCGATGTTGCCGTAGCCGGTCAGCATGATGATCTTGGCGTCGGCGCGGGCGTCGCGAACCGCCTCGACCACCTTCAGGCCCGAACCGTCCTCCAGCCGCATGTCGAGCACCGCATGGGCCGGGGCCTGGCTCTTCAGCGAGCCGATCGCCTCGGCCACCGAGGCGCAAAGCGTCACCTCGAAGCCGCGCTGTTCCAAAGCTCGACCAAGACGTGTGCGCAAAGGCGCATCGTCGTCGAGCAGAAGCAAGGACTTGTCGGGCAGGGCCGCGACCAGTTCTCCGATATCCGCCATCAACTCAGCGCCTCCCCGCGCCATTACTCAACCGGGTGTCGTGTCCGCATCATGTCTACGACTTGCAAAACTTCGCAAGTCTTTCGTACTCAAACCCCGATGAAGCCGGGAGCTTCCATCGCCGGGCGTGGCCAACGGGCCGCGACCACGGCGCCGCCGCGACGACCGTTCCTGAAATCCACGGCGGCCCCAGTCCGTTCCAGGAGGGTCTTGGCGATGAAGAAGCCCAGGCCCATGCCGATGTGGCCGGTGCGCGAGCCTTCGGCCCCCGGACGCGACGTGACATAGGGCTCGCCCAGCTTGGCCAGCACCTCGGGCGAGAAGCCCGGCCCGTCGTCGCGCACCTCGATCAGGATCGAGCGCGGATCGAAGCGGGCGATGACGATCACCTCCGAACGGGCGAAGTCGACGGCGTTCTCGACGATCGAGGTCAGGGCGTGGATCACCTCGGCCCGCCGCCAGACGTCGGGGGCCGATTCGCCGGAGGGGCCGTTGACCACCGCCTCGACGCGCACGCCGTGGATCATGTGCGGCTCGATGATCTCATGCACCAGCTGGGTCAGGCTCATCCGCTCGTGGACGGCGTCCTGGGCCTCGGGCATCTCGGTCAGGCGCTGCAGGATTTCCCGGCAGCGCGCCGCCTGGCCGATCAGGAGTTCGGCGTCCTCGCGGGTCTGCTCGTCAGGAGCGCCGCGCGCCATCTCGCGGGCGACGACCGAGATGGTGGCCAGCGGCGTGCCCAGTTCGTGCGCGGCGGCGGCGGCCAGGGCGCCCAGGGCCGACAGCCTTTGCTCGCGGGCCAGCACGGTCTCGGTGACGTTGAGGGCCAGCTCCATGCGGGCCGACTCCGTCGCCGCCTGCCAGGCGTAGAGGCCCGTGACGACGATGCCGAGGATCCTGGCGGCGACGATGCCGGTCAGCAGCGAGGCCTCGGGCCGGGGCGGCGGCACGCCGACGGCCACCGGCAGCGGCATGTAGACGAAGGCCAGCACGATGGTGGCGATCACCGCCAGCACGCCGAGGCCGAGCGCATAGCGCGCCGGCAGGGTGGCGGCCGCCAGGGTCACGGGCGCGATCAGCAGCAGGGAGAACGGATTATAGACCCCGCCGGTCAGGTAGAGCATCCCCGACAGCTGCAGGATGTCGAAGGCGATCTGGGCGGTGGCCTCCACGTCGCGCGCCAGGCGCTGGCCGGTCGAGGCCAGGCCGATCAGCACGTTCAGCCAGGCCGAAAGCGCGATCAGCGAGAAGCACAGGGCGTAGGGAATCTGCCGGTCGAGCACCAGCCCGCAAAGCAGCACAGTCACCGACTGGCCGGCCACCGTCAGCCAGCGTTGGGCGATCAATGTTCGCACCCGCAGGCGCCCCTGACGCAGTCCGGGACCCGCCCAGGACCAGTCGTCGCTGTCTTGCGCGCCTGCGCCGTCGGGCCTATCGAGCCCGTCGGGTGATGGTTTCTTCGGCGCGTCCTTGAACGAAGCGTCGGCCATGACGCCACATTAAGGCCAGAAAATTCGATCTGGCGAGCCCCAAAGGATGCAAGCCCCATGAACCGCAACCGCCTGATGGTCCTGGCCGTCTGCATCGTGGGCGTTCTGGCGGCCGGCGCGCTGATCGTGGAAAGCGGCGTTTTCCGCTCCGCGCCCAAGCCCGCCGCGGTGGGCGGGCCGTTCGAGCTGGTCGACTACGACGGCAAGCCGACCGACGAGAGCGTGCTGAAGGGCAAGTGGACCGCGATGTTCTTCGGCTTCACCTACTGCCCCGACGTCTGCCCCGGCACCCTGCAGGCCCTGGCGACCGCCAGCGACCAGCTGGGCCCCAGGGCCAAGGACCTGCAGATCGTGATGATCTCGATCGATCCGGCCCGCGACACCCCGGCCCAGATGAAGACCTATCTGACCGCCGGCCACCTGCCCAAGAACATCGTCGGCCTGACCGGCGCGCAGGAACAGGTGGACGCCACGGTGAAGGCCTATCGCGCCTATGCCAAGAAGGTCGGCGACGGGCCCGACTACACCGTCGACCACTCCACGATGATCTACGTCATCGACCCCAAGGGCCGCTTCCACAGCGTCATCGGCTACGGCTCGCCCCCCGACGAGATCGCCCGCCAGATGAAGGCGGCGATGAAGGGGGCCTGAGGACTTCCCCGACAGGGGAGCTTCGCCCATTTTTTGCGTTGCGGCGCCCTTAGGTCATCTCAGGGCTGTACCTTCTTAACGCCCGGCGTGTTATGCTGCAGCGCACAATCGCTGGAGACGGCATGCTCTACGCCCTGCACGAAGCGAGCTTCTACGCCTCGACCCCCATGCGCCTGGCGGCCCGCGCGGCCCGGGACTTCTGGGGCTCGCCGCTGAACCCGGCCGCCAACACCGAGCTTGGCCGGCGGCTCTATGCCGGCGCGGACCTGTTCTCCAACGTCACCCGCCGCTATGGAAAGCCGGACTGGCGCATCGACAGCGTCAAGATCAACGACGTCGACGTGCGCGTGCGCCCGACCGTCGTGTGGCAGAGCCCGTGGGCGCGGCTGATCCAGTTCGACCGCGACATGTCGGACATGCGCCGGGCCGGCCGCTTCGACCTCGATCCCGCCGTGCTGATCGTCGCGCCGCTTTCGGGCCACTACGCCACCCTGCTGCGCGGCACCGTCGAGGCCTTCCTGCCCAACCACGCGGTGTTCATCGTCGACTGGCAGAACGCCCGCGAGGTCTCCGTCCTGCAGGGCCGCTTCGACTTCCACGACTATATCGACCATATCCGCGACATGCTGCGGGTGCTCGGTCCGCGTCCCAACGTGCTGGCCGTCTGCCAGCCCGGACCGCCAGTGCTGGCCGCCGCCGCGCTGATGGCCGAGGACAACGACCCGTCGCGTCCGGCCAGCATGACCTTCATGGGCTCGCCGATCGACGCGCGCCTGTCGCCGACCGTGACCAACAACCTGGCGGAGGAAAAGCCCTTCACCTGGTTCCAGTCCAACATGATCTACACCGTGCCCGCCCCCTATCCGGGCATGGGACGGCGCGTCTATCCGGGCTTCGTGCAGCTGGCCAGCTTCATGAGCATGAACGCCGACAAGCACCAGGAAGCCCACCAGCGCTACTTCAAGAGCCTGGTCGAGGGCGACGGCGACGGCGCCGACAAGCACCTGGAGTTCTACGACGAGTATCTGTCGGTGCTGGACCTGACCGAGGAGTTCTATCTCCAGACCATCGATATCGTCTTCCAGCGCCACCTGCTGCCGAAGGGCGAGCTGATGCATCGCGGGCGGCACGTGAACACCGCGGCCATCACCGATATCGGCCTGATGACCGTCGAGGGCGAGAAGGACGACATCTCGGGCATCGGCCAGACCCAGGCCGCCCACGACCTGTGCGTCAACATTCCCGCCGAGCTGAAGGAAGACTACGTCCAGCCGGGCGTCGGTCACTACGGGGTGTTCAACGGCCGCCGGTTCCGCGAGGAGATCTATCCCAAGGTCCGCGACTTCATCCTGCGCACCGATCCCAACTTCGCGGGCAAGAAGGCCTGAGAAGCAGACTCTTGCCTAAAGGGCCGGCGGGCGCGATCTAGAGGGCGATGAACCTCTTTCGCCCGCAGCCCAAGGCCGCTCCCCGACGCTTCGCCGACGGCGACCGGCTGGAGATCGAGCGCTGCGCCGTGCGCCTGAAGGTCGACGGCCGCGCGCGTCGGGTGTCGCTGCGGGTCGACCGCGCCAAGTCCGAGATCGTCGCCATCGCTCCCAATCAGCGCCGCCTGACCGAGGCCGTGGCCTTCGCCCACGAGAAGGCCGGCTGGATGAGCCTGCAGCTGGCCGCCCTGCCCGGCCGCCAGGTGATCGAGCCCGGCGGCGTGCTGAAGATCTGGGGCAGGTCCTATCGGCTGGAGGTCGGCCCCGGCCGGGCGCGGATGACCGAGGACGCGCTGATCGCGCCCGACGACGCCAACTGGTCCTTGAAGATCCTGCGGCTGGTCAAGCACCGGGCGCTGGAAATCCTGACCGAGCGCACCGCCCATCATGCCGGACGGCTGGGACGGCCGATGCCGTCGGTGGCGGTGGCCGACCCGAAGGCCCGCTGGGGCTCGTGCCGGCCGGCCAGACCGGGTGCGCCCGCGGCGATCCGCTACAGCTGGCGGCTGGTGCTGGCGCCGGCGGCGGTGGCCGACTATGTCGTCGCCCACGAATGCGCCCACCTGGTCGAGGCCAATCACGGCCCGCGCTTCTGGGCGCTGTGCGAGACCCTGATCGGCGATCCAGCGCCGCACCGGGCCTGGCTGCGCGCGCATGCGGCGCAGCTGCACGCGATCTCGGCCTAGGCAGGTCCCGCCACCCCGACCCTAGCGTCGGAGTGACGGGCCAGGGCAGGGCCGCTTACAGCTGGCCCAGCATGTAGTCGGCCGACGAGACCTTGAATTCGCCGGCTCCCTCGACGTTCAGGGTCGTGACGACGCCGTCCTTGGCGATCAGCGAGTAGCGCTGCGAGCGCGCGCCCATGCCGAACTTGCTGCCGTCGAAATCAAGGCCGATGGCGCGGGTGAAATCGCCGTTGCCGTCGGCCAGCAGCACCACTTCGTCGCTGATGCCCTGATCGGCGCCCCAGGCCTTCATCACGAAGACGTCGTTGACCGAGACGCAAGCGATCGTGTCGACGCCCTTGGCCTTGAGCTCCGCGGCCTTTTCCTTGAAGCCCGGCAGGTGCTTGGCCGAGCAGGTCGGGGTGAACGCGCCGGGGACGGCGAAAAGGGCGACGGTCTTGCCCTTGAAGAGGTCGTCGGAAGTGACCGGAGCGGGGCCTTCGGCCGTGCTGGTCATGAACGTGGCCGCCGGAAGCGTGTCGCCAACCTTGATCGCCATGGTGTGATCCTGTGCTGAAAGGGCGTTCCGGAGATAAAGCGTCCGGATCGGTTCGCCAATAACGTGGTTTGACTTGAAACGGACGCGTTGTGTGCCGATCCTCAACAGATGGACGCTCCCGAGACCGCTCCCCTCGACGGCGAGGGCCAATTCCTGACCGGCCGGCTCCTGGTGGCCATGCCCGGCATCGAGGACCCGCGCTTCGAGCGCGCCGTGGTCTATCTCTGCTCGCACGACGACGAGCAGGCCATGGGCCTGGCGGTGAACCGCCCGGTCGAGGGCCTGACGGTGTACGAGCTGCTCGACAAGCTGGGCGTGGATCCCGAGGTCCGCGCCCCCAGCGATCTGGTCATGCTGGGCGGTCCGGTCGAGCGCGAGCGGGGCTTCGTGCTGCACACCGACGACTATGTCTCGCCGGATTCCACCTCGCCGGTGGCCGACGGCCTGGCCCTGACCGTCACCCGTGACGCCCTGGACGCCCTGGGCAGCCGGATCCACCGCCCGCGCCGGGCGATCCTGGCCCTGGGCTATTCCGGCTGGGGCCCCGGCCAGCTGGAGCAGGAGCTGCGCGACAACGTCTGGCTCATCTGCGACGCCGACGAGGCCCTGCTGTTCGGCGACGACCACGAGAGCAAGTGGACCCGGGCCCTGGCCAAGATCGGCATCACCGCCGACCACCTGTCGGCCCAGGCCGGGCGGGCCTAGAGACCCCTAGCGTTCCATACATGCCTCCCTCGCCCCTGTGGCGAGGGCCATGTCGGTCGCCGCCCAGATCCCGGCCAAGCTCGAAAGGCCTGAGCAACTGAACGATGGATCCTGGGCGCAAGGCCCAGGAAGGCAAGCAGGGAGTCAGATGCATGCCCTCTCAGGCCCCCGAACGCAAAACGGGCGGCCCCTTTCGGAGCCGCCCGTTGCATGTTCAGGTCGCCCTGAAAGCCGTCATCAGGTGTTGACGGCTTCCTCCGGGGTCACTTCGGCCTTCTTCGACAGGTCTTCACCCGTCGTCTGGTCGACGACCTTCATCGACAGCTTGGTCTTGCCGCGGTCGTCGAAGCCCAGGAGCTTCACCTTGACCATCTGGCCTTCCTTCAGCACGTCCGACGGCTTGGCGACGCGTTCGTTGCTGATCTGGCTGACGTGGACGAGGCCGTCCTTGGCGCCGAAGAAGTTCACGAAGGCGCCGAAATCGACGACCTTGACGACCTTGCCGTCGTAGATCGCGCCGACTTCCGCTTCCTGCGTGATCGACTTGATCCAGTCGATCGCGGCCTTGATCTTGGCGCCGTCCGAGGCCGAGACCTTCACGGTGCCTTCGTCGTTGATGTCGACCTTGGCGCCGGTGGTGGCGACGATCTCGCGGATCACCTTGCCGCCGGTGCCGATCACTTCGCGGATCTTGTCGGTCGGGATGGTGATGGTCTCGATCTTCGGAGCGAACTCGCCGACGTCTTCACGCGGCGCTTCCATGGCCTTGTTCATCTCGCCGAGGATGTGCGCGCGGCCATCCTTAGCTTGAGCCAGGGCCTGCTCCATGATCGCGGGCGTGATGCCGGCGATCTTGATGTCCATCTGCAGCGAGGTCAGGCCTTCGCTGGTGCCGGCGACCTTGAAGTCCATGTCGCCCAGGTGATCTTCGTCACCCAGGATGTCGGACAGAACGGCGAAGCCGTCCTTTTCGAGGATCAGGCCCATGGCGATGCCCGACACCGGACGGACCAGCGGCACGCCGGCGTCCATCATGGCCAGCGACGAACCGCAGACCGTGGCCATCGAGGACGAGCCGTTCGACTCGGTGATCTCGGAGACCAGACGGATGGTGTAGGGGAAGTCTTCCTTGGCCGGCAGCATCGGGCGCAGGGCGCGCCAGGCCAGCTTGCCGTGGCCGATTTCGCGGCGGCCCGGCGAGCCCATGCGGCCCGTCTCACCCACCGAGTAGGGGGGGAAGTTGTAGTGCAGCAGGAAGGATTCCTTGTAGGTGCCTTCCAGGGCGTCGATGAACTGCTCGTCATCGCCGGTGCCCAGGGTGGCCACGACGATGGCTTGCGTCTCGCCGCGGGTGAACAGGGCGCTGCCGTGGGTGCGCGGCAGGATGCCGACTTCGCCCAGGATCGGACGAACGGTGCGAACGTCGCGGCCGTCGATGCGGATCCCGGTGTCGAGGATCGAGCGACGGACGATGTCGGCTTCCAGTTCCTTGAACACCGAAACCAGCTTCAGCGGATCGATGCCGGCCGGGTTCGTGTCGCTCTTGGCGAAGGTCTCGATGGCCTTGGTCTTGGCGGCGCCGAGGGCGGCGACGCGGTCGGCCTTGGTGCGGATCTTGTAGGCGTCAGCCAGGTCCTTGCCGACGGCGTTCTTCACTTCGGCCTTCAGGGCGTCGGTGTCTTCCGGCTGGAAGTCGAACGGTTCCTTGGCGGCATGCTCGGCCAGGTCGATGATGCCGTCGATGACGGTCTGCATCTGCTGGTGAGCGAAGTTGACGCCGCCCAGGACGATCTCTTCCGAGAGTTCCTTGATTTCGCTTTCGACCATCATCACGGCGTCGGCGGTGCCGGCCACGACCAGGTCCATCGCGCTTTCCTTCAGCTCGTCGAGCGTCGGGTTCAGCACGTATTCGCCGTTCACCCAGCCGACGCGAGCCGCGCCGATCGGGCCCATGAACGGGGCGCCCGACAGGGTCAGGGCGGCCGAGGCGGCGACCATGCCGATGATGTCGGGATCGTTCTCGAGGTCGTGCTGCAGCACGGTGACGACGACCTGGACTTCGTTCTTGAAGCCCTTGACGAACAGCGGACGGATCGGACGGTCGATCAGGCGGGAGACCAGGGTCTCCTTTTCCGACGGACGGCCTTCACGCTTGAAGTAGCCGCCGGGGATCTTGCCGGCCGCGAAGGTCTTTTCCTGGTAGTTGACCGTCAGCGGGAAGAAATCTTGGCCGGGCTTCGCCTTCTTGGCGAACACGGCGGTGGCCAGGACGACGGTTTCGCCCATGGTGGCCAGAACGGCGCCGTCGGCTTGACGGGCGATGCGACCGGTTTCGAGGACGAGCGTCTTGCCGCCCCACTCGATCGTCTTGCGCTTGATATCGAACATTTATCTTCTTTCGGTTCCCGCGGGCGGATTCCCGTCGGGCGTGGACAGGGGCGGACGGCCAATGGAGCCGGCCCGATGATCCTCATCCTAATGCGACAGGCGGGGGTTTGAGGACGTGAACCCTCGCACGTACTGGGCGCCGCCCCGTGAGGAGCGAAACCCTCGGATCCTCCACCTCGGCCTGTCTCGAGATGGCTGACCCCAAATAGCGTTCCGCCGCCTTACCGGGGTAAGGCGGCGGAAATGCGCCTTAGCGGCGCAGACCCAGCTTCTCGATGAGAGCCGCGTAACGGCCTTCGTCGGACTTCTTCAGGTGGTCGAGGAGACGGCGACGCTGGGAAACCAGCTTCAGCAGACCACGACGGCTGTGGTTGTCCTTCTTGTGGCTCTTGAAGTGCTCGGTCAGGTTCGAGATGCGCTCCGAGAGGATCGCGACCTGGACTTCGGCGCTGCCGGTGTCACCCTCGGTGCGGGCGTGCTCGGCGATAAGAGCGCTCTTGCGCTCGGCAGTGATCGACATCGGATTGTCTCCGCTCAGGTGAGTTGGAAGACCCGCACCGGATTGAGCTTTCCGGCGCGCATCTCGCACAAGGCCACCAGGCGTTCTCCGGACATGGCGGAAACGGTGCGATCACCGGGCGAGAGCTCGGCTTTCAGCGTTTCCACCTGCCTGGGTAGCAGAACGATGGCGCGTCCTTGCGCAAGCCGGAAGGCGTCTTCATCGGTCACGGCCAACGCCGGGATGTCGTCCAGCGCGGTCTCGACCGGAAGCAATGCCTCCGACAGTCGGGCCTCATAGCTCAAATTCTCTAGAGTTTCCAGACTTATCGCCGTGTCCTCGGAGAACTGGCCGACCCGCGTGCGGCGAAGCTGGCTGACATGTCCACAGGCGCCGAGCGCGGCCGCCAGATCCCGGACCACGGCGCGCACATAGGTGCCCTTGCCGCATTCCATCTCCAGCTCCACGTGATCGGCGTCGGGAACCGACAGCACGCGCAGGGCGTGGATGGTCACCTTTCGGGTGGCCAGTTCGAACTCGACCCCGTCGCGGGCCAGGTCGTAGGCGCGCTCGCCGTCCACCTTGATGGCCGAGAAGTTCGGCGGCACCTGGTCGACCTCGCCGACGAAGGCCGGCAGGGCGGCCTCGATCGCCTCGATCGCCGGACGCACATCGCTCTCGCCGGTAGTCTCGCCCTCGCGGTCGAGGGTGGTGGTCGAGCGTCCCCAGGCGATGGTGAAGCGATAGGCCTTGTCGGCGTCCATCAGGAACGGGACGGTCTTGGTCGCCTCGCCCAGCGCCAGCGGCAGGATCCCGGTGGCCAGCGGATCCAGCGTGCCGGCGTGGCCGGCCTTCTGGGCGTTGAACGCCCGGCGCACGCGGGAAACCGCGCTGGTCGAGGTCAGGTCGTAGGGCTTGTCCAGGCACACCCAGCCCGAAACGGCGTCGCCCTTCTTGCGGCGCGCCATGGTTCAGTCCTCGTCTTCGTCGGCCACGTCGGACAGGCGGCGCTCGGTGTCCTGGCGCACGCGCGGATCGAGGAACAGCTTGTCCATGTAGGCGGCCGTGCCGAAGCTCTCGTCGTGGAGGAACTTCAGGTCGGGCGTGAACTTCATGTCGATCGACCGGCCCAGGCGTCCGCGCAGGAACTTCGAGACACGGTTGAGGCCCTTGATGATCTCGTCGACGTTCTGGCCGGCGGCCTGCCCGGCCAGGCCCGCGCCCAGCGGCTCGACGAAACAGACGGCGTGCCGCAGGTCGGGGCTCATCCGCACCTCGGAAACGGTGATGGTGACGCCGGTCAGGGCCTCGTCCTGCAACTCCTCCTCGCGGAGGATGTCGACCAGGGCGTGGCGGATCAGTTCGCCGGCGCGGAGCTGGCGTTGCGACGGGCCGGTAGGCCCGCCCCCGGACTTGCCGGAGTGGGGTTTGTCGGAATGGCGCTTCATGGCGCAGATAGCCTTTGCTGCCCGGCCGGCGGATCGAACGCCGGTAGCGCGGGGAGAAAAATCGAAGGCGCGGTGTCTAGGCGCGTGAGGTGGAAAAGTCCAGCCCGCCCCTTCAGTCGCTCCGCGACAGCTCGCCCACCGGAGGAGCATCTTAGCGCTTCTAGATCTTCCCCCTCTGGCGGAGGTGGCCTGGAGGACCGGAAGGGGTTACGCCCCCGTCCGTTCCCTGAAAAATTCCACCACCCGCCTCGCCGCGACCATGCCCGCCCCGTCCGGCCGATCCCGGTCCAGGTGCAGGGTCAGGACCGAATGGGGCGGGATCACGCGGTAGCCGTTGGCGTCCGCGTCTTCCAGCTCGATCAGCTCGGCCCGCTCGCCGAACTCGGCCTTCAGCCGCTTGAAGCGGCCGTCCTGAACATGCCAGTCGGTCTTGTAGCGCAGCGCGATCAGCGACAGGTCCTCGGCCTCGAACCGCCGCTTGGCGCAGGCCAGCTCCTCGGCCGACAGATCAAGGTCGCCCTTGGCCGTCACCGGCAGGGAGGGCTGCGACAGCACCGGCGCCACCACGCAGGGCTCGGTCATCATCGCCAGGGCGAAGCCGCCGGTGACGCACATGCCCACCGCACCGACGCCCCTGCCGCCGCACTCGGCGTGAACCTGCCGGGCCAGCGCCCGCAGCCAGTCGACGATCGGGCTGGACCTGCCGCCGCGCCACAGATTGAACTCGCGCCGCACGCAGGCGATCTGCAGCGACGAGGCCGCGCCATAGCCGCGGCTGACCGGCCGCCCCGGCTCGCCGAACAGGCTGGGACAGAAGACGGTCATGCCAGCCGCCGCCACCTCGCGGGCAAAGTCCAGCACGCCGGGATGCAGGCCGGGGATCTCGTGGACGACGATCACTGCCGGCCCCGCCCCCATTCGCCACACCGACCGGCTCCAGCGGCCGTAGTCGAACTCGAACCGGGAAAAGCCCTCGAACGCGTCGCTCATCGCCGCCCCCTCCGTCCCTCGAAACCTCAGCTCGCCTTCGGCCCGACCAGGAACTGCTCGACCTTGCCGTCCGGCGTCAGCCGCATCGACACCGACAGCGTCCGCGTTCCGAACGCCGCGTCGAAACCATGCCAGGTCATGCCGCCGCGCACTTGGACGCCCTGGCCCTCGAGCATGCGCAAAGGTCCAAGCGGAGCCAGGCTGGCCTTGAAATCGGCCAGGCGCGCGGGCGTGAACCAGGCCTTGCCGTTGGCGGTCAGCAATGCCTGATCGATCGTCCCTGCTTGCAGCTGCGCCATCAGGGTCCGCGCCGTCGCCGCCGCCCCGGTCGAGGACCGCAGCAGGAAGGCGATCCGCTGGGAGATGGCCGTCTGGGGATCGCCGAAATCGGCGTTGGCCACCACGGTCACGGCCCTTTTCTCGGCCGGCCAGACGGTGTTGCTGGTCAGCACGCCCGACAGCATGCCGCCGTGGCTGATCGTCGTGACCCCGTCGCGCACCCGCACCGAGACGCCCAGGCCATAGCCAGCCGGGGTTCCGTTCGACAGGTCCACCGAGGTGGTCATCGCCGTCCACGACGCCGGCTTCAGCAGCTCGCGGCGGATCATGGCCCGGTTCCAGCGCGCCAGGTCCGATGGCGACATGGCCAGTTCGGCCGCGCCGAACAGCCAGCCGGGTCCCTCCTTGTCGGCCGGGACCACGGGTCCCAGGCCATAGCGGGTGTAGTGGCCGGCGTCCGGCGGCGACAGGGCCTTGGTGTCGTCCTCAGTGACCCCGGCCATGCCCAGGGGATCGAAGATCCGGCGTCGGAGGAACGACAGCAGCGGCTCGCCGGCCACCTTCTCGACCACCAGGCCGGCGATGACGAAGCCGGTGTTGGAATAGCGCCACTGCTCCCCGGGCGGGTAATCCAGCGGGATCCGCGCCCAGCCGTCGAGAATCTTCTGCTGAGTGGTCGGGGCCCGCATGGTCTCGAACACGAAGTCCTGCGGCCAGTAGTCGCGATAGCCGGCGGTATGCGACAGCACCTGGCGCAGGGTGATCCGATCGCCGTTGGTCAGGCCGGAGACGTACTTGCTGACCGGATCGTCCAGCGAGACCTTGCCGTCCTCGACCAGCAGCAGCACGGCCGCGGCGGTGAACTGCTTGCTGACCGAGGCGATCCCGTAGCGGGTGGAGGTCGTGGCCGGGATCGCCGGTGACAGCCGGGCCAGGCCGTAGGCCTTGGCGTAGACCGGCTCGCCGTCCTCGATGACGGCGACCGAGGCCGAGGGCGCGCCGGTGGCGGCCAGCACCTCGGCGGCGATCGCGTCGATCTCGCGGGCCTTGTCGGCCGGCAGGGGCGCGGCGAGCACGGGAAGAACCCCGCCCATAACGAAGGCCAACGCCAGGGCGCCGCCCGCCAGAACCGTCCGTCGCCGCATTCGATGCCCCCGTCGCAAGGCTCGCAGACTGAAGGCCAGCCGGACGGGAAGGCAAGCGGCCTTACAGCACGACGCCCGCGTGGGCCGGCATCTGGATCAGGTTGAAGAAGGTCAGCACCGGCTCGCCGTGCTGGTTGCTCACCCGGGTGAAGGTGCGGATCGTGCCGCGGTCGGGCTTGGAGCGCGATCGCGTCACCTCGACGATCTCGCGGTGGACGCTCAGGGCGTCGCCGGGACGCACGGGTTTCAGCCAGCAAAGCTCGTCGATGCGGATGCCCAGCATCGGCGTGGCCCCAAACGGCGCGGTGTCGACATATTCGCGCATCACCCGCGAAGCCACGTGCCAGCCGCTGGCGATGATCCTGCCGAACCGGCCGGCGCTCGCAGCCGCCAGGTCGATGTGCATCGGCTGGGGGTCGTAGAGGCGGGCGAAGTCGAGGATTTCGGCTTCGCCGAGCACGAACGGCTGGCCCGTCCAGGTCTCGCCGACGACGAGATCATCCAGATAGCGGTCGGTCATGAGCTGATCCTGAAACGACGAATGGCCCCCGCGTGAGCGAGGGCCATTCGTCGTAGTTTTGGGTGCGGGGACAGGATTTGAACCTGTGACCTTCAGGTTATGAGCCTGACGAGCTACCGGGCTGCTCCACCCCGCGGCAGGGGTATTGATCGTGGGTAGGGTTCTGGAC
>NZ_QDKQ01000065.1 GCF_003116815.1 Caulobacter endophyticus
CGGCCGACTTGGCCCCTTCGGCGTCCAGGAACTGGTTGCATCCCCAGCCGACGAGGATCCCCAGCACCATCGCGCCGATGATCAGATAGGCGAAGCGTTTGTTCATCGAGCGTCTTCCGTTCCCCCTCGGCCGCGGGGCGGCCGGGTCCTGCTCAGCGCCCTCCCAGCAGGCGCATTCGTTTCATGGACGCCCCGGAAGGGGGCATGTGGCGCCCCTTTTGGCGGAGCGGGAGGCCTTCGTCCATGCCTGCGGCGTCACAAAGGCGCAGCCTGGGGGGTCTATGCCCCGGTCTGGTCAGGCTGTGGGAAGGCTGATATAGGACGCCATGTCTAACCAAGAAAAAGCGATCGCCGTCGTCGAACGGCTCAACTCCGAATACGAACGCGCCGTCGAGGCGCTGCGCACCGCCCTCAGGGCCTATCTCGAAAATGGAACCCGCCCCGATCCGCAGATGCGGTTCGACGGTTCGTTCACCTATCCCGAGCTGCGCCTCACCTACGATCCCGAAGCCCTGCCGCCGAAACTGGCGCGCGCCTTCGCCCGGGTCAGCCGTCCCGGCGTCTATTCGACGACCGTCACCAAGCCGGCCCAGTTCAAGGACTATCTGGTCGAGCAGCTGACCCTGCTGATGGACGATTTCGACGTTGAGATCGAGGTCGCCCGCTCCAACCAGGAGATCCCCTATCCCTACGTGCTGGACGCCAGCATCGACCTGAACCAGGCCGATGTGCGCAGCGAGGATATCGCCCGCTTCTTCCCGACCACGGACCTGGCCTTCATCGGCGACGAGATCGCCGACGGCGTCTGGAGCCCGGTGCTGGAAGACACCCGGCCGCTGGCCTTGTTCGACGGCCTGCGCACCGATTTCTCGCTGGCCCGCCTGCGCCACTACACCGGCGCTCCGGCCGAGCACGTGCAGCCGTTCATCCTGTTCACGAACTACCATCGCTACGTGGACGAGTTCGTCCGCTGGGGCGTGGAGCAGCTGAAGAAGCCAGATAGTCCCTATACGGCGCTGTCGTGCTCGGGCGGCGTGGTGGTGACCGCCGAGACGCCGAACGCCGAGCAGGCCATTTCCGACGGCGCCTGGCGCAAGCACCAGATGCCGGCCTACCACCTGATCGCCCCCAATGGTCAGGGCGTCAGCCTGGTCAACATCGGCGTCGGCCCGTCCAACGCCAAGACCATCTGCGACCACCTGGCGGTGCTGCGTCCGCAGGCCTGGCTGATGATCGGCCACTGCGGCGGCCTGCGCGACACACAGACCATCGGCGACTACGTGCTGGCCCACGCCTATCTGCGCGACGACCACGTGCTGGACGTGGTGCTGCCGCCGGAGATCCCGGTGCCGTCGATCGCCGAGGTGCAGCGCGCCCTCTACGACGCGGCCAAGGCGATCAGCGGCGACACCGGCCAGGAACTGAAGAAGCGCCTGCGCACCGGCACCGTGGTCACCACCGACGACCGCAACTGGGAACTGCGCCACAGCCTCTCGGCCCTGCGCTTCAACCAGAGCCGCGCGGTCGCCATCGACATGGAAAGCGCCACCATCGCCGCCCAGGGCTACCGCTTCCGGGTGCCGTACGGGACGCTGCTGTGCGTGTCGGACAAGCCGCTGCACGGCGAGATCAAGCTGCCCGGCCAGGCCAACGCCTTCTACGAGCGGGCGATCAGCCAGCACCTGCAGATCGGCATCCTGACCTGCAAGCTGCTGCACGAGGAAGGCCCCAACCTGCACTCGCGCAAGCTGCGGGCCTTCGACGAGCCGCCTTTCCGGTAAGAGCGGCGTCCGTCTGATAACGACGAAGGGGCGGTGGTCATCCACCGCCCCCTTTTTCTTTGCGCCCGGTCGAGCCGGCCTGACTTCGGCCCAGCCTTACTTCGGAACTGAAAAGAGGATGGGGATCGTCACCTTGCCGCCGGCGGTGGGCTTGCCGTCCAGGGTCTGTGGCTGCATGCGGAAGATCTGGCTGAGCTGGATCGCCGCCTCGCCGAAGGCGTAGGGCTCTTCGCTCTGCCTCAGGACCCGGCAGTTCTCGAGATTGCCGGCGACGGCGACGGTGCAGCTGATGGTCGCCCGGCCGCCGGCCTTGGCCGCGGCCGCGTCGGCCGGATAGAAGCGGGCCAGATCGTCGGCGGTGGGCTTCTGCGCCCAGTCCGGGCGGGTGATCACGGCCGGTTCGAGGGCCGGGGCCGGATTGGCGGCCCAGACCGCGCCGGCGGCGGCCGAGGCGACCAGTACGACGAGGGCCAGGCCCGCCTTGCGGCGCAGCGGAGTGAGGGAGGCGGCGTTCAGCATGGTCAGTCTCTCCTTCAGGGGGGGAGGCCCCGCCGCGGGCCAATGGCAGCCTAGCGGGGCGGTGTTGACCGTCAGCACGGTGCTGAGCAGCGTTTCGGCATAGAGGCGGCGGGCGTGCGGATGACGCTCGATCACCGCCGCGTCGCAGGCGATCTCCTGGTCGACGCGCAGGGCCTTGGCGGCCAGATGGACCAGCGGGTTGAACCAGCACAGGCATTGCAGGGCCACGACCAGGCCGTTGATCGTGGCGTCGCCGCGCCGCAGGTGGACGTCCTCGTGGGCCAGCACCAAGGCGCGGGCCTCGCCCTCGAAGCGGTCGGCGAAGTCGGCCGGCACGACGATGCGCGGACGCAGCCAGCCCAGCACCAGGGGACCGGCGTCGACATGCTCGCCGCGCAGCACGGCGCGGTTGTCGTCCAGCGGCGTCAGCCGGCCGACGGCGCGCACGAAGCGGGCCTGGCGGATGGCGAACAGGGCGAAGGCCAGGGCGACCCCGATCTCCCACAGTATGAAGACGATGGTTGCCAGGGCCGGGGCCTTGGCGGCGGCCGGCGCGACCGTCCTGGCCGCCGTGGCGGCGAACTCGACGGCCGGGGCCATCACCGTGGTCGGGGCGTGGACCGGAACCAGGCTGACCAGGGCGCACAGCGGCGCGGCCAGCCACAGGACGTAGGCGGCCAGCGGGCCGAACCGGCGGCGCACGGGCCGGCGCAGCAGCATCACCGCGACGATGGCGAGCGCCAGGGCGAGGTTGGCGCGGATCAGCGCCTCGAGGATCGGACCGCTCATTTGGAGATCCTCTCGACCAGGGCTTTCAGCTCGGCGATGTCCTGGTCGCTCAGCTTACCGGCGTCGGAGAACTGGGTGACCAGCGGGGCCAGGCGGCCCTCGAACAGCCGGTCGAGCAGGCCCTGGCTCTCGGCGGCCACGTAGTCGCCCCGGGCGACCAGCGGGGCGTACTGGTAGCGGCGGCCCTCGGGCGTGGCGCCGACAGCCTTCTTCTTCACCAGGCGGCTGAGCAGCTGCTTGACCGTGCCCTCGGTCCAGCCGTTGGGCTCGCCGACCTCGGCGATGATCACTTCGGAGGTCAGCGGGTTCTTCCGCCACAGCGCCTCCATGATGACGCTCTCGGCCGAACTGATCTTCATGGACGTTTCCTCGATGACGTTTGTCAACGATGGCGACGTTGACACTTGTCATCGTAGTCGTCAACCGACGTTCTCGAAACAGCTCAGAGCGCGCTCGCGGTGGTGGCGGCCAGCATCAGGACCGGCAGCGCGACACAGAGGAGAAACCGCAGATCGGCCATGAGCGCCATTCAGCGCCCGTAACGGTGTTACGCCAAGCGCCTTCGCTCAGCGGGAGACGCGATCCAGGAAGCCGACGATGCCGGCGGCCAGGGTCGGCTCCATCACCGCGCTCATGTGGTCGCCGGGCACGCGCATGGCGCGGCCGTTGGGCAGCATGCCGGCCAGGGCCTCGGCCGAGCCGTTGTCGTCGTCGCGCTGGCCGGCGATGACCAGGGTGGGCGTGTCGATGCGGGCGATGGCTTCGGCGTCGGTGGGCACGAAGGCGTTCAGCACGCCCAGCATGGCCTCGGGCTTGAGGTCGCCGGCGGCCATCATCGCCCGCACCCGGCGCCCGGCGCGGGGATCCCTGGCCAGGTCGCCGTTGCGGATGGCGTCCTCGAACATCGCCGCCCGCTCGCCCGCGCCCATCAGGCCCGAGGCGCCCATGCCGGCCAGCACCAGCCGTTCGGGCCGCGCGCCGCGCACCATCATCCGCACCGCCGTGCGCGCGCCCAGCGAATAGCCGACGAGGTCGTAGTCCGTCAGGTGCAGGTGCGTAACCAGCGCCTGCTGGTCCATGGCCAGCACGTCGGCGGGCCAGGCGGCCGGGTCGGTCGGGGCGTCGGAGCGGCCGTGGCCGCGCAGGTCGGGGGCGATCACCTTGCGGCCGGCGCCGACAAGGGCCTGGGCGACGCCAGGCAGGAACCAGTTGCTTTCGGCGCTGGCCAGGAAGCCATGCAGCAGCAGGGTCGGCCAGCCCTCGCCCAGGGTGCGGTAGGCGATGGAGACGCCGTCAAAGCTCTGGAATCGCTGGACCGGAAGCATGGCGGCACAATCTGCGCAGACGCACGATCCGTCCAGACTCTCGATTTCGTCACACGGTGCGACTACATCGACGCCATGACCCGTCATATTCCCCTGCAAGGCGTCGAGAACTTCCGTGATTACGGCGACTATGCCGCCGGGGCGGGACGCCTCAAGAAAGGGCTGCTGTTCCGCGCCGCCCACCAGGCCGACGCCACCGACGAGGACCTGGCGGCCATGGGCGCGTTGGGCGTGGTCACCGTCGTCGACCTGCGCCGGGCTCCGGAGCGGGCGCGCGAGCCGTCGCGGCGTTGGACGGGCTTCTCGGCCCAGGTGATCGAAAACGACCTGGGCGGCGAGGGCGACGACCCCTGGCAGACCTTCCTGCGCGGCTGGGACTACGCCGAGGCCGACCTGCGCGGCTACATGGTCGAGTCCTATCGCCGCAAGCCGTTCACGCCGCGCCACGTGGACCTTTTCACCCGATACTTCGCGGCGCTGGCGGAGGCGAAGGGTCCGGTGCTGATCCACTGCGCCGCCGGCAAGGATCGCACGGGCCTGCTGGCCGCCCTGACCCACCACCTGGCCGGCGTGTCGCGCGACGACCTGGTCGAGGACTACCTGGCCACCAACGATCCCGAGCGCTACGCCCGTATCGGCGAGCGGATCGGCCGCTACCTGGCCGGCTACACCGGTTCGGTTCCGCCCGAGGCGGCGATCCGCGCGGCCCTGGCTGTGGAGGCCGAGTACATCCTGGCCTCGATCGAGGCCATCGAGGCCGCCCACGGCTCGATCGACGCCTATCTGGAGACGGTGCTGGGCGTCGATGCGATGGCCCGCGAGGCGATCAAGGCGCATATTCTGGCCTGAGCCTTGGCGCCCCAAGCGATCTGGGTTTTCGTGCCGCCATGCACATGGAGACCCTTATTGACGGGCTGATAGCGGCCGCGCCGGAACTGGCGCCGAGGCTGGCCGAGCACTACGCCGACTACGACGAACTGCTGGGCTACATCTTCTTCTCCTACGACGTCGTTGCGCAGGCCGTCGCCCTGCACCGGGGATCCGACGAGGACCGGGTTCGGCTGGCCGCCATGCTGGCGCTGATGGAGCAGGCCTGGGCGGAGGAGGGCGTCAGCCACGTCGACGCCGAGACGGTCGCCGTCATCGCGTTGTCTTTCCTGGAAAGCCTGGACCGTGAAGCGCTGCAGGCCCTGCGGCCGATGCTCGGACCCGAGATGGGACGGGCGGCGGATCGCTATTATCTGCCGCAACCTCCACCCACCCTGGGTCGACGAGGGGCGATGCTCCTGCGCCGGATCTTTCCAGGCTTCCCCAAGAAGGCGTGACAAACCGCTGTTCGCGGGCGAGGCTCCGCTTCAGGGCCGCGTCAGACGGCCCGCTGCAGGGCGGAGATTATGAGCGAAGTCTTGGACGGCGCGCCCGCGCGCCTGGGCGCCGAGTCGAAACCGGCGCGAAAGCCGATCACCCGGGGCGGGTGGTCGTGGGTGCTGCACCAGGGCTCGCGCGACGTCTATGTGGTGCTGGTCACCATCTACATCTTCGCCCCCTACTTCTCGGGCGTGCTGGTCGGCGATCCGGTGCGGGGCCAGGCCATCATGGCCCAGATCGCCACCACCTACGGCCTGATCGTCGCCCTGACCGCCCCGATCCTCGGTGCAGCGGTCGAGAAGTACGGCCCGCGCAAGCCGCTGGCCGCGACCCTGCTGACCCTCATGCTGCCGATGCTGATCGTCCTGTGGTGGGCGACGCCGGCCGGCGGCCTGCCGCTGGGCGCGACGGCCGGGGCGCTGATCGTGCTGGGCGTGGCCTATAACTGGGGCGACGTCGCCGCCAACTCCCTGCTGCCGCGCGCCGCCGCCGAGCCGGGGCAGGCCTCGCTGCTGTCGGGCCTGGGCTATGTGTTCTCCAACGGCCTGTCGGTGCTGATGCTGATCCTCATGCTGTGGGGCTTCGTGCTGCCGGGCCAGGTCGACTGGCCGGGGATCCCCGAGGCGCCGCTGCTGGGCCTTTCGACCAACCATCATGAGCCGAGCCGGCTGGCCGGGCCGCTGTCGGCCCTGATCATGGCCCTGGGCGCGATCCCGTTCCTGCTGTGGACGCCCGACGCGCCGCGTACGGGGCAGAGCCTTGGCGGGGCGCTGAAGGCGGGTCTGGCTTTGCTGCGCGACACCTTCGCCAACCTGAGGGGACACCGCGACGTGGCGACCTTCCTGGCGGCGCGGATGCTCTATTGCGACGGCATGACCGCGCTCCTCGTGTTCGGCGGGCTGTTCGCGGCTGGGGTGATGGGCTGGGGCGCGCTGGAGATGCTGGTCTATGGCGTGTCGCTGAGCCTGGTCGGGGCGCTGGGCGGCTTCCTGGCGCCCAAGCTCGACCGCGTAGTGGGGCCAAGGCGCGCCGTGCAGATCGAGATCGCCGGCTGCCTGGCGGCGCTGATATGCCTGCTGGGCATGCGGCCCGACCGCATCCTCTATGTCTTCGCTTATGACCGCGCCGGACCGCCGGTGTGGGACGGGCCGCTCTACCGCACCGCGCCCGAGTTGCTCTATGTGGGCCTGGGCCTGGTCATCGCCGTCTGCGTCACGGCGCAGTACGCTTCCAGCCGGACCCTGCTGGTGCGCCTGGCGCCGGCGGACCGCACGGCTGCGTTCTTCGGGCTCTACGCCCTGTCGGGCACGGCGACGGTGTGGCTGGGCTCGGCCCTGGTGGCGGCGGCCACGACGCTGTTCCACAGTCAGGTCGCCGGCTTCGTGCCGATCGTCGCCCTGATGGCGCTGGGCGCGGTCGGCCTGTTCGCCGTGCGCGGCGGCGGGCGCGAGGCTTGAGGCGGTAGCCGCCGGCCGCCCGGAGCGCTATCACCCGCCGATGCGCGACGTCGCCCTCATCGCCGCTCCCTGGCGCGACCCACTTTGGGCCGCGGCCCCCTTCCGGGACGAGCCCTTCGCCTGCGCCCTGCTGTCGGGCGGTCCGGGCGAGCGGTGGTCGTACCTTCTGCGCGCGCCCGACCAGACCCTGGCCCTCGACGCGGCCGACCGCCGCGATCCGTTCCTGGCCCTGGCCGGCATGATCGGTCCCGCCCTGCCGTCCGATCCGGAAGGCCCGCCGTTCCAGGGCGGCGTCGTCGGCCTGGCCGCCTACGAGCTGGGCGACCGCATCGAGGCGCTGGACCTGGCGCGCGGCGACTGGCCCGACCTGGTCTGCGCCCGCTATCCGGCTCTGCTGGCCTTCGATCACCTGCAGCGCGCCGTCGTGGCCGTGGGGCGCGGCGAGGGTCGAGCGCAGGCGAAGAGCCGCGCCCGTGAGGCCCTGGCCTGGCTGGACGCCCCGGCCCGCGATCCCTTCGAGGGCCGGCTGTGCGAGACGCTGGAAGCCGAGCCGCCGGCCGCCTACGAGGCGGCGGTCGCGCAGGTGGTCGAGCGGATTGTCTCCGGCGAGATCTTCCAGGCCAACATCGCCCGCGCCTGGCGGGGGCGGCTGGCTGGCGCGGCCGATCCCTTCGACCTCTTCGCGCGCCTGCGCGGCGCCAGCCCCGCGCCGTTCGCCGCCTATCTGCGGCTGGAGGGGCGGGCGATGGTTTCCAACTCGCCCGAGCGCTTCCTGAAGGTGCGCGGCGGCGAGATCGAGACCCGGCCGATCAAGGGCACCCGGCCGCGCGGCGCTAGCCCCGGCGAGGACCGCGCCCTGGCCTTCGAGCTGTCGGCAAGCGCCAAGGACCGGGCCGAGAACCTGATGATCGTCGACCTGATGCGCAACGACCTGGCCCGGGTCAGCCCGCCGGGCGGCGTGCGCACGCCCGAGCTCTTCAAGGTGGAGACCTTCGCCAACGTCCATCACCTGGTCTCCACGGTGGAAGGGCGGCTGAAGCCGGGCCTCGGGGTCGCAGACCTGCTGCGGGCGACCTTTCCGCCGGGCTCGATCACCGGCGCGCCCAAGGTGCAGGCGATGAAGGTGATCGCCGGCCTGGAGGGGCCGCGTGGTCCCTATTGCGGCTCGCTGTTCTGGGCCGGCTTCGACGGGGCGTTCGAGTCCAGCGTGCTGATCCGCACCGTGGCCCTGGCGCAGGACGCCGGAGGCTGGACGCTGGAGGCCAGGGCCGGGGCCGGCATCGTCGCCGACAGCGATCCGCTGGCCGAGCGGCTGGAGACCGAGGCCAAGATCGACGCCCTGCGCCGGGCGCTGACCGGGGAGGGGGCATGACGGCCATTCCGCTCGCAGATCGGGGCCTGCTGCTGGGCGACGGCCTGTTCGAGACCCTGCTGGCGGTGGACGGGCAGGTCCGCCACGTCGAGGCCCATCTCGACCGCATGGCGGCCGGCTGCGAGGCTTTGGGCCTGCCGCCGCTGGACCGCGACGGGGCCCGGGCGCTGATCACGGCTGCGCCGGGAGCGGCCGGCCTGGCCACCGGTCGCGCCGCCGTGCGCCTGACCCTGACCGCCGGCTCCGGCGGGCGGGGCCTGGATCGTCCGGAGGCGCCGGTCCCGGAGCTGTTCGCCGCCTGCGCCCCGGCGCCGCCGGCCGGCGCGCCGGCCCGTGCGGTGGTCGCGACGGTTCGCCGCAACGAAGGCTCGCCGGCCTCGCGTCTGAAGACCCTGGCCTACCTCGACAACGTGCTGGCCCGCGCCGAGGCTCGCGCCGCCGGCGCCGACGAGGCCCTGATGCTGAACAACCGTGGCCACCTGGCCTGCGCTTCGGCTGGCAACCTGTTCTGGCTGGACGGCGAGGGGCTGGCGACGCCGGCCCTGGACTGCGGCGTGCTGGCGGGGTTGGCGCGTGGGCGGGTCATGGCGGCCGCCGCCGGCCTGGGGATTGCGGTGCGCGAGGCGCGCGCCGGGATCGAGGCGCTGGCGACCGCAAGGGCGGCGTTCCTGACCAACAGCCTGACCGGCGTGCGGCCCCTGGTTTCCCTGGACGGCCGCGCCCTGGGCGAGGATCCGCGCGTGGCCGCCCTGGCGGCCGCCGCCGGCTAGATCCCTACTTCGGCCACTCCACCGTCTCGGTGCGGCGCGGGCGCAGATAGTAGGTGCGCCTGAAGGTGAACGAGGCTTTGCTGAGGCTCGTGGCCGGCGTGTAGTCGTAGCTGGTGGTGCTGATGATCACGCTGCTGCTGGCCGGCAGCACGCTTTCGGGCACGTCGGTCCTGACGGTGTTGGCGGCCGGGCAGTTGACCGGGCTGTTCTTGGGCGCGACCCAGGCCACGGTGTCCTTGCCGTTGGCGTCGGAGACGACGCTGTAGAGGCACAGGCGCAGCGGCGAGGCCGGAAACGGCTTCATCACCGCCTCGGCGATGCCGTAGATCGCATCGACGCGCGCCTGGTCGATCTGGCCGTTCTGGGCGGCCATGTCGCCGATCAGCGAGGTGGTGTGGAACAGGCGGCGCTGGGCCATCATGGCCTGGGTCAGCTCGGCCAGGCCGAAATAGAAGATCAGCAGCAGCGGCGCCAGCAGGGCGAATTCGACGGCCACGGCGCCGGCGGCGTCGCGCAGGAAGCGGCGGGACGGAAGGCGGCGCTGGCTCATGCGGGGCACGTCACGCTGGCGGCGGTGTCGCTGTTGTAGGGCTCGTTGGCGAAGGCGGTGGTGAAGGTCAGGGTGCGCTTGCCGTTGGCCGTCTGCATCACCGCCTGCAGCAGCGGGGTGATCAGCGGCCAGTCGTAATAGGCGCGCACCAGGACCAGCGACTCCGCGCCGCCCGGATCCCAGCAGGTGGCCTTGGGCGTCGCCAGGCCGCTGCTGGCGCTGAAGGTGGCCACGGTGCGCACGTCGACGCGCAGCGCCGCGGCGCAGCCGCTTTCCATCCAGGTCATGCGCGAGCAGACCGAGGTCTTGAAGCTGGCGGCGTCGCCGCCGTTGGTCTGGACCTGGCCGGTGCGGATCTCGCGGCCGGCGTCGACGACGGCGTTCTCCAGCGTCATCGAGGCGAAATAGACCAGGGCCAGCTCGATGATGCCGAAGAACAGCAGCAGGAACGGCGCCAGCAGAAGGGCGAATTCGACGGCGGTCGCGCCGCCCTCGGCGCGCGCGAAACGGCCCAGCCGGCGGCGGGCGGCCAGCCTCATGCGGGCGTTGAGCAAGATGGACGGCGTCCCCATACGAAGGTCCGTGACTGCGATGCGGGCGACCATAAAGGCCGCTCCCTAACCGCGCCCTAACCGGCCTCGCGAGCACGCGCGCGGGGCGCGCCCGTCTTCCTGCTGGAAGATCAGGGCTGGCCGGCGATGGGGGCGGGGGCGACCGCTTCGGTCGGGGTCAGGGCGGTGCAGCGGCCGTCGCACGCGTAGGCCGAGGCGTTGACGCCGCGCTGGACCGTCACGGCGTCGGCGGCGACGTCGGTGACCAGCACCTGGCCGCCGGTCAGGGTGCGGCCCTGGGCGTCGAAGGCGAACAGGGTGGTGACGCCCACGCGCTTGCCCAGGATCACCAGGGTGCGGTCGTTGACGACGCTGACGTCGGCGATCTGCGGGTCGCCGACGACGATCTCGCGGGCGGGGCCGCCGAGGGGAACTGTGGCCGCCTGGCCCGCGGCCACCGTCATGGTGCGGGCAGCGCCCGCGGGCGCGGGGGCGGTCGGAACGGCCGCCTGGGCCGCCACGGCGGCGCCGCAGAGGCTGAAGAAGGCGGTGATGGCGAGCGAAAGGCGGCGCATGGCGGTCCTGTCGGAGCGAAATCTATGACCGCGACACTGCCGAAGAATGGTCAATAAAAACCTAAGAAAGCTCTTGCTGCGACAAACTCGACTGTTGGAAATCCCTTATGGATCAACGGATTTCGTCGTCGAAAACTCGACATAGTTAAGAGTTGATAATGGTAAAATTAAATAAACCAAAAGAAAAATCGGCAAAAAACTTCGACGTTTACTGCGGATTAATCGAGATGGGCGAAATTGATCGTGTTTTCGGGGGTGAACAAGTCGCCACGGCTTGCAGGCCCAGCCAAGTTTTCTCAGCAGGAGATCAAGTCATGTCGAAGTTTGTCACGCGCTTCCTGAAGGACGAGTCGGGCGCCACGGCCATCGAATACGGCCTCATCATCGCCCTGATCGCCGTCGTCATCGTGGCCGCGTTCGCCACCCTGAAGCCCGCCCTGACCGGCGCCTTCACCCGCACCAGCACCGCCCTCGACAACGCGAAGTAAGACGCGACGTCAGGAGAGGAGACGGCCGATGGGCACGCTTTTCGATCGCTTCCTTAAGGACGAACGAGGCGCCACCGTCGTGGAGTACGGCCTGATCGCTTGCTTCGTGAGCATCATGGTCGTGGCCGCCGTCCCTCTGCTCGGGCCGTCCATTCAGGGCGCGTTCGAGCGGGTAAGGGACCACCTCAACGCCGCTGGCAAATAGCGACGAGAGGTCGGAACCGACCAAGACAGAAGGGGCCGCGACGTTTCGACGTCGCGGCCCTTTTCTTTTGTTCCCGCCGGTCTTCCAGCCACGCTCCGCTGGAAACGATTGCTTCATCGGCGTCTGGCTAGACTTGTGAAAGTCCAGGTTCGAGATCCGCCATGCAAACGCTGCAGCTTCTGCCCCTGATCGTCTTCGCCGGCCTGACCGTCGTCGCCGGCCTGAAGGACGCGACCAGCTACACCATTCCCAACTGGATCTCGCTGGCGCTGATCGCCGCCTTTCCGGTCGCCGCGCTCGTTGGCGGCGTCGGCTGGAGCGCGGCCGGCTGGTCGCTGCTGGTGGGCCTGGGCCTGCTGGTGGTCGGCATGATCATGTTCGCCCTGCGCTGGGTGGGCGGCGGCGACGCCAAGCTGCTGGCCGCCTGCGCCCTATGGATGGGCGTGCCCGGCATCGCCCCGTTCCTGTTGACCACGGCCCTGGCCGGCGGCGCCCTGACCATGGGCCTGATGAGCCTGCGTTCGGGCTGGCTGGCGCCGATGATCGCCGGCGGCCCCGCCTGGGTGCGTCGTCTCGGCGACAAGAACGGCGACATTCCCTACGGCGTGGCCATCGCCGTCGGCGCCCTGGCGGCGCTGCCCCAGAGCATCATCGGCCAAGCCCTGCTCAACTGATCGCCCACACTCCCCATTTTGGGGAGTCCGCGTCAGGCTGTCGCGGCCTTAAGGCCCCGGAAACGCTGCTTCCTTTAGCGGTCGTTAACCATGGGCGCCGCAGTTTGCGATGCGGCCAGAACGGCTGTTCGATCCCTGCGTCCGGAAGTCCGAAGCTCTCCAGTCGCGCCGAACCCGTCCTGCCGACGCCAGAGCTCCGCCGCGCATGAACCCTGTCAGAATCATCATCGTTCTGGTCGCCGCCGTCTCGGCGATCGGCCTGGCCGTGCTGATGCAGAAAGCCATGGGCGGCAAGCCCGCGGAAACCCAAGCCGTCGCCTCGGCCCCCGCGCCCACCCTCGACGCCAAGCCGATGACCCTGGTGCTGGTCGCCAAGCGCGACCTGGCGATCGGCACGCGCCTGACCAAGGACGACGTCGAGTGGAAGGCCTGGCCGGCCGACGCCGTCAGCCCCGTCTATCTCACCAACGGCGCGGCCCCCGTCGAGCCCCAGACCGGTGCGGCCAAGGCCGTGAAGACCGTCGGCGAGGCTGCCGGCGTCCTGGGCGGCGCGCCGCCCGAAGCCAGCGTCGAGGGCGCGATCGTTCGCGACCCGCTGCTGGCCGGCGAGCCCATCGTGGCCCGCAAGATCGTTCGCGGCGGCGAGGGCGGCTACCTGTCGGTGGTGCTTTCGCCCGGCGCCCGCGCCATGGCCGTTCCCGTCACCTCCGAGACCGCGGCCGGCGGCTTCATCCTGCCCGGCGACCGCGTCGACGTGCTGATGAGCCGCGATGCGCCCAACAGCGACAGCAACGGCGGCGGCGGCAAGCAGGTGGTCGCCGAGACCGTGCTGCAGAACATCCGCGTCCTCGCCCTCGACCAGGCCACCGCCGCCGAGAAGGACGCCAAGACCATCGTCGCCGCCACCGCCACCCTCGAGGTGCGTCCCGCCGAGGCCGAGGCTCTGACCCGCGCCAAGGCCAGCGGCCCCGTCACCCTGGCGCTTCGCGCCTACACCGACCTGGGCGGCCCCTCCGGCGTCTCCGCCCCGTCCCAGGACTCCACGGTCATCCGCATCAATCGCGGCGGACAGACTTCCAGCATCGCGGTGCGCCAATGATCGGCCGGTTCGCCTCTCTCTCGCTTTCGGCCTCGCTCGTCGTCCTGACGGCGCTGGCCCCGGCCGCCCCGGCCCTGGCCGACGGCTACGCCGGCAACCGGGTCTACCGCCCGGCCCGCGCCGTGACGCGCGCGCCCGCGCCGGTCGTCACCTATGCCTCGCAGCCGGTCGCCGACCAGGTGCTGCGCGTCGACCTGACCGCCGGCCCCGACGCCCGTGTGCTGAACCTGCCGCGCGGCAAGTCGGCGATCATCGAGCTGCCGGTCGACGTGCGCGACATGCTGGTGACCAACCCGCAGGTGGCCGACGCGGTGCTGCGCAATCCGCGCCGGATCTACGTGCTGGGCGTGGGCAAGGGCTCGACGGACGCGGTGTTCTTCGACGCCGCCGGCCGCAAGCTGCTGTCGCTGGCCATCCGCGTCGACGAGGACTCCGGCCTGCTGCAGGATACGCTGCGCAAGGTGCTGCCCGACTCCCGCATCGAGGTGCAGCCGGTGCGCGACAGCGTGATCCTGACCGGCACGGTGGCCAACGCCGCCGACTCCAGCAAGGCCGCCCTGGTCGCCGCCCAGTTCGTGGCCAGGCCCGAGCAGGTGGTCAACATGCTGAGCATCGCCGGCAAGGACCAGGTGATGCTCAAGGTGCGGATCGTCGAGGTCCAGCGCGACATCATCAAGCAGCTGGGCGTTTCGACCAACAACCTGCTCAACGACGGCTTCAAGACCTACAGCCTGGGTCGCGACAACACCTTCGCGGTCAACGGCGGCATGGTCGGCGGCGGCGGCGCCTGCTACGGCCGCAACAACGTCCGCACGACGAACTACACCAACAACGCCTCGGTCACCAACCAGGGCAGCGTGACCAGCGGCGCCACGACCTCCAACGGCAGCTCGGTCTCCACGACCGTGGAAGCGACCGATCCGGTGACCGGCACCGTGACCACCACGACCACCACGACCGCGGGTCCGACGTCGTCGAGCGGTACGAGCAACTCCCTGACGGGGCTGGTCTCCAGCGCCGCCAGCACCGCCTACAGCATGGCCACCGGCAACAACCTCAACGCCTGCCTGCAGGCGTTCGAGCGCGTGGGCCTGATCCGCACCCTGGCCGAACCGAACCTGACCGTCGTGTCGGGCGAGGCGGGCAAGTTCCTGGCCGGCGGCGAGTTCCCGGTGCCAACCGGCTCCGACGAGGACGGCCGGGTGACCATCGAGTTCAAGCCCTACGGCGTGGGCCTCGGCTACACGCCGGTGGTGCTGTCGGGCGGCCGCATCTCGCTGAAGCTGTCGACCGAGGTGTCGGAGCTGTCGAGCCTGGGCGCCTTCACGGTCTCTTCGGGCACGAGCTCGACCCTGGTGATCCCCGGCCTGTCGGTCCGCCGCGCCGAGACCACCGTGGAGCTGCCCTCGGGCGGCGCCCTGATGATCGCCGGCCTGCTGCACCAGCAGACCAAGCAGAACATCGATTCCCTGCCGGGCATGACGTCGCTGCCGGTCCTGGGCTCGCTGTTCCGCTCGCGCGACTACCTGAACGGCGAAACCGAACTGGTGGTGATCATCACCCCCTACATCGTCGACCCGACCCGCCCGCAGGACCAGCAGACGCCGGCCGACGGCCTGCAGATCGCCGGCGACATGAGCACCGTGCTGCTGGGGCGCCTGAACAAGGTGGTCAAGGCCCCGGCGGGCGCCAACTCCGGACGGACCTACCAGGGTCCGGTCGGCTACGTGATCGAATGAGGACGCGGACCATGACGCGAGCCAAGACCTTCCGCGTGATCCTCGCCGGCGCCGGCCTTCTGGCCCTGGCCGCCTGCGCTTCGGCCGGCGTCTCGCCTTCGGGCCAGGCCGCCGCGCCGACCACGTCGACCGAGCAGTGGGCCGACAAGGTCAAGGTCACCGCCGCGCCCGACGAGGTGCTGCTGGCCGTGCATGCCGAGGGGCTGTCGCCCCGCCAGGTCCAGGCGCTGGACGCCCTCCTGGCCCGGTTCACCGAGGCCGAGGCGCGCGAGCTGGTGGTGCTGGCGCCCGTCGGCGGTCCCGAGGCCCCGGCCGCCGGCCGCATGGCCGCCGCCGCCCGCGCCTACCTGATCGACGCCGGCGCGCCGCGCTTCGCCGTCCGCATCGACTCCTATCCGGCCGAGGGCGACAAGGCGCCGCCGCTGCGGGTGGGCTATCTGCGCCACGAGGTCGAGACCCCGCGCTGCGGCGCCTGGGAGAACCTGACCGCCACGCGCGCCAACGACGCCTACGGCAACTTCGGCTGCGCGGTGACCGCCAACATGGCCGCCCAGGTGGCCAATCCCGCCGACCTGCAAGGGCCCCGGCGCGAGGATCCGGCCGACGCCATGCGCCGTGGCGTGGTGCTGGGCAAGTACCGCGCGGGCGAGCCGACCGCCTCGCAGAAGGACGCACAGTCCGACGGCGCCGTTTCTCGGGTGGTGAAATGACGACCTTCAGGACGACCGACACCGATCCCTTCGACCTGGGCTTCGAGGCCGACGACGAGTTCGCCGCGCCCGCCGGCGGCGATCCCTGGCGCACGGCCCCCGCGCCGGCGCCGGCCCCCGCGCTCGCGCAGGGCGTCGACCCCTTCGCGGACTTCGCCGACTTCCCGCCGGCCCGTCCGCGCCCGGAGGTCCGGGCCGAGCCCGCGCCGGGCCTGGCCAGCCTGGCCGTCAACCCGTTCGCCGAGCTGGCGCCGTCGCCGATCCCCGAGGCTCCGCGCCCGGCCCCGATCGCCGCGCCCGAGCCGCCGGCCATGGACTGGGGCGTCTCGGCTCATGACGAGATCCTGCCTGACGCCGGCGTCGGCGAGGCCAGCGTGCCGCGCATCGCCATCCACGCCTTCGGCGTCCGCGCCGAGACCCTGGCGGTGATCGAGGCCGCCGCGGCCGATCGCCGGATGACGCGCGCCTCGGTGGTGACCCGTCCGGGCGGCCTGGAGGCGGCGGTCGACTTCTACCAGAACCAGCCGACCCCCTCGCTGGTGATGGTCGAGACCATGGACTCGGCCCAGCGCATGCTGGCCCTGCTGGACGGCCTGGCCCAGGTCTGCGACCCGGGCACCAAGGTCGTGGTCATCGGCCAGACCAACGACATCGCCCTCTATCGCGAGCTGATGCGCCGCGGGGTCAGCGAGTACCTGACCCAGCCCAAGAGCCCGCTGCAGGTGATCCGCGCGGTCACCGCGCTCTATTCCGATCCGTCCGCGCCGTTCATCGGCCGCCAGGTGTCGTTCGTCGGCGCCAAGGGCGGGGTGGGGGCCTCGACCTTGGCCCACAACTTCGCCTGGTCGATGGCCGAGCGGATGGAGGCGGCCACGGTCATCGTCGACCTCGACCTGCCGTTCGGCACCGCCGGCCTCGACTTCAACCAGGATCCGCTGCAGGGCGTGCTCGACGCGCTGAGCCAGCCCGAGCGCCTGGACCCGGTGCTGATGGACCGGATGATGGTCCGCTGCGGCGACCGCCTGTCGCTGCTGGCCGCGCCGGCCACCCTGGAGCAGGACTACGACATCGGCGCCGACGCCTACGAGGAGGTGACGCAGAAGATGCGCGGCGCCGCCCCGTTCGTGGTGCTGGACCTGCCCCATACCTGGGCGCCGTGGACCCGCAAGGTGCTGGTCGGCAGCGATGATCTGGTCATCGTCGCCACGCCGGACCTGGCCTCCCTGCGCAACGCCAAGAACATCGTCGACCTGGTGCGCCAGGCGCGCCCCAATGACGTGCCCCCGCGCCTGGTGCTGAACCAGGTGGGCGTGCCTGGCCGTCCGGAGATCCCGGTCAAGGACTTCGGCGAGGCCCTGGGCGTGACGCCGTCGTTGGTGCTGCCGTTCGATCCGAAGCTGTTCGGCCAGGCGGCCAACAACGGCCAGATGGTCGCCGAGGTGGCGCCGAAGTCGAAGGCGGCCGAGGGCATCGATCACCTGGCGCGGCTGATCAGCCGCCGCGAGGCGCCGCCGGCGGCCAAGTCGGCGTCGATCCTGTCGGGCCTGTTCAGGAAGAAGTAGGGGCGAATGTTCGGCAAGCGCGATCAGGCCACCGTCACCGAGCGTCAGGCGCCGCCGCCCGCCCCCACGGGCGGGACGGCCATCGCCACGCGTCCGCAGCGCGTCGATCCCGCCGCC
Organism: Caulobacter endophyticus; assembly: GCF_003116815.1. Lineage (GTDB taxonomy): Bacteria > Pseudomonadota > Alphaproteobacteria > Caulobacterales > Caulobacteraceae > Caulobacter > Caulobacter endophyticus. The sequence continues at coordinate 17,652 of NZ_QDKQ01000065.1, forward strand.
ACGCCTCCCGCCGCGCCGGCCAAGCCGGCGGCCGCGCCCAAGGCCACGCAGGGCCTGGAGCAGCTGCGCGCGGCCCAGGGCCAGGCCCAGGCGACGACCACGATCGTCCGGGAGCAGAGCGACTACTACCACGCCACGAAGACGACGATCTTCAACGCCCTGCTCAACACCATCGACCTGTCGCAGCTGGCCCAGCTGGACCAGAAGGCCGCCGCCGAGGAAATCCGCGACATTGTCGCCGAGCTGGTGGCGATCAAGAACGTCTCGATGTCGGTCTCCGAGCAGGAGCACCTGGTCCAGGACATCATCAACGACGTCCTTGGCTACGGCCCGCTGGAGCCCCTGCTGGCGCGCGACGATATCGCCGACATCATGGTCAACGGCGCCCACCGGGTGTTCATCGAAGTCGCCGGCAAGGTGCAGCTGACCAACGTCCGCTTCCGCGACAATCTTCAGCTGATGAACATCTGCCAGCGGATCGTCAGCCAGGTCGGGCGCCGGGTCGACGAAAGCTCGCCGATCTGCGACGCCCGCCTTCCCGACGGCAGCCGCGTCAACGTCATCGCGCCCCCCTTGGCGCTGGATGGTCCCACCCTGACCATCCGGAAGTTCAAGAAGGACAAGCTGACGATGAAGAACCTGGTGGAGTACGCCTCCATCAGTCCCGAGGGCGCGCGCGTCCTGGGCGTCATCGGCGCCTGCCGCTGCAACGTCATCATCTCGGGCGGCACCGGCTCGGGCAAGACCACCCTGCTCAACACCATGACCGCCTTCATCGACCCCACCGAGCGGGTCGTGACCTGCGAGGACGCCGCCGAACTGCAGCTGCAGCAGCCGCACGTGGTGCGCCTGGAAACCCGCCCGCCGAACCTGGAAGGCCAGGGTTCGGTGACGATGCGCGACCTGGTGAAGAACTGCCTGCGGATGCGTCCCGAGCGGATCATCGTCGGCGAAGTCCGCGGCCCGGAGGCCTTCGACCTGCTGCAGGCCATGAACACCGGCCACGACGGCTCGATGGGCACGCTGCACGCCAACAGCCCGCGCGAGGCCATCAGCCGCGTCGAGAGCATGATCACCATGGGCGGCTACGGCCTGCCCTCCAAGACCATCAAGGAGATGATCGTCGGCTCGGTCGACGTGATCATCCAGGCCGCGCGCCTGCGCGACGGCAGCCGTCGCATCACCCACGTCACCGAGGTGGTGGGCCTGGAAGGCGACGTGATCGTCACCCAGGACCTCTTCGTCTACGAGATCACCGGCGAGGACGAGAACGGCAAGGTGCTGGGCAAGCACCGCTCGACCGGCATCGCCCGTCCGCGCTTCTGGGACCGCGCCCGCTACTACGGCCTCGAGCGCGAGCTGGCCGAGGCCCTGGACGCGGCGGAATAGGGCGGCGCCATGTTCATCCTGATCGCGGTTCTGGGCTTCATCACCATCGCCGGCCTCGGCTTCGTCCTGACGGGCGGCGGCGAGAGCGCGGGCGCCAAGGCCAGCAAGCGCGCCCAGGTGATCGTCGGCGGCGGCGAGCGCCAGGCCGCTGCGCGGGCCAAGGTCGCGGCCAACACCCCCGACGCCCGCCGCAAGCAGATCCTCAAGACCCTCAAGGAACAGGATCGCCAGCAGAAGAAGGCCACCCTGACCATCGCCGCCCGGCTGCGCGCCGCGGGCCTGGGCGAGAACGTCAGGATGTTCTGGATCATCAGCGGCGTGCTCGGCGTGGTCGTGACCCTGATCCTGCTGGTCGTGCAGCAGATCCCGCTGGTCGCCCTGGGGGGCGGCTTCGCGGCCGGCTTTGGCCTGCCGCGCTGGGTGATCGGCTTCATGGGCAAGCAGCGCACCAAGAAGTTCATCGAGGCCTTCGCCGACGCCATCGACATCATCGTGCGCGGCATCAAGTCGGGCCTGCCGGTCCACGACTGCCTGAAGATCATCGGCAAGGAGAGCCCCGAGCCCCTGGCCGGCGAGTTCCGCACCCTGACCGAGAACATCGCCATGGGCATGCCGCTGGATACGGCGCTGGAGCGCCTGTACGAGCGGATGCCGACCGCCGAGGTGCGGTTCTTCTCGATCGTGCTCAACATCCAGCAGAAGACCGGCGGCAACCTGGCCGAGGCGCTGGGCAACCTGTCGACCGTGCTGCGCTCGCGCAAGCTGATGGCCGAGAAGATCAAGGCGCTGTCGGCCGAAGCCGTGGCCTCGGCCTTCATCATTGGCTGCCTGCCGCCGGGCGTGATGATCCTGATCACCGTGATCGCCCCCGACTACATGGCGACCCTGTTCTCCGACCTGCGCGGCCGCCTGCTGCTGCTGGTGGCCGCGTTCTGGATGGGCACGGGCATCTTCATCATGCGCCGCATGATCAACTTCAAGTTCTAGGGAGGCGCGCATGGTCCAGATGCTCACCGATCCCTCGAACCTGCTGACCGCCTTCGTCGCGGTGGTGGTGTTCGCCACCATCATCACGCTGGCCGCGCCGGTGATGAGCAACGACGGGCTGGAAAGCCGCCTGAAGTCGGTGGCCAATCGCCGCGAGGAGCTGCGCCGCCGTTCGCGCGCGGCCATGGCCCAGAAGGGCGGCGGCGGGTCCAGCCTCCGCCACAACGACGAGGGCGTCTACAAGACCATCGTCGACCGCCTGCAGCTGTCGAAGCTGCTGGAGGATCCCAAGGTCGTCGACAAGCTGGCCCAGGCCGGCTTCCGCGGCCCCAAGCCGGTGTCGACCTTCTACTTCTTCCGCTTCGTGATGCCGTTCGTCTTCGCGGTTCTGGCGGCGATCTACCTTTTCGGCATCAACGATTTCGGCCTGCAGATGGTGCAGAGGTTGGCGCTGTGCGTCGTGGCCCTGACCATCGGCTACTACGCTCCCAACCTCTACATCGAGAACGCCGCCCAGAAGCGCCGCGAGTCGATCGTCGCGGCCTTTCCCGACGCGCTCGACCTGCTGCTGATCTGCGTCGAGAGCGGCATGTCGATCGAGGCGGCGATCCAGAAGGTCAGCACCGAGGTGGGCGCGAGCTCGATGGAGCTGGCCGAGGAACTGTCCCTGCTCACCGCCGAGCTCTCCTATCTCCCCGACCGCCGCCTGGCCTATGAGGGCCTGGCGAGGCGCACCAACCATCCCGGCATCAAGTCGGTGGCCACGGCCATGATCCAGGCCGAGCGCTACGGCACGCCGCTGGGCGCGGCCCTGCGGGTCATGGCCAAGGAAAACCGCGAGCTGCGCCTGTCGGCGGCCGAGAAGAAGGCGGCCAGCCTGCCGCCCAAGCTGACCGTGCCGATGATCGTGTTCTTCCTGCCGGTGCTGTTCATCGTCATCCTCGGCCCGGCGATCCTGAAGATCATGGACATGATGGCCAAGAAGCCGATCGGCTGAGGCGTCCCTGAAAAATCGACCCCCGCCGGCGCAGGTTCCGGCGAGGGTCAGTCAGGGGAAGGGGTCAGCCGGCCAGGCGGGTCTCGGCGCGGCCGAGAAACGCGGCGTGGCTCGGCAGGGCGGCGGCCGTGCGGGCGGTGATGCGCGACAGGTCGTCCAGCCAGCCGTCGATCTGGTCGTCGGCGACCACGCCGGTCATCGGGTGCGTCGCGGCGGGGGTCACGCCCTGGCCCAGCAGCACCTGCACCCAGCTGCTTTCCTTGAAGAGATCGTCGTCGCGGCTGAACACGCGGCCCGAGCTGGCGAACAGCGCCATGCGCTCGGCCAGGGTGTCGGGGATCTCCATGGTCCGCCGGCTGGCCCAGAACGGCGTGTCCTCGCGCTCGGTGGCCTTGTAGTGCAGCACCAGGAAGTCGCGGATGCGGGCGTACTCGTCGGCGGTCTGGCGGTTGAACTCGGCCGCCAGAAGCGGGTCGAAGCCTTTGTCGGGGAATAGCGCCAGCAGGCGGGCCAGGCCCGATTGCACCAGGTGAATGCTGGTCGATTCCAGCGGCTCCATGAAGCCGGCGGCCAGGCCCAGGGCCACGACGTTGCGGTTCCAGCTCCGCTTGCGGCGTCCGGTGACGAAGGTCAGCAGGCGCGGCTCGGCCAGGGCCTCGCCTTCCAGGTTATCCATCAGCACGCGGGCGGCGGCGTCCTTGTCGGTCCAGGCGCTGGAGAAGACATGGCCGTTGCCGGTGCGGTGCCGCAGCGGGATACGCCACTGCCAGCCGGCGTCGCGGGCCCAGGCGCGGGTGTAGGGAACCGGCGGAGCCTCGTCGCGGCTGGGAACGGCCCAGGCGCTGTCCATCGGCAGCCACTCGCGCCAGTCCTCGTAGCCGGTCTCGAGGGCTTCCTGGATCAGCAGGCCCCGGAAGCCCGAGCAGTCGATGAAGAGGTCGCCCTCGACACGGCGCTCGCCTTCCAGCGTCACGGCGCGCAGGAAGCCGGTCTCGCCGTCCTGGTCGACGCCGACGATGCGCCCCTCGACGCGCGCGACGCCCCGGGCCTCGGCGCGGGTCCGCAGGTGGCGGGCGTAGAGGGCGGCGTCGAAGTGGAAAGCCCAGGTCAGGGGCTCGGCCCCGCCCGCTTGGGCCGGGCTGGTGGGAACGCGGCCGAACCGGCCCGCGCGCGCCGCCAGGGCGTTGGCCGACCAGGCCCAGAAGTCGTCCCCGGCCGTTCCGCGCCTGCGGGCGTCCAGCCAGTAGTGGTGGAAGGGCGTCACGCCCAGCGGCCGGCCCACGGGTCCGAAGGCGTGCATGTAGCGGTGGCCGGGGCGCAGCCAGTCGACGAATTCGATGCCCAGCTTGATCGTGCCTTCCGTGGCCCGCAGGAAGGCGTCCTCGTCGAGGCCGATGAAGGCGTTGAAGTTGCGCAGCTGGGGGATCGAGGCCTCGCCGACCCCGACCGTGCCGATCGCCTCGGACTCCACCAGGCTGATGGCGACGCCAGGTCCAAGGGCGCGGGCCAGCATGGCCGCGCTCATCCATCCGGCCGTACCGCCGCCGACGATGACGATCCTGCCGATACGGTTGTCCGTCATGGCCCTGCGTCCTTCTCTCCCCAAAGAAAGCAAAAAGCCCCGCCGGTGGACCGGCGGGGCTCTTCGAAGCGGCCTTAGAACTTGTAGGCCAGGCCGAACATGTAGGTGGTGCCGTACTTCTGGTAGTCGATGGTCCGGCGGGGATCGCCGTTCTCGTAGGTCTTGAACGGCTCGTCGGTGATGTTGTTGGCTTGCAGCATCAGCGACAGGCCCTCGAAGCGGCCTTCGCGGAATTCGTAGCCGATCTGGGCGTCGAGCACCGACTCGGCGTCCACCGTGCGGTAGATGCGCGAGGCCGACAGGCCCGAGACCTCGCCCAGGAACTTGCCGCGATAACGGTTGCTGATCCGGGCGTTGAAGCCGTTGTTCTCGTAGTAGAACGTGGTGTTGACCACCTTCTTCGACAGGCCGGGCATGTCGATCGGGTCCTGGCCGTCCTCAAGCTTCACTTCGCTGTCGGTCAGCGAGGCGCTGAACTGCAGGCCGAAGTGGCGCAGGGGCTCCCAGAGGATGTCGCCCTGGATCGAGGTGGAGAACTCGACGCCGCGGATGTAGCCGCCCTTGCCGTTGTCGGGGCCCGTGACCAGGCCGACCGTGGTGCCCAGTTGCTGCTGCTGGGCGGGCGAGAGCAGGTAGGTGAAGGCCGCGAAGTCCTTGTAGCTCGACGAGTTCGAGTTCACGTAGTTGGACAGCTTCTTGTAGTAGGCGGCCACCGAGACGTAGGCCGAGCGGCCGAAGTACTTCTCCAGAGACACGTCGACGCCGTCGGCGATGTAGGGACGAAGCTTCGGGTTGCCGCCGTTGGCGCTGAAGAACGACTGGTTGGGGTTGGTCGAGGTCAGGTAGGCCGGGTTGGTGGTGAACGACTGGCTGGCGCGCAGTTCGTCCATCCGGGCGCGGGCCAGGGTCCGGGCCGCGCCGACCCGCAGCAGGGTCTCGTTGCTGAGGTCGAAGGTCAGGTTGATGCTGGGCAGCACGTAGGTGAACTTGTCGCCGTCGTCGGTCGACATCGGTTGGGAAACGTTGTTCGGATCGACGGCCACGCCGGTCGAGAACTGGTCGGTGTGCACCACCTGCAGGCCGGCGTTGCCCTTGACCGGGATCGAGCCGAGCGTGCTGTCGATGCCGAACTTCACATAGCCCAGGTGCACCTCTTCACGGACCGACCAGTTGCGGGTCTGAACCGCGGGGTTCTGGTCGGCGATCAGGGTGTAGACGCCGTTGTTCAGCAGGTAGGTCGGATCGTAGGCCAGCATGCCCTCGATGCCGATCAGGCCCAGGCTGACGTCGCCGATCAGGGCCGCGGTCGGGATGGCGCGGCTGGTCGGAGCGCCCTGGGCGATGCGGCCGCCGAAGGTCAGGAAGCTCTCGTGCACTTCCTTGGACTTCTCGCGCAGGCTGCCGTTGTAGGCGAACTCGACGCTGCTGATCGGACCCCACGACAGGTCGTGCTTGGCCGACAGCTTGATGGCCTCCAGCTCGTCCTTGATCTGCGGCGTATTGTAGAAGCCGGCCTGGGTCAGGGCGCCGCCTGCCGCGCCCGCGCCCCACCCTTGCGGGTCGGTCAGGACGATCTGGGCGGCGTTGGTGTAGTCCAGCGTCGACTTGAACAGGGTGCCGCCGCCCGGCGTGGTGGTGAAGCCCATGGTGTCGGTGGCGCCGACGCCCTGCGGGCCGGTGCCCGAATAGGACTCGAAGATCACGTCCTTGCGCTTGGCGTGCGAGTAGGAGAGGTCGGCCGTCGCCGTCCAGCCGTTGTCGAATTCGTACGACGTGTTCCAGCCCACCGAGCCCAGCTTGGCGTGGCGGGTGTTGAGGTCGTTGCGCATCACGCCCTTCACGTTGCTGTACGTGCCGCTCGTGATGATGCCGTCGGTGACCGTGTAGCCGGGCTGCAGCACGGCGCCGCCCCAGAACAGCGGGATCTCGATGCCGCGCAGGATCTGCTTCTCCTTGAAGTCGGAGTAGTAGAGGTCGAGCGCGGTGTGGAACTTGTCGGTCGGCTTATATTCGAGCACGCCGATGACGCCGGTGCGCTTGAGGTTGTTGGACTGGTTGTACGGCTTGGCGCCGCCGATGATCAGCGCGCCGTCGGCTGCGGTGTAGGCCGGATTGCCGGCATAGGGCGCGGCGTCGGCGTCGAAGGTGGCGTAGCCCCAGGCGTTGAAGCGGCGGCTCTGGGTTGGCGACTGGATGTGCGAGACCGACAAGGCCACGCCCACGGTGTCGTCGGCGAACTGGTCGACGAAGGTGGCGCTGATCCGGCGGCCGGTGTCCTTGGCGTCGGGGTTCAGCTTCTTCTCGCCGTTCATCTCGTAGCGGGCGTTGGCCGAGATGACCGTCTTGCCGTAGTCGAGCGGGCGGATGGTGCGCAGGTCGACCGTGGCGGCCAGGCCCTGGCCCACCAGGCTGGCGTCGGGGGTCTTGTAGACCACCACGCCGCTGAGGATTTCAGACGGATACTGGTCGAACTCAACGCCGCGGTTGTCGCTGGTCGAGACCTGCTCGCGGCCGTTCAGCAGCACGGTGTTGAAATCGGGACCCAGGCCCCGGACCGAGATCGACTGCGCGCGGCCGTCGAGGCGCTGGGCGGTCAGGCCGGGCAGGCGGGCCAGGGATTCGGCGATCGAGGTGTCGGGCAGCTTGCCGATGTCTTCGGCCGAGACCGTCTCGACGATCGAGCTGGAGGCTTTCTTCAGTGCGATCGAGTTCTCGATCGAGGCCCGGATGCCGGTGACGGTGATTTCCTCGACGGCGTTGTCTTCGGTCGTCTGGCCGGCGGCCTGGGCCTGGGCGGCTCCGGCGGCGATCAGCAGCGCCAGGCCAGTGGCGGCCCCGCTCATCAGCGCCGCGCGGCGCGGCTTGAATCGGATGTCCATGTGTTCCCTCCCGCAAGTTGGTCCGCGCGGTTCTCCCGCGCCGTGTTGCGCAAATTACTGCAAATGACCGGCGGTATTTGCAACTGAAAAATGGATGGATTGTCATGTTACGCGACGGCGAGGCGTGCGAAGTCCACGTTTAAAAGGGTTTTTGCGGCTTTCTCGCCACAGTGCGGCCCGGTTCCCGGCGCTGCTCGCGAGGCGAATGGATTGACAGGCTGCAAACGGCTTTGCAAATCTATGCAAAATTGACCTGGGCGACGCATCGTTCAGGATCGCGACGCTAGGGATGGAGGGGCAGGGGATGGACACCCGCAATCGGTGGGGGCGGCTGGCGGCCGCGCTCGGCTGCGCCGGCATGACCCTGGCGGCCTCTCCGGCCCTTTCGGCGCCCTCGTCGCAGGCCTTTCGCGACCGGCTTCCGCAGGACGAGGTGATCTATTTCGTGCTGGCCGACCGCTTCGCCAACGGCGATCCTTCCAACGATCGCGGCGGCCACTCGGGCGATCGCCTGGCCACCGGCTATGACCCTGCCGACAAGGGGTTCTTCCACGGCGGCGACTTCAAGGGCCTGACGGGCAAGCTCGACTATGTGCAGGGTCTGGGCGCGACGGCGATCTGGCTGGCGCCGATCTTCGTCAACAAGCCGGTGCAGGGACCCCGGGGCCAGGAAAGCGCCGCCTACCACGGCTACTGGATCACCGACTTCACCGACGTCGACCCGCATCTGGGAACCAAGGCCGACTTCAAGGCCCTGGTCGACGCCGCCCATGCGCGGGGGATGAAGGTCTATCTCGACATCGTCATCAACCACACCGCCGACGTCATCAAGCTGAGGGAGTGCGAGGGCCGGCGCTGCGAATACCGGAGCAAGGCCGACTATCCGGTCTCGCGCCGAGGCGGCGTGTCGGGCGCGGCGATCAACGCCGGCTTCGCGGGCGATGACGACGGCTCGGAAGGCAATTTCGCAAAGCTGAACCGGCCGGACTTCGCCTACACGCCCTATGTCCCGGCCGCCGAGGCCGGGATCAAGAAGCCCGACTGGCTGAACGATCCCATCTACTATCATAACCGCGGCGAGAGCGATTTCGTCGGCGAGAGCTCGCTCTATGGCGACTTCGCCGGGCTCGACGACCTCTATACCGAGCATCCGCGCGTGGTGGCCGGCTTCATCGACATCTATGGTAAGTGGATCGACGATTTCGGGATCGACGGCTTTCGCGTCGACACTGCCCGGCATGTGAACCCGCAGTTCTGGCGGGCCTTCGTGCCGGCCATGCGGGAGCGGGCTGCAAAGCGCGGCATCCCCAACTTCCACATCTTCGCCGAGATCGCCGATCCCGATCCGGTGGCCCTGGCCCGCTCGACCGTGGTCGACGGCTTTCCGGCCGCGCTGGACTTCGCCTTCCAGCAGGCGGCGACCGAGACCGTCGCGGGCAAGGCCGGGACCGATCGCTTCGCCCGGCTCTATGCCGCCGACGCGCTCTATCGCGGCGGCGAGGCGGCGGGGCCGCAGATCCCGACCTTCCTGGGCAACCACGACATGGGGCGCTTCGGCCGCCGGCTGCTGGCCGGCCATCCGGAAGCGTCCGATGCAGAGCTGGTCCAGCGCAACGTGCTGGCCCACGCCATGCTGATGTTCCTGCGCGGCGCCCCGACCCTCTACTACGGCGACGAGCAGGGCTTCACCGGCGACGGCGACGACAAGGACGCCCGCGAGGACATGTTCGCCAGCAAGGTCGCCGTCTACAACGACAACCGGCTGATCGGCGGCAAGGGCGGCTCGGCCGACCGCTATGACGCCGGCGCGCCGCTCTATCGCGCCATTTCCGGCATGGCCAAGGTCCGCGCCGCCGAGCCCGCTCTGCGGTCCGGCCGCCAGGTGATCCGCGCCGCCGGCGACAAGCCCGGCCTGCTGGCCGTCTCCCGCATCCTCCAGGGCCGCGAGGTCCTGGTCCTGTTCAACACCGGCGCGGCGCCGGTGGACGCCCAGGTCGAGGTCGAGACGACCTCGGCGGCCTGGCGCTCGGCCGTCGGCGCCTGCGCGCCGGCCGCCGCCGCGCCCGGCAGCTATCGCGTGACCATCGCGCCGCTCGACTACAAGATCTGCGTCTCGGAGGGCGCGCACCAGTGACCATCGACAGTCTGGCCAACACCGCCGCGTATCCCGTTTCCGCAAGCAGCGCCGAATGGTGGCGCGGGGCGGTGATCTATCAGGTCTATCCGCGCAGCTACGCCGACTCCAACGACGACGGGGTGGGCGATCTGCGAGGCGTCGCCGCGCGTCTCGAGCACATCGCCTCGCTGGGCGTGCAGGCGATCTGGCTGTCGCCGTTCTTCGCCTCGCCGATGAAGGACTTCGGCTACGACGTTTCGGACTATCGCGACGTCGACCCGATCTTCGGAACCCTGGCCGACTTCGACGTCCTGATCGAAAAGGCCCACCGCCTGGGCGTGAAGATCATCATCGATCTGGTGTTCTCGCACACCAGCGACGAGCACGCCTGGTTCGCCCAGAGCCGCGAAAGCCGAGATAATCCGTATACGGATTGGTACGTCTGGGCCGACGCCAAGCCCGACGGCTCGCCGCCGTCGAACTGGCAGTCGGTGTTCGGTGGTCCGGCCTGGACCTGGGACGCACGGCGCGGCCAGTACTACATGCACAACTTCCTGGCCTCGCAGCCGCAGCTGAACCTGCACAATCCGAAAGTGCAGGAGGCCCTGCTCGACATCACCCGCTTCTGGCTGGAGCGCGGGGTGGACGGCTTCCGCTTCGACGCCATCAACTTCTCGATGCACGACCCGGCCCTGCGGGACAATCCGCCCCTGCCGCCGGGCGGCAAGCGCACGCGGCCGTTCGACTTTCAGGACAAGGTCTTCAACCAGGGCCATCCGGACATTCCGCAGTTCCTCTCCCGCCTGCGAGCCCTGACCGACCAGTACGAAGGCCGGTTCTCGGTGGCCGAGATCGGCGGCGACCGGGCCGACGAGGAGATGAAGCTGTTCACGGCTGGCGAGGACCGGCTGAACAGCGCCTACAGCTTTCTCTACCTCTATGCCGACGAGCTGAAGGACGAACTGGTGCGCTTCGGCGCGACCTCGTGGCCGGGCCATGAGGGCGAGGGCTGGCCGTCCTGGACCTTCTCCAACCACGACGCCCCGCGCGCGGTGTCGCGCTGGGCGCGCGGCCGCGACCGCAAGGCCTTCGCCGAGATGGGCCTGCTGCTGCTGATGACCCTGCGCGGCAACGTCTTCGTCTACCAGGGCGAGGAGTTGGGCCTGCCGCAGGCCCACGTGCCGTTCGAGCGCCTGGTCGACCCCGAGGCCATCGCCAACTGGCCCCAGACCCTGGGCCGCGACGGGGCCCGCACGCCGATGCCGTGGACGGCCGGGGCTGTGAACGCCGGCTTCTCCACCGTCGAGCCGTGGCTGCCGGTCGATCCGGAGCACCTGCCCCTGGCGGTCGACGCCCAGGAGGCCGATCCCGCCTCGACCCTGCACGTCGCCCGCCGGCTGATCGGCCTGCGCGCGAAGTGGCCGGCGCTGCGCACCGGCGGCATGCACCTCGTGGACACCAACACCCCGCTGCTGGTGTTCGAGCGCGGCGAGGGCGAGGCCGCGATGCTGTGCGTGTTCAACATCGGCTTCGAGGCCGTGGCCTGGGACCTGCCGGAAGGCTGGGCGGTGGTCGACAGCGTCAACCTCGGCGCGCCGGGCTCGGTGCCGCCGCTGGGCGGCCTGCTGGCGAAGCGGGGCGCTGCGTGAAAGCCCTCCCCCTCGATGGGGGAGGGTTGGGTGGGGGTGAACCCACGCAGGCCGCTTGGCTTGGCCAGCGCCGCGTCACCCCCATCCCCGACCCTTGCCCCATCAGGGGGGAAGAGGGATTTCTAACCCCCGCAGCTTTCCCGGACGATCAGGTCCGTCGGCACCCGCTCGCTCCGGCTGGCCCCCTGGCCGCTGGCGTCCAGCAGCTTCGACACCATCAGCCGACCGGCCTTGGCCGTGTCCTGCGAAATGGTCGACAGGGCCGGGCTGGAGTAGCGGGCGAAGGGGACGTCGTCGTAGCCGATCACCGACACGTCGCCGGGGACCGACAGGCCCGCATGCTGCAGGGCCCTGATGGCGCCCAAGGCGATCAGGTCGGAGGCGGCCACGACGCCGTCGAACTTCACGCCGCGCTGAATGAGGGAGTCGATGCTGGCCTCGGCCGACTCGACCTCGAAGTGGGCCGGCACGATCAGGTCGGGATCGACGCCCAGGCCGAACTGCTCGACCGCGTCGAGATAGCCGCGGTGGCGCTGCATGGCCTCGGGCGCCTCGGTGTCGCCCAGGAAGACGATGCGCTTGCGGCCCAGGCGCGCCAGGTGCAGCGTCGCGCGCCTGGCGCCCAGGGGGTTGTCCGAACCCACAGAGCAATAGGCCTGGTCGGGCAACTGCGCGCCCCAGACCACGAAGCGGGCTTCGGTCTCGGCCAGGCGGTTGAAGGCGGTGTGCAGCCAGGATTGGCCGAGGAAAATCACCCCGTCGGCACGGCTGGTGGTCATGGCCGCCGACAGGTCCTCGAAGCTGCCCGGGGCCACGTGGCTGACCAGGATATCGCAGCCACGCTCGCGCGCGGCCTCGCCGACGCCGGCGAACAGTTCGAGGAAGAACGGGTCCGACAGCCGGCCCTCGCGGTGCTGGGGACGCGGCACGACGATGGCGATCGTGCCCTCGGCGCCGATCGGCCCGGCGGGCATGTAGCGGCGGAACGGATAGTCCATCTCCCGCGCCAGCTTCCAGATCAGCTGCTTGGTGCGCTGGTTGACGGCGGGGCTGTCGTTCAGCGCCCGCGAGGCGGTGGAGATCGAGACGCCGGCCATCCTGGCCAGGTCTTCCAGACGCGTCGCCCCCTTGCTCACGGTGTCCCGTCCCCGTCGGCTCTGGCGCCAAGGATTGCTGATGCAAAACTTGCCGCAAAATTTTTCACTGACCTGTTTAACACATCGCCCGTCGCGCTTGGCAAGTGCGGCGAGGCGAGGATTTGGGGAGTTCAAGCATGATCCTGCGCCTTCTCGCCGTGGCCGTCCTGGCCCTGGCGGCTTCGCCCGCGCTCGCGGCCGTCACGGCGACCGCGGCCTCGCCCGACAAGGTGCTGAGCGTGACGGTGACCACCGACAACGACGGCCAGCCAATCTATTCGGTCAGCCGCCTGGGGCGGCCGGTGGTGGCCCCGTCGAAGCTGGGTTTCATCCTGGTCGACGCCCCCAAGCTGCAGCGCAATTTCGAGGTTGCGGACCAGCAGACCCGCAGCGTCGACGAGACCTGGGACCTGCCCTGGGGCGAGCGCAAGAGCGTGCGCAACCGCTTCAACGAGTTGCGCGTGAGCCTGGTCGAGAAGACCCCGCTGCACCGCCGCCTGGACGTGGTGTTCCGGCTCTATGACGACGGCCTGGGCTTCCGCTACGAGTTCCCAGAGCAGCCGAACCTGCAGGCCGCCCGCATCGGCGAGGAACTGACCGAGTTTTCCCTGGTCGACGAGGCCACGGCCTGGTGGATCCCGGCCTATGAGTGGAACCGCGAGGAATATCTCTACAACACCACGCCGGTCGAAGAGGTCAGCGTCGCCCAGACGCCGATGACCCTGCGCACCAAGGATGGTTTGCACGTCTCGATCCACGAGGCCTCGCTCGTGGATTACGCCGGCATGAACCTGGCCCGCGCTCAGGATCGCCGCTTCCGCGCCAGCCTGACGCCGGGGATCGGCGAGGCCAAGGTCGAGCGCGCCCTGCCGTTCCCGACGCCCTGGCGCACCCTGCAGATCGCCGACAGCGCCGGCGGCCTGGTGACCTCCAGCCTGATCCTGAATCTCAACGAGCCCAACAGGCTGGGCGACGTCTCGTGGATCAAGCCGATGAAATATGTCGGCGTCTGGTGGGAGATGCATCTGGACCACAAGACCTGGGGCTCGGGTCCCAAGCACGGCGCGACCAATAACAACGTCATGCGCCACATCGACTTCGCCGCGAAACACGGCCTGGGCGGGGTGCTGGTCGAGGGCTGGAACAAGGGCTGGGACGGCGCCTGGTTCGCCGACGGCTCGGAGTTCAGCTTCACGCAGTCCTATCCCGACTTCGATCTTGCGAAGCTGACCGACTACGCCCGCAAGAAGGGCGTCGTCCTGATCGGCCACCACGAGACGGCCGGCAACACCGTCGTCTACGAGCGCCAGATGGAGGCCGCCTTCGATCTCTACAAGTCGGTGGGCGTGCCGGCCGTGAAGACCGGATATGTGGCCGACGCCGGCGGCGCCCAGGTGCTGGGTGCGGACGGCAAGACCCATTTCGCCTGGCATGAGAGCCAGCCGATGGCGCGGCATCACCTGCGGGTGCTCGAGGCGGCCGCCAGGCGCCAGATCGCCATCAACGCCCACGAGCCGATCAAGGACACGGGCCTGCGCCGCACCTATCCCAACTGGATCAGCCGCGAGGGCGCGCGGGGCATGGAGTTCAGCGCCTGGGGCCAGCCGGGCAATCCGCCCGAGCACGAGGCCAACCTCGTCTTCACCCGCCTGCTGGCCGGACCGATGGACTATACGCCGGGCATCTTCGGCATGAAGACCAAGGCCCCCGACGGCGTGGCCACCACCTGGGCCAAGCAACTGGCGCTGTACGTGGTGATCTACAGCCCGATCCAGATGGCCGCCGACCTGCTCGAGAACTACGAGGCCAATCCCAAGCCGTTCAAGTTCATCGAGGACGTGCCTGTCGACTGGGCCGACACCAAGGTCGTCAACGGCGAGATCGGCGACTTCGTCACCATCGCCCGCAAGGACCGCAAGAGCGACGACTGGTACCTGGGCGCGATCAGCGACGAGCAGGGCCGGGTGCTTTCGGCGCCTCTGTCGTTCCTGGATCCGGGCCGCAAGTACCGCGCCGAGATCTATCGCGACGGTGAGGCGGCCGACTGGAAGACCGCCCCGCAGGACATCGTCATCGAGGCCCGCGAGGTCACGGCGGCCGATGTGCTGGAGCTGAAACTGGCTCCCGGCGGCGGCCAGGCGATCCGGTTCGTGGCGCTCGGGAAGCGCTAGGTCTCTCCCCCGTAAAATCCCCGCTTCCGCGGGGGTTTTTACGGGTAGGGGATCACCCGAACACCAGCGACCGATGGGCGCCCACGCCCGCCAGCACGCCGTCGGCCGAGGCCAGGGTGGCGTTGTGGTTGGCCCGCGCGGCGTCGCCGGCGGCGAAGACGCCCGGCACGCTGGTGGCCTTCCAGTCGTCGACGCTGATCATCGGTCCCAGCGGGCCGTCCTCCAGCGCGCAGCCCAGGCGCTCGGCCAGGGGGCTGGCCATGCGCACGGTGGGCGAGGCGAAGATCGCCTCGATGGCCACGATGCGGCCATCGGCGAGGCGCGCGCCCGACAGGTCCGGCTCGTCGCCCAGCAGCTCGACCACCGGAACCTCCTCGATCGCCACGCCGCGCGCGGCCAGCTGGCCTCGTATGTCGGCGTCGATCGGCAGGCCCTGGCTGAACAGGGTGGTGGGGCCCCAGTCGGGGATCATCAGGGCCTTGTGCAGATCCATCGCGCCGCTGGCCAGCACGCCCAACCTGCGGTCGCGGGCCTCGTAGCCGTGGCAGTAGGGGCAGTGCAGCACGGTCGCGCCCCAGCGGGGTTTCAGGCCCGGTATCTCGGGCAGCTGGTCTGCGACGCCGGTGGCCAGCACCAGGCGCTTGCTCCGCAGGGTGCGGCCATCGCCCAGCGCCACGGCGAAACCGTCGCTGTCCGTCCCGGCGTCGCGCGCCTCGCCCTCGACGAACGCGACGGTGGGGTAGCCGGCCAGCTGGCGGCGGGCCTCGCGCAGGATGTCGAACGGCGCCTTGCCGTCCTGGCCGAGGAAGCCGTGCGAGGCGTCGGCGAAGCGGTTGCGCGGCAGGCCGGCGTCGACCACCAGCACGTCGCGGCGGGCGCGGGCCAGCTGCATGGCGGCGGACAAGCCAGCGAAGCTGCCGCCGACGACGATGACGTCATGACTCATGATGGGGATCCTTGCAGCCGGCCGCCTGCAGCACGACGCGGCGCGGGCCGATCTGGGCGGCCAGGTCCGCCAGGGTGATCCTGGAGAGGCACTCGTCCAGCAGGCGGCGCGCTTCGGCCACGGCGTCGTCCAGGGCGGCGTTGACCGCCCGCTCGACCATGCAGCCGGGGCTTTCCTCGGCCTTGCCCAGCGCCAGCAGCGGTTCGTCCAGCGCCGCCTGGATGTCGGCCAGGGTGACGGCGTCCAGCGGCCTCAGCAGGGTCCAGCCGCCGCCGTGGCCCTTGGTCGAGCCCACGATGCCGGCATCGCGCAGGCCCGCGAAGGTGCGGCGGATGACCACCGGATTGGTCGCGGCCCACGAGGCCAGGACGTCCGAAGTCAGGGCCTTGTCGGCCTGTTCGGCCATGTGCAGCAGCACGTGCAGGGCGACGGAGAGGCGGCTGTTCCGTTTCATGTAATCATATATGTTACGTGATGGGGCGAGGTGCAAGGGGACGAGTTTCCCGTTGGGCGCTTGGTTTCCCTCAGGTCGCCTTCCTGGGGCTTGCGCCCAGGATCCATCGCGCCGCCGCTCAGACATGGATGGCTGGTGGGGCTTCGCGGCTGAACCATGGACCCTGGGCGCAAGGACCGGGGAGGCGATTCTGGTGATGCAAATTTATGAGAATTATTGCTGCGACATAGATTGGCCGAAGGCGGTGGCATCGCGGGGTGCGGGGCCATGGATGTTCGGTTTGTCGTCCATATGACCCGATGGGCGGGCCAAAATGCCCACTTCCTCATTGCATCCCCCGTCGCCCCATGCGCAAATGCGCCTCGCAAAGCGCATTGCAAATATTTGCGCAAGCGGCCGGGCCAACCGGCGGCGTCAAGGCGGGGAAGCGATGATCAAAGCCAGGCTGAGCCTCTTCCAGATCTGGAACATGTGCTTCGGGTTCTTCGGGATCCAGATCGGCTTTGGCCTGCAGAACGCCAACACCAGCCGCATCTTCCAGACCCTCGGCGTCGAGATCGACCACCTGGCCATTCTTTGGATCGCCGCGCCGGCCACGGGCCTCCTGGTGCAGCCGATCATCGGCCACCTGTCCGACAAGACCTGGGGCCGGCTGGGGCGTCGGCGACCCTACTTCTTCTGGGGCGCGATCCTGACCACGGCCGCCCTGATCCTGATGCCCAATTCGCCGACCCTGTGGATGGCGGCCTCGGCGCTGTGGATCATGGACGCCTCTATCAACATCACCATGGAGCCGTTCCGGGCCTTCGTCGGCGACAACCTGCCCGACGAGCAGCGCGCGACCGGTTACGCCATGCAGAGCTTCTTCATCGGGATCGGGGCGGTGCTTGCCTCGTGCCTGCCGTGGATCCTGACCAACTGGCTGGACGTGGCCAACACCGCCCCAGCCGGCCAGATCCCGCCGTCGGTGCGCATCGCCTTCTATGTCGGGGGCGCGGCGCTGCTGGCCTCGGTGCTGTGGACGGTCTTCTCCACCCGCGAATATTCGCCCGAACAGATGGCCGCCTTCGAAGCCGCCGAGGCTGGGGCCAAGGGCGAGGCCGTGGCGGTCGAAGCCGGTTCCGGGCGCGCTGTCGCCGCTTATCTGACCGGCGGCGCGATCTGGACGATCGCCGGCCTCGCCGTCGCGGCGGGCGTCTATGCCGCCAAGCTGGAGAAGGAGCTCTACGTCCTGGCCGCCCTGGTCGCCGGCTTCGGCCTAGCGCAGCTGGTCGCCGGCCAGCTGAAGCGGGCGGGGCGCGCGGCCAACGGCTTTTCCGAAGTGGTCGAGGACCTCTTCGCCATGCCCGCCACCATGAAGCAGCTGGCGGTGGTGCAGTTTTTCTCGTGGTTCGGCCTCTTCGCCATGTGGATCTACACCACCCCGGCCGTGGCCGCCTTCCACTACGGCGCGGCCAATGCGGCCTCGGCCGCCTACAACGCCGGGGCCGACTGGGTGGGCGTGCTGTTCGGCGTCTATAATGGCGTGGCGGCCCTGGCGGCGCTGCTGATCCCGGTGATCGCGCGGGCCTTCAGCCGCCGTGTGGCCCACGCCCTGTGCCTTGTTCTGGGCGGGCTTGGCCTGCTGTCGTTCCTCGTGATCCGCGATCCGAAGCTGCTGGTGATCGGCATGGTCGGCGTCGGCTTCGCCTGGAGCTCGATCCTGTCGTCGCCCTACTCGATCCTGTCGGGCTCGGTGCCGGGGCGGAAGATGGGCGTCTACATGGGCATCTTCAATTTCTTCATCGTCATCCCGCAGCTCTTGGCCGCCACGGTGCTGGGCCTGCTGCTCAAGACCTTCTTCGGCGGCCAGGCGATCTATGCGCTCGTGCTGGGCGCGGCCTCGTTCCTGATCGCCGCGGTTTCCGTCTTCGCCGTCAACGACCCGGGCGAGCCCAAGCGGCTGGCCAAGTCTGCTTCGTGAGGTCCCTCATGCGCACCCTCAAGACCCTGATCCTGGCCGCCTCGGCCCTCACCGGCGCCTCGGCCGCCTGCGCCGCCGAACCGGCGACCACCTGGGCCTATTCGGCCAAGACCGCCGTCGGCGCCTCGTACGAGGCCTATGTCGATGGCGCCTACAGGGACGGCGGCCCCACCGGCGCGGTGTCGAAGGTGTGGTTCTCGGTCGCCGACGGCGTGCTGACCGAAACCATGTACGGCCTGATCCACGAGGCCCAGATCAAGCAGATGCGGATCGCCGTGAAGACCGCCGACGGCGTCGCCGTCGAGGGCCGCGATACGACCGCCAGAACGGAATATCTGTACACGGACAAAAAGGGCCGCCCGCTGTCGCCGGCCTACAAGATCACCACGACCGACAAGGCCGGCCGCTTCGTCATCGAGAAGCGGATCTTCACCGATCCCGACCGCCACGCCCTGTTCCTGCGGGTGACCATCAAGGCGCTGAAGGGCCCGGTGACGCCGTTCCTGGTGCTGGAGCCGCACATGGCCAACACCGGCGGAAATGACGTCGGCTCGGCCGGCGCCCAGGCCCTGACGGCCGGCGAGGGCAAGGTCTACCTGACCCTGCGCGGCGACCGCCCCTTCGCCAAGGCCGCCGCCGCCAGGCTGGAAGGCAACGACGCCCTGAAGATCCTCGGCGACGACGGCGTGCTGGCCGGCGGTTCGGAAGCCAAGGGCGCGATCGTGCTGGCCGCCCAGCTGCCGACGCAGGGTTCGGGCAGCGCCACCTACGATTTCGCCATCGGCTTCGGCGCCGATCCGGGCGCCTCGGCCCAGACGGCCATGGACAGCCTGAAGACCGGCTATGACGAGGTGCTGGCCCGCTACAACGGCGAGGGCGAGCGCGTCGGCTGGAGCGACTACATCGCCTCGCTGACCGAGCTGCCGCGAGTGGCCGCCCAGAGCGCCGACGGCGGCAAGCTGGCCTATGCCAGCGCCCTGATGCTGAAGGTGCAGGAAGACCGCACCCATGCCGGCGCCCTGATCGCCTCGCTGTCCAACCCGTGGGGCGACACGGTGGACGCCGCCAAGCCCTCGACCGGCTACAAGGCCGTCTGGCCGCGCGACTTCTACCAGTGCGCCATGGCCCTCGCGGCCCTGGGCGACATGGAGACGCCGCTGGCGGCTTTCCACTACCTGCCCACCGTGCAGGTCGGCGAGAAGACCCCGGGCAACAAGGGCGCTGGCGGCTGGTTCCTGCAGAAGTCGGAGGTGGACGGCACGCCCGAGTGGGTCGGCGTCCAGCTCGACCAGACGGCCATGCCGATCATGCTGGGCTGGAAGCTGTGGAAGCTGGGCTGGCTGAGCGAGCCTGACCTTGCTGCCTATTACGCCCGCATGATCAAGCCGGCCGCCGACTTCCTGGTCGACGGCGGCAAGGTCAATATCGGCTGGAACAAGGAGACGATCGTCCCGCCCTTCACCCAGCAGGAGCGCTGGGAGGAGCAGGCCGGCCACTCGCCCTCGACCACGGCCGCGGTGATCGCGGGCCTGGTCACGGCCGGCGAGATCGCCGACCTGGCCGGCGATGCCAAGTCGGGCGACCGCTATCGCGCCGCCGCCGACGCCTATTCGGCCAAGATCGAGGCGCGGATGTTCACCACCGGCGGCAAGTTCGGCGACGGCAGCTACTTCATGCGCCTGAACAAGAACGAAGACCCCAACGACAAGGCCCCGATCGGGGCCGCCAACGGCCAGATCGCCCCGCCCGAGGACGAGGTCGTGGACGGCGGGTTCCTGGAACTCGTCCGCTACGGCGTGCGCCGGGCCGACGACAGCCGCATCGTCGGCAGCCTGCCCGAGCTGGACGACACGGCCCGCGAGGACATGTACCGCGTGCGCTACGACTTCAGCTTCCCGGGCGTGAAGGGCAGCTTCCCCGGCTGGCGGCGCTACGACGTCGACGGCTATGGCGAGGACGCCAGGACCGGCGCCAACTACGGCGAGGGCGGGGAGATGTCGCCCGGCCAGCGCGGCCGGGTGTGGCCGATCTTCACCGGCGAGCGCGGCCACTACGAGCTGGCCCTGGCCGCTGAAAAGGGCAAGGTCGGCAAGGGTCAGATCGACGCTATCCGCGCCCGCTACGTCAAGGGCATCGAGCTGTTCGCCAATGACGGCCTGCTGATCCCCGAGCAGGTGTGGGACGGCGTCGGCGCCAAGACCCGCCACCCCTACGTGACCGGCGAAGGCACGGACTCGGCCACGCCGCTGGCCTGGTCGCACGCCGAATACCTCAAGCTGCTGCGCTCGCTGGCCGACAGGCAGGTATGGGACCGCTACGAGCCGGTCGCCGCCCGCTACGCCAGGTAGGCGGGGAGGAACCCGTCCGGGATCCGGGGCGTACTTCCTGCCGAGTGCGAGGAGTACCGCCATGCCCCGATCCCGGCCCCTTTTCCTTTTCGGCGCGGCCGCCCTGGCGACGCTGGCCCTGGCCGGCTGCTCGGATCCCAAGCCCAAGGACGCCTCGAACCAGGCGGCCTCCGCGCCATCGCCCGACGCGCCGCCGACCACCCTGACCCCGCCGCCCGAGGTCGGACCGCCGGTCGAGCCGCGCACGGTGGGCGGCGACGGCTCCGAAATCCGGCTGTCGCCCCTGTCGGAAGGCGATCTCAAGGGCCAGCCGCTGGCGGGCGAACTAGCCTGCGGGTTCTCGGCAGAGCAGGGCTCGCTGCTGCTGGCTAAGGGAAATGTCGGCTCGCGCGAGCCCGCCCAGGGCCTGGTCAAGGTCGGCGACTATGTGGAACGGATCGCCGCGCCCGGCGGCTTCGACGGCATGACGGGCGGCGCGACCTTCAGCGGCCAGGGCAAGACCATCCGCATCGCCCTGACCGGGCCGGCCATAGGCGGCGGCGAGTCTCCGCCGCGCCCGGCGACCCTGACCTACATGCGCGCCGACGGCGCCAGCCTGACCCTGCCGGGTCGCTGGACCTGCGGGCCTTAGGCTCCAGACGGCTGTTTCGCCTGGGCGCGGGGGCGGCTACGATTTCCTCCTGGGAGGAGCGCCATGACCGGTCGGCCGATCACGCTGAGGCTGCGCATCCAGGATCCGGTTCCTGGCGTGACTTACAGCCTGCAGGACAAGAAGAACCACCCCGTGGGGCCGGTGGTCTCTGGTGACGGGCCGCTGGCCTTCGACGTGCCGTTGAGCGTCGCGCCCGGTCCCCGGTTCCTGGGCGAGTTCGTCCGCAGCGAAGGCCCCACCCGGCGGTTCGTCTATATCGCCATCGGAACCTCGGCGGGCGATTATGGCTCGACCTGGACGCGGCGCGCCAAGATCGACATCCACACCCTCCCGGCCGAGCTGCTGGCGCTGGCCCTGGAGGGCGCGGTGCTTGAGGTCCTGCTGCCCGGCCGCGCCAGGGACGGCGGCCCGGCCTGCGCCACCGTGGTCCCGCTGGAGGGCTGGCGCCTCGCGGACTAGCGTAGCGGCGCGCAGGCCGCCTTCCTCTGGCCGTCGACTCCGGCTAAGAACGGAGCATGAACGACGCCGTCGACCCCTACCTGATCCTCGCCCTGGTGTTTCTGCTCGCCGCCGCCGGCGCGGTGGTCTGGGCGATCATGGCCCAGCGCAAGGCGGCCGGCGCCGAGCAGGAGGTGTGGCGGCTCTCCGCACAGCTGGAGCAGGCGCTGGAGAAGCATCGGCACCTGGAAGAGCAGTCGGCGACCCAGATCGAGCTGATTCGCGCCCAGGCCGAAAAGAGCGCCCATGCCGTGGCCGAGCAACTGATCAAGCGGGCCGACGAGAACGCCAAGAGCCGCGACCAGCTGACCCACGCCCGTCTGGAGGCCCAGCTCAAGCCGGTGGCCGAGACGCTCGCCAAGTTCGAGGCTCAGGTCACCGCCGTCGAGAAGGTGCGCGCCGAGGAGACCGGCGGCCTGAAAGCCCAGATCGCCGCCCTGATGGAGGCCTCGACCGCCACCCAGGCCGAGGCCCGCAAGCTGTCGGCCGCCCTGCGCCGCGGGGCCGGCGTGCAGGGCCGCTGGGGCGAGCAGATGCTGCGCAACGTGCTGGAGATGGCTGGCCTCAAGCATGGCGTCGACTTCACCGAGCAGGTGCAGCTGGACGGCGGCCGCGTCCGCCCCGACGTGGTGGTGCGCATGCCGCGCAACGCCGCCTTCGTCATCGACGCCAAGTGCTCGCTGACCGCCTATCTCGAAGCCCAGGACGCGCCCGACGACGTCACCCGCGAGGCGGCCTATCTGCGCCACGCCGCGTCCTTGCGCGCCCACATCCAGTCGCTGTCGGCCAAGGCCTATTGGGACGCGCTGGAGGTCTCGCCCGATTTCGTGGCGATGTTCGTGCCCGGCGACGGCATCCTGGCCGCCGCCCTGGAACGTGCGCCCGAGCTGATGACCGAGGCGATGGAGAAGCGGGTGATCATCGCCACCCCCTCGACCCTCTTCGCCCTCTGCAAGGCGGTGTCCTACGGCTGGCGCGTCGAGGAGCAGGCCAAGAACGCCGTCGAGGTCGCCGCCCTGGGCCGCGAGCTCTACAAGCGGGTGGCCGACATGGGCGGCCACGTGGCCGGCATGGGCCGCTCGCTGTCGGCCGCCGTCGACAAGTACAACGCCTTCGTCGGCTCGCTGGAGAGCCGGGTGCTGCCCAAGGCCCGCGAGTTCGAGAAGCTGAAGGTCGAGCACGGCGGCAAGGGCATCGAGGAGCTGGCCGGGGTCGACACCGCCGTCCGGCCGGTCACCAAGCTGGAAATTACGGCTCCCGGGGCGCAAACTGATGACGGGGTGGGACAATCCCCCGCCTTGACCCTCGGAAACGGGACGCCTACCTGAGTTTCGTTATGGCCATCCGTCGCATCCTCACCATCGATAACGCCGCCGACCTGGCGACGCTGAAGAAGATCTCCACGCCCGTCGAGGCCGTCACCGACGAGGTGCGCGCCCTGATGGACGACATGCTGGAGACCATGTACGACGCGCCCGGCATCGGCCTGGCCGCGGTGCAGATCGGCGAGCCCGTGCGCATCATCGTCATGGACCTGGCCCGCGAGGGCGAGGAGCCGGCGCCGCGCTACTTCGTCAATCCCGAGCTGTTCGATCCCTCCGAAGAGCTGTTCGTCTACGAAGAGGGCTGCCTTTCGGTGCCGGAATATTTCGACGCCGTCGAGCGTCCGGCCCGCATCAAGGTGCGTTACCTGAACTATCAGGGCGAGCAGGTCGTCGAGGAGGCCGAGGGCCTGTTCGCCGTCTGCATCCAGCACGAGATGGACCACCTGGAAGGCGTGCTGTTCATCGACCACCTGTCGCGCCTGCGCCGCGACCGGGCGATGGCCAAGGTCAAGAAGGTTCGCCGGGTCGCCTGATCGCCCGACGCTTGAGTTTCAAAAGAGCCCCGGCCCGAAAGGCCGGGGCTTTTTTTGATCCTCCCCCTCTGGGGGAGGTGGCGCGAAGCGCCGGAGGGGGCCGTTTTCAGCTGCCGCTGAACCTGCCGATCATCGCTCCACACCCCTCTGCGTCGGCTTCGCCAGCACCTCTGCCTTCAGGGAGAGGGTTCCCCCGCCGCCCTTCACGCGCTAACCCGCATCCCCGATGCCCCAGTCCGTACGCACCGCCTATCGGGAGCGTCTCGCCGCCGGCGAGATCCGTCCCGACGTCGCCCAGGCCGCCGCCATCGACGCCCTGGCCCGCCTGGAATCCGATCTCGACAGCGCCGGCGAGCCCAGCTTCTCGTTCTTCGGCCGCAAGCCCAAGAGCCAGCGCGGGCTCTACATCTGGGGGCCGGTCGGGCGCGGCAAGTCGATGGTCATGGACCTGTTCTTCGACAGCGCCCCGGTGCACCGAAAGCGGCGCGTCCACTTCCATGTGTTCATGGCCGAGGTGCACGCCCACATCGACGCCTGGCGAAAGGGCGATGCTTCCGAGCGCAAAGCCCGCTTTGGACGTCACAAGGGCGACGATCCGATCGCGCCGACGGCAGAACTGATCGCCGGCGAAGCCCGCCTGCTGTGCTTCGACGAACTGCAGGTCACCGACATCGCCGACGCCATGATCCTGGGCCGGCTGTTCGAGGCGCTGTTCGCAGAAGGGGTCACGCTGGTGGCCACCTCCAACCGTCCGCCCGACGACCTCTACAAGGACGGCCTCAACCGCCAGCTCTTCACGCCCTTCATCGCCATGCTGAAGGAGAAGATGGAGGTGGTGGCCGTGCGCGGGCCGGTGGACTTCCGCCTGGACCGCCTGCGGGCTGGCCGCACCTGGCTCTCGCCGGTCGACAAGACCACCGAGGCCGAGTTCGACACGCTGTGGGCCGACATGCTGGACGGCGCCGAGGAGACCGGCGCGACGCTGGAGGTGATGGGGCGGAAACTGCGCCTGCCGCGCGCCGCCGGCGGCCTGGTGCGCAGCTCGTTCGCCAGCCTGTGCCAGCAGGCGCTGGGACCGCAGGATTATCTGGCCCTGGCCGAGCGCTTCCACACCATCTTCCTGGAACATATTCCGCTGCTGGTCCCCGAGAAGCGCGACGCAGCCAAACGCTTCAACACCTTGATCGACGCCCTCTACGAGGCCGACGCCAAGCTGGTGGCCCTGGCCGCCGGCGAGCCCGAGGCGCTTTATCCGGCCGGCGACGGCTCGTTCGAGTTCGAGCGGACCGTGTCGCGCCTGCAGGAGATGCGTTCGGCGGACTATGTGGGGCGGGTGCGGGACTGAGCTCCCTGCGTCCCTCAAGGCTCGCCTGCGGCTCGCACCTCAGGATGAGGATCTCCTTGCATTGAATTCCTCGTCCTGAGGCGCCCGCGCAGCGGGCCTCGAAGGACGCAGGGCCTCTTCAGAACACCCGGTCCAGCGACACCGTGAACCGGCAGGCCAGCCCTGTCGGCTCGTAGTCGATGGCCACCTGGCCGCGCAGCTCGCCGCCGATGCTGCGTTCGATCAGGCGCGAGCCGAAGCCCCGACGGCTGGGGACGGTCACCCCAGGGCCGCCGGCTTCGCGCCATTCGAAGCTCAGCATGCCCGGCGCGTCGACGCGCCAGGTCAGCAGCAGGCGGCCGCTCTCGCTGCTCAGCGCCCCATACTTGGCGGCGTTGGTGGCCAGTTCGTGGAACACCATGCCCAGCGACAGGGCCACCCGGGCGGGCAGGTTAAGGTCGGGGCCGTCCATGACGATGCGGGCCGGGTCGTAGGGCGCCAGTTCCTGCCCGAGAATCTGCCGCAGGCCCGCGCCTGCCCATTGGCTGTCGGTCAGGGCGTTGTGGGTCTGCGACAGGGCCAGCAGCCGGGCCTCGAAGGCGCGGGCGAAGGCTTCGGGCGTCAGGGCGCCGCGCAGGGTCTGGCGGGCGATGGCCTGGACCGTGGCCAGGGTGTTCTTCACGCGATGGTTCAGCTCGTCGAGCAGCAGCCGCTGCTGCTCGCCGGCCAGCACCTTGTCGGTGACGTCCGAGCCCTCGACCAGCACGCCGGAGACCGATCCGTCCGGCTCGATGATCGGCTGGTAGATGAAGTCGAGGAAGCGGTCCTCCAGCGGCCCGTCCGGCGTGCGTTGCAGCGCGACCTTGATCTCGCGGCCGACGAAGGCCTCGGCGCTGGCGGTCACCCGGTCGAGCAAGGTCACGAAGCCCTGCTCGACGACCTCGGGCAGGGCCTCGCGCAGGGGCAGGCCGACCACGTCGCGCCAGCCGATCAGCTGGCTATAGGCGTTGTTGACCAGGTCGAACCGGTGTTCTGGCCCCCGCAGCACGGCCATGAAGCTGGGCGCCTGCATGAAGAGACGCCGCAGGTCTTCGTTCTGGGCGCCGGCGGCTCCGGCCCGCAGCAGAACGTCGTCCTGCAGCATCGCCATCTCGCCCCGGCCGAAGGCGACCTCCTTCAGCCTCTGAATGGCGGTGACGTCCTGAGTGTGCTGGACAATGTAGGCGGTCTTGCCGTCGGGGCAGGGAATCGGGGTGTTGGTGGCGCTCCAGATCCGGTCCTCGAAGCCGCCGCCCAGATGGGCCGGCCGCTCGATGGCGTAGGGGATCAGCGGCAGGTGGTCGGGCTTGCCGCCGTCGCGGGCGCGGAGGAACGACGCCTCCAGCCGTTCGCGCGACTCGCCCTCGCTGGGGAAGGCGTCGAAGACATAGGCGCCGGCGATCTCGTCCCAGGCGCGGCCCAGGGTGTCCAGATAGGACTGGTTGGCGGCCACGTACCGCAGATCGCGGTCGAGCATCATGTAGGGGGTCGGCAGACGATCGAACACCGCCGCGAAGTCGATCGGCCCGGTCATCGTCGCAACGTCGTCCCCCACAATAGCCTGCGATAACGCAAGCTTGGCTAGAGAGGTTCCTTCATTCCCCTGACGAGTGAAATGCGAACGTATCTCAAGTAACGGCCGTTTCGTTGACACCCCGGCGCTCGCGCTTAAAAGCGTCCCGCAACGCACAAATCCACAGGTTGGACGTAAAAATGACCGAGACGAGCCGGGGGCTCCCTGAGCGTCCGCTGTCGCCGCACCTCCAGGTCTGGCGCTGGCACATCACCATGGCGTGCTCGATCCTGCACCGCGCCAGCCTGTTCGCCCTCTATGTCGGCGTCCTGCTGCTGGCCGGCTGGGCCCTGGCCCTGGCCTCGGGTCCCGAGCACTACGCCTGCTACACCGGCGTGCTGGGCTCGCTGCTGGGCAAGCTGGTGCTGTTCGGCATCACGGTCGCGGTCTTCTACAACGTCGCCTACATCGTTCGTCAGAGCTTCTGGGACCTGGGCAAGGGCTTCAACCCCAAGACCGCCGACGCCACGGGCCTGGCCGTGATCGCCTTCGCGATCGTCGCCGCCGTCGTCACCTGGATCATCGCCTTCGCCACCGGAGCGATCTGACCATGAGCACCTCCAACAGCCAATTCCGCACCCCGCTGTCGCGCGCTCGCGGCCTGGGCGCGTCGCACCACGGCGTGGGCCACTTCATCGCCGAGCGCGTCTCGGGCCTGGCCCTGATCCCGCTGTTCCTGTGGGGCGCTTTCGCCGGCATCCGCCTGGCCGGCAGCGACTTCGACACGGTCGCCGCCTGGGTGGCGATCCCGATCAACGCCGTCCTGCTGTCGCTGCTCTTCATCGCGCTGCTGGTGCACCTGAAGAACGCCATCCAGGTGGTCATCGAGGACTATGTCGTGGCGTTCGCCCCGAAGGCCGCCCTCGTCATCGGCAACCTGTTCCTCTGCATGCTCGCCGGCGCCGCCGGGATCGTCTCGATCCTGAAGATCGCCTTCACCGGAGCCCTTTGATGTCGGCCTACACGTTCATCGACCACAAGTTCGACGTCGTCGTCGTGGGCGCCGGCGGCTCGGGCCTCCGCGCCGCGCTGGGCGCCGCGCAAGCCGGCCTCAAGACCGCCTGCATCACAAAGGTGTTCCCGACCCGCAGCCACACCGTGGCGGCCCAGGGCGGCATCTCGGCCTCGCTCGGCAACATGGGCCAGGACGACTGGCGCTGGCACATGTTCGACACCGTCAAGGGTTCGGACTGGCTGGGCGACCAGGACGCCATCGAATACCTGACTCGCAACGCTCCGGCGGCGGTCTATGAACTCGAGCACTGGGGCGTGCCGTTCTCGCGCACGGCCGAGGGCAAGATCTACCAGCGCGCCTTCGGCGGCATGACCAAGAACTTCGGCGAAGGCCCGATCCAGCGTACCTGCGCGGCGGCCGACCGCACCGGTCACGCCATGCTGCACACGATGTACGGCCAGTCGCTGGCCCACGACACCGAGTTCTTCATCGAGTACTTCGCCCTCGACCTGATCATGGAAGACGGCGCCTGCCGCGGCGTGACCGCGTGGAAGCTCGACGACGGCACCCTGCACCGCTTCCAGGCCCAGACCGTGATCCTGGCCACCGGCGGCTACGGCCGGGCCTACTTCTCGGCCACCTCGGCCCACACCTGCACGGGCGACGGCAACGCCATGGCGCTGCGCGCCGGCCTGCCGCTGCAGGACATGGAATTCGTGCAGTTCCACCCCACCGGCATCTACGGCGCCGGCTGCCTGATCACCGAGGGCGCCCGCGGCGAAGGCGGCTACCTGACCAACTCGGAGGGCGAGCGCTTCATGGAGCGCTACGCCCCGTCGGTTAAGGACCTGGCGCCCCGCGACATGGTCAGCCGCGCGATGACCATCGAGATCCGCGAAGGCCGCGGCGTTGGTCCCAACAAGGACCACATCTTCCTGCACCTCGACCACCTGGATCCCAAGATCCTGGCCGAGCGCCTGCCGGGCATCTCGGAAACCGCCAAGGTGTTCGCCGGCGTCGACGTGACCAAGGCGCCGATCCCGGTGCTGCCGACCGTCCACTACAACATGGGCGGCATCCCGACGAACTACCACGGCGAAGTCGTCACCAAGTCGGGCGACAATCCCGACCAGGTGATCCCGGGCCTGATGGCCGTGGGCGAAGCCGCCTGCGTGTCGGTGCACGGCGCCAACCGCCTGGGCTCGAACTCGCTGATCGACCTGGTGGTGTTCGGCCGCGCGGCCGGCCTGCGCTGCGCCGAGGTCCTGACCCCCGGCGCCAAGCAGCCGGAGCTGAAGCCGGCCCAGACCGAAGCCCACATCGAGCGCTTCGACCGCATGCGCAACGCCAACGGCTCGATCCCGACCGCCGAACTGCGCCTCGAAATGCAGAAGGCGATGCAGGAAGACGCCGCCGTGTTCCGCACCGGCGAGAGCCTGGACAGCGGCGTGGCCCGTCTGCAGGCCGTCTGGGACAAGAAGGGCGACGTGAAGGTCTCCGACCGCGGTCTGGTGTGGAACACCGACCTGATGGAGACCCTCGAGTTCGACAACCTCATCGGCCAGGCGGTCGTGACGGTGAACGGCGCGGCCAACCGCACCGAGAGCCGCGGCGCCCACGCCCGCGAGGACTTCTCCGAGCGTAACGACACCGAATGGATGAAGCACACCCTGGCCTGGCTCGACAACGAGACCGGCAAGGTGAGCATCGATTTCCGCCCGGTGCACAACTACACCATGTCGACCGACATCGACTACATCCCGCCGAAGCAACGGGTCTACTAGGGGAACGCAGATGGTCCAGCTCTCTCTTCCCAAGAACTCCCGCGTTCAGAGCGGCAAGCACTGGCCCGCTCCGGCCGGCGCCAAGAACGTGCGCTCGTTCAAGATCTACCGCTACGATCCCGAGACCGGGATGAACCCGCGGTGGGACACCTATGACGTCGATGTCGACGCCTGCGGTCCCATGGTCCTGGACGCGCTGCTCTACATCAAGAACACCATCGACCCGACCCTGGCGTTCCGCCGGTCGTGCCGCGAGGGCGTCTGCGGTTCGTGCGCGATGAACATCGGCGGCCGCAACACCCTGGCCTGCACGCACGGCCACGGCGAGGTGCCCGGCAAGGCCGTTCAGATCAGCCCGTTGCCGCACGCGCCGGTGGTCAAGGACCTGATCCCGGACCTGACGCTGTTCTACGCCCAGTACGCCTCGATCGAGCCGTGGCTGCACACCACGACCCCCGAGCCGCAGAAGGAATGGCGCCAGGCCCCGGAAGACCGCGAGAAGCTCGACGGCCTCTACGAGTGCATCCTGTGCGCCTGCTGCTCGACCTCGTGCCCTAGCTACTGGTGGAACGGCGAGAAGTACCTGGGTCCCGCCGCGCTGCTGCACGCCTACCGCTGGCTGATCGACAGCCGCGATGAAGCCACCGGCGAGCGCCTCGACGACCTCGAGGACCCGTTCAAGCTCTATCGCTGCCACACGATCATGAACTGCGCCCAGGTCTGCCCGAAGGGCCTGAACCCGGCCAAGGCCATCGCCTCGATCAAGAAGATGCTGGTGGAGCGGGTGGTCTGAGGACTGCCCGGGCCTTCGGTCTCGCCGCATTCCTGTGGGGCGCGGCCGAGGGCTTCCTGTTCTTCGTCGTTCCGGACGTGCTCATAAGCCTCGTCGCTCTGCGGCGAGGCTTTCGCATGGGGGCCATGGCCAGTCTGGCCGCGGGGCTGGGAGCGATGGTCGGCGGGGCGTTGATGTGGCTGTGGAGCGCCAGCGCGCCGGATGCGGCGCTGAAGGCGGTGGCGGCCGTGCCGTCGGTCTCCGACGCCATGATCGACAAGGCCAGGGGCGACATGGCCCGAGAGGGCTGGCTCCTCGCCAGCCTGAAGGGACCGCTGACCTCGACGCCCTACAAGGTCTATGCAGCCCTGGCTCCGCAGGCGGGCGCCGGCCTGCCGGCCTTCGCCGCGGCGGCCCTGCCTGTTCGCCTGCCGCGCTTTCTGCTCGTGGCGGCGGCGTTTTCGCTGATCGGCGCCATCATGCGCGGGCGAGCAGGGCCAAAGACCACGCTGGCCGTCTTCACGGCGGGATGGTTGCTGTTCTATGGCTGGTTCTGGATGACCCGTCCGGGCTAGCCCGGCTTGCAAAAGATGACGGGGTCGTCAATTTTGTTCCGTGCGGGAGACAAAGGCGTTGAGTGAAGCGGTCGTGAGCGATCCGAAGGCCAAGGTGGTGATCGTCGGCGCCGGCCATGCCGGCGGCTCGGCCGCCGCCTTCCTGCGCCAGTACGGCCACGAGGGCCCGATCGTGCTGATCGGCGAGGAGCCGCTGCTGCCCTATCAACGCCCGCCGCTCAGCAAGGCCTGGCTGAAGGGCGAGGCCGACGCCGACAGCCTCGCTCTGAAGCCCCAGGAATGGTACGCCGAGGCCAATGTCGCGCTTCGCCTGCAGGGCGTGGCGACCAGCCTCAACCGCGGCGCCCGCACCGTCAGCCTCGCTTCGGGCGAGGTGATCACCTACGATTTCCTGATCCTGGCCACCGGCGCCCGCGCCCGCGAGCTGCCGATCCCCGGCGCCGATCTTGCCGGCGTGCTGGCGCTGCGCACCGCGGCCGACGCGGAAGGGCTGAAGGCCGCCCTGGGTGCGGGCAAGCGCCTGGCCGTGGTCGGCGGCGGCTATGTTGGGCTCGAAGCGGCCGCCTCGGCCCGCGCCCTAGGCGCGCAGGCTATCGTCATCGAGCGCGAGAGCCGGGTGCTGGCCCGCGTGGCCTGCGAGACCCTGTCGACCTTCTTCCAGGACTATCACGGCGCCCGCGGCGTGACGTTCGAGCTGAACGCCAATGTCGAGGCCTTCGAGGGCGAGAATGGTCGCGTCACCGGCGTGCGCCTGAAGGGCGGCGAGATCGTCGCGTGCGACGCCGCGCTCGTGGGCGTCGGCGCCCATCCCAATGTCGAGCTGGCCCAGGACGCGGGCCTGGAGTGCGCGGGCGGCATCGTCGTCGACCTGGAAGCCCGCACCAGCGACCCGCGCGTCTTCGCCATCGGCGATGTCGCCCACCGGCCGCTGCCGCTGTACGAGCGCCAGTTCCGCCTCGAAAGCGTGCCCAACGCCCTGGAGCAGGCCAAGCAGGCCGCCGCCGCCATCGTCGGCCGCGCCGGGCCTTCACCGGAAGTGCCGTGGTTCTGGTCCGACCAGTACGACCTCAAGCTCCAGATCGCCGGCCTGCCGTTCGACGCCGACAGCACGATCGTGCGCGGCGACGTCGCCGCCGCCAAGTTCGCCGTCTTCCACCTCAAGGGCGATCTCGTCCAGGCCGTGGAAGCCGTCAACGCGCCGCCCGAGTTCATGGCCGGCAAACAATTGATCGCCAAGCGGACGCCCGTGTCTAAGACAAAGCTGTCCGATCCGGCGATATCCATGAAGGAAGTGGCGGCCTGAAAGCCGCCCGCTAGCTACGCAGGGGAACCATGGCCAAGATCACCTACATCGAATTCGACGGGACCGAGCACGTCCTCGACGTCAAGCCGGGCCTGACGGTCATGGAAGGCGCTGTGAAGAACAACGTGCCGGGCATCGACGCCGACTGCGGCGGCGCCTGCGCCTGCGCGACCTGCCACGTCTATGTGGACGACGCCTGGACCGACAAGACCGGCGACAAGTCGGCCATGGAGGAGTCGATGCTCGACTTCGCCGAGAACGTCGAGCCCAACAGCCGCCTGTCCTGCCAGATCAAGGTCAGCGACGCCCTGGACGGCCTGGTCGTGCGCCTGCCGGAAAGCCAGCACTAATACGCGCAGGCGAGGGGATCTCAGCGCCTCGGGACGAGGCGCCGGATCCCTTCTTCCATTTCCAGGAGCGCCTCCACGACGTGCTCGTCGCGGATCACCGCGCGCGCATAGGCCTCCACGCGCGGCAGGGCCTCGATCGGATCGATCCCGAAACGTCCGCCCGTGACCCGGGCCGCCAGCAGCGCTGGCGCGATCGCGCAGTCGGCATGCGACAGCGATCCGCCGACGGCGTAGGGGCCGTCTTCCAGAAGGTCGTCGAGCATGGCCAGGGCGTCGGCTAGCTGATCGAGCAGCCGTCGGTTCTCGGTCGGGCTTTGGGGCGTGGCCAGCGCGACCATCGGCGGCATCAGGTAGAGATCGGCCACGCGCACCAGCTGCCGCGTCCGAGCGCGTTCCAGGACGCCGGCGGGAAGCAGCGGGCGCGCCTGGGGAAAGAGCTCTTCCAGCAGCTCCAGGATGACGGCCGATTCCCAGACCGCCACGCCATCGTCGAGGATCAGCACCGGCACGCGGCCGGTCGGGCTGATGTCGCGAAATCGCCGGTCGTGCGGCCAGCCCGAGGGCGGCGGGACGATCTCGACGTCCAGGCCCTTGGCGCGGACCGCGATCCTGGCCCGCGCCGCGAACGGCGAGGCCGGGAGGCTGATCAGCTGCATGGTTCACCCCTCTGAACACGGGGGCGACCTTCGCGTGACGGGCGGCCGCGCGCAACCGCGCCGATCAGGCCCCCTTGGCGTTCGTCGTCGCCGGCGCGGCGGCGATCGGGCCCTGGCTCAGGCCTGGATCCTTGGCCACCACCCGTCTGGCCAGGATCTCCGAGCCGCTGCCGGTCAGGTGGCCGTAGTCGAACTGCACGGGATAGCCCTTGCCGTCGACCTCCAGGCAGTGGCCGGCGGGGCACATGGCCGAAGCCAGCGACACGTAGCGGGCGCCCTTCTGGCGGGCCAGCTTGCCGACCGCGCGGTCGACGGCGCTGACGTCCACCCGCTGCTCGTCGACGAAGTCGGGGTCGTGCATGCGGTCGGAGACGGCCAGCAGGCGAGGCAGGGGCGAGCGGTACTCGATGATCGGGCCGAACACGATGACGTCCAGGCCCTGGGCGCGCAGCTTGGTCAGGGTGGCTTCCAGGCGCGGCAGGTCGTCCCGCTTCCAGCGCGCAGCCAGCACCACGGTGTCGACCTTGTGGCTGGGCAGGTAGCCGTCGAACATCCGGTCCATCAGCGCCACGCAGCGCTCCTCGGCCGAGCCGGGATGGGTCAGGGTGGGCTTGCAGCCCGAGGCGGTGGCCTGCATCACGTTGACGGTCGGCATGGCCTTGGCCAGGCCGTACCACAGGTGGGCGGCGTGGCTGTCGCCGATCAGCAGGTAGTCGCGGCGCTGGGGGTCCTGCTTCACGCAGGCCATGTCGAAGTCGTCGACCGTGGAGCCCGACGGCAGGAAGCAGCTGCCCTCGCGCATCTGGCGGTGGCTCTTGTCGGTCAGCAGGTCGGCGATCTGCTGGACGCGCGGCGAGTAGCGGTAGGCCAGGCCCTGGTCGAACTGGCCGGCCACGCCGACGGCCACAAGCACGGCGGCGGCGACGCCGGCCAGCTGGAACAGCGGCTTCTGGGCCAGCTTCAGCGGGCCGTTGCGGAACGGTCGCTCGATGAACCACCAGGAGATCGTCGCCAGCACGATCGAGACCAGCACCGTGCCGATCTTGATGGCCATGGCCGGGGCGCCGCCGAACAGGAAGCTGTTCATCTGGGCGCCCACCATCACCGGCCAGTGCCACAGGTACAGCGAGTACGAGATCAGGCCGATGAACACCACCGGCCGCCACGACAGCAGGCGGCCCATCAGGGTGGGGCCGGTCTCGCCGGCGGCGATGACCAGGCCAGCGCCCAGGCAGGGCAGGATCGCGGCCGCGCCGGGGAAGGGCATCTGCTCGCGGTAGAACAGCACCGCCGCGCCGATCATGGCCAGGCCCGAGAGGGCGGCGGTCTCGCGCAGCCAGGCGCTGCGGATCTTGGGAACCATGCCGAGCGCCAGCACCGAGCCGACCATCAGTTCCCAGGCGCGGTTGTGCGGCAGGTAGAAGGCGGCGCTGGGCGCCAGGGCCACGCTGGCGACGGCGCTGGCGAACGAGACGGCCATCAGCACCCAGATGATCGGCTTAAGCCGGGTGGGGAACGCCCGCAGCACGAACGACAGCAGCAGCGGGAAGACGATGTAGAATTGCTCCTCCACCGACAGCGACCAGGTGTGCAGCAGGAGCTTGGTCGAGGAGTCGGAGTCGAAATAGCCGGCCTGGGTCCAGAAGAAGACGTTCGAGGCCGAGAACACCGAGGCGATCAGGCTGCGGGCGTATTCCAGCATCTCGCCGGGCAGCAGGGTGAAATAGGCCAGGGCCGTGGTGGCGGCCAGCACGGCCAGCAGGGCCGGGGCGATCCGCCGGACCCGGCGCTCGTAGAACCGCACCAGCGAGAAGTCGCCCCGGCTCAGCTCGGCGAAGATGTTGGCGGTGATCAGGTAGCCGGAGATGACGAAGAACACGTCCACCCCGACGAAGCCGCCCGGCAGCTGGTTGAAGCCGGCGTGGAAGGCGACGACGGGCAAGACGGCCACGGCGCGCAGTCCGTCGATGTCCCTGCGGTACTGCATGTCGATCCCCCGAGTTACGAACACTCAGCCGATCGCGCGCGCCCCGCCCCGGCGCGTCAACGTCAACCTTGGATCGAGAGCGTTAGGGCCGGCTTGTGACCGTTGATTGTTCGTCCCGCGCGGAAGCTGTGGAAAGGTTGTGCAGCACAAGCTTGACCATTGAGGGTTGCGCGCCGGACGCGCAGAACGCGCGTTCCTCCCGCCTCGCGGGCACATGGGCGCGGCCCGGACGGGCAGGCTGGATATCAAGAGAAGGAAGTGGTGGTGCCGCCTAGGTGACTCGAACACCTGACCTACGCATTACGAATGCGCCGCTCTACCGGCTGAGCTAAGGCGGCCCACGGCGCGCCGGCGAGATTCGCCGGGCGGAGGGAGCGCCTATTTAGCGGGGCGCGGGCCGCTTGCCAAGCGTCGTCGTGCGCCTGTGTTGCGACGGGGCGCCGGAGCGGGTCCGGGGGCGTCGGGCGAGGGCGGATCGTCGAGGGCGCCGGGGTCGTCCAGGCCCGGGTGGTCGAGGAAGGGGATCAGGGCCCCGCCGGTCTCGGCCGCGTGCACGAAGGCGGTGGATTCGGCCAAGGTCGACTGGGCGTAGGCCGAAGGCAGCTGCGGCAGGTCGCTCATCGTGCGCTCGCGCCGCTCGAAGCGCGGATGGATCAGTTCGCCGGTCTCGGCGTAGCTGGCGGCCAGGCGGGCCCAGTCCTCGCGGCCGTAGGCGAAGGCCTGGCCCTCGGGGTCGAGGTCGCTCCAGTCGGGCTCCTGCGGGGCGGCGACGCCCCGGGCGACCCAGGCGCGGGCCTCGTCGGGCTCGGCGTTGGCGAAGGCGACGCGGGCCATCAGGCCGGCCAGGCGCGCGGTGGGCGCGGCCTCTTCGGGCAGCAGGCGGGCGGCGGCGCGGGCGGCGACCGGGTCGCCGGCGATCAGGGCGCTCTCGACCTTGAGGATGCGGCTCTCGCGAGCCTCGGGCTTCAGCTGGGCCAGGGCCGCCAGGCGCGCGGCGCGGGTCTTGGGGGTCTCGCTGGTCTTGAGGTCGCGATAGGCCAGCCACAGGGCCGGGTGGGGCGCGCCCTTCCAGGCGGCCTCGATCAGGGTTCCAGCCCTTGCGGCCTTGCCGTCGGCGGCCAGCAGGCGGGCGGCCATGACCACGCCGGGAGCGAAGTCGGGCTTCAGCTTCACCGACTGCAGGGCGAAGTCGAGAGCCTGGTCCAGCGCCTTGGGGGCGTCGCTTTCCTCAAGGTTCGCCGCGGAGGCGGCGAGGAGAGCGGCGCGGGCGCGCTCGGCCACCACGGGCGAGACAATCTTGCGCTCCTGGCCGCCCTGGACGAGCTGCAGGGCCGCGGCCCAGTCGCCAGCCTCCAGGCGGGCTTCCAGCAGGGCGCGCCAGGCCCACAGGGCCGAGCGGGCCAGACCATAGGCGGTCTCGGCGTGCCTCAGGGCCAGCTGGCGGTCGCCTTCTGCCAGGGCCAGCTGCATCAGGCCGCGCAGGCCGGCCAGGCGCATCTCGGGAAAGCCCAGCATGGCGTTCCAGGCCTGGCGGGCGGCGAGGGCGTCGCCGGCCGCCTCGGCGGCCTGGGCGGTGAGCACGCGGACGAGGCCCGGGGCGTCGTCGGTCAGGTCGGCGGCCTTCTGGGCCAGGCGCCGGGCCTCGGAGCCGTCGCCCGCCGCCACGGCGAGAAAGCCGCGCGACAGGGCCTCGGTCGCCTGCTTGCGGCGGGCCTCGGCGCGGGCGCGGGCGGCGCGCTTGGGCGCTTCGATGATCCACAGCAGGCCCCGCCACAGGGCGGCGGCCAGCAGCGCCAGCAGCAGGGTCAGCAGGGCGGCGGCGGCGGCCGTCATCTCGACGCGCCAGCCCAGCCATTCCAGGCTGGCCGCGCCCGGCTCGCCGGTCAGCGACACGACGATCACGGCGATGACCGCGATCAGGACCAGGGCGAGGAGGGCGCGGATCATGGGATGGCAACCGGCGCGACGCCGGCCAGGCGGGCGTCGGCCTGGGCCCGCGAGACCTGCATCAGGCCGGCCAGGGCTTCGTCGCGGACGGCGGCGACCAGGCGGTCGATCTCGGCGCGGCGCTCGGCCTCGGCCCGCCAGGCGGCCAGCACTGGCCGGGCGCCGGGCGGCAGGGCGTCGAGGGCGCGCAGGGCGCCGGTCAGGTCGCCCGCGTCGAGCCTGACCTCGGCGCGGGCCAGCACGGCGTCGGGACCGTTTCCGGCCGTCGAGCCGACCTGGCGGATGGTGACGACGCGCGAGAGGGCGTGCTGCAGCTTGGCCAGGGCGCCGGCGTCGGGACCCGGTTCATGGGCGGCCACCGAGGCGCGGCCGGCCAGGTCGTCGAAGCTGGCGGCGAGGCCCGCGACGGTGGGGGCGCCCTGGCGGGCCAGGCGTTCGAGGGCGCGCACCTCCGACGATGGCGGCAGGACGCGTTCGAGGGCGGCGACGGCGTCGGCGAAGGGTTCGCCGCTCTGGGCGGCCTCGGCGAGGCTGGCGGCGGCCAGGGCGCCGGCGGCGGCGTCCAGCGTGCGGCGCTGGCCCGATTCGAGCAGGGCGATGCGGGCCTCCAGCCGGTCGACCTCGGCGGAGGGCGGCGGGGCGGGCGGGGCGGCGACCGCCGGCGTGTCGGCCAGGGGCGCGGCGAAGCCGGCGGCGACGGGCTGCTGGGTCGGCGGCGGCGCCTCGGGAGCGCCGCCCTTTTTCATGAACCAGGTCGGGCCGAAACGAGCGATGGCGACGCCTGCGCCGACGCAGGCGACGCACAGCACGATCATCACCCAGAACATGGGTCCCAGCAGGGGCTTTCTGGCATAGAGGGCCGGGTCGCTGGGGGCGGCGATTTCGGCGGGATCGGGGGCGGCGCTCATGATCCCCATTCGTGCCCCACGCGCGATTTGGGTGCAACTTCGCCTTAAGGCGAGAGCAGGTCGAACAACGCTGTTTCGCGAGGGCGCGGCGCGGCGGCCACAGGCCCCAGCCGTCCGTCGGCGGAAAGCACGGCCAGCGGCGCGGCGACGGCGGGCGACAGGCACAGGGCCCTCAGTCCCGGTGCGGGGCGCTGGCCCAGCAGCGCGGCCAGGGCGCGGGCGGCCTTGGGCGAGTGCAGCAGCACGGCGAAAAGGTGATCGAGCGCGGCCAGGGTCTCGCGCGCCGGCGCGCGGGCGAGGCTTTCGTAGACGGCGACCGACGAGGCCTCGATCCCGGCGCGCAGCAGGGGCGAGACGAGGTCGCCGGCCGGCTCGGCGGCGGCGGGATGCAGCAGGGCGCCGCCGAAGGCGCCGCGCCGGGCGGCGATCAGGCCGGCCAGGCCGGCGACGTCGCCTTGCGCCGATTCGATACGGGTGAAGCCAGCCTCGGCGGCGAGGTCTGCGGTGGCCGCGCCGACCGCGAACACCGGCAGGCCGCGCTCGTCGCTGGCCCGGGCGAAGGCGGCCACGCCGTTGCGGCTGGTGAAGGCCAGGGCCCCGACGCCGGCCAGGTCCGCCGTCCACGGCAGGTCGCGGATCTCCAGCAGCGGGTCGATCAGCGGAACATGGCCGAGCGCTTCGAGACGCGCGGCGGTGGCCTCGGCGCCGGGCCGGGCGCGGGTGATCCAGACGCGAGGCGCGCCTTCCGTCATTCGGTCGGCGCGATGATGGCGTCGCCGCCTTCGGCCTTGACCTCGGCGCCGAGCGAGAGGCCCAGGGCCAGCGCCTGGCCGGCGTCGTCATCGCCGGTCAGCACCACCTGCCCCTCGCGGCGCACCCGCAGGACGCCGTCGGGGCTCAGCGCCTCGACCAGCAGGGAGAGGCGCGAGCCGTTCAGGCGTCCGTAGGCGCCGACAGCCGTGCGGCACGAGCCTTCCAGGGCGTAGAGAGCGCCGCGCTCGGCGGCGACGGCGATGGTGGTCGGCCAGCAGCGGATCGCGGCCAGCCAGGGGGCGTCGACGTCCTCGGCGCGGCTCTCGATGGCCAGGGCGCCCTGGCCCGGGGCGGGCGGGGCGGCGAGCGGGTCGAGCCAGCTCTGGGGAATGTGGCCCATGCCCAGGCGGTTCAGGCCCGACTGGGCCAGCAGGATGGCGTCGGCCTCGCCGCGCTCCAGCTTGGCCAGGCGGGTGTCGACATTGCCGCGGAGCATGACGACGTCGAGGTCGGGGCGGATGTGCAGGGCCTGGGCCTGCCTGCGGAGCGAGGCCGTGCCCAGGCGCGCGCCGTGGGGCAGGTCTTCCAGCCGCTGGGCGACCTTGCTGATGAAGGCGTCGCGAGGATCCTCGCGCTCGGGCGTGGCGGCCAGCACCAGGCCCGGCGGCAGTTCGGCCGGCATGTCCTTGAGCGAATGCACCGCGCAGTCGATGCGGCCGTCGAGCAGGGCCTCCTCGATCTCCTTGGTGAACAGGCCCTTGCCGCCGATCTCCATCAGCCGGCGGTCCTGGATGCGGTCGCCGCTGGTGACGATGGGGATCAGCTGGGCGTAGCTCGCGATCTCTTCCGGGCCAGCGTCGAGCGGCGCGCCGAGGGCGTGGGCGATCCGCGCCTGCATGTGGCCGGACTGGGCGAGCGAGAGCTTGGAGCCGCGCGCGCCGATGCGGATGGGTTGCCGGGACACGGTCGGAACGTTACCTGCTACGAAACTTCGTAAGCCGATGCTGCTACAGGAGCTGCGGGACCCCCGCAACCGGATGACAACCCTTAAGAACTCGGGCCTGGAGAAGGGTCTCACGATCCTTGGTCTGGAGACCAGCTGCGACGAGACCGCCGCCTCGGTGGTGCGCCGCAGCCCGGACGGCCGCGTCGAGGTGCTGTCGTCGATCGTCGGCACCCAGTTCGAGCAGCACGCCCCGTTCGGCGGCGTGGTGCCCGAGATCGCCGCACGCGCCCATGTGGAGGTCATCGACAGCGTCGCCGCCCAGGCCATGCGCGCGGCCGGCGTCGGCTATGACGCGCTGGACGGCGTGGCGGCCACGGCCGGTCCCGGCCTGGTCGGCGGGGTGATGGTCGGCCTGGCGTTCGGCAAGGCCGTCGCGCTTGCCCGCGACCTGCCGCTGGTGGCGGTCAACCATCTGGAGGGCCACGCGGTCTCGGCCCGCCTGGGCGCCGAGGTGGCCTATCCCTTCCTGCTGCTGCTGGTCTCCGGCGGCCACTGCCAGCTCCTGGACGTCGGCGGGGTGGGCGCCTGCAAGCGCCTGGGCACCACCATCGACGATGCGGCCGGCGAGGCCTTCGACAAGATCGCCAAGAGCCTTGGTCTGCCCTATCCGGGCGGTCCGGCGCTGGAGAAGCTGGCCAAGGCCGGTGATCCTTCGAAGTACGAGCTGCCGCGCGCCCTGCTGGGCCGCAAGGATTGCGACTTCTCGTTCTCTGGCCTGAAGACCGCCGCCGCCCGCATCGCCGCGACGCTGACGACGGACCAGGAGCGCGCGGACCTGGCCGCCGCCGTGCAGTTCGCCATCGCCCGCCAGCTTTCCGAGCGCACCGACCGGGCCATGAAGCTCTATGCCGAGGGCCACGCGCCCGGCGAGCGCCGCTTCGTCGTCGCCGGCGGGGTGGCGGCCAACGGCGCGGTGCGCGCGGCGCTGCTGAAGGTCTGCGAAGACAACGGTTTCAGCTTCGACGCCCCGCCGCTGGCTTACTGCACCGACAACGCCGCCATGATCGCCCTGGCCGGGGCCGAGCGCCTGGCGGCGGGCATTTCAGACGATCTGGACGCCGTGGCGCGTCCGCGCTGGCCCCTCGACGAGGCCGCGGCGTTATCCAATCCGAGCAACAGTTTCGGTCGCAAGGGAGCCAAGGCATGACCTTCAAGCACGCGGGCGTGGTGGGCGCCGGCGCCTGGGGCACGGCCCTGGCGCAGGTCGCGGCGCGAGCCGGTCTCAAGGTGACGCTGCAGGCCCGCGAGCCGGAGGTCGTCGCCTCGATCGCCGACAAGCGCGAGAACACGATGTTCCTGCCCGGCGTGACGCTGGAGCCGGCGATCACCGCCGTGTCCGACATGGCCGACCTGGCGCCTTGCGACCTGATCCTGGCCGTGCCGCCGGCCCAGCACCTGCGCTCGGCCATGGCGGCCCTGGCGCCGCACCTGAAGCCCGGGGCGCCGGTGGTGCTGTGCTCCAAGGGGGTCGAGCAGGGCTCGCTGAAGCTGATGACCGAGGTGGCGGCCGAGGTCCTGCCGGGCGTCGCCATCGCCGTGCTGTCGGGTCCCAGCTTCGCCGGCGAGGTCGCCCGCGGCCTGCCCGCCGCCGCCACCCTGGCCTGCGAGGACGAGGCGCTGGGCAAGGCGATCGTCGAGGCTGTCGCCATCCCCGCCTTCCGCCCCTACTGGGCCGCCGACGTGATCGGCGCCGAGGCCGGCGGGGCGGTCAAGAACGTCCTGGCCATCGCCTGCGGCATCTCCGAGGGCAAGGGGCTG
Source organism: Caulobacter endophyticus (assembly GCF_003116815.1). Lineage (GTDB taxonomy): Bacteria > Pseudomonadota > Alphaproteobacteria > Caulobacterales > Caulobacteraceae > Caulobacter > Caulobacter endophyticus. The sequence continues at coordinate 58,967 of NZ_QDKQ01000065.1, forward strand.
GGCCGCAACGCCCACGCCGCCCTGATCACCCGGGGCTTCGCCGAGCTGACCCGCCTGGCCGTGGCCGCCGGCGGCAAGGCCGAAACCGTCGCGGGCCTTTGCGGTCTGGGCGACCTCGTCTTGACCTGCTCGTCCAGCCAGTCGCGCAACATGAGCGTCGGCCTGGCGCTGGGCGCGGGCCAGACGCTGGAACAGGCCCTGGCCGGCAAGGTCAGCGTCGCCGAAGGCGTCGCCTCGGCCCCGGCCGTCCGCGCGCTCGCCCGCAAGCTGGGCGTCGAGACCCCGATCTGCGAGGCCGTCGCCGCCATCCTGGCCGGCGAGGTCGACGTCGACAGCGCCATCCTGGGCCTGCTCTCGCGCCCGCTGAAGGCGGAGTAAGCAAGCCAGATCCTCCCCCTCTGGGGGAGGTGTCGGCATAGCCGACGGAGGGGGGCCGTTTTCAGCTTCCCTCGACTTGGCCGCTCTCGCAGCGACACCCCCCTCCGGCGCTTCGCGCCACCTCCCCCAGAGGGGGAGGATTTCTAGGAAGGAACCCGCCCATGCCGCTCTACGCCATCGTCTGCAAGGACAAGCCCGGCGCGCTCGAAACCCGCCTGGCCGTGCGCCCCAAGCACCTGGAATACCTGGCCCAATCGGCCAACCTGAAGCTGGCCGGCGCCCTGCTGGACGACGACGGCAATCCGATCGGCTCGATCCTGGTCGTCGAGGCCGACGACAAATCGGTCGCCCAGGCCCAGGCCGACAACGATCCCTACACCGCCGCCGGCATCTTCGAGAGCGTCGAGATCAACCCCTGGCGCCTGGCCGTCGGCGCGGTCTGACGCCCCTGATGGACGACAATCCCGCCCGCCCCGCGCCCGGCCAGGCGATCTGCGCCCTGGCCGACATCCCCGAGCCGGGCGCGGCGGGCTTCCGGTATCGCGAGGGCGAGGCGATGTTCGCCGGCTTCGTCGTCCGCAAGGACGGCGGGGTGTTCGGCTATGTCGACAGCTGCCCGCACGCCGGCTGGCCGCTGGCCGGGTTCAACGGCCGCTTTCTCACCCGCGAGAACGACCTGATCCTGTGCGCCGGCCACGCGGCCCTGTTCCGCATCGCCGACGGGGCCTGCGTGGCGGGGCCGTGCGGCGGAAAGTTCCTGACCGTCTGGCCGATCCGGGTCGAGGGCGGGCAGGTCTTCGCGGCCTGACCCTTCCTTAACCGATGGTCGCCTAAGCTCCCTCGACCTTGAGAGGAGCCCTGGGCATGGCCGACGGATCGAACACGGCTTTCGACGCCGAACTGACCGACGCCGTCGACGCGCGCGGCGCGGGCGCGAAGCTGCGCTCGCTGGGCAAGATCAATCCCCGTCTGGCCCCGCAGCTGGCGCGCACCATGCTGGGCAAGGCGCGCGACAACGACAGCGCCGGCGCCTTTTCCGCCTATTGCGAGACCAAGGGCTTCGAGTTCACCTCGGCCTGGGCCGCCAACAACATTCCCTTTGTGGCCCCGCTGCTGCGCGACTTCATGGCCAGGCGCCCGGCCAGCGCCCCCAAGACGCGCTACATGGAGATCGGCGCCTATGAGGGCCGCAACCTCGCCTTCATGGACTGGATGTTCCCCGACCGCCTCGACGTGACGGTGATCGATCCCTGGTTCGACGAAGGCCTGAACCCGGAAGAGAAGTACCTGGCCGTCGAGCCGCGCTTCCACCGCAACATGGCCCGCACCACCTTCGGCAAGGTGGCGACCCACAAGGGCTTCTCGACCTACGAGCTGCCCAGGATGCTGGAGGCGGGCGACAAGTTCGACCTGATCTATGTCGACGGCAGCCATACCGCCCTGGCGGTGATGATCGACCTGTGCTGCTGCGCCAGCCTGCTGGAGGTGGGCGGGATGATGGTGCTCGACGACTACTGGCACGACATCAGCGAGATCGGCGGCCCCGGCGTGAAGCAGGCGGTCGACCACTTCCACGCCGCCTTCGGCCGCTATTTCGAGGTCGCGGCGGTCTATCGCCAGGTGGCGCTGGTCAAGACGGCCGAGATCCCGCGCTAGGGCCGAGCCCCGCCCTCGCTCAACCGCGCGCGGCCTGATAAGGGCTGCGCACGGAGTTTCTGACCACATGACCGATACGATTTCGAACGCCGTGGCCGTGGGCCGCCGGGTGCTGAGCATCGAGGCCCAGGCCCTGACCCAGATGGCCGACGAGCTGGGCGAGGCCTTCGCGCGCGCCGTCCAGGTGATGCACGACGCCAAGGGCCGCATCGTCTGCACGGGCATGGGCAAGTCGGGCCACGTGGCGCGCAAGATCGCCGCCACCCTGGCCTCGACCGGCAGCCAGGCGATGTTCGTCCACCCGGCCGAGGCCAGCCACGGCGACCTTGGCATGATCGGTCCCGATGACGTGGTGCTGGCCCTGTCGAAGTCGGGCGAGGCCCGCGAGCTGGCCGACACCCTGGCCTACTGCAAGCGCTTCTCCATCCCGCTGATCGCCATCACCGCCGTCGCCACCAGCCAGTTGGGCCAGGCCGGCGACGTGCTGCTGCTGCTGCCCGATGCGCCCGAAGCGACGGCCGAGGTCAACGCCCCGACCACCTCGACCACCCTGCAGATCGCCCTGGGCGACGCGCTGGCCGTGGCGCTGCTGGAAAGCCGCGGCTTCACCGCCAGCGACTTCCGCGTCTTCCACCCTGGCGGCAAGCTCGGCGCGGTGCTGCGCACGGTGGCCGACCTGATGCATGGCCAGGACGAGCTGCCGCTGATCGGGGAGGGCGCGCCGATGAGCGAAGCCCTGCTGGTCATGAGCCAGAAGCGTTTCGGCGCGGTGGGCGTCACCGACGCGGCCGGCGCCCTGGTCGGCCTGATCACCGACGGCGACCTTCGCCGCCACATGGACGGCCTGATGGGCCACGCCGCCGGCGAAGTGATGACCAAGGGGCCGCTGGTGATCGGCCCTCACGCCCTTGCCGCCGAAGCGCTGAAGGTGATGAACGAGCGCCGGATCACCGTGCTGTTCGTCGTCGAGTCCGGCAAGCCGGTGGGCGTGCTGCACGTCCACGACCTGCTGCGGGCGGGGGTTATTTAGAACCCTCTGTCAAAGAGAGAGCGACTTGATGTCAAGGTCGCGCCTCGGCCCCGAACGCCGCCAGGTCCTTGATCAGCGACACGACCGCCTGCTCCACCAGCTCGCCGCCCTTTTCGGGCGTGGCCAGGGCGGGGTCGGAGCCCATGCGGCCATCGGCGTAGCGGGCGCGGAAATCAAGCGCCTCGCGGATCGGGCCCGTCGGGGCGATCTTGGGCTCGTATTCGGCGGTCTTGATGCTGTCTGGATAGCCCCACTGGGTCACGGCGATCTCGGACGGGGTGGCGTGGCTGCCGTGGCCGACCGGGAATTGGCGCATGGCCAGGGCGTTGACGCCGTCGAGGTCCCACCAGTTCTTCAGCTTCATGGCGAAGGGGCAGCGCTCCTTGCGGAAGCTGTATTCGGCGTAGATCTCGGAGAACGCCGCCTCGATGGTGGCGACGTTGCCGCCATGGCCGTTGAGGAAATAGATCTTCGTAAAGCCGTGAGCGCCTAGCGAGCGCGTCCAGTCGCCGATGGCGGCCATGAAGGTCGAGGGGCGCAGGAAGATGGTGCCCGGGAAGGCCAGGTGATGCTGGGCCATGCCGACATTGAAAGTCGGCGCCACCAGCACCTCGTCCGAGCGCTTGCTGGCCTCGTGGGCGATGATCTCGGGGCACAGCCAGTCGGTGCCCAGAAGACCCGTGGGGCCGTGCTGCTCGTTGGAGCCGATCGGCACCACCACCGTCTTCGACTTGGCGAGGAAGGCCTCGATCTCGGGCCAGGTCGAGAGGGCGAGCAGCATGGCGGGGTACTCCGGAAAGGCGTCGGCGGCCGGCGTTGCGACCGGCTTTCCAGCGCTTTACGCCCGAAGTCGGGCTTCGCCGACCCCCTATTTGCCCGAACGACGTGCGGCGCAGCTGAGGCGCGCTCGACCTGCGCGTGCTTGCCCCTGGGCAGCCTGCCGCGCGCAAGGCGCCTCCCCGTCGAGCAGAACGCCGAGGCGCCCGCGCAGCGGGCTTCGAAGGACGCACCACCTCAAAATCGAACAAGACCAGAATTCTGCCGCACGAAACAGAATTGGTCTTCTTGCGCGGGAGGCGGTGCTTCGCATACTCCCGCTCGCAAGACGACGACTGACGCAGCGGCAACATCGCTGACGACGACAAGATCGACTGAAGAGACGTTAGGGAGACGCGTGGTGAGCGACGGACAGCTGTTTCCGGTTCCGGAAGACTGGGCGGGCAAGGCCCATATCGACGCCGAGGGCTACGAGGCCGCGGTCGCCCGTGTCGAAAGCGATCCCGAGGGCTACTGGCGCGATCTGGCCGCCCGTCTCGACTGGATCAAGGTCCCCACGAAGATCAAGGACGTCTCCTACGCCAAGGACGACTTCCGCATCCGCTGGTACGAGGACGGGGTGCTGAACGTCAGCGCCAACTGCATCGACCGCCACCTGCCGCACCGCAAGGACGACGTCGCCCTGATCTTCGAGGGCGACGAGCCGGGCGTCTCCGACAAGATCACCTATGGCCAGCTGCACGACGACGTCTGCCGCATGGCCAATGTGCTGAAGGACCTGGGCGCCAGGAAGGGCGACCGGATCACCATCTATCTGCCGATGGTCCCCGTCGCGGCCGTGGCCATGCTGGCCTGCGCCCGCATCGGCGCCATCCACTCCGTCGTGTTCGGCGGCTTCTCGCCCGACAGCATCGCCGGCCGCATCCAGGACTGCGACTCCCGCCTGGTCATCACCGCCGACCAGGGCTGCCGGGGCGGCAAGAAGGTGCCGCTGAAGGCCAATATCGACGAGGCGCTGAAACAGTGCCCGCAGGTCGAGAAGGTGCTGATGGTCCGCTGGACCGGCGCCGACGTGCCGGTGGTCGAAGGCCGCGACGTGGTCTGGGACGACGTGCGCGACGCTGCCTCGAACGTCTGCGAGCCCGAGCCGATGAACGCCGAGGATCCGCTGTTCATCCTCTACACCTCCGGCTCGACGGGTAAGCCCAAGGGCGTGCTGCACACCACCGGCGGCTACCTGGCCTGGGCCAGCTGGACCTTCGAGTCGGTGTTCGACTATCGCCCCGGCGAGATCTTCTGGTGCACGGCCGACGTGGGCTGGGTCACCGGCCATTCCTACGTCGTCTACGGTCCGCTGGCCAATGGCGGGACCAGCCTGATCTTCGAAGGCGTGCCCAACTATCCGACCCCGTCGCGCTTCTGGGACGTGGTCGACAAGCACAAGGTCGAGATATTCTACACCGCGCCGACGGCCCTGCGCGCCCTGATGCGCGAGGGCGACGAGCATGTCCTGAAGAACGACCTGTCGTCCCTGCGCCTGCTGGGCAGCGTCGGCGAGCCGATCAATCCGGAAGCCTGGCTCTGGTATCATCGCGTGGTCGGCAAGGACCGCCTGCCGATCGTCGACACCTGGTGGCAGACCGAGACCGGCGGCATCCTCGTCTCGCCGCTGCCGGGCGCCACGGCCCTCAAGCCGGGCTCGGCCACCAAGCCGCTGCCGGGCGTCAAGCTGCAACTCGTGGACGCCGAGGGCGGCGTGCTGGAGGGGGCGACCGAGGGCAACCTCGTGATCACCGACAGCTGGCCTGGCCAGATGCGCACGGTCTATGGCGACCACCAGCGCTTCTTCGAGACCTATTTCTCGACCTATCCCGGCAAGTATTTCACCGGCGACGGCTGCCGGCGCGACGCCGACGGCTACTACTGGATCACCGGCCGGGTCGACGACGTCATCAACGTCTCGGGCCACCGCCTGGGCACGGCCGAGATCGAGAGCGCCCTGGTCGCCCACGAAGCCGTCGCCGAGGCCGCGGTGGTCGGCTATCCGCACGACATCAAGGGGCAGGGCGTCTACGCCTACGTGACCCTGAAGGCCGACGCGGTCGCCACCGAGGAACTGCGCAAGCAGCTCGTGCTCTGGGTCCGCCACGAGATCGGCCCCTTCGCCGCCCCCGACGTCCTGCAGTGGGCGCCGGGCCTGCCCAAGACCCGCTCTGGCAAGATCATGCGCCGCATCCTGCGCAAGATCGCCGAGAACGCGGTCGACGCCCTGGGCGACACCTCGACCCTGGCCGATCCGTCGGTGGTGGATGACCTGGTGCGCAACCGCGCGGGCGCGAAGGCGGCGTAGGGAGCTTCTCGTCATTCCGGGCGGAGGGCTGCGTAGCGGACCGCAGACCCGGGACCCAGGGGGCAACTTGTCCACAGCGCCTCCCAGGCCTATAGTCAAACGCCGCCGAGGTGGCGGCGTTTGACTGGGGCCCCATGGCGTCTGTCGTGAAAATCCAGAAGCTGCTTGGCGGCGAGGCGGTCACCGGGCCGCTGGCCACGGAGTTCGACGTGGTGCGCCTGGTCCGTCGCGGTCTGCCGGTCGCGTCGGTAGACGGCTTTCTGGCGGTCACGCACCAGCCATTCTCGGCCATCGAGCCCTATGTGATGCCGCGGCGGACGTTCAACCGCCGCCGCGACGCCGACCAGCCGTTGGATCCCGCTGAATCCGACCGCATGGTGCGGATCGCCCGCATGGTCGCCGCCGCCGAGGAGGTGCTGGGCGACCAAGAGCGCACCTGGCGCTGGCTGGAACGGCCCAACCGCACGCTGGAAGGCCAGGCGCCGATCTCGATGGCCGACACCGATCTCGGCGCCCAGAGTGTCGAGCGGCTGCTGGGCCAGATCGCCCACGGTCTGGCGGCTTGAGGCGTGCGTTGACGCCGTGCGGCATCGGGTATGAATCCGAAGACGGATCACTCCCGAGGGGTCGTCCATGATCGTCCACCGCATCGCCAAGGCCGCCCATGTCGACCTGGACGGGGAGGGGGCTCGGCTCTACGGCGGCCGCTGGAATTTGCCCGGACGGCCGATGCTTTACACCGCCGCCAGCCCCAGCCTGGCCGTGCTGGAGGTGCTGGTGCATCTCGACCTGCCGCCCGACCTGATGCCGCTGGACTATCGTCTGCTGTCGATCCACGTGCCGGATGAGGCGCCGAGCCTCGTATTGGACGCGGTTCCGGCCGATAGCATTGCGGTCGGCGACGCCTTTGTGGCCGCTGGGCAGGCGCTTTGCCTGCGCGTGCCCAGCCAAGTGGTGCCGCAGGAGATCAACACCCTGCTTAATCCGCGTCATCCCGCCTTCGCCGAGGTGCGGGTCGAGCGCGACGAGCCATTCCGGTTCGATCCGCGCCTCTTCCGACCCGACGCCCTGTGACCCCCACGCCCTAGCCTCATCCCGCCGCACGGTTTATACGCGCGGCCATGTTTGAAGGCCTCTCCCCCCTCGCCCGCGAAGCCCGCTCCTGGCCATTCGAGCAGGCGCGCGCCACCATCGCCCGCGTCCTGCGCGTGCGCCTTCCCGACCGCGCCGACCAGGAAGCTGCGAAAGCCCTGATCGACGCCGGCAAGACCGACGAGGCGGTGAAAGCCTATCCGGCCCTGTCCAGGGCCGTGATCTTCGAGACCGGCTATGGTCCGTCCGGCCTGCCCCACCTGGGCACCTTCGGTGAAGTCGCGCGCACGACCATGGTGCGCCAGGCCTTCCGCGCGCTGGTCGACGACCATATCCCCACGCGCCTGATCGCCTTCAGCGACGACATGGACGGCCTGCGCAAGGTTCCCGACAACATCGAGAACAAGCAGCCGCTGATCGAGGACCTGGGCAAGCCGCTGACCGTCGTCCGCGACCCGTTCGGCACCCACGACAGCTTCGGCGCCCACAACAACGCCCGCCTGCGCGCCTTCCTCGACGGCTTCGGCTTCGAGTACGAGTTCGTCTCGTCGACCGAGTGCTACAAGGGCGGCCTGTTCGACCAGACCCTGCTGACGGCCCTGGCCCGCTTCGACGCCATCCAGAAGGTGATGCTGCCGACGCTGGGCGAAGAGCGCCGCGCCACCTATTCGCCGTTCCTCCCCATCAGCCCGTCGACCGGCAAGGTGCTGCAGGTCCCGACGCTGGAGCGCAATGTCGAGAAGGGCACGATCGTCTTCGAGGACGAGGACGGCAGCAAGGTCGAGGTCCCGGTCACCGGCGGCCACGTCAAGATGCAGTGGAAGCCCGACTGGGCCATGCGCTGGACCGCCCTGGGCGTCGACTACGAGATGAGCGGCAAGGACCTGATCGACTCGGTCAAGGCCTCGGGCGCGATCTGCAAGGCGCTTGGGGGCGTTCCCCCTGAAGGCTTCAACTACGAACTCTTCCTGGACGAGAACAACCAGAAGATCTCCAAGTCCAAGGGCAACGGCCTGTCGATGGAGGACTGGCTGCGCTACGGCGCGCCGGAGAGCCTGTCCTACTACATGTTCCAGAGCCCCAAGTCGGCCAAGAAGCTCTATTTCGACGTCATCCCCAAGGCGACGGACGAGTACCTGCAGCAGCTGGACGCCTTCGGCCGCCAGGAGCCCGCCAAGCAGCTCGACAACCCGGTCTGGCACATCCACGCCGGCAAGCCGCCGCAGCAGGGGTCGCCGGTCTCGTTCAGCCTGATGCTGAACCTCGTGTCGGCCGCCGACGCCTCGACCAAGGAGATCCTCTGGGGCTTCCTGTCGCGCTACATCCCGGGCGCTAGCGCCGAAAGCCAGCCGCTGCTGGACCGCCTGGCCGGCTATGCGATCAACTACTACGAGGACTTCGTCAAGCCGACGAAGACCTTCCGCGCGCCCACCGACGTCGAGCGCGCCGCGATCGGCGACCTGCTGGCCAAGCTGAAGGCCATGCCGGCCGGCACGCAGGACGCCGAGCTGATCCAGAACGAGGTGTTCGAGGTCGGCAAGGCGCACGGCTTCGACCCGCTGCGCGCCTGGTTCCAGGCCCTCTACGAAGTGCTGCTGGGCCAGAGCCAAGGCCCGCGCTTCGGATCCTTTGCCGCGATCTTTGGCGTCGACCGTACGATCGCGCTGATCGAAGAGAAGCTGGGCTGAGCCAGCCCGGCGATCTCGCGGCCCTGATCCAGGGCTACGAGGCGGTTCCGGCGACGGCGGGGGAGGGCGGCGCGACCGTCCTTCGCTTGGCCGCGCCGGGCCGGCCGACCCTTTTCCTGAAATCCGGAACGGGCGCGGTCGCGACCGACATCCGGGCCGAGGCGCGGCGCCTGGCCTGGCTGGCCGGCCGCGCGCCGGTTCCGACGGTGCTGGCCCTGGACGATCGGGACGGGGAGGTGCGGCTGCTGACCACGGCCGTCCCAGGCGTCAGCGCCCATGACTGGCTGGAGGCGCACCCGGAGAGCGCGGCGGCGCTGGTCGCCGAACTAGCGCGGATGCTGGCGGCGCTGCACGCCCTGCCGGTAGCCGGCTGTCCGTTCGACGCCACGCCGGCGGTGCGCGTCGAGGAGGCCGCCCGCCGGCTGGCGGAAGGCTTGGTCGACGCCGACGACTTCGACGACGAGCGGGCCGGCGCCGATCCCGAGGATCTGCTGGTCCAGTTGCACGCCGGCGTGCCGGCAGCCCCTGACCTCGTGGTGGCGCATGGCGACTGCACGCTCGACAACATCCTGGTCGAGGACAGCCGTCCGACCGGATTCATCGACGTCGGCCGCCTGGGGATCGCCGACCGCTGGCAAGATCTGGCGCTGATCCGCCGTTCACTTTCGGAATTCGAAGACGGCCTGTCCGATCTGTTGCTGACGGCCTACGGCGCGCCGCAAGATCAAGCCAGGGAAGGCTTTCACCTGTTGCTGGACGAATTCTTCTGAGCTTGGCCCTGCGACACCGTGCCTCGGTTCATGAACGGAATCTGAATTTCGAATTAAGGGTTTGTGCGAACTTCGGAGTCTAGCCTTGGAGCCATCAGAACCAGGAATAGTCCGATGGCTTCCTTCACCCTCCGCCCGCACGATCGTTCGGAATTCGACTCCCTGATCGGCGGCATCGCCTCGCAGTTCCCCGGCGCCCGCATCGAGGCCGCCCACAACGACACCTGGGCCTCCTACCGGGTCGACGTGTCGTGCGAGGATCCCCGCGCTTCGGCCCTGCGCGACTGGCTCAACGGCCACCACGCCGACTGCCCGCGCACCTGAGGCGAGCGTTCCCCGATAAGTGCGAAGCGGTTATCGGGTGAAGGAATGCTCGAAAGAAGAGCCGGGTCCAGCCGTTACTGGCTGACCCATTGCACGCAGGCGACCCAGGCCACCGTCATGCGGTCGAGCGTCCGGTCGTCGCCGTCGCGCAAGACCGAGGTCAGCTCGATCGTCCGGGCCGTCAGCCGGCCGAGCTCCTTGATCAGCACCTCGCCGGTCGTGGTCATCACCACCACCCGGTCGCCGCGCCGGGGCTCGGCGCTGGCCGAGACCAGAAGCCGGTCGCCGTCGCGATAGACCGGGGCCAGGGCGTCGCCCTCCACCTCGATGGCGTAGAGCCCGTCCTCGCGCGGTCCTGGAAGCTCCAGCTCCTCCCAGCCCGCCCCGCGCGGCGCGCCCGCCTCGTCGAACAGGCCCGGCGCGGCCCGCGCCTGGCCGATCAGCGGGATGCCCGCCCGCCGGCCCTGCACGCTCTCGGTCAGGGCGGCGAACTCCGAGAACCCCACCCCCGTGGCTTCCAGCACCTTGGCCAGGCTTTCGGTCGAGGGCCAGCGCGGCCGCGTGTCCACGTCGCCGCGCTTGGAGCGGTTGAAGGCGGTAGGGTCGAGGCCGGCCAGCTTGGCCATGGCCGAAGGGCTCATGTCGAACCGCTTGGCCAGGGCGTCGATCGCGGTCCACAGTTCGGCGTGCGAGAGCATGGGGTCCTCCACACGTCCAAGTGACGGGACTGCAAGGAAATTATGCCCTCGGCCTAGGAATGTAAACCTAGGGGAAATGGCCAAGGTTGACGTTTACGTAAGCGTTGACGTTCCGGAAGCTCCGGTCTAGCGTGAACGGCGATAACCAATGACCCGGCCCGGAAGGCCGGCCGCACCCTGGGAGGGTACCGATGGCAGCCGATCTTCGACGTCCCGAGCGCACGTTCTCGATCCGTCAGCTGTGCAACGAATTCAAGGCCACGCCCCGGGCGCTGCGCTTCTACGAGGACAAGGGCCTGCTGACGCCGGCTCGCGAGGGCCTCAACCGCGTCTATTCGCACAAGGACCGCGTCCGCCTGCAGCTGATCCTGCGCGGCAAGCGCGTGGGCCTGTCGCTGTCGGAAATCCGCGAACTGCTCGACCTCTATGACGAGAACGACGACGGCGCGGCCCAGATGGCCCGGTCGCTGAAGAAGTTCCGCGAGCGCGCTTCGGCCCTTGAACAGCAGCGCGAGGACATCGACGGCGCCCTGATCGAGCTGCGCGAGGCCTGCGACCGCCTCGAGAAGCGCCTGGCCGAGATCCGCCCCGACCTGCTGCCGCGCTCGGCCGACTACGAGCAGCTGCTGCGCGCCCGTCTCGACGGCGCCGAAATGGCGCTGGGCAAGTAGGCTCAAGAAACTCCCGGGATGCGCTCGTTTCCGCCAAGACCCGCGGGGCCGGGCGCGCCCTGGTTCCATCTCCCCGATCCGACCCATCAGGACTGCTTTAAATGACCTATCAGCCGCCCGTTCGCGATCACATGTTCCTGCTGCGCGACGTGCTCAACATCGAGCAGTACGGCGACCTGCCGGCCTTCGCCGACGCGTCGATCGACGTCGTCGAGCAGATCGTCGAGGGCGCCGCCCAGTTCACCGGCGAGGTCCTGGCCCCGCTGAACAGCGTCGGCGACAAGACCGGCTGCAAGCTCGATCCGGTCACCAACACCGTCACCACCCCGCCGGGCTTCAAGGAAGCCTACAAGGCCCTGTGCGAAGGCGGCTGGACGGGCCTCGGCTCGGATCCGACCTATGGCGGCCAGGGCCTGCCGCACGTCGTGAACCTGTCGTTCTCGGAAATGTCGAGCAGCGCCAACATGGCCTTCTCGATGTATCCGGGCCTGGCTCACGGCGCCTATTCGGCCATCCACACCGGCGGCACCGACGAGCAGAAGCAGACCTACCTGCCCAAGATGATCACGGGCGAGTGGACCGGCACCATGAACCTGACCGAGCCGCACTGCGGCACGGACCTGGGTCTCCTGCGCACCAAGGCCGTTCCGCAGGCCGACGGCAGCTACAAGATCACCGGCCAGAAGATCTGGATCAGCGCCGGCGAGCACGACATGTCGGACAACATCGTCCACCTGGTGCTGGCCCGCATCGAGGGCGCCCCGGCCGGCGTGAAGGGCATCAGCCTGTTCATCGTGCCGAAGTTCTTCCCGAACGCCGACGGCAGCGTCGGCGCGCGCAACGAGGGCGCCAAGTGCGTGGGCCTCGAAGAGAAGATGGGCATCCACGGCAACGCCACCTGCGTCATGCAGTACGACGACGCCACGGGCTATCTGATCGGTGAAGAGAACAGCGGCCTGAAGCTGATGTTCGTGATGATGAACGAGGCCCGCCTGGGTGTCGGCCTGCAGGGCGTCGCCCAGGCCGAAGCGGCCAACCAGGCCGCCGTCGCCTTCGCCAAGGACCGCCTGCAGGGCCGCTCGCTGACGGGCCCCAAGAACGCCGACGGCCCGGCCGACCCGATCATCGTCCACCCGGACGTGCGTCGCCTGCTGCTGGAGAACAAGGCCATCATCGAAGGCGGCCGCGCCTTCCTGTTCTGGACCGCTCTGCACGGCGACCTGGCCCACGCCCACCCTGATGAAGCGGTGCGCACCAAGGCCGAGGACTACATGGGCCTGCTGACGCCGGTCCTTAAGGGTTACCTGACCGACCGCGGCTTCCAGGTCTGCTCGAACGCGGTGCAGGTGCACGGCGGCAGCGGCTTCACCGAGCACTTCCCGGTCAGCCAGTACCTGCGCGACTGCCGTATCGCCCTGATCTACGAAGGCACCAACGGCGTCCAGGCCCTCGACCTCGTCGGCCGCAAGCTGGCGGCCAAGGGCGGCCGCGGCGTGATGACCTTCTTCCAGGAGATCGACCAGTTCGTCGGCGAGAACGACGGCGACGCCGAGCTGAAGCCGTTCGTCGACGCCCTGGCGGCGACCAAGGCCCAGCTGCAGGACGGCACCATGTGGCTGATGCAGAACGGCCTGCAGAACCCCGACAACGCCGGCGCCGCGTCGACCGACTACATGCATCTCTTCGGCCTGACGGGCCTGGCCTACATGTGGGCCCTGATGGTCAAGGCGGCCAACGCCAAGATCGCCGAAGGCTCCACCGACCCGTTCTTCACGACCAAGGTCGCCACGGCCCGTTATTTCATCGAGCGGGTCTTGCCTGACGCAGGGGCGCATCTGGCCAAACTGAAGACCGGTTCGGCGACCCTGATGGCGCTGCCCGCGGAGGCCTTCTGATCATGAGCGTGCTCGACGTCGCAAAACCCGCCTTCATGGCCGAAGAAGACATCGCGATCTTCGAGGATGCGGTGGGCAAGTTCTTCGACGAGCACGCGCCTGAAAACGTCGTGGCGACCTGGCGCAAGAACCACTGCGTCGATCGCGCGATGTGGAACAAGGCGGGGGAGGCCGGTCTGCTCGGCCTCTCCACGCCCGAGGAATACGGCGGCTCCGGCGGCGACTATCGCCACGAGGTCGTCTTGATGGAGCAGCTGGGCAAGAAGGGCGTCGACGGCTTCGGCGCCAGCCTGCACAACGCCATCGTCATGCCGTACATCTTCCATTACGGCACCGAGGAGCAGAAGCAGCGGTGGCTGCCGCGCCTGTCGACCGGCGAGCTGGTCGGCGCGATCGCCATGACCGAGCCGGGCGCAGGCTCCGATCTGCAAGGCGTCAAGACGTCGGCCAGGAAGGTCGGCAACCAGTACGTCGTCAACGGCTCCAAGACCTTCATCACCAACGGCCAGACGGCCAACCTCATCATCGTCGTCGCCAAGACCGATCCGGCCGGCGGCGCCCGCGGCACGAGCCTGGTGGTGGTCGAGACCGATGGCGAAGATGGTCCCATTGGGGGCTTCGAGCGAGGCCGCAACCTCGACAAGCTGGGCCACGAGGCACAGGACACGTCGGAGCTGTTCTTCAACGACGTGAAGATCCCCACCGAGAACCTGCTCGGGACCGAGGAAGGCCAGGGCTTCTTCCAGCTGATGGCCCAGCTGCCGCAGGAGCGGCTGAACATCGCCGTGCAGGGCATGGCGACGATCGAGCGGGCGCTGGAGCTGACCATCGCCTACGTCAAGGAGCGCCAGGCGTTCGGCAAGCCGATCATCGCCTTCCAGAACACCCAGTTCGTGCTGGCCGAGTGCAAGACCGAGGCGACCGTCGCCAAGGTGTTTGTCAACCACTGCATCGAGCGCCACCTGAAGGGCGACCTCGACGCCTCGACGGCCTCGATGGCCAAGTACTGGGTGACCGACCTCGAGAACAAGATCGTCGACCGCTGCCTGCAGCTGTTCGGCGGCTACGGCTTCATGAACGAGTACCCGATCGCCCGCATGTACAAGGACAGCCGCGTCCAGCGCATCTACGGCGGCACCAACGAGATCATGAAGCTGCTGATCGCGAGGACGCTCTGATGTTTTTCGCCGACGCTCCGCTCCCGCCTCCGAACGACGCGGCCCGCTCGGCCGTGGTCTGCATCAAGGCCGAGGGCCGTCGCCCGCTGCAGTTCTCCGGCAAGCTGGAAGGCAAGCGTCCCCAGCCCGGCGCCTTCGACCTGCCGCTCAGGCCCGGCGTCGAGCAGTGCAACAACCTGCTGCGTTCCAAGGTCGCCACCTGGACCCTGACGGTGAACACGCCGGGCTTCACGCCCTGCCGCCTGCCGGCCCCGGAATTTGGCCAGCGCGTCGTCTATTCGGCCAAGGCTTCGGCCCGGGGCCTGTCCTGCGCGCCGATCCACAAGTCGCCGATCGGCGCCTGGAAGAAGTAGCATGTCGACCCACGTCGCCATCGTCGACTGGAAGCTGGAGCCCGGGGCGGACTTCCCCAGGGGCCGCTACAGCCGCGCCCATACCCTGTCGTTCGACGGAGGGGTCACGGCGCTCGGCTCGGCCTCGCCGTCGGTGGTGCCGCTGCCCTGGTCGGACCCGGCGGGCGTCGATCCGGAAGAGATGTTCGTGGCGGCGCTGTCGTCCTGCCACATGCTGACCTTCCTGGATCTCGCCCGTCGCGCCGGCTTCTACATCAGCGCCTATCGCGACCGGGCCGAGGGCACGATGACCAGGAACGAGCATGGCGCTCACTGGGTCAGCCATGTCGTCCTCCGCCCCGACATCGTCTTCGAGGGCGACGCGCCTGACGAAGCCAAGCTGGCGGCCCTGCACGAGGCCGCCCACCACGCCTGTTTCATCGCCAACTCGGTCCGGACGGACGTCCGGGTCGAGCCGGCGGTCCAAGAATCCCGGCAAAGCCTTTCCACTTCCGATGCTCGCATTGGAAGTGGGTGAAAAATGCTTTGAAAACAAAATTCTAGAGCGCGATCGCGCTCTGGGACAACACACTTAAAAGATCGCAGGAAGGAGCCATTCAATGGCCGACGCTTACATCTTCGACGCCGTGCGCACGCCGCGCGGCAAGGGCAAGAAGGACGGCTCTCTGCACGAGATCACCGCCCTGTCGCTGGCCAGCCAGGTCCTGGAAGCCATCCGCGACCGCAACAACCTGGACACCTCCAAGGTCGACGACGTCGTCCTGGGCTGCGTGGCCCCGGTCGGCGAGCAGGGCAGCGACATCGCCCGCACCGCGGTGCTGACCGCCGAGTACGCCGAGAGCGTCGCCGGCGTGCAGATCAACCGCTTCTGCGCCTCGGGCCTGGAAGCCGTGAACATGGCCGCCGCCAAGGTCATCTCGGGTGAAGCCGACCTCGCCATCGGCGGCGGCGTCGAGAGCATGAGCCGCGTGCCGATGGGCAGCGACGGCGGCGCCTGGCCCACCGACCCGTCGTCGGCCTTCAAGACCTACTTCATGCCGCAGGGCGTGTCGGCCGACCTGATCGCCACCCTCTACGGCTTCTCCCGCGACGACGTCGACGCCTACGCCGTCGAGAGCCAGCGCCGCGCCGCCCAGTCGTGGGCCGAGAACCGCTTCGCCAAGTCGGTGGTGCCGGTGAAGGACCAGTTGGGCCTCAATATCCTGAGCCACGACGAGACCGTCCGCGGCTCCACCACCATGCAGACCCTGGCCTCGCTGAACCCCTCGTTCACGGGCATGGGCGAGATGGCCTTCGACGCGGTCGCCACCCAGCGTTACCCGCAGGTCGAGCGCATGAGCCACGTGCACCACGCCGGCAACAGCTCGGGCATCGTCGACGGCGCCGCCGGCGTTCTGATCGGCACCAAGGAGATGGGCGACGCGCTCGGCCTCAAGGCCCGCGCCCGCATCAAGGGCATGGCCTCGATCGGTTCGGAGCCGTCGATCATGCTCACGGGTCCTTCGCTGGTCACCGAGAAGCTGCTCAAGAAGCTCGGCATGGAAGTCGCCGACATCGACCTCTACGAGCTGAACGAGGCCTTCGCGGCCGTCGTCCTGCGCATGATGCAGGCGCTGGACATTCCGCACGAGAAGATGAACGTCAACGGCGGCGCCATCGCCATGGGCCACCCACTGGGCGCCACCGGCGCGATGATCCTGGGCACCATGGTCGACGAGCTGGAACGCTCGGACAAGGAAACCGCCCTGATCACCCTGTGCGTCGGCGCCGGCATGGGCACCGCCACGGTCATCGAACGCGTCTGATCAAACCAGATGCTCCCCCTGAAAGGGGAGCTCCCGGCGAAGCCGGGTGAGGGGGAAGCGAGCGCAAAGTTCGCGGCTCCTTTCCCCTCCACCGCTTCGCGGTCCCCCTCCCCCTTCGAGGGGAGGATCCAGAGGAACTGAACATGGAAAACTTCAAGATCGAGGTCGACGGCGACGGCATCGCCCTGGTCACCTTCGACGTCCCCGGCCGTTCGATGAACACCCTGACCGCCTCGGTGATCAAGGAAGTCGGCGAGCTGGTCGAGCGCATCAAGACCGACGCCGAGATCAAGGGCGTCGTCATCACCTCGGGCAAGACCACCGGCTTCTGCGCCGGCGCGGACCTGGGTGAGCTGGGCGGCAACGGCGGCCTGGGCGGCGGCGACCTCAAGGCGGCGTTCGACGCCGGCTTTGCGCTGAACAAGGCCTTCCGCGAGCTGGAAACCAGCGGCAAGCCGGTGGCCGCGGCCATCAACGGCCTGGCGCTGGGCGGCGGCCTGGAGTTCGTGCTGGCCACCCACTACCGCGTGGTCGCCGACCTGCCCAAGCTGCAGCTGGGTCTGCCGGAAGCCAAGGTCGGCCTGCTGCCGGGCGGCGGCGGCACCCAGCGCCTGACGCGCCTGATGGGCGTGATGGCGGCTGCGCCGTACCTGCTGGAAGGCAAGTCGATGAAGCCGGCCGAAGCCCTGGGCTTCAAGGTCGTGCACGAGGTCGTGCCGGCCGGCAGCGAAGTCGAGGCCGCCAAGACCTGGATCAAGACCAAGGGCGATCCGGTCGCTCCCTGGGACAAGAAGGACTTCAAGATCCCCGGCGGCGGTCCCTACACCCCGACCGGCGCCCAGGTGTTCATCATGGGCAACGCCATGCTGCGCAAGAACACCTACGGCAACTATCCGGCCCAGCAGAACATCATGAAGGCCGTCTATGAGGGCCTGCAGGTTCCGTTCGACGCGGCCATCCGCATCGAGACCCGCTACTTCCTCAAGACCCTGATGACGCCCCAGGCCAAGGGCATGATCCGCACCCTGTTCCTCAGCTTGCAGGAATTGGGCAAGGGCGCTGGCCGTCCGGCCGGCGTGCCGCACTACGACGTCAAGAAGGTCGCCGTTCTGGGCGCCGGCATGATGGGCGCGGGCATCGCCTACGTCCAGGCCATGGCCGGCATCGAGACCGTCCTGATCGACCAGAGCCAAGAGGCCGCCGACAAGGGCAAGGGCTACGCCGAGAGCCTGGTCAAGAAGGCCGTCTCGCGCGGCAAGCTGACCCAGGAGAAGGGCGAGGCCATCCTGGCGCTCATCCACCCGACCGCCGACTACGACAACGTCAAGGGCTCGGACCTGGTCATCGAGGCCGTGTTCGAGAACCGCGACATCAAGGCCGACGTGACCAGGAAGGCCGAGGCCCAGCTGGCCGACACGGCCATCTTCGGCTCCAACACCTCGACCCTGCCGATCACGGGCCTCGCCGAGGCCTCGGTGCGTCCGGCCTCGTTCATCGGCATCCACTTCTTCTCGCCGGTCGACAAGATGGGCCTGGTCGAGATCATCATGGGCGATCAAACCTCCCAAGAGGCTCTGGCCAAGTCGATCGACTACGTCCTGAAGATCAAGAAGACCCCGATCGTCGTCAACGACAGCCGCGGCTTCTACACCTCGCGCTGCTTCGGCACCTTCGTGCAGGAAGGCATGGAGCTGCTCAGCGACGGCATCGCCCCGGCGATCATCGACAATGTCGGCCGCGCCACCGGCATGCCGCGCGGTCCGCTCGAAATGCACGACGACGTCGCGCTGGACCTGTCGCACAAGATCGCCGTCCAGACGAAGAAGGACCTCGGCGACAAGTACGAGGAGCGTCCGTTCACCGCGGTCATCGCCAAGATGGTCGAGGACCTGGGCCGCTACGGCCGCAAGAACGGCAAGGGCTTCTACGACTATCCGGAAAGCGGTCCCAAGACCCTGTGGCCGGGCCTGGCCGACCTTGTCGAAGTCACCGTCAAGGACGCCGACAAGGCGCTGATCGAGCAGATCCGCACCCGCCTGCTGTACCGCCAGGCCGTCGAGGCCGCGCGCTGCTTCGAGGAAGGCGTGATCACCGATCCGCGCGAAGCCGACGTCGGCGCGATCCTGGGCTGGGGCTTCGCGCCCTGGACCGGCGGTCCGATCAGCCTGATCGACGGCGTGGGCGTGGCCAAGTTCGTCGAGACCCTCGACCAACTGGCCGCGGCCTACGGCACGCGCTTCACCCCGCCGGCCCTGCTGCGCGAGATGGCCGCCAAGGGCGAGACCTTCTACGGCCGCTTCGGCGTGAAAGAGAAGGCGGCCGCCTAAGGTCGGTCTTCGCGCTTCAGGCGAAATGAGGAGGCCCGGCGGCGACGCCGGGCCTTTTTCTTTGCGCCGCCGCATCAATGCCGCCATCGCCACGCCCTATCGCCTGGATACCTCCAGCCCCGCCGGACGTTCCGTCGGCAAGCAAGGATCCAGGATGGCCGGCAGGCGATCGACAGCTCGCCGCAAGAGGCCCTTCGCCCTCGCCCTGATCGTGGCGAGCGGCCTGCACGTGTTGCTGGGCGTGGGCCTGCTGGCGGGGATCAGGGTGATGCCGCCGCTGGTCGAGCAGAACCTGATCGTCGACCTGGTGGACGTCGTCCCGCCGCCCGCGCCACGGGTCGAGGCGCCCGCAGCGCCCGCGCCGCCCTCTTCGGCGCCGTCGGCCCCGCGCGCTCGCGCCGTGGTCCCGCCGC
>NZ_QDKQ01000066.1 GCF_003116815.1 Caulobacter endophyticus
CCCACCGGCATCAGCGCCTCGGCGAAACTGAACTGACCCGTCTGCTTCACCGCCATGCCTGGCCTCCCCGTACTAAACCCAGGGAATCACAATCGGCTAATTTCGCAACACGCCCTTGATGGGGGAAGGGCCGGGGTTGGGGGTGAGGCCGCGCTGGACAACAAGCGCCGCCTTCCCCTTTCCTCTCGTAGACACCCCCATCCCAACCCTTCCCCCATCGAGGGGGAAGGGCTTTTTCGTGGAGGTTCACGCCCGTGACCGACCTCTCCCGCCGTTCGGCGCTCGGCCTGTCGGCCGCCGCCCTGGCCGTCGCGCCCGCCGCGGCCCAGACTGTCATCGATGCGCCCCACCCGGCCCTCTACAAACCGCTGACCCGCATCGCCTTCGGCTCCTGCGCCAAGCAGGACAAGGACCAGCCGATCTGGGAGGCGATCTTCGCGGCCAGGCCCGACCTCTTCGTGTTCCTGGGCGACAACATCTACGCCGACACCCGCGATCCCAAGGTCATGGCCGCCAAGTACGCCATGCTGGCCGCCAAGCCGCACTTTCGGCGGCTGCGCGACGAGATCCCGGTCGTCGCCATCTGGGACGATCATGATTTCGGCGAGAACGACGCCGGCGGCGACTATCCGATGAAGGCCGAGAGCCGCCGCCAGTTCTGCGACTTCTGGGGCGAGCCGGAAAACTCTCCCCGCCGCACCCGTGACGGCGTCTATGCGGCCTATGTCTTCGGCCCGACGGGACAGAGGGTGCAGATCATCCTGCCGGACCTGCGCTGGAATCGCACGCCCCTTTCCGAAAAGACCTTCAAGGGCGGCTACAAGGCCTGGGCCGTGGCGCGGGGCCTGCAGGGCAAGGAAACGCCCGGCCCCTACGACCGCATCCCCGACTACGACGCCACCATGATAGGCCAGACCCAATGGGCCTGGCTGGAGGCTCAGCTGGCCCAGCCTGCCGACCTGCGGATCTTCGGCTCCAGCCTGCAGGTGCTGGCCGACTTCGCCGGCTGGGAAAGCTGGATCAACTATGCCCGCGACCACCAGCGATTGTTCGAGGCCATCCGCCGCCAGCGGGCCGAGCGCCTCTTCTTCGTCAGCGGCGACACCCACTATGCGGAGGTGTCCAAGCTCGACCTCAACGTCCCCTACCCGATGTGGGATATCACCTCGTCGGGCCTGACCGAGGTGTGGCCGGTGACGCCGCCCAACGCCCTGCGGACCTCTGGGGTGCTGCGCGAGCGCAATTTCGGCCTGATCACCATCGACTGGTCCCCGCCCGCGCCCAAGGTCACCGTCGAGATCCGTGACGAGAAGGGCCAGGTTCGCATCACCCAGGCGATCGACGCGGGAACGCTGCGGGTTGGGTGAGTAAGAGAACCCTCTCTTTGAGAGGGGGTTTTCGCTACTGCGGCCGCTGCATCAGCCGTTCCGCGCGGCGACGCATGGCGGCGGCCAGTTGCAGCAGGGCCAGGGCCGAGGCCTCGTCGCGTTCGGCTGCCCGCATCGAATAGACCCGGGCCAACACCAGCAGCGCCTCGGCGCGGTCCAGCCCCTCGGCGCCGAACATCTCGGCGATGGAGTTGTCGAGCTCGGCCAGCTGATCGTCGGTCAGCAGGTTCAGCAGGTCGTCGTCGGTCAGGTCTTCGGGCGTGGTGCTCATGCTCGCTCACCATAACGGGAATCGTGGCGGCTAGGCGACCCGTCGACGAACGAAGCGCCGTTCACACGGCCGAGCAAAGAGCCTAGGCTCGCGCCATGGACCGTCACGCTTCACTCGCAGCCATGTCCTCCGTCGGCCGTCGCGGCCTCTATCGCGAGGTCGAGCCGTTCTCCTTCGGCTGGCTGCCCACCGGAAGCGCCCACGAAATCTATTACGAGGAATGCGGCGCGCCACGCGGCAAGCCGGCGGTGATCCTGCACGGCGGCCCCGGCGGGGCGGTCAATCCCACCATGCGGCGGTTCTTCGATCCATCCCGCTGGCGCATGACCCTGTTCGACCAGCGCGGCTGCGGCCGCTCGCGCCCAAACGCCAGCCTTGACGACAACACCACCTGGAGCCTGATCGCCGACATCGAGCGGCTGCGCGAGCATCTGGGGATCGAGAAGTGGACCGTGTTCGGCGGCTCCTGGGGCTCCACCCTTGCCCTGGCCTACGCTATCAAGCACCCCGACCGCGTCGAGGGGCTGGTGCTGCGCGGCGTCTTCCTGCTGACCGGCAAGGAACTGGCCTGGTTCTACCAGGACGGCGCCTCGATGCTGTTCCCCGACGCGTGGGAGCGGTTCCTGGCCCCGATCCCGCCCGAAGAGCGTGGCGACCTGATGGCCGCCTATCACAAGCGCCTCGTCCATCCCGACCGCCGCGTCCAGGCCGAGGCCGCTGGCGCCTGGAGCCAGTGGGAGGGCGACACCATCTCGCTGCGCGGTCCAGAAGCCCGGCCGCCGAAGTTCAACGAGGAGGACTTCGCGATCGCCTTCGCGCGTATCGAGAGCCACTTCTTCGTCAATCGCGGCTTCTTCCCCGAGGACGGCTGGATTCTCAACAATGTCGATAGGATCCGCCACATCCCGGCCTGGATCGTCCAGGGCCGCTTCGACGTGGTCACGCCCCTGGCCAGCGCCTGGGCCCTGCACCGCGCCTGGCCCTCGGCCCATTTCGAGATCGTCTGGGACGCCGGCCACGCCTCGACCGAGCCCGGCGTCATAGACGGCCTTATCCGTGCGACCGAGGCCGCCTACGGACGCTAGGCTTCCGCCGCCTCTTCCAGCAGCTCGCGCACGTCGATCACGTTGCAGCCGGCCGCCTTGGCCGCCTGCACGCCCTGGACGCTGTCCTCGAACACCAGGCAGTCGCCGGGCGCCATGCCCAGGCGGCGGGCGGCTTCGAGGAAGAGGTCCGGGGCCGGCTTGGCCGCCGCCACGTCCTCGATCGTCACGATGGCGTCGAACAGCACGTCCAGTCCGAGCGACCTCAGGCTGAGCCGCACGAAGTCCGAAGGCCCGCTGGAGGCCACCGCCATGGGCAGGCGGCCGTGGAACTCGCGGGCGATGGCGGTGACGGCCGCGATCTCGGCCAGCTCGTCGATCCCTTCGCTGTAGGTCGACCAGACCGCCTTCATCACCTGCGCCCGATCGAGGGTCTGGCCAACCTCCTGCTCGAAGGCGTCCATCAGCATGTCGCCGGAGAAGCCGCCGCGCTCCAGGTACCATGACGGCTCCATCGCATGGCCGGTCGACCTCAGGCCCGCCGGCCAGGCCAGCGCATAGAGGCCCAGGCTGTCCACCAGCGTGCCGTCGCAATCGAAGATCAGGGCCTTGGTGTCGGGGAAACGCTCTTTGATCACTGGATATCCCGGTTTGGCGCCGTGCAGGGAGGTGCGGCGGCCCCGCCTATAGACGAGTCTTGCGGCGCCGTTGCGGCGACCGTCTCACCCGCGCAGTTGATGCCCCCGCCGACGGATCGCCAGGCTCTCCCAGCCGCCCACCAGCACCAGCACGCCGGTGGTCAGCAGCGACAGCGCGAGCGGCGAGACCAGCGGCGACACCGGGATCAGCAGCAGCAGCGCCGCCATGCCCGCGCCGCGCGACGGCGACCAGATGCGGAACACGGCCCGCTTGAACAGCACCCCGCCCAGCAGGAACAGCAGCGGCCCGCCGATCAGCGCGGCCGAAATCTTGGGGTCGGCGTGGCCTACCGGATGGTGGATCACCCACTCATCGCCGACTGCGGCCACGATGATCCCCGCCACTGGCAGGAGGTGACTATAGGTGTAGGCGATGCGCGCCACCCGGCCAGGATCGTCCGAATGGCTGATCGCCTCGCTCGCCGCCTCGGCGGTGAACGAGAAGTAGATCCACCACATGGCGATGCTGGCGACGAAGGACGAAGCGAACGAAACCGCCACCACCGGCGTCCACTCCAGCCCTGCGGCGGTGGCGCCCATCACCAGGATCGACTCGCCCAGGGCGATGATCGTGAACAGGGCGCAGCGCTCCGCCAGGTGCGCCCCCTCCACCGTCCAGTCGGCGGTCTTGCTGCGGCCAAGGCCCGGGGTCCAGAAGCCGGCGGCCGGCGACGCGTACTCGATGGCGATCGCCGCCGCCCAGCAGGCCAGGCGCGCCTCGTCCCGCAGCAGGCCGCCTGCGATCCACAGCAGGCCCGACACCGAAAGCCAGGCGGTGATGCGCAGGAAATTGAGCTTCAGCCCCCGATCGTGACGCACGCTCCAGGCGGTGAACAGGCTACGCCCCACCTGAATGCCCACATAGGCCAGGGCGAACAGCAGTCCCCGTCCCTCGAAGGCTGTGGGGATCGACATGGTCATCACCATGCCGGCGGCCATCACCAGGAACAGCATGATCTGGACCGGCGGCCGCTCGGGATCCAGCCAGTTGGTGACCCAGGCGGTGTAGATCCAGGCCCACCAGACGGCCATCAGCAGGAGGCCGGTTTCGACCACGCCCAGCAGGCTGGGATGGCCGATCAGCCCATGCGACAGTTGAGTGATCGCGAACACGAACACCAGGTCGAAGAAGAGCTCGATGTAGGTCACCCGCGCGTGGCCGCCCTCGCGGATTCGCAGCAGGCCGCCGGCCCTGGTCTTGCTCATAGTGCTCGCGCCCTTCCGCCCGGAATCGAACCTCAGCCTAGAACGAATCTCCGGCTCGAACGCTATGTGCACATGAAGCCGCTCGACCTCTTGAAGACCCGGGCCGCCATCGTCGGCCTCCCCGTCGCCCTGACCCTCGGCGCGATCGCCGGCGCGGTCATGCAGATCGGCCCGCAGGAGCCGCAGCCCCAGCCCTTCGCCGAGGTCCACGGCAGCCAGTACGCCGAGGCCGCGCCCATGGCCTGGCCCGCCGGCAAGGTTCCCGACTACGTCATTGGCCAGGATTTCCTGCGCCCGCCCATGGACGAGACTCCGGTGGTGCTGACCTCGGCCGACCTGGCGGAAATGGGCCTGATCGAGCCCGCCAGCTACGAGCCGGAAGCGACCGACGCCGATATCGTCTCGGCCTCGGGCGCCACAAGCGCCGCGCTCGACGACCAGCCCGCCGCCCCCACCGAACCCGCCGACGCCCCGCCGCGCAGCTTCGCCTCGACCAGCGGCGACATTCTCGACAAGCGCCTGCCCGAGGAGGTGGTCGCCGGCCCGCCGGCCCAAGCCCCGGTCCCCACGGAAGTGGCGCTGCGGTACTAGGCGTCGCCGTTTTCTACGGCCCTCCTCCGATAGCCGGTCAACTGAACTGCTTCCCTCGCCCTTGTGGCGAGGGTCCATGGCAGTCGCTGCTCAAACAGCGCCCTTCTCGAAAGGTCTGAGCTGGCGCAACGATGGATCCTGGGCACAAGGCCCAGGAAGGCGATGCCTTTTTGCCGCTCCGCCTCCCGCGCACCGGCCTTCCCCTTGCAACCTCCCGCCCATGCGACCGGTAACTGTGCCGTTTCGCGCCACACGGGAACGGGCATGGACGCGGCCGCGCCGGACAGGATCGAGGAGGAAGGCGGCCTTCTGCGCACGCTGGAGGCCTGGGCCTGCGGCTTCGTGCTGTTCATGCTGTCCAACGCCCTGATAGGGCCGTTTCTCGATCCGGAACAGGCCGGCGGCGAGGACATGCCGATCCTTCGCCTGATGTGGCTGCCGGTCTATGCGCTGATCCTGGCGCTCGTGCTGTGGCGCGCGCCCCGCCTGGCGAAGTTCTGGCTGCCGGCCGGCCTGCTCAGCCTCCTGGTCTTCTGGGTGTTCGCCTCGGCCTCGTGGTCGTTCGACCCGGGCACCACCAACCGCCGGGCCCTGGCGGCGGGCTTCACCACCCTGTTCGGCTTCTATTTCGCCGCCAGCTTCGACGGCCGCCGCATGGCCGAGATCCTGGCGACCACCTTCCTGGCGCTTGGCGCCGGCGGCCTCCTGGCCGCGATCGCCTATCCGAAGATGGGCGTGCAGCACGACATCAACGCCGGCGACTGGCGCGGCCTTTGGTTCGAGAAGAACCAGATGGGCGCGATGATGGTCTACGGCGCGCTGGGCGCCATGGCCGCCATCCTGGCCGGCACGAAGCATCGCAAGCTCTTCATCGGCGCCATCGTGCTGTGCGCCTTCATGATCGTGATGAGCCGGTCCAAGACCTCGCTGATGGTGCTGCTGATCGGCCTTACCGGGTCGGGCCTGCTGGGCACGATGCGGCGCGGTCCGGCCACCGCGATCACCATGGTCTGGCTGGGCGTCACCGTCATCGGCGGCGCGGCCATCGTCATGTGGCTGGCGCCCGAACTGCTGTTCAAGGCCCTGGGCAAGGACCCCACCCTCACCGGCCGCACCGAGATCTGGGACGCCCTGATGCGCCAGTCGGCCAAGGCGCCGCTGACAGGGTACGGCTACGCGGTGTTCTGGCGCGACGACTCCGTGCCGGCCCTGTTCATCCGCAAGGAGACCGGCTGGAACGTGCCCACCGCCCACAACGGCTGGCTGGACGTGCTGGCCCAACTGGGCTGGATCGGCGTGGGCCTGTCGGCCCTGGTGCTCGGCCTGCCGCTGCTGGTCGCCCTATTCCGGTTCGACAAGGTGCGCGACGGCTATTGGGCCACCCTGTTCCTGGTGATCTTCCTGATCACCACCTTCTCGGAGAGCTTCATCCTGGAGCGTAACGGCATCGCCTGGGCGCTGGCTTGCGCGGCGGCGACGCGCCTCCTCGGGCCGGCTCTCGGCGTGGCCAGAAACGCCCGCCCGCCGCGCGAACCGCGCCCGCGCGAGGAGCCGCCGCTGACCTGGCGCCTGGCGCCGCCCGACCCCGCGCCGGAAATTTGGAGCCCCGCCCCCGCTTTCGGACGCCGGACGGTCTCGCCTTTGGCCGCGCGTACGACTATTGGAGCGGCATGACCGACTACACCCACCAGCAGATCGTCGCCCGCGGCGCGCGCGCCGACGCCGAAGCCGCCGCCGACGCCATCGACAACATGCCCGGCCTCGAAGGCGCCACCTACTCGATCCTGGAGGAGGACGAGGACAAGGGCGTCTGGCGCATCGACGCCTTCCCGACCACCGAGGAAGAAGACGCGGCCCTGCTGGAGTTGCTGGGCGGCTATCCGCTGAAGGTCGAGCGCGAGGCCCTGGCCGACGCCGACTGGCTGGCCATGGCGCTGTCGGGCTTGCCGCCGGTGCGCGCCGGCCGCTTCTTCGTCTACGGCATGCACGACCGCGGCCGCCTGCCGGCCAGCACGGTCAACCTGCGCATCGAGGCCGGCGCGGCCTTCGGCACCGGTCACCACGGCACCACGGTCGGCTGCCTCCAGGCCTATGACCGCCTGATCAAGGCCAAGACGTTCAACAAGGTGCTCGACGTCGGCGCCGGCACGGGCCTGCTGGCGATCGCCGCCGCCCGCACGGGCAGCAAGCTTGCCGTCGGCACCGACATCGACAAGCCCAGCGTGCGGATCTCCAAGGAGAACGCCAAGGTCAACATGGCCAACGCCCGCTTCGTCCACGCTTCGGGCCTGTCCAACAAGCTGGTTGCGCAGAACGCTCCCTACGACCTGGTGTTCGCCAACATCCTGGCCCGCCCCCTGATCAGCCTGGCCCAGGATATCAAGCGCGCCCTGGTTCCCGGCGGCACGGTCATCCTGTCGGGCCTGCTGCGCACCCAGGAACGGATGGTCAAGGCCGCCTACCTGTCGCGTGGCTTCAAGGTGGTCAGCCGCATCCACCGCGACGCCTGGGCGACCCTGGTCCTGCAGCGCCCGTAAGCCTTGCTCCGCCTCTCCGACAGGAGGGGCGGAACGCCTGCGCTTGGCTCCACGTTTTCTCGAACAACGCCGTTCGAGGAAACGACCATGACCTATACCGATCCCTCCCTGCACCCCGAGACCCCGCGACAGCCCGAGCGCGTGGTCGAGGTCCGTCGCGAGTCGAGCCCGCTGGGCTGGCTGGTGGCCGGGGTGGTGGCCATCGTGGCGGTGATCGCCGTGGCCTTCATGCTGACCGCCCGTCCGATGGACGCCAGTTCCGACCAGATCGCCCAGGCCCAGGAACAGGGCCGCGTCGCCGGCTTGGTCGAAGGCGCGCAGGTCGGCCTGCAGACCGGCGCCGACCAAGCTCGCCAGGCCGCGGAATCCTCGGCCCGTGACGCCGCGGCCGCCGCCGACGCTGTCCGTCGCCAGACCGAGCTTCAGGCCCAGACCGCCGCCGACGCGGCGCAGGACGCGGCCGCCACGGCTCCGGCTGCGACCGACGGCACGGCGCCCGCGGCCCAGCCCGATCAGCCGCAATAACGCCCCTTCCAAGTCGGGCGCGTGAGGCCTAAATCGGTCGTCATGCGCCAGACCTTCGATGAATCCACCGACCCGGGCTTTGGCCCGCGCCATGTTCCGTTGATCCGCGAGGCCATGGCCCGCCAGGGCCTCGACGGCTTCCTCGTGCCGCACGAGGACGAGCACCAGAACGAATACCTGCCCGCCGCCAACGACCGCCTGGCCTGGGCCAGCGGCTTCACCGGCTCGGCCGGCGCCGGCGTGATCATGATCGACCGCGCCGCCGTCTTCGTCGATGGCCGCTACACCCTGCAGGTCCGCGAGCAGGTCGACCAGGGCGTGTTCGAGATCCGCGACCTCGTGGAGGGCGGCGTGCCGGCCTATCTGGAGACCGCCCACAGGGGCGCGGTGATCGGCTATGACGCCCGCCTGCATAGCCCCGCCGCGCTGGACGTGCTGAAGGCCGCCGCCGCCCGCGCGGGCGCCACGCTGAAGCCCGTTGCCGCCAACCCGCTGGACGAGGCCTGGGGCGCGCAGCGCCCGGCCCAGCCGCAGGCGCCGGTCGTTCCCCACCCGGTGCAATACGCCGGCGAGGAAAGCTCGGCCAAGCGCGCCCGCGTCGGCGCGAGCCTCGGCGCCGATGCAGCGGTGATCACCGCCCCGTCCTCGATCGCCTGGCTGTTCAACATCCGCGGCGGCGACGTCATCCGCACGCCCCTGCCGCTGGCCCAGGCTGTCCTGCGCGCCGACGGCAGCGCCCGCCTGTTCCTCGACCCGGCCAAGGTGACCGAAGACCTGCCGGCTTGGCTCGGCAACGA
This sequence comes from Caulobacter endophyticus, assembly GCF_003116815.1. Lineage (GTDB taxonomy): Bacteria > Pseudomonadota > Alphaproteobacteria > Caulobacterales > Caulobacteraceae > Caulobacter > Caulobacter endophyticus. The sequence continues at coordinate 9,057 of NZ_QDKQ01000066.1, forward strand.
AGTCTCGCTGGAAGCCCCCGAGGCCCTGGAAGGCGCCCTGGCCGAACTGTCGGGCAAGTCGGTGCTGGTCGACCCGGCCCAGTCCTCGGCCTGGTACTTCGACACCCTGGTCGCCGCCGGCGCCAAGGTCGTGCGCGGCATGGACCCCTGCACGATGCCCCGCGCCTGCAAGAACAGCGTCGAGCTGGACGGCACGCGCGAGGCCCATCGCCGCGACGGCGCCGCTTTGACCCGCTTCCTGCACTGGCTGGCCACCGAGGGCCAGGTCAGCCCGCCGGACGAGAAGGCAGCCGTCGCCAAGCTGGAAAGCTTCCGCGAGGCCACCGGCGTGCTGAAAGACCTCAGCTTTGACACCATCGGCGCGGCCAACGGCCACGGCGCCCTGCCCCACTACCGTCCGACCGAGCGCAGCAACGAGCGCGCAGCCCTGGGCTCGCTGCTGCTGGTCGACAGCGGCGGCCAGTACCTGGACGGCACCACCGACGTCACCCGCACCGTGGCCATCGGCGAGCCGACGCCCGAGATGGTCCAGCGCAACACGCTCGTCCTGAAAGGCCACCTGGCAATCGCCCGCCTGCGCTTCCCGGCCGGCACCACCGGCTCGGCCATCGACGCCCTGGCCCGGATGGCGCTTTGGGCTCATGGGCTGGACTATGACCATGGCACGGGCCACGGCGTCGGCGTCTATCTGGGCGTCCACGAAGGCCCGCAGCGGATCAGCAAGGCGCCCAACACCATCGCCCTGCAGCCCGGCATGATCGTCTCCAACGAGCCCGGCTACTACAAGGACGGCGAGTACGGCATCCGCATCGAGAACCTGGAAGTGGTCATGCCGGCGGAGGCTGTCGGCGGCGGGGACCGCCCGATGCACCGCTTTGAAGCCCTGACCCTGGCCCCCATTGACCGCCGCCTGGTCGACAAGGCACTGCTGACCGCGGAAGAGGTCGCACAGTTCGACGCCTACCATGCCCGCGTGGTGAGGGAGATCGGCCCCCGTGTGGAACCGGAAATCCGCGCCTGGCTGGAAGAGGTCTGCGCGCCGCTTTAGCGAAAAGACCCTCTCCCTGAAGGGAGAGGTGTCGGCCCGAAGGGACGACGGAGAGGGAAGCTACGACGACGCCGCTGCGACCACTTCCCCCTCCGGCGCTTCGCGCCACCTCCCCCTTCAGGGGGAGGATCTCGATCCCTACTTCACCCGCGTCCAGGTCTGGGTCTTGCACAGCGGCGCGACCACGCAGCCCTTGAGCTTCAGCGTATTGGCGTCGGTCATGGTGATGGTGCCCGAATAGGTCTTGCCGTCGTCGGCCTTGTAGACCTTGCCGCCGGTCCATTCGGTCGGACCGCCGCTGAAGCCCCACAGCAGTTGCAGGCCCTTCAGGGGACGGGTGCGCAGGGACGGGTCCTTGTTCTTCTCGTCCTTGAGGGCCGGGTTCTTCTTGATGTTGTCCGAGGTCAGCAGCTTGCCGCACAGGCTGTTGCCGCAGCGGCTGATCTCGACCTGGCCGCCGTTGGTCTCGGTCTGCCAGAGGCCGGTGATGTCGGCGGCCATGGCCGGCGCGACGAAGGCGGCGCTGGCGACGGCGGCAAGGATGGCGGTCCTGAGCATTATGAATGCGACTCCCTAGAAGCAACGCGTTTGGAACGCGCGTTTTATCCCTCGTCGCCTATCTCGCCGCGATCGGCAAGGCGATTTCAGGGCGCCTCTCAGCGCAGGGTCGTAACCATCGCTTGCGCCGCCTGGTTCCGCTCGCGCTTGCCGCCCCAGCCGGCGGTCGCCTTCTCCAGGCGCGGCTTGATCCAGTCCTGCAGCGGCGCGTCGACCAGGCGCTCGAACAGCCAGGCGAACACCAGGGCGGCCGGGAAGGCCATCGCCCAGATCGCCCAGTGGGCGGCCTCGTGCAGCTCGATCTTCTGGCCCAGCTGGCGCTGCAGGGCGAACCACACCGCGCCGACGAACTGGTTGGTCAGATAGAGCGAGAACGACAGCCGCCCGCCGGTCTTGGCCCAGGCCCAGCCGTTCTGGGCCGAACCGCTGGCGGCGAAGATCAGCAGGCCCAGCAGGACCAGGCTCGGATAGGCGTACTCGCCGACCACGTTCAGCACCACGAAGCCGACCACCGCGAAGATCGCCAGGGCGTCGGCCAGCCTGGGGCCGATCACTACCTCGCGGGCCATGCGGGCGATCAGCACGCCCATCAGGAAAAGCGGAATGGCGCGGTAGAGGCCGTTCTTCAGATGCAGGTGGAACGACGGCATGCCGAACACCTGGCGCGAAAATACGTCCACCGCCACGAACACCGCGGCGCCGACCAGCAGCGCCATCCAGGGCGAACGGATCTTGCCGAACATCCGCCAGATAGTCGGGAACAGGGCGTAGCAGACCAGCAGCGCCGACAGCGTCCAGGTCGGCATGTTCCAGCCCGACGGCCCCTGGAAACCCCAGGTCTGAATCAGGAAGACCTGCTGGGGCAACTGGTCCCACTGGTACCACTGCGGATTGCGCGGCTGCATGCCCAGCGCCGTGGTGCCCAGCACCAAGACTACGAAGGCGGCGATCATCACCAGATGCGCCGGCCACACCCGGCCTATGCGCTTGATCAGGAAGGCGCCGTCGTGGATCTGCCCGGCCGACACGCGCGAACCATAGGCCCTGCCGAGCACGTAGCCCGACAGCAGCAGGAAGAAGTCGGTAGCCAGATAGCCGCGTCCGAACGCCGGATGGATGGCGAACAGCGAGACCGGCGCCTGCTCGGCGTAGTGATAGACCACGATGAAGAAGGCCGCGAAGAACCGCAGCGCGTCCAGCGGCCCGCCGCGGGACAGCGGACGAGCGGCCTTGGCCGTGTTTGCACCAGTATCGGACATGGCGGACTCCTTCGGCCAGGAAGGAGCAAAACCCGGGCCAGGGGAAGGCCTTGAAGGCTTCGCCACTCAAGATCCTCCCCCTGAAGGGGGAGGTGGCCCGAAGGGCCGGAGGGGGAAGTATCTGATAAGGTCGGCGCGCCCCAAAGGCGGCAGTTACTTCCCCCTCAGTCGCTCCGCGACAGCTCCCCCTTCAGGGGGAGCATTTGAAAGTCAGGAACCTCCCCCCGGGGAGGCTGCCAACCGAAGGAGATCAATCCCCTCGGTCGCCCTTCATAAGCCGCGCCTTGTCGCGGGCCCAGTCGCGGGCGGCTTCGGTCTCGCGCTTGTCGTGGTTCTTCTTGCCCTTGGCCAAGCCGATCTCCAGCTTGGCCAGGCCCTTCTCGTTCCAATAGAGCTTGAGCGGGATCAGGGTGCGACCGTCGCGCTGCACCGCGCCGATCAGCTTGTCGATCTGCTTGCGGTGCAGCAGCAGCTTCCGGTGCCGGCGCGGCTCGTGGTTGAAGCGGTTGGCGTGGCCATACGGAGGAATGTCGGCGTTGATCAGCTTGATCTCGCGCCCTTCGACCGACGCATAGGATTCGGCGATGTTGGCCCGGCCGACGCGCAGCGACTTCACCTCGGTGCCGGTCAGCATGATGCCGGCCTCGAAGGTCTCCTCGATGAAGTAATCGTACCGGGCGCGCCGGTTTTCCGCGATCGGCTTGGTCATCAGACCAGACCCGCCTCGCGCATGGCCTCGACGATCGCCGGGCGCACGGCCTCGCTGCACGGGGTGATCGGCAGGCGCACGTCTTCGGTCGACAGGCCCAGCTGAGCCAGGGCGAACTTGGTCGGACCAGGCGAGCTGTCGAGGAACAGGGCCTTGTGCAGCTTGATCAGGCGGTCCTGCCAGTAGCGGGCCGTCTCCCAGTCGTTGCCGACGCAGGCGTTCATGAAGGTGGCGCAGGCGTCCGGCGCGACGTTCGAGGTGACCGAGATCACGCCGTGACCGCCGTGGGCCATGTAGCCGAGCGCGGTCGGGTCATCGCCCGACAGCATCACCCAATCTGGGCCGCAGGTGATCCGCTGCATGCTGATGCGGGTCAGGTCGCCGGTGGCGTCCTTGATGCCGACGATGTTGGGCAGCTTCGACAGGCGCACCAGGGTGTCGTTGGAGATGTCGACGCCGCTGCGGCCCGGCACGTTGTAGACGAACACCGGCAGCTCCACGGCGTCGTTGATCGCCTTGTAGTGCTGGTACATGCCCTCCTGGCTGGGGCGATTGTAGTACGGCGTGACCACCAGGGCGGCGTCCGCGCCCACGGTCTTGGCGTGGCGCACCAGGTCGATGGCCTCGTCGGTCGAGTTCGAACCCGCGCCGGCGATCACCGGCACGCGGCCGCGGGCGGTCTGCACGCACAGTTCGACCACGCGCTTGTGCTCGTCATGCGAAAGGGTCGAGGTCTCGCCCGTCGTGCCCACCGGCACCAGGCCGTGCACGCCGCCGGCGATCTGGCGCTCGACCAGGGCGACGAACCCTTTCTCGTCGACCTCGCCGTTCAGGAACGGGGTGACCAGGGCCGGGATGACGCCCTTGAAAGGGGAATGGACCATGACTTGCAATTTGCCGTGAGCAGACGCCGCGAGAGTTGCGGCTGAAACGTGGGGGCGGACAATATGTCTCCGCCCCCCTCGACCGCAACTGGTCGTTCCGACCTTTTCGTCGCTCTGCGGCGTTGAAAGGCGGGTCGATCAACCGGCGAACCGGGCTATACGGCTCATGCGGTCAAAAATCGGCCGCCGGACGCCCTCATCAAGGGCGCGAACCACCGCCTCGGCACTAAAGGAGACCGCGTTTTGGCTTTTGGGATTCGTCGGCTTCTTCTCGGTTGCATCAGCCTGACCCTGGTCGCGAGCGTCGCCGACGCCCAGACCGAGCAGCTGGACGAAGAAGGCCTGCCGAGCGCGCCCCAGCCCTATACCGGCAGCGCCCGTCCCGGCCTGGTCAATACTCCGCCCACCGCCTACGCCGGCACGCTCGGCGAAACCGACGCAGCCAATCTGCGCGCCGCCGTCATGGGCCAGCGCTCGGCCTCGACCGTTCGCGCGGCCATGGCCAGCATCTCCGATCCCCTGGCCCGCAAGATCGCCCTGTGGGCCCTGGCCGACGTCGGCGCCGAGAGCATGAGCTTCTTCGAGCTGGACCAGGCCCGCCGCGACCTCAACGGCTGGCCCCGCAGCTCGCGCCGCGACCTGCCGGCCGAGAAGGCGCTGTCGACCTCGGGCCTGACGCCCGCCCAGACCATCGCCTGGTTCGGCGGCTCCGAGCCCCTGACCGCCGAAGGCGCCATGGCCCTGGCTTCGGCGTACCAGGCTAGCGGCCGCGCCCAGGACGCGACCAACCTCATCCGCCGCTTCTGGCGCGGCAAGACCTTCGAGGCCGACGCCCAGCGCGCCATGCAGGCCCGCTTCGGCGCCATGCTCACCGCCGACGACTACGCCCAGCGCGCCGACATGCTGCTGTACGGACCGCAAGGCCCCGCCGCCCGCGACATGGTCGCCCTGCTGCCCTACGACCAGCAGTCCGTAGCCCAGGCCCGCATCGCCCTGCGCTCCAACGCCTCCAACGCCAACGACCTTGTGGCCGCCCTGTCGCCTGCCCAGCAGGTCTCGCCCGGCGTCGCCTTCGAGCGCGCGGCCTATCTGCGCCGCAAGGGCATGGACGTGATGGCGCTCGATCTGGTGCGTTACTTCCCCGCCCGTCCGCCGTCCGACGACACCGCCGGTCCCATCTGGCGCGAGCGCAAGCAGCTGGTCATGTCGGCCATCAAGAACGGCGACAGCCGCGGGGCCTACGCCGCCGCCAACGCCGGCCTGCCCGGCGGCGCCGATGCGGCCGAGGCCGAGTTCTTCGCCGGCTGGATCGCGCTTTCCCGCCTGAAGGACGCCAACGCCGCGGCCGCCCACTTCGGCCGCATCAACGAGATCGGCGCCTCGCCGATCACCCGCGGCCGCGCCCTCTACTGGCAGGGCCGCGCGGCCGAGGCCCAAGGCGACGTGATTGCCGCCCAGGCCTTCTACGCCGAGGGCGCGCGCCACATCACCACCTTCTACGGCCAGCTGGCCGCCGAGAAGGCCGGGGTCAAGGAAATCCGGCTCGACAAGGATCCGGTGATCACCGCGGCCGACCGCGCCCGCTTCGAGAGCCGCGAACTGATCCGCGCCGCCAAGCTGCTGCGCGATGTCGGCGCCAACGACGCCTTCCGCTCGCTGGTGCTCTATATCGACGACCAGCTGCCCACGGCCCAGGAGCAGGCCCTGCTGGTCGACTTCGCCCGCAACACCGGCGACCAGGACCTGGCCATGCGCGCAGTCCGCACCGCCGCCCAGCGCGGCTTCATCCTGCCCGAGCGCGGCTATCCCCTGCTCGACCACCACTTCACTCCCATTCCGGGCGCGGCCGAGACCGCCTTCGTCTATTCGATCTCGCGCCAGGAGAGCAATTTCGACCCGCGCGCCCGCTCGGGCGTCGGCGCACGCGGCATGATGCAGCTGATGCCGCCCACCGCCGCTGGCGTCGCCCGCAAGCTTGGCGAAAGCCACAGCGTCGATCGCCTGTTCGAGCCCGACTACAACATGCGCCTGGGCTCGGTGTACCTGGGCGACATGATCAACCGCTTCAGCGGCTCCTACATCATGGCCGCGGCGGCCTATAACGCCGGCCCGGGCCGCCCGCCGCAATGGACGGCCCTGTGCGGCGACCCGCGCGGCGCCAGCACCGACCCGCTCGATTTCATCGAGTGCATCCCGTTCAGCGAGACCCGCAACTACGTGATGCGCACGCTGGAGACGACCATGGTCTACCGCGCCCGCCTCAACGGCGGCGTCGCCCCCCTCACCCTCTCGGCCGACCTCAAGCGCGGCGGCTACAGCTACGCCCCGGCGTCTGGGACAATGGCGCCGATCGGGGGGAGGTAGGCGAAGGACTCAACTCAAGTAAAGGTTGATTTCAGCCACCTCGATCGCGTGTACTGAGCCTTATGGCTCTGCTTTACCAGCCGCGGCCCGGCGAGGTCGTCATGTGCGATTTCCAGGGATATGTCGCGCCGGAGATGATCAAGCGTCGGCCCGTGGTCGTGCTTGCCCGTAACCGGCGCAATCGCCAGCTGGTTACGGTGGTGCCGCTATCCACAACAGCGCCCAACCCGCTGGAGGCCTATCATCATCAGTTGGCTCAAAGTCCGCTGCCCAACGCGCAGGGGATCGCCTGCTGGGCCAAATGCGACATGGTGGCCACGGTCTCCCTCGCCCGCCTCGATCGCTGCAAGGCTGGGCGAGGGAAGTATGTGGCGCCCATGCTGCCCACGCCGGATCTGGCCTCGATCCGCGCTGGAGTTGCAATCGCTTTGGGCGTCCCCTAAATTAAGGGTGTTCCCGTAAGGGACTTGTGAGCCTACCCGTCAAAAGGTAGCCGGTGCGGCGAAAGACGATGACAAGTCTCGCCGCTTCCGCGAATGGGGCCGGGAAACCGGCCCTTTGTCATTTTCGCCTCCCCTTAGATCCCCTTCTTCTTCGCATAGGTCTCGAACAGCGTCGGCCAGGCCGCGACCGGCTTGCCGGCGATCGAGCGCAGGCCAAAGCCGTGGCCGCCTTCCTCGAAGACGTGCAGTTCGGCCGGGATCGCCTTGGCCTTCAGGGCCGCGAACATCATCAGGCTGTTTTCCACCGGCACGGCCTTGTCGTCGGCGGCGTGGACCAGGAACACCGGCGGCGTGCGGCCGCCAACGCCCGTCTCGGCCGAATAGGCCTGCACCGCCTCGAAAGACGGAGACGCGCCCAGCAACTGCTTGCGCGAGCCGGCGTGGGTGGTCCCGGCCACCATGGTGATCACCGGATAGATCAGGGCCGACAGGTCCGGGCGAGCCGACAGGTCATCGGCGGCGTCGACACGGTCATAGACCTGGGCCTCGAAGCGGGTGGTCAGGCTGGCCGCCAGATGGCCGCCGGCCGAGAAGCCCATGATGGCGATCCGCTGCTGATCGAACTTCATGCCAGGCGCCCACGAGCGCACCAGGCGCAGGGCCCGCTGGGCGTCCTGCAGCGGCGCGTCGGGCCCCGCGCTCCAGCCGTCGCCCGGCAGTCGGTAGAGCAGCACGAAACAGGTGTAGCCGCGGTCGGCCAGCCACTGGGCGGTCTCGAAGCCTTCCTTGTCCATGACCACCCGCTCGTAGCCGCCGCCGGGGATCAGGATCACCGCCGCGCCGTTGGGCTTGCGCGGGCGGAACAGGCTCAGCGTCGGCTTGCGGGTGTGGGTCACGGCGCGGTCGCGCGGCCCCTTGCCGTCGCTGCGCTCCAGCACCGTCTCCTGAGCCGTCACGCCCGCCGAACCCGGAGGATCGTTCGGCCACAGCGGGCGCACTTCGCTTGGCTCGGGCACGGCCGGCTTGCGCGCGGCGCTGGCCATGCTCGCGGTCGACAGGGCGGTGATCCCTGCCAGCAGGGCGAAGGCGCCCCGGCGGTTCAGTTGCGGCATGACGTTTCTCCCGAACTCTACTGTTGGGCTGGACCTTAAGGCCCTCGGTAACCGGTGGACAAGCTCAGCGGCCGCCGAACTTCAGGTGATGCAGCACGATCCCGCTGGTGGTCGCCACGTTCAGCGAGTCGAAGCCATTGGCCATCGGAATGCCGATCCCCTGCGCCCGCGCGATGACCTCGGCCGACAACCCCGGTCCCTCCGCCCCTAGCAGAGCTGCGGCCCGCGCCGGCGGCTGCAGTTCCGCCAGCGTCCGCCCCGCCGACGGCGTCAGGGCCAGAGGCGTAAAGCCCGCGGCGGCCAGCAGGCCGACCGCGTCCTCGCCCCGGCCGATGTATCCGGTCGGCACGCTCAGGGTCGCACCCACCGAGACGCGGATGGCCTTGCGGTAGAACGGATCGCAGCAGTCGGCGTCCAGCAGCACCGCGTCGGCCCCGAAGGCGGCGGCGTTGCGGAAGATGCCGCCCAGATTGTCATGGTTGGCGATGCCGAACAGGGCCAGCACCACCGCCCGCTCGGGCAAGGTCGCCAGCAGGTCGGCCGCCGGGATCGCCCGCGGCTTGCGCCCCACCGCCAGCACCCCGCGATGCAGGTGGAAGCCGGCCACGGCGTCCAGCACCGCCTGCTTGACCAGATAGACCGGCGTCGCCTCGGGCAGGCCGTCGAACACCTCCGACAGCTTGTCGCTGCGCTTGGGGTCGATCAGCAGCGACTCCACCCGCAGGGGCGCATCGCGCACGAAGGCCCGCAGCACCGTCTCGCCCTCGGCGATGAACCGCCCTTCCCGGCCCACCAGGTCGCGCTCCTTGATGTCGCGATAGGCGGCCACGCGCGGGTCGGCGGGATCGGTGATGGTGATGAACTGCGGCACGGGGGCTCCGCTGAAACTCTAACGCACGCCCCGTATCGGAAGGATCGCCAGACCGCCAGCCATGGCCAGCCCCGCCGCCACCAGGAACAGCGAATGATAGTCCGTGCGGCTGGGCCCCAGGAACCACACCGCCAGCACCGGGGCCAGGGCCTGAGGCAGCGTGTTGGCTAGGTTGATGACCCCCAGGTCCTTGCCGGCGTCGTCCTGCGAGGGCAGCACCTGGCTGACCAGGGCGATGTCGACGGCGTAGTAGCAGCCCGCTCCGCAGCCGAAGACCACGAAGCCGGCCAGCACCACCGCCCAGCCCGGCGTCAGCGAGAAGGTCACCATGGCCGCCGCCAGGATCATCGCCGCTCCGGCCGCGAACAGCTTTCGCCGCCCCAGCCGGTCGCTGAGCATGCCGAACACCATGGCGCAGCCCACATTGGCGACAGTGGCCACCGTGGTCAGCAAGACCAGCCCCTGCTCGGCCCGCTGGCCGGGAAACAGCGCCGGATAGTTCAGCGCGTCCTGCAGGTAGTAGAGCATGTAGCACTGGGTCAGGGTGATCGCGACCAGCACCATGAACCGGCTGACCCAGGCCAGGGCGAAGTCGGGGTGCTTGCGCGGGTCGACCCACAGTCCCTTCAGGAATCCGACGAGGCTGAAGCGCTCGGCGGCGTCGGCGGCGATCGGCGGGTCCTTCAGGCGCAGGGCGAAGGGCGCGATGGCCAGCACCAGCACCACGCTGATCGCCGCGTAGCGCGAGGCCTCCGAGGCCAGGAGGCCGCCGACCAGCACAGCGCCCGCCACCGCCCCGATCGGATGGCCAAGGCTGAGGAACGCCGCCACCCGTCCCTTCTGGGCGTCGGGCACGCGGTCGGGCAGCAGGGCCAGCAGGGCTGCGAACAGCATGTTGAAGGCCAACTGGAAGACGATGACGCCGAGGATCAGCTCCAGCCGGCTGTCGGCCAGCATGATCGCGCCATAGGCCAGCACCGTGCCGACGAGGCCGATCAGCAGCCAGGGCCGCCGGCGGCCAAAGCGCGAGGTCGTCCGGTCGCTGATCGCGCCGGCCAGCAGGTTGGCGATGCTGGCCGTCAGCGCGCCCCAGAACGCCGTCTGGCTCAGCACCAGGGCCTTCTGGGCGGGATCGAGGGCAGCGGCCTTAAGCGGCAGCAGAACCTGGATCAGCGGCATGAAGCTGACGAACGCGCCGATCTGGGCGAAGGTGAAGGCGGCGATGAAACTCGGCCGAACCGGTTGCACCGGCCGGCTGGCGCCGCTCCGCGACATGGCTGCTCCCTGTAACCGACGCGGTCATTTAAAGCCGCCGCGTTCGCCTGCCCGGCGACCTTCGCCGCGCCGTCCACGCCGGGCAAGGGGCCATCGGCGCCCGCCCCCGAGTTTTTTCGTCGCCGCCGGGGTCGCGTTCCGCATGTCAAATGCTCTAGGCTCGGACAAACGGTTGAGTCCGCGTTCGCGGGCTCGATGCGACGATTGAGTTCGAAGGCGGGGGAAGCGGCAAACCGATGGCGTCGGTGACCATCTACGACGTGGCGGCGCGCGCCGAGGTTTCGATCAAGACCGTCTCGCGGGTCATGAACAACGAGCCGAACGTGCGTCCGATGATGCGCGAAAAGGTGCTCGAGGCCGCCCAGGCCCTGGGCTACAGCCCCAACCTGTCGGCGCGCAGCCTGGCCGGCTCCAAGAGCTTCGTCATCGCCGTCTTCGTCGACGCGGCCCTGACCATCGACCATTGGCGCAGCGAGCGCGGCGCCGACTACCTGTCGCGCATCCAGCTGGGCGCCACGCTCCAGTGCCGCGACGCCGGCTACCATCTGCTGGTCGAACTGATCGACCACGAGGCCCCGCAGATCCGCCAGGAGGTCGGCGCCCTGCTGGCCGCCCTCAAGCCCGACGGCGTGATCCTGACCCCGCCCAGCTCCGACAATGCCATCGTGCTGGAGTTGCTGAACAAGGCCGGCACGCCCTATGTGCGCCTGGGTCCCGAGGAGCCCGACGGCCCCGGCCCGCGCGTCCACATGGACAATTTCGCCGCCGCCCGCGACGTTACCGAGCACCTGGCCGCCCTTGGCCACAAGCGCATCGGCTTCGTGGTCGGCGAGCCGCGCCACGGCGCCAGCCAGGCCCGCCGCGCCGGCTACCTCGCCGCCATGGAGGCGCGTGGCCTCTCCGTCGAAGAGGCCTGGATCCGCCAGGGCGACTTCACCTTCCAGTCGGGCCACGACGCGGCCAAGGCCTTGCTGGCCCTGCCCGATCGCCCCACCGCGATCTTCGCCTCCAACGACGACATGGCGCTGGGCGTCCTGGCCGCCGCCGCCGAGGCCGGCGTCCTCGTGCCCGGCGAGGTCTCGGTCGCCGGCTTCGACGACAGCCCCAGCGCCCGCTTCTCCCGCCCGCAGCTGACCACGGTGCGCCAGCCCGTCGTCGAGATGGCCGAACTGGCCACGCGCATGCTGATCAAGGGTCAGGTCAAGGGCGGCGCAGCCGGCGCCATGGCCGAGCCGATCGACGAGCTGCTGCCGTTCGAGCTGATCCACCGCGCGTCCACGGCCCCGCCGCCGGTGGGGTGAGGGCGGGGAGGAGGTTCGGCGGCGCGCCACTATCGGACAGCAAAAGGGCGCAGCCTCGACAGCCGCGCCCCTCTTAAAACCTCAGCGATCTAGAACCGCCCTTACCGCCCCGGCCGCGCGAACGCGGCGACCTTGGCGCGGGCCGCGTGTACCGGGTGCTCCGGCTCGGCGTAGCGCTGGGCCGGCGCGGCCTGAGCCGCCCCGCCGATCCTGAAGCCGCCGACGTGGTTGGCGAGGTCCGCCGCTTCGGCCCGCAGCGCCCGCGTGGCGTCGGTGGAGCGCTGGGCCATGGCGGTGTTGCGCTGGGTGACCTGGTCCAGCTGGCCGACGGCGCTGTTGACCTCGGTCAGGGCGCTGGCCTGCTCGTTGGCCGAGGCGGCGATCTCGTTGACCAGGGTGTCGATGGCGCCGACCTTGTCGACGATGCCGCGCAGGGCGTCGCCGGTCTGGCGCACCAGCTCGACGCCCTCGCCAACCTGGCGGCTGGAGTCGGAGATGAGGCTCTTGATCTCCTTGGCGGCCTCGGCCGAGCGCTGGGCGAGCGCCCGCACTTCTTGCGCGACGACCGCGAAGCCCTTGCCGGCGTCGCCGGCGCGAGCGGCTTCGACACCGGCGTTCAGGGCCAGCAGGTTGGTCTGGAAGGCGATCTCGTCGATCACGCCCAGGATGTGGTTGACCTGGTTGGACGAGCTCTCGATCTGGCTCATGGCCTCGGCGGCGCGGGTGACGACCGCGCCCGAGCGCTGGGCCTCGGTGGCGGCCTCGCCGACGCGCGAGGACACCTCGCGGGCGCTCTGGGCGGTCTTGGCGACGGTCGAGGTCAGTTGTTCGACGGCGGCGGCGGTCTGCTCCAGGGTGGCGGCCTGCTGCTCGCTGCGCATGGCCAGGTCGTCGGCGGCCGAGGCGATCTCGTCGGCGCCCGAGCGGATGCCGCGAGTGGCGCGGTCGACCGCGCCCATGGCTTCGGCCAGGGCGGCGGCGGCCTGGTCGAAGTCGGACTTCAGGCTGACGAACTCGGGCGACAGGGCGCCGTCGACGCGGGCCGACAGGTCGCCGGCCGCCAGGCGCGACAGGGCTTCACCGACAGCGCGCACGGCGTCGGCCTGGCGCTGTTCGGCGCTGGCGCGCTCGGCCTCCAGCTGGTCGCGCTCTTCCTGCAGCAGTTCGAGATAGGTCGAGATGGCCAGGTCCATGTCGAGCATGACGGCCTTGTTCAGCGCCACCAGGCCGTCGGCCAGATCGCCGTCGCTCTTGGCGCTGTTGAACAGGCCCTTGGCGCGCTTTTCGACCATGGCGCGGATCAGCTTCTCGGCCACCAGGGCATAGCCGCCGATGTACCAGCGCGGCTCCAGGCCGATGACGGCGTGGGCCTTGCCGATGCGGGCGACATCGGTCTGGTACTCGGGACCGTAGTCGGCGTTGGCCAGGCGGCGCCAGTGCGAGGACTGCCGCCCCTGGGCGTTGCTGATGTGGGCGTCGCTGGAGAACATCCTGCGCGTCTCGGGATAGGCGCGCACCTGGGCGTAGAACGAATCCAGCGCCCCGTTGATCTCGGCGTCGATGATCGGCTTGGCGGCCCGCAGAGCGGCGCGATCCTTGTGGTCGAAGCGCATGAAGCTCATGCGCTGGTCGAGCTGGTTCTGCGCGCTCATGCCGCCACCCCTGGTCACTGGAAATCCAACGACAAGAGCCGTGACGGGAATTCGTTAACCAAGCTTGAAACCAGGGTGCGACAAGCCATCAGGCGACCACTTAAGTGATCGTCCGCCCACGGATTTCCCCCTCTCCGGCCGGGTCAGGCCGTCCAGAGATAGCGCCAGGTTTCCGAGATCGGCTTGCCGTCGCGGGTCAGGCGCAGGCTGAGCTCGGCCTGCTTGCCGGTCGGCTTGAGGCCGAAGGCCGCCCGCGCAGTGGCCGCGCGGGGATAGGGGGTGATGTTGCTCCAGGTGGTCTCGCCGCCCCTGGCCTCGATATCGAGCTTCACCCCGTCCAGGCCATCGGCCAACATCGGACCCGACAGGTCGATGGTGAACATCCGCAGGCCGTCCTGCGTGTCGGCGCCGGTGCGGGTGCGCACCACCCTGGCCTCGCCGTCGCCCAGGCGCTCGACGCCCCAGTGCAGGCGGTAGGACAGGTCCACGCGCGAGCCGGCCTCCCAGGCCTTCTCAGGACGCCAGAAGACGGCGATGTTGTCGTCGCTCTCCTTGCGGGTGGCCAGTTCGGCCAGCACCACCGCGCCCTTGCCCCAGTCGCCCTGCGGCTCGACCCACAGGCTGGGGCGCAGGTCGTAGCGCGCTTCCAGGTCGCCGTAGTCCTCCAGCCGCCGGGCCCGCTGCACGAGACCGAAGCCTCGCGGGTTCTCGTCCTGGAAGTACGACAGCCGGTGGGCGGTCGGGTTGGTCAGCGGCCGCCAGATCTGCTCTCCGGTCCCGGTCAGCATGGCCAGGCCGTCGCTGTCGTGCACAGCGGTGCGGAAGTCGTCGCCGCGCGGCCCGTCGGAGACGTTGAACAGGAACATGCTGCTCTGCGCGGCCACGCCCATCTTCGTCATCTTCACGCGCGGGAAGATCGTGGCGGCGACGTCGAAGGTCACCGTCTGGCCTGGGCGGATCGTGAAGCTGTAGGCCCCCGTGCAGCTGGGGCTGTCCATCAGGGCGTGGACCACCACCGTCTCGGCGCCGTCGGCCGGGCGTTCCAGCCAGAAGCGCTCGAAGCTGGGGAACTCCTCGTTGGGCTCGCCCGCGCCGATGGCCAGGCCGCGCGAGGACAGGCCGTAGAACTGGTCGCGACCCAGGCTGCGGAAGTAGCTGGCGCCCTGAAACACGGCGATCTCGTCCAGCTTGTCGGCCCGGTTCAGCGGCCACAGCAGGCGCAGGCCCGAGAAGCCGCCGATGGCCTTGGCCGCGTCGCCGTGCTCGCCCGGCACGTCGAACATCGCCGGGTCGAACGGCACCGGCCGCGCCACGCCGCCCTCGACCTCGTAGATCGGGAACACGCGCGGATAGAGGTAGGCCGGCGGGAAGAACTCGGCGCGGAACGGCGCGGGACGGTCGGCCCACAGGGCGTGCTCGCCGCGGAATCGGATTCGGAAATAGTCGTCGTAGGTGAGCCCGGCGAGGCCCTTGTCGCCGCCGGTGGCCGGGGCGCGATACGGCTTGCGGGCCAGGCTCTGGGCCAGGTCGCGCAGGATTTCGGGCGAAAACGCCTCGCCGTCTCCTGATGTTTTCACGGGCGCGGGTTGCGCCGCAACAAGCCGAGGCAGCATGGCCATCAGCGCTCCGAGAGACAGCGTGCCCAGCGCGCCGCGCCGGCTGACAGAAGCAAATTCCATGCGGCCCTTCTATGCCGCGCGCACGGGCGACGCTACAAACCACGCGTTGGATTATCGCCAGTTGACGGCGTCTTTGCGGCGGCGCCGCATAATGCTGCAAGCCGAGTTGTCCGTGTTCCGCCACGATCATGACGCAACAAGCTGCGCCTTGAAGCGTTTGAGCCGGCGACACTGTCCCTGCTAGGCTGGGCGTTCGTTGTAACGAGGGGTAAGCGCAGTAGATGGGCGTGCCGGCTGAATTCACCCTGGACGACAAGGACGGCGGCAAGTCCGTCGTGCTTTCCGGGGACTGGACGGCGCGCGGCATGGCCGACGCGGGTCTGCGCCTGGCCGAGGCCATGAAGGGCTCTGAGTCGTTCGACCTCGACCTCACCGGCATGAACCGCTGCGACACGGCCGGGGCCTACGCCATCATCCGCGCCGCCGACGGCCGGCTGACCGCCGGCAACATCAAGGCCCGTCCCCAGACCATCCGCCTGCTGGAGCTGGTCGGCGAGGCCACCCAGGCCGAATGCCCGCCCGACCATCGACTGCACGGCTTCGTGGCCTTGCTCGACCGCATCGGCCGGGGCCTGTTCGACCTGCTGCGCGACGGCTACGGCACGCTGATCTTCCTGGGCCACCTGCTGACCGCCCTGGCCCGCTGCGCCATCAACCCGCGCAAGATCCGCTGGGCCCCGATCGTCTCGCTGGCCGAGCGCGCGGGCCTGGACGCCATGCCGATCGTGGCCACCACCACCTTCTTCATCGGCGCGGTCGTGGCCCTCTTGGGCGCCAACCTGCTGACCGACTTCGGCGCCCAGGTGTTCAGCGTCGAACTGGTCGGCGTGTCGGTGCTGCGCGAGTTCAACATCCTGATCACCGCCATCCTGCTGGCCGGCCGCTCGGCCTCCAGCTTCGCGGCCGAGATCGGCTCGATGAAGATGAACCAGGAGATCGACGCCATGCAGGTGATCGGCGTCGATCCCTACGAGGCGCTGATCCTGCCCCGCTTCGCCGCCCTGCTGCTGACCATCCCGCTGCTGACCTTCGTGGCCACCCTGGCGGGCCTGGCCGGCGGCATGGTCGTGGTATGGGTCGCGCTGGACCTGTCGCCCGGCTTCTTCCTGCAGCGGATGAGCGACTATGTCGGCGTCACCCACTTCTGGATCGGCATGTCCAAGGCCCCGGTGATGGCCATGGTCATCGCCGCCATCGGCTGCCGCCAGGGCATGGAGGTCGGCAACGACGTCGAGTCGCTGGGCCGCCGCGTCACCGCCGCCGTCGTCCACGCGATCTTCGCCATCATCTTCATCGATGCGGTCTTCGCCCTGCTCTACATGGAGCTCGAAGTATGACGGCCGCCGCTTCCCACGCCGCTGCGCCCGCTGCGGCCGAAGCCGCCCCGCCCATCCAGGTCGACGGCCTGGTCTCACGCTTCGGCGACAACGTCGTGCATGACCACCTCGACCTCACCGTCGAGCGCGGCGAGGTGCTGGGCGTCGTCGGCGGCTCAGGCACCGGCAAGTCGGTGCTGCTCAACAGCATCATCGGCCTGAAGAACCCCGACGGCGGCGTCATCCGCCTGTTCGGCGAGGACATGCAGGAGGCCTCGCGCCGCAAGTGGACAGCGCTGGAGCGCCGCTGGGGCGTGTTGTTCCAGCAGGGCGCGCTGTTCTCGAACCTGACCGTGCGCGAGAACGTCGCCGCGCCGCTGTTCGAGCACACCCGCCTGCCCAAGAGCGAGGTCATGGAGCTGGCCGACCTGAAGATCGCCCTCACCGGCCTGCCACCGCGCGCGGGGGCCCTCAAGCCGGCGGAGCTGTCGGGCGGCATGCGCAAGCGTGCGGGCCTGGCCCGCGCCCTGGCGCTGGACCCCGAACTTCTGTTTCTCGACGAACCCACCGCCGGCCTCGACCCGATCGGCGCGGCGGCCTTCGACGAGCTGATCAAGGACCTGTCCGACAGCCTCGACCTGACGGTGTTCATGATCACCCACGACCTGGACAGCCTCTACGCCATCACCGACCGCGTCGCGGTGCTGGCCGACAAGAAGGTGATCGCCCAGGCCCCGGTCACGGAGCTCGAACACTCCGACCATCCCTGGATCAAGGAATACTTCCTGGGCCCGCGCGGACGCGCGGCCGGGAAAGGTGCTACGGCGAGGAGCCGCTGATGGAAAGAAACGCCAACTACGCCCTCGTCGGCGCGGCCTGCCTGATCCTGTTCATGGGTCTGGTGGTGTTCGTGGTCTGGCTGGCCAAGCTGCAGTTCAACAAGGACTACGACCTTTACGACGTGCTGTTCGTCGGCGCCGTGCGGGGCCTGTCGGAAGGCGGCGAGGTCCACTTCAACGGCATCAAGGTCGGCGAGGTCACCAAGATCGAGCTCGACAAGAGCGACCCCAACCGCGTCATCGCCCGCACCCGCCTGACCTCGGACGTGCCGATCCGCGTCGACAGCTACGCCACGCTGGAGCCGCAGGGCATCACCGGCGTCAACTACATCCAGCTGACCGCCGGCACCTCGACCAAGCCGCTGCTGAAGGACACCGTCAAGAACGGCGAGGTCCCGATCATCCGCAGCCAGCGCAGCGCCCTGTCTGACCTGCTGGAAGGCGGCGGCACGGTGCTCAGCCGCACGATCGAGGCCCTGGACCGCGTCAACCGCGTGCTCTCCGATCGCAACATCAAGACCTTCAGCGCCAGCCTGTCCGACGTCCAGTCGGTCACCGCCGAACTGCGAGAGCGCAAGGAGATCATCGCCGACGCCCAGAAGGCGCTGCAGAGCATCGACGCCACCGCCCAGGAGATCGCCAACCTGTCGCGCTCGACGCAGGGCGTGGTCGACGGCGACGGCCGCAAGGCGATCAAGGACCTCGGCGCGGCCGCAGACGAGATCAAGCTGGCCGCCAAGGACGTGCGCACCATGGTCAGCCGCCTGGAAGGCCCGACCAGCGACTTCGCCTCCACCGGCCTGCCGCAGCTGTCGTCGGCCATCGTCACCCTGCAGTCGGCCGCCGAGTCGCTCGACCGCCTGGTCGGCGAGGTGGAGCAGAACCCGCGCGGCCTGGTGGGCAAGGCCCCGGCCAAGGAAGTGGAGATCAAGCCGTGAGCGCAATCCGGATCAAGACCCTGATCGCCGGCGTCGCAACCGTCGGCCTGGCGCTCAGCCTGTCGGCCTGCATCAGCGTGTTCCCCAAGGCCAAGCCCTCGGGCATGTACCGTTTCGGAACCACGCCGCCGGCTGCATCCAAGGGTCCGCCCGGCGCGATGTTCGGCGTGCTCAAGGCGCCGACCGTCTTCACCCGCCCCTCGGCCGGCGACCGCATCCTGACCACCGCCCCCGGCGGCGAGGCGGCCTATGTCGCCGGCGCCCGCTGGATCGCCCCGGCCAGCGTGCAGTTCGACGAAGCCCTCTCGCGCGCCTTCGACGCCGATCCGGGCCGCGCCCGCCTGATCGGCCGCGGCGAGGTGGCCAAGGCCCAGATGGTGCTGCGCCTGGAGGTCCGCACCTTCGAGGCCGCCTATGTCAACGGCCCCAAGGCTGCGCCGGAGGTGATCGTCCAGGTCCGCGGCGTCCTCAGCCGCACGGGCGACCGCGCCCTGGTCGGCGACCAGATCTTCGAAGCCAAGGTGAAGGCCGCTGACAACCGCGTCGGTCCCATCGTCGCCGCCTTCGATGAAGCCAACGCCAAGGTCATCGGCGACCTGGTGGCCTGGATCAACGCGGCGGGCGCCGGCTTGCCGGCAAGCGAGTAGCGCCGCTTCAAGGCCCTGGAAGCGCCCATGAGGCGCCTGCCCGGTGGGGGGACGTTCTCAGCTGCCGCGATGCAGAAGAAGCGCCCCTACCCCGCCGCGCGGGCCTTGAAGCCCGCCAGGCGGTCCAGCTTGTCCAGCAGGTAGTCGCTCTCGTCGCGCGACACCGCCTGGGAAGAGGTCAGGAAACGCTGCAGCATGTGCTCCTGGAACCGTTCGCGCTCGCCGGGGCGGCCGTCGAATTCCATGCCGTGATAGGCGTCGACCCCGGCACGGAAGGCCGGATAGAGGCGCGACGGCAGTCCCGCCCGCTCATAGACGGCCTTGAGGCCCAGGGCGCCGGCGTCGTGGACCATCAGCCAGGTGCGGTGATGCGGCACGCCGGCCAGCTCCGACAGGCCCCATTCGACGAAGGTCATGTGGCCGTGCGCCAGGGCGCGCAGCAGCAGGGACGGCGTCAGGCGCTGGGCGCGGTGAAGGTGGGCGACGAAGGCCTTGGGATCGGCGGTCCGGCCGGCCTGGTCGACCAGGTCGATCGTGGCCCGCTCCTTGGCCCCGACGATGATCTCCAGCGCCCGCTCGGCCGACAGGGCGTGATTGTCGAGAATGTGCTCGCGCAGCTGGTCGCCGACCATGTCGATCAGGCGCTCGGTCACCGCCAGCGGCAGCACGGCGCGGTAGGCGACCGCCTGCAGCACGGTCTCGGACTTGGCGAACCGGTCCAGCGCCTTCTGCAGGGCCAGATCAGAGAAGCGCGCGTTGTCGTTGGCGCAGACTGCGGCCACGACGTCTTCCGGCGCCTGGTCGACCAGCAGGCCGGTGACCTTGCTCGACAGCTTGGGGCGGCGGGCCACGGCCATCTGGCGCACGGGGCCGCCCAGGCGGATGATCTCGGCCAGGTCCTGGTCGGTGAACACCGGCGAGAAGCTGATCACCGGCAGCGACACGCTCTCCACGTCGCGGGCCAGGCGGTTGGCGACATCGGGCGGCAGCAGCGGCGAGGTCTTCAGCGTCACGGCCAGCGCGCGGCGCACCAGCTCGGCGGCGTCGGCGGCCATCACCCGCAGGATCTCCTGGGCCTGCAGGCGCTCTTCCTCGCTCAGTTCGGCGCGGTCGATCTTGCGGCACAGCCGGTGCGCGGCCAGGGCGCGCTCGTCAGGCGTCGCGCCCTTCACGAGCATGCGGATATCGTCGTTGGTCAGCGCGGCGCGGGTCGTGGCCATGGGCCTGGCCTTCTGCGAATGGACGGTCGAATCAAACAATGTGCGGTTAGGCTTAACGATTGTTTGCCCGCAAAGCCCCCGCATTAACGATACCGCGTAACCCGCCGCAAACCGTGCTCGCCTAGCGTCCTGGCTTAACCGCCCGAGGATTTGATTCTTGTTCGCAGAGCGACGACCCCACGACGTGAAAAGGCCCGGGGCCGACACCGCGCTCGCCCTGGGCGTGCAGGTGGCGCTGCTGCCCTACGCCTTGGCCATCTTCGCCGTCAGCCTGCCTTTCTTCGTCTGGGCGGGCTCGTTCGCGGACAACGCGGTGTGGATGTCGCTGAGCTTCGCGATCTTCGCCATCAACTGGGGCGTGTTCTACGGGATCACCAACTGGCTGAAGACCCCGCAGGCCGAGGACCTTACCAAGCGGCTGCGGCTTCAGGTCGCGGGCGGCCTGCTGTGGGCGCTGGGCGTGATCCAGATGTCGGCCTTCGCCGACGGCGCCGGACCGATCCGCGAGACCCTGCTGCTGCTGGCCGCTGCGGCCGGCATGGTCTGCATCTTCTTCGCCTCACCGGTGCTGCACAGTCTGGTCGTCGTCGCGCCCGTGGCCGCGATCGGCCCGCTGTGGGCGCTGTTCAGCCGTCCCGAGAGCCGCCACACCGGCCTGCTGGCCGCCGGCGGCCTGGCCCTGGCCCTAGCGATGGCCATGATCTTCAACCGCATGCTGCGCCGTCAGCACGCCCTGGCGGTGGCCCATGAGGCCCTGATCGAGGAGCGCATGCTGGTGCTGGAGAGCGCCGAGCGCACCGCCCGCTCCAAGTCCGACATCGTCGCCACCCTCAGCCACGAGATCCGCAACGGCCTGACTGGCGTCACCCACGTGCTGGCCGCCGCCGCCGGCAAGGGCGGTCGCGCAGCCCCTTCGCGCGAGCAGCTGAACGCCGCCCTCGACGCGGCCCAGGACCTGATCTCGGTTCTGAACGCCACGCTCGACGCCGAGACCGCCGAGTCCGGCCGCCTGGCGGTCGAGACCCAGGCCTTCGAGCCGGTTCGCCTCGTGCGCGACCTGGCCCTGCTGGAGCGCCCCCACGCCCTGGCCAAGGGCCTGGAGCTGGCCGTCCACGTCGACGCCTCGCTTGAGAACCGGGCGCTGGGCGCGACCATGGCCGACCCGATGCGCACCCGGCAAATCATCGCCAACCTCGTGGGCAACGCGGTGAAGTACACCGTCCGCGGGCGCGTCGAGGTGCGGATCGAGCCGCGCGGCGACGATCGCATCGCCATCGAGGTCGCCGACACCGGCCCTGGCCTGTCGGCCGATGAGCTGGAGCAGGCGTTCGAGCCCTTCCGCCGCGTCGAGCGCACCGGCGCCGGCGTCAACGGCGCGGGCCTTGGCCTGTCGCTGTCGCGCCAGCTGGCCAAGCTGATGGGCGGCGCGCTGGAGACCAGCAGCGCCCTGGGCGTGGGCAGCTGCTTCACCCTGCTGCTGCCCTACGACGCCGCCTGCCCCTGCCCGCAGGAGCCGGTCGAGGAGACCCTGGCCGCCGCCGACACCGCCCCCGACGTCCAGCGCAGCCTGCGCGTGCTGATCGCCGAGGACGACGCCCTCAACGCGGCCATGCTGCGCGCTATCCTCGAGCAGCTCGGCCACCAGGTGGTGCACGCCCAAAACGGCCGCCGCGCGGTCGACCTGGCCAAGGTCTGCGAGTTCGACCTCGTCATGCTCGACGGCCGCATGCCGGTGCTGGACGGCCCGCAGACCGCCGCCGAGCTGCGCGCCCTGCCCGGCGCGGGCGGCCAGATGCCGATCATCGCCGTCATCGGCGGCGACGCCGACGAGGCCCGCGAGTGCACCGAGGCCGGCGCCGACACCGTGTTGCGCAAGCCGGTCAGCGTGGCGGGCGTCGCCCGCGCCGTCGCCGACGCCGCCGCCCTCACCCGCGCGCCCCGCACCGAGGCCTCGCGCGGCGCGGCCTGATCGGACTTTCCAACGCTCGTTTGAACGCCCATCTTCCTCCCAACGATAAAACGGGAGGAAGCCGATGCTGCGAGACCTCAAGGTCGTCGAACTGGCCACCTACATCGCCGCCCCGGGCGCGGCAGGCATCCTGGCCGACTGGGGCGCCGACGTGGTCAAGGTCGAGTCGCCCGAGGGCGACCCGATGCGTCGCTTCTTCGAGACCATCGGCTCGGACCACGCCGGCAATCCGGTCTTCGAACTCGACAACCGCGGCAAGCGATCGATCGTTCTCGACATTCGCGCGCCGGCGGGCGCCGAAGCGCTCAAGCGCCTCGTGGCCACCGCCGACATCTTCCTGACCAACGTCCGCCCGGCCGCCCTGCGCCGCGCCGGCCTCGACCACGAGACGCTGCGCGCGGCGTTCCCCTCGCTCATCTACTGCAGCCTCACGGGATACGGCCTGACCGGCCCCGACGCCGACAAGCCGGGCATGGACGTCGCGGCCTTCTGGTCGCGCGCCGGTGTCGGCGCCCTGACCGCGCCCAAGGGCGCAGAGCCCTTCCCCATCCGCACAGGCATGGGCGACCACGTCACCTCGCTGGCCACCGTCTCGGCGATCCTGGCGGCCGTTCACGAACGCCATCGGACGGGCGTCGGGCGGCTGGTCGAGACCTCGCTGCTGCGCACCGGCGCCTACGCCATCGGTTCGGACCTGGCCATCCAGCTCCACTTCGGCAAGCTGGCCTCCACCCGCCCCCGCCGCGAGGCCGTGCAGCCGCTGGCCAACTTCTTCCAGACGCAGGACGGCCGCTGGATCTGCCTGCTGGCCCGCCAGGGCGCGACGGACTGGCCCAGGATCGCCGCCGCCGTGGGCCGGCCGGAACTGGTCGACGACCCACGCTTCGCCGGCGCCCGCGCCCGGCGCGAGAACACCGCCGCCCTGGTCGACATCCTCGACGAGGCCTTCGGCGCGATGAACTACGAGACGGCCGCCGCCGCCCTTGATGGCGGCGACATCACCTGGGCGCTATGGCAGACGCCACGCGATCTCGTCACGGATCCCCAGGCGCAAGCCGCCGGCTGCTTCGTCGAGACGCTGGACGGCCGCCGTTCTCCCGCCGCCCCGGCCCGCTTTCCGGGCATCGAGGAACGGCCAAGCACGCCCGCGCCGGCCCTGGGCGCGGACACCGCCGCCGTCCTGGCCGAACTCGGCTATTCGAATGAGGAGATCGAGGCCCTGAAGCCTTAGCGCGCCTTGCCGCCGGCCGAACCGGCGTTGGCGTCCGACAGCATCCTCAGCATCTCGGCCGAGAACAGGCTGTTGGCCACGCGGCTGACGCCGCCGCCGTCGTCCGAGCGATTGCCGCTGAACGCACCGCCGTAGCCCTGCGAGCCGCGCATCACCAGATCGACCACGGCCTTCTGCTGCTCGATACGGTCAAGGCGCCGGCCCGAGGCGTACTGCAGGAAGCCCTCGTCAGTCTGCGGCTCGCGCTCGCGCACCGTGGGCGCGCCGCTGGCGGCGCCGCCGGTCTTGGTCAGGTTCGCATAGACCTCGCCCACCGTGGCGGCGCGGCCTTCGCGATAGAAGATCGAGCGGTTGGCGGCGGCGGCTTCGGGGAACATCGAGGCCGCGCTGGCGCCGGGATTGCGGTTGGCCGCCTCGATCAGGCGAGCCGAGCCCTGAGGACCCAGGAAGTGGGCGGCGTAAAGCTCGCCCGAGGTCGGCGACCGGCCGACCCGGCCGCGAAGATAGGAGGCGTGGTCCGAGGCAAGCTCGCCGGCCATCAGCGAGGCGGCGTGCGGGTCGAGCTTGAGACCGAGCACGGCCTTGCGGGCCTCGTCGCCGGCTACGCGATACCTGCCGTCCGAACCTTGCTGGATCAGGTCGGCATAGCGGGCGTAGCCGTACTTGGCGCCATGCTTCTTCAGCGTGGCCAGCCAGGTCTGGTCGACGAACTGGAAGAGGCCCGAGGCTGAGGAGGTCCGCGCCTTGGCGGCCGGATTGTAGCCGCTCTCGCGCTTGGCTGTGCCCATCAGGAACGTGAAGTCGACACCAGTCGCGTTCGACGCGCGCTGGATCGCCGACTCGACGACGTTGCGGATGGATTGGACGGCCATGGTCTCA
Source organism: Caulobacter endophyticus (assembly GCF_003116815.1). GTDB lineage: Bacteria > Pseudomonadota > Alphaproteobacteria > Caulobacterales > Caulobacteraceae > Caulobacter > Caulobacter endophyticus. The sequence continues at coordinate 33,251 of NZ_QDKQ01000066.1, forward strand.
ATGTCTGAACCAGCGTGGTTAACGCCGTCTTAACCACGTTTCCACGTTCGCCAGACCGGGCCGCGACAAGTCGCCCCGCCCTTTCCCCTCCCCGCGACAAACTGCCACGCTGAAGCTTTCTCCTTTTGTGCGAGAAACATTGTTTCCAGAACGCAACAATGTTACCGCGCGCCAACTTTCGGGGGAAACGATGGCCAGACTCTCGGCCTTGATCTGCGTACACAACGAGGAAGCCCGACTGGCCGAATGCCTGGCGCGGCTGTCCTTTGCCGACGAACTGGTGGTCGTGCTCGACCGCTGCACCGACGGCTCGGCGATGATCGCCAGGCAATATGGCGCGGTGCTGGTCGAAGGCGCCTTTCCGCTGGAAGGCCCGCGACGCGCCGCTGGCGCAGCCGCCGCCAGCGGCGACTGGATCCTGGAGATCGACGCCGACGAGTATGTCAGCCCCGAGCTGGCCCGCGAGGTCATGGAAGCCGTCGCGACGGGACAGGGCGACTGGCGGCAGATCCCGGTCGACAACTACATCGGCGCCCGGCTGGTGAAGTACGGCTGGGGCGGCTCGTTCGGCACCACGTCGGTCGCCCGCCTCTTCCGTCGCGGCGTCAAGAGCTGGGGCAACCAGCGCGTCCACCCGTCGGTGAAGTTCGTTGGCGAGGCCGGCCCGTCGCTGTGCACGCCGATCCGTCACGAGGTCGACGACAACATCTCCGACATGCTGCGCCGTCTCGACCGCTACACCGAGCTGCGGGCAAAGGACCTCGCCGAGACCGGCGAATGGCCGGGCCTTGGCCGCAACGCCTTCCGGGGCGTGCGCCGGTTCTACAAGTGCTATGTCTCCCGGCAGGGCTGGCGCGAAGGCGGCTGGGGCTTCCTGATCGCCCTGATGGCGGCGATCTATCCGCTGCTGTCGGTGCTGCGCATGCAGCTGGAGGTGCGGGGCACGGCCTCGATGGCGCAGGATCCGACCGCGGCCTGCGCCGAAGCCGTGGCCTCGACCTCGCCGCTGGCCTGATGCTGCAGGCCCTGCTGCTGTCCCGGGAGCTGGCGCGCTGGCGCGCCGCCGGCCGTCGCGCCCGCCTGTGGTGGCGCGACGACGACGCGCGCCTGCCCACCCCCGCGCTGGAGCGCCTGCTGGCCCATGCCCTGGCCTTCGACGCGCCCCTGACCCTGGCGGTCATTCCCGACGGCGACCGCGCCCAACTGGCCGAGCGCCTGTCGAGCGTACGCGGCGTCAGGGTGGTGCAGCACGGCGCGGATCACATCAACCGCAGCCCTGGCGGCGGCGCCTTCGAGTTCCCGCCCGAGCGCAAGGCCGGCGAGATCGCCGCAGCCCTGCGTGACGGCTGGACGCGGCTGGCCCCCCTGCCCGGGGCGCTGAAGCTGTTCACCCCGCCCTGGAACGCTATCCATCCGGACCTGATCGGCGCCCTGGCTAACGAGGGCTATGTCGGCTGGAGCGCCTGGGCCGAGGTCTCGCCCAAGGCGACGCCGCCGCGCATCGACACCCACCTCGACCTGCTTCGCTGGAACCCGGCGCCGCGCTTCCGGGGCAAGGCACGCTTAGCCTCACAACTACGCCGCCAGCTGGCGCGCCGTCGCAAGGCCGGCGCCTGGGACGCGCCGATCGGCCTTCTGACCCATCACCTCGACCACGACGAAGCCGCCTGGAAGTGGCTGGCCGGCCTGATGCGAACGGTCCGCCGCCACCCTGTGCTGGCCTGGAGCGACCTAGGCGACCTGCTGTCGGAGGCACGGCCGGCGACATAGATTTTACGTACGTCATTTTATTTGTTTACTGTCGTAATTTTTCGTGACAGCGTGAAGACGTCGACACCGATCGACGCCGCTTCACGGAGATCGCCATGATCGCCCACCCCGCCGACTTCAACCCTCGCATCGCCGGCCTGGACCGCGACGAGAAGCGCAAGTTCTCCAAGGGCCTGGTGTTTGCACTGGCGCTGTCGGGCGCGGCGCACGTGGCGGTCCTGGCCTATGTCGCTGTCCAGAAGTACGGCGGCCTGCCCGAACGGATCGAGCCGGGCAACATCATCATCAGCCCGCCGTACACGCCGCCCAAGCCCCCGCCTCCTCCCCCGCCGGAAAAGGCCGAACGGGTTCCACCCAAGGCCAGCAATCCGCTGCCTGTCCGCCAGCCGATCCCCACGGTCCAGACGCAGACCGAACCGCTGATCACCCCGATCCCCAAGGATCCCGGCCCGTTCAAGCCTAGCGAGCCGGTGACGCTGGACGAGGGCCCGCCGGCCCCGCCCGCGCCGCCGACGATCGCGCCCCGGATCATCACCCGGGCGACCTGGCTGAGGATGCCCAGCGCCGACGACATGTCGCGCTACTATCCCGAAAGCGCCCAGCGGCGCGGGGTCTCGGGCGGGGCGACGCTGAACTGCGCCGTCACGGCCAAGGGCACGGTGCAGAACTGCATGGTGGTCGCCGAAAGCCCGGCTAGCGAAGGCTTCGGCGATGCGGCTCTGAAATTGTCGCGGTTCTTCAAGATGAAGCCGCAACTTGAGAACGGCCAGGCGGTCGACGGCGCGCAGGTGAGGATCCCCATCCGCTTCAACGCCGCTGAATAGCCTGGTCGCCGGCGCCCGCTCCGTGCGTATTTTCGGAGCGGGCGCCGGGGTTCAATAGCTCTTGGGCAGACCCAGCACGCGCTCGGCGATGAAGTTGAGGATCATCTCGCGGCTGACCGGCGCGATGCGGGCGATCATCGCCTCGCGGAAATAGCGCTCGACGTCGTATTCCTTGGCGTAGCCCATGCCGCCGTGCGCCAGCACCGAGGCCTCACAGGCGGTGAAGCCGGCTTCCGCGCCCAGGTACTTGGCGGCGTTGGCCTCGGCCCCGCAGTCCTTGCCGGCGTCGTAGAGGGCGGCGGCCTTGAAGGCCATCAGGTTGGCCGCCTCCAGTTCCGCCCACGACCTGGCCAGCGGATGGGCCACGCCCTGGTTCTGACCGATGGGACGGCCGAACACCACGCGCTCCTTGGCGTAGGTCGAGGCCTTGGCCAGGGCCGCGCGGCCAAGACCGATGGCCTCCACCGCGAACAGCACCCGCTCGGGATTGAGGCCGTGCAGCAGGTACTGGAAGCCCTTGCCCTCCTCGCCCACCAAGTCCTCCTGGGGCACGAACAGGTCTTCGATGAAGAGCATGTTACACTCGACGGCCTTGCGACCCATCTTCGGGATCGGCTTGGCCTCGATCTGCTCGCGGTCGGTATAGAACAGCGACAGCCCGCCCGTCGGCTTGGCGCACTGGTCCTTGGACGTGGTGCGGGCGATGATCAGGATCTTGTTGGCGCGCTGGGCGCCGGTCGTCCAGATCTTGCGGCCGTTCAGGCGATAGCCGCCGTCGACCTTCTCGGCCTTCGTCTCCAGGCTGGAAGTGTCGAGGCCCGAATTGGGCTCGGTCACGGCGAAGCACATCTTGTCCTCGCCTGAGATGATCCGCGGCAGCAGGCGCTCGCGCTGCTCGTCCGTGCCGAACTTCACCAGCGGCATGGGGCCGAAGATGTTGAGGTGGATGGCGCTGGCGCCCGAGAAGCCCGCGCCCGACTGGGCCACGGTCTGCATCATCACCGCCGCCTCGGTCAGGCCAAGACCCGCCCCGCCGACGCTTTCCGGCATGGCCACGCCCAGCCAGCCGCCCTGCGCGATGGCGGCCACGAATTCCTCGGGGAAGTTTCCGGTCTCGTCGGTCCGCCGCCAGTATTCGTCGTCGAAGGCGGCGCATACCTTGGCCACGCCTTCGCGGATCGCTTCCTGCTCGTCGGTCAGCCAGAAACCGGCCATGTCGTCCCTTCCCTGCGTCTGGTCGTTCTTTATCTAGCCCTCGAAACGCCGTGGATCGAAGGCGGCCGCATCCTCTCCGGGATCGGCGTCCGTCAGATACGCCGCGACCATGTCGGCCACAAGCGGAGCGAGCAGCCAGCCGTTGCGGCGTGCGCCGGCCGCCAGGATCACGCCGGGAACGCGGCTGGGGCCCACCAGCGGCAGGCCGTCGGACGTGGAGGCTCGCACCCCGACCTCGATCACCGCCCCGGCCCTGGCCAGTTCGGGCCGCAGACGCTCGGCGGCGAGGCGCAAGGGTTCGGCCACGGCCGGATCGGCCTGGCGATCTTCGCGTCCGGCCTCCATCGTCGCCCCGATAGCCGGCCGAGGCCCGGGTGCGATGTAGACGCCCTTGCCGCGCAGCACCGGGCCGTCGGCCATGGCGGTGTCCAGCCGCAGGATCTGGCCCTTGATCGGCGTCAGGCCCCCAAGTTCCGGCGCCAGCTCCCGTCCGCCGCCGCCCGTCGCGACCACCAGGGCGTCAAAGGCCAGGACCTCGCCGTCGTCGAGGCGCGCGCGGCCCTGATCGAAGGCAGCCACGCCGCGCGCGTCGAAACGGGCGCCGGCCGCGATCGCCGCCTCGCGCAGGATGGCCAGCGCCTGGCGGGCGTCCAGCCGCCAGTCTTCGTCGCTGAAGAGGCCCTTGGCGGTGCGCTCGAACCGCGCCCCGGCCTCGACCAGGGCCGCCTCGACCTCGGCCAGGAAATCCGCATCGCCTTCGACGGCGAGGCCGCTGCGATCGAGCGCGATCCCCAGATCTTGGGCGAAGGGCGTCCAGCGTTCGCGAGCGCGGCGCAAAACCGGCAGATGGCCACGCGATATCTTGTCGAACACCGCCTCGGCCGCCGGCGCCAGCATGCCCGCCGCCACGCCGGATGCGTTTTCGCCCGGCGGCGCGGGGTCGAACACCGTCACCTCGAACCCGAGTCGCGAGAGAATCAGCGCCGTCGCCGAGCCGAAAGCGCCGGCTCCGGCAATCGCGACGCGCGCGCCTGACTGCAAAATCATGGGCGGCAGACACCGCCCGGCGGCGCAAAGGTCAAGTCCGAATGCTTTTCTGTCGGTGAACCGACGCAAGGGTGCGGCATTTGTGTCGTGTTAGCGACATGCGACGTCGAGGCGACGTGACGGAATACGATCAGCGGTCTATTCTTCACCTTAAACAACCGCGCCACGTGCACCGCTACGGTCCGACCGGAGCCGAGGACGAGAACACCATGACCCAGAAGCCCACCGCCGAAGTCGCCCACCCCGTCGACATCTATGTCGGCGCCCGCATGCGGATTCGGCGCAAGGTCCTCGGCTTGAGCCAGACACAGCTCGCCGACGCCCTGGGCATCACCTTCCAGCAGATCCAGAAGTACGAGCGCGGCGCAAACCGCATCAGCGCCAGCAAGCTCTACGACGCCGCCCGCCTGCTGCAGTCGCCGGTGTCCTACTTCTTCGACGGACTGGAAGAGACCGACAACGGCGAGGACGACGGCGTCGCCCAGCGCATGACCCAGTTCGTAGCCACCCCGGAGGGGCTGGAGCTGGCCGACCTGTTCCCGCGCCTCAACGACCGTCGCCTGCGCCGCCGGGTGGTCGACCTCGTCAAGGCGATGGTCGACGACGAGCCGGCCTGAGACCGCCTTTCCTTCTCTTCTTCGATCTTCCGATCACGCGCCTCATCCCCCGGGAGAGGCGCGTTTTCGTTTGCGCCTCGGGCCTCTGCTTCAATAGGCCGCAGCGCAGCGATACCGGCGTTCAGCAGATGTGAAGCCGCTTCGGGTCACGCTCTCGACCTGAGATAGCGGCGTCCTGAACATGCTCGAAAACGATCGACTGGCGGCCCTGGCCTCCTACCGCATCCTCGACACGGCCCCCGAGCCGGCGTTCGATCGGCTGACCGACTTCGCCGCCGGGCTGTTCGGCGCGCCCATCGCCCTGATCTCGCTGGTCGACGAGCATCGCCAGTGGTTCAAGTCGCGCTACGGGCTGGAGGCGGAGTCCACGCCGCGCGAAATGGCCTTCTGCGCCCATGCCCTGCGCCAGGAAGCCCATTCGGTGATGGTGGTCGAGGACGCCACGGCCGATCCGCGCTTTTCCGCCAATCCGCTGGTCACCGGCGCGCCGGACATCCGCTTCTACGCCGGCGCGGTGCTCAGCGACCGCGACGGCCACAACCTGGGCACCCTCTGCGTCATAGACACCGCGCCTCGCCCCCGCCCGGCCGAGGAGGACCTGGACCGGCTGCGCATGCTGGCCGACGCCGTGGTCGCCCGGATGGAGCGCAGCCGCGCCGAGCGCCAGGCCGCCGAACAGCGACGCGTCCTGGCCATGACCGAGGCCATATCCGGCGTCGGCCACTGGCGCTGCGACCTGGTCAACCGCACCATCGCCTGGTCGGACGAGGTCTACCGCATCTACGGCCTGCACCCGGGCGCCTTCACGCCCACCTTCGAGAACTGGCTGGAGCTGTACCACCCCGACGATCGGACCCTGGCCGAGATCCGCATGCGCCAGGTGATCGCCGAGCGCACGGTGCTGGAGCACGAACTGCGCGTGGTGCGGGCCGACGGCGCCGTGCGCCAGGCCCATTCGCGCGCCACCTGCGAGCTCAGCGACGAGGGCCGCGTGATCGCCGTCTTCGGCGTGCTGCGCGACATCACCGAGGAACGCGCCCTGCGGCGCAAGCTGGAGGCCAGCGAGGCCCGCGCCCGCCGGGTGATCGCCGACGCCTACCAGGCCATCGTCACCATGGACGAGGCCGGCGTCGTCACCGACTGGAACCGCTTCGCCGAGCGCACCTTCGGCTGGACCGCGGCGGAGGCCATGGGCCGCCCCCTCTCCGACCTGATCATCCCGAACGAGCTGCGCCAGGCGCACGACCAGGGCCTGACCCGCTTCCTGGCCACCGGCGAGGCGGCGGTGCTCGACCAGCGGATCGAGATCTCGGCCCGGCGGCGCGACGGCGAGATCTTTCCCGTCGAACTGGCGATCAGCGGCACGCGCAGCGGCGAGGGCTGGCGCTTCACCGCCCTGATGCACGACATCAGCGCCCGCAAGGCGCAGATGGAGGAGTTCGAGACCGCCTTCCACCACGCCTCGGTAGGCATGGCCCTGGTCACGCTCGACGGCGCCTTCAACAAGGTCAACGCCGCCTTCTGCGACATCGTCGGCTATGACGAGGTCCAGATGCTGGCGACCGATTTCCAGACGATCACCTTCCCCGCCGACCTCGACAAGGACCTGGCCCTGCTCGGCCAGCTGCTCGACGGCGAGATCGCAAGCTACGGCATGGACAAGCGCTACATCCACAAGGAAGGCCGCATCGTCTGGGTGCACCTTTCGGTGTCGCTGGTCCGCGCGCCCGACGGCTCGCCCAAGCACTTCATCGCCCAGGTCCAGGACCAGACGGCCCGCGTCGAGGCCCAGGAAGCCCTGGAGCGCCAGACCCTGGAGCTGGCGGCGATGGCCACACAGCTGGCCTCCGCCCGCGACGCCGCCGAGGACGCCAATCGCGCCAAGGCCGAGTTCCTGGCCAATATGAGCCACGAGCTGCGCACGCCCCTGAACGGGGTGATCGGCTTCTCGCGCCTGCTGGCCGAAAGCCCCAACCTGGCCGCCGAGGACCGCAGGCGGGCCGAGCGCGTGCGTGGCGCCGGCGAGGCCCTGAACGCCCTGATCAACGACATCCTCGACTTCTCGAAGCTCGAGGCCCGCGCCGTCACCCTCGAAAGCGCCCCCTTCGCCCTGAAGGAGATGCTGGTCGAGACCACGGCCATGGTCGAGCCGCAGGCCGACGAGCACCAGGTCGACCTGCGCATGGTCGGCGACCTGGACGGCTGGTACGTCGGCGACCGCCACCGCCTGCGGCAGATCCTGCTGAACCTGCTGTCCAACGCCGTGAAGTTCACTCGCCATGGCTCGGTGACCACCCAGGTCGAGGTGCTGGGCCAGGCCGAGGGCCGTGCGGCCTTGCGGATCAGCGTCGTCGACCAGGGCGTGGGCATAGCGCCCGACAAGCTCGATCGCCTGTTCAAGCGCTTCTCCCAGACCGACAGCTCGATCACCCGCACCTTCGGCGGCACGGGCCTGGGCCTGGCCATCTCCCGCGAGCTGGTCGAGCTGATGGAGGGCCGCATCTGGGTCGAGAGCGACCTTGGCGAAGGCTCGACCTTCGCCTTCGAGATCGCGCTGCCGCTGGCCAGGGCCCCGACCGCCACGGCGCCCGCCGAGACCGTCGGCCGCGCCGCCTTCCCCGGCCGCCGGATCCTGCTGGTCGACGACGTCGAGCTGAACCGCGAGCTGTTCAGCGAGCTTCTGGGCCGGCGCGGCTGCGTGGTCGAGACCGCCGACGACGGAGCCCAGGCGGTGAAGGCGCTGGAGCGCGCGGCCTTCGACCTGGTGCTGATGGACGTCCACATGCCGGTGATCGACGGCCTGACCGCCACGCGCGAGATCCGCCGGCGCGGCCTGACCGCCGCCCCGATCGTGGCCCTGACCGCCAGCGGTGCGCCCCAGCAGATCGCCGCCTGTCTCGACGCCGGCATGGTCGGCCACCTGCTCAAGCCGCTTGGCGAACGCGACCTGGACCAGGCGCTGGCCCTGCATCTGGCCAACGCCTCGGCCATGGTCCCGCCGGCCGAAGGCGACGACGACGAAGCCGCCGCCCGCGAGGCCCTGGCCGCCGCCATGGGCGCGGCCCGGGTCGCACGCCTGGCCGGCATGCTGCGCCAGCAGCTGGCCGAGCGCTTCCAGGACGAAAGCCCCGAGGCCCTGCGCGAGGACGCCCACCGCCTGGCCGGTTCGGCCGGCATACTCGGCTTCATGCGCCTCTCGCGCGAGGCCGCCGCGCTGGAGACCGCCTGCATAGAAGAGCGCTCCCTGGCCGCTCCCCTCGCCGACCTGCGCCAGGCCGTCCGCCGGGCCGTGACCGATCTCGACGCCTGGATCGAGGACCTGTCGCGCCAGGCCGCCTGATTTCGCCGCTATCGGCCTGCAGATCGAAATATCGCCGAGACTCCGTCGCGCTATAGTGGAGGCTGTCCGATCAGGAGGCCTTCCACATGCGCCGCTCCGTCCCACTCATCTGCGCCCTCGGCCTCGCCGCGGGCGTCTCCACCGCCCTGGCCGCCCCCGTCCTGGCCGCGACCGCCGCGCCGGCCGAGAAGGCCAAGCCGGGCGGCGCCCGCGACGGCTGCTTCTTCGCCGACCAGGTGCGTGGCTACCAGGTCGTCGACGACCGCACGCTCAATGTCGATCTCGGCCGCAAGGAAGCTTTCCAGCTGACCCTGCTGAACACGCCCTTCGACCTCGATGTCTCCACCCGCATCGGCATCAAGTCGCGCACCGGCTCCTGGGTCTGCTCGCCGCTCGACGCCATGGTGATCGTGCCCGAGGTCACCGGCTCTTCGCGCAGCTATCGCGTCTCGACGATGCGTCGGCTGACCCCCGAAGAGTATGCGGCCGCCTGGCCCGGCGTGAAGGCCAAGAAGCCGAAGTCGTAGGGGTGTTTGGGTGGGTGATGCTCCCCCTGAAGGGGGAGCTGTCGCGGAGCGACTGAGGGGGAAGGAGCTGCTGCCTTTGATGGCGCACTGACCTCATCAGGGACTTCCCCCTCCGGCCCTCCGGGCCACCTCCCCCTTCGGGGGGAGGATCTTTGGGTACGGGCTCGCGCTCTCACGCGGCTTGCCGCTGAGTGGATGGAGAGGGCGCGGGGCGTCCGGGCTTCGCCCGGATGTGTGAGTTCTAAGTACCGTTTCGACGAAGCATAGACGCCCCGCGCGATCGTTTGTCCTCAGGCCGGGACGCGC
>NZ_QDKQ01000067.1 GCF_003116815.1 Caulobacter endophyticus
CGGCCGAGACGGCGCCGCCCGGGGCGGCGCCTCCGCCCACCGCGACGCCGCCGCCCGGGCCCGCGCCCGGATTGCCGCCGTCGCGCAGCACCTTCAGCGCCTCTTCCGGACCAGGCAGGTCGGCGGCGTAGCACAGGCGGATCAGGGCCATCTCGGCGGCGGCCATGGCGTCGGGCGCACGGCGCACCTCGTCATGGGCCTTCAGCAGCATCTGCCACAGGCGGGCCATGGTCCCGGCGCTGGTCTGGGCGCCGACCGAGGTCAGGCGGGCGGCCTGCTCCTTGGGCATCGACAGGGCGTCGGGACCCAGGGCCTTGGCCACGGACGAGGCGTGGCAGTGGTCGAGCAGGTCGAGCATCACCACCACCGGATCGGCGCCGAAGCCCCACAGCTGGCGGAAGGTGGTCAGGGCCTCGCCCGGCTTGCCGCTCATCACCTGTTCGAAGAGCGCGATGGTCTGGCTGCGGTCGGCCAGGCCCAGCATGTCGCGCACCACGGCGGCGGTGACGGTCTGGCCCTTCTCGGTCTGGACGATGGCCTGGTCGAGCAGCGACAGGCCGTCACGGGCCGAGCCCTCGGCCGCGCGGGCGATCAGGGCCAGGGCGTCTGGATCGATCCTGGCGCCTTCGCGCTGGGAGATGCGGTCGAAGTGCCTGGCCAGCACGTCCGGCTCGATCCGGCGCAGGTCGAAGCGCTGGGTCCGCGACAGGATCGTCACCGGAACTTTTCGGATCTCGGTGGTGGCGAAGATGAACTTGGCGTGCGGCGGCGGCTCTTCCAGCGTCTTCAGCAGCGCGTTGAACGCCGCCGTCGACAGCATGTGCACTTCGTCGATGATGTAGACCTTGTAGCGCGCCTCGACCGGGGCGTAGCGCACCCCGTCCAGCAGCTCGCGCATCTCATCGACCTTGGTGCGGCTGGCGGCGTCGAGCTCCAGCACGTCCATGTGCCGGCCCTCGATGATGGCGCGGCAGTGGCGGCCCTCGGTGGTCAGGTCCACGCTGGGACCGTGCACCGTGTCGCTCTCGTAGTTCAGCGCGCGGGCCAGCAGGCGGGCGGTCGTGGTCTTGCCGACCCCGCGAACGCCGGTGAGCATGAAGGCGTGGGCGATGCGGCCGGTGGTGAACGCATTGGCCAGGGTGCGGACCATGGCCTCCTGGCCGATCAGGTCCTCGAAGGTGCGCGGGCGGTATTTGCGGGCCAGCACGGTGTAGGCCGCGCCGGCCTCTTCGGCTTCCGGCTCGGGCAGGGGCTTGGTCGTGGCGGGGACGGCGGCCGGGGCGGGCGCCTCACCGAAGATGTCGGCCGTGTTCTCGTCGCGCTCGGGAGCTTCCTCCTCCTCACGCCCTTGGGAGGCGAAGGCGGGCTCATCCCAGGGGGGCGCGGAATCGGGCGTGAGGTCGTGGTCGGCCATGGGTGCAGTCTAGAGCGTCGGACGGCGCGGCAAAAGGCTCGCGGCGCGTTTGCATTAGCCGATGCTGACTGATTTTGGGGGAAGGTGGAGACCGGCAGGCGACCCGAGGGTGATCTCGTTGTGGCTGCTGCCTTCCGGCCCTGACCAGGTTGGCGAGGCCATCGTCCGTCGCCGATCTCCGAGGGCGTATATCGCGACTCATCGATCGATATGCAAGCGCCAAGCGCTCCGGGTGATGACGACTCTTCACCGCCGTCCGTCGCTGGGCGGGCGCCGCGCGCCGAAACCCCTTACACTTTCGGCGCCCAGCCTCTACAGATTCGCCCATGCCGCTTTCCGAGATCGTCAACATCTTCGCGGGCAACCCGCTGGACCGCGCCAGCGAGCGCCGAGGCGACGCCAGCTGGATCGCCGAGAAGCTGGAGGACGCCCAGTCCCTGGCCGTGGCCGTCTGGAACGGCAAGGTCCTGGTCGAGGACGCCCCGTCCGCGGATGACCAGCCCACCGGCGTCCAGATCGCCTATCTGCGCGCCGACATGGCCAAGGACCTGGCGGGCACCGACGAGCGCCTGCTGTTCATGGGCCTGTGGAAGGATATCGCCGTCTTCGCCGTCGACCTGGAGGGCGCGGCCGATCCGTCGGAAGGCGCGCTTGCCGGGCTTGGCCGGTTCGAGGACCTGCGCGGCGCGGCCGCGACCCTGCCCGCGCCCGACGCCGGCATACTGGCCACCGCCAAGTCGATGTTCGAATGGCGGCGCAAGCACCCGTTCTGCGCCAACTGCGGCAACAGGAGCGACGTCGCCGACGGCGGCTGGAAGCGCATCTGCCCGTCCTGCCACGCCGAGCACTTCCCGCGCACCGATCCGGTGGCGATCATGCTGGCCGTCCATGGCGGCAAGTGCCTGCTGGGCCGCCAGGCGGCCTGGCCCGCCGGCATGTTCTCGGCCCTGGCCGGCTTCGTCGAGCCGGGCGAGACCATCGAGGAGGCCTGCGCCCGCGAGCTGAAGGAGGAGGCGGGCCTGGTCGCCACCAAGGTCCGCTATCACTCCAGCCAGCCCTGGCCGTTCCCCGCCTCGCTGATGATGGGCATGATCGCCGAGGTCGACAGCGACCAGGCCGCCCCCGACCAGACCGAGCTGGAAGCCGTCCGCTGGTTCGACAAGGACGAGGCCAAAGCCCTGATCCGCGGCGAGATCGAAGACGCCTTCGCGCCCCCGACGCTGGCGATCGCGCACCAGCTGATCAAGACCTGGTGCGAGTCTGAAGACTGACGAGGCTGCGGTTCCTGAACCCTCACCCCAGCAGCCGCCCCCACTCCCGTACGACCATCACCGCCAGCACGATCGTGCTCAGGCAGAACACGGCGAACCGCGCCATCACGATGTTGATCCCGGCCTGGACGATGCTGTGCACGACCCGCAGGGCGACATAGGCCCAGGCTAGGGCGATCGCCGTCGCATCCCCGTGCCCCGCGACGAAGATCGCCAGGGCCGCCGCGTAGAAGATCGTCGGCTGCTCCATCAGGTGGTTGTAATTGTGGGCCGCCTGGCGGGCCTTGTCGGGCAGCACGTCCAGCGCGCCGGGGAAGCGTGCGTCCTGCGGCTTGATCCCGGCCTTGATCATGGCCGGCAGGCGCTGGGCGTACATCCACGCCCACACCAGCAGCGACCAGCTCACCAGCGCCAGCACCGGCGCGATCATCGTATCCATGGCCTTGCCTCCCCAGGTCGTGTTTCGGGGGGAGGCTATCGGCGAAGCGGCGTTGCGCGAAGCCTGCCGTTTCGTCAGCGCTTCTTCAGCGTCTCTTCCATGCCGCGGCGGGCCAGTTCGTCGGCGCGTTCATTGTGCTCGTGGCCGGCGTGCCCCTTGACCCACCGCCAGTCGACCTCGTGGCGAAGGCGGGCGGCATCGAGGCGCTGCCACAGGTCGACGTTCTTGACGGGACTCTTGTCGGCGGTCTTCCAGCCCTTGGCCTTCCAGCCATGGATCCACTGGGTGACGCCCTTCATCACGTACTGGCTGTCGGTGTGCAGCTCGGCCTTGGTGGGGCGGTTCAGCGCCTCCAGGGCCATGATCGCGCCCATCAGCTCCATGCGGTTGTTGGTCGTCGCCAGCTCGCCGCCGCAGATCTCCTTGCGCTTGTCGCCGTACATCAAAACCGCGCCCCAGCCGCCGGGGCCGGGATTACCGCGGCAGGCGCCGTCGGTGTAGATGACGAGCTTGGGGGTCACGCGCGGCCCCCGAACAGCGACAGGCCCTCGCGGTGGACGGCCAGCTTGCGCTCGTACTCCAGCGGGTCCTTGGGACGCACCAGGGCGCCGGCGGGCGTGGCGTTCCAGTCGGCCAGGCGCGTGAGGAAGAAGCGCATGGCCGCGCCGCGCGCCAGCATCGGCAGGGCGTCGCGCTCGGCCGGGCTCAGGGGACGGCGGCGCTCGTAGCCGGCGATCAGTCCTTGCGCGGCGGTGACGTTGAAGCTGCCGTCGGCCTCGAAGCACCAGGCGTTCAGGGTCACGGCCACGTCATAGGCGTAGGCGTCGTCGCAGGCGAAGTAGAAGTCGATGGTCGCCGCGAACTTGCCGTCGGTCCTGAAGAAGACGTTGTCGGGGAAGTAGTCGGCGTGGATCGTGCCGCTGGGCAGGCTGCGCGGCCAGGCCAGGGCCATCTCGGCCAGGTCCTTGTCGATCGTCGCGGCCAGGCCAGGCTTCAGGTCCTCGGCGGCCTGGCGGTGCTTGGAGAACAGCGGGGCCCAGTGCGGCTGGCCCAGGTCGTTGGCGCGGCGGCCCTCGTAGCCTTCGCCGGCCAGGTGCAGCCAGGCCAGGCCCTCGCCGGCCTCGCGGCAGTGGGCGGGGCTGGGCTTGCGTACCGACAGGCCCGGCATGAACCCGACGATGGCGGCCGGCTTGCCGCGCAGGGTCTTGAGCGTCCTGCCCGCCTGGTCGGGAACCGGCCGCGCCGACGGATAGCCGCGATCGGCCAGCCAGCCCAGCAGGTTCAGGAAATAGGGCAGGTCCTCGGGCCGGGCACGGCGCTCGTAGACCGTGAGAATGTAGCGGCCCTTCTCCGTCTCCAGCAGGAAGTTGGAGTTCTCCACGCCCTCGGCGATGCCCTTGAACGCCAGCGGGGCGCCCAGGTCGTAGTCGGCCAGGAAGCCTTCGAGCTCTTGGTCGGTGATGTCGGTATAGACGGCCATGGTCGCGGGATGCGGCGCCGCGCGCTGGCGGTCAAGCGGCTCCTGTCGGCGGCGAGAGCGGCGTGCTATGGTTTTTGCCGCAAGGAGCGCTCCATGATCGAACTCAGGATCGAGCAACAAGGCGAGGCGGTTAAGGTCGAACTGACCGAGGAACTGCTTGCTTTGCTCGGCGCCAAGGCCGGCGACACACTGGTTATCGACGGCGAGGCCGGCGGCCCGTTCACGCTGGCCGCTCGATCGACGGACGAGCGTTTCGAGCGCGGTCGAGCTTTCCTTGATCGCTACCGGTCCACCTTCGAGGCGTTGGCGAAGTAGTTGGCAATGAGTGAGCCCGTCTGGCTGGACGAAGCACTGCTCATCAGTTGGCACGACCTGGTTCTGGCCGAGACGGGAGGCGCGAGCGGAGTGCGGGACGCGGGGTTGCTGAACTCCGCCCTGGCGCGTCCGACTAATCGCTACGTCTATGAAGGCCTTTCGGACCTGATCGAGCTTGCCGCCACCTACGCCGTGGCGATCGCCTCGAACCATCCCTTCGTCGACGGCAACAAGCGCGCGGCGTTCATGGCGCTCGGCATGTTCCTGGAGGACAACGGCCTTTGGCTCGCGGCCGAGCCCGACGATGCAACGACGGTGATGTTCGCTGTAGCCGCCGGCGAGATAGGCATTCCCGAACTCGCGGAATGGCTCCGTCCGCGCGTCATCGACGCGCCCTGATCCCTAAGCCGTCGTCAGCAGCCTCGGCAGCTTGAAGGTCACCGTCTCTCGGGCCTCGACCAGTTCCTCGATCTCCAGGTCGAAGTGGCCGCTGATGGCGTCGATGACGCCCTGCACCAGGTCTTCAGGCGCCGAGGCGCCTGCGGTCAGGCCGATGCTCGAAACGCCTTCGAACCAGCTCCAGTCCAGGCCCGAGGCGTCGTCGATGAGGTAGGCGGCCTTGGCGCCGGCCTTCAGGCCCACTTCCTTCAGGCGCACCGAGTTGGACGAGTTGCGCGAGCCGACCACCAGGATCAGGTCGGAAGCCTGCGCCAGCATCTTCACCGCGTCCTGGCGGTTGGTGGTGGCGTAGCAGATGTCTTCCTTGTGGGGCGCGGCGATGCCGGGGAAGCGCTCCTTGAGCATGGCCACGATGTCGGCGGTGTCGTCGACCGACAGGGTGGTCTGGGTCAGGAAGGCCACGTTCGAGGCGTTCTTGGGCTGCCAGGCGCGCGCATCGTCGATGTCCTCGATCAGGGCCACCGTGCCTTCGGGCAACTGGCCCATCGTGCCGACCACCTCGGGGTGGCCGGCATGGCCGATCAGCACGATCTCGCGGCCGTTGTCGAAGTGCTTCTGGGCCTCGACGTGAACCTTCGAGACCAGCGGGCAGGTGGCGTCCAGATAGATCATCTGCCGCGACTTGGCCTCGGCCGGCACCGACTTGGGCACGCCGTGGGCCGAGAACACCACCGGGCGGTCGTCGGGCGCTTCGTCCAGCTCCTCGATGAAGATCGCGCCCAAGGCCTTGAGCCGATCGACCACGTGGCGGTTGTGGACGATCTCGTGGCGCACATAGACCGGCGCGCCGAACTTCTCGATGGCCCGCTCGACGATCTGGATGGCCCGGTCGACCCCGGCGCAGAAGCCGCGCGGGCTGGCCAGGTACAGGCGGAGCTTTGGGCGGACCGGGGGACGGATCGGGGCGGGCGTGGTCATGGCGCGGAACCTAAGCGTTCGCGCGTCCATGCGCCAGACGTGCCGCGCGTAGCGTTTTGACGACCAGGCTGCAACGTGCGCCCGTTGCGAGGTCACGCATATGCCTTTATCAGGCTGCATTGACGCCGGTTGGGGCCTTTCCCTTTCTGGCAATCCTTCTCGAACCGGACGTTTCATGCGCCGCACGCTTTCCGTCGCCTTCAGCGCCCTGATGGCCCTGTCGATCGCCGTCACCGCCACCAGCGCCTATGCCCAGGGCGGCCGCGGCGGTCAGGGCGGCGGCCAGGAGGACGACGGCGGTGCCAAGAAGAAGAAGCGCGACGAAGAGTGGAACCAGCCCAAGGCTCCGCTGGCCCAGCTGCGCAACGCCGGCCCGTGCCCCTTCGTCAAGGTGCTGTACGACGCCAGCCGCTTCGTCGAGTTCAAGGGCGGCAAGGAAAGCGCCGCGGCCACCGCCTACACCGGCGAAATCCAGGGCGTGTCCTCGGGCTGCGCCTACAAGAGCGACGACCCGATCAAGATGCAGGTCGAGGTGCTGTTCGCACTGGGCCGCGGCCCCGAGGGGACCGAGTCTCGCAAGACCTACCGCTATTGGGTGGCCGTCACCGAGCGCAACAAGGACGTGCTGGCCAAGGAATATTTCGACCTGCCCATCACCTTCCCGGCCAGCGGCGACCGCGTCTACGCCACCGAGAAGCTGCAGACCATCACCATCCCGCGCGCCGACGCCACGACGAGCGGCAGCAATTTCGAAGTCCTGATCGGCTTCGACGTCACCCCGGAAATGGCCGCCTTCAACCGCGACGGCAAGCGCTTCCGCGTCAACGCCGGCCAGGCCGCCCAAGCCCAGCAAGCAGGGACTCCTCCTAAGCAATGAACGATTTGAAGCGGTCCTTGAGCGAGGCGGCCGCGGCCGCTTTCCAGGCCGCCGGACTGTCTCCCGACTTCGGGCGCGTCACGGCGTCCGACCGGCCCGACCTGGCCGACTTCCAGTGCAACGGCGCCCTCGCCGCGGCCAAGAGCGCCAAGCGTAACCCCCGCGAAATCGCTGTCCAGGTGGTCGAACAGCTGAAGGCCGACCCGCGTCTGGCCTCGGTCGAGATCGCCGGCGTCGGCTTCATCAACATGCGCGTCAGCCCCGCGGCCCTGGCCGCCCGCGCCGACGAGATCGCCGCCGACGAGCGCGCCGGCGCCAGCCTGCTGGCCGATCCGCGCCGCGTGCTGGTCGACTATGCCGGCCCGAACGTGGCCAAGCCGATGCACGTGGGCCACCTGCGGGCCTCGATCATCGGCGAGTCGATCAAGCGCCTGTACCGCTTCCGCGGCGACCAGGTGGTGGGCGACGCCCACTTCGGCGACTGGGGCTTCCAGATGGGCCTGCTCATCACCGCGGTGATGGACGAGGACGCCTTCATCGCGGCCCTGATGGACAAGCTGCCGGACGCCCCGCGCGACTTCTCCGACGCCGACGCCGCCAAGGTGCGCGCCGAGTTCGCCGGCCGGGTGACCCTGGCCGACCTCGACCGCCTGTATCCGGCCGCCGCCGCGCGCGCCAAGGAAGACGCCGAGTATCGCGACCGCGCCCGCAAGGCGACCGCCGACCTGCAGAACGGCCGCTTCGGCTACCGCCTGCTGTGGAGGCACTTCGTGGAGGTCAGCCGCGTGGCCCTCGAACGCGAGTTCCATGCCCTGGGCGTCGACTTCGACCTCTGGAAGGGCGAGAGCGACGCCGACCCGCTGATCGCGCCGATGGTGCGCCAGCTGGAGGACAAGGGCCTGCTGGTCGAGGACCAGGGCGCCCGTATCGTCCGCGTGGCCCGTCCGGGCGAGACCAAGAAGAAGAAGAAGCTGCCCGACGGCTCGGTGATCGAGGTCGAAAGCCCCGATCCGCTGCTGGTGGTCTCGTCGGAAGGCTCGGCCATGTACGGCACGACGGATCTTGCCACGATCCTGGATCGCCGCCAGTCGTTCGACCCGCACCTGATTCTCTACTGCGTGGACCAGCGTCAGGCCGACCACTTCGAGCAGGTGTTCCGCGCCGCCTACCTGGCCGGCTACGCCCAGCCGGGCGGCCTGGAGCACATCGGCTTCGGCACCATGAACGGCGCCGACGGCAAGCCGTTCAAGACCCGCGCCGGCGGCGTGCTGAAGCTGCACGACCTGATCGAGATGGCCCGCGAAAAGGCCCGCGAGCGCCTGCGTGAAGCCGGCCTCGGTTCGGAACTGTCGCCGGAAGCCTTCGAGGAAACCGCGCACAAGGTGGGCGTCGCCGCCCTGAAGTTCGCCGACCTGCAGAACTTCCGCGGCACCTCCTACGTCTTCGACCTCGACCGCTTCACCAGCTTCGAGGGCAAGACCGGTCCGTACCTGCTGTACCAGACCGTCCGTATCAAGAGCATCCTGCGCAAGGCGGCCGAACAGGGCGCCCAAGGTGGTCCGGTGATCGTGGCCGAACAGGCCGAACGCGACCTGACCCTGCTGCTGGACGCCTTCGAGGGCGCGCTGAGCGAAGCGTACGACAAGAAGGCCCCCAACTTCGTGGCCGAGCACGCCTACAAGCTGGCCCAGGGCTTCTCGAAGTTCTACGCCGCCTGCCCGATCCTGGGCGCCGACGATCCGGCCGTGCGCGCCTCGCGCCTGACCCTCGCCCAGACGGCGCTGAAGCAGCTTGAGCTGGCGCTCGACCTGCTGGGCGTCGAGACGCCGGAGCGGATGTAAGATTGAGGGGGGCGGGCCTTTCGGCTCGCTCTTCTCCCTTCCCCCTTTGATGGGGGAAGGGCCGGGGATGGGGGTGACAGCGGTTCAGAACCCGGCGCAAGCCTGGCCGCCGCACTCACCCCCACCCCTGTCCCTCCCCATCAAGGGGGAGGGATTAGCCCAACTCGAACCCCACCACGTTCTCCGTCCTCACCGCCTCGGCCACCTTGCCGGCGGTCACCCCGCGCAGCCGCACGTCGCGCACGGGCAGGTCCTTCTCGCCCTTGATGCTGCACAGCGAGCCGGCCTCGGTCACGCGTACGTCGGAAACCCGCAGCCCCTCGATCGCGGTAAGCCGGCGCTCGTAGGTCGGCACCAGGGTGCGCCACTGGTAGAGGACGTCGGTGTCGACCGCGAGCACGCTGCCGGCGATCTTCGTGGCGCTGACATTGCGCATGTGGACGCCCCGCACGAAGCCGCCGCGCCGCTCGTTGGTCTTGATGAACAGCAGGTTGGCGATCGGCACGGCCCAGCCGTCTTCGCCCTTCCCGTCGCCTACGAAGTGGCAGTTGTCGACGAAGACGTTCTCGATCCCCGCCGACAGCTCGCTGCCCACGGCCATCAGCTGGTGGCCGTTCCTGATCTTGCAGTCGCGCATGACGACGTTGCGGGTGGGAGCCCTCAAGCGCCACGCATCCTGGTCGCGGCCCGACTTCACGGACACCGCGTCGTCGCCCTGGTCGAAGACGCAGTCCTCGATCAGCACGTTCTGGCTCATCTCCGGATCGACGCCGTCGTTGTTGTGGCCATGGGCGCGGATCTTCACCCGGCGGATGACGACGTCGGTGCAGAGGAACGGGTGGATCACCCAGAACGGGCTGTCCTCGATGCTGACGTCCTCGATCAGCACGTGGCGGCAGCGGTTGAACTGGATGAACTGCGGGCGCAGGTTGGCCTCGCCCGCGGTCATCTGGCGCTGGCTTACCGGCTCGCCCCTGGCGGCCTGATGATAGAGCGCCACCAGAGCGTCCATGTGCGGCCTGGGCCGCTTGTACCACTCGCGCCAGACGTCCAGCCTGGCCTTCAGCTTGCCGGGGCCGGTGATCGCCACGTTCTCGCAGTCGAAGGCGTAGACCAGCGGCGAGTAGTTCCAGCACTCCAGCCCCTCCCAGGTCGTCTGGACCGGCGGCAGGTAGTCGGCGGGCTTTTCGGAGAACAGCAGGGTGGCGCCCCTGGCCAGGTGCAGGGCGACGTTGCTCTTCAGATGCACCTTGCCGGTCGGCCAGGTTCCCTGCGGCACGACCACCACGCCGGCGCCGGCGGCGTTGGCGGCCGTGATCGCCGCGGCGATGGCGGCGCTCGTCTTGCCCTGGTCGCCCTGGTCGGCGCCGAAGTCGGTGATGGGAAAGCGCCGGGCTTCGCCGAAGTCCGGCACGCCGAGCGAGGGCATGTCGAACGGCGCGGTCGGGCGCACCAGCCGGCGGGGCAGGGGAGCCGCCAAGGCCAGCGCCGGGACCAGCAGCGGCGCGGCGATCCCGGCGCCCAGCGCCGCGCGGCGCGTGGGAAGGTCGAAGGTCATGCGGCGTCTCCCCTGGCGTCGGGCGTCGAGCGCCCGTATCGCGCTCATTCCTCACATGTTGGAATTCGAAGTCAATATTCGGGAGTTGCTGTCTGGCGCCGACGATCATGCCGTACGCGCGGGCGAGGGAAGGCCCTTCCCACGTGATCGCCGATAATTAGAATGAGCGTTTGAAAGAGCGCCGCCCCCGTCCCAGGTTAGAGCGGCCCGGCAGGAGGAACCCATGCGCGACTACCTGAAGTTCTACATCGACGGCCAGTGGGTCGAGGCGAAGTCCGACAAGACGGTGGACGTCATCAACCCCGCCACCGAGGCCGTCGCCGGCCGGGTGACCCTGGGTTCGGTGGAAGACGTGGATCTCGCCGTCCGCGCCGCCCGCAAGGCCTTCCCCACCTATTCCCAGACCAGCCGCGAGGAGCGCATCGACCTGCTCGAGCGGATCATCGCCGAGTACCAGAAGCGCTTCGAGGACATGGCCAAGGCCATCACCGAGGAGATGGGCGCCCCCGCCTGGCTGGCCCAGCGCGCCCAGGCGGCCATGGGCATCGCCCACGTCCAGACCTCGCTGCAGGTGCTGAAGGACTACAAGTTCGAGGAAGATCGCGGCACGACGCGCCTGGTGAAGGAGCCGATCGGCGTCTGCGCCTTCATCACGCCGTGGAACTGGCCGGTGAACCAGATCGCCTGCAAGGTCGCGCCGGCCCTGGCCGTCGGCTGCACCATGGTGCTCAAGCCCTCGGAGATCGCGCCGTTCTCGGCCTGGGTGTGGACCGAGATCCTGGAAGCTGCCGGCGTGCCGGCGGGGGTGTTCAACCTGGTCAACGGCGATGGTCCGACCGTCGGCGCGGCCCTGTCCAGCCATCCCGAAGTCGACATGGTGTCGTTCACCGGCTCGACCCGCGCCGGCATCGAGGTGGCCAGGAACGCCGCCCCGACCGTCAAGCGCGTGCACCAGGAACTGGGCGGCAAGAGCCCCAACATCATCCTCGACGACGCCGATTTCCAGCGCGCCGTTGGCGGCGGGGTGGCTTCGGTGATGATGAACTCGGGCCAGTCGTGCAACGCGCCCACCCGCATGCTCGTGCCCGCCAAGCGCATGGACGAGGTGATCGCCATCGCCAGGGCCGCCGCCGAGGCCCACACGGTCGGCGATCCCAGCGGCAATTCCAAGCTGGGTCCGGTCGTCTCCGAAGCGCAGTGGACGAAGATCCAGGGCCTGATCCAGAAGGGCGTCGACGAGGGCGCGACCCTGGTGGCCGGCGGTCCGGGCAAGCCGGAAGGCCTGGAGACCGGCTACTACGTCAAGCCGACCGTCTTCGCCAACGTCACCCCCGACATGACCATCGCCAGGGAAGAGATCTTCGGCCCGGTGCTGTCGATCCTCGGCTACGACAGCGTCGACCAGGCCGTGGCGATCGGCAACGACACCGAGTACGGCCTGGCGGCCTATGTGTCGGGCGGTGATCCGGAAGGCGTGCGCAAGGTCGCCGCCAAGCTGCGCGCCGGCCAGGTGAACCTCAATGGCGCCAGCCCCGACCTGATGGCCCCGTTCGGCGGCTACAAGATGAGCGGCAACGGCCGCGAATGGGGCGACCACGCTTTCGGCGAGTTCCTGGAGACCAAGGCCATCCTCGGCTACGCGCCCAAGCAGGCGGCGGAGTAAACCTTCTCCCGCTCAGCTCACCTTCTCCCAGAGGGAGAAGGAGGGGCCCGCGCCTTAGGCGTGGGAGGATGAGGGGTTACGGCGGTGAGGGTTTACCCCCTCACCCTCCCACCGCTCCGCGGCTGGCCCCTCCCTCTCCCCATGGGAGAGGTTACTCGGAGAGCCGCGCCCTCGCCGCGAGGACCTGCTCGTCATAGTCCGCCGCGAACGGCGCTGTGAGCTGCTTTTCCAGCACCGCGACCAGGCTGTCGATCGCCGTCCGTTCGGCCGGCCCCTAGGTCGGCCGCCTCGAAATCAGACAGCCATTCGAACAGAACCAGGGCCTCGTCCTCGGTCAGCGCGAGGGCGATGTCGTCGCTCACCAGCGCACGCTTGCCCGGGTCAGGACCAGGGTCTTGTCCGAGAGGCCCCAGCCCATCAGGCCGTCGGGCTTGGCGCCCGGCGAGGGGGCGGCGCGGGGCCAGCCTTCGCGGACTTCCAGGGCGGCGGCCTCGACGTGTCCGCTGCCGTTCAGGCGGCTGAAGCTGAGGGTCACGCCGTTGGGATCGGGGGCGTGGTAGGTCAGGCTGGTCCACTCGCCGCGCTTGGTGACCAGCGGCACGGGGCGGCCGTTGAGGCGGGCGCCGGCCAGCATGCCGTCGGGCTTGATGCGCAGGGTGACGTATTCGGCGCCGGGGCCGGGGATCACCCGCACGAGCAGGCGCTCGCCGGCCTGCTCGACGGTGAGCTGGGGCGGATCCAGCGGCACGGGCCGGGTTTCGGCCATCCAGGCCTTGGACTTGAAGAACGGCGCCAGTTCCTTGAGCGCCGGGGCGCCGCCCTGCGCCGTCAGCGCGCCGCGCGACCAGGCGTCCAGGCGCGGCAGGGTCGAGATCCGCCACGCCTGGCCGGTCGACAGGTCCGACAGGTGGGCGGCCTCGGTCAGCTCCGGACGGGCGGGCGTGGCGCCGGCCAGCACGGCGTAGGCCGTAAGGCCCGCGCCGACCAGGGCGACCAGGGTGGCGGGTATGGCCGCCAGCTTCAGCGCGGAGAAGTCGTGGGCCAGGGGGATCAGGGCCGGCAGGGCCAGCAGGCCGAACGCCGCCAGGATCGCCGGCAGGCCCACGCCCAGCCCCGCGAAGGTCCAGCCGCCCCAGGCGCCGACCTGGGTGACGACGATCACCGCCGCCAGGGCGACGCAGGCGGTCAGGGCCCAGGCCACCCGGCGGTCGCGGGTGCCGCCCTTGGCCAGCACCAGCACGGCGGCCAGGGCGGCGACCAGCAGCGGCCAGACGGCCATCACCGAACCGCCGGGCAGCAGGATCATGGCGGCGACAGCGACGGCCAGCAGGCCGACGAGGGCGCCGATCCAGGCCCCCAGCACGCCGACCGGCTTGCCCAGCGCGGCCCAGACCAGCACGGCGCTGGCTGCGCCCAGGCCTGCGCCCACCGGGTCGAGCGCCGGCGGCCCGCCGACCAGGCCGGTCGCGCCCCCGGCCAGCAGGGCCAGCAGGCTGGGCCAGATCCGCGCCGCGCCCTTGGCCTGGCCGATGACCACGGCCAGGGCCACGCCTACCAGGATCGCCGTGCAGCCCAGCAGCAGCGGGTCGAACCGGCCCAGGAGCGCATAGTGGGCCTGCAGGTCGGCGACGTGTAGCAGCTTGCCGGTCAGGTGCAGGGCCAGCGCTCCGGAGGTTCCCACCAGCAGGAAGCCGCAAAGGCCCTTCAGCAGTTCGACGGCGCTGGTCCCCCGGATCAGCAGGCCGCGCACCAGGGCGTAGAGCACCAGCGCCCCTGCCAGGGCCAGCAGACCCCAGGCGACCGCGATCGGATAGCTGACCAGGAACAGGCCGAAGACGTCGGAATAGATCGCGTTGGGCGCCTTGCCGGGCAGGTCGGCGGCGCTGGCCAGGGCGCGAGCGGTGGGCAGGACCTGGTCGCCGAAATGCTGCAGGCTGCCCTGGTCGAGGTGGTCGGCCTTGGCCAGCGGCGTGTGATAGGCCAGCTGGTCGTCGATGAAGGCGAAGTTCAGTCCCGGCAGGCCAGCCTTCACCGCGTGGGTGAAGTCGGTGTCGTTGGGCATCTTGTCGTAGACCGCCGCGGCCAGCGAGTTGGCCGCCGGGCGGCGGGCCTCGCGGGCGAACAGGGCCATCAGGGCGCCGTTCTGCGGGCCGGTCTGGAACATGGCGGCCCGGCCGCTGTCGCCGCGCGCCTCCATGTTGATGACAACGCCGACCTTCTGGCGCAGCGGGTCGCGGGCGAAGAAGGCGTCGGCGCCGAGGAGGCCCTGCTCCTCGCCGTCGGTGAACAGGAAGATGACGTCGCGGGCCGGCTTGGGGCCGGCCTTCAGGGCGCGGGCGACCTCCAGCGCGGCGGCCACGCCGGCGGCGTCGTCGGCCGCGCCGGGCGAGTTGGCCACCGAGTCGTAGTGGCTCATGATCAGCACGGCGGGCTTGGAACGGTCGGCGCCCGGCAGCACGCCGATGACGTTCTGCACCGTGCCGGCGGCCAGCCAGCGGCCGTCGTTGCGCGTGCCGGCATAGCCCTCGTCGGCGCGGACGGAGAGCTCCAGTCCCAGCGCGGCGATGCGGGCCATCAGGTGTTCGCGCACCCGCACGATGTCGGTCGAGCCGGTGGGGTGGGGGCGCAGGGCGATGGTCCGCACGTCGGCCATGGCCCGTTCGGCGGAGAAGGCGTCGGGCGGGGCGCTGGCGGGAACGACCGGCGGCGATCTCTGCGCCAGGGCGGCCAGGGCCAGGCCCAGCAGCAGGCAGATCCAGAAGCCCAGAAGTCTGATCGCTTTCATGCGCGGCTCGCCCTCGCGTCCATCCCCGGCGATTCGCCCCCTCGTCGAGGGTGCGGGTGTTCGCGCGCGGGGGGAACGGGAAAGGCGAGGAAGCGGAACGAAAATGGGCGCGGCGGCGCTAGGGTTTTCCCCAGCATGGCGGCGGGCCACGGCCGCGCTATGCCTGCGCTTCCCTGCCACGTGCTTCGAGGTCATCGATGATCATCGTTCCCGCCTTCGCGATCCTGGCCATGCTGGCCGCAGCCCCGCCCCAGGCCACGGGCCCGGTCGAGGCCAGCGGCAAGGCGATCGCCATCTCCGGGACCGACCATGTCGAGACCCTGTCGTGCGAGGGCCGCGCCGTGGCGATCACCGGCGTCGACAACACCGTCACCCTGACCGGCGTGTGCAAGAGCGTCGAGATCTCGGGCAGCGGCAACACGGTCAGCGCCACGATCGCGCCGGGCGGCGTGCTGTCGGTCACCGGCACGGACCAGAAGGTGCGCTGGCGCTCCGCCGGCGAGGTCCGCCGCAGCGTCAGCGGGGTCGACAACCAGGTGGTCCGGGAGAAGTAGGGCCTTCGTCCTCCCGCCGTTGCGCCTGTCACCCGCCGCTGGCACGGTGGCCGCCGAGCGGTCCTCGGCGCCGCGCGGAGGCGCAACGTGACCCCGTTCCACCACCTGCTGGCCAACAACCTGGTGGCCAACATCACCAACTTCACGGTCTGGTTCGCCCTGACCTTCTACGTCTACCTGGAGACCCGTTCGGTGTTCGCCACCGGCATGATCGCGGGGGTCTATCTGGTGCTGACGGCGGGCTGCGGCTTCTGGTTCGGCAGCCTCGTCGACCACTATCGCAAGAAGACAGCGATGCTGGGGTCGAGCATCGCTTCGTTCTGCCTTTACGCCGTGGCCCTGTCGGTGCTGGAGCTGTCGCCGAAGGGCGCGATCGCCGACGTCTCGCGGCCGTGGCTGTGGATCTTCATCGGCCTGACCATGCTGGGCGTGATCGCCGGCAACATCCGGGCCGTGGCCCTGCCCACCCTGGTGACGATCCTGGTGCCCGAGGACCGGCGCGACAAGGCCAACGGCCTGGTGGGCATGGTCACCGGCGTCGGCTTCCTGACCACCTCGGTGATCAGCGGCTTCCTGGTGGCCTGGGGCGGCATGCTGTTCACCCTGGTCTTCGCCCTGGCCTTCACCATGGCGGCCTTTGCGCACCTGGCGCTCGTCCGGGTGGACGAGCCGCGCGCGACCGCCGAGGACGGCGAGCACGCCGCCCCGCGCCGCGTCGACATCGCCGGCACCGTGCGGGTGATCGCCGCCGTGCCGGGCCTCTTCGCGCTGATCCTGTTCGCCAGCTTCAACAACTTCCTGGGCGGGATCTTCATGGCCCTGCTCGACGCCTATGGCCTGTCGCTGGTGTCGGTGCAGGTCTGGGGGCTGCTGTTCGGCGTGCTGTCGACGGCCTTCATCCTGAGCGGGATCGTCATCACCCGCACGGGCCTGGGGCCGAGCCCCCTGCGCACGCTGCTGCTGGTCAACCTGATCACCTGGGCCGTCTGCTGCGTCTTCACGCTGCAGTCGTCGATCTGGCTGCTGGCGGGCGGCTGCTTCGTCTGGATGCTGCTGGGTCCCTATGCCGAGGCCGCCGAGCAGACCACCCTGCAGAAGGTGGTGCCGCTGGAGCGCCAGGGCAGGGTGTTCGGCTTCGCCCAGTCGGTGGAGCAGGCGGCCTCGCCCCTGACCGCCTTCCTGATCGGTCCGCTGACCCAGTTCGTGGTGATCCCGTTCATGACGAACGGCGCGGGCGCGGCGACCATCGGCGACTGGTTCGGACGGGGCCCCGACCGGGGCATCGCCCTGGTGTTCACCGCGGCCGGGGCGGTCGGCGTGCTGGCCACCGTGGCGGCGTTCAACTCACGGCCCTACCGGCAGCTGAAGGCGGCGTATGCGGCGGGGTGAAGGGGCGCGCTCCTAGGGGGCGACGCCTGGGCGATCCGACCGATTCTGTCGTGACAGAAGCATAAGCTCTTTCACGTTCAAGAGGAGCTCCACCCGCCAAACCGGCTCCAAGCCGTCTTGGCGGCGCGCCGACTTCTTGTTCGAGCTAAATATTTAAATTAATTCAAATTTCTAGGAATCCAATATGAAGAAAGCGACCATGCTCGTGGCCGCTCTGATGGCCTCGTGCGCCATCGGGCCCGCCCTTGCCCAATCCTAT
The DNA here is from genome assembly GCF_003116815.1 of Caulobacter endophyticus. Lineage (GTDB taxonomy): Bacteria > Pseudomonadota > Alphaproteobacteria > Caulobacterales > Caulobacteraceae > Caulobacter > Caulobacter endophyticus. Next base: position 17,223 of record NZ_QDKQ01000067.1, read on the forward strand.
CTGCCCACCACAGGCGGAACCCTGACCGGTCCGCTGAACGGACCGTCGGCGACGTTCGGCAGCACGTCGGTGTCGCCCTCCTCGGGCAATTCGGCGCTGACCCTGGACGCGCAGTCCTCGGGCAATCAGTCCACGATCAACTTCCTCAGCGCCGGCGTCGGCAAGTGGCAGTTCGGACGCCAGAGCGACAACTCGTTCTTCCTCTATGACGCGACAAACCAGAAGTTTCCCCTCACCGTGACCGCAGGCGGTCAGACGACGCTGGGCGAGAAGTCGCAGATCACCCTGCCGCCGGGGGGCGGTACGGTGTTCGCCGGTCCGGTCGCTCTGGATGAGGATGCGACGCTGCCGCACCAAGCGGTGCGCCAGCAGCAACTCTATCCGATCGTCGCCAGAGGCCTGGCCGGCGACGGCGTAACCGACGATGCACCCGCCATGCAGGCCGCCCTGAACGCGGCTTCGGGCAAGACGCTGATTCTGAGAAAACCGGCGGTCAGCTACCGCCTGCTCAGCAACGTTCAGCAGCCCTCGCCTCCGGCCCAGTTGCTGGTCGACCCCGGTACGACCTATTCGGGTTCGGGGGCCATGCCGAGCATCCGGAGCAACATCTCCCAACAGAGCCGTTTCAACTACTTCTACGCCAGCCCCGAGGGGCGCACCGCGCCGCTTCCGTTCGCCGGCGTCCCTGGCGACGCCGTCATCACGGCTGAAATGGAGCCGTCCGCCGGCTACGGCGGTAGCGCGGTGGGCCTCTACGCTGGCGCGCGGTCGCCCTCGGGCTCGTTTCCGGGCACGGTTTGGGGCGCCAACATCTTGGCCAACCTGGAGGCGGGCTCGGTGCTGGGCGGTACGGGCAACGCCATTGGTCTCGAGGTCGATCTCAACACCCATTCCGGGCCGGATGGCCGGGGCTATGGCATGACGATCAACGGCGTCGGGCAGTACAAGCCGGCCACGGGTCTGAACATAGCGCGTGTCGGGGGCGGCGCGCCCTACATCTATGGCCAGACGATCTATTCCTTCGACAAGGCGGCGATGCTCGTCGACGGGGCCGGCCCCGGCGGCACGACGGCCGCTTCGGCGGGCGCCGTCGGCCTGAAGGTCACGGGGCTGCCCAAGGGCCACGTGGTTCTGACGCCCACCAGCGGCGCCGCGCCGTCCGATTTCATGATCTACACGACGTCGGCCAGCGAGACTTCGGTGACCAGCGGCACGCGGGTGGACGGTTCGATGTACGCATCGGCGATCCAGACCTACGCAGGCTATAGCGTCGCTGGTCTCCCGGCCTGTGACGTCAACGCCTACGGCAAGCGCGTCATGGTTGGCGATGCGGCCAATCCGACCTTCCTGGGCGTCCTTGTCGGCGGGGGCGGGGCCACGACTCCGGCCTTCTGCGACGGGGCGAAATGGCGCGCCGGATAAGGCGCGCCGTCTGCGACGCCGGTGGCCAATTTGGTCTGCTGGCGTCATTGGCCCAAAGAAAAAGGGCGGCCCGCCAAGGCCGCCCCTTCCCTGCCCCAGGGGCCCGTCGCCGGGCCCCTTAGCCTTGTCGATTAGAACTTCGCCCGCAGGGTGACGCCGTAGGTGCGCGGCGCGCCGAGGAAGGCGTCGTAGGTGAGGGTGTCGGCGGCGGGGTTGTAGACCTTGTTGGTCGCCGACAGGCCCGACGAGCCCTGCAGCGGGCCGTTGAACACCACCTGGTAGTAGTCCTCGTCGAACAGGTTCTGGGCCCACAGCTCGACGGCCCACTTGTCGTCGGCGTCGCCGATCCCGACGCGGGCGTTCACCAGGGTGAAGGCGTCCTGCATCTTGAAGGGGAACAGGTCCGAACCGGTGTTGTATTCCGAGGAATACTTGGCGCCGATGTTGTACTTGGCCTTCAGCGAACCGCCGACCGTGTGCTCGTAGGTGATCGAGCCCGAGGCCGACCATTCCGGGGCGAACGACATCTGCGAGCCCGGCAGCAGGGCCAGGGCGTTGGTCGGATCGTTGGCCACCAGCTGGTCGCCGTACTCGGTCTTGGCGTAGGTCAGGCCGCTCTGGACGGTCAGGCCGCGCACCGGGGTGAACCACAGGAAGTCGACGTCGACGCCCTTGGAGGTCACTTCCTCGACCGAGCGCACCGCGAACGAGGTGCCCAGGAAGGTGTTCAGCTGGAAGTCCGAGAACTTCTGGTAGAAGCCGGTGACGTTGAACAGCACCGTGCGGTTGAACAGGGTGTTCTTCAGCCCCAGCTCGTAGCTGTCGACGAACTCCGCCGGGAACGAGGTGTCGGTGATCGGCACGACGCCGACGCCGCCCGAGGGCGTGCCGTTCGACGACTGGGTGCGGTCGAGGTTGAAGCCGCTGCCCTTGTAGCCGCGGGCGTACGAACCGTAGGCGAACACCGACGGGTTCAGGCGGTAGCTGGCCTTGACCGTGCCGGTCCACTCACGCTCGCTCAGGCTCTGCTCGGTGCCGCGGCCGTTGAACAGCGGGTTGGCCCAGGGCAGGCACATGTTGCCGACGACGGTCGAGACGATGCTGGCGCCCGTCGCGGTGCCGAACAGGGCGGCCGGCACGCCGCGGCCCACCAGGGTCGAGGCCACGCGGGCCTGGCCCGCCGGGGTCAGCAGCACGCCGCAGGCGTTGGAGGCGCCGGTCTGGTAGGTCGACAGGTCCTTCTCTTCGGCCGTGTAGCGCAGGCCCACGGTGATGTCGAAGGCGTCGGTGACCTTGAAGGTGTTGTTGGTGAACAGCGCGATGGTCTTGGAGCGCTGCTTGTAGGTGTCGTGCAGGCCCGTGCCCGCCGTGAACGAGCTGCCATAGGGCAGGGCGGTGACCTGCGAGGCGAACAGCGCGCTGTTGGCCTGGTTGACCGTGATGCCGGCCGGGGCCAGGGCGCCGGCGACGCCCGACAGGACGATCGTCGACATGTAGGCTTCGTAGTCGCTGCCGAAGCGGAAGTTGGCCTCGTTGTCCAGGCGCTCGTCGGCCAGGAAGGCGCCGACCAGCCAGTTCAGGCGCTCGGTGCTGCCGGCCAGGCGCAGTTCCTGGCTGAAGGTGGTGAACTCGGCGTAGTTGGTGCCGTCCTTGGCGCGATAGGTGATGTCGGCCGTGGTGAAGTCGGCGTCCTGGCCGCTGTCGATGCGCCAGTTGCGGATGGCGCTGATCGAGGTCAGCGTGCCGATCGGCAGGTCGATGTCGGCCTGCAGCGAAATGCCCTTGTCCTCGATCTCCTGCGGCGCGCCGCGGTTGGAGTAGGCCACGCGGTCGAACGGCTTGGCGGGGTTGGCGATGCCGACGCCGCCGGCCAGGGCGTTGATGATCGCCGCCGTCGGGCCGGTGCGGATCTGCACGGCGCCGCAGCAGTTTTCGTCGCGCTTGGTGTAGTCGGCGATGATCTTGAAGGTCGAGTTGTCGTCCGGCACGAACAGCAGCTGGCCGCGCACGGTGTAGAAGTTCTGGTCGGCGTCTTCCTTCTCGGTGCTCGGACCCTTGCCGGTCACCACGTCGTTGAAGCCGTCACGCTGGCGGGCGGCGGCGTAGAGGCGGCCCGCCCACTTGTCGCTGCCGAACAGCGGACCGGTGACCGAGGCCGACGCGCCCTTGGCGCCGTAGTTGCCGGCGGTGACCTCGGCGTTGGCGCCGAAGCCGAACTCCGGCTCCTTGGTCATGATGTTGATGACGCCGGCCGAGGTGTTCTTGCCGAACAGGGTGCCCTGCGGACCCTTCAGAACCTCGATGCGGTCCATTTCGCCCAGGTCGCCGAACGACACGCCGTTGCGGGGACGGTAGACGCCGTCGATCACCACGCCGACCGAGCTTTCCAGGCCGGGGTTGTCGCCGACGGTGCCGACGCCGCGGATGCGGGCGGTGGTCGAGGCTTCCGACGTCGTCGAGGTGACGGTCAGGCCCGGCGTCAGGATCGTCAGGTCCTTGATGTCGCGCACGCCGGTGTCCTGCAGCAGCTTGGCGCCGACCGCCGTAACCACCACCGGGGTGTCCTGCAGGTTCTGCTCGCGCTTCTGGGCGGTGACGATGATGCTGTCGACGGTGAGGGTTTCGGGCTCCTGGGCGGCCGCCGCGGCCGGGTCCTGAGCATGGGCGACGCCGACGGCGGCGACGCCCGCGAGCACGACGGCGGAGGCCGTGCCGCGAAGCACCTGGGTAAAGCGCATTTCCTACCTCGGTTCGTTATGACGAGAGCGCTTGCACCGCCCCCGCCGGTTTTTTGATTGGCCTTCGCTCGAACGATCGTTCGAACGGACAGCCAATGGTTATGGGCGCTCCGTATACTCGGCAAGCGAAAACCTTGCTGTGGAACGGTTCGAAGGTTCCTGTTGCGAAACTGCGACAGCGTTATGCGAACATGCCGGGCTTCTTAAAAAGCCGATCAAGGGCCCTTCCCTTGCGCGCGAGGGGCGGCGGGCGCATCTGGCGTCCATGCCGGTCTCCGCACGCTATCGCCCCGATTCCCGCTTCGCCCCGCTGGGGAGCGAGTTCGCCGACCCGGTGGCGGCCGCCGATTTTCCCGAGACGATCCTGCGATTCCGCAACGATCGAGCCGCCGCGACCATCGGGCTCGAAGGCCTGACCGACGCCGAGTGGATCGCCCACTTCGGGCGGTTCGCCTCCCTGCCGGGCGCCCAGCCCAGCCCGCTGGCCATGCGCTATCACGGCCACCAGTTCCGCTCGTACAATCCCGAGCTCGGCGACGGCCGGGGCTTCCTGTTCGCGCAAGTGCGCGAGGCCGGAACCGATCGCCTGCTCGACCTGGCCACCAAGGGCTCGGGCCAGACGCCGTGGTCGCGTCACGGCGACGGCCGCCTGACCCTGAAGGGCGGCATGCGCGAGATCCTGGCCGCCGGCCTGCTGGAGGCGCTGGGCGTTCCGACCTCGCGGGCGTTCAGTCTGATCGAGACCGGCGAGGCCCTGACCCGCGGCGACGAGCCCAGCCCGACCCGCTCGGCGGTGCTGACGCGCCTCTCGCACAGCCACATCCGCTTCGGGACCTTCCAGCGCCTGGCCTATTTCGAGCGCGCCGACCTGATTTCCGCGATGGTCGACCACGTGGTCGAGACCTACTTCCCGCACCTGGCCAACGCGCCGGACCGGCCGACGGCGATGTTCGAGGAAGTGGTGACCCGCACCGCCAGGCTCGTGGCCCGCTGGATGGCGGCCGGCTTCGTGCACGGGGTGCTCAACACCGACAACATGGTGGTCACGGGCGAGAGCTTCGACTACGGCCCCTGGCGGTTCCTGCCCGGGAACGATCCCAACTTCACGGCCGCCTATTTCGACCATTCGGGCCTCTACAGCTTCGGCCGCCAGCCGGAGGCGGGGTTCTGGAACCTGCAGCAGCTGGCCGCCTGCCTGGTTTTGGTCAGCCCCGATCAGTCGGGCCTGATCGCCGCGCTCAACCGCTTCTCGGACGCCTACAAGGACAGCCTGCGCGAGGCGATGATCGCCCGGCTGGCGGTCAGGAGCCAGGGCGCCGAGGCCGACGTCGAGCTGGTCAACGCCGCCTTCAAGGCCCTGGCCGAGGGGACCAGGATCGCCGGCGGCGAGGCCCTGCGCTGGGAGCCGTTCTTCTTCGACTGGTTCGGCGGCGAGGCGTCTGAGCGTCGGGCGCTGGAGGGGCCGCGCGGCGCGCTCTACGAGGATGGGGTCTTCGCCGACTTCCGCTCACGGCTTGCGGCGTTCGAGCCGGATCGTCCCGAGCGGCTGGAAAATCCCGTGTTCGGACGGTCTCAGCCCGAGGAGCTGCTGATCGAGGAGGTCGAGGCCCTGTGGACGCCGATCGACCAGGCCGACGACTGGGCGCCGCTGAACGCGAAATTGTCGAGGATAGAAGCCGCCAGAAGCGCCTATGGCCTGGACCACTGACATAAGTTTGAGGCATTTATGCCGCATGCTGAGTTTTCCGGAGTCGCAACCGGAACCAACGTCAAGCTTGCGATTTAAGCGTGCTGGACGGCGGTCTATCAACCCCGCGGCCGACCCCTGCACGGGACCGGTGGGACAAGGTGGAGAATAACGCATGCGCATCTTCCAACCGATCATGCTGGTCTGCGCCGTGGCCCTGTCGTTCATCGGCGCCCTTGGCCTGCCGGGCTGCGCGCGCGCCATCGGCGAAGCGCTCTCGGACAAGCCGGAGCTGGCCTAGAAAATAGCGCCTCCCCCCTCTGGGGAGGTAGCCGAGAGGGGGACGCTTTCAGCTTCCGCTGACGTCCTTTGTTTCTGCGCCGCACCCTCTTCGTCCGCTTCGCCGGCGCCTCTCCCAGAGGGAGAGGATTTATCACGCCAACTTCCACGCGCACCGCTCGCCCGTCCCCTGGCGCGGCGTTCTCGCGTAGGGAGCCTACCGTCCTATCGGGGCGGCAGGGTCAGGCGATAGACCAGGATGACGCTGTCGTTGTCGCCGCCGCCGGTTCCCTTGTCGCTGGCCAGGCCCGCGTCGAACGCCTGGCCGTTGACCTGGCCGCTGGCCGTGGCGAAGTCGTTGTCGTTGCCGACCAGCAGGAAGACGTCGTCGGGCGCGGACGCGTCCATGACCGGGGCCAGCGCCATGGCTTCCCACTTCTCCGACAGGCTGAAGCGGTCGGACGGCGCTGTCGAAAGGTTCATGCCGAACTTCGCCAGCTGGACAGGATTGAGCAGGTTCACCAGTTCGGCCTGGGCCGCGGGCTTGAGGCCGGCGACGGGCGCGCCGTCCTTGGCCACCGGCCTGGCGGTCAGCTCGTAGGGCGTGCCGGCCAGGTTGGTCGCGCCTTCGGTGTCGACCAGCAGCACGCTCTTGAACACCGGGCCGTTGGTCGTGCCCTTGCCCCGGCCGTTGGCGTCGCGGGCCAGCACCAGGAACTGGTGGTCGCTGAGGGCCAGCATTTCCGACTGGGCGGCCGTGACGTCGGCGGGCCCGCCGTCGCCGGCCTCGCGCAGGGTGGGTAGCTGCAGCAGGTAGTGGCCGATCGGCGCCTTGGGCGTGCGGGTCTGGCTGATGTCGTAGACCAGGATGCGGGTGACGTTGCGCGTGGCCGCGTTCTTGCCGGTGGTGTCCTGCACCGCGGCGCTCTGCAGCATGGCGAGCAGGCGCTGGCCGTCGGGGCTGACCGCCAGGGCCTCGAGCCCCTGGTTGTTGCGCCGGCCGGTGTCGGGGGCGCGCTCGGCGGTGAAGTCGAGCTGGCTTTCCTCGTGCATCGGCAGCAGGGCCGGCGGGGCCTGGATCGCGCCGGTCTGGCGGCCCTCGGCGTCGAACAGATAGATGCCGGCGGCGTACTCGTCCGACACGTAGAACGCGCCGTCCGGCAGGTAGGCCACGGCCTCGGAGTCCAGGCTGATCCGGCCCGCGCCCTCGCCGGCGGCCGGCGAGGGATAGCGCATGCCGCGGCGGCTCAGCACGTTGGCGCCCGGGTCCTTGCCGGTGAACGGCTGGCCGGTCTCGTCCTTCAGCAGGAAGCCGCCGGTCGGGGCGATCGTCAGCCTGCCGCCTTCCAGCGTCAGGCGATGGGCGTGCAGGCGGTTGGCGTAGTCGACCGTGCCGGCCACCGAGCCGACGCCGTTGGGGCCGCGGTCCGGCAGGGTCAGCAGTTCGCCCTCGTAGCTTCCGTCGGGGAGGCGCCGCCACGACCGCAGGGCCATGCCGGAGAACGAACCCAGGGTGTCGCCCTTGAAGTCGCGCGCAGCGCCGTCCAGGCGCCCCACGGCGACCAGGCCGTGGTTGACGAAGATCTTGCCCTGGAAGGTCACGGTCTCGTCGCCCAGCGCCTGGCTCCAGTGCTTGACCAGGTGAGGCTGGGCCTGGACCTGGCTCCCGGTTGCAAGGGCGGCGATCGCGAGGGCCTGCAGGATCGGACGGCGCATCGGGGTCTCCTTGACGCAGTTCGGCGGACGACCGCTGGGGCCGCCCGCCGATGCGAGCTTACTGGTCTGGCGACAGCGCCCTAGAAGTCGAAGCCGATGGTGGCGAAGAACTGCCGCGGCGCCGACGAGTGGAACACCAGGATGCTGCCCGTCGCGTCGTCCGGCGCGAACACGCTGCTGTCGAAGTTCGACGCGTAGCGCTTGTCGGTCAGGTTGGTGACGTTCAGCGAGGCCTTGGCGCCCTTCATGAAGCCCACGTCGCCGAAGGCGTAGCTGACGCCCAGATCGAAGGTGGTGTAGCCGGCGAAGCTCTGGTCGTTGGTGTAGGTGTAGTAGCGGCGGCCGGTGTACTTGCCCTGCAGCGAGGCCGAGAACGGGCCGCGCTTGAGGCTGACGACGCTGGAGAACATCTCCTTGGGCGTGTCGACCTGCTGCTTGCCGGCCGTCTTCTTGACCACGCAGGTCGCGCCCGAGCACCAGTTCAGGTCCTCGTCATAGGTCGACTTGTTGTACGAGGCCGAGTTGTACCAGTTCAGCCACGACAGCGGCTTCCACAGCACGCCCACTTCGGCGCCCTTGCTGGTGACGCTGCCGGCGTTGTGGAAGGAGTTGCCGCAGCCGGGGTTCTGCTGCTGGTTGGTCGGGCAGGGGTTGTACTGCAGCAGGCGGTTGTTGAAGTCGACCTCATAGGCCGACACCGACACCTGCAGGGTCTCGCCCACATAGCGGTAGCCGGCGTCGAAGCTCTTGGAGGTTTCCGGCTCCAGGTACTTGCCCTGGGCGTCCCAGACGGCCTGGCTGACCGACTGCGGACCCAGTTTGAAGCCGCCCTGGAACATGGCCATGTTCTCGGCGTAGCTGGCGAACACCTCGTGGCCGGGGGCGATGCGCCAGCGTGCGCCGGCTTCCGGCAGGAAGTTGTCGGCGGCCTTGAGCGAGCCGCTGGCGAACTGGGTCGAGGCCGCAGCCGGGGCCTTGGCGATGCCCGGCAGGGCCGTGGCGGTCGACTTGGCGTTGGTGCTCTTGAAGCCGAAGTCGATGCTCAGGGCGTCGTCGAACAGGGTGACGGTGTCCTGGACGTAGAACTGCTGGGTGGTCCAGTCGGTCTTCTGCACCCACTGGGCCGTGTCCGGACGGCCCTTCAGGTACTGGGCCAGGCTGAACGGGCCGGTGACGTTGGTCCAGATATAGCGTGCGGCGCTGCTGGTGTTCTGCTCAAGCCAGAGGCCAGCCTGGACGTGGTGGACGCCGTGGGTCCAGGCGAGGCTGGCGACCACGCCGTCGCGATCGATGGTGTAGCGCGTGTCGCGGATCTGCACCGGCAGGTCGTCGGCGGTCGACGCCGTGCCCTGGGTCGACAGGCCGGTGATGAAGTTGTTCCCCGCGCCCTTGTTCTTATGCTTGTAGACCTGACCGTGGGCCTTGAGGCTGTCGGTGACGTCGAAGTCGGCCGCGATGTAGAACAGGTCGTCGTTGCGCAGGATCTGGCCGTTGGTGAAGGTCACGTCCGACAGCTTCTCGGGCGCGGTCGAGGTCACGCACTTGGAGGCCAGCGACGCCACCGAGCACGCCGCGCGGCTGACATAGGCGTTCCAGTCGGGCGCATAGCCGCCCCAGTCCCAGCCGAGACGGTTCAGCATGTCCTTGGACAGGTAGGCGTCGTCGGCCTGGTTGGTGCGCGAGATGTCGGCGAAGGCCGTGACCTGGCCGCGCTCGCCCTTGTAGGTCAGCTTGCCGTTGAACTGCTTGCCGGTCGACTTGTTGTAGACCGGCTGGTTCACGAACAGGTCCTGCTGGCTGTACTGGCCCGACAGATAGGCCGACCAGCCGTTGTGCTCGCCGGTGTCGAAGCGGGCGAAGGTGCGCAGGGTGTCCTCGCTGCCGAAGCTCTGGCTGATCGACAGGCCCATGTCCTTCTTCGGATCGCTGGAGGTGTAGATCAGCGCGCCGCCGAGGTTGCTGGTCGAGGGGATCGACAGGCCGGCGATGCCGGTGGCCAGGTCCGCGCGGCCCAGGTTCTCGGAGATCAGGGCGCGGCTGATCGTCAGGCCGTTGTAGTTGTTGTAGGCGCCGTCGCCGAGCGGCATGCCGTCCAGCGTGTAGCCCAGGTGCGTGGTGTTGAAGCCGCGCACCTGCAGCGACAGCGACTGCTCGTTGACGCCCAGGGCGTCGATCGACTGGGCCATGACGCCCGGCAGGAAGTTCAGGGCCTTTTGCACGCTCGTGCCCGGGGGCAGCACTTCGAGGCTGGCCGGGGTCAGGGTCGAGACCGAGCGGGTCTGGCCGCTGCCGACCACGATCACGCCGTCAACCTCGCTGGCGTCGGCGGCGGGCGCCGGGGCGTCGGCCGCCTGGGCCTGGGAGGCGAGCATGAGGCAGGCGGCGATCGCCGCGGCGCTGGCGGACCTGAGCAGCATTTCGGATATCCCCCGATATCGAGCGCCGCGGGTTACTTTCCTCGACGGCGCCGGTTGTTTTCAGCGCCCGCGTCTATTTCACACGTTGATGACAGTTTTTCCGCAACGGCGACGGCCGTGTGACAACTGTCGCCGTTCAGCCACGCGCGCTCCGGCGCCGCAGCCACAGCTCGGCGACGATCAGGTTGGGGACCCCAGGCCAGGAAGGAAAATGGCGCGGCCGGCCCTGCACGGCGGCGCGCCAGCCCAGGACGTTCACCGCGATCCAGGTAACCGGCGGGACGACGATGGCGTGCTGAGGGATACCGGCTGGTTCTAGCGCGTCACGCCAGGACCGGCATGCCCTCAAGCAGCTTGTCCAGCGTCACCGGATACTCGCGCACCCGCACGCCGGTGGCGTTGTAGACGGCGTTGGCCACCGCCGCGCCGACGCCGCAGATGCCCAGCTCGCCCACGCCCTTGGCCTTCATCGGCGAGGACATGGGATCGGTCTCGTCCAGGAAGATGACCTCCTGGTGCGGGATATCGGCGTGGACGGGCACCTCGTAGCCGGCCAGGTCGTGATTGGCGAAGAAGCCGATGCGCTTGTCGACGACCAGCTCCTCCATCAGCGCCGCGCCGGCGCCCATGACCATGGCCCCGATCACCTGGCTGCGGGCCGATTTCGGATTGAGGATCCGGCCGGCCGCGCAGACGGCCAGCATCCGGCGGATGCGGATCTCGGCGGTGTCGGCGTCGACCCCGACCTCGACGAAGTGGCCGCCGAAGGTCGACTGCTGGTGGGTCTTGGTGAGGTCGCCGTACTCCATGAAGTCCTCGGCCGTGACCGGGCCCTGGGCGGCGGCCTTCTCCAGGGGCAGGCTCTGATTGCCGACCCTGACCCGGCCGTCGGCGAACTCGGCGGTCGCCGGATCGAGCCCGAGCTTGCCGGCCACCGCCTCGCGCAGCTTCATGCAGGCGGCGTAGACCCCGGCGGTGGAGCTGTTGGCGCCCCACTGGCCGCCGGAACCGGCCGATACCGGGAAGCTGGAGTCGCCCAGCCGCACGTTCACCCGGGTCAGGGGCACGCCCATCATCTCGGCCGCGGTCTGGGCGATGATGGTGTAGCTGCCGGTGCCGATGTCGGTCATGTCGGTCTCGACCGTGACGACGCCGCTGGTCTCCAGCCGCACGCGGGCGGCCGACTTCATGACCAGGTTGTTGCGGAAGGCCGCGGCCACGCCCATGCCGACCAGCCAGCGGCCATCCCGCGTCTGGCCGGGCGTTCTGGAGCGCCGGCTCCAGCCGAACTTGTCGGCGCCGGTGCGCAGGCACTCGTTCAGCCGCCGCTGCGAGAACGGCCGACTGGGCTTTTCCGGATCGACCTGGGTGTCGTTGAGGATCCGGAAGTCGATGGGGTCCATGCCCAGCTTCTCGGCCATTTCGTCGACGGCCACTTCCAGCGCCATCAGGCCGGGGGCCTCGCCGGGCGCGCGCATGGCGTTGCCCTCGGGCAGGTCGAGCACGGCCAGCCTGGTTCTGGTCATGCGGTTGGCGCCGGCATAGAGCAGGCGGGTCTGCTGCACGGCGGTTTCCGGACCGCCGCCGGGCAGGTCGCCCGACCAGCTCTCGTGGCCGATGGCGGTGATCCTGCCGTCGCGGTCGGTACCGATGCGGATGCGCTGGATCGTGGCCGGCCGGTGGGTGGTGTTGTTGAACATCAGCGGCCGGGTCAGGGCCACCTTCACCGGCCGTCCCGCCGCCTTGGCGCCCAGGGCCGCCAGTATGGCCTCGGCGCGCACGAACAGCTTGCCGCCGAAGCCGCCGCCGATGAAGGGCGACATCAGGCGCACGTTTTCGCGCGGGATGCCCAGGGTCTTGGCGACGTCGCCGGCGCCCCAGGCGATCATCTGGTTCGAGGTCCACAGGCTCAGCTTGTCGCCCTTCCAGGCGGCGATGCTGGCGTGCGGCTCCATCATGGCGTGGCCGTGATCGGGCGTGGTGTAGGTCTCGTCCAGCGTCACCGGCGCGGCGGCGAAGGCGGCGTCGAAGTCGCCGACCGCGCTGTCTGGACCGCCGTCCTTTGGCTTGGTTGCGCCGTCCTTGGCCGAGGCCAGGTCGAAACTGCCCTTGGAGCGGACGTACTCCACCTTCACCAGGTTGGCCGCGGCGCGGGCCTGCTCGAAGGTCTGCGCCACCACCACGGCCACGGCCTGATGGTAGTGCTGGATCTCCGGGCCGCCCAGCAGCATGGCGGTGTTGAAGTCGCCCTTGGTCAGCTTGCCGGCCTCGGCGGCGGTGACGATGGCCAGAACGCCTGGCGCGGCCTTGGCGCGCGAGAGGTCCATCGACGCGATGCGGCCCTTGGCGATCGAGGCGCCGACCACGTAGCCGTAGGCGATATCGGGGATCGCGTCGTGGCGCTCATAGGCGTAGGGGGCGCGGCCGGTGGTCTTCATCGGACCGTCGATGCGGTCGACCGGCTTGCCGACCACTTTCAGCTGGTCGATCGGATTGGTCGTGGCGGGGGTGTCGAACTTCATTGCTTAGGCCCTCGCTTGCGCCAAGGCCGCGCCGATGGCGCGCTCGGCCAGGGTCAGCTTGAACGCGTTCTGGGAGGTGGTGCGGGCGCCGGCCAGCAGGCCCTCGGAGATCGCCCTGGCCCCACGGGGCAGGGCGCTTTCCGCCGCCTCCACCCGCCAGGGCTTGTGGGCGACGCCGCCCAGGGCGATGCGGCCCGAGCCGTCCTTGTGGATGACGCTGGCGACGGAGACGAGCGCGAAGGCGTAGGAGGCCCGGTCGCGCACCTTGCGATAGGCGTGGGTTCCGCCGATCGGCTTGGGCAGCGTCACCGCCGTGATCAGTTCGCCGCGCGCCAGGGCAGTCTCCACCTGCGGGGTGTCGCCCGGCAGGCGGTGGAAGTCGGCGATCGGGATCGAGCGTTCGGTCCCGTCCGGGGTGACGGTCTCGACCTTGGCGTCGAGCAGTCGCAGGGCCACGGCCATGTCGCTGGGATGGGTGGCGATGCAGGCCTCGCTCGCGCCCAGCACGGCCAGGGTGCGGGTGAAGCCGCCGATCGCCGAGCAGCCCGCGCCGGGGGTGCGCTTATTGCAGGGCATGTTGGTGTCGTAGAAGTACGGGCACCGCGTACGCTGCAGGAGATTGCCGGCGGTGGTGGCCTTGTTGCGCAGCTGGCCCGAGGCGCCGGCGAGCAGGGCCCGCGACAGCACGCCGTAATCCTTGCGCACCCGCTTGTCGGCGGCCATGTCGGTGTTGCGCACCAGGGCGCCGATGCGCAGGCCGCCGTCCTTGGTCGGCGCGATCTCGTCCAGCTTCAGGCCGTTGACGTCGACCAGCCGCGCGGGCGTCTCGATCTCCAGCTTCATCAGGTCGAGCAGATTGGTGCCGCCGGCGATGAAGCGAGCGGTCGGGTCGGCGGCGACGGCCGCGGCGGCCTCGCGCGGGCTCTTGGCGCGCTCGTAGCTGAAGGCTCTCATGCCTTGCCCTCCGCCACTTCAGCCACGGCCGCGACGATGTTGGAATAGGCCCCGCAGCGACAGATGTTGCCGCTCATCCGTTCGCGCAGTTCGTCCTCGCTGAACTGGATCTTCGCCGTCAGGTCGGCAGTGACGTGGCTGGGGACGCCGGCCTTGATCTCGTCGAGCACCGCCTTGGCCGAGCAGATCTGGCCCGGCGTGCAATAGCCGCACTGGTAGCCGTCATGCCTGACGAAGGCGGCCTGCAGCGGGTGCAGCTTTTCCGGGCTGCCCAGGCCCTCGATGGTGGTGACCTCGTCGCCCTCGTGCATCACCGCCAGCGACAGGCACGAATTGATCCGCCGGCCGTCGACGATGACAGTGCAGGCTCCGCACTGGCCATGATCGCAGCCCTTCTTGCTGCCGGTCAGCTTCAGGTGTTCGCGCAGCGCGTCCAGCAGGGTGGTGCGGGTGTCGAGCTCCAGGGTCTGGCGTTGGCCGTTGACCGTGAAGGAGACCTTCATGATCGAGGGCTGCCCGGAAGCGGCGTCTGCGGCGGCCGGAACGGTCGCCACGCCGATGGCGGCGCCGGTCGCCATCACTTCGCGCCTGGAAAGCTGAAGGTCGTCGAGTATCGCCATCCCATCCTCCGGTCCTCCACGCGCCGTCATGTCCGCGGATAAAGCGGCCGGGCGCGCGGGCGGTTTCGTCGCGGGTGTCGGCCCAGCGAAAGAGATGAAGCGTAGCAGCGCCGGCCAGGAGCGATTAGCCGCCTGGCGGTGCATGGGGTGTTGAGTCCTGCTCAACAATCCAGATCGGCTTTTGCGCGTTAGGCGGCCCCGTGCGGCTGGAAGCGTGGAGCGGATCGTCGGGCCGGGGCGTTGTCGAGGCGAGCCCCCTTTCGGAGACCCCATGGACCTCGACACCAAGCCCGACGCCCACCCCGACCAGCAGCCCAAGCCGGTCAAGCGCAAGCACGTCAAGGTGCTGGCCCTGGTCGCCCTCGTCATCGCCGTGCTGGCCGTGGCGATGTTCATCGGCTTCAACACCTTCTACGCGGTGGAAGCGACCTAGCCTGAAGCGAGAGTTAGGCTTCCGACCTATACCTTGGGTTTACCGGGATGGCCCATCTTCTGCGCGCGGCGCAACGAGAGAGCCATTCCATGACGCCTATCAAGATCGCAGTCCTGGCGCTGCTGGCAGGCAGCGCCGCATGCGGGACGGCCGTGGCGGCCGAGACCTGCAGCGCCGATCAGATCCGCTACGCCCGCGAGGCGGGGACGCCGTGTTCGGCCCTGAGGCCGGTGGAAGCGTCGACGGCGGCCCTGCTGGCGCGGACGACTTCACTCTACGCCTCGCCGGCGGCTGGTCCCGTGGGCGTGATGCGTCCCCATTCTGCATGGTCTCCGGCGTCCGCCGGATCGCTCATGGCCATCGACGACGACGTGCTGCCGCCCCAGAACATGGAAGGGCCGGGCGTCGCCTACGTACTGCGGGCCGGGCCGCCCAAGCTGAACGACATGAGCAGCGGCACGGCCATGATCGCAATGGTCAACGGCGGCGTCCTGGGGGTGAGCGTCGCGCACCTCATCGGCGTCTCCCATGGTCGGGACGTCGTCCGGAACTACGGGATCGATGATTCTTCCGGCGCCATGGCCCGAAAGATCGCCGTGTCCTTCGCGGCGGCGAACAATGGCCATCTCGTTCGGCAGGCCCTGCCGCAAAGGCCGGATGGACGGTCCCTATCGAGCGGCGGCCCGCAGGTGGGGAGCGCGGCCTACGTGGTGGAAATAGAACCCACCATGTACATGCAGCGCTTCTATCTGGCCCCTTCCCGTGTCGATCTCGCCTATAGGGCCAAGGCGAGGGTGTTCGACGCCTCCAGCGGCGAGGTCGTGGCCAAGGCCAAATGCAAGGTGAACGCCTATAACACGCCCGACGACGTCTCGCGCACGGCGCTGCTCGCCAACGGCGCCGAGGGCCTCAAGGCGCTTATCGCCAGCCGGAGCGAGATCTGCCTGGAGCAGCTCAAGACCAAGCTGGCGATCTGAAGGCTCAGGCCTCGCCCTTGCTTCCGCCCGAGCGCTGAAAGAGCTGAAGCGTACGCAGCATCGACAGGCGGGCGCTGTCGGCGTGATGGCCGCTGGGCGCCACGAAGGCGTGGCCCGCGTCGTACTGATGGATCGGCAGGTCGGGGTGAGCGGCCTCGATGGCCGCCACGTCGGCGGGCGGGATCATCTCGTCGGTCTTGCCGAAATGCAGGATGGTCGGGACTTTCGGGGTCTCGTCGCGGTAGCGTACGATGTCGCCGCCGTAAAAGCATGAGACCGCCGCCACGCCGTGGGCCCGGGTCGCGCTCAGCCAGGCGGTGGTGCCGCCGAAGCAGAAGCCCATGACGAACACCGGACCCTCCAGGGCGTCGATGGCCGCCTGTACGCGCGGCACGCACGCCGCCCCCCAGCCGGCCTGTTCGCCGAGCGCCATGCGCTGGTCGAGGATCGCCGGCTCGGTGTTGAGCTCAGGCCAGGGCGCGTCGGCGCTGTCCAGCAGGTTGGGGGCGATCACCTCGTAGCCGTGCTCGGCCAGGCTTTCGCTGAACTCGCGGATGTGGGGCGTGATCCCCCAGATGGCGTGCAGGACGACGAGCCCGCCGCGCCGCGCCTCGCCGGGCGGCACATGGAAGGCCGACAGCGGACCGCCGTCGCGGTCGCACAGCGCGATGCGGGTTCCGGTGGTCATGCGCCGGCTCCATTCGCCTCGAACAGCTCCACCGTGCGCTGGCGGGCCAGCTCGGCGTCGGCCAGGTCGCTGTCGGGACGGCCGTCGTTGTTGAAGCCGTGGCCGCTGGCCTCGTAGACATAGACTCCCAGCTCGGGATGCGACGTCCAGATGGCGGCCTTGGCCTGCTCGGCCGGGATATGGGCGTCCTTGGCGCCGAGGTGGACGATCACCGGGCAGTTCAGCGGCAGGGCGGCGTTGGCGGCGATCTGGCTGCCGTAATAGGCCGAGCCGGCCGCCAGGCCTTCCAGCTTCGAAGCCGCCAGCCACACCAGCGAACCGCCCATGCAGTAGCCGACGGCGAACACCGGACCCTTGTCCTTCAGGGCGTCGATACAGGCCTGGATGTCCGACAGCATGGCCGGCATGCCCACCTTGCCGACGGCGGCGACGCCGTTCTGGAAGCCTTCCGGATCGTGTTCGGCGACGTAGCCGCGCTCGACGCGATCGAACAGCGACGGCGCGATCGCCTCGTAGCCGCGCTCGGACCAGCGGGCGAGGTCGGCCTGGACGTACTGGTCGAGGCCGAAGATCTCCTGGATCACCACCACGCCGCCCTTGCGCGGGCCCTGCGGCTGGACGTGGCCGGCGGTGAACTCAAAGCCGTCTATGGCGGAGGTCAGGGTGATGGTCTGCGACATGGACGGCTCCCGGCTCGGTATGGCCGGGCATCCAAGAACCGCGCCGCCCTCGCGGTCAAGGCGGCTATTGGAGAGAGATCTCCACGTGAGGAGCCACGGCGCGGATCAGGCGGGGCAGGTCCTCGCCGGCGACGGTCAGGCCGTCGACCGGGATGCTGACGGTGCGGCGGCCGTCGAGCGTCAGGAGCAGGCGGTCGGGCCGCCGATAGATCGACTTGTGGGCGACGGCGCGCAGTTCGCTCCAGGCCGCCCGGCCGCGCACCAGGCCCATGAAGCCGCAGCGCCAGCGGATGCCGTCATGGTCGAGCACCAGCCGCCGGCGGCGGTCCAGCGTGTCGCCGATCGCGCCGAGCAGCGAGAGGGCGGTCATGCCGCCGGTCAGCGCCAGCACCAGGCCGCGCAGTCCTTCCGGCGCCTTGGCCGTCATGAAGGCGGTCAGCGCCAGCAAGACCAGCACGCCGATCCAGGTCTGGACGATCGAGATCCGCACCTCCAGCGGCAAGGCCGGCGGCGAAGTGGGCGGATCCGTCCAGTCGGCGTCGTGCTTCACGGCGTGATCCTGACCCGCGCGCCGTCGCGCACCAGCTTCCAGACTTCCTCGATCTCGGGATCGGTGAGCGCGATGCAGCCGTCGGTCCAGTCGCGGCCCTGGTACAGCGCGGCCAGGGCGCCGCGCCCGTTGGGCAGGCCGTGGATCATGATGTCGCCGCCGGGATCGATCCCCTTGGCGCGGGCGGCGGCGATCTGGGCCGGGGTCGGATAGCCGATGCGCAAGGACAGGTGAAAGCGGCTGTTCGGATTGCGGCCGGTGATGCGGTAGTCGCCCTCGGGCGTTCGCCGGTCGCCAGCGCGGACCTTGGGCGCCAGGCCGCCGCCGCCCAGCGAGATCCGATAGGTCCGCACCAGCCGGTCGCCCTTGTAGAGGGTCATGCGATGGGCGGCCTTCTCGACGACGATCATGTCGACCGAGCCCTCGATGGCCGGCGGCTGGGCCGTGGCGGCGCCCCAGCCGGCGAGCAGGAGGATCGTCGCGGCGATGCCGCCATGCGGGATCGTTCGCGTCATTGAACCGGTTCGCGACCCTGCGATCCTGGAAACAGCAGGGTTTCTCCGGCGGGAAGGGCGCTCGTCACCTCGACCTGGATATCCTCCATGGTCGCCGCGCCCAAGGTCAGGCTGTGGCCCGTCGGCAGTTCGACCACGCCGGATTCGCCGTCCGGCAGCCCGATCGCGTAGCCGATGTCGTCGCGCGCTGGAGCGCTGTCGCCACGGATGCTCAGGGCCACCATCACCAGCGCCCCCCGAACGCCGCCGTCCGCTTCCGGAAAGCCGCGCAGGACGCCGCCGTAGCGTATGCCGATCTGCTCGGCGTACGGGGCGACTGCGCCGGAGCGCGCATAGGGAACCGGCGCGGCCAGGGGCTTGGGTGCGGCGAGCCATTTCACCAGGAAATGGCTGCCGCCGATCAGGGCCTGATTGAGATAGGTCTCCGACATGAGGTCGAACCGTCCGTCGCCGTCGGGATCGGAGAAGCAATGCAGCTTGCCCTTGGCGTCGTTGCGGTGCCGGGGACTCGACAGTTTCCGGGGATTGGGCTCCCGGCGGCAATATTGAACGGCGCCGTCGTCGACGACAGGAAACAGCACATCCCCGGCCGCGCCATAGCGCGGCTGCTTGTGCGGGGCCGCCTCCAGGGTGACGCCGGGCGCGGGACGGATGGTCTGCACGGCCAGAACCACGCCGTTCTTCACCCGCGTCGCCGGACCCCGGCTGACTGGAGCGTCGACCGTGATCAGGGACTGCAGGGGCGGCGGCGTCGCCTTGAGGGCGTCCTTGAGGATCTGACTGGCCCTTGGCCGCTGAATTATCTGCAGCGCGTCCTGGGCCAGGACCGGCGAAGCGACAGCGGCGATGCAGGCGATGATGAGGACGGTGCGGATCATCGGGCGTAGATCTGGGTCAGGGGAGGCGGCAGGGAGGGATGCGTGGCCTCGAGCGTCATCACCTGCGTGGGAAGCGGCTTGTCCACGCGATAGCGCAGATCTCCGCCGGGCGTGATGCCCAGCACGGTGATGAGCGCGCCGTTGAACTTCACCTGGGCGGTCTGGCCCGGCGACAGCAGCAGGTGGGTGTTGCTTCCTTTTCCCACGATGGTCTCGACGCCGTCGCCCCGCAGGAAAACCGACTGAAACACCAGGTGCGCCGCCGGCGCCCCATCGGGGCCGGGCTGGTCGGGGTGGCGGCCCCAGTTGACGCCGAAGCCCATGGCCGGGCCGTCCTGGCGGGGAACGCGGGCGTAGCGGACGGGGCGGGGCAGCGGCTCGACCTCGCGGTCGAGATAGATCGTCAGCGGCGAGTCCAGGAATGGCTTGTCCGCGACGGCGGCGTGGTCGAAGGCGCCGTCGCCGTCATGGTCCTCGAAGCAGGTGAAGGCCTTGGCGCGCCACCATTCGGTCTTCTCGGCCTGGACCGGCGGAGCGGCGCAATAGGCCCAGCCCCTGGATGAGCGGACGGCGAACATCGGCGTGCCCGCCGGCAGGCCGTCCGCTCCGGTCGCGGTCTTTTCCTCCAGGCGCGCGGCTTCCATGCCGACGGCCGTCTGCCGCCAAAGGGGCGCAAAGCGGCGGGCCGTCTGTTCGCCTGTCGGCGCCTCGCCCGACAGGATGACGAAAGTGGATATGGACTGGGTCTGGCTCTGCGCCAGGGACGGCGACGCCGCCGCGATAAGCGCGCCGCCCGCCAGGGCGGCTATACCGAATACTCTGATCGTCACGCTAAAGCCGAGCCCCCCCGCATCGCTGCGGCAAGCTCGGCCATGCGGTGTGCTATTTCAAGTGCGCAATCAAACGTTGAAGCGGAAGTGCATCACGTCGCCGTCCTTGACGACGTACTCCTTGCCTTCCGACCGCATCTTGCCGGCTTCCTTCGCGCCGGCTTCGCCGTTGAGCTTGACGTAGTCCTCGTAGGCGATGGTCTCGGCGCGGATGAAGCCCTTCTCGAAGTCGGTGTGGATCACGCCGGCCGCCTGCGGGCCGGTGGCGCCCACGGGGATCGTCCAGGCGCGGGCTTCCTTGGGGCCCACCGTGAAGTAGGTCTGCAGGCCCAGGAGCTTGTAGGCCTCGCGGATCAGCCGGTTCAGGCCCGGCTCCTCGAGGCCCAGGGTCTCGAGGAACTCGGTGCGCTCGGCTTCGTCCAGCAGGGCGATCTCGCTCTCGATCTGGGCCGAGATGACCACGCTCTTGGCGTTGTCGGTCTTGGCGCGCTCGGCCACCAGGTCGGAGAACTTATTGCCCTTGTCGGCGCTGGCCTCGTCGACGTTGCAGACATAGAGGGCCGGCAGCGAGGTCAGCAGCTGCAGCATGGCCCAGGCCTTGGCGTCTTCCTTGTCGATCTGGGCGGCGCGAGCCGGACGGCCGGCGCGCAGTTGCTCCAAAGCCAGGTTGATCAGGCGCAGGGTGGCGATCATTTCCTTGTCGCCGCCGCTCTTGGCGCGCTTTTCGACGTTGGGCAGGCGCTTTTCCAGGCTTTCCAGGTCAGCCAGCATCAGCTCCATCTCGATGATCTCGAGATCGGCGATCGGGTCGATGCGGCCCTCGACGTGGGTGATGTCGCCGTCCTCGAAGCAGCGGGCCACGAAGGCCACGGCGTCGCAGTCGCGGATATTGGCCAGGAACTGGTTGCCCAGGCCTTCGCCCTTCGAAGCGCCGCGGACCAGGCCGGCGACGTCGACGAAGTTGATGCGGGCCGGGATGATTTCCTTGGAGCCCGCGATGGCGGCCAGGGCGTTCAGGCGCGCTTCGGGCACGGCCACGTCGCCGGTGTTCGGCTCGATGGTGCAGAACGGATAGTTGGCGGCTTGCGCCGAGGCCGTCTGGGTCAGGGCGTTGAACAGGGTGGACTTGCCGACGTTGGGCAGGCCGACGATGGCGACTTTCAGGGCCATGGAACTCTCGTGAATTTCGTT
The DNA here is from genome assembly GCF_003116815.1 of Caulobacter endophyticus. Classification (GTDB taxonomy): domain Bacteria; phylum Pseudomonadota; class Alphaproteobacteria; order Caulobacterales; family Caulobacteraceae; genus Caulobacter; species Caulobacter endophyticus. Next base: position 38,320 of record NZ_QDKQ01000067.1, read on the forward strand.
GGCCGGGCGCTTAGCACGGATCGGACGGGAAGTCGCGGGCTGGGGTCAGGCGACGGCGAGGGCTTCCTTACCTTCACCACATCGGATCGATCTCGGCCCCCCGCAGGGCTTCGGCGATGCGCTGGCGGGTGGCGTCGGTGACGTCGTCGGGCAGGGCGTCGGGGTGGAACCAGCCGATCTCGTGGATCTCGCCCTGCTCGGCCGCCGCGCACGGCTCCCAGGCGTGAACGCGATAGAACAGCACGTGGTCGCCGGGGTGGCGCGGCTCGTTGCTGTGCACCGACAGCAGGGTGGGGCGGCCGATGACGCGCACGCCGGCCTCTTCCTGCATCTCGCGGATCAGCGAGGTCTCGGCGATCTCGCCGCGCTCGACCCCGCCGCCGGGCAGGTACCAGCCGGGCACGTAGGTGTGCTGGATCATCAGCACGCGGCCTTCCTCGTCGGTGACGAGGCCGCGCACGCCCAGGGTCAGGCCCCGGCTCATGCGGAACCAGGCGTAGACGAAGGGGCGGGTGTAGGGTTCGACTTTTCGGCGCCAGAGCATGGGACAAAGTCTAGGCTGCTTCGGCGGGCGGCGGCAGGGCCTTGCTCCACCGAACATTGGCCGCTAAAGCCGCAAGAGAGGAAACAACAACAGCCGGAGCGGCGCTCACATGCTCGCGATCCTGATCATCGCCATCTTCCTGGGCGTCATCGTCGGCCTCAACGCCTTCGAATTCGGCCGCATCGACTGACAGGGCTCGCGCGGCGGTCGTCCCGCCGCGCCCTTTCCTAGTCCCCCACCCGCGCCATCAGCCGCCGGCCTCCGGCGCGCATCAGGAAGCGGGTCTCGGCGTTGGCCGGGATGCGGGGATCGTCCCACAGAGCCAGTTGCAGCCAGGCCTCGACGCGCAGGCGGCGGGTGAGGCCGCGCGCCGTCTCGAAGGCGTCGCCCAGCTCGCGCACGGCCCGGGCCTCTACCGCCTCGGCCACCGCCTCGCCGTCGGCCAGCATCGGATCTCCCCCCGACAGCACCCAGGCGCGCACGTCCTCGCGGGCCTCGGCGGACGGGGCCAGGTCCTCGGCGAAGAACAGCGGCCAGTGCGCCAGGGGGCGGCGTCCTTCCGAAAGGTCGCCGGCCGCCAGCTCGAGGGCGCGGCTGAGCAGCTGGTCGCGGGCCACCGGCGAATGGGCCAGGTCCTCGGCGTGCAGCGAAAGACGCGTGGCGGCTTCGCGCGGCGAGACGCCGCTCCAGGCCTGCTCCACATGATCGGCGGCCGCCAGCAGGGCGGCGGCGGCGGCGGTGCTCAGGCCGTGGCCGGGGCTGGGGCAGGGCCCCAGCGCGTCGTCAGGCGTCATTGCGCACCGCCAGCACCAGGATCGACCGCGTACGGCCGCCGGGCTCGGTCCAGGTGAAGCGCTGGCGCGGCTTCAGGCCCAGCAGGGCCGCGCCGATCGGGGCGGTGACCGACACCCGGCGCTCGTCGATGCTGGCCTCGCGCGGCAGCGACAGGCGGATGGTGCGCAGCCGGTCGCGATCGAGGTCGTGATAGTCGACCTCCGAGCCCAGGCGCACGCGGTTGGCGGCCGGGGCGCCTTCGACCACGGCGGCGCGCTCGAGCTCGACGGCCAGCAAGGCATGGCCGGGCGCGGCGCTGGGGTGGGCCACGAGGGCGGCGAGGGCGTCGTAGTCCTCGGCGCTGACGGTGATCGGCGGGCGCGGGTCGCGCTTGGCGGTGCGCGCGGGAAGGGGCGGGGAGGCGGGCATCGGGGCGCTCCTGGCGTTTTGCCATGCGGCATGGCGCGGCGTCGCAGCCATGGCCGCGCGCCGTAGTAATGGGGATAGGGGCGCAAGTTTTCTGGACCTCGACCGGTTATGTGTCGAAGTCTTGCGCAACGCTGTTGTCGATGTGGTTTTCGTCCCGAGCCCGGCGCAGGCGCGTCGATAGGGGCTCGGGACTAGGCTCCTGCGATGAGGTGGCCCGCCCTATGCTGCTCGCGATTGAAGAATTCGATGCGATACATGGTGGCGGCATCATATGTCAGGCAGCGCTGCTGTCAAATCAGGCAATCGGCGGCGAGCGCCGTTCGCGCGCGGCCCGCTCGCGCGGGCGCCTCAGGATGAGGACCGGTGCATTGGCTCGTCATCCTGAAGTGCGAGCCTCGAAGGACGCAGGGCGTTCCGGCGTCGTAAATGCGCGGATACCTCGCTATGAACACCGGCGACATACCGCGCCAGGATCCCGCATGCCCACGCCTTCCGACCCCAAGCTCTCGCGCGGCGGCGCGCTCGTCACCGGCGCGGGCCGTCGCATCGGGCGGGTGCTGGCGCTGGAGGCGGCGCGGTCGGGCCATGACGTGGCGGTGCACTACCGCACTGCGCGCGACGAGGCCGAGGCGGTGGTCGCCGAGATCGCGGCCCTGGGCCGCCGGGCTGTCGCGATCCCGGGCGAGCTGGCCGATGCGGAGATCGGCGCGGCCCTGGTCGGGGCGGCGTCGGCGGCGATCGGGCCGCTGACCCTGCTGGTCAACTCGGCCTCGACCTTCGAGGACGACCGGATCGCCACGCTGAGCGCCGACAGCTGGGACCGCCACATGGACGCCAACCTGCGTGCGCCGGTGCTGCTGGCCCAGGCCTTCGCCGCCGCCCTGCCGGCGGACGCCAGGGGGCTGGTGGTCAATCTGGTCGACCAGCGAGTGCTGAAGCCCAACCCGCAGTTCTTCAGCTACAGCGTTTCCAAGGCCGGTCTGTGGTGGGCGACGCGCACCCTGGCCCAGGACCTGGCGCCCGCCGTTCGCGTCAATGCGATCGGCCCCGGGCCGGTGCTGGCCTCGGTGCACCAGGCGCCCGGCGAGTTCGAGGCCGAGGCCGCCGCCACGCCTCTGGGCGGCCCTGTCGATCCGTCCGAACTGGCGGCCGCGATGCGCTATCTCATTGACGCGCCGTCGGTCACGGGCCAGATGATCGCGGTCGACGGCGGCCAGCATCTGGCCTGGCGCACGCCCGACGTCCTTGGTTCCTGAAGGCCCTCGCCCTTGTCCGCCTCCCCCCTCTCCGAAACGCCGTTCCCGGCGCCTGTCCTGGCCAAGATCATCGTCACGAAGGTCTTCGTGCGCGGCCTCAAGGTCGAAGCCGAGATCGGCGTCTATGGTCACGAGCACGGCCGCGTGCAGCCGCTGGTCATCGATGTCGAGCTCGACGTCGCGGCCAGCCACTGCGAACAGCTGGGCGATACGGTGAACTACGAGACCATCCGCACCGCCGCCCAGGACATCGCCGCCGCCGGCCACATCGACCTGGTCGAAACCTTCGCCGAGCGCCTGGCCCAGGCCTGTTTCGACGACCATCGCGTCACCCGCGCCCGGGTGCGGGTCGAAAAGCCCCTGGCCCTGGCCCCGCACGCCGCCGCCGCCGGCGTCGAGATCACCGCCGTCCGCGGGTGACCGGGCTTTCCCACAGCGCCCGCCTGGCTCCGTTCCAGCCCGAGACGGCCTGGACGCTGGAGGGCGGGACGCTGGTGGAGCGCCGCGGCGCGCGCGAACGCCGCTTCGACCTGGCCCATCTTCGCCGCTTCCGCCTGGCCATGCCGCGCGGCGGCGGTCGCCGACGGGCCCTGATGCTGAGCTTCGGCCGCCAGCGCGTCGCCATCGCCTCGCAGAGCTGGCGCGGCCCGGGCGTCTACGAGGACCGGCTGGAGAGCTTTTCCCTGCTGGCGCGGGCGATCGCCGCCGTGGGCGCCGACCTGTCGCCCCACGCCCGGTTCGAGACCGCCGGCTTCAAGCTGCGCGACGCCACCACCCTGGTCACCGGCCTGCTTGCGGTGGGCGCGGGGGCCCTGCTGCTGCTGGCGATCTCGTCGTCGATGCGCGGCATGGCCATAGACCTGGCCGCCCGCATGATCTTCCTGCTGCTGCTGATCTTCGCGGCCCTGCCCTGGCTGCCCAGGGGCGAGGCGCTGGACCCCCACGACCTGCCCGCCCGCTGGTTGCCCTAGAGCCATGACCCGTTACCGACAATCCACGCCCGCGGACGGCGATCGAGTCGTCGAGATCTGGCGCCGCGCCGTCGACGCCACCCACGACTTTCTGTCACCTGAAGATCGCGCCGCCATCGAGGCCGAGGTGCAGGGCTTCCTGCCGACCGCCCCGCTGTGGCTGGCGGTCGACGAGAACGACGTCGCGGCGGCGTTCATGCTGCTGGACGGCGCGCACATGGAGGCGCTGTTCGTCGATCCGGACCGGCGCGGAACCGGTGTCGGACGCGGCCTGGTGACCCTGGCCCTCGAACGGCATCCGGTGCTGACCACCGACGTCAACGAGCAGAACGGCCAGGCCGTGGGCTTCTACGCGCGGATGGGTTTCGTCCCTACCGGCCGTTCGGAGACCGACGGCCAGGGCCGCAGCTATCCGCTGATCCACCTGCGTAGAGGCGACTGACCTCGGCCTGGGACAGCGGGCCATGGGCGGTCCGCAGCCGCAAGGGCAGGGGTGTCCGTTCCAGATAGAGGGCGTAGCTGAAGCCGTCCTGGCTGGGACCGCCCGACCAGCGGCGGATCTCGCAGGTCAGGCCGTCGGCGCGCACCCGGCGCAGTTCGGGCGCCCGGGCAGCGTCGCCGATCGTGAAGGCCAGGGCCAGCAGGCCGACGCTGCCGAGGAAATAACCCAGGACCATCGGCGTGAAGGCCGCCAACAGTCCCACGGCCAGGACCATGGGGCGGCGGCGAAGGCGGGGGCTCTGGCCTGCCAGCGGCGCGGCGAAGGCCAGCAGGGCATAGGCCAGATAAGCCGCGCAGATCGCCAGGATGTTTAGGGCCGGATCGCGAAAGCCGACCCCGAGCCGACCTGCCAGCACGATCGCCGCCAACAGGATCGCGGCGGCGATCAGCGTCGTCCGCGTTGAGCGCGCGCCCAGCCGCTGGACGGCCAGCAGCGCCAGCCACGCGCCCGGCGGACCCAGCAGCAGGACCGCGCAGACGGCCTTGAACGGGTCCATCAGGCGGCGTCCTTCCTGGCGGCGCGGGCGAACAGCGCGGCGGCCGCCAGCCACAGGCCCGCGAACACGCCCGTCGCGGCCAGGATCAGGCCCTGGCCCATGGCGAACACCGTCAGGCAGACCAGGCCCTGGGCCACGGCGGCGGCGACCATCGCCCGGGCCATGCCGGCCGGCCTGAAGCCCGCCAGCACCGCGCCCAGCAGCGCCGTGGCCAGAACGCCGGCGAACAGCTGGTTGGCCCGATTGTCCTCCGAGCCGACGATCCCGACCGCCAGGTTGATCCAGATCAGCAGGAAGCTGGCCGCGACGGCCACGCAGGCGCCCAGGCGATAGGCGATGTCGCCCGACAGCCGCACGGCCAGTTCGACCAGGCCGGCGGCGACCAGCAACATCGCGCCCATGGCCAGGAAGTCGCCGGCCGTCCAGTTCACCTCGGCGGTGAAGCGCATGGCGATCGCCGGCAGGGCCAGCAGGCCCGCAGCCCCGCCCCAGACCAGCAGCGTCCAGCGGCTTCCCCGCCGCATCCTTCCGTGGGTCGTGCCCGTCATCGCCATGCCTCCTTGCCTGATAGCGAGGCGGCCAGACTGGCGAGCGGCGCGATGAGCGGCATGAGCGGAAGGTGAGGGCGCGCTGAAAAGCGACGCGGGGCGCCTTTCCGAAGCTTCATTTGCATCGCCGCCCGTTTTTGGCGAGCATCGTGGAAACATCGCTTTTCGATCAAGGAAGCCCGTGACCGACGTTCCGCCCGATCCCGCCGTCCCGCCCGCCCTGCAGGACGACAAGACCATGCCGATCATCGTCTATGCCTGCTACATCGCCGGCTGGGTGACGGGCGGGGTCTCGTCGATCGTCGGCCTGATCCTGGCCTATGTGTCGAAGGCGTCCGCGCCGGAATGGCTGCAGAGCCACTATGTCTTCGCGATCCGCACCTTCTGGCTGTCGCTGCTGGGCGGGGTGATCGGCTGCTTGACCCTGATCATCGGCATCGGCGCGCTGATCCTGATCGCCGTGGGCGTCTGGGTGACCGTGCGCGCGATCGTCGGCCTGTCCTGGCTCCTGAAGGGCGAGGCCTATCCGACGCCCCGCAACTGGATGCTCTGACCCCGATGACCGATCTCGCCCACCCCGTCGCCGAGCGCCACTCCGAGGACAAGATCGTTCCGGCGGTGGTCTACGGCCTCTATCTGCTCGGCTTCAGCAACGGGCTGACCTTCTTCATCGGCCTGATCGTGGCCTATGTGCAGCGCGGCCAGGCAGGGCCGATCAACGAGAGCCACTACACCTTCGCGATCCGCACCTTCTGGCTGTCGATCGCCTGGTTCCTGGTCGGCGGGGCGCTGGTGCTGTTCGGCATCCCGCTGTCGCTGGTGCTGATCGGCGTGCCGATGATCATCGCGGGCGTGGTTATCATCTCGGCGATCAGTCTCTGGTTCGTCGTCCGCTGCATTGCGGGAATCGCCTTCCTCGTGCGCGGCGAGGCCTATCCCAGGCCGCGCACGTGGTTGATTTAGAGGCAGGAGGAGCCGTCGGCGCCCGCCTCGGCGACTTCCAGGTTATCAACGTTCCCCTGACAGGCGAGTATGCTCGACGCCGGTCGCCCGGTCCTATGACTTTCCGCCCCTGGCGGAAGTAAGTCGTGGAGGGGGCGACATGCTGGCTCGCATCGTAGGGATCATCCTGGGGCTGATCCTGACGACGTCGGGATATGTGATCTCAGGCCTGGGCACGCTGGGGACGTGGGCCATAGGCTGGGATCTCGGTCCGTTCGAGCCGCATCGGACGACCGCCGGTTGGGCGGCGATGACGTTGGGGGGAATCCTTCTCGTCGCCGCCCTGCTACCCCGCATGGGGATGTCGCGTCGGGGGATGCGACGCAGGAAAGGGAGCGCTCGCGGGGGCGAGCGTTCCCTGACCAAGCCGTTCGACATGGACGCATCCGAGCCGGCCGCGCCGACTCCCGCTATGACGCCCGCCGTCATGACCATCGCGCCTTCCGTTCAAGCCGCCCCGGCCCCCGCTCCCGTCGGGGCGACCGAGTTCGAGAGCCTGCGGGCCGAGATGCTGGCCCTGTGCGGCTCGGAGGCCTGGAACCCGGCCGCCCGGGTGCTGGCCCGGCTGGTTCGCGCCGCCGAGAGCGACCGCGAACGGACGATCGCCTATCGCGACCTGGGCGACTTCGCGACCGCGCAAGGCCGCCATGACGACGCGGCAGAGGCCTATGAGGAGGCCGTCTCCTACGCCCGCATGGTCAGGAAGGCCGCGCCGCACGATCCGTCGGCGGACGAACTGCTGGCCGGCGCCCTGGCCGGGGTCGGCGACACCGCCGAGGCCGAGGGGCGCCTGAACGAAGCCCTGGCCGCCTTCGAGGAAGCCCTGGCCCTGCGCCGCTCGCCCGGCGGCCGCGAAGCCGCCGATCCCGGCGCGCAGCGGGCCCTGTCGGTGGCGCTGGAGCGGCTGGCCGACCTGCGCGAGGACCGCGGCCACCGCATGCGGGCGCTGGACCTCTACCGCGAGAGCTACGACGTCACCGCCCGCCTCGCCGCCGCCGATCCGGCCCGGTTCGGTCTCGACCTGGCGGCCACCCGTGCGCGGCTTGAAGAGATCGAGGCGCGGGTCGCGGGGTAGGAGGAAGCGGCGCCTTGTAGCCAGGCTTCCTCCCCGTCATCATCCGCCGCTTTCGGGGCTGCGTCCCCGCCCTGGGGGAAGTCATGGTCTATCTGCGCTGGCGGCGCTTCATCGAGATGGCGTCGCTGGATCGTCCGTGGCTGGGCGACCTGATGGAGAAGCGCAAGGGCGAGGCCTTCCGCGCCGCCCCGGTCGAGCGCTGGGACCAGGAGTATCGCGACGGCGTCTATGACCGGCTGCACCGCTCCGACCAGCGCCACCATCACCGCCTGCTGGCCGCGATGATCGCCGACCGCTGGCCCAGCCCCCGCGTGCTCGAGATCGGGGCCGGCGAGGGGGTGTTCTTCGAGGCCCTGCGCAATCACCGGCCGGCCCGCTATGTGGGCGTCGACTTCTCCGAGCCGGCGGTGGTCATGGGGCGCAAGCGCCTGTCGGCCGAGATCGCCTCGGGCCAGGTCGAGATGCTGCTGGGCGACGGCCGCAGCTTCGCGGCGGACGAGACCTTCGACGTGGTGGTGTTTTCCGAGTGCATCGAGCACCTCGGCGCGGTCGGCCCGCTGATCGACAACTACCGGCCGATGCTGGCGCCTGGCGGGGCCGTGGGCCTGACCATGTGGCTGTCGCTGAAGCCGTTGCGCCTGTGGCGAGAGCTCAAGGCCATGGGCGAGGTCTATGACGAGGCGGTGGTCAACACCCCGTGGGGCGGCGGCTGGCTGGTGGCGACGGTGGCTCCTCGCTGAGGCGAGCCATGAGATGCTCCCCCTGAAGGGGGAGCTGTCGGCGAAGCCGACTGAGGGGGAAGTGATTGCTGGCGTTGGGGGCGCACTGACCTCATCAGTGACTTCCCCCTCCGGCCCTCCGGGCCACCTCCCCCTTCAGGGGGAGGATCTGAGGTTCCAAAGAAAAACCCCGGAGCATCGCCCCGGGGTTCTTCAGATCAACAGTCAGAACCAGGCCTTAGGCCGGAACGACTTCCTCGCGGCGCACCAGGGCGGCGTAGGCGTCCATCAGGCCCAGCGACAGCTTGCCGGGCGTGAAGGTGAACTCACCGATCTCGGCAACCGGGGTGACCTCGGCGGCGGTGCCGACGATGAAGCATTCGCTGAAGCCGGCCAGCTCCTGCTTCTCGATGTGGCGCTCGACCACCTCGATCCCCTGGCCCTTGGCGATCTCGATCACCGTGCGGCGCGTGATGCCGTCCAGGAAGCAGTCGGGCTTGGGCGTGTGCAGCACGCCGTCCTTGACGAAGAACACGTTGGCGCCGGTCGCCTCGGCCACGTAGCCGCGGTAGTCCAGCATCATCGCGTCGGTATAGCCGTCCTTCTCCGCGGCGTGCTTGGAGATGGTGCAGATCATGTAGAGGCCGGCGGCCTTGGCGGCGACGGGGGCCGTCTTCGGATCGGGGCGGTTGTACCTGGCCCAGGTCAGGCGGATGCCCTTGGCCTTCAGGGCCGGGTCGAAGTAGCTGGGCCAGTCCCACACGGCGATGGCCACGTGGATCTTGGTCTGTTGCGCCGAGACGCCGATCATCTCGCTGCCGCGCCAGGCGATCGGGCGCACATAGCAGTCCGACAGTCCGTTCTTGGCGGCGGTCGCCTTGCAGGCCTCGTCGATCTGCTCCACCGTGTAGGGGATCTCGAAGTCGAGGATTTGGGCCGACTTGAACAGGCGCTCGGTATGCTCGGTCAGCTTGAAGATCTCGCCGCCGTACATGCGTTCGCCCTCGAACACCGACGAGGCGTAGTGCAGGCCGTGGGTCAGTACGTGCACCTTCGCCTCGCGCCAGGGAACGAACTGGCCATCCAGCCAGATCCATCCGTCGCGATCATCGAAGGGAACGAGAGACATCGGTCCAAGACCTCCTTATTTGGAACCCGGTCCTTAGACGCCCGAGGAGCCCGAAGGTCAAACAAAATGGACATGACCGCATGACGCCGCACGCCGATCCCCGCCTGATCCTGCGCGAGGAGGAGCTCGATGGCGGCCTGGAGTTGATTCTCCTGGCCGAGGCGGCGCTGTGGGCGGCGGTCGACGGCGTTCTGGAGACCGAAGGGCTGGGCCTGGGGCGCTCGCACTGGCGGGCGGCCTTCCTGCTGCGGCGGCGCCCGGGCATCGGCGTGCAGGACCTTTCCAAGCTCACCAGCCTGTCGAAACAGGCGGCCAGCAAGACCCTGAGCGACCTCCAGAAGCTGGGTCTGGCCGAAAAGGCCGCCGGCGATCTCGACGCGCGGCGGCGGCCCGCCGTGCTGACCGAGGCGGGCAAGGCCTTCGAGGCGCGGGTCAGCGAGCGGCTGCGGGCGCTGCTGGGCCGGGCCTATCGCACCGGCGGGCTGGACGGGGTGCCCGGCGCGCGGCGGATCCTTGCGGCCCTGGCCGGACCACGCCAAGGGGTGGGCGTCAATCGAAGGGAGGCGCTGTGAGCCCCGAGGAAAGACGCGACCGCCACCTGCTGGTGGTCGACGACGACGACCGCATCCGCGAACTGCTCAAGCAGTTCCTCAGCCGCGCCGGCTTCCGGGTCAGCGCCGCGGCCGACGCCGCCCACGCCGACCGCCTGATCGGGGTGATGGACTTCGACCTGCTGGTGCTCGACGTGATGATGCCCGGCGAGGACGGCTTTGCCTTCACCCGGCGGGTGCGGGCCAAGGGCGGCGAGGTCGGCCGCATGCCGATCCTGATGCTGACCGCGCGCGACACCACTGGCGACCGCATCGAAGGTCTCACGCATGGCGCCGACGACTATCTGGCCAAGCCGTTCGAACCGCAGGAGCTTCTGCTGCGCATCGAGTCGATCCTGCGACGCGCCGCGCCCAAGCCGATGGGGCCGCAGGAGATCGTCATGGGCGACTGCGCCTTCCTACCCGACCGGGGGGAACTCACCCGGGCCGGCGCGCCGGTGCGCCTGACCGAGGCCGAGGTCGCCCTGCTGCGGCGCCTGGCCCGCGCCCTGCACGAACCCGTCGATCGCCTGGAACTGGCCCGCGACACCGCCGACGCCACCGGCCGCGCGGTCGACGTCCAGGTTACCCGCCTGCGCCGCAAGATCGAGCCCGACCCCAAGAACCCAAGGTACCTGCAGACCGTGCGGGGGGTGGGATATCGGCTGGCGCCGGATTGATGGGTGTCGTGCATCAAGGAACCTCCCCCCATGGGGGAGGCGATCGCGCAGCGATCGGAGGGGGGGGTAGCTGCCGGGGCGGCCAAGCGCCGCGTAAGCTGACAATTCCCCCCCACCGGCCTTCGGCCGCCTCCCCCAAAGGGAGAGGTTTGCTCTAGATGCGCCTGCGCACCCGCCTGTTCATTCCGCGCCAGATCAAGCGCTGGCTGCCGACCTCGCTGTTCGGCCGGTCCCTGCTGATCATCGTGCTGCCCGTGGCGGTGATGCAGATCGCCGTCACCTGGGGGTTCTTCGACGCCCACTGGGAGACGGTGAACAGCCGCCTGTCCGAGGGGCTGGCCGGCGACATCGCCTGGGCCGTGGCCACCTATCAGGACGATCCCAGCCCCGCCGCCGTCGAGCGCATGGCCGAGCGGGCCGAGCAGACGATGGACCTCTCCATCGCCTTGCTGAAGGGACGCGAGCTGCCCACGGGCAAGCGGCCGGCCATGTTCGCTTCGCTCGACCGCTCGATGCAGCGGGCGCTGGAGGAGCGGCTGGACGAGCCGTTCTGGTTCGACGCCTCCAACCGCTACGCCGCCCACGTCGAGATCCGGGTGCGGGTCAAGGAAGGCACGCTGCGGATCTTCGCCCCGCGCGACCGCGCCTTCGCCACCCAGGGGCACATCTTCATCCTGTGGATGGTGGTGGCGACCATGCTGCTGACGGCGATCGCCATCCTGTTCATCCGCAACCAGGTGCGCGCCATCGAGCGCCTGGCCGACGCCGCCGACGCCTTCGGGCGGGGGCTGGATCCCGAGTTCAAGCCGCACGGCGCGCGCGAGGTGCGCCAGGCGGCCCAGGCGTTCCTGGCCATGAAGGCCCGCATCCAGCGTCACATCGAGCAACGCACGGCCCTGCTGGCCAGCGTCAGCCACGACCTGCGCACGCCGCTGACCCGGCTGAAGCTGGAGATGGCCCTCTCCGAGCCGGGGCCGCAGGTCGAGGCCATCAAGCGCGACCTCTCCGAAATGGAGCACATGATCGACGAGTACCTTGCCTTCGCCAGGGGCGAGGGCGGTGAGGCGCTGCAGGCGGTCGAGCTGGCCCCGCTGATCGAGGGGGTGTGCACCGCGGCCGAGCGCGGCGGGGCCCGGGTCGAGACCGTTCTGGAGCAGGACCTCGTCGCCAACCTGCGCCCCAGCGCCTTCAAGCGCGCCCTGGCCAACCTGGTCGACAACGCCGCCGCCCATGGCGAGACGGTGCGGGTGACACTGGAGGCTCGGCTGACCGGTGGGGTGAACATCGTCGTCGACGACGACGGCCCCGGCATTCCCGAGGACCGCTACGAAGAGGCCTTCAAGCCCTTCAACCGCCTCGACGAGTCTCGGAACCAGAACGAGAAGGGGGTCGGGCTGGGCCTGGCCCTGGCCCGCGACATGGCGCGGGGCCTGGGCGGCGACCTCGTTCTGGAGCGCTCGCCGATGGGCGGGCTGCGAGCGGTGATGAGGCTTCCGGGCTAGGGAGGCGTCCGCTTCGGTCGTCCCGCCGACGCAATATGGCCGCGAAATCCACGAGATGCCACTATCGGTTGACTCTCTGCTGCGCGTGAGTCTCCGATACCGGCGTTCTGCAAAAGGGTCGGGCCATGAAGATCAAGGACATCCAGCAGCAGCTGGCCGCGCGCGGCTATACGCCGGGGCCGATCGACGGAGTCTGGGGGCGACAAACCATCGCCGCCGTCCGCCGCTTCCAGGCCAAGCATGGACTCGAGCCTGACGGCGTGGTCGGCCCGCTGACCCTGGCGGCGCTGTTCCAGGGCGGCCCGGCCACGGTCGCCCCGGCGCCGTCGTCCCTGACCGGCTTCGACGATCCCAGCCTCGTCTGGTTCCAGGAGGCCCGTCGCCTGATCGGCACCCGCGAGAAACCCGGCAGCGGCAACAACGCCGAGATTCTCGACTGGGCCAGCGACCAGGGCCTGAAGAACAGCTACACCGGCGACGACATCCCCTGGTGCGGACTCTTCGTCGGCCACTGCATCAGCAGCACCCTGGATCGCGAGGCCACGCCGGCCAGCCTGCTCTCGGCCCGGGCCTGGGAGCGCTTCGGCATCCCGATCGCCCCGACGCCGGGCGCGGTGATGGTGTTCTGGCGCGGCTCGCGCACCAGCGGCCTGGGCCATGTGGGCTTCTATGCGGGCGAGGACGACGCCGGCGCGTTCCGCATCCTGGGCGGCAACCAGTCCGACAGCGTCTCGCTGGCCTGGCTGGGCAAGGACCGCTTCCTGGGCGCCCGCTGGCCCGCCACCGTCCCGCCGCCCTCGCCGCGCCCGATCAAGGTCGCGCGAACCTCCAGCCTTTCGTGGAACGAGGCCTGAGCAGCGCGCGCCCAGCTGGGAACGGCAGGATCAGAACCCCGCGCCGACCTTGCCCAGTTGCTCGGCCATCTGCTTCAGGCGCTTGTCGAGTTCGGCCATGGTGCGGTTCAGCGCGCCCTCGTCGTCGCGCCAGACCTGCAGGGTGCGGGCCCAGACGGCGGTCATGGCCGCCAGGCGCACGGGTGTGGCTTCGACGCCGGCGGCCTCCAGGATCGCCCGGGCGGTCCGGGGGAAGCGGGCGGCCGCGCGCGGCAGGCCTTCCGACTTGCCGATGGCGATCAGGGCGTGGCGGTGCGGCTCCATGGCCTCGACCCGGGCCATGGCCGCGTCGAACAGGCGGTCATGGGCGGCTGCGCCTGCGCCAGCGTCGGCGTTCAGCGCCGCTTGGTCGAAGCGGCGCGACAGGTGGGAGAGCACCTTGGCCTTGCTGTCGGCCCGGACGTATAGCTCGGCGAACGGCGCGCCCGCCGCCACGGCGATGTCGCGCAGGGCGATCTGGGTCCAGGGACGGTCGGCGGCCAGGGACAGGGCGGCTGCGGCCGCGCGGTCGAGCAGGTCTTCGGCGGGCGTGGTCATGGCCAAAGACATGGCCGTGCGAGGTCCGCCTGGCAAGGTCGGCGCTTGCCTCGCGGCCGTAGTTCGGGGAAAGGGGCGGCCATGAGCCTTTCCTATTTCCGTTGCGACTGGGCCCACGAGAGCGCCGAAGAGCCCGTGTCGATCTTCTACGAGGTCGACGACGAGGGCCGGGTGCTGCGCCTGATCGACGTTTTCCGCGATGGCAGCCGCGAGCGCGACGCCGTCGCCAACTATGTCGGGCGCGAACACGAACTGCCTGGCGTGGACAGCCTGTCGGAAGATGACTTCCACGACTCGGTCGAGGCCCTGCTCGACGATGAAGACGTCGTCGAGGGCGAGGACCGCCTGTCGCTGACCCCCGTGGAGGCCTCGGTGTTCGAGGCGGCCTGGCGGCTGGACGCCTGATCGGGTTTCAGCCCAGCAGCCGGCCGCCGCGACGAAGCCGATCGGCGCCACGGCCAGCATCGGCAGGCGAGAGCGAGGCGAAGTGCGGCGGTCACCGCGATCAGCACGCAGCCATGGGTCCCACGCAGAAGGCGTGGGACCCTCCTTTTCCCTATGGGAGAAGGTTTTCCTTACTCCGCCGCCGCCGCCAGTTCGGTCGCCGGGCGATATCGCTCCAGCCAGTGCGCGTACGGCGCCGGCAGGGTGGTCCAGGTGGGGCGGTCGACGCCCAGTTCCTGGGCCAGTTCGTAAGGGTAGTGGGGATTGGCCAGGTGGGCGCGGCCGATCATGACCAGGTCCATCTGCTCGCTGGCGACCAGGCTTTCGGCCAGCTTCGGCGCGTCCAGGCCCCAGGACGAGGCGACCGGCAGGCCGGCCTCCTCGCGCACGCGCTTGGCGATGGGGCCAAGGAACGGCGTGCCCCACGGGATGCTGGTGCCAGGGATGGTGAAGCCGACGCTGACGTTCAGCAGGTCAAGGCCTCCGGCCTTCATGCGACGCGTCAGGTCGATCGACTCGGCGAGGGTCTCCTCGTCGTGGCCGTCATATTCCAGAACGCCGAAACGGGCGGTCAGCGGCAGGTTCTCGGGCCATTCGGCGCGGACAGCCGCCAGGGTCTCTTCCATGAACCGGCCGCGAGCCAGCGCGTCGCCGCCGTACTGGTCGGTGCGATGGTTGGAGTGGTGCGAGAAGAAGCTCTGGGCCAGGTAGCCGTGGGCGAAGTGCAGCTCCAGCCACTCGAAGCCGGCCTCGCGGGCGCGGCGGGTCGCGGCGGCGAAATCGGCCTTGACCCGCTCGATGTCGGCCAGGGTCATTTCGCGGGGAACCTTGGGCAGGCCGGCGCCATAGGCGATGGCCGAGGGCGCGATGGTCTCCCAGCCGCGCGGATCGCCGTCGGCGATGTGGTCGTCGCCTTCCCACGGACGGTTGGCGCTGGCCTTGCGGCCGGCATGGGCGATCTGGATGCCGGGGACGGCGCCGGCCGCCTTAATGGCCGCGGCGATCCTGGCCAGGCCCTGCGCCTGCTCGTCGGTCCAGATGCCGGTGCAGCCGGGGCTGATGCGGCCTTCCGGCGAGACGGCCGTGGCCTCGACGATCACCAGGCCCGCGCCGCCGCGCGCCAGGCCGGCGTAGTGCGGCAGGTGCCAGTCGGTGACCAGGCCGTCCTCGGCGCTGTACTGGCACATCGGCGGAATGGCGATGCGGTTGCGAAGCTGGGCGTCCTTCAGGCGGAAGGGCGTGAACAGGGCGGACATGAGGGCGGGCTCTTTCGGGGAGGAAAGGAAACTGAGGCGGCAGAGGTGTAGGCTGGGCGCCCCGGGCTCAAGGGGCGCCGGGGCTCAAGACCTGTGCCTTGGAGGCACAATGCCGGTTATCCGAGCGGTCCTCGCGAGCGGGCGCTAAGCGCGCAGCTTCATTTGTCCGACTAGTTCTGGCGATTCCCACCCGGTGAGGCGGGGCGGCGGACGCGGCGCTATGCGGCCATGGCAGCGGTGTCTTCTGGCAAGCTGGGCGCGATCTCCCAGGCAAGGCCAGGATTTCGAGTAGCGGCGCATTCGTCGAAAAGCGTTCGCCCACCGATGTTACCCCATTGCGTGGCGATTAATTGTCAGACAAGATTTCCTCCATGGCAGCCGGGATCACATCGGCGCCGGAACTTATGGAGGGATGAATGCGCGTGGAGACGGCGTCTACCGTTTCGAGGTCCGGGCGCGCCCGGCGTTTCTGGCTGGTGTCGGCGGCTACGGCCGCCCTGGCCGCGAGCTTCTCGACCCCGGCCTTTTCCCAAGACAATTCAGCGGCTTCCGGAAACACCATCGAACCCAACACCGTCGAGGAGGTGGTGGTTCGCGGCATTCGCGCCAGCGTCGGCCAGAGCCTGGCGATCAAGCGCGAGTCGACCCAGGTGGTCGAGAGCGTGGTGGCCGAGGATATCGGCAAGTTGCCGGACAATAACGTCGTTGAGGCCCTTCAACGGGTCACCGGCGTGCAGGTGACCAACCGCTCCGGCGGCGAAGCCACGGCCATCTCGATCCGCGGCCTGCCCGATATCACCACCACCTGGAACGGTCGCAACGTCTTCACCGCCTCGGGCCGGCAGTTCGCCCTGCAGGACATTCCGGCCAACCTGGTCAAGCGTATCGACGTCTACAAGACGCGTAGCGCCGACCAGATCGAGACGGGCATCGCCGGCCAGGTCGACGTGTTCACGCGCCGGCCGTTCGACTTCAAGGGGCCGACCTTCTCGCTGGCCAGCCGGGGCATCTGGCACGAGCAGGCCGACAGGTTTAATCCGAACGTCAGCGCCCTGGTCGCCAACCGCTGGGACACCGGCGCCGGCGAGATCGGCGCCCTGCTGAACGTCAGCTACGCCCGCACCCGCTATCGGGACCAGAGCGTCACCGCCGGGGCGCTGGTGCCGTTCGCCACCGCCGACAACCCGCCGGCCGGCTGGGTTCCGCTGGAGCGGATCCAGGTCACCGACGGCCGCGCGCCCAATCCCGACGGAAGCCTGCAGACCCTCTGGCGGCCGGGCTTGAACGAAGGCCTGCCGACGGCGGCGGGCTCGACCCTGACCATCAACGGCGTGCAGGTTCCCTATCTGCTGTCGCGCGACGCGGTGTTTCAGTCGGACCTGCTGGGCGATCGCAAGCGTCCGGCCGTCAACGCCGCCCTGCAATGGGCGCCAAACGACCGCGCCGAATACACCTTCGAGTTCTTCTACGACGGCTACCGCAACACCACCTTCAACAACCTGCAATTCACCTTCGTCGACTGGTGGGGCGACCTCGGCGCCAATCCGGGCTCGAGTTTCACGCTCTATCCCGGGACCAACATCATCAAGTCGCGCACCGCCGGCTCGGTCTACGGCTTCAACAGCGGCGACCTGACCGTCGCCAAGACCGACAGCTTCGTCTACGCCCTGAACGGCAAGTGGCGGATCGGCGATCGCCTGGAACTGGTGGGCGACCTCTCCTACCAGACCAGCAAGTTCAGCTCGGCCTTCATGGCCATGCGCACCGACCGGGTGGCGCGCCAGGTGAGCATCGACTTCAACCCCGGCGACGGCGTCACCTCGTTCCACTTCGACGACGACAGCCAACTGGCCGACCCGACGCGCTGGAACGTCGCCGAGTTCTACGACAACGCCAACCGCAACAAGGGCGACGCCGTCACCGTGTCGCTGGACGGCGACTACGACGCCGACTGGGGTCTGCTGAAGAGGCTGGGCTTCGGCTTCCGCTACGACGATCGCGGCGCCTCGGAGGCCCAACGCACGCAGTCGGCCTTCCTGGGCCGTCCGCTGAGCAGCCTGCCCTCGGGCCTGCAATGGGTGAACGAAGGCTTCTTCGACGGCCATTCCGACACCCCGACCAGCTGGGTCGTGGCCAACGGCTACTATCTGCGCGACCACGTCGACGAGATCCGCGACCTCTATCACGCGGCCAACCCCGGCAACGTCAACTTCACGACCACCGAAAATCTGTCGCTGTTCGAAAACTTCACCGTCGACGAGGTGACGGCCTCGGCCTACCTGATGGCCGATTTCGAGAGCGAGCTGTTTGGTCGCCGTCTGCGGGCCCAGGCCGGCCTGCGCTATGTCGATATCGACACCGACATGACCTTCAACGACCAGGCCGAGAGCCGCAGGCTGGGGCGGCTGGTTCAGACCAGCGCCGGCAAGAAGGTCAGCGACGTGCTGCCCAGCGTGACGGTGCGCTACGACCTGACCAGCGACGTCGCCCTGCGCTTCAACTACGGCAAGACGCTGCGGCGGCCCGACTTCAGCGCCCTCAACCCCAACTTCACCCTGGTGGACGACCTGACGGACGTGGGCTACGGCACGGCCACCGGCGGCAACGCCAATCTGGAGCCGACCCGCGCCACCAACTACGACCTGACGGCCGAGTGGTACTTCGCCCCAGGCAGCGCCTTCTACGCCACCGCCTTCCGGCGCGAGATCGACGGGCTGGTGGTGTCGCTGCGCAGCCGCCGCAACATCCCCAACACCACCAACAACACCCAGGAGTTCGTGCTGACCCAGCCGGCCAACGCGTCGGACGGCGTGCTCAAGGGGCTGGAAGTCGGACTGGTCTACTTCCCCAAGAACCTGCCGGGCTATCTGGACGGCCTGGGCTTCCTGGGCAGCCTGACCAAGCTCAGCTCGTCGCAGAACGTGCCCGACACCAACGACGCCGGCGAGATCATCGGCCAGAAGAACAGCGCCTTCTTCGGAGTGTCGGATTTCTCCTACAACGTCACCCTGGCCTATGAGCGCGGCCCGATCGGGGCGCGCCTGTCCTATGTCTGGCGCGACGACTTCCTGGCCAACAACGAGGCGGCCCTGTTCGCCAATCCGATCGGCGTCTGGCGCAAGCCCGAGAAGAGCCTCGACATGCAGGTCAGCTACAAGGTCAACGACCGCCTCTCGATGACCTTCGACGCCGTCAACCTGACCGAGGAGATCGCCCAGTCCTACTACGCCTTCGGCGATGCGGGCGGGCCCGACACCCACAATTTCGGCTCGTCGCTGCTCAGCCGCACCTTCGCGTTCGGCCTGCGCTACCAGTTCGACTAGGGGCGTTCTCTATCTAGGGCGACTGGCGGGCGGGGCTCAGGCCCCGCCCGTCTTCTTCGCCTCGGGCTTGCTGTCCCTGCACAACAGGAAGACCAGCAGGCCCAGCGACGCCAGATAGGCGAAGTTGTTGGCAAGCAGGGGCGGGAACAGGTCGAAGGCGTGCTCGTCGCCGGCCATGAAGCCCTCGAACAACCGGGGGAACAGGACGAGGGCGATCCCCAGGAACACCACCGGCGGCAGGCCCCACAGTCCCGATCGGCCGGCGTCGCGCAGGCGGCGCACGACGGCGGCGGCCAGCAGGGCGACGATCACGGGCGCGCCCAGGCGCAGGCCCATGAACATCGGGGCCATGTCGGGCATCAGTTCGGGCGTGGGCTCATGGATGGTCACCGACACGCTGCCGCCCGAACGGGTTACTGTCGCCTTGTCCGGGTGGGCCTCGGCATAGGCGATGGTCTTCTGGAAGCTGCCGGCGAAGCCGAGGCCGAAACTCAGGAACATGGCGGCGAAGGCGACGACCAGCACGGCGAGCGCATAGGGCCAGAACCGCTCGCGCGTATCGCGGCCGGAGAAGCGGGCGAGGTTGGCCAGGCCGTGGCCGATCGAGGCGAGCATGTACGCGCTCCTGTGAAGCTTGGGCGCCAGCCTTAGTCGCGGCGGTGTCGGCAAGGCAAGCCGGTCGTCCCGAGGTCGAGCGGGCGGCTCAGAATTGAGCGCCCAGGTTAAGGCTTCACTGTAAACTAGATCAAAAGTTGAGTAAGCTCGCGCTCAAGGGGATTGGGGGCGGGGAATGATCAGGATCTCCGAAGATCAATGGCGCGCGCTCGCGGCGGCGTGCGGTCCGCCTGTCGCGACCATCGTCCTCGAGAGCCTGCGGGAAAACCACGCCGACCTGATCGACGGCCTCGACCGGGTCAGCCTGGACGATATGATCGCCAACGCCTTGGCGCGGGCGGGGCGTCATCGCCTAAGCGAGATCGAGGATCTTGTCCTCTTCGCTGAGCTGTCCTTCGCGATCGCCCCCAATTTCGACGAGCAGCCGGAGATCGCACGGCTGTTGCGCGATCACGCCCGGCGTCCGGGCCTGGTAATGGGCGCCGTCGTCGACGCCGCCTCAGAGGCGGCCTGGGAGCGGGCGGAGAGGGACTATGACCCCCGCGCCTGGTTCAGCGAAGAGGCGGGCGGCGGACGATGAGCGACGTCCTGGCGGCCCACGGCGATCTGGCGAAGACCGAAGCCGAGCTGGCGGCGGCCAACGAGGAGCTGCGGCTCGATCTGGCCCAGGCCACCCTCGACATGGTCGGCATCGCCGATCCGACCCCGGTTTCCGACCTGCTGGGTGCGGGGCTGTCGCTCTATCGTGGCGATCCGCTGGGCGCCGGCGCCAGCCTGCTGGGCGTCATACCCTATGTCGGCGACGCGATCGGCAAGACGGCCAAGGGGGCGAGGCTTCTCAAGAAGATCGAAGCGGGCCGCAAGCGTGTCGCGGGGCTGATGGCCAAGGCGAACAAGCTGAGGGCGGTCCAGAAGGCCAAGGCCGCGGCAGCCACCGCGAAGGCCACGGCGGAACGGGCCGTTCGGGCCAAAGCGCTTCAAGAGTGCCCATTCTTTAGGGATGCGGTCGCGAAGGCCAGCGCCTTCGTGCCTCACGGGTTGTCGAACGCTGAGGTGGATGGCTATCTCAAAAGTGCGGAAGGCAAGCGCTTCCTGGAAAGGCTGGCGGCGGGCGACCCGAACGCCACAGCACAGCAGATCAGAGCAAGAGCTAGAGGTCAGCTCGCGACAATGGCCGAGAGGCCAAAAAGCGTCATTACCGAGAGCGGTCTTGTAAAAATTGTCCCGTCTGGTGGGCAGGTCGGACATTCACCCTATTTCACTACGCCCGAGGAATTTGAGCGAGCAAAGGCTTCCGGCCGCTCGCTTGCTGACTATTTCGGGTTGCCGCTCAAGAGTGAATCCGCGACTTATGACGTGTTTGAGATGACGCCTATGCGTCCGACAGAGGTTTTGACCGGTAAAATCGCTCCTACAAGCGAATTGGCTACCGAGCATAATACGGCCGGTGGGTTGCAGGTGCTCGTGTCTAATCGCGCGGATTGGCACAAGCCGAAGAAGATAGGCAAATTCCCATGAGCAAGCCGATCGATGTAGAGCGCCTCCGTTCGGCCGCCCTTGCTCTTCGCGCCGCAATACAGGCGCAGATGCCTTCGGATCCTTACGTCCAGCAGTTCTTTCGTGCGCTTGAGCCCTGGTTGCAGCGGGCCGAGGCGGGAAAAATCTCGACAGCGGTCGAGTTGAACGAGGCGCCGAACCCGTATCGCTTTCTTGATGATGGGCTGCAGGGGTACGGCGCGCTCGAGGAGGCTTATGCCGAGTTTAATGGTCTCCTGACCGGCGCGGACGACGAGACATTGGAGTTTCTTAGAGGCCTGGGGCTTTCCTAGGCCCTCGTTGCCGCCAGGGGCAGGGGCGACGTAAAGAAAAGGCAGCCCCTCGCGAGGCGCCGCCTTCTTCATTGCGGGACTTGATGTCAGGGGCTTACGCCACCTTCACCCGCGCCGCGCTTTCCGGCAGGTCCTGGCCGAAGGCGCGCTGGTAGAATTCGGCCACGGTGGGGCGTTCCAGCTCGTCGCACTTGTTGAGGAAGGTCAGGCGGAAGGCCAGGCCGATATCGTTGTCGAAGATCTCGGCGTTTTGGGCCCAGGTGATCACGGTGCGCGGGCTCATGACGGTCGAGATGTCGCCGTTCATGAAGGCGTTGCGGGTCATGTCGGCGACACGGACCATGGCCGCCAGGGTGCGCTTGCCCTCGGCGTTGTCGTAGTGCGGGTTCTTGGCCAGCACGATGGCCGCCTCGACGTCGTGCTCGAGGTAGTTCAGCGTGGTGACGATCGACCAGCGGTCCATCTGGCCTTGGTTGATCTGCTGGGTGCCGTGATAGAGCCCCGTGGTGTCGCCGAGGCCAATCGTGTTGGTCGTCGAGAACAGGCGGAAATAGGGGTTGGCGCGGATCACCCGGTTCTGGTCGAGCAGGGTCAGCTTGCCGCCGGCCTCAAGCACGCGCTGGATGACGAACATCACGTCGGGGCGGCCCGCGTCGTACTCGTCGAACACCAGGGCGATCGGGCGCTGCAAGGCCCACGGCAGGATGCCTTCGCGGAACTCGGTGACCTGCTTGCCTTCCTTCAGGACGATGGCGTCCTTGCCGACGAGGTCGATCCGGCTGACGTGGCTGTCGAGGTTAACGCGCACCAGCGGCCAGTTCAGGCGGGCGGCGATCTGCTCGATGTGGGTCGACTTGCCGGTGCCGTGATAGCCCTGAACCATCACCCGGCGGTCCTTGGCGAAGCCGGCGCAGATGGCCTTGGTGGTCTGCGGGTCGAAGCGATAGGCGCTGTCGATCTCCGGCACGTGGCTGTCACGGTGCGAGAAGGCCGGGACCTTCATGTCGCTGTCGACGCCAAATGCGTCGCGAAGCGTCACCCACTTGTCCGGGACCAGGGTGATCAGGGGATCGGCGGCGTGGCTGTCGGTCAGTTCGGGCATGGGTTTTCGATTAGCGCTCCACCCCAGGGAGGGGAAGGGGGAATTGCAAGAAGATGCTCCCCCCGAAGGGGGAGCTGTCGCGAAGCGACTGAGGGGGAAGTTGCTGCGAGGCTGGCCAGCGTTACGGCGACGGAAACCCTTCCCCCTCCGGCCCTCCGGGCCACCTCCCCTTCGGGGGGAGGATGTTGGCGCACGCGAAAAGGGCGGCGGATTGCTCCGCCGCCCTTCGTCTTAAGGATCCGAAGGTCCCTAGTTGTTGGCGATGATCACCGAGGCGATCAGGCCGGTGGCGACGGCGGCCAGGATGTACTGGTCGTTCACGCGCTGCCAGCGGTAGCCGCGGGGCGGCTGGCGCAGGCCGTGGCGACGATAGTCGCTGACGTAGTAGCCGTTGCCGCGATAGCGGGCGTCGAGGCGTTGGCCCTTGGCCCAGCGGCGGTACTCGCGGCGGTCGTCACGGCGTTCCTGGCGAGCCTGGTCGCGGCGGCCTTTTTCATAGGCGCGCTGCTGCTCGTAGCGGTCGTGGCGGTCGTCGTGGCGGGGTTGGGCCATGGCGGTCCCCGACAGGGCGGTCCCGGCCAGCAGGGTGGTGGCGACGGCGGTGATGATGAGACGTTTCATGGTTGTAGTCCTTTCCCTTCGATGCCCTCACCTTAGTGAGGTCGATTTGGACTGGTGATGAACGAAGCAACTCAGGAACGGTTCATGTTTCTTTCATGAAACATTGTAGCTATGCCTGCTCAATACCGGTTGCGGCCAATCTGCTTTTCGCGCGTTGAGGGTACATGCCGCTGAAGCTCCGTCTGGACCCCCGTCGCGACCTGCGCCTGCTGCTGAAGGCCGCCGGTCGGGAGATCGCCGCCACGGCCGCCCTGCTGGTGGCGGGCCTTGGCCTGCTGGCCTTCCTGAACATCGCCGACGAAGTGGCCGAGGGCGACACGCGCCTGCTCGACCTGCGGATCCTGCAGTCGCTGCGCGTGCCCGGCGATCCGCACCAGCTGATCGGTCCCGAATGGCTGCACACGGCGGCGGCCGACGTCACGGCCCTGGGCTCGGTGACGGTGCTGACCCTGCTGGTGCTGCTGGCCCTGGCGGTCCTGGCCAGCCTGCGCCGCTGGGCCGAAGCGCTGGTGGTGCTGGTCGGCGCGGTCGGCGGGGTGGCGATCAGCCAGGGGCTCAAGCACCTGTTCCTGCGCGAGCGACCGGACCTGGCCTATCGCGCGGTCGAAGCGGTCAATCCGAGCTTCCCGTCCGGCCACGCCATGCTGTCGGCGGTGGTGTTCCTGACCCTCGGCGCCCTGGCGGCGCGCTTCTCGGCCAAGCGCCGGCTGAAGGCCCTGGCCCTGGGGGCGGCGGTGTTCTTCTCGGTTCTGGTGGGGCTTAGCCGGATCTATCTCGGCGTGCACTGGGCAAGCGACGTGCTGGCCGGCTGGTGCGTCGGCGCGGCCTGGGCCATGGCCTGCTGGCTGGCGGCATGGGGGTGGTCGCGTTTCTTCCGCTCGCCGTTGGCGGAGGATGGCGGCGCTTAGATCCTCCCCCTGAAGGGGGAGGTGGCCCAGAGGGCCGGAGGGGGAAGTTCCCACTGAAGTCTGGGGCGGCGTCGGCGTGGACAGTCACATCCCCCTCCGTCGCTTCGCGACACCTCCCCCTTCAGGGGGAGGATCTTTCCAGCCGGGCCTTCAATGTTTCCAGGTCGCGGGTCACCGCGGCGGCGTCGCGTTCGAAGGCGGCGTCGTCCATGTCGGGCAGGCGATAGAGGGTCAGGGTGACCTCCGCGCCGTCGCCATTGGCCACCACGCGCAGCGGGACGGAGATTTCGGTTCCGTCCGGCAGGGTCACCCAGTGGTCGAGCACGCCGAAGGGATTGTCGGGAGAGAAGCGCACGCGGGCTTCGCCCAGCGGGGTGTCGGCGAGCCAGACGCCGTCTTCATCCGGCGCGCGGCGAAGGCCGTCGCCGATGCCGGCGGCCCAGTGGGCCATGTTTTCGGGATCGGCCGCATAGGCATAGACGGCCTGCACCGGCCGGTCGACGCCGATGGTGATCGGGCGGCTGGGATACAGGGTCATGCGAAGGGCCTCGTCAGCGGCGGGGACGCGCCTCCATGAGACGCCCGCGAGAAACAGACAAGGCGCGCAAGGTCAGAAGAGAACCGTGGCCAGCGCGATGAGGCCAGCCCAGAGCGCGATGCTGGCGCCGACGACGGCGACCCGGCTCCAACGAACTCGGCGAGGCGAAGGCGCGGCGTCGGAGCGCGCGCCCATGCTGAGATAGGCCATGTCTTCCTCCCCCGCCTCTGTTCTCCCTCGGGGGCGAGAGTGGGCGGTTTCATTTGATACGATCTCCCGGGTTGTAACGCTTGGCAAGAGCGAACGGAGCCGCTGAGTCACAAAAATGTGCGTTCCAACACAGTGACTTGTGTCGACCTGTCGACTTCACCGTCAATCGCGGGGCCTCAGATCGAGCCGGTCCCATGATATGGGCGGCCGACGACCTGATCCTCGTCGCCTTCCCAGGCCTCTTCGTCGGGCATCGAGACGTTGGGCTCCCAGTGCTCGGCCTGGCTGGAGCCCGAGCCGCTGTCGGTGTGGCGGACGATCTCATCGACGTCGCGGGCGTCGCGCGGCGGCGTCCCGGGCGGGAGGGTCGCCGTCTCGGCCGGGCTCAGCGCGTCATTCTGGAAGTCGACATGCTGCGGATAGAAGGCCAGGCGCCCGGCCAGGCGCTCCATGCCCGGCAGCGGCGCCTCGTACGACCAGACGGCGTCCTCGATGATCTGTCGGTCGCGATAGATCGTGTAGTAGGTCGCCACGCCCTTGTACGGGCAGCGGGTGGTCTTGTCCGAGCGGCGCAGGAAGGCCATGGCCACGTCGTCGCGCGGGAAGTAGCGGACCGGCGGATAGTCGGCCTCGCGCAGCACCAGCACGTCGTCGCTGTCGGCGATTTCGTGGCCTTCGAAAAGCACGCGGACGCGGCCGCTCTCGCGGGCGCAGGTGATCGGATGGTTGGGGTCTGACGTGTGCATGGGCGCTCCCCAGGCGTTGAGGGTGTCGTTGCGGAACTTGCAGCCAGTGAAACGCGCGGCGCGTCCTAACCGCTCCCTCCCGGCAAGCCTTTGCTTGTGAAACGGAAAGCCGCGTGATCTTCTCCCCGCGAATTGGGGAGGGGAGGGCGAAACGACCGTTGGCGTCGCCCTATCTGACTTGAATACAGTCAAGGTCGAGAATGAATAGCATTGTCGTTGTCGCCGGCATTCTCGTCACGTTGGTGACGGGCCTGCCGGTCTTTTTGCAGCTCATCAAGGAACACCCGAAAGGGTTGATCATCCTGTTCTTCGCCGAGATGTGGGAGCGGTTCTCCTACTACGGCATGCGCGCGATCCTGATCTTCTATCTGACGCAGCACTTCCTTTTCGACCCGAAGGTCGCCAACGGCCACTACGGCTCCTATACCTCCCTGGTCTACCTGCTGCCGCTGATCGGCGGCTTCCTGGCCGACAAGTGGCTGGGCACTCGCAAGGCCGTGGCCTTCGGCGCCATCCTGCTGGTCGCCGGCCACCTGGCCATGGCGGTGGAAGGCAAGCCCGCCACCCAGACCCTGACCTATGCCGGCCAGACCTACCAGTTCCAGGCCGACGGCCGCGGCGGCGAACGCGTCGCCAAGCTGGTCGTCGCGGGCCAGCCCTACGACGTCTCGGCCACCAAGACCGGCGACTTCGAGATCAAGGACCTGCCGGCCGCCTCGCCGATCCCCGCCGTGCTGCCCAAGGGCCAGTACCAGCTGGGCGTCGAGGGTCGTGACCCGACCTATCTCAATATCTTCTGGCTGGCGCTTTCGCTGATCATCGTCGGCGTCGGCTTCCTCAAGCCCAACATCTCGACCATCGTCGGCCAGCTCTACCCGCAGGGCGACCCGCGTCGCGACCCGGGCTTCACCCTCTACTACTACGGCATCAACCTCGGCTCGTTCTGGGCCTCGATCCTCTGCGGCCTGCTGGGCATCAAGGTCGGCTGGTGGGCGGGCTTCGGCCTCGCCGGCCTTGGCATGCTGGCCGGCTTCGTCGTCTTCGTGCTGGGCAAGCCCTGGCTGATGGGCAAGGGCGAGGCGCCCGAGCCCAGGAAGCTGAAGGAAAAGGTCGCCGGCCCGCTGACCCGCGAGCACGTGATCTACGCCCTGTCGCTGGTCGGCGTGCTGGGCGTGTTCTTCCTGGTCCAGCGCAGCGCCATCGTCGGCGTGACCCTGGTGGCGGGCATGATCGGTTCGATCGGCTACGTGCTGTGGTTCATGTTCACCAAGGTGCAGAAGGTCGAGCGCGAGCGCCTGGCCCTGGCCCTGTTCCTGATCTTCGGCGCGGTGGTGTTCTGGACCCTGTTCGAACAGGCCGGCTCGTCGCTGAACCTGTTCGCGGCCACCAACGTCAACCTCAACCTGACCTCGGCCCCGGTGCAGTGGTTCGGCGGGGCGGTGACCTTCGCCACCCCCGCCCAGCTTTCGGCCGCCGCCATCGATCCGGCCCGGACGCTGTGGATCGACTCCAGCTTCAACGCCGCCCAGACCCAGGCCCTGAACGCCGGCTGGATCCTGATCTTCGCCCCGGTCTTCGCCGCCATCTGGACGGCCCTGGGCCGTCGCAACAAGGATCCGAACCCGGTCGTGAAGTTCGGCCTGGCTTTGCTGCAGGTGGGTCTCGGCTTCCTGGTGCTGCAGTGGGGCTCGACCTTCGCCGACGGCGCCTTCCGCATGCCGCTGTTCTTCCTGGTGCTGATGTACATGCTGCACACCACCGGCGAGCTGTGCATGTCGCCCGTCGGCCTGTCGCAGATGACCAAGCTGTCGCCGGCCTCGATGGTGTCGTTCATCATGGCCGTGTGGTTCATGGCCGTGGCCATCGCCCAGTACGTCGGCGGCTTCATCGCCGGCCTGACCTCGGTCGAGACCGTGGGCGGCCAGGTGCTGGACCCGGAAGCGGCGCTGCGCACCTCGCTGCAGGTGTTCAACGTCATCGGCCTGATCGCCGCCGCCATCGGCGTGCTGTTCCTGATCGCCTCGCCCTTCCTCAAGAAGTGGTCGCACGGTTCGGACGAGCATCACGCCGCCCCGACCGACACCGCCACGATCGCCGACTGATCCGGCGACCTGTAGCGAAGACGAAGGCCCCGGAGCGATCCGGGGCCTTTTTCTTTTTACTCCTCCACCGTGAAACGGGGGAGGTGGCGCGGCGCTATCAGCGCCGTGACGGAGGGGGCGAGGGACAGAGCGCCGAGCCCAGTCTCGCCCCCTCCACCGCTTCGCGGTCCCCCTCCCCCGCGAGCGGGGGAGGAGAAGAGTCTTCCGTTTTTCTTTGGCGCTGTCGGGTTTCGCACAGTCGCCCGTTTGCCCGCCGCGCGAAGTGTCGGCAATTGCACGTCAGGGTCGCGGTCGCGGCCGAACGGGGAGACGGCCATGGGAACGACCTACACGATCTTCGGCGCGGGGCCGGCGGGGCTCTATACGGCCTGGCGGCTGGTCACGGGCGGCAAGGCCGTCTCGGGCGATGCGATCGAGCTCTACGAGTGGGGCGACTACGCCTTCGAGGGGCCGGGCTCGGGCACGCGCCTGCCGGCCGGCCGCATCGTCACCCACTTCTGCAACGACGACCCGCGCCAGTCCTACATCGAGGCCGGCGGCATGCGCTTCATTCAGTGGGACGCGACCAAGAGCGAGGGCCACCAGCTGGTGACCCTGACCATCGAGGCGCTGGGCCTGGCCGGCAAGATCATCGACTTCAACACCACCGACAATCCGCTGCTGTTCCTGCGCGAGGAGCATATCTACCAGAACGACCTGGCGACCCATCCCGCGCCCTACAACACGCCGGGCAACAACGAGCAGCCGGCCGCCACCCTGTTCTCGAACATCTCGGCCCTGATCACCGGCGACGCGCCGGTGAAGACCCGCGCCCAGCAGTGCGCCTTCTACGGCTCGGGCCAGCTGCCGCCGACCTTCAACTCGTTCGTCTATCCGCCGGGCTCGATCGCCGGCAATATCGGCTACTGGAACGTCTTCTACGATCAGGCCGGCAACGAGGGCTACGAGTACGCCGCCGACGCCGGCGGCTACACCTCCAACGTCATCAACTGGAACGCCGCCAACGCCGCCGTCTACAACGGCGAGTTCGCGCCCGGCGGAGCGTTCAAGACGCTCAGCGGCGGCTATTCGCAGGTGTTCGTCGAGCTCTATCAGCAGACCAAGGCCGCGGCCGCGGCGGCGGGCGTGACCTTCACCCTGACCCAGCGCACCCGCCTGCACTCGGTCTGGCTGGAGGGGGACGTGGTCAACTACCGCCTGGCCAGCGCCGACGCCCCGTTCAAGGGCGGGGCCGTGCAGGCCACCCAGAACGCCTTCCTGGCCATGCCGCCGGCCTCGCTGGACCTGGTGGCCGAGGCCACCCAGTACGCCGACATGCCGGGCGGCACGCTCGACATCCTCAACGCCGAGGGCGTGCAGCTCTATATCGACGGGGTGATCCGCCAGCCGTCGATGCGGGTGATGCTGTTCTTCGATCGGCCGTGGTGGAACGACCCGGGCGTGCCCTATCCGCCCAGCCTGACGGGCGCGCCCAACACCTTCGGCCCGACCATCACCGACCTGCCGCTGCGCCAAGTCTATTACTTCGGCGACAACAGCGACGGGGCGGCCAACCCCGCCTACGGCGTTTTGGCCTCGTACGACGACATGCAGTACGTGCAGTTCTGGCAGGAGCTGGAGGTCGACGTCACCGAGCGCCGCAAGGTGCCGATCGACCAGGACCACCAGGTCCTGTTCGGCCCGCGCAAGGCCACCGACACCATGATCCGCATGGTGCTGCTGGAACTGGCCAAGGTGCATTGGGGCGATCCCAACGCCGCCGGCCAGATCCCCTGGCCGGTGGAGGCGATCTTCAACGACTTCTCGCTGAACCCGTTCGGGGCCGGCTATCACGCCTGGGCCGCGCACTACGACATCTGCGACGTGATGCAGAAGATCCGCCAGCCCACCGGCCTCGTGCCCGGGGCGGCCTCGGCCAACCTCTTCATCATCGGCGAGGCCTATTCCAACGACCAGGCCTGGGTCGAAGGGGCCTTCTGCACGGCCGAGTCGGTGCTCGTGCAATATTACGGCATGACCACCATCGCCGACACGACCAACTACCCGCTGATCTGCAGCTGCGGGTGAGGGATCAGGCGGCTCGGGCCTATGCCCGAGCCGCCTTGGCCTTGCCCTGGTGGTGCGAGAGGACGATCGACAGGATCACCACCGGGATGCCCACCGCCGCCGTGCCCGCGAAGAAGATCGCGTAGGCGGTCATCAGCGGGAAGCTCTTCTCCAGGCCTTCGACGACCGCGCCGGAGAAGCCCTTCAGGAACTTGCCCAGCATGGCGTAGGTGCTCGACAGCAGGGCGTACTGGGTGGCGGTGTAGCCAAGGCTCGTCAGGCTGGACATGTAGGCCACCAGGGCCGCGCCGGCGAAGCCGGTGGAGACGTTGTCGACGATCATGGCGCCGATGAAGACCGGCATGTTCGGTCCGGCCAGGGCCATGGCCGAGAAGGCGAGATTGGAGCCCGGACCGAGCACCGCGCCCAGCACCAGGGTCTTCTCGAAGCCCAGCTTCACCGCGCTGAGGCCCGCCAGGGCGATGCCGACGAAAGTGGCGACCAGGCCGAACGAGGTGCGCACTGCCCCGATCATCTCCTTGGCCAGGCCCAGGTCGGTGTAGAGGGGGGCGGCCATCGGTCCCATCAAGAAGTCGGGCAGGCGGTAGAGGGCCACGGTGCACAGCATCAGCAGCGCCATCGGGCCGTGGGTCTGGAAGAAGGTGACGAACGGGCCGACGACGGCGTCGAAAAAGCCGCGCGGGGTCCACAGCGGCGCGGCGGCCACGCCGCTGGCGGCGGCGGGCGTGCGGGCCGGCTCGGCGGCGAACAGGGTGGCGGCCAGGCCGATGCCCATGGCCGCGGCGCACAGCAGGTATGAGGTCGGCCAGCCGAGCTTGGCGGCAGCCACCAGGATCCAGGCGTCGGTGGCCAGGATGGCGACGCGGTAGCCGAACTGGAAGGCGGCGGTCAGCAGGCCCAGGTCGTCGGGGCTTTCGGCCCGCTCGATCCGCCAGGCGTCGACAACGGTGTCCTGGCTGGCGGCGGCGAAGGCGGTGATCACGGCCAGCAGGGCGAAGGTCCACAGGTGGCCGCCCGGGCCGACGGCGGCCATGCCGAAGAGGCCGAGGCCGACGACGATCTGGGTCAGCACCATCCAGCCGCGCCGGCGTCCCAGCCGCCCCAGCAGCGGCAGGTCCACCCGGTCGATGATCGGGGCCCACAGGAACTTCAGCGAATAGGCTATGCCCACCCACGACAGGAAGCCGATGGCGGCCAGCTCGATGCCCTGCTCGCGCAGCCAGAAGCCCAGCGTGTTGCCCACCAGCATGAATGGCAGGCCCGACGAGAAGCCCAGCAGCAGGGTGACCAGCACGCGCGGCTCGCGCAGGGCGGCCAGCACGTCGCGCCAGCCGTGAGGCTTGCGGGCGAGCTTGGCCGCGTCGGTGGCGGCCGTCTCGGTAGTCTGCTCGGTCATGGTCTTCCCCGAAGTGGACGGGGAGGCTGGGACCGTCCCGTCAGCCGGCGACCTTGGCGCGCGTCGCGTCGTTCGTCCAGCGGCGGGGGCGGTCGGGGCCGGTCCAGCGGGAAAGGGCCTCGCGCAGGGCGGCCGGCGTCAGCGGCTTTACGAGAAAGTCGTCCATGCCGGCCGTCAGGCACTGGCGGCGGTCTTCGTCGAAGGCGTCGGCGGTGAGGGCCAGGATCGGGGTGTCGACGCCCTTGGCGCGGACGGCGCGGGTGGCGTCCAGGCCGTTCAGGCCTGGCATGCGCAGGTCCATGAAGACCAGATCGTAGGAACCGCGTGACAGGGCGGCCACGGCCTCGTCGCCGCTGGCGATGCGGTCGACGGTGCAGCCCTCGCGCTCCAGCAGGGTGCGGGCCAGGAGGGCGTTGATCGGATTGTCTTCGGCCAGCAGCACGCGGGCGCCAGGGGCGGCGGCCGGAGCGATGCGGTCGTCCTCGGCCTCGGCCGGGGCGACCAGGGCCTCCAGCGCCGCGTCGATCGGCTTGGCGGCCAGGACGCGGGCGGCCAGCGAGGCGCGGCGCAGCGGCTTGATCAGGTAGCCCGAGAAGCCGGCCTTGGAGAGGTTGGGGATCAGGTCGCGCTGGTCGGGGGTCAGCAGGGCGACGGCCGCGCGGCCGGCCGGGGCGGCCAGCGGACGGTCGGGACCGGCCAGGGCCGCGTCGACGAGAAGCACGGTCTGCGGCGGCAGGGTCTCGACCTTGTCCAGGCCGGCGAGGTTCCTGACCCAGGCGCCGCTGGCGATGGCCTGGGCGCCGACGGCCTCGCGGACCACGGGATTGGGCGAGACCACGGCGACGAACCGGCCCTCCAGGGGCGGCGCTGGCGGGATTTCGTCATGGCGCTCGAACGGGGCCTCGAACCAGAAGTCGGCGCCGCCGCCCGGATTCTCTCCCACGCCGGCTTCGCCCTCCATGGCGCCGGCCAGCCTGGCGACGATGGCCAGGCCCAGGCCCGCGCCGCCCAGTTGGGCCTGATGCGACGGATCGGTCTGGACGAAGGCCTCGAAGATCTTCTCGCGGGCCTCGGGGGCGACGCCCGGGCCGGTGTCGGCGACCGAAAAGCGCACGCGACCGCCGCCGGCGTCGCGGGCAGTGATCAGCACGCCGCCCCTTTCGGTGAACTTCACGGCGTTGCCGGCGAAGTTCAGCAGCACCTGGCGCAGGCGTCCCTCGTCGGCCAGCAGCGGCGGCAGGCCGCGTTCGACCGCCCAGGCGATCTCTATGCCCTTCTCGTGAGCGCGCGGGCTCATCAGCTCGGCCACCTGGCGCAGCAGGTCCTCAGGGTTCACCGGGGCCAGATGCAGTTCCAGCGCGGTGGCGCCCAGGCGGGCGAAATCCAGCACGTCGTTGACCAGGGAGAGCAGGTGGTCGCCGCTCTCGCGCAGGGCGGCGACATAGGAGCGCTGCTCGGCGGTCAGGCGAGTGTTTTCCAAGAGACGCGCCATGCCCAGCACCCCGTTCAGGGGGGTGCGGAACTCGTGGCTCAAGGTGGCCAGCTGTTCGGCGGAGACGGCGTCGCGGGGCTTGGTCATGGCGGTAATTTTACCGGTCACGACTTAACGGGCGGTGGAGGGCGCGCGCGAAGATCCCCCGAAGAGGGAGGTGGCCCGTAGGGCCGAAGGGGGAAGTCTCTACTGACGTTGAGGCGATTGCCGGCTTCGAGGCCACATCCCCCTCCGTCGTCTTCGGCGACACCTCCCGCTTCGGGGAGAGGGTCTAGATGTCGTTTCCAAGAAGGTTGTTCACGCGCTGCCAAGGGGTGAGGCCTTTGATGCCGGAGTGTGGACGCACGAGGTTGTAGGCGTCGGTCCAGGGCTTGATGGCCTTGGCCC